>NZ_JAGYVZ010000009.1:126097-195877 GCF_018380615.1 Flavobacterium psychroterrae | reverse complement strand
TTAGATAATTTTTTATTATATTTGACATAGATATTGTTTTGTTTGGCGACATCAAGATACTGAATTTCAGTATCTTGAACAATATCTAGTCCGTATTTTTTACTTGAAATAATTACACCCAACGGGTAAGTTTAATATTAAAGTAGATATAATTGAGTTTGAATATTTTGTAGATATTGAAAAACAATTGTCAGATTTGAGTATTGAATCTGAAAATATTAGAGATAAGTTCATTAATGTTTATAAAGAAAATATTCCGTTTAAAATTTTTAGTGACTTCAATTCTTATCTAAAAATGAATGAAATAGATAAAAATGGAGATGTCTTAATTTTAAACATTGAAAATGAACCACTGTCATATTTGGACAAAAAAACCTATGTAAATTTTATTGAAAATAATGAAAATCATTTTTTCAACAACGCTATAGGTTATAATTCATTTATACAATTCATAAAAGATCAAGATGTTGATTCAGAAGAAGCTTTTCATTTTGTAGATTATGTGAATAGTGATAATCGTAAAATTGTATTTACAAGTGCAAATGAAAAGGGCAGAATTATTATAAAATATTATAACGAAATTCATCATTTTGATGTTAAAATTAATTATAGTAAATCATTTGAAAAATTTGAAAATTGCTTTAAAGAAGATAATCAACATCTCCCAAAATTTTTAAAAAATTCGATTATAGATTTTTCTGCGAAATATGAAAGTGAAAATAGAATTTTTAAATTATTTGAAAATCTTAATGATATAATTAATGCAGCAAAAGTTAATTTTGAAATTTATCTAAATAATCTATCAATCGACAAAATCAGAAAAGATTATGAAGAATATAAATCAAAATATTTTAAAGAACTTTCGGAAATACTTTCAAATTTAACTCAGAAAATAATTGGATTTCCAATTATCATTGCTACAACCTTATTTGCAATTGAAAAAGTAAAAGAGAATTTTAATTTTTTGATATTAATAATTTTTATAATTGTTATAACCAATGTTTATCTAGTTTTATTACTCAAAATGAATTTTAAAGACCTAACATATATTAAATTGATTTGTGAAAAAGATTACTTAACATTAAAAGACAATAATTTTTTTATTAAACAGCCTAAAGAATTAGAAATTTTTTCAGTTATTTATCAAAGAATAACTGATAGAATTAAGTATTTACGAATGATTTCTGAAGCGTATTATTGGATTTTGTGTATTTCTAATACAATTATAATTGTTTTAATTTTAAATTATTTAGGAATAGATTTAGAAATTGTAGGATTTATAACTTTGGCAATACTTTTTATAATGGCTATTTTTAGAAATAAAATTTTAAATGATAACGAAAACGCAAGTCTTGCTTAGTTTAATAACCCATATCTCGGATTTTCAATCCATACCCACAAATTAGATCAAAAAATCTTGCATAAAAAAAGAGACCCACAAGTCTCTTTTTCTATTTAATATATGTTTTAATAAAAATTATTTATCCTTTAAGAATTTCTCCAAATAAGCATTTTTCTCTTTTTCAGATTCTAACAAACGCTCATAAAGTTTTTTGTTTTCATCATAAGATTCAATCAATTTATCTAAAGGATTGAAAGTACACTGATTATTAAACGTTCCATTTCCTCCGCCGATACTGTTATCATAGAAATTATTAAAATAATTAATTGCAGCTTCGTCTGAGAAATTTTTAAGAGCTTCAACACTTACTCCCAAAGCTTTTGCTACATCAATAAGTTTTTCATCGCTTATAGTTTCACTATTTTCAAGTGCAGATATTGCCTGTTGGTTGGTTCCTAAAGCTTGTGCCAATGCTTCTTGTTTCATATCACGAAGTTCACGAATACGGCTAATTTTTCGCCCTATATGATTTGGTTTTGTAAGTGTGCTCATAATTCAAAGATAATAATTAAGTGTAATAAGTCGCAATATGTAAAAAACATATTTATTGCTTTACAATACGGCTAAAAATGATTTGGTACTATTTAATGTATTTCTTTCTTCGCCGGGTCAAACAAAAGTACAATTTTTCTTATAATAAAATAATAAAAGTCTAATTGTAAAATGATTAATATATAAATAAAATGTACGCCATGGAAACCAATGAAATCAAAAAATTAGATCGCCTTAAAAAATTAACTTCCAAATATTGCAATACTTTAACTCCGTCTGCTGATAAAACACGAACTCATACAGCTCAAATTAAAGTACTGAATTATTATGAACTTGGCTGTAATATTACCGAAATTATAAAATTATGTATTGTAGCGTTAGAACAAGAAGCACATCAAACTTCGACTACAATTAAATATTCGCCTATTAATGTGGCGCTTGTTTTAGAAATGGTTCTTGAAATGTTTCCTTTAGATGAATTTGAATTAATATCCGAAATTAATGAGGTGCTTGCTGGTGATGCTTACAGTAGTAATGAATAAATGAAAGTTCTTTATTTTGTTGTTGTACGCGAGCGCGAAGTCATTAAGTTAACGGAATATGTTGTCGAATAAATCTCGCGCAAAGACGCAAAGTCGCAAAGAAAATGCATGTAAACTTGGCTCCTTTGCGTCTTTGCGTGATTTTTTTAAGTTTTTATTGTTTAAAAAAGCTTAACTTAATAATATCTCGTCCTTAAAAAATTTGCATATTTACACTTAATCCTAAAATAAATATACGTTCAAATTTTATCCTAATTACAGGTTCACAATATAGGATTTCTAATAAAACCCAAATCCATAGCCCAGATAGGAGCGTTATCCTTTTATTTTTTTCCTTTAGAAAAATAAAAGATATAGCGGATAGCTGGAATAAGCTCCTAAAACAACAAATTATAATTTTGTATCTTAGTCAATAGTAACCCAATTTTATTTTTGACCACAAACACTTTTTTCTGATCAAAGATAAAATCTAAAAAGACTAGCAAATGCCTTGGAATCCTGAAATCTATAATAAGTTTAAAAATATCAGATATCAGCCATTTTATGATTTGGCTGATTTTATTGAATCCGTAAACGGAATGAAAGCCATTGATTTAGGTTGCGGAACTGGGGAACAAACGGCAATTTTAGCAGATAAATTCAAGGAAGCTGATTTTCTGGGTGTTGATTCTTCGGCAGAAATGCTGGAACAATCAAAGGCTTTAGAAACGGATAATTTACATTTTAGAAAAGCAACTACCGAAGAAACAATTGCGTCTGCAGAAAAATGGGATTTGATTTTTAGTAATGCCGCTTTGCAATGGTCTGATAATCATGAAATTTTGTTTGCAAAATTGCTGAAATTGCTGAATTCTAAAGGACAATTTGCGGTACAAATGCCAGTTCAGCCAGAAAATAAACTCAATACAATCTTGTTGGAATTGGTAAATGAAGAACCTTTTAAAACTTATTTAAACGGGTTTACAAGAGATTCTCCAGTTTTAAGCATTGACGAATATGCGCAAACTCTTTTTGATGGCGGACTTGAAGATATTCAGATTCTGCAAAAAGTATATCCTATAATCGCAAACGATCATGATACGCTTTATAATTTTATATCGGGTTCGGCTTTGATTCCGTACATAGAACGATTGAAAGGCGAGGAGCAGGCGCTTTTTATTAAAACGTATAAGGAGAGAATAGCGGAAAATTTCCCGAAACTTCCGGCGATATATTCCTTTAAAAGGCTTTTGCTTTATGGAAAGAAAGGATAGATGTCGAAATTATAAGTTTTATAATTTATTTCGGTTTGTAAAAAGTAAAAGCCTTATCAAAAAAAATACCCTTTAATGTTTTTATAGGATTAGAATTTTTCTCCCGTCTGATCAATCCAATTTTTAATGTAAGCCACGACAAATTAGGATGTTGATGATGAACATCATGATTGCCAATTCCAAATCCCATTGGAAACCAATAGGTATTTGTTTTGCGTTCTAAAGCTGTTCCCATGTGCTCACACCAATTTCTTACTACTGAAATAAGATTTAAAAGTAAAAGTGTAAACAAGACAAAATAAAATGGCGGATTAATTGTAATAAACCAAATTACACTAAGAAAAATAGAGAGTATAAAATAGAGCTTATTAATTTGTAATGAATTTGTAACTCTTTGAGCATTTTCTCGTTTATTGAAATCAAAGATTAGGTACGAAGAATATAAAACAGGAATTGTTTCCATAAGCATATATAAATACCTGTTTTTGTGATACAAATCTTTTAATAATGGAGAAGCAAGCGGATCAAGATCTGTATTTGTATATCCATGATGAATTAAATGATATTTTCTATAATGTTCACCATAAAATGGTATAAAAATTAAAGCTGCACTTATATTTACAATTAACCTATCGTATTTAGTTTTTGTAATTGCTTTGTGTGAACCATCATGAACCGTAATTATTAAAAACGAATGTGCGAAAAAACTAGCAGGAATAAATGCCCAATAAAATCCTTGCTGGAATAAATGCATGCAACAACCAATGCCAATTAATAAAATCGATGCACACAGGATGGTTGTAAAAGGTATCAAAAATGTTTTTTTTCTAAGTTTTTTTTCAATCGAAATTTCTTTTAGCAGTAGTGTATTTTTTCTCATAATCAGTTTGGCAAGCTATTCAATAATTGCTCTTGTTTTTTTGTACTTTTTCAAATTAAAAAGTACAATAATAACTACAAACATAGTAATTCTGAAAGGAGAAAACAGATAATTTTTCGTAGAAAACTAAAAGAATAATACATTCTGTGTAATTATATTAAATTGATTATTGTTAATGCTGAGGTAAAATTTTTCCTGTTAAGTTTTAACATCTTAATATATAGATACATATATTTTTTGGTCGTAAAAAGAGAGGAAAAAACAAACGTAAAAAGTGAAACAATTTTAACCGCACTCTTTGACAAACCTAACAGGTTTTTAAAACCTGTCGGGTTTAATACGTTGTAAAAAATTTAAAATCTAAAAATCAAACCCCAAACCCCAAACCCCAAACCCCAAACCCCAAACCCCAAACCCCAAACCCCAAACCCCAAACCCCAAACCCCAAACCCCAAACCCCAAACCCCAAACTCCTTTCGTAATAAAAATCTTAAAACATTATTTTCGTGTGGGTTTTAAGTTTATATAAGTGGTGTTTTCTTAAAAATATTAAAGAAGTACAGTTGATATTTAAGAAAAAATAGTGTTCATTTGCGCTTTAATTTAGAATCAGTTTAAATAAAGATAACATGACCATAAAAATACGATCAACTGTCTCTTTTATAAATACTTCGTATAAAAAGAGATTCGGTTTAAAACAAAAAATTAATTTCATAATAATGTTCGGTTTGTTGATAAGCGGAAGTTTTGTTCACGCTCAAACGACTTTAAACGGACAAATAGGCGGAACTATTATCACAAATGACGGAAATGCGGGGCAAGGCGTTATTGTAAAATTAATAGAAATCAATAAAAGCGCTGTCACGAATTCGGCGGGACATTATGAGTTTAAAAAACTGCCTTTTGGAACCTATACTTTAGAAGTTACAATGTCAGGATATGCATCATCTACCGAAACGGCTGAGATTACAGCACAAGTCCCATCTACAGAAGTGGATATCAGAGTAAATTCATCTGTTCAGAATCTTGAAGATGTTGTGATTCGTTCCGGCGGAAATCGTTTTGCTAAGAAAGAAAGTATCGATGTAGCAAAAATGCCTTTAAAAAACATTGAAAATTCGCAGGTTTATATTGTGGTAAGCAAGGAATTAATGAAGGAACAAATTGTTACAGATTATAATAGTGCATTTAAAAATGTTCCCGGAGCCGGAATTGCTGAGGTGAGAAATCAAGGTCGAACTACTTCGATATCACGAGGTTTTGCAACGCCGCAAGTGGTGAGAAACGGCGTAGGAAGTTTTACCTATACTACAATTGATCCTTCAAATCTGGAACGTATTGAGGTTATCAAAGGACCATCGGCGACACTTTTTGGAAGTACATTATCATCATTTGGCGGATTGTTCAATCGTGTTACAAAAAAGCCTTTTGATAGTTTCAAGGGAGAAATTTCGTATTCGGCGGCAAGCTGGGATTTAAACCGATTAACCGTTGATGTAAATACGCCTGTAAACGAAGATAAAACTGCTTTATTAAGAATCAATACGTCTTTGCACAGCGAAAGAAGCTTTCAGGATGCTGGATTTAATAAAAACTTTTCTATTGCGCCAAGTTTTTCTTACCAGATCAACGATTGTCTAAGTCTTTTAATTGATGCTGAATTTAGCCTTTACAAAGCAACTTCGCCAACCAGACTTGCGCCATTTGCAAAAGGTACGGCACATAGTATCGAAGAACTTGAGATTCCGTATAAATTGTCTTTTGCTAATAATACGATCAATTATACCAGCCAGCAATATAATATTTTTGCCCAGTTAAAATATAAAATGTCAGATACCTGGACTTCACAAACTATTTTATCCAGAACAAGATCCTCATCTGATGGTTATGTTGTAGCGTTGACTATGATGTCAAATACCACTATCAGACAACAGGTTACTTATCAGGAATCACCATTTTACGGAACTGATGTTCAGCAGAATTTTATTGGTGAATTTAAAATTGGAAAAATTAAAAACAGGGTAGTAGCAGGTTTGGATTTTTACAGCCTTCGTGCAACCCGTAACGATGCCATTGTAAATATGCCGGCGATGGATTATAAAAAACCGGGCGATGCTTATAATAATTTTAATGTTGATAAAGTAGCACCATTATTTGCAACGGCTAAATTCAATAATTTTGTATCGAATGATGAAAACACATACAGCGCTTACGCCTCTGATGTTGTGAATGTAACGGACAGATTACTGGCAATGGCAGGACTTCGTGTGGATCGCTACGAAAACAAAGGGACGTATTATCCTAGTAAAGATTCTATTGCAGGAAATTACAATCAAACGGCTTTATCGCCAAAATTTGGATTAGTATACCAAATCATGAAAGATAAAATTTCAGTTTTTGGAAATTACATGAACGGATTCAGCAATGTCTCTGGTTCTGATTTTAACGGAAATACGTTCAAACCCAATCAGGCGAATCAGTTAGAAGGTGGTTTTAAATTTGATTTGAATAAACTATCGGCGACACTTAGTTATTATGATATTAAAGTAACAGATGTTACACGCGACGATCCGGATCATGTGAATTTTTCTATTCAGGACGGAACTCAGGTCAGCAAAGGTTTTGAAGCTGAGTTGATTGCGAATCCTGTTTCGGGATTAAATATTGTGGCGGGTTATACGTATAATGACAGTAAATACGAAAAAAGTAATGCAAGTGTTCAGGGATTACGACCAACAACTGCCGGATCTCCAAGAACAGCAAATTTATGGGCAAGTTACAGACTTGTAAATGGTCCTGCGCAAGGTTTAGGATTTGGTTTTGGCGGAATTTATGGCAGCGAATATTACCAGACCAATACAACTGCTTTCCAATTTTCAATTCCGTCGTATACTGTTTTAGATTGTTCGCTTTTTTACGATCAGCCAAAGTATAGAATTGGTCTTAAAGTAGACAATTTAACGAACGAAAAATATTGGTCGTACAGACTTGCAGCTCAAAACCCAACACGATTAACCGCAAATGTTACGTTTAAATTCTAAGATTATTTAATAATTATAATTTATAAAAAAGGGAATATTTCAGTTTAGAAATATTCCTTTTTTGCTATTTGTTAAGCCACGCTTTAAACTCAGCAGCTTTGTTTTTACTAATAATCACATCAATTGCTGATTTTGGAACAACTTCAATCTTCAACTGATTATTACCATATTTGAGGATTTTATCTATCGATTTTATTGCCAGAATAAATTGTCGGTTGGCCCTAAAAAATATTGTATTGTCTAATTCGCTGTAAATTTCATCTAAACTGCTGTTGCTCGTTGATACTTTTCCGTTTACATCTTTCACGTAAGTGATTGTGTTTTCCATGTACACATAAGCGATTTGGTCAATTTCGAGCGTGACAATTTCGTTTTTCAAATGTGTCAGAATTCTTTTTTTATTCGAAGGAATAACCGAAGTTTCCGGAGTTTTTATCTGATCATTTAACTCTAGTTTTGATTTGTAGTTTGTTAAATCATAATTGAGTTTTGATAAGCTTAAAACTTCATTCACCAGATTTTCGTTTTTCTCTTCGAGTTTTCTTTCATATCTACTTCCGAAAAGGCGAATCATAAAAAAAGAAAGCAAAACAATCAAAGCACCGGTGCCAATATAAACCAGAATAAAATAAAATTTAAGGTTTTGTACCTGGTCGTTAATGCTTTTCAGGTTGGCGTGCGAAGCGATAATCCAGTCTGTATTTTTAACAGGATATAAATAAATAATTTCCGTTCCGTGATCAGGATTGCTAAAACGCCTTATGCCGCCGCCTTCGGTTTTATTTTTTAAATAGTTATAAAAGTCCTCAGGATTTACTTCGTCATGGGTTTTAGAAATATACGATTCTTCAGGAAGTGTCATTGCGCCAATTCTTGCTGGATTAGGATGGCAAATTTCTTTTCCTGTTTGATCAAACATACAAATAAAACCCGTTTGCGTGTCGGTTTTTTCAATGCTGCTTTGTACGTTATTAATGATTACCTTTCTGTCAGGATTCTGTTGAGCCTGATACGAAATCAGATTCGCCATTTCTTTGGCTTCTCTTTTACTGGACTCAATCTGAATTTTTAGAAATTGTTCTGTACTCAAACCTACCAAATAATTCATACTAAAATATCCGCAGATATAAACAACAACAAGTAATGATAAAAATGTAAAAAGATAAAGTCTGTCTTTTTTCATGGGAAAATTTTCTATTAGCGAGCCAAATTTAATTAATAATAAGTTTAGAAATTGATAATCAAAATTTCTTTCCATTCTATTTATTCCCTTTTAAGTTCTTTTTTTCCCTTTCGCGCACTTTTCTTTGATTTCAGGCGCTTTCCATGCCTTTATTTGCACTATAAATTTTTAGACAGATAACATTTTACCTGAAAATATTTTGAATTTCCCAACTATAATATGGGAACATTATTAAAAAGGTATTCTAAATTAAATAAAAAGGAATCCTATGAAAAAGCACAAATGGTATAAAAGAAAGGTTGTCATAATCTCTTTAGGAATTTTGTTTGCAGTTGTTTTAGCAATGCAATTTTTTCGTCCGGTTATTATAAATCCACCCGTTACCGGAAATGTAAAAGTGCCTCATGAAGTTCAGGTGATTCTCAAAAACTCCTGTTACGATTGTCATTCTAACGAAACTAATTTAAGTTGGTACGATAAAATAGTTCCGGTTTCGTGGCTGGTGGCACAACATATAAAAAAGGGAAGGAGCGGACTTAATTTTTCTAAATGGGATGAATTATCTCCGGCTGATCAAAAAGCAAAACTTTGGGAATCCATCAACCAGATTTCTCATGGAGCAATGCCTTTAGATAGTTATACATTGGCACATCCTCAGGCTAAAGTATCACAAAAGGATATTAAAGTACTTGAAAACTATATATGGAGTCTCAGAGTGAACAACAAACCTCAGGACACATCAAAAATAAAAGCGCTAAATCATCAGACAGAAGCTGTAAAGAAAGCTCAAAAACTGGCTCAAATTCCAAAAGCGCCTAACGGAATTGCCTATATCGCCGATTATAAAAACTGGGCGGTCATAAGTACAACGCAACGACTGGATAATGGAACAATGCGAATTATTTTTGGGAATGATATAGCGATGAAAGCCATTAAGGAAAAGAAAATTAGTCCGTGGCCCAACGGATCTATTTTAGCAAAAGCAGCATTTGATGAAATCGAAGATACAGACGGAAATATTTCTCAAGGCGCTTTTAAACAAGTAGAATTTATGGTCAAAAATGATAAGAAATACCAGAAAACAAACGGTTGGGGATTTTCACGATTTAAAACTCCGGAAATGGTTCCGTATGGCAAAAACGCCAATTTTGTAATCGAATGTATGAATTGCCATCAGCCAATGGAGAAAAACGATTATGTATTCACGCTTCCAATACGTCAATAAATATGAAAACGATAACTTATTTTACAGGAATCATTGCTTTATTTTTTCTTATTGCCTGTTCGGATAAAGAAAATCAAACGGTTTTAAATAATGAAGCGTCACTTCCGGACGCGATGCTGAACAAGGTTGCAGGCTTAAAAGTCATTAATTCTTCCATCAATAATAAAAAACATACAACTGCATTATTGTACGGAAACCAACAAACAATTCAACGAATAAAAGGCAATGGTTTGCAAATGCAAAAAGGCGAAAAATTAGTCTGGATTACCTGGCATCAAAAATCAGATCCTAACTGGATTGGGGCAATTATTCCCGGGAAATTAATTTCTATCGAAATAGTCAAAACCGTTTCCGGAAAAGAAAATATAAATTATCAGAAGTTTGAAGGAAATGCAATGCAAATCCAAAATGATACTCTGGGGAATCACAACCAAATAGAAACAATACTCAAACAAAAAATGGCGATTCTGCCATAATTATAAATTCAATAAACACTAAATAAATTAAAAAATGAAAACAATTAAAATTTTAGCTTTCGCACTTTTGGTATCTTTTAGTACCATTACAATGTATTCACAAGAAACAAAATCAAATAAACCAACTATCATTTTCGTTCACGGAATCTGGGCAGACGGATCTTCATTCTCGAACCAAATTGTCGCTTTACAAGCAAAAGGATATCCGGTAATTTCGGTTCAAAATCCCGTAACTTCATTGGCAGATGATGTTGCTGCTACAAAAAGAGCGATCACACAAGCAAAAGGAGATGTGATATTGGTAGGTCATTCATGGGGAGGTTTTGTGATCACGCAAGCCGGAAACGATCCTAAAGTAAAAGGTTTGGTGTATGTTGCGGCTTTGGTTCCTGATTTAGGAGAAACACTTCCAAGTTTGTCTGCTCAAGGTCCGGCAGTTACACTTAGTAATTATTTAGAGCCTGTAGATGGTTTTCTTTATTTGTCTAAAGAAGGCGTGAAAACTGTATTTGCACAGGATTTAAAAGAAAAAGAGCAAAACCTGATTTTTGCTACACAAACTCCCGCAGCGCAAGGTGTATTTGCAGACAAAAGCGGAATTCCGGCATGGAAAACGAAACCAAGCTGGTACATTTTAGCAAAAAGCGACAAAGCAATTAGCCCGGATTTAGAAAGATTCATGGCAAAAAGAGCCAATGCTAAAACAACAGAAATCGAAGCAAGTCACGTTGTAATGCTTTCTCACCCAACAGAAGTACTTAAAATTATTGAAGAAGCAGCGACAGCAAAGAAATAAATAATTAAAAAGGTTGATTATAAAAGCTCTGAAATCATAGATTTTGGAGCTTTTTTGTTTTTCAAGCTCCATCGGAGCGATTATAATTATAGAAATTCAATATTAGTGTGTAAGATTAGCTCCGGCGAAGCGACATATTTATAGCATCCGGCGGAGCGACATATTTATAGACGACATATAATTCTTTGGCAATTTTATATATCACCCCGATGGGGTTCTTGCATCTCGTTTTTTCATTTTCTATAAATATATCATCCCGATGGGATTAATTTATGCGTTTTTAAAGCAAGCTTCATAGGAGCGTTATATATTATGGCAATTTGATATATCACCCCGCTGGGCTTTTTGTTGTACATTTTTCATTTTCTATGAATATATCACCCGCTGGGGTTCTTTCGTATCGTTTCTCGATGTTTCTATAAATATTTCATCCCTCCGGGATTAATTTATGCATTTTGAAGCAGGCTCCATCGGAGCGTTATATTTATAGCAATTAAAAAAATCCGTTTTTATCAGCGTTTTCGCTTTAGCGAATCAGTAAAATCAGCGTCTGATTTTGACGCGGATAAAACAGATTTATTTTGTAAAAACGCGGATAAAAACGGATTTTGATTTGCAAATACTCCCGCCGGAATAAAAATTTAACTATTGAAGTTTTATAAGAACATCAAGGAATCGTGTAAAATTATGTGCTCATATCTGAATTAATTTTAATCTTCTGTAAATGAATGAAATGATTCATTATTAATTAAATAATTCAACCCTAATTGTTATGATACATAAGATAGAAACAGCAAATAATTTAATTGCTTTTAGAGCGCTCGGTCAGGTAACAACAGCTGATTTTAAAAGTGTTGTATTGCCGGAAATCGAAGGTTTGTCGAAACAATCCAACGGAATCAATTTTTTGTTTGCCGTGGATACTGATATTCAAAATTTTACCGAAAATTCGTGGCTGCAAGATGCTGTTACCGGATTGAAACAATTTGAAAACTGGAACCGGGTTGCCATTGTTTCAGACTCTGAAGAGGCAAGTTTTGGTGATGGATTTACATTTAATACAACCGGAGAATTCCGTGGATTTAAAAAACTGGCTTTCAATAAAGCTTTAAAATGGGTTGAAGGAAATCAAAATATCTAAAAAACAGACATTATGAGATCAATTTGGACAGGATCAATCAGTTTTGGGTTAATAAATATTCCCATTAAAATATTTTCTGCCGTGCAGGAAAGCAGTATTGACATGGATATGCTGGATGAAAAAGATCACTCCAACATCAAGTTTAAAAGAGTAAACGAAAACACCGGCAAAGAGGTCGCTTTCGCCAATATTGTAAAAGGCTACAAAATCGATGATAAATATGTGATTCTTGAAGATGCAGATTTTGAAGCTGCAGATGCTGAAAAAACAAAGACAATTGCCATTCAGAGTTTTGCTTTAGAAAAAGAAATCAATAGCATTTACTACGAACAACCGTATTATCTTGAACCTGATAAAGGCGCGATGAACGCATATGCTTTGCTTAGAGACGCGCTTGAAGCATCAGGAAAAGTAGGAGTGACGAGTTTTGTTTTGAGAAACAAGGAAAGTCTGGCGATTTTAAAACCTTATAAAAATGTGATTTTGTTAAACAGAATCAGATTTGATCAGGAAATCAGAGATCCAAACGAATTAAAACTTCCTCCGGCTTCAAAAAAATCGACTAAAGAAATGGATATGGCCGAAAAATTAATCGATCAACTGACCGAAAAATTTGATATCAGTGCTTATAAAGACGAATATACTGCGAAGCTTATGGAAATAATTAAAAATAAAGCCAAAGGCAAAAAACAAGCGGCTCCAAAATTAAAAGTCGTTCACAAACAAAGCGACGACTTAATGGCAATGTTAAAAGCAAGTCTGGATAAGAAGAAATCTTCTTAATCCAGACTTTTGCTTTCCAGCTTTTGCAATATCTTTTTAATATTGGCACCTTTTCCTAAAACAGGCTTCCATAAGTCTCCTTTTTTCTCAAAACGTTTCATCACATTTTTAATAGTGAATTGTGACGGATGCAATTTTGAATTTACTTCGTCCCATTCTAATGGCGTTGAAACCGTTGCGCCCGGTTTAGGTCTAACAGAATAGGGTGCAGCAAGCGTTTGTCCGCGTCGGTTTTGTAGATAATCGATGTATATTTTGTGGTTTCTTTTCTTTATACTTCGTTCTAAAGAAGTTGTTTCCGGTAAACGCGATTGTATTTCGGTTGCTAATAATTCTCCGAAAATTTTAATCGAATCATAATCATATTTCGCGCCAAGCGGAATATAAACATGCAACCCCGTAGCGCCCGAAGTTTTGCAATAACACTCCGTTTCGAGTTCGTCCAGAACTTCTTTTACCGTTAAAGCCGTTTTTACAACCTCGGTAAAATCATCTTTTTCAGGATCAATATCAATTACCAGCCAATCCGGATTTTCAACATGTTTGATAGTCGAATTCCACGGATTCATTTCAATACAGCCTAAATTCGCCATATAAAGTAAAGTTGGTTTATCGTTACAAATCAGATAATCTAAATATTCATCATTAGATTCTGAAAAAACTTTCTTGGTTTTAAGCCAGGACGGAACTTTGTCAACATCTACATCTTTTTGATAAAAACTAGGGCCGTTGATTCCGTTAGGAAAACGGTTCATCGATTGCGGACGATCCTTTAAATACGGCAAAATCAAATCAGCAACTTCATTATAATATTGCACAATTTCGCCTTTTGTAATGTTATCATCCGGAAAATAAACCTTGTTTTGATTGGTAAGATGCAAAGTGGTTTTTCCGATTTTTAAATCATAATCATTTTCCATTTTATTTTTTGGTTTTTCAGTGATACTATTCTCATTTTCTTGCTTCTCACTTCTTGCTTCTTCTCTAGTCTCTTTTTTAATATCTTTCTGCGGTTCGTCTTTCATCTCTCTTCTTGCTTCTTTTTTAGGCTTTTCAGCCGAAGTTTCCATTTTAATATTCGAAGGCAAAAAAACTTCGGCTGCTTTTTTATCAATTCGTAAGCCCAGATAAACAGGATGTCTTAAATGTTTGTCATTCGTCCACTCAGAGAATTTTATCTGGCAAACCAGTTTTGGTTTTACCCATTGAATTTCATCTCTGATATTTATTTTTTCGCTAAGCGGAGATTCATTTACAAATAAAGGTTCCAGTTTGGTGTACAATTCCTTAAGCGTTGCATCATTAAACCCCGTCCCGCATTTGCCTATAAACTGAAGGCGTTTGCCATAATATTGCCCAAGCAGGATTGCGCCAAAATATTTTCTTGAATTCTTAGGTTTGGTTACGCCAATAATAATGGCTTCTTCCTCATTTGCAATTTTAATTTTCAGCCAGTCATTACTTCTTCTGTTAGGAGAATAAATACTGTCGGCTTTTTTAGCAATTATTCCTTCGGTTTTGTTTTTTATCGCGAGTTCAAATTGTTCAATTCCCTTTTCTACAGTATGTTCCGAGTAAAAAACATTAGTAAAATCATATTTATTGAATAAGATTTTGAGCAATTCTTTTCTTTCCAGCAAAGACAAATCAGTGATACTATTTCCGTCTAGATTTAAAAGGTCAAAAACATAATATTTTAAAGTTCCCAATCCCGTTTTAATGTAGTTTTGAAGCAACTGAAAATTTGCTTTCCCGTTTTCATCTTCAACTACAACTTCACCATCTAAAACCGCAACGTGATCTATTTTTTTGAGTTCATCAGCAATGGGTTTA
Organism: Flavobacterium psychroterrae; assembly: GCF_018380615.1. Classification (GTDB taxonomy): domain Bacteria; phylum Bacteroidota; class Bacteroidia; order Flavobacteriales; family Flavobacteriaceae; genus Flavobacterium; species Flavobacterium psychroterrae. The sequence continues at coordinate 180,830 of NZ_JAGYVZ010000009.1, read as the reverse complement.
AAATTGGAATTAAAAGATAATTCATTTCGGCTAAACAATTGTACTTCAGTAGAGTTTATTACAGAAACGGCACGATATCCATCGTATTTATTTTCGAAAACCCAATCAGAATCATCAAAAGGTTCTTCTTTTATATTTGCCAGCATTGGTTTTATAAATGAAGCAGATTCAATAGTTGAAGATTTTCTTTTTTTTGACGGCTTTTTTTCGTCAATTTCTTCTTCAGATTCATCTTCAATTATTTCTGCCGATTTTTGCTTTGTTTTTTCTTTCGTTTTTTCTGCTGCCTTTTTAGAATTTTTTTCCAGCTCTTCCAATGATCTTTCGGATATAACCGATTTGTCTTTTTTCAGAATATCAGTTTCAGTTGCTTCTGAATCTTGTTTTTTGATTAATAACCAGGCATTTTCCTGTTTGCCTTTCAGTTTTATCAACGAGAATTCTCCTTTAAGTTTTTTTCCTTTTAGAATAAAACTTAAATGTCCCTTTTTAAGATCTGCCAGTAATTTTTTCTCTGCATTTTCTGATGGTTCATCGGGCGTATACGTTCCGTTATCCCATACAATGACATTTCCGGCGCCATAATTTCCTTCCGGAATTGTGCCTTCAAAATCTTTGTAGCTGTAAGGATGATCTTCAACCATCATTGCCAGGCGTTTATCATCCGGATTCATTGATGGACCTTTAGGAACTGCCCAGCTTTTAAGAACGCCATCTATTTCAAGTCTAAAATCATAATGCAAATGTGATGCGGCGTGTTTTTGCACCACAAAAATCAAATTGCTTGCTGATTTTTCCACTTTCCCTTTGGGTTCTTTGGTTTGTTTAAAATCTCTTTTCTGATTGTATTTAGACAGTGACATATGCTTTTACAAGTATTAAAATGGTTAATGAAAGGTGGTAAACAAGAGTTGCAACAAGTCCGAAAACGATATGGGCGAGAAGCAACTGAAAATAATAACCTTTAAAATCGATTTCCGGTTGATGGTTGCTTAATTTAAACATAATCATCCAGCCTATAATGCCTATTATCCCGCAGACAAATCCTAATAAAAAGCCGCTTAAAAACGAAACCGGCAAAATATTGTTTATCCATAAATAGTAATAACCAAGTACAAATAAAAGACCGATGAAATAATGCAGTAACCACGCTAAAACTACTTTTGTTTTAGGTTGTACTTCAATATTTAGTTTTGTAAGCATAAAAGTGAGTAAAACAGGCTCTTTGTACAATTCGCGAAAACTCGCCGATGCGGCATAACTAAATAATGTCATTGCCGATGTTGCTGCAATTGAAACTATTAGGAGCTGTATAAAAATATAAATATCCATAAGTAGTTGTTTTTAATAGCTTTATAATTTGTGGTTAAAAAGTAAATAGGGGTTGGGTTAAAATAAAATAAACCATTGCCGCAGCGAATGGTTTATTTTATAAAGCAAAGCGCTTAAAACTTTCTGGGATTATTCACGGGATCTTTTTCTTCCAGATCCTGATCAATATCGTATTCCTGATCCAGTTCGTCTCTCGAATTATCACTGGCTAAACTCTCCGGTTCACGATCATTTTCGTCGTAATCTTCAACAAGATCATCGTCTAAATCGCTTTCGTCCAGATCATCATCTTCTTCCCAATCCTGGTCTTCATCGAGATCATCATCTTCTTCAAAAGTATCTCTATCCAAAGCATTAGAGAGTTCATCGTCTAAATCCTCTTCTTCTGCAGTGAAATCTTCGTCGTCATTTAGAATCTGATCATCATCAGAGAATCCTTCGTCAATACTCTTTTGATATTCATCTACATAACTTTCGTTATTGCTTTGATTTGCAGCATAAATATCATTTTCTCTTGTATCTGGGTTTTGGCGAATATCATCTTCAGAATGATAAAAATTACGGTCTTCCCGACCGTAATTCTCGTTGTTGTTTCCTGTTATCATATGTAATGATTTAAAGGTTTACTTCTTGTTTCCTGTCGTTTTTTTAGTATCAGTAGACTTTGTAGTACTTTTTGCTGTACTCGTTTTTTTGTCTGTTGATTTTGCACCCGTAGTGCCGCTGTTTTTTTGGTTTGAAGTGTTCATAATATTAGATATTAAATTAATAAATAGTAAAGTAATCTTTCGACTCAGCTGATTGAATGCTAAAAGATTAAGTTAAAATTAGTCTGAACATATCACATTTAATTATAAAATTTAAACGAGTACTTATATAATTATCAGCATCTTAGTTTTTTGCTATTAATAGAAATTATAATAATAGCCAAAGATGACATGAGTAAAATGATTAAAAAAGGTTTGCCACGAATTTCACGAATTTTCACGAATCAAATTATTGCCCACGGATTTTACGGATTAAAATGGTTCACGCGCATTTCATCTCATTATTGTCATCCTGACGAAGGAAGGATCAGACTTGTAACTCGTCAAAGATTGACTTATGTGCGCAGCTATTTAATGAGATCGTTTTCTGGGAATGACAATTTTCAATAAAACTTTAACACAGATGTCGCAGGTATAAAAAAACCTGTGCTGACCAGTATAATCCGTAAAATCCGTGGGCAATATTGCAAAATATTAACAATTAAAAATTTCCAAATGAAAATTATATAAACGCAAATAGAGATTTTGTAAGGTGTTTTTGGCTAAATTTTAAAATATTTACATTGTATTTTGTGTGTTACAAAGCTCACATTATCAATGTAGAATTTAAAGATAATGACTATGAATAGAAAAGGCCCAATTGTAATAATAGAAAATAAACAGGAAGATCGTAAATTATTTATTGAAGTTTTTGCAGAGTTAAACTACACTAATCAGATTATTTATTTTAATACAGCCGAGACGGCTTGTAATTATATGATTCGTCATGAAATTAAACCATTTTTGGTTTTCTCTGATATTGTATTGTTGAATGTGATGAATTATAAAGTCATGGAGGTTAACCCTGATAACGGAGTGGGGACATTGTTCAATTGTCCGTACTTGTTTTTTACAACACTTTTTGAACAAAGTTTTGTAATCGATCCCTATTCTTTACCTACGCACAGCTATTTTGTAAAGCCTTTTAATTATACAAAATTTAAAGAGGTTATAAAAACGGTTATAGATTACTGGAACGAACCTCAATCAATTGCCCAGTACAATAAAATAGAAATTAAAACAATTAAAGTTGAAGATTAAAAAAAAAAGATACCGTTATGGTATCTTTTTTTTTGATTATAAAGGCAAGTAAATATAAAATGAAGTACCTTGATTAATGCTGCTTACAACTTTTATAAATCCTTCATGATTCAATACAATTTTCTTGACTAAGGTTAGTCCTAAACCGCTGCCGTGATACTGGTAGTTACTGTGCAATCTAAAAAACGGATTAAATATTTTTTCTGAATAGTGCTGATCAAAACCAATTCCGTTATCAGTAATGCAGATTTTTACATAATTGATGTCTTTATCTCCACCAATTTCAAGAATTTCATCTGTCGATGGTTGTTGCGTTTCGATTTTAATTTCAGGAATAACCCCTTCTTTTGTGTATTTTATAGCGTTTAAAACCAGATTGTTAAAAAGCTGCTGGATTTGATACGGAATTACTTCTAATTGCGGAAATGGCAATACTGTTATTACAGCATTTTTCTCCAGAATTGTATCTTTTATATCTGACAGCGTTTTTTTCAAAAGCAAATTCAAATCTGTTTTTTTAAATTCTTTTTCTATAAAGTTAATGCGAGAATAGCTGATAAGGTCAGCAATTAACTGACTCATATTAGTAACTGCAAATAACATGCGTTCCAGATTGTGTTTACTGTTTTCGGATATATCCGGTTCATTATCAATAACTCGTTTGCAAAACATATGTATTTTACGAAGCGGTTCTTGTAAATCATGGCTTGCCGCAGCACTAAATGTTTCTAATTGTTCGTTGTGTGTTTCCAGCTCTGCATTTTTGATTGTCAGTAAATGATTGGCAGTAATTATTTCAGTAATATCTTCTATCGCCAGTAAAATCATTCCGGCAGGTTTGGCATCAATAATTTTTCGCGCATTGACCATCATGATTTTTTTACCAATTCCTTTGCAGGTTGTATCAACTTTAAAATCTTCAATAGATGTTTTTTCACCCTGCATTTTGGTAATCAAATTCCTGAATTCCGGAATATCCCATTGGCAATCCCCAATTTCAAATAAGGAATAACCTTCGGTTTCTTTTTCGGTAGTTTCAAAATATTTATAAAAAGCGGGATTAGCACTTTTTACAAAAAAGTCTTTATCGATAATTAATAAAGGTTCGCGAATGGTCTTAAAAATCGATTCAGAATAATTTCTCATCGAAATCAATTGTTCCTGACGATCCAGTAATTCATCGTTTACGCACATTAATTCTTCATTATTAGACTGAAGTTCCTCTGTTGATGTTTCCAGTTCCTCATTCATTGCCTGCAATTCTTCACTGCTGCTTAATAATTCTTCATTTGTAGTTTGTAATTCTTCAAAAGCCGTTTGCTGTTCCTCGGTTACACGCTTGATATCTTCACGTAATTGCGCTAACTCACTTTCAAGTTCATCAATACGAAGCAAATCGGTTTTTTTTCTTTTTAATTTAAGATCCAAATCCAAATCAGGAAGTGGTTTTTTATAGAAAAGAACCATAAGATGTTCCTCATCATTTGGGATAGAAACAACCTCAAAAGCGGCAAGATAGGATTGATCTTTTACGGCGATATTATCTTTAAATACATTTTTATTATCCTTTTTTACTTTCAAAATGGCATTGCGAAGTTCAAAACTAATGCCTTCACGAGCCATTTTTAAGATATTAAAATTAGGTTTTCCAGGAGATGGCAATAAAAACGAACTTGTATCTCCATGAAAATGAACAATTTCAAGATGATCGTTAATAATAACGCTTGCAGGAGTATATTTAAGGAACAAAATATCTGTTGCAATTTTTCTGAAATCGGTTTCAGGCATTTTTTTATTTTGAAGTTCGGTTTTTTCCCGCGAATTAATATTGGCCGGCTTGAATGCTTCAGGCACATAACGTCCTGCTGCAAACTTGCGGGTAAATATTTTTATTTGTTTCCCTAACGGATCAAATAAATTGGGTGCGTTGACAATAGTTTCTGATTGTCCAAGAAATAATATTCCTTTTTCCTTAAGGGAATAATGAAAGGAACTCAAAACTTTATTCTGTAAAAACGGATCAAAATAAATCAGCACATTTCTGCACGAAACAAGATCAATTCTTGCAAAAGGCGGATCTTTAATAAAGTTATGGACCGCAAAAATACACATATCGCGAATTACTTTATTGATGTGATAATGTCCATCACGTTTTGTAAAATAATTTTGAAGCCTTGACGGAGAAACATGTTGGATATCCTGAGCAGAGTAAATAGCTGTTCTGGCTTGTGCAATACATTTCTCTGAAAGATCCGAAGCAAAAATTTGAACCTTTATATCCTTATTGTTTTTTTCGACAAGATATTCATGAATGCTGATCGCGAGAGAATACGCTTCCTCACCGGTCGCACATCCCGGAACCCAAACACGCAGATTATTATTTACTGTATTTTGAATTAATTGCGGAAAAATAATACTTGGCAGAGATTCAAAAAATTTAGTATCACGAAAAAAGTACGTAACCGGAATCAGGAAATCATTGAATAATGCTTCCTGTTCGGCTTTATCATTTCGTAATAAATTATAATAATCCTGAAGTGATTCCTTGCGAACAACAACCATTCTTCGGGCAACTCTTCTTCTGATGGTAGGTTGTTTATAATGACGGAAATCATTTCCTGTTCTTAAAAAAACAAGATTAAGGATTTGCTGCAAAGTTTCCTCTTCACTTTTAGGAATATGCTCTTCATCAGTATAACCGTAATTGGTTGTGTAACTTTTATATATTTTTAATAGTTGTTCCGCTATAGCTTCCGGCGCCAGGACATAATCAGCAACATCTGCATCAATCGCATTTTGAGGCATTCCTTTAAAAGCCGCTGTGTCAGGATCTTGTGCAATGGTTGCGCCGCCCAATTCCTTTATTTTTTTTAAACCATATGTTCCGTCAAAAGCAGTTCCTGATAAAATTACGCCAATTGCAAATGTCGTATGTATTTCTGCCAATGAATCAAAAAAGATATCTATGGTTGCATTTTTGCGTTCGGCACGCGTTTTTGTGTGTAATTTCAAAACACCGTCTTCGGCTACTAAATTGTTATTCTCCGGAATAACATATATATTATCCGGAGCAAGATTAATGTCATTAACAATTTCATGAACAGGAATTTGTGTGTGTTGAGATAATATTTCGGTTAAATTACTCGAATGGTCAGGAGATAAATGTTGTACAATCACGTACGCCATTCCGGAATCTTTAGGGATTTCCTGAAGTAATTTTTTGAAAGCATCCAGCCCTCCGGCAGATGCTCCAATTCCCACTACTGGGAAATCCTGCTTTCTATGTTCAGGTTGTGTTGTTTCAGGAAGTTTCATGTAAGCTTGTATTTAAATCAAAGATAGGAAGTCTTTTACTATTAAAAGAAAGTCTTTCTGTGAAAATGGAAATGTTATAATAATTTATTATTAAAAATGTAAGATTATGTTTTCAATCTTTTTAAAATTTACGATATAATAATTTAATAGAATATTTAATTACTTAAAAATCAATATTATGAAAAATTTATTTGTAACAATTGCAATGATTGGGATCGTAAGTTTTGCCACCGCGCAGGAAACTCCTAAGTCGAAAAAATCGAAAACACAGTCAGATACGATCGTAAATAATCGTACGAAAACTGAAAAAAAATCAACGACTCATAAGTCAGAAACACACACAAATCCTACGACTAGTAAAAAGAAAAGTACCACTACAACAACTCGTAAAGATACTGTTTCAACAAGTCCAACAACACCAAATTAATGTTTTGGAAGCCATAAGTTGTTTTTCTACTGCCAAAAGACCTGTACATCAGGTCTTTTTTTTAGGTCAAAGACTTTAAAAGATTTTTTAACGAACTAAAATCATTAGGCTTAATATAATAGTCAATTGCGCCTAAAAGTTTTATCTGATTTTTTATTTCGGTAGTAATCGAAGTTGAAAATATTATAATAGGTATATGACTAATATTTTCCTTTTTTTTGATTTCGGCTAATAGCTCAATTCCTGTCATAATAGGCATATTAATATCAAGAAAAATAAGATCAGGGCGAACTTCTTGATTTACAAGTTGCTGTAAAGCATGTATTGGGTTATGAATTGCAGTGTACGCCGCGGTAGAAACTTCTTCGAGAGCTTCAGAAAAAAAATCACAATCATCATAATCATCATCAATTTGTAAGATATTTTTGTATTTCATGATTGTAAATTAATGTGTTATTCGGTTTTGATATTATCATTTAAATGTGGGATGTTATAATTGCAAATAACAACTACGCAATTATAAAAAGTCTCGAAAAGTTTTATTTGCAGTATAAAAAATAAGAGAAAGTTGAAGAGTCAGATTTTGTCATAAATATTTGATTGTAAGCGGTTATAAAAGATAGTTATTACAAACTAATTTCTTTAGAAAAATTGTAAAAAAATTAATACAGTACTATTCTATTTTTTATAAATGTAGAATCATGACCTATCTTAGTTTTATATAATTTACTTTTTTAGTTACATAATTCCCATGTTTTAATACTAAATAAAGGTTTTTGGAATTATATATTTAGAATAAATCTTAAATAACTTTTAAAATGCTGGCCTGATGGTTACTACTTTTTCAAATTTACCATGATGACTAATAGAAACGTCCTGAAATGTATTTGATAGGGAAGAAGTTAAATACGGAATTCCGCTAATGTCTTTAATAATGTTTTTGTTTTCGATTTCAACTACATTATTTAAACTGTCTAGAGATTGTACGGCAATTGTGTGAAGAGTTTCCGGAGCAATAAATGTTTTGGTATAATAGCTATTTTCGGCACAATTGACAGTACCACTACTATAATCGTGATTTAGCGATATGATGGAGCAAATCAATTTTTGAGGAATATAAGCTCTGATTTTGGTTTGACGGTTATAAATTTTATACGCCGCTTCTTTCATGCTCCAAAGCAGCCAGACCATTATTTCAGGATCTGGTGCATTTGAAATCAATAGTTGTTCCTGACTTGTAAAGATTTTTTGGAGATAACCTTTTCTTTGCCAATTACTTTCTTTGCGTGATTGTATGATATCTATGACATCATTACCAATCATTTTGCAGCAAGTTTTGTTTCTATAATTTCTACCGAAGTTTTTACGTCAAGCATACGTTCCATGTCTGTATTATCAATTACAACATCAAAGGCTTCTTCAATATCCAGAATAATATCAACCAGATTAGCTGAGTTTATATTCAAATCATTAATAAAATCTGTTTCTTCGGTAAGATTGTCGTAAGCTTCCGTATTTGTAGTGTACGGCTTTATAATTACTTTTAGCTGAGCAATAAGTTCTTCTTTGTTCATATAATTATTTTTGAAATTTTTTAAAAATGATAGAGGCGTTTACATCACCAAAACCAAAACTTGCTTTGGCAATTATATCAGGATTGCTATTTATTGTTTTTAATGGCACTTTTAACGGATCAATTAAAGCGGTAATTTCCGGATGAAGATCTTCGCAATTTGTGTTTCCAAATATAAAACCTTCATGAAGCTGCAAAACCGTGGCAACACTTTCAATACTTCCGGCTGCGCTTAGGCAATGTCCCGTCATACTTTTTAAGGAGTTGATATGAGGGAAATCAGCACCTGATAATCCCAATGCTTTTGTCCAGTTTTCAATTTCGAGACTGTCTTTTGTAGTTGCCGTTAAATGTCCGTTTATGGCATCAATTTGAGTTGCAGCAATTCCGGCATTGTTCAACGCGCCGGTAATACAACGTTGAACGGCGGTACTATTTGGTGCCGTCATACTTCCGTTGCCACGCTGTCCGCCAGAATTTACATTTCCGCCTAATATTTCGGCATAAATTGTGGCTCCTCGTTCTAAGGCAGTTTCTAATTCTTCGATAACTAAAGCTCCGGCACCGCTTCCGGGAACAAATCCCGCTGCAGAACCGCTCATAGGTCGTGATCCTAACTCCGGATTATCATTATATTTTGAACTGCAAACGCGCAAAGCATCAAATCCCGCCCAAATATATGGTCCGCTATCGCCCGTGCTTCCTGCTAAAATTCGTTTTGCCTGTCCGGATTGTATGCGATCAAACGCCATCATAATAGCTTCGGTTCCTGTAGCACAGGCAGATGAATTTGTGCTAACCTGATTTCCAAGTCCCAGTTTTCCGCCCAGATAAGCACTCACGCCACTATTCATGGTTTGTGCCACAACAGTACTGCCAAGTCTGCGAACTTGTAATTCGTCTATTTTATAAATGCTTTCGCGGAATTTATCGATTCCGGATGTTCCGGATCCAAAAATAGTTCCGCTGTCCCAATCCGGATTTTCATTGTTTTCTATTGTTAATCCCGCATCTTTCCAGGCTTCGATTCCTGCAATAACGCCATATAAAATTCCGGTACTGTTAAAACCGCGCAATTCAAGTTCTGTAAAATATTGGGATTTTAGTTCATCAGATATTTGTGGCTGACCCGCAATCTGACAGGAAAATTGTAATTGCTCTAATTGAGCATCATGCCTGATTCCTGATTCGCCATTTTTTAAGGCTTTTGTAAACGCAGGAATTCCAACTCCGTTTGGAGCTGCTACGCCTAAACCTGTTATGACAACTCGTTTTTTCATAGTTTATTTGTAATCATACCCGCCAAAATGCCTTTGCAGACTTCTTGTCCGGCTTCGTTTGTCATAATTACATCACACTTCAATTTACCAAACCTGAAAAATGATTTTTGAGATGTTACCGTTACTTTTTCGTTAGGATAAACGGGTTTTAAAAACTGCATATCTGCCGATGTAAAAGCAATTACGGTTTCTTTATTAAATTTATCGCCAAGCAAATAAATCCCCAGACAAACCATACCAATCTGCGCCATAGTCTCTGTAAGGATTACGCCCGGAGTAACAGGATTATCTTTAAAATGACCCTTGTAAAAATCAAGATCTTCCTTAAAAGTAAACGTTCCGCTCACACTGTTTTCATCTGCATGCAACAATTCATCTACAAATAAAAAAGGTTTGCTGTAAGGCAATTGTGCTATAATAGTGTTCAATTCCATAATTTGTTTTATTTGACCGATTGATTTCTTAGTAAATATATTGTTATAATAAATTTAAAATAGTTCATATGGAATCCGCTTTTAATTGTGCGCGGATAAAAACGGATTTTTTCTTAATTAAAATAAAACTTCAATGATTTAAAATCTGTTTTTATCTGCGTTTTCGCGATAGTGAATCGGTAAAATCAGTATCTAATTTTATATGCAAGTAATTCAATTCAATAGATTTTTCTAAATAATTACCATTGTAATAAAACCCGTTGCGCCGAAAATCCAGGTCCAAAACTAAGCATCAATCCTTTTTCTCCGGCTTTAGGATTTTCATCCATTATGCTTTCTAAAACATATAAAACTGTGGCGCTCGACATATTTCCATATTGTTTGAGAACTTCTTTTGTAGCATCAATGTTTTTTCCTAATCCTGAAAAAAGGGCTTCGACTGTATTTACAATCTTTTTTCCGCCGGGATGAAAAATCATATGGTCGATATCCTTGATTGCTAAGTTATTTTTTTCAAGAAAAGGATGAATTATATCTTCAAAATGTGACGCAATCGTGTCCGGAACTTCAATATCCAAAACCATTTGCAATCCTGAATTCGTGAGTTTAAATCCCATCATATGTTCTGCATCATAAAAATGATACATTTCCTCATTTATAATTTCAGGACCATTATCGTCTTCATACGATGATAAAAGACAACATGCGGCTCCATCACCAAAAATTGCTGCACTGACAATATTAGGCATCGAAAAATCATCCAGCTGAAATGTTGCCGTAGGAGATTCAACCGCAATTACCGCAGCACGTTTTCCGGGATTTGCCTTCAGGAAATTCTTGGCATATATAATGCCTGATATTCCTGCAGCACAACCCATTTCGGTTACTGGCAGGCGCACAATATCTTGGCGCAATTTCATTTTATTGATAAGATAAGCATCTAATGACGGAATCATAATTCCGGTACAGCTTACCGTAATTATATAATCCAGCGATTGTGGATCCCAGTCTGCTTTTTTAAGTGCTTTTTCCAGTACTTGTTCGCCCAAAATAATCACTTCCCGACTATAAATATCGTTTTTATCTTCAAATGATGTTGCCGTAAAAACTTCGGCAGGATCCATGATAGAGTAGCGTTTGTCTACGGCGGCACCTTCAAAAATCTTTTTTACTTTTTTAATAAAACGTTCGTCTTGTCCGTGAAGCCATCCTTCCAGCATTGGGAGAATATCAGCCGTTTCGCGGGAATATTGTGGTAGTTGCTTTGCAACCGTTATAATTTTTACACTCATTTTTTAGCAATTATCCACTGGTAGCGAAAAGCCCATTTCCAGTTTATGGTATAGTTTTTAAAATTCAGTTTTTTTGAAAAGCTTTCTAACTCATTTTTCTTAAATCCTCTTAAAATAGATACTAATCCGTCTTCGCGCGACATTCTATTTAAATTAAAAATAATCCCAATCATTTTAAAAAGCCTGTATGCTAATTTGCTGCGATGTAAATCGTTAATTACGATCCCAAATGTAGCATTGTTATTAAAGATAGTAATTATATTTAATATTTCCTCATTGGTAAAATGGTGTAATGTAAGTGTGCACAAAACAATATCGTACTTAATCAGAGTAAAATCTTTGCTAAAAATATCCACACAGATATATTCAATATTAGCATATTGGGTGGATAATTTTCTGGCATAATTTATTGTAAAATCATTGGCATCAACGCCTATAAGTTTAAAATTCAGGTTGTTTTTTTGACCGTAATTTGCCAGCATTCGCAACATATCTCCATTGCCGCAGCCTATATCTGCAATTACAATTGTTTTTTCATCATCTGTTTTATTCAATAACGTTTTTATGCCGTGAAGCGTGAGTTTGTTGCCGCCCAATAACTGATTAATACTGGCAATTTTGTCTAATGCATCTTGTAATTCATTCCCCTCAAGAGAAAAATCGTCCATTATTTCAGTTTCCTGTGTTCTGTATTTCGTGCTTAATGCCATTTAATTGATTGCTATAGGTTTGCCGTGCGTTTGTTTGATTATTGTGGGTAATATTCCCGGAAATGATGCTACAAGGGCAAAAAGTACATTAGTAATGGTTTTATGAGTTAGGATTTTCGCCAGAATCCTGCCCATAAACAGTCTTTTCCCAAAATGGATATTCCATTTTCTGGTATAATTTTTTTCTAATAATTCGCGCGTTATTTTTTCATCAGAGTAATAATCAATAATTAATTCTGAGGCTATTTTTGCGCTGTGAATCGCCATTGCCATTCCGTTACCGCAAAGCGGATGAATTAGTCCCGCAGTATCGCCAATCATTAAGATATGATTTTCGACAGGCTGTTTTTTATCAAAAGAAATTTGGCTGATTGTAATGGGTTTATCAAAAAGGAGCGTACTATTATCAAAAACAGTTTTTAGATGTTTGTTTTTACACAATACATTAAGCTGATAATCCTCTATGTTTTTATATTGTTTAAAAGTGGTATAATCTGCCAGATAACAAATATTAATATTATTGTTTTCTACTTTAGATACACCGCAATAACCGCCTTTAAAATTGTGTAACGCTACAAGATCATTATCAAAATCTCCGGAATAATGTGCTTTTACAGCCAGCCACGGCGATTTTTTATGGATAAAATCCCTCTCTAAAACCTGATCGATATTAGAGCGTTTGCCAAAAGCGCCCAATACTATTTTTGCCGATAAAATTTGGTTAGGAGTTGTAACAGTAAACTCATCATCGTTAAAGCAAACACCGGTAACGGTTTCTTTAATAACGATGCATTTGTGGGCGAGTGCTTTTTGATATAAAAAATTATCGAGTTCATATCGGCTTACGCCAAAGCCACCTAACGGAAGTTTTGCAGTTGCAGTTTTTCCATTATTTGACGTAAACTCAAATTTAGAGATAGTAGTAGGATTTAGTTCCGAAACATCCAGGTCAAGCCAAAGCAAATAGGGGAGAATCTCATTCGAAATATATTCCCCACAGACTTTATGCCTTGGATATCCGGATTTCTCGATCAAGGTTACTTTTATTCCTTTTTGAGACAGATGTATAGCCGAAGTCAAACCCGCAAGTCCGCCACCAATAATTATTACATCTGTTTGTTTTTCCATATTACCAATTTAAGCATTAAATCTCAAATAATAACGATGGGAATATTAAGTTTATTTTTGATTTTGGAAAAAAAACAGCTGTAACATTATATATGAGTTTAGAAATTATTTTCTCGTACGTGGCGGACTAACGGATCTTCCTCTGTGTTTACCGGGATTCCATTCTTCATCAGCAGCTACTTCTTTTCCTCTTCCTCCGCGCACATAATCCTTATAGTCTTCGCGAAGATTGTGCGCCTTGTCAGCTTCTTCGATTTCTTTAGCAGTTGTAAATTTTGTGAGGCTATTTTTTGCGTAAGGAGGCTGCGCGCCATTGTTCATAGAGTATGCAATTGCTGTTTTAATTGCCTTGACAGGTTTTCTTATCGCTAAAACTATTTTTGCCCGATCACGGTCAAAAGAGCCATGCGCCAATCCGCGGCTGCCGTAAGTTTGTGTTTTTACAGATGTTGGATGCTGAAATCTCGAGCCCGGAACATGATGTCCCATGTGTGATGTAGGGAATCGAGCTCTGTCTGAAAGGCTTATAATGTCTTTTGCTGCTTTAAATTTGCCTTTTTGATGAAGAGTATGCGCATGTGCCAGCGTAACTGCGGTACTCATCATTTCATCCATTGCTTTATGCCCGTGAAAGTATCGATTAAATTTTTTAGCATCAACGACACCGCTTTTGCCAAACATACTTCGCGCCTTAGCAGATTGTCCAACATTACGCAAACCGAGAAGCTGGATTCTTTCGATTCTTTTAAGTGCTCTTCTGCGATATTTTCTGCGTCCGGCTCTTATTTTCGTTTTTTCCTGCAAATTACTTACTCTTTGAAAAACTTGCCGTCCTTGCGGAATTAACGATTTAAGGGGTGAAGACATTATAGTATTACTAATGGCCATCTTTCTTTGAACAATAGACTTCGGACGATTATCTACCAATTCCACTGCATGTTGCGAGGTTATGGAAGTTTTAGATAAACTAACGGGAACAGATTTAAAAACCTTTTGATGTATATTTTTTTCGTGCGTGTACATAAATTCCTTTTTATATTAGTTAACTTTCAAATGGAATAGTTAGAAAATATCTTTATTATTAACTTTTTTTCTCTTCTTTATGTTCTTCTTCCGCAGCGGCAGCGGCTGGAGCTGCATCTTCCTCTTCAGCATCTGAAGCTTCTGACTCAGATGATTCCCCATTTTTCAGGAAAAAATCATGTGCCAATTGACCAGATCCGTCGTTATTAGATGTTTTATGAACATTGAATCTACGTGGGGGACGGGCGGGGAGATGACGATGAGCTCTTGGTACTGATACTTCAATATCATGTCCACCGCCAGCAATTGTACTTTCTACGGTAGCATTTCCTGCAGTTAACTGCGCATGTGCGTGATCCATTACCGCTTGGCTTCCTTCACTAAATTTGCTTGCTTTCGCGCCTTTAACGTGTTTTGGAGGGATTCGAAATGCTGCGGATTTTAATCCGTAAGGACACACAGCAATACTTGCGTGCTGTGGATGGTTGTGTTGGCATAGCTGAACAACTTTTTCATTTGAATCAATTTGTTTCAGCTGAGCAACAGAGTTTGGACGATTATCCTTCAACTGTATTGCAGTGTTTTGATCATGTTTATGGCTGGCTGCAATTTGGGTTGTATTTTCTAAAGTTTTATTGTGATATGTGTTCATTTTCCTTTCTTTTTCTTATTATTTACATCTGTACTAAATCCGAGTTTTTCATTTCAATCAATGGGATGAACATCCTGCACATCCACATCCTGAATTATGTGCTGCGGCTTTTTCTTTTCGTTGCACGGTCAGGGCTTTTGCACCCATAAGATCAGCTTCACTTTCTAAACCCCGATCATCATTTATATTTACTTTACCTTTCATTTGCATGGTAGGTTTGACGCGTCCTTGTTTTTGCTGTACTATATGCCAGGCTTCATGAGGCAAATGTTTTTCTTGTCCTGAAGCAAGGTGAATTTCGGTTCCTTGTGCATAGGCGTGAGCCTGAAGCTGAGCGGGTTTGCCCGAGTTATAATGTACTTTTACGTTATCCATAGAATGTCCTGAAAGATTTTCTATTCCGGATTTTAAATTTTGGGGTAAACCCGTATTGTTCGCTTTTTTTTGAATAGGTTTAAAAGTAGATTCCTGACCAACAGCTTTTTTAAGAAGCATTTTTTGTGCAGAACCTGATTCTCTGTTATCTTTTAACTGAATGGCATTATTGTTGACATTTGCCGCACAAGTTTGCGTTTCATTTTTAGATAATTTTTCGTGTTGTTGTGCCATTTTTTTGGTTTTAGGAATCTACTTTTATATTATAATTTTATCTTTTGAAATTAGAAAGATTAAACTGTCTTGTAATTTTTTACAACAATATCATATAACGGAGTAGGAATTAAGGTATTTACATTCATTATGTTGTCATAACTTTTTTTGTCCCAATGTGTAAAATCTCCATCTGCGTATTTAATAGTACACATTATTTCTTTGCCCTGACTATGTGTGCCAAACGAACCTTCTGTAGTTCCTGGCATCCAGACTTTGTCAGCAAACTGAAAAAAGCAAATACCAATTAACTTCTCCGGATTTTTAGTAGCATAATCGATACTTCCTGCCAATTGATCCTGTACCTTTTGTTGATAGTCAGGTTTTGTTCTGTCAAGTCCAATTTCAGTAAATAACATTTGTTTTTTATATTTTTCATATGCTATATCGACATAAGCTCTTCCGGTTCCTTTGGCATCTTTAAAAAGATATTGAGCATCAGCATAAGTTTGAGGAGCGAGGAATAATCGCTTATTTAAATTTTTAGTGGTTATTTGATCTAAAGCAGCAAATAAAGGATCCCAAAAGCCGAAGCAGGGAAATTCCCCTCCATAGGTACCAAAATCAACAGGATGTCCTATCATTAATTCTCTGTACTTTGCATATTTTGATGCTTCAATATTTACCCAGGAAAGTGTAAAATCGATACAGTTTTGAATGCTAAATCCACTTAATCCAGGTTCGTTACCCATTATAATTCCTGCAAAAGCACTATGGTAATCTGTTTTTTCGTTATTAGAAAAGGAATTGATTAATGCCGGAATTAATTTATCCCGATCTTTAAAACCATTATCAACACCAGATTTAAGAAAATAATTGGATACTGATGCCAAAACTTTTATACCACGTGAATTACAATAATCTAAAAATTCTATATGATTATTTCGTGGTTCCCAATCGTATAATCTAATCAGTTTAACTCCCATATTTGCTAATGTCTGGACGTCATTTCTGGCTTTATTGGGACCGGTCAGGTTGCAGGAGCTACCACTTTTTGAGAGATATTTTTCTCCCCAGACAGGTGCCATAGCATTGTAAGAAATATCACTACCGTAAAAGATATAAGAATCATTTGCTGTTGAGGTATTGTAGCCTTGTGGAAATGCTGAATAACACATTCCGTTGAAATTTTTGTTCATAATAATTGGTTTATTGATTAATAAATAATTGATTTAAAATTTAGTTAACTCGACTGAATAAAATTTGAAAAGGCATTACTGTCGCCATTAAAAATATCATAGTCATTAAGCTGACCGTTTAGTTTGTAGCTTTGTGATTGTTGCCAGATCGTCCAGCTTTTAGATTGCCAGACTTTTGGTAATGTCAGCGTGTTATTATAATCAGCAATCCATAAATTATATTCGGCGAAAGCTGGATCTGTTAAATAAGCGTTTGCGGTATTATTGTCTGTATAAATAAGTGGTTTTCGTCCTGTTTTTTGCGCTAGTAAGCTTAAAAATTGCAATAGATTAGGCTGTATACTGGCTTTATCAACGCCCATATCAATACTGGTTTCTTCAAAGTCAACAATAGGAGGAAAGTCGGTATCTAAAAATGTACCCATGACACTTAAGTAATTGGCAACTTGTTTGGTTGGATCATCATTGCAATGGTAAAAATGATACGCGCCGCGAACATATCCTTTTGCCTGAATTGCCGGCCAATTGGTTTTAAAAGAAGAATCGGTATACGTAATTCCTTCCGTAGCTTTGCAGATTATAAAAGTAAGTTTGTCAATTTGTTTGTTCAGGAAATTGATTTCATCGCCCTGATATCTCGAAATATCTATACCAAATACACTAAAATTATCAGATGCTGTTGCAGTTGTGTTCATTTTTTTATTTTGATTAGTTAATTTTTTATTTTGGTTATTCAAAAAACATTTAATACATAGAAAGATATATTTTTCCCTCCGAAAAGAATACTAAACGCGGTACTTCGACTCCGTTCAGTCTGACAATAATGTGTTTTTTTCTTTCATTTAACTGCGCAACTATTTAATCTGAGACCGTAAACTGAGACTGTAAACTGAGACCGTAAACTGAGACCGTAAACTGTAAACTGTAAACTGAGACTCAAAAACTACAATTAAAGAAACTGAACAGGTCCAATAGCGCCGGAATAATCAATAGCCGAACAAAAAGGATGGTTTTTAATCATCGATTTTAAATTTTCAAGCTCCGGATTAAAATATGGAAGCGTTATTTTTTTCCCTGTTAAAAGAGCGGTCAGATCATTATTTTTTAACGGATATACCTTAAATAAAGACCCTCGAACTGCATAAAAAAGATCGTCATCATCAACGATAAATGCCATTTCATATTTGTTCTTTTTTACTTTCTCAGGATTTATTTTGAGTAAAAAAGTAATGTGAATTTCTAACTTTTGTATCGCTGTATCTATGGATTTTTCGTGCGTTTTAGCAATTAAAAACAGACTGTTTTTTGTAATCAAATACCCGTTTACAATAAGTTCATGGTTTTTTATGCAATGATTTAATGCCATTGCAATGATTGTATTGACATAATCAAAACCGAAATGTTTTTTCCATTCCCCAATTTCCAGTTCCGTTTTATGAGAATATAAATGCTTTTTTGAAATTAAATTTTGAGTTGCGTTTTCAATTTTTTTCATAACCAGATCAATACATTTGTGAAACACTCAGTGTTTTGTTTTCCTTTTTGAATTCACGTCTAATCCCTTCTAACAGATCCTGATAACTTGCCATTGTTTCATTTTTCTGGATAGCGATTAAGGCGCAATATCTTAAAACATTGATAATTGCTCCTCCGGCGAGTTCATAATTTTCGGCAATGCTTTCAATATCAATATCAGGATTCAGTTTGCATTTTCCGGAGAATGCTTTTTGCCATAATTGAATTCTTTCCTCCGCAGTTGGCATTGTGAAATGAATCATTGACTGAAACCTTCTTGAAAAAGCTTCATCCATATTTTCTTTTAAGTTGGATGCCAAAATAACAACGCCCGGAAAATCCTCGATGCGTTGTAATAAATAACCCGTTTGTTGATTCGCGTGCCTGTCATTTGATGACGCTGCGGTGGTTCTTTTTCCGAAAAGCGCATCTGCTTCATCAAAAAATAAAATCCAGTCTTTATGTTGTGCAACATCAAATATTTTAGAAAGATTTTTTTCGGTTTCCCCTATATATTTTGACACGATCATAGACAGATCAACTCTGTAAACGTCTCTTTTTGTGCTTTTTCCTAATAAAGAAGCCGTAAGTGTTTTACCGGTTCCAGGTGGTCCGTAAAAAAGCGTTCGATATCCCGGTTTTATCTTCGTTTCAAGTCCCCAGTCTTTCATTAACGTTTCGCCATAATTAATCCAGGCGTCGATTTCCATGACCTGTTGCATTACATTATCTTCCAGAACCAAATCTGACCAGTTTAAATTAGTTGAGATTTGTTGTGCCGGAAACGAAACACTATGCTCCAGTTTAGGCAAATTTCCGGTGATGAAATAATGTAACCAACGTTCATTAATTGACAAAATCTGATTTAAAACCGGAACATTTGATTCTGTACTTTCCATCATTAAAACCTGTTCTTTCGACAGGATATTAGCAGGATGAAGCACATTTAGCATATCAATTCGTAACTCCGGATTTACCGCCGTAATTAAAAATGAAAAGGTTTGACCCGTTGGTAAAAATCCGCTGTGGTTTTTATTGATTACCCCGCCAAATTCAGTAAAACCGCGATCGTACATTGCATTTTTGCTAAAAAAAATATCCAGAACTTCAGGTTTTATCTGAGGCGCAATAATCAAAGCAAGGCAAAGTCTTTCGTAGAGATTCAAATTCCATTCGTCCAGTTTTTTATAATAAACGCTGTCTTTAGTTTCTTCCTCTGCTTTCGGCAACGGAGTATCCTGCCATTGATTTTCATGACCTTCCTGAAGCAAATAACTGCAAATAACCTGATCGATTACCTTTTGTAACCAATCCATTTCGTTATACAAAACAAGGATTTCCTGATTAGTCTCCATAACTTGCAAATAGTTTTTCAACATCGTCTAAATTGGCATCAGCCCATTTAAAATAGATCAAAGCCGTGTTAGGGTTGAGTTCATTTGATTGTAACATATCCAGAAAATAACCCTGCGCATTTTGCATGATCATTTGCGAATTATAATCAATATCATTATGAAAATTCGAATTAAAAAAAGTATTCACCCATTCGCCGTTATTATTGTCTTTATTAATAAAGTCACTTATAAAATAGGCGAGTTTATCCTCCTGAACCACTAATTTTTTTGCTTTAAAATAAGCTGGTTTTCTTTTGTTTTCGCGATGATAATATTCAATATCCTTAGATTGGATTGTTTTCGTGTTCTGATCTCCAAAAATATCAACCAAGCCAAAGTTTTCTGCATCACTTGCCAATTCCAGTTCGGCATTTTCTGCGCCTGCAATCGCTAACGTGGTATTGTTTGCCGTCGCACTTTCTGTTACGATATACAATTCCCGAAAGGAAAATAAAGTCTGCGTCATTTTTATAATTAATTGCTGCTGAATTTCGCTCCAGTTATTAATTTTAATCGATTCCGGATCTTGAGCCTTAAAAATAAAACTGCCATTTTGGGCAAAAGAAAGTACTTGCTTGCTAAATTCAAACTGACCTTCTACCGGGTTATTTCCATATCCACGTCCTGAATAGGGTTTTGAAATCCCGTCACTAAAATTCCAGTTTGAGGCGTTTAGTATCATAATATCACTTAAATCAACATCATGTTGAGGTACAATAGTACTGTGGTATACGTTGCCCAAAAGCACAATTGCTCCATTTTTGATTTGGAAATAATCCCCTGGAAAAAGATTTTTATTTAAAGGTTTAGTAGGTATAAAACCTCCCGTTTTTAAATAAAATTGTCTGTAAAAATTTTTATAAGTATGGTCCATAGCAATAAAAGTACGTGATGAAAGTCCGCTGAAATATTTCAGCGGACATTTTAATTTTTACTAAGCCAATGCTGCTGCATTTGCCGCTGCTAGACCGGATTGTAACGAATTAAGTTTGATTTGGGCCTTATTTAAATTCGTAGTTGCAATATTCAATTGTCTCGTAGTTTCATCGTTTGCAAAATTGGCTTTTTCATAAGCTAATTGTGTCTCTTTGTACGCATTATACAGCAAACCTCTAATTGAAGTATTTGTAGCCGGATAATTTGATAATGGCGTATCAATTGATTTTTCATCGGTTAAATTCAGGTAAAGTTTATTTGCCTGTCTGTTTTCGAGAGTAATAGCTGCTTCAGATTCTAAAATCGAAGCTTCTGCCGCTAATGTAGATTTTAAAGCAATTAAAGTAAGCGCGACAGCATTATTTGCATCTGTTCCAGCCGTATTTAATCGTGTAATTAAATCATCAGAAATCAGCGGATTCAATGCTTTTTTTCGGATAACAAGATTGGATAATTTATTGATTATTTCTACCGAATAAATCAGTTTATTAATCAAGTCACTCACTCTTGAAGCCACCTCAATCGCAGCATCATTTGAAATAGTCATTTTGCTAAAAGCATTTTTTGAATTATAGGCTAAATCATAAGCGTTTTGAACCACCTGATCGATCAGGTTTTTGTTGCTCAAAGCGTGTGTACGATTACCATCGGCAGTTAATAAATAACCTTGGTATTTTGATGCTTTTTCGGTAAGCGATGTTACAATTACCTGCTGTTGCTGTACATCTGCCTGAGCATCAATTACCTGATTTTTTAATACATCTAATTCAGATTTTTTCTTTTCGGTTATTCCGTATCTTTTCAATTTTGGAGCGGAATGTAATAGTTGAGTTTCCATATATTTTAGTATTAATTAGTTGGTGTAGTTTCTTTATCAGTTACAGAATAGGAAAATGGCGTTGTATTTTCCCAGTCCGAAAGGCTGTTGGTATATTTACTCTTACTAATTTCAGCGCCATTGTAGAAAGATAAAATTACAGGAATGTATTTTTTGTCTTCAATTAAAGGATTCCCAAAATTATCTGTTGTTGTAGAATCAATTAGAGCCTCAAATGTCCCGTTTTCAGCTCCTGATGCTGCTTTATCAGCTTGGGCAAGAGTATAATTTCCGGCAGGAACATTTTCGGCTAAATTTAAATTGAAGAAAAATGCCTTATCATTTTTAACCGGTTTCGGGCTGCTTTTTTCGATGTCTGCCTTCTCGCCATTTAGTTTTTTCAACAATTCTGTAGCAGTCGCCAATTTTGCTTTCGCTTCATTCAAAGCATCTTTAAAATTGTTGTTTTTTTGTTTGGCCAGATCAGCTTCTGTTGTGTTTTTAGCATCAGTTTTAGGAGTTTTTGAAGCTTCAGTATTCAACTGGGTAATTCCGCTGTTTAGATTTTCAATTTCGTCTTTTAAAAATTTAACTTCTTCTTCAACCGTTATTATTTCTTCATCAACCTCAGAGGTTTCTATTTTATATTCCAGACTATTTAACTCAGCATTCGTCAGGAAATCATCCGGATAGGGCAAAAGCAGACATCTGTAATTTATCTCAGAAATTTTTAATTTATCTTCTTTTTTTACCGTGAAATTGATCGTGGTAACAGGTACGTTTTTGTGATCATGAAGCTTGTTTTTATCTGTTGAAGCATCAGAGACTTTAGGCGGTTTGATTTTTTCTGCCTGATTTAAAGTATGGGTTAACGTAAATTTTTCAGAAGGAGCAGAGAGATATTCATCAAACGTATTGATCTCTTTTTTATAATTTTCAGTAAAAACGATCAATAAAAAAGCAACATAACTTTCACCCAGAGACAACGGTTCATTATCTGAATCTAATAACTCGTTTGAACCTAAGGAAACAGAAACTTTATCTGAAGTATTTGAATCCTGTAGCACGGGAATTCGTTTAAATTGCGACGGATTATTCAATAAATCTTCGGCTGTAGAAACATTAAAAAATGATTTTTTACTGTCCTTAACCAGTATGATATTATAGTTTTGAACTGGTTTTTCTAATCCCAGATTTGGCGTTTCGGCACCTTTATCTTTGACCGAAAACGGACTTTTATAATAATCAAACGAAACTGTAAAACTGCCTTTTTCTGATGAATCAAATGGTTTAGGAACTTTAACTTCTAAATTCTGATTGAATTTGTCGTTGTTAATTTTATACGCTTTTTTTGAAGCTTCATATTCCACTTTACTGCATTTTATGGCACCTTCAGCACTTCTGGTGGCCATACTTGCCTGCGATTTAGTAGCATTATCTGCCGTTAAAATTGCAGTAACCGCATTTAAATCTGCCGTTGTAACCTGCAATAAATTGTTGACAGATGTATTGGTTAATTTAGCTTCATCTGCAATTGTAGCCGATGAAACTTCTGCAATTGATGCAGATGCTTCCATCGCATGCTGCGAAGTTTCCTCAGCGTGATACGCCGTTTTGTTGATTAAATTATAAGCCTCCAGACTTTGCTGATAAATTTGAGTTCCGTAATCAGCGGCATTAATAATGCTGTAAATACTGCCTATATCACTTGCCAAACGCACAATTGAATTCGAAGCAATTTGAATGTTTGATGCACAAACCGCCATATTGCTGACAGATTGTGTTATATAGGTTTTTTGCTGATTTGCACTTAGTAAAAGGTTGTCAGACATGTTTTTATTCACAACAACAACATTATTTATGTGCTGTTTGTCCTGATACATTTTTGTTGTACTGTCCAGTTTTTCCTGTGCAACAATTTCTGCACCTTCGGCATAATAAAGTGTAAACATGGATGAATCCAACTGTGTACTCAATTGTTTTTTAGTCATTTCCTGACTTTCTAATGAAGACAATACACTAGAATGTAGATTTTCATTGTAGCTGTTCATAATAGTTTTTTTTAGTTGATTAATTTAAATAGTATTTGATGTTTCCCGTTTTTGTAATTTTATTCTAACACATAGTTCCGATAACTATCGGAACTATGTGTTAAAAAATTAAAATCAACACAAAACGAGTTTCAATATTTTAATAAGGCCATATTACATGCAAAGGTTTTTCCATCCAATGGTATTTTATAAGTGAAAAAGCAAACGGAGATTTGTTAATCAAAACATCATAAGCTCGTTTTTCAACCGTAAGTTCCCATTTGTCTTCCAGTTCAACCAGAATTCCGTCCCTGACAAGCCAGTTTCCCCTGAAACCATCAATCGAGCAATCTCCAATTTCCGGCCAATGCGAAATTGCCGCCTCAATTAAACCGTTGATTAATTGTTGATTATCTTGCGAAATTTCGATAGAATCCGGAACCGCATCCGTTAATGGCAAGCCGCATAATATTTTGTTCAAAGGCAAAAACGTTTCCTCAGTCTGATTCATTCCCGTAATTACATATTGTAAAAATTGAACTGCATTAATTTGAAATTCATTGCTTATAAACTTGTTGTTTTCTAGCACTTTAAGCCGCTCAAATAAAATAGGGATATAATTATTTAAAACAACGATTCCTGCATTTCGAACTGGAATACCTTGTTTTAAAGGTGTTTTTGGATTCTGATGGGTTTTAATTGGATTCATTTTTTGAAGTATTGCTGTTTTTTTAGTAGTTGAAACGGTTTGTTTTTCTGATTGTAAAATTTCCCTGAAACTCAGTTGCAAAGACAGTGGAAACTGATAAATGTATTTTTCAACATCCATTAAAAAGCTCTTTTTAGCAATTCCTTTTTTGGTAACAACATCCCAGATTAATTCGTTCCAGATTTTATCGATAGCAATAAGCCGCCAATTATCATTTGCAGCAGCTTTTAATACTTTTCGCAATAAAATACTTTGCAATTCCTTAGGTGCCATTCCTTTAATCGCCATTAATCCCAAAACGTGATTGAATTTCTCCATAATCCGCAAATACGATTCCCTGTTTTTATCTAATTGGCTAATGCCGATAGACAAATTATGAAAACTAATATTTCGGCAAAGCCAATCCATTTGAGCTTCCGGAATAAATTCTTTTTTAATTATTTTAAAGAAGTTTTTTGGATCTTTTTTAATAATTTCATTCAGAATGTCTTTTATTTCAACCGTTTGTGATGGATTAAATCCAAAAGGAATTTTTCTCTCTAAAATAATACTGGTAAACAATTCCTGTTTTTCCTTATCATATAATTTTCCTGTAAACAGTATATTTTCGGTATCTTTTTTTTCTAAAGATCTATCTGATATTTTTTGATTTAGAACTATGGAATTTTCAGCAATAGCATTTGATTCAGTTATAAAACGGGTGTTATCAAAACCATTTAATACATCTATAGTTTCTTGTTTTTCATCAGCATTAATACTTTTCAAATACAATTTAAGTTCCTTTTGCAACAGCTTTTCGAACATCATTTCATTTCCTTTATAAGCGGAATATTTTAAAATAGTTTTCCAGAACAATTCATTGAATGCCTCGTTAATTTCAGTTTTTGAAACCGGTTTTGATTGATTTACGATAAAAACCGCTGATTTTTTAATCCAGTTATTTTTAATGGAAGTTCCGTTTGTCAAAAAATAACGCAAGATGTTTTCAATTTCTTTATTATCTTTTTTTCGAAGCGAAGCAAATCCCGAATCATCAAAATTGTTCACTAATAATTGTGATAATTCGACTTGAGCGTTTTGCGAAGTATTCTGAATTAATAATGCAAGCGCCAATGTATCGACCGAATTATTGTTTTTTAACTGATTCAGAAAGGTTTTCTTGATCGCAACACCAAAAGATTTTATCTTTTTTGACTGAATCAATTTTGTGATAAACTCAAAATATTTATCGCGTCTTGTATGCGTTATTTTTTTTGATAATTGTACAATAATGGTTTCCAGGAATAAAGATGAATTATGTTCCGGATGAAACAGTATTTCCTGCATTCCCAGCAATAACAAATGATCCGTCATTAATTCTTCGGGAAAATCATATTGGTCTTTTTCGTCCAGGATTTCATATACAATCTGTATCGTCTGAACTAATTTTGTTTTTTTATAATTAGCTGTTTTTACCAGTAATTGCAGCATTTCACGATTGAGAACCAGCGGAAGTATTTTCTTTAAAACCTCTTTATTCCCATACGAAAGCATCACTTCAAAAGCCATTTTAGGATGCAATGCAATTGTCTTGATTAACGATCTTTGCAAATCTTTAAAAAAGATACTTTTTGTTGCATTTTTCAGCAATTCCATTTCCAGTTTTGATACTAAATTTTTAAAATGAATTGCCGGATAATTTGAATTATTCCGACTTATTTCATGACAATAAATAGAATTTAATGCCGTATAAATCAAAACCGAATTATTGTTTTTTACCGCTGCCGGAATTTTAGCATTTGTAAATAAGGCCAGTAATTGTTCCTGATGGAGATGGTTTCTTCTGCTCAATTCTGCTGTACAAAACAATAAGAATGCATTGTTGTCTGCATTTTTATTTTTGATCAGGAATAGAATTCCTATTTCCCATAAATCTTTACTATTTGTTTTGAGTTTTAGCGTTTTGCTCAACTTATTCAAATAAACTACGGTTTCCATATTCAGTAAAGATGGCGTTGTATCCAGTCTGGAAAACAAGATTTTAATCGATGTTTCATTTAAATCCGGAATCAGCGCAACAAGGAAACTTTCATTGCTGAAAAGCTGATTTATAATCGCATTAAATTTGGTTTTATTCTCATTATTGAGCGCAACAATCAATTCGTTCAAATTGTTTTTTGCTGTTTTAGACTTTCTTTCTTTTTTATCTTTTAATAATTGCTCAAAAATGGTCCAGTAATTTGGCTTTATTTCCGGCGTATAAGTATTGCTTTTTTGCGTTTCATATTCCTGCGTCAGGATTTTCAGCGAATCGATAAAATTGTTGTTATGAGTGGTTTTATCAGACAGTTTTACAATCGTATTTTCGATCAGTAAAATAAGATCCGCGTAAGCAATATTATAATGGTTTGCCATTTGTAAAATACTGCTTTTCATGAAAGCGATTTTATTAAAAAGCGTTCCGCGTTCCAGCAGTAAAAAATTAAGGATAAAAAACCAAAGATTCTTCCTGAAACTTGCCGTACTCGTTTGTACAATCGTTTCCTTAACCTGAATTGTGGTCATAATCAAATTAAATTCAATGATGGAACCGCTGTTATTAGGTTCAAGCGCGCCAATTATTTTCGTGATGTTTTTCTCGTCAAATTGCCATGAAATCCTTTTTCTTACTTCCTCATTTGTCATTCCGGTTGCTTTTATAATGGCAATGATTTCGGCTAGATTATTCTGAAGTAATTCTGCCATAATCTGATTCACAGAACCTTGTTTGTTTTGATAATTCCACGGTAAATAACCTTCAAGTAAAAAAATCATAAGGTTGTCCAGAATTGATTTTTCCTTATTGTAAACCGCTATTCCGTTTTGTTTCTGACTGTTTTGATACAGAATTAATTCTGCTATTTTTTCCTTCAATAAACTGCGTATTTTTCTGCTCAGGTCAAATTCCAGATCGTTATAATCGCAAGAACCCAAATCCAGTTCCAGGGATTGAATTCTCCAGCTTTGTTCCGGCGGACATAATTCATTAAATATCGCAGCGACTTCTCTGGGCAGAGAAATTTTGCTCCACGTACTCAATCGTTCCTGAAGCCTGTAACCCTCGGTTTTTTGATCAAAAGTAGTTTCCCACTTTAGGCTCGATACAATATGGCTATTTATTTCTTCCATTTTTTGTTGCTAAAATTGAGGTTAAACTATTGATTAAATTGATTGCAGTTTCAGCAGGATTTGTCGTTGCAGATGGTGCCGAATTGTTGATTGCTGCTTGATCTTGTTCTGTTTTTACAGGAATTAAATCCGATTTAAAGCGCAGACTTTCGTGCCATTTTACGTAATTGGGAATAAAAGTTTCTAATTCCTGAAGACTTAAAAACAGACATTCGTAACTCACATTTACCGGCAGACTATTTTTAAGAAAGTATTTTAGTCGTTTTTTAAATTCCGGCGTTTGTAATACAGGAATAAAATCAGGAAATACCAGAATTATATTTTTCTTAAATACTGAATTGTCTATCGTAATACTTCCATTTCCAGAAGCAATCGTGATGCGGAAATAATAATTTGAAAGTTCAGATTTTGTATAATCTGTCAAATTTATAGCTTCTGAGGTATTTGTAACCACAGGAAATTGCACATCAGAAAACACTAAATAACCTTGCCCAAGATTAGTATCTAACGTGGCTTCTGCCGTTGTATTTACAACATAATTAAGATTGCTGATGGTTTGAAAATCAATATTTTCAAGGCTATATGATGTAATATTGACCTGATTTTGTTTGATTATTTCGATATTATACTTTAACTGATTCAATAAAAGAATGGTTTCAATAAGAATACTGCCATTTCGTTTTTCCTTAAACCAAAACGTTTTTTGAATGGTTTTGTAGGTATTCAATTGATTTTCAATATTGTTTTGCTGAATATCAAATTGAGACGTGATGAAATTGGAGTATATATTTTTTAAACCGAATAATAAATTAAGTTTCAATTCAAGTCCGGAGAAATTATTAAAATCCGGTCTGCTTAATTTTTCTTTTTTATTAATTTGTTCTGATCTGAATATGAAATCGGTTGTGTTTTCGCTGATATATCCCAAATGTTTCGACTTGATTACCGGAAGACTTACATCAATATTGCCGCTTGTATTATCAGCAATTTTTGATGCGCTCAGGAAATTATAGCCTTTTTGTCGGTTATAAGTCAGTAAACCAAGATTTTGCAAATACAGACTTTTCAAAATCAACTGATCTTTTCGTTTGTCACCCGTGTAAATCGTATCATTGATAATGGCATCAATAACTTTAGGCGATTCGCCGTGTCTCGCAAGCAAATGATCCAGTAATTTATTGCGTCGGTCTAAGTTAACATCTTCCTCTTCAATGAGTTTCATCATCCCAAAAATGTACGGATTGTACGGATCCTGCTGATATTCAAACCAGCTTTTTTCTTGTTGTTCGGCTTCGGTTTCGTTGCCAAAACTATAATCAAAAGTTTTACTGTCCTTTAAAATTGGGCGAATATGCGGCACGGTATATAGAGACTGATAAAAATAACTTGGCGAAAACATCTTGTAAGGCACAGGATATTCCAGATTTTTTTGCTGTTCTTTATCTTTTACCGCATAGAAATTTTCTTCGTCAGATGGCGCTCCGCAAACCGAATTCGTAAACGAAAATAACTTAGAAACATTTGCTAATTGCGAAAACTGATTCGCCAGTATTTGATCAAATAAGGTTAAATATCCTTTTAATTGTCGGGATTGGGCAACCTGAATTGGCGCCGAATCATCAGCAACTTTATCTGCACCAATATTATATTGCTGCGGAAAAGTATTTTGAATGGAATAGTAGGTATTAATATCCCTAAAACTGCTTTTTGGCAATTTCAAATGCACCTTATTGTTTAAGTTTGCCGTAGTTTCCTCAAATTTATCGGGCGTTATAATTAAGGGTCCAAACGCATCAAACGCAACTTCTTTTCCATTGCAGGTGATCGTTAGATTTTTACTTTTATAGGAACCCAGAATATCAATCGATAGTATTTGATTTACTGTAGCTTGCAATACAGAAGTGATTTTTTCATTCTGATAAAGCTGTAAACCTGAAACGGTTACAATTCCCGTCACGGATTCAATCACCGGAATTAAATCAATTGCTTTTATCTGATCGATTTTATCAGCCAGAGATTCGTTTAAAATCCAGCCATTTTTTAAATACGGACCATCATATATTGCTGCAGAATTATATCCTTTTGCGATTAAGGTTTCATAACTTAATTGTTCCGGTTTTGCGAATATAAATTCACGTATTTTACTTTGTAAATCCAGTAAAACGGCATAAAGATCCACTTTTTTTGTGATTTCTATTTTCCCGCCAATCGAGCAATTTTGAGTTTGTAAAGCAATTGGAAGATTAAAAACTTCACCTAAATTTCGGCTTTTATTCAAATAATAAAATGCTGATTTACATATGTTTTTGGATTCAATTACATCAACAATATCCGGATTGATATAAAGATAAACCTGATAAATCCTGTTTATTGGGAAAATATTATTGTTATAGCAAAGTATTGTAACATTAAAGATATTCTCGTTTCCATCAATAAGATATTTTCTATAATCATTAATGGTATAAGGAGAAGTTGTCAATATTTTGTACGGCAGATAAAACTGGTCGTCAATGGCGATTTTACCGGTAAAATCTGTTAAAATATCGGGAATTGTAAAATCAGTACAATACCCTAATTCCGTCAAGGCATAACAAAACTGATCTAAAATTGTCATTCCCGGATCACTTGGATTAAAATTGGTCCACTCTTTTCCAATATGATTTTGGATAAAATCAATCGCTTCACTTTTCAGGAAATTAAAATCCTGATGCAAAGGGAGTTTGGTTTTTGATATGTGGTTAATTGTATCCATTTATGATAAAAAAGTAATATCGTGATTAGGCGATGAAACCAATAATGTTATGGGTCCGTGCGGTTTTAAGGTTTCCTTGTTTTGTTTTAAACTCGTTTGTAAACCTGTTGTACTATTGATGTAATAACTTGAAAAATAAACATTTTCAACCGTTGCAACGCCTTCAATATTTTGAATAAAAGAGCTTACTTTGGCATTAGTCAGCGGTTTGTCAATTTCTATTTGAGATGGACAATCCGTTATCCAGGGCGATAAATATAATTTGAGAGCAAGATTGACATTCTTTTGAATAAGTGTTTCCTGATAACCACTTTTAATGCTGATTTTAGTAGCGATACAAACATATTCCAGATTAAAATTGTTGACATTTAAGTTGATAAAAGGCGAGGAATTTTGTTTTAAAAACTGTTCCACTTTAATTTCTAATGAATTGTCAACTAAAGGGATAAAGGCATTAGCGTCGTTTTCTTTGGCTTTTTTGACCAAATAAACATTGCAGCTGTTATCGCTGTTTTTAGTTACCACTTTTGAGTAATAAACATCATTAAAATTTTCAGCGATCAAAGTAAAATAATCGGCGGGAGAACTGGCCCTGTTTTTGGTTTTGATGCTATTGCTGACTCTTCGGTTTCTGTCGGTTTTATTTTCTGCGGCTTTTCCTCCAAAGGATGCAAAAGGCTGAATTATTGTTGCTATTTGCGAAATTTTTGTTTCCGGTTTTGTGATTGTAGTAGCCGCTATTTCTGGCTTTTCTGTATTGGATAAAAAGGCAGTTCCTGTTCGTTCAACACTAAAACCATTCGCTTGTAAAAAGGTAGTTTTAGAGTACGATTCGGGTTTTCCGGTAACGGTTACAGCAATCCAATTGTTGGTTCCGGGCATAAACATGGCGTTGTTCCCGCAATCTGCAGGAATTGGTAATGCTATAATTCCTGAACATCTAAACTGATCTGTTTCATCTGATAATGGCTTTATTTCGTTCCAGCCGTTTTTAGTTAAATAGTAGTATTGAACGCTGTCTTCGGTGGTGATGGCGGTGGTGTTTCGGGCTAATTCAAAATATAAATTTATCGAGCTGTTGCAGATTAAATTCGTCAGTTCTATAAATAATGCTCCGGTATAATTAAATGACGGATAAAGCGGAAATCCGGTTGTAATTGATGTTGCTGAAACTCCTGTAATTGTGGTATTTATGACTGTTGCTGTTGAATCAATTGTAATGCTGTCAAATAAACTATAAGTAGAAAATGGCGAATAAAGGAAATACTGAAACGGATAATCCGGATTTGTTCCGTCAAGTTTATAGGTTACACTTGCGGAGTATGTTCCGGTAAAAGTTTTGATTTTTGGAGCAAATGGCAAATTAGCCGATGCCACAAAATCGGTCACTTCTTTATCTTTTGCCATTGCCAGTTTATTTCCGTTTTGAAGTGCAATATTGGCGACAACATTAGGATATAATTCTGAGCCAAAACCATATTCACAACCCGATAAAGTCATTTTTAAAAATCCTGAGGAACTTGTATCGGTGAATTTTAAAGGTTCTTTTTGAATATTTGGATCTGCCAGAAACGGAATTGTTGCTATTTGTGATGTATTTGTTTTGTAATAAATGTATAAACTACTTGATGTTGAGAGGATTGGCTGTTTAGGATCCGGTTTTTCCTGACCAAATAAATATACTGGACTTGAAACCTCAGAAGTTGGTACAAAAACCGAATCATTGGCTGTATTTTCAATTTTGGTCATTGTAAGTCCTTGCCATGATTTGCCCTGCATTATATTGAAATTAGCCGTAAAAGCTTTGTTCGAAAAAGGCACATCAGGATTGGGTAAAACGACTTTTTTATGAAAAATATTTTTGATTTTATCTTCCACTTCTGATACAAAACTATTTTGTTTGGTTGGATTATTCAAAACAAACAAATAGTGATTGTATGCGCTGTAATAATTTTCAAAATCGGCAGGTCTTTTATCCCAGTCAATTTCTATCAAAAGGCTGTCGAGCGGTTTACTGAATATTTCATTATTGCCTATTATAAAATTGGCATTTGCCACAGGAATTGGTCCAAAAGGAGGAAAGGGATTCTTTGTATTTAATTCGCCAAAATCATTATACAATTGAAAAGTTTTGATTCCCTTAATTTTTACTTCAATAGTCAGATTCACTATTTTAGGCGGTGTATTGGGGTTTGAAATCGTTTGAAACAAGATTTTCATCATGGGCCAATCGCTCGATATTCCGTCAGGATTAATTAAAAAAGGTTCGATTGAAGGTTGTACAGGATCAATATTTAGCGTAATTATAACCGTATTTGGCAATGATGCATTTAGTTGAAAATCAGTTGGAAGTACTACTAATTTCAGCCAGTTTTTTTGTGTGCTTAAAAAGTAAGTTGCGTTTTGTAACAATTGCAAATCAACTGCCGAATCAAATTCAAGCGTTAAAGTGATTGTGCGTTGTCCTTCGCGCAATAACAACATTGGCGAAGCAAAAGAAATCCCAACAGGCAATGCATTTACAGATGGAGTAGTGGTTCCAAAGGTTTCCCAGCTTATGGCTTTATTGTCCTGATCTAACTGAATACTGGTTGGTTTGCTAATAGTTTGCAAATTGAACGAATTAGTATTGGGCTGATTTTGGTACGTAAGTGTTTGAACACTTTTAATTACGGCTGGATTTAAGTTGACATTTTTTTGGGAAGCAAATAACACGGGATTTTTTTGCGCATCAATTCCTGCACTAAATAAAGTTCCTGACGGCAATGTAAATACCGAATCATTTTTTGCAAGTGTTGCGCACAAATAAGCATTGTCCGGAATTGCTGGTAATTTGGTTTGTTTTAGAATATCTTTATAATAAAAATCAAGATGTTTTTCAGAAATTTTGTTCAATTGGTTTTGCTGCAATTGCAAAATATTTACAAAAGAACGCAATAATGTTGTGTCCGGAAAATGTCCTTTTTTAAGACTTAACTTTTTGAATTCCTTACCGGAATGATGAATGATTGTTTCCAGAAAATGAAATAATTTATCTCCGATTTTGGTTAGAATATCCAAACAAAAAGTGGTCATTTTATCCTTTGCCTGCAAAATATTCTGTTCGGTTTCAAACCCAAAAACTTCCCAAAACGGACTTTTGTCTTTGTTGATATTCCAGATATTTTTATCAAATGAATCGAAATCCTGTTGTGGCGAAGGAACAATGAAAATTCCGTTAAAGGATAGTTTATACAAATAGTTTCTAAACGACTGTATTGCCCAAAAATCAATGCTTAATCTGTTTTTTACTTCATTAATAATGTAAGTTTTCAGGTCGTAGCTTTCATTATTGCTTAGCAAATAATGGGTCCAGCGCTCGATAATTTTATAGACTGAAGTAATATGATCGAATAATTTATTCAATGCATTGGATTGGGAATTAGTCTCATTTTGAATTAATCTCTTAATCTCAGAACAGCTGTTTTTATAAGATGAATGCAGGTTTTTATAATTGGTTTTTGAAATGGATGCCATTAAAAAAACAGGATCTTTTAGTAAAAACGGATTCCAGTTTCCTTCTATTTTATTTTTATCGTTATAGAAATTGATCAGTTTGCTAAATTCCGTCAAAAAGTGCAACCAGTCTTGTTCCGTTCTTCCGTCAATTAAATACGGATCCGGAACGAGTGATTCGTTGAGTGAATTTATGGCGCTATTTTGATCAGTTAAAATCATTATTTTCGGGCTAGGTTTGTACCTTCTTTTAAATAAAACGGGAACACATAATTGTGTCTTGTATTGGTTTGTGCATAGAGGTATATGATCAGTATTTCGATTACACCATTTGTGATATCTGTTGCGGCGACTTTTATATCCTGCACCAGTATTCGCGGTTCATACCGTAATAAGGCAAACTTGATGGTTTCGGTAATTTCGCCTTTTAAAGTGCTGTCAATTTTCCTGAACATAAATTGCTGTAATCCTGAACCAAAATTAGCTTCGAGTGTTCGTTCGCACTTTCTGGTATTCAGGATTATATTAATAGATTCGTTGATATTGGCTTCATTAGCCGATAAATTAAGCTGATGATTATCTGCAGAGAAAGACACAGGAAATGCCCATCCCGAACCTAAAAAAGCGTTGTCTTTATGTGCTGTATTATCCACCTATTATTACGTTTAATGCTCCCAGGACAATAGATCCTCCATGAGCGGTTGTATCTCCCATTCTTGCGGCTGGTAATCCGCCTATCATAACTGTTGCCGATCCTTTTATAATAGCATCCGACGGTCCCACACAAACCAGCATATCACCAACTCGTGCCGCAGGTAATCCCCCAATTAAAACAGTTGGTTCTCCTACACCAATAATTGGCCCGCCCACATGAGGAATTGGCGGTACTGCAGGTGTTACCATCGGGCATTCGTGAAAGTCTGTAAGTCGTGCTGCTGGAGGCATATTTTTTTAATTGTTAATTGTTAGTTGTTAGATGAAAGAAGCAAGATGAAAGAAGCAAGAAGCAAGATGTTAGAAGCAAGAAGCAAGATGAAAGATGAAAGATGAAAGATGTTAGTTGTGAGTTATGAGTTTTATTGGGAATACTTGATTTTAGTTGCGATAGCTTGTAAAACTTATAAGAAATAATCTATATTCTATAATCTTGCTTCTAACATCTTTCATCTTGCTTCTTGCTTCTTTCATCTAACATCTAAAAATCTAATTAATCATCACCATCGCACCTTTCAGGGTCAATTCCATTCCACCGGACACTTGTGCCATTTGTCCGCCTTGTGCGCTGTATTGCATGTCTGCTGATTCTTTGATGTTTAATCCTTTTGTTTGTACATCGCCACCGTTGGATTCAATGGTTACGCCTTGTGTTCCTTTTATGGTTACATTTTCCTGAGCAGATATGCTGATACTTTTTTGGCTTGACATATCGATTCCGCTGCTGGACATTATGATGCTATTTTCATTTTCGTCTTTAATCGTAATTTGTTTGTCTTTATCGCTAATAATTATGGTGTTTTTATTGGGCGTTTCAACCGTCCAGATTTTATTTTCATCATCAAATTGTACCGAGATTCCTGATTTTGAAACTATGGCTTTCACCGAATTTTTCTCATTGGGATCTAATCCTGTAAACGGTTTTATTTGTGTTCCGCTATACAAACTTCCTAAAATCACTGGATAACGCGGATCTTCGTTCAGGAAACCCAGAATCACCTCATCACCAACTTCGGGCATGAAAAAAGCTCCTGCACCGCTTGTGGAATAAAAATTAGAAAGCCTTGCCCAGATTCCTTCGCCATTAGGATCAAATAACGGAACCTCAACTAAAATTCGGTATTGAGAATCAGGGTCGCCAAACATCTTTTTTACCGTTCCGTTAATCAGCCCTTTTGCTCCGGGAATCAATCCGGACGCGGGAGGAGCCATTACATCAGGTTCTTCTGTAAACCAAATAGGAGAAAGTCCCAAAGTCACTTCAGAAATCCAGTTTCCCTGCGATAAATCGTGCGTAACGCCTGCAATTAAATAGTCGCCATTAAACCTGTCACCAACGCCGGCAAAAGTCATGTACTTTCCGGGATCGATTAAGTTTGTACCCTGAAATTTAGCATTTCCCCTAATTTTAGAATATTCACTTTTGATGATTTGCGCTTTTGACCAATTCGTTAAATCTGCGGTTTCTAAAGGTGCCGAAGTCTGCAATTGAAAGTCATCAAGTCCAATAACTTCAGATAATGTTTTTGAAGTTAAATTTCCTGATCCTGATACATTTGGCGTTGCCTGACCATTTATAACGGCTTGTGTTTTAAAATCCCATGAATTAGCTGTTGCGTTTCCTAATTGCGTTGTGGCATTTAGTCTTGCATTAAATTCCATCAAATTATCTCCATAAGTAACTGTAAGTACAGATGTCGTGGTTTTATCCGGTGCATTAACCGAAACTTTTCCGTTTATCGTAGTTACAATTAATCCGTTTGATTCGACGAGAGCCAGAATATAATCCCAGTCTGTAACATAATATTGCACTTGTTCCGGCCATGTTGTTGTGGTAGCATCAACATCTGAGGTTAAACCTGAATATGTTCCTATTATTGATGAAATGATATCGCTGTCTTTTTGATTGGAATACGTAAGGCTTTTTCTGCCCACAATCATTTTTATAGCTTCATCCCGACATTCAACTTCTAATGCAGAACCAACTAAATTATCGATCCTGATAGTCTGCGCCATAATTATGCCCGAAAACACAACTTGATTAGTTTCATCATATCCTGCTTCTATACTAATTTTTGCTCCGGGAACAAAAGTCGAGGAGGAGCTTGCCGTAAATGTTCCTGTGTTCGCTTCTCCGTCCAGAATTACGATTTTAGCAATGGCAATACGGTTCACTTTTTTTTCGATATGAACAGAAAGTACACTCAATTCATCCGGAATTAAAGTGCCATTAATTTTGACCGAGAAAGTAGCAATTCCGCCGCTTTTTATTTCGTTTGATGCACTCATGAATTAGAAGGATTTATGGGTGGAAATATTAATTTATCAATTCCGTTCAGGTTTCTGAACTTATTAAGTTTATTAAAACCTGCAACCTGAATATAATACGAGTCATCGTTCCAGACTTGCTTGCACAATTGCGGTAATGACATTCCCTCAACAACGTTGACAATATGAGTAAGATCCGGTGATTCCGGCGCATCTGTCATGGTCACGGTTTTAGGAGAAATATATTGACTGAATGACAGCGATATTTTAGCTCTTAAAGGGCTTCCGTCCGGTTTAAAAAGCGTGAATGAAATATCGATACTATCCAGAACTCCGTTAAAAGTAATATTCTGCCCCCATTGTACTTTTACAAAATTAGGACGGTGAATTTTACCATTATACGTGTAAATAATCGTTTCCAATGCCGTAATTTCTGTTGCCATATCCGTACGTCCAGAATCGACAATACCGGTACAATCAATTACAATTTCAAAACTCAATTTATTACTTGGCGTACTTTTATATTTTTGCGAAGCCGAGCTTGTTGCCGGAGCCTGCTGTTCGTTGTATTCAATGTTTTTTTGGATTTTAACAGTATCAGGATTAATCATGAAAGCATACGGATTTCCTGAGAATTTGTTTTGAAAATCCTCATCTGTATATCCCGTTATTTTCATTAATTCTAAACTTGCCATTGGTTTTGTTTTAACGTTTATAGCTATTCTCCTGATTTTTTTCGGCAATTAACCTTTTGCATTCTTCTAACAATTGTTTCCTTAAAATGGCTATTTCTCTTTCTTTGGCTACAGCCGAATTTTTCGTGTTTGTACTTACGATTTCAGTTTTGATAATAAGTTCTCGTATTTCGATTGGCATAATAATTTAGGTAAAAAGGTTATCAAACTTAGTATCCGATGAAATATCAAAATAGGTATAAGCGAGTTCAATAGTTTCAATTGCAATGTTGCTTTCCTGAGAGTTTAAGTCAGAAACGGCGTATTTTACGGGATAAGCATTATTAAAAGTCCATTGAACACAGACGATTCCGCTGGCATTGAGTAATCTTAAAATCACATTTTGCGGCTGAATCGCATTTGATAATCCCTGATCAATGCAGTTGGCGCACCAGTTGACAAGTTGAGATCCCGCAGGCACAATAGCTCGTTTAAGCACTAAATTCTGACTGTTAGAAACGGTTGGGAGGCGGTATTTAAAACGGTTTTCGCCTCCGCAAACAATTTCTTCAATGCTTAATTCTTTAGAAATTCCTGATACCTCTTTGAAAGCCGCATCTACACCTGAAAATGAAAGTGTAAAATAAAAGCTAACCGGATAATCCGTACTATCCACCATTTTTTATGATGAGTTGTTCGTGTGCAATTTCTATAGTATCAACGGCGACTTCGTTTCCATCAGATTTTAAATCTGTGCTGGTAATTTTAGTTGGCCACGCATTATTAAGCGTCCATTGCATGGTTACGCCGCCTTTTTCGTCTAGTAATTTTATCAGCACCGTTCTTCTTTTAATCGTATTCATAACGACTTGCTGATGCCAGTCCCAAAAAGTATTGTCGTTTACAAATATGCCTCGCTTCATAGTAATATTGCCGTATTTAGTAATTCCGGGCATTTTTTCTACAGAAAAAAGAGGGCTGTTACTTTTGCGGTATTCTATAATTTGATTTTCGACATCCAT
This sequence comes from Flavobacterium psychroterrae, assembly GCF_018380615.1. GTDB lineage: Bacteria > Bacteroidota > Bacteroidia > Flavobacteriales > Flavobacteriaceae > Flavobacterium > Flavobacterium psychroterrae. The sequence continues at coordinate 142,557 of NZ_JAGYVZ010000009.1, read as the reverse complement.
TCCTGTAACTTCCTGAAAAGCTACTTTTGTCAATTCTGTTCCCAGGTCTACTTCAAACCTAAACTTAGGCATGGGCCATGTTGCGCCTTGTACGCTTCCGTCATCTGTTGCCATTTTATTTTATTTTTAAATTAAAGATTTACTAGATTTTAAACTCGTTTTTGTTTTGAGTAATGAAAATTTTCTTAACACATATAAACATAGGATCTATGTTCTAGAAATAGGAATACAATAATAAATACATTTCTTTAACATAGGTTGCTATGTGCGTTCAAATAAGTGAAACACCTTTTTTTGGAGCATACAAAAAATCTATGTCCCGATGGCTATCGCGACTATGTGTTAAATCAATTATGCGTAATGATTGGATTTTATATTAACTCGAAGTTGCCATTTGCTGTTGAAACGTCAGTACGATAAATTCAGCCGGATGCACTACTGCAACTTTTACAGACACATTCATGAATCCATTCAAAATGTCATCTCCCGTCATGGTAGAACCTAATCCACAAGCTACAGAATAAGCATCAGAAGCACTTGCGCCTTGTAAACCGCCTTGTTTCCAGATTGAATTAAGAAAACTGCTAATCATAGAAATTACTGCTTCCCACGTATTTTTATCATTTGGCTGAAAAACATACGCCTGAGCTGCGAGTTTACAAGATTGTTCCAGGAAAATCATCGTTCTGCGTACCGGAATATATCTCCAGTCCTGACTATTTCCGTCCAGTGTTCTTGATCCCCAGATTAAAATTCCCAATCCGTTAAACATTCTGATAGCATTGATCGATTTACCGGAAATAGCGTCAACATTTAAGTTCGCCTGTTGGCTTTCGGAAATTGAAATTGGTAATGAAGCCGCTCCAACAATTGATGTATTTGCAGGCGCTTCCCACGGACCAATCATATTATCTGTCGTAGTAATAACTCCCGCCATTGCACCACTTGGAGGCAGAATATTAGCATCTGTCAATACATGTTTGATAATCAACGAATAAGTTTGACTGGCAATTAATAAAGCATTGTTGTTTTGCGTTACCGTCAAAGTGCTGTTAGGCGCCTGAGCATTGGCAAGAATAGAGGCAACAGCAGGATTAGGTGCGCTTGCCGGATTAAGAATTGCCTGTAATTGCTTTAAATCGCCACCAAATAAGTTGGTATAATCAATATCTGTGTTTTGCATGATGGTCGTTCCTATAAAAGGATAATACGCCATTCCGTAATTTAACCCAACAGAACCTGTATTCATTCTGAAATTTGAAATATCCTGCGTATATAAAATAGGATCCGGATCATCGCCGCCAATAATATCAAACAAGCACATTGCAGTTTGCATTTTTGTAGATTGCAAAAGCATTTCCTGCATTAACGTTCCATTATTTTCGACACTTAATAAAGTGGCTTCGGGGCAAATGTACATAGTAGGTTCCTGTTCATTTAGCAATAAAGCAAGTCCTCCGGTTAAATCGTTTAGTTCCACATTGGGGTTCACGACAGGTATTCCAGGCGTTCCCGGTTTTTGAGATGCAGGTCCGTAAGGTCCAACCGAAACAATGTAGGCATCACCACCGCCATTTTCGTAAAAAAGCCTGACGCTATTGTACAAATAATAAACCGTGTTAGGATCTGGAACGATGGAATAAAACGAGGCACCAATTTGCATATAATCGCCTTTTAAAGGCTGACTTTTTTGCTGCACTAAGTAATATTCAGGACTGTATTGTTTCGCTGGACTCGCGGGCGCAGGAGGATCCGGCAAACAGAAAAAAGCTTGAAAATCAGCAAATGATGTGATTCTCACAGGCACATTTGTATACGATTTTCCTTCGTATGATGCCTGAGGTGTATACCCAATAAATGCCGGAACTGCCGTAGCAACTGCTACAACCGAGTTTGGGAAAGCATTTAATTCTTGAATGTAAACACCAGGAGTCTGGATGGTAGATAAATTCATTGATTCTTGATTTTAGTGTTCATTATAAATAGTTTTTTATAGATAGATATACATGGGTGATGTCACTTGATGGTGCTGATTTTCGATGATACCAATTCTCGAAACATCAGGAACTGGCAATCCTTTAAAGATGATTTTGCCTTTTGAATTTGTTGGTAATGAAGGATTTGATGTGGTTTTATTAACTAAATCAAATTTGTATTTTGGTTTTTCGCTCAGTAAAATATTGGTTGTGCCTGAAGTAAAAAGTAATGCTTGTTCTCCTGTTTGAAGCGTCATTTTTTCTGGCCCGTTAAATTGTATGTTTTCTTTTTCGGTTATGGATGGATCGCTGAGCTGAATGTTATTTTTATTGATAAAATAATATTGCCATTGCGTTGCTCTTGCAGTAAAATTGATTTCGAAAAGTAAAGAATTTGTACTCTTTTTGATATCGTCGAAGTATATTTTAAGATTGCCAAAATACTTAGAAATTGGTTTTGTCTCTAATGTTTGGTTGAGAATAATGGAATCCTTATTGGTTTGGTTTTTAGGATCCTGGCTTGAATAATTAATCTCGCCCAGCCAGTTTATTGGTAATGCGGTAAACAAAATAAAATTAGGATTACTACAATTGATATCAAATTCAAAATAATCCTGATGTGTTGTTTTTAATATATAATCTAAGAAATCTGAAACTGATGATTTTGTGTTAGAGAATAATTCAAAACCATTAGTAACAAGATTTGTTTTAAATCCGAATTTATGAAATGCTTTCGCCGTTTTAGCATTAGGAGTAAAGTGCAGACAATTGCATTTGTTGTTATCATAAAAAGAATGATAAACCGCAACGCCAAAAATCTTTATGAAATTACTCTGTATCATATCCCTGCGTTATTATTGGTAGTAGTAACTGCCGGAATAATGTCTATGGTTTCATGAGACTGAACTTTCATCAGTTTCATTTTGTACATGATCGACGGTTGGTATTTTGCTCCCATTGCTGTCCATAAACTGTGCATTTGATGGTAAGAAATTTTCTCATATTCAAATTCAAGTCTGCTGAGACCATCAGGAATAGAGGAGGAGGAAGCGGAATCGAGATAATTATTGATCTGAAAAAAATGAATTACCGCATCCAGAAATTGTAACGATTCGCTATAATCATCAAAATTGCAGCTTATTAGTAAATCGACGTTGTATCTTTCTGTTGGATTAAAATTAGAATAATTTCCGTTTTCTAATTTTTGATTCCGAATATAAAAAGGCTGATTGGTTTCTTTTTCGATATTGATTACAGACAAAACGACCTTGTTCATATTTACCTTAGGAAAAGATCCGTTTACATCAACAATATAATTTACAGCAGTTTTGTCCTCTGTGATCGTAAATCGGTTTTTTAAAAACTGATTGAGTAATTTACTCGTAAATTTAAGTGATGAATTTATCATGGTATTTAACTCTTAAACAGATTATAAGATAGTGAAATAGATTCTCTGTCTATACGTGTAAAAGTACCTGATAATTAGATTTGTACGAAAAATAATCAATATACTTTTCGTATACACAATGAATGTTTTTTGGTGCATTTTATAGACAAACTGTAGACAAAAAAAATACACATAGACAAAATATATATTGTCTATTTATATTATGGTTTTTGTTTTGTTAATTCTATGTAGAGGAAGAATGTTCCTAGTTATGACCGCAAAGTTTTTCATTGTGAAGAACGAAGAATCTGTATTGCAAAATCGACAAAAATTGGGATTATTTTCTATTTCAACGGAATTTAAAAAAAGTTCCGGAGGAACGAAACATGTAGGGATGGATTTTAATCCATCATACGCAATGAAGATCGACAAATATTTAGGTTACGTTGGTTACGTTGTGTACAAGAGATTAAAATCGCTGGCTACAAAATGAATCATTCGTACGGAATTTCGTAAAAGAGTTCCAGAGGAACGAAACATATTGTAGAGATGGATTTTAATCCATCATAGACAATCAAAATGGACAAAAATTGATTGTGCAGCAATTTTAATAATTCAATTATTTTTTTTAATCGGTGAAAACCCGTTTAACCTGTTTTAATCCGTGGGCAAAAAAATAATCTTTGTCGAGCGACTTGATGAGATTCCTAGTTCCTTCGGATGACAAATATTGGGGTTATTTTGTGTTTCAACGGAATTTTCATAAAAGTTCCGGAGGAACGAACATATTATAGAGATGGATTTTAATCCATCATAGACAATCAAAATCGACAAAAATTGATTGTTCCGCAATTTTAATAATTCAAATATTTTTGTTAATCGGTGAAAATCCGTCTAAACTGTTTTAATCCGTGGGCAAAAACAATCTTAGTCGAGCGACTTGATGAGATTCCTAGTTCCTTCGGATGACAAATATTGGGGTTATTTTGTGTTTCAACGGAATTTTCATAAGAGTTCCGGAGGAACGAAACATATTGTAGAGATGGATTTTAATCCATTACAGACAATCAAAATCAACAATTTTGCATTTTTTACGAAACAGTTCGTAAATACGAAATTATATCTTGTTCTTTTTCAAGCGTTAATTTCTTTTTAAGGCGATACTTGTGAGTTCGTACGCTTTCCTGATTGATTCCCAGAAGATTTGTAATGTCGTTATTGCTCATATTCATTTTGATATAACAGCAATATTTTAAATCCTTGGAACTTAGCGAAGGATGTTTTTTGGCTAGAGCCAAAAGAAAATTGGGATTTGACTGTTCAAAATAAATTTTAAAATCATCCCAGAGTTTTGTGTCGTTTGCAACGTTTTTTATAGAATTTACAATTGACATTAATTCAATTCGGGTTGAATTATCTACGTTGGGATATAGATATGAAATGCGTTCTTTTACTTTGCGCAATACTTCAATTTTCTGGTCGAGTTCCATTACATAATGACTTAATTCGCGCGTTGTATCATTATCTGGTTTTTGAAATGCTGCCGCTGCAAAAGTGGAAGTTGGTTTTGCTTCTGATTCTGTTTTTTTAAGCAGTATAATCGATTGAATCCTGTAAATTAAAAAATCAGTATTATCAATATGATTGTAAGGATATGTAAAAACAATGCAGTTTTTTGACCAGCATAAAGATTCGCATTCACTACTTTTTGTCAAACATAAAATAGGAATATCTCTTTTGCCGGAATTGAAATTTGGATCGTTAATTATAGATTGATTTCTGCCAAAACATAAAATAATAAGATCAGGATTAAGAGATTTGGCGGTATCATTCAGGTCACTTGCCCGTGAAACAGAAACGGTCGAAAAAGTAAAATCTGATATGACAGACAAGATATTGAGTACCTTGGTTAAAACCACAGTATCATCACATCCTATTAATATCGTTCGTTTTTCAAGCATTTTTTTTGGGGAGTATTTGTTGCCTGGTTATTTGTTTTTTAATCCGATTTAAAAGTAAATATCTCTTTACTAAGAAATGAAAAATATGTTACAAAATGGTTTTTTAATGTCATGAAATCCATTTTTAAGGTTAGATTATTTGGTAGATTGTTTTTCAAAATGAAACTCTTTCAATAGTTTTTCAAATGATAAATAAAACAATACAAGACAATCAAAAATTGAAATTTTGTAATTAAGAAATATGTATCTTTAAATGCAGATAATTCCTTATTTTGAATTACGAGCTTTACAATTATTGAAACTATAAATAATTAATAAACAGCAACTTAATGAAAGTGTATTTTACAAAAGCAATATTGTTTTTAATGTTCTTAACTTTTTTTTCCTGCGAAACCAAAAACAAAATACCGGTATCAAAACCCTATAAAGCCGGCGTGCTTTTATCTTTTGATGATGCTTATGTCGATGAATGGTACGAAGCAGATCAGGCTTTGAAAAAATATGGATGGAAAGCGACTTTTAATGTTTGCAGAATCGATTCTATTGGTGCTCCACAAATGAAGAAATTGCATGAAATGGAAAAAGAAGGACATGAAATTGCGGCGCACGGCTATCACCATTATAACGCCGTAAAATTTGTAAAACAACACGGAATTGATGCTTATATGAAACAGGAAATTGATCCTATGATAGTCTCCATGAAAAGGCATAATTTTAATGTGACTTCATTTGCCTATCCTTACGGAGAAAGATCTGATGCGCTGGATAAAGCATTATCAAAGGATTATAAAATTATAAGAGGAAGGGCTTTTGGCGGTGAAGCTCCTGAAAAACAAGATAGTTTTTTTAATAATTCAAAAATTGTATTTGCTTTTGATATCGATAACAGCCACATTCATTTTAGCATTCCGTATGTTCTGGAATTATTGGATTATGCTAAAAAGCACAATAAAATTCTACTTTTATGCGGACATAAACCTGTTAAAAATGTTACCGAAAATTATCAGACAAAAATAGAAACGTTAGAGTTTATTTGTAAATACATGAAACTTAACGATCTTAAATTTTATAAGTTATCTGATTTAGATGAATTGCTTCCGGAAGAATAAAAAAATTTGATGCAACTGTTTTTTTAGCACAAATTTTCACGAATAAATTATTGCCCACGGATTTTACGAATTGAACGGATTTGCACAGGTTTACAATCAATTTTTAATCTTTTTAAACTGTGGAGAAACTTGTCATGCAATTTTTATTTTTTAAAATCAAACTCAACCTGTCACCACTATGATTCTTACATAATCGTTATGAAATGTTAAGAATCTTGTTATTTTTTTTAGGAGTTCGGGTCAAATTCGTCGATTTTTCGTACCTTAAAAATTCTAACAAATAAAGTACAATGATGACAAAATTACGAATTTCATTAATCAACATTCATGGACTCTTAAAAGGTTCAGGTTTAGAGATTGGTAGAGATGCTGATAATGGCGGACAAACTAAATATGTGTATGAACTCGCTGAGTTTTTATCACAACATCCAGATGTAGAACACGTTCATATATTTACAAGATTAATTGACGATCCAAAGCTTTCGCCGGAATATGCAGTACCTATTGAAATTGTTAATGAAAAATTAGACATAAGGCGAATTCCCTTTTTAGGGAAAAAGTACAAGCCAAAAGAACAATTATGGGACGGACTGGACACTTTTGTAAACGGAGTTGTTCAACATATCAAACTTCATGATATTTTCCCAAACTGGATTCACTCCCATTATGGTGATGCAGGATATGTAGCAAGTGAATTATCGACAATTTTAAATATTCCGTTTGCACATACCGGGCACTCACTTGGTTTCCATAAAAAGAAAAAACTGCTTGAAAGTGGGGAAAATGAAGAAGAAATTGAAAAGAAATTCAAGTTTGCTCAAAGAATTGCCGCCGAAGAAAAAACATTAGAATTATCTGAATTTATTGTTACTTCGACAGAGCAGGAAATTGAAACTTACAAACCATACTTAAATTTTGGTTTAGGAAAATACCACGCTATTTCTCCCGGAATTGATACCACTAAATTTGTTCCGTATTACCACAGAGAACAAGATGGCGAAAAACAAATGGAAGAGGAGCAAAGGAAATATTGGGTTGCCGAAACCATTTCGAAGTTTTTAATTAATCCGCACAAACCTTTTATTTTAGCGCTTTCAAGACCGGATCGTCATAAAAATCTTCATACTTTAATTGAGGTTTATGGTAAAGACAAGGAATTGCAAAGCATCGCCAATCTGGTAATTTTTGCCGGAATCAGGAAAGATATTTCGCAAATGCCGGAATCTGAAAAAGATGTTCTTACGGATCTTTTGCTTTTAATGGACAAATATGATTTGTACGGAAAAATGGCGATTCCGAAGAAACATGACGTTGAAAATGAGGTTTCGATTATTTACCGTTATGCCGCCGAAAAACGCGGTGTTTTTGTGAATTTGGCTCTACATGAAAACTTTGGTTTAACCGTAATTGAATCTGCAAGTTCAGGATTGCCTGTTGTCGTGACAAAAAATGGCGGACCATCAGAGATTATTCCCACTTGTCAAAACGGAGAATTGGTAAATCCACTGGATGAAAATGAAATCAAAAAATCTTTAAGAAATATCTTAACTAATGAAAGTCAATGGAAATATTACTCTAATAACGGAGCAATTAATATCCAGAAACATTACAGTTGGTTAAGCCACGTGAATCAATATGTAGAACTGGTGAATGAAAATTTATCATCATCATCAGGTTCAGGATTCAAAAAACAGCATTACCCTAATATTAATATTGAGCGATTAAAAAGGAAAGTCGCCCATTTGTTTGTTTCGGATATTGACGGAACATTGATTGAGCCTAAACTTAATAATCCTGGATTATTGGAGTTAAAAGAACATTTAAATAGTCGTACTGATAAAATGGCTTTTGCCCTAGCATCAGGAAGAAATTTAACGCTGGTTAAAAAAGTCATTGAAGAAGAACAATTTCCTATTCCGGATTTTATTATTTGTTCTGTGGGAACCGAAATTTATTATACAAACGGTAAAGATTATATTCTGGACAAAGGCTGGGCAAAATTCCTCGCAGGACGCTGGAAAAGAGATGATATCGTCAACCGATTAAAAGAGATTCCGTGGATGCGCATGCAGGAAGAAGAGGCACAAAACCCTTATAAAATATCCTATTATTATGAGAAAGAAAATTACGATTATGATCAATTAATTAGTGCTTTAGGCACAGGCTGGTACAAAATAAACATTATCCCTAGTCATGGCGAATTTCTGGATTTTATTCCTAAAAGAGCATCAAAAGGAAATGCTATTAAGTTTTTATGCCGTAAATGGTCGATTCCGTTAACAAATGTAATTGCTGCGGGAGATTCCGGAAACGATATTGATATGTTTCGAGGCGCAATTAGGGGAATCATCGTAGGAAACCGAAGTGTAGAATTAGCTGATTATGAAACGACTAAAAGTATTTATGTAGCTAAAAGTTCAGCATCATCGGGGATTTTAGAAGGATTAAAACATTATAAAATAATTAAATAATAGTTGTTGTGTGTAATTTTTTAACACATAGAAACATAGTTTTTGTAAACTCAAAAAAAGGCGTTTCACTTGTTTTAAATACACAAAGTTAAGTATGTGAAGAAATGTATTTCTTTTTGCATTCTTTTTTAAGATGAGACACATAAACCTATGTTTCTATGTGTTAGAAAAATAGGAATCTATTTGACGCATAGTAAACACAAACAACAAATTAAATAAAAATATAGAATATGTATTCAGGTTCAGGATTTAGTAATTGGGAAATTGGCGACGTCGATGTATTTATTGACGAAAACGGAATCCATCATTTATTTCATTTGATAATTCCCAATCACGATTACATTGCGCATGCAGTTTCAAAAGACGGTCTTTCATGGAAAAGAGTTAAAAATGCTTTGTTTGTAGGCGATCCCGGAGAATGGGATGATGATATGTTATGGACAATGCACGTAAGTAAAAACTCTGCCGGAGAAGGTTACGAAATGTATTATACAGGTTTAAAACGTCAGGATAAGGGATTGACGCAAAAAATAGGACGTGCAATTTCTCCCGATTTATTGCATTGGACAAAAGACAATCAGTACGGTTTACCGCTTAAAAGTAATGCTCCGTATTATGAAAGCAGAGACAATAATCCGCGGGAATGGCTGAGTTTTAGAGATCCCTATAAATATGAATTTGAAGGAGAAGATTATTTGCTTATTTGTGCCCGAAGTGCCGTAGGACCTACATATAGGCGTGGTTGTATTGGCGTGGCAAAAAGAGGCGAAAAGGGATTTGTACTTCAAAAACCACTTCATGTTGCGTATGTTTATGATGATATTGAATGTCCTTGTGTGGTCGAAATTAAAGGAAGGCATTATTTATTAGGATCAATTCGCGAAGATATAAAAGTACGCTATTGGTTTTCTCCTGATTTTAAAGGAGAATATCACGCTTTTCATAATAATGTATTGATGCCACAAGGTAATTATGCAGCAAGAATTGTAAAACAAGGCGATTATTATTTGATTTATAATTTTTACTTTGTTGGAGGAAATGTTAATACACTTCGGGTAATTCCACCGCCAAAACAATTGGATGTTGATAGTAATGGAAGACTTTTATTAAAAACATATCACCATTGGAGAACTTTGTATCAAAGAACAATCCATCAAAAAAACTTGCCAATTCCGGTTCCGATTTTAGGAAATCCTTCGGCAAATTTTGAACTGGAGAACGAAAATAAATGGAGAATAGGCTGTAGAAGCGGTTACGAAGTGTATTGCTTTGACAAACCATCTGAAAATTTTGTCTGGGAAGGAACTCTGGCAGTTGAAGGAATGGGAAGAACTGGTTTCGTGATCGAATGTGATGAGCAAGGAACTGCTTATTATATCTCGATTGATTTTGTAAACGGTTTTGTTCAGTTCAGAGCATGGGGATTTAATGAAAAAGACGTAAAAAATAATTTTGTTTTTGAAAATATCCAAACCAATCAATTTGAAATAGTAGACACTAAGGAAATCTATTTCAAGATCATTCGTTACGGAAATTATTATGAACTTTCGATCAATGAAGTTGTAAAATTGACATTACTGGATTTCAAATACAGCGAAGGCAAAATAGGTGTTTATGTGTGTTCTGCGATAGTTGCGTTAAGCGATTCAAAAATTCACGTTATTCCGGAACCGGAAAATGAATATGCAACGGCAGATCCTAGTAAAGGTCTTGAAGAATACAATAAAATAACCCAAATGAAAGATCCAGTAGGGAATTAAGATATTAAACGAAATTATTACAATGAAGTTATAAAATAATTACTGAGAATTAGAGTCAATAATACTTTGAACACTTTGTATAAAAGTTTCGGTATTATTGATTTCATTCTTGATGTAAATGTCGTAATGATGTAGTTTAAATTGCTCCAGCATATCTTTTTTCAGATATTTTATCATGGATTCAAGACTTCGGGTGTCATTATCATTTTGTTTTTTTAGTTCGCGTTGTTTGCTTTTTAGGTAAGCCAGCATTTTATTTAACCTTTGCACATTTACATTGTCCACACTTAATCTTCTTAAAATTTAATAAAAAAGAACGATAATCAGGAATAAGAAAAAATTCAATGTTTTTCCAAAAACGTTACAGTGAATCGAATCTAATCTCATTACAAGACTATCGTTTCAAACAATTACGATAAAACTTACTTTTTAGTTTTAAAAAAAGCTGTAATTTTTGAAATAAACTTTGTTTTTTGATTGTTGCGGTTGTAACTAATTGAAATGCTTTTGTTTGTAATTGAAAGAATTTATTTTTTTGCCCACGGATTTTAATGGGTTAAACTGATTTACGCGGATTTTATATCTTTTTTGCCACTCCCGATAGCTATCGGGATCCATGAATAAGAACGAATTTAATTTGTGAAAATTTGTGCAATTTGTGGTAAACTTTTTTAAATAATAGCCCACGGATTTTAACAGGTTAAACTGATTTACGCGGATTTTGTATTTTTTTTGCCACTCCCGATAGCTATCGGGATCCACGAATGAGTACGAATTTAATTTGTGAAAATTTGCGCAATTTGTGGTAAACTTTTTTTAGTCTTTTTATTCTATAATTAGCATAAAACCCGACAAGTTTTTATACCTGTCGGGTTTACTTTACCAATATCAAAATCAAATTTCAATATCAATATCAAATTTCAATATCAAATTTCAATATCAAATTAAATTATTTTACAACCGTAGCTTCTAATTCTACTTTTAAGGTTTCAAAAAGACTTTTGACTTCCAGTAAGGTTGTCGCTTGTTTCATACCGTGTTTCGCAACCCAATCCTGAATTAGATTAAAATGGGGCCAAAGTTCCTCAGTATTTGTCGTATAAATATTCAGGCGAACAATTCCGCTAGGTTCATATCCGGCTTCGGTAATTACTTGTTCCAGATTTTTGAGCGCCAGTTTTATTTGCGATTCCATGTTTTCGTTACTCGAAATTCCGTCCGCGCTTATCGCCGTTTGACCTGAAACATATAGTGTTCCTTGCGGATTTTTTACTTCGACAGCCTGAACGTAACTGCGCTGATTTTGCCATTCCCACGGATTAATTGCTCTTTTTTCCATTTGCTTCGATTTTTTAGTTTGTGCCAATATTGGCATCGTTAATAGTAGAAATACTAAAAGTTGTGCTGATTTTTTCACAATAACAGTTTAAAATTTGTACTGCAAAATTGTGAATTACAAGTGGAATAAGGTATTGACATTTCTCACGAATTTAAAGTGAGATATGTCACATCACGAAGATAATCTGCTTAAAGTTTCGCGCGAAATCCCTAAATACGAAGCGATAAGACTTTTAGGAACGCGCTGAATCAGTGACGGAGATTGTTTTAAAAGCTGCTCGTATCGTTCTTTTGAGTTCGAAGTCAGCCAGGAAATAATGCGGCGCTGCGATCCCAGAAAGCCAAAATTTGCCTTCTCCAGAAAAAAGCGTTCCATTTTTTGAAGTCCGTCACACATTTTTTTATAATCGTCAAGCGAAAAACAAAGCACCTCAGTATCTTCCAGACATTCTAATGACATTGTGGCTTCGGTTTGAGTAAAAAATGCATAATAATCACTTTCCCACCAATCTTCCATGGCAAAAGAAACGATATGTTCCTTTGCAGAGTCATCGGTGTAAACCAATTTTAAAAGTCCTGAAATGACAAAGTAACAATATTTTACAGGATCACCTTTCTGAATAAGAAATTGATGTTTCTTAAATTTTTTAGTCGAAAAATGAGTGCATATAAACGCAAACTCCTCATCCGTTAACGGAATTATTTTTTCGATATGTTCTCTAAGATTTGCCCGCATATTGGGTTCAAAGTTATTGAAATTTTGATAATGAAATGGGATAAAGCTAAAAAAGACAATCCGTAAAGATTGTCTTTTTGTGTTTAAATATCTTTTTCAAAACTTTGTAATATGCTTTTATCGGGCTAAAACTTTGGAAATAAAATTCCTGTTTTCTTTTTGTAATCGTTAAAAGCGGCGTGTCTTGACATCGATTGATCTTTGTTGCGCATATTTTTAAAAAAGTATAAAATCCAACCGCCTAATACTAAAAACGGAAGCCAATGCCAGGATAAAAGCGCATATGAAGCATAAATTAATATTTCGCCCAGATAATTCGGGTTTCGGGTTCTTGCAAATAAACCATCATCAATAATTCCTTTTTGTAAACGTAACGTATAATGTTTTTGCGCATCGCTGACATAATGCATAAAAATGCCCAAAGTATAAATCGCAGGCGCAACAGCAAAAATCCACGCAGGCAAAGTAATGTGTCGGGAAATTAAAAGAAAAGGCGCAATATAATAGGCTGCAAGTGGCAAAAACGGAGTCAGAATCCCAATCCAGACAGGGATTTTTTGTTCAAATCGTTTGTCAGGATATAAATCCTGTTTTAAAAGCCACAATAATGAATAAGTTCCGTGCAAACCCAAATACAGAAAAGCAGAGGCGGACCAATTATCATAATACCACATTAGCAAAATGCCAAACGGACTTACCAATATTTTATGAGCGTTGATAATAAAATTTACGGTTAATTTCATGATTTCTATCTTTTATAATTATGACAAAATTGTAAAAGATAGTCATTCAAAACAATGAACCCAGGTTAAGAAATTCGCTTTCTAATCCTGCTTAAAGCTTGTGGCGTAATGCCAATATACGAAGCAATATATTTTAACGGAATGTGTTTAATGAGTTGAGGCTGTTGTGTAAACAAATGCAAATAACGCTGTTCAGCAGTATCTTTGAGGAAGGAAATTTCTCTTCGTGCTTTTTCTAAAAAAAGAGATTCACCGGCAAGTCTGCCCATAAAATTAGCTTCTTTTGAGTTTTGATAAATACTTTGTAAATCATCATAAGATATTTGCCAGACAACGGTTTCTACTAGAGATTCAATGCAATACGTACAAGGCATTTGGGTAAGAAAAGAATCATAAGCGCTGACAAAATTATTTTCGAAAGCAAATCCAAAAGTCAGATCTTCAATTTCACCCGGAATATAAAGTCGGACCATTCCTTTGTTGATAAACGAGAGATATTTTTCAGTCTCACCAGCTTTAATAAGCAATGATTTTTTAGGGAATTTTTTTTGCTCTAATTTTGATGAAAACAGTTCCCAATATTCATCTGTCAATTGCAATTTAGATTGAAAATAGGCTTTTATCTGCTGCATTTTTTTAGTCGATTTTTCATTATGAGATCCTGCTTTTAGCTTATAAAATTAATGAAGTTAGACAAAAAATCTATTTTATTTTCTCAAATTACCTAATAGCTTAAAAATACCCATCCTGCTTTTGATTCTCCATTTTGAGTAGAAATTATATAAAAGTAAGTTCCGGTGGGTAATTTCCCATTCCTCCATTGTCCGTACCATTGATTTTCATATTTTCCCTGAAAATTGTAAACCTCTGTTCCGTAACGGTTAAAAATTTTAAGATTATTTACATTATAACTGCTAAGATTAAAATTATCATTTATCCCATCATCGTTAGGAGAAACTACATTTGGAATGCCACATAAATTATCCGCAATTTGAAAAACTTGTTCAATTTCGCAAGATTCAAGACTTACGATAACCTTGAGTTGTAAGGGCAGTAAAGGCTTATTATTCAAACGTTCACTATATTCTGTAAAATTAAAAGTGGCATCATTATAGCCAATTTGATTCCCATTATCATCAATCCAGCTATAATTAAAATCCGAAGTTTTAAAATCCGAATTAGGAATAACTTTTATAAAATAGTTATTGTCGATGCATTCTTGGCTTACTGAATATTTAAAAGATGACACATTAACTGCTAATGTCACTTTTGCAGCACATTGTCCTGTATTTGGGGTAAAAATATAATTTCCGTTAACCGAAGAATTAATTACTGTGGGATTCCAGGTCCCCGTGATTCCGTTAGGTGATGTTGTGGCGAGAATTGGCGGGATATCCGTTGGACACAAAGTCAAAATTGTATCAAAATCCGGAATTATTTCGGGCGTAATAGTAACAGACAAAGTTGAAGTCGTGGCACATTGTCCTGTATTTGGGGTAAAAATATAATTTCCGTTAACCGAAGAATTAATTGCTATGGGATTCCAAGTTCCTGTGATTCCATTAGGCGATGTTGTGGCAAGAATTGGCGGGATATCCGTTGGACACAAAGTCAAAATTGTATCAAAATCAGGAATTATTTCGGGCGTACTGGTAACAGATAAAGTTGAAGTGGTGGCACATTGTCCTGTATTTGGGGTGAAAATATAATTTCCGTTAACCGAAGAATTGATCGCTGTGGGATTCCAAATTCCCGTGATTCCGTTAGGCGATGTTGTGGCAAGAATTGGCGGGATATCCGTTGGACACAAAGTCAAACTTGTATCAAAGTCAGGAATTATTTCAGGCGTAATGGTAACAGATAAAGTTGAAGTCGTGGCACATTGTCCTGTATTCGGGGTAAAAATATAATTTCCGTTAACCGAAGAATTAATCGCTGTGGGATTCCAGGTTCCCGTGATTCCGTTAGGCGATGTTGTGGCGAGAACTGGCGGAATATCCGTTGGACACAAAGTTAGTGTCGTTGCAAAATCCGGAATTATTTCGGGCGTAATGGTAACAGACAAAGTTGAAGTCGTGGCACATTGTCCTGTATTTGGGGTGAAAATATAATTTCCGTTAACTGAAGAATTAATTACTGTGGGATTCCAGGTCCCCGTGATTCCGTTAGGCGATGTTGTGGCAAGAATTGGCGCAGAATTTCCACTACACAAAGTCAAACTTGTATCAAAATCCGGAATTATTTCGGGCGTAATGGTAACAGATAAAGTTGAAGTCGTGGCACACTGTCCTGTATTTGGGGTAAAAATATAATTTCCGTTAACGGAAGAATTAATCGCTGTGGGATTCCAGGTTCCTATGATTCCGTTAGGTGATGTTGTGGCGAGAATTGGCGGAGTATCCGTTGGACATACAGTTAGTGTTGTTGCAAAATCCGGAATTATTTCGGGCGTAATGGTAACGGTCAAATTTGAAGTTGCAGCACATTGTCCTGTATTCGGGGTGAAAATATAATTTCCGTTAACTGAAGAATTAATTACTGTGGGATTCCAAATTCCCGTGATTCCGTTAGGTGATGTTGTGGCAAGAATTGGCGGAATATCCGTTGGACACAAAGTTAGTGTTGTTGCAAAATCCGGAATTATTTCGGGCGTAATGGTAACGGATAAAGTTGAAGTCGTGGCACATTGTCCTGTATTTGGCGTAAAAATATAATTTCCGTTAACCGAAGAATTAATCGCTGTGGGATTCCAAGTTCCCGTGATTCCGTTAGGCGATGTTATGGCGAGAATTGGCGCAGAATTTCCACTACACAAAGTCAAACTTGTATCAAAATCCGGAATTATTTCGGGCGTAATGGTAACAGACAAAGTTGAAGTCGTGGCACATTGTCCTGTATTTGGGGTAAAAATATAATTTCCGCTAACCGAAGAATTAATTGCTGTGGGATTCCAAATTCCCGTGATTCCGTTAGGCGATG
>NZ_JAGYVZ010000009.1:75259-126089 GCF_018380615.1 Flavobacterium psychroterrae | reverse complement strand
GCGTAATGGTAACAGACAAAGTTGAAGTCGTGGCACATTGTCCTGTATTTGGGGTAAAAATATAATTTCCGCTAACCGAAGAATTAATTGCTGTGGGATTCCAAATTCCCGTGATTCCGTTAGGCGATGTTGTGGCAAGAATTGGCGGGATATCCGTTGGACACAAAGTCAAACTTGTATCAAAGTCAGGAATTATTTCAGGTGTAATGGTAACAGACAAAGTTGAAGTCGTGGCACATTGTCCTGTATTTGGGGTAAAAATATAATTTCCGCTAACCGAAGAATTAATTGCTGTGGGATTCCAAATTCCCGTGATTCCGTTAGGCGATGTTGTGGCAAGAATTGGCGGAATATCCGTTGGACACAAAGTTAGTGTTGTTGCAAAATCCGGCGTTACGCTCGTTGTTACAGATAAATTGATAACATCAGAAATTTTAAAACCACAACTATTTGTCGCCTCTAATGTCAATACCAGAGTTGTTCCTCCGGATGCAAGCGGAATTATATAATCTGTAATTGTTGTAGTTGCCGAAGAAAAAATTCCCGAAGGCGATGACCAAACAACAGATTGCTGTCCCAGCGCAACACCGTTTAAGGTAATGGTTGTTCCTGCACAAGCTGTTAAATTAAGTGGTCCGGCATCAACGGTAAAAGGTGGTGTTGGAGCTTTACATCCTGAATTAGAATATGTAGCATCTCCGGCTGGAGTAAAATTTACGGTTGCTCCATCTGCCGCTACATTATTTCCGTTTGTATCCGTTAGCAATGTTCTGTCGTAAATGACGGTATCACTGCAACTTCCCACAAAATTCATCGAAAATGTGCGAGGACCTGGTGCCGGTCCAAAATTAGCAAAATGCCCAACGCTATTATTGGCATTATTTTGAAAAATCATATAAATATTTTCAGACCACTTTTAAAGCTGTTGTAGCATTTTGAACAACTCCTTGCCAGGAATTATTTGGCCACGTAACAGTAAGAACATTTGTATTTAAAGAGGAAGTTCCAACCTTAAAACGTACCATTTCATTACGACCTTCATCTATTCCACCACAGGCATCGACCAGTATACTCTGAATTTCAAAACATTGAGAAAACGTATTTGTTGAGACGAAGGCAAATAAGATTAAAAAAAATAGGCGTAGAGGTAAAATTTTAAATTTCATACTATTCAATTTAGTTATGATAAAATATTTACAAGGAATACTAAAATTAAGATTTTTTTTAATAAAATAATTATTTATAATAGTTAATTTGTTGATTTTTAGATATATGAAATGTTTTCGTAAAACTTTACTTCATAATTTTTTTAAATGATTAACAAGATTAGAAAAGCTTTGATATTCAATATTTATTACTAATTAATTGTCTCTTTTTTTTTATAAATGCATAAAAAACTAAAAAAATACCACAAAAAATAGTTACTGTTTGTTTGTAACTATTTGATAGTTAAATATTTGTTTGAGGCGGAACAAATTCTAATGTTATTTTAATGTAGCGCCGAAAATTTAGATTTACATTGCGCGCTAATAATTTTTATTTTAAGAAATTACTTCAATATTCGTACTGATTTTCTACAGATTATGATTTAAGTAATAGCATAACTTTTTATTTTTTTAGCAATGTTGAATACAATTAAAAATAGTCTTTTTAGCAAATGCCTTCAAGTATTGCTGATTGGTTATTTTTTAATCAGCAGTATAAATGTATCCAACAGTTTTGTTAGAATTATTTATGATAATGCTGATATACATTCCGTTACGGGACTTACTTGTAATTTTCTAAAAAAAGTGTTCAAATGTAATTCAGTTCCTGAAGAAATCGACGATTACGAAACAAAAGATAGCAAAACTACAAAACTGGCAAAAGGAATTCCTTTATTGGATTATTTGATTCCTATGGATACTTCGTTGGCAGGATTATATTTTGAAATAGAAAACAAGCAAAGAAATTATATCGAAAACCCCATTTTCTCCTTTGGTTTTCATGGTAAAATTCATTTGCGACCTCCCCAATTTATTATATAAATTTTTATCTCATTAGATATTATTTCATAATAAAAAATAATAGACAGGAACATAGTCATTAAGGCTAAGAGAACGCAAAAAAGAAATATATTCTTTACAATAGCGTGTCTTTGTGCGTTTAAATACTGAAGTGTGTTTTTTTTTGAAAACACAAAATCCATGTTGCCGCAGTTAAATTTATTATGCCTAATGTTATAAAAAGTAATTATTTTAAAAGATTATATTAATTTCTGTAATCCTTTACATGATTTTTACCGTATCTTAATATCTATTCTGTTAATTTTGTATTTATATATAAATTCATGACACCATTAAAACGCTTTTATAATTTACTTGCGCTCGATAAGCGCGATGTATATCAAATTATATTTTACGCCGCTTTTGCCGGTTTAGTAAATCTTTCACTGCCTTTAGGAATTCAGGCGATTATTAATTTTATTCAAAGCGGACAACTTAGTGTTTCCTGGATAGTACTTGTATTTCTGGTAACTATTGGTGTTGGTTTTGGAGGAGTTTTGGTCATTTTGCAGCTTCGGATTGTAGAAAATCTGCAACAGCGAATTTTTGTCAGATCTTCATTTGAGTTCGCTTACAGAATGCCTTTAATTAAATTTAAAGAAATGTATTCTGAATATGCTCCTGAAAAGGCCAACAGATTTTTTGATACGCTAATGGTTCAAAAAGGAACGGCAAAACTTTTGCTGGATTTTTGTACTGCGTTTCTGCAAGTTGGTTTGGGGATTATATTATTGGTTTTATACCATTCCTTTTTCACTGTAATCGGGCTTTTGTTTATCGTGATTTTATACATAATTTTTAAATTTTCGTATAGAGACGGACTGGAAACAAGTCTTAACGAATCAAAGTTTAAATATAAAGTCGCAGCCTGGCTTCAGGAAATTGCCCGTAATCGCGAAAGTTTCCGTAAAAAAGGAGCTTTTGAATATGCATTAGAACGAAATGACGGTTATGTAAGCGAATATATTAATTATCGTGAAAAGCATTTTCAGGTAATGAAAAAGCAATATATCCAACTTACGATTTTTAAAATTCTTGTTACTGCTGCCTTATTGTCTATTGGTGGTTTTTTGGTAATTCATCATCAAATGAACATTGGGCAGTTTGTAGCGGCAGAAATTGTAATTGTATTGCTGATTAATTCGGTAGAAAAAATCATCTTCGGGCTCGAATCTTTTTATGATGTTCTTACATCGGTAGAAAAAATTGGGCAAGTTACAGATATGGAGATTTCCTGTATTCCTAAAACATCAGACGTAACTGAAACCGGAATAAATATCGAAACTGAAAGTATTGCCTATAATTATCCGGGTTATAATAAAAAATCGCTTAAAAATATAAATCTGAAAATCGCTCAAGGCGAAAAAATATTGGTACAAGGAACAAATGGTGCCGGAAAAAGTACCTTATTGCGTTTACTTTCAGGTTTACTGGAACCCGAAAGCGGTGCCATGTATGTGACAGATAATTTCATGAACCGACTTGATGAAGATACTTACAGAGCGCAAGCCGGAACATTTATGCAGGGCGATACGCTTTTTGCGGGAACAATTAGAGAAAATGTATTGTTTGGCAACAGCGATATTAATAATGATGACCTGAAATGGGCGCTGGATAATGTTTGCCTGACACCATATATCAAGACTTTCCCTAACGGACTTGAAAATCAGATTCATCCCGGCGGAAGCGAACTTTCGGCTTCAGATGTGCAAAAAATATTGCTTGCCAGAAGCATTGTTCACAAGCCAAATATATTGTTTCTGGAAGATCCTGTTGATAAAATGGACGAAATGACTTCGGGCAAAATAATTGATTTTTTACTTTCTGATCAAAATGACTGGACGGTGATTGTTACTTCTAAAAATGACATTTGGAAAAACAAGTGCAACCGTATGATAACGATCGATGACGGAAAAATTATTAACGACACAAAGCTTTAATTATGCTCAATATTTCTAAAGATAATAATATACTAATAACGCCGGGTAAATATGCTTCGATAACCAGCGTTGCCAGAAGGCCTCACTATAAAATCCTGAATAAAATCATCATTGGATTTTTAATTTTTTTAATTGGCTGTCTTTTTCTTCCATGGACACAAAATATTTCAGGAAGCGGTTCCGTTACCACTTTAAAACCGGATCAAAGACCTCAAACGGTGCATAATACCATTGCGGGACGAATTGAAAAATGGTTTGTAAAAGAAGGTGATTTTGTAAAAAAAGGCGATACGATTCTTTTTATTTCAGAAACTAAAGAAGATTATTTAGATCCAAATCTTGTTGGAAATACCAAAGATCAGGTCGATGCAAAAAAAATGGCGGTAGAATCCTATGGCGATAAAGTAAATTCACTGGATGTTCAGGCGCAATCACTTAATACTGAAAGAGAATTAAAACTGCAGCAGGCTCAAAACAAGATCAAACAGGCACATTTAAAAATTAAAAGTGACAGTATGGATCTTGAAGCGGTAAAAACGCAATTACGAATCGCTACAACTCAATTCAATCGTTCAACAGCTCTTAATAAAGAAGGTTTAAAGCCAATGACCGACGTTGAGCAAAAACGACTAAAACAGCAAGAGTCTGAAGCTTATATTATTACACAGCAAAACAAGCTTTTGAGCAGTAAAAATGAATTGATAAATGCCAGAGTAGAAATAAATCGAATTACGGCTGAATATGCTGAGAAAATTTCTAAATCCAGAAGTGATAAATTTACCGCTTTAAGTACACAATATGATACTGAAGCACAAGTAAATAAGCTTCAAAATCAATATGTGAACTATAAATTAAGAAACGGTTTGTATTATATCACAGCACCACAAAGCGGTTATGTCAATCGTGCTTTACTGGCGGGTATTGGTGAAACAATTAAAGAAGGAACTCCTGTAGTAAGCATCATGCCGGAAAGTTATGATATTGCAGTAGAAACGTATGTAGAACCTATTGATTTGCCGTTAGTGCACCGTGGCGCAAAAGTGCGTGTATGGTTTGATGGGTGGCCAAGAATCGTATTTTCAGGATGGCCGGGATTATCTTATGGAACTTTTGGCGGCAGAGTAGTGGCAATAGAAAATTTTATTAGCACAAATGGCAAATACAGAATCCTGATTGCGCCGGATAATAAAGAAGGCAAATGGCCAAAAGAACTAAGCATAGGCGCAGGTGCGCAGAGTATTGCTTTACTGGAAACTGTTTCTGTTGGCTATGAAATATGGCGTAACCTGAACGGATTTCCACCAAATTATTATAATTCAGATGATAAAGCAACAAATGAAAAAGGTAAAAAGTAACATACGATATATCACATTGTTCTCTTTTTTATTTCTTATTGGCTTTTCTACATCATACGGTCAGGATTTTAATAAAGAGGAGCTAAGCTACAGCGAATTTTTAGGATATGTAAAAAAATACCATCCGCTGGTGAAACAAGCTAATCTTGAAGTAAGTACTGCACAGGCAATGCTTATGGTGGCTCGTGGAGGATTTGATCCGAAAATTGAAGTAGATTACAATAAAAAAGAATTTAAGGGAACTGAATATTATTCGTTATTAAACAGCAGTTTCAAAATCCCAACCTGGTATGGTGTTGAAATAAAAGCCGGTTTTGATGAAACAGACGGGCAATATTACAATCCGCAAAACCGAACGCCGGATGCCGGATTAACGTCACTTGGAATAAGTGTTGCGTTAGGGCAGGGTTTGTTTATCAACCAGCGAATGGCAGATGTAAGAGAAGGAAAACTCCAGATCAAACTGAGCGATGCACAACGAAAACTTAAAGCGATTGAGGTTTTGTACAAAGCAAGTGAAGCGTACTTTGAATGGAGAAGAAGCTTTAATGAGGCCGAACTTTATAAAAATTATCTTGGTTTTGCAAGTACTCGTTTTGCGGGTGTTAAAAAATTAATAGAATATGGTGATTCTCCTGCTATTGACAGCGTTGAAGCAAGAATAACAGTTCGAAACAGGGAATTGAACGTTGAAAACGGAAACCTGAAACTGGCAAAAGCCAAACTTGCTATTTCGAATTATTTATGGATAGAAAATGTTCCTGTTGAACTGGCAGATAATGTAAAACCGGAGCAAGACCTAATCCAGACCCTTGAAGAAACATTAAAAACATCTTCGATGATGGTAAATGTTGAAACCTTAGAGTCGCATCCTAAAATTCAGGCACTTGAAACTAAATTATCAATGCTGGAAATCAACAGGCAGCTAAAGGCCAATTTACTGCTTCCGAAAGTAAATGTGGGTTATAACTATATCTCTGAACCTGCTTATTTTGATTCCTTTAATGCTGATGATTATAAGTTTAACATCGATTTCAGCATTCCGATTTTTTTAAGAAAAGAACGTGGGAACCTAAAGATTGCGAAACTTAAAATGCAGGATTTAAAATTTGATATCGATCAGCAAAGACTGGAACTTAAAAATAAAATAAAAGCACAGCAAACCGAAATTGCATCTCTAAAAAGACAAAAAACAGTTATTGACAATCTCGTAAAAGATTATATGGTGATGTTAAGCTCAGAGGAAAAGTTGTTTTCGTTTGGAGAAAGTTCAATATTTTTGATTAATTCAAGGGAAAATAATCTGGTAAGCGCAAAACTGTCGCAAATAAGTATAGAGAATCAATTCTATATTTCGAATGCCGAGTTGTATAAAATATTGGCGAATCCGGATTAAATAATCTTTGTTAATTTGGATTGTCTATGATTGATTAAAATCCATCCCTACAATATGTTTCGTTCCTCCGGAACTCTTATGGAAATTCCGGAGGAATGATTTATTTTGTAGCCAGGGAGTTTAATCCCTGGAACACAACGTAACGACAATCTTTGTCGATTTTGTTTGCGTATGATGGATTAAAATCCATCCCTACAATATGTTTGTTCCTCCGGAAGTCCTATGGAAATTCCGGAGGAATGATTTAT
Organism: Flavobacterium psychroterrae; assembly: GCF_018380615.1. Taxonomy (GTDB): domain Bacteria; phylum Bacteroidota; class Bacteroidia; order Flavobacteriales; family Flavobacteriaceae; genus Flavobacterium; species Flavobacterium psychroterrae. Next base: position 119,105 of record NZ_JAGYVZ010000009.1, on the reverse strand, counting down.
TTTGTAGCTGGGGATTCTAATCACTTGTATATAATGCAACCGCAATATTCGTTGCCCAACTTTACGGAGTTTATTACGGAGATTGCTTAGCCAGTTCTCATCGCTCGTGTCCTCTTCCCTCGGAATGAACATTGATTTTTAAGGGTATATTTTATTTATTTTAAAAAAATATTATTTTAAACTATACTAATTTGATAGAATTTATATATATTTGCATCAGCAGAATATTTCTGCGTGAACTTATCCAGAAAGACTGAGGGATTAGGCCCTGTGAAGTCTTAGAAACCTGTTGCCAAATAAGGTGCTAAATCCTTCCGCTAAGGCGGACAGATAAGAAAGATTTCTTTAGTAAATCTGAATAAGGTCATTATGTTAAAACCTTTTTTATTATTAAAATGAAAATTAAACTATTCAAATTAAACGCCTTTTACAATCAATTGCCTTTACCAAAAAATGAAGTCTTAGTTTTCCGAATGCGTAGCCGCTAATTTTTACAATCTCTTTTCCCACTTTTTCAACATTAGCTTTATGCCGTTTAAATTGGCTAGGGGAATTCTTATGTTCAATTAAAAAACAACTACATGAACTTTGACAAAGTTCAGCTTAAACTCCATAAAATGAAAAAAATAATAGTATTTCTAGCCGTATGTTTTTCTGCAACAGCAATCCATGCGCAAGATTCAAATATTCAGTTAAAAGGAACTGTAGCAGACACGATTGTAAAATATGTGTATCTGCAAAAGTTTCATAACAAGATGTTTACCACAATAGATTCAGTAAAAGTAGTAGATGGGAAATTTGGTTTTAAAACAAAAGTAAAACTTCCGGAACTTTATGGATTAAGCGTTAATACAGCAAATAGTCCGTTGTATATCTTTCTTGAAAAAACACCAATTACAGTAAAATTAAGTCCGGTTAAATATTACAGTACTTCGGTTGTTGAAGGTTCTGCCTCACAGGATTTGTTCAATATTTATCAAAAAACCGAGAACGTTGATATAAGTAAATTTATCACAGCACATCCCGGCTCTATTGTTTCGGCTTATGTATTGTATAGGAATTGGTCCTACAGATTAACTCCGGATCAGATTACGCAAAACATTGCGCTTTTAGATAAAAGTCAGCAAAATTCAACTTATGTAAAAGAATTAAAGGCATTGGTTACGGTTTTAAACGGATTACAGATTGGGAAAAAAGCACCGGATTTTGTTTCTAAAGATCCGGAAGGAAAAGATATTAAATTTTCTGAAAATTTAAACGGATATACATTAGTTGATTTTTGGGCTTCATGGTGTGGACCTTACAGAAAAGAAAACCCGAATATTGTTGCCGCTTATAAAGAATATCACGATAAAGGTTTCAATATTTTGGGAGTTTCATTAGATAAAAAGAAAGAAAACTGGATTAAAGGAATTAAAGATGATAATCTAAACTGGTTACAAGTTTCGGATTTACTTTTCTGGAATAGTGAAATTGCGAAATTATACGGAGTAAGAGCAATTCCTGCTAATTATCTGGTGGATTCAAAAGGTATAATTGTAGCCAAAAATCTTCGTGGCGAAGAACTTCAGGCTACGCTTAAAACGCTTTTGAACAGGAGTTAAATGTTAGTAATTCCACGCTTGTTTGTCATTTCGACGAAAGGAGAAATTACATAAGAAACTCCGTTCCTAAATGTGTCAATCTTTGTCTATTTACAAGTATGATTTCTCGTTGTTCGAAATGACAAACTTACCGGAGTTACTTGCGGAGATTTCTCGTTCCTCGAAATGACAAACTATGCGAAAATAGTGTTATGAAAATGATTGTCATAGCCCCGTCCCGATAGCTATCGGGAAGCGGGATTAGCTCCTTAAAAAAGATTTTGTTTTATCATAGAAATCGGAATGACAAACAGACGTGTTTTAAAAAATAATCATACAAAACAATTCAGTCAAAAATAAAAATTCAGTTAATAAAAATGATATGGAAATAAATGCAATTGAGAAGATAACAAAACCGAGTCAGTTAGAGCACTATTTTTCAAAGTTTAGAGGAAATACAATTGGAGTAAATCATATTTTCGAATCGGCTTACGGTAAGCAAAATTTATTATATGCTGATTGGGTTGCGAGCGGTAGATTATATGTGCCAATTGAAGATATTATGCTCAATAAAATAGGTCCAATGATTGCCAATACACATTCTTTTTCGAGCGAAACCGGCAAGACTTCGACTTATGCTTACAATCATGCCAGACAATTGATTAAAAAGCATGTAAACGCAAATGAATCTGATGTTCTGGTGACAACCGGAACCGGAATGACGGCTGCTTTATCAAAATTACAGCGCTTTACAGGTTTGCGTTCGGCAGATAATAAATCGAATATTCAACTTAATATTATCGATAAACCAGTAGTTTTTATCACACACATGGAGCATCATTCTAATCAGGTTTCCTGGTATGAAACTAATGCTGATGTGGTAGTTTTACCGCCGGATAAAAACAATCTGGTTGATCCTAAAATACTTGCAGAATTACTTGAAAAATATGCCGACAGAACGGTGAAAATTGGTTCGTTTACAGCAGCTTCAAATGTTACGGGAATTATTACGCCTTATCACAAACTGGCTAAAATCCTGCATCAAAATAACGGACTTTGTTTTGTGGATTTTGCAGCTTCGGCACCTTATGTACAAATTAATATGCATCCTGAAGATCCTGAAGAACAATTAGATGCAATTTTCTTTTCGCCACATAAATTTCTGGGAGGACCCGGAACCTGCGGTGTTTTGGTTTTTAATGAAAAGTTATATAAAAGTAATGTGCCGGACAATCCCGGCGGAGGAAATGTAAAAGCTACAAATCCGTGGGGACGATATCATTACAGTGATTCAATAGAAGTAAAGGAAGATGGCGGAACTCCGGGATTTTTGCAAGTTATAAGAACGGCTTTGTCTCTGGAATTGAAGGATCAAATGGGAGTAGGGAATATAAAAAAAAGGGAAAAAGAATTGCTCGATTTATGTTATTCAGAATTTCAAAAGATTCCGGGTTTATCTATTTTGGGAGATGTTGAAACGGACAGAATTGGTTGTGTTTCTTTTTTGATTGATGATATTCACTATAATTTAATTGTGAGGCTTTTAAATGATCGTTTTGGAATTCAGGTTCGTGGCGGATGGTCGTGTGCGAGTACATATGCACATTATTTATTTGATATTGATGAAACAAAATCTAATGAATTAACAGAGCAACTTCTTCAAAAAAACCAAAGCAATAAACCGGGTTGGGTGCGTTTATCATTGCATCCGATAATGACAAATGAGGATCTTTTGTTTATTTGCAACGCCATACAAAAAGTAGTTTTAAATTATAAAGAATGGCAAAAAGATTATATTCATAACAATGCTACAAATGAGTTTGAAAGTATTGTAAGTAAAGAAACTATTGCTGATGATGTAAAAGAATGGTTTACGCTTGAATAAAAGGAATTATAAGTAAGAAGTTTTAAATTTAAACATCTTATTAAAAAAGAAGCATCAGCGAATATAAAAATATCATAATGAATAATAACATTAAAGGATTTCATCATTTTGCTATTAAAGCGCAGGATTTTGAAAGAACAGTACAATTTTACCAAACACTAAATTTTGAAATAGTACACAGTTGGAGTTTGCCTGAATTTACTTTAGAAAAATGTGTAATGATGAAAAATACGCAGTTTGATTGTTTCATCGAAATATGTGACAGCAATGCTAATTTTCCAACGCAGGGCCGAAAGCGAAAACAAGGCGATCCATATGTCGAAAATGCACTTTTACATATTTGCTTTATAGTTAACGATGCTAAACAAGCGTATAACGAAGCAATACAAAATGGTGCCCGGGCTTTATCTGATAAAGAAACACTGGAGCTGAAAAATGCTGCAAAAAAAATAACAGTTAGCAATAGTTTGGTTTATAGTCCGAATGGGGAAGTAATTGAATTTTTGGAATCGGTTGTTTTTTAGTTTTTAGATAAAAAGAATAGGATGATTTTGTGCTTTATTTTCTAAAATAACGGTCTAAAACTTTCGAATAATTAATTCGTTAACCTTCTTTGACCAATTGTTTAACTTATATTTATGATTTTAACCCCCATGTTTGGGCATAATGCTATTGTCTTTTCCAAATTGTTAGCGTTATTTTGTAAATTCTTTTTTGCTATATAAAAAGAGAGCACAAAAACAAAAAATCTAGATAAGGATGAATGCAACAATTACAGCTATCGGTGGCTTTGTACCTAGTTATGTACTTAGTAATGAGATGATTTCGAAAATGGTTGATACAACAGATGAATGGATTCAAAAAAGAACCGGAATAGAGGAACGCAGATTAGCTACAAGTGAAAATTTGTCAACATCAGATCTTGCCGGTGCCGCAATTCAAAATTTATTAAAAACTTACGAAATTGATCCTTTAGAAATCGATGGTTTAGTTTTAGCAACCGCAACTCCGGATCATCTTTTAACTCCTACAGCAAGTAAAGTATGTGAACTAAGCGGATTTACAAATGCTTTTGGTTTTGATCTTAATGGTGCTTGCAGTGGTTTTTTGTATGCCTTAGAAATGGCTACGACTATGATTGAAAGTGGCCGTTATAAAAAAGTGGTGGTAGTGGGCGCAGATACAATGAGTTCTATTGTAGATTATGAAGACCGTAATACTTGTATTCTTTTTGGTGATGGAGCAGGAGCTGTTCTTTTAGAAAAAACGGATGACGAATTTGGAGTGATGAAAAGTATTTTAAGAACAGACGGAAGCGGAACATCTGCATTATATGTTCCTGCAGGAGGTTCTAAAGTGCCTGCTGGAATGCAAAGTATTTTACACAGAGAACATTTTATCAAACAAGAAGGTGCATTTGTATTTAAAAAAGCGGTTGAATCAATGAGCAGCGTTTCTCAGGATGCTCTTGCAACTAATGATTTAAGTGTAGAAGATATTGACTGGGTTGTACCACATCAGGCAAATTTGCGAATTATCAAAGCCGTTAGCGAGCATTTGAATATAGGTATTGAAAAAGTCAAAGTAAATATTCACAAATACGGTAACACAACATCTGCAACAATCCCGTTATGTCTTTGGGATTTTAAAAATGATTTTAAAGAAGGTCAAAATATATTGATTACTACTTTTGGTGCTGGTTTTTCATGGGGCGCAACTTGTATAAAATGGGGCGTTATGAGAGCGCTTAAAGCAGTACAATATTCAGCAAATGGAGAATTGTTAAAACATGATTTAATGTATCAATAAAAATATTAATTTCTGCATAAAAATGCGATGAGTTTCAATTTTAATTGAAAACTCATCGCATTTTATTTTTTACTACAGAATTGATGCAGGAGAATATTTTTAATATGCGCTTTATTCTTTGTATAGAATAATAGTTGCTTTATATCCCGTACCTACATTCCATTGACTTGCTTCAATAACAACTCCTTTATCATCAAAAACCTGAAATTCTGCTGTATTTGGTGATGCAGAACCTTCATTTAAGGCTTCAAAATCAATTTTGTTGATTCCTTTTACCAATGTTATTTTAAATCCTTTAAATTCGCCGTCTAAGTTCACTTCTTTCTCAATGACTTTATCATTAAGATATACTCTAATTTTATCTCCATCTACAAAAGCAGCATCACGATACCGAACTGTTGAAACAGATGAATTGGTCACAAAACCACCTAAATATTCATTTCTTCTGTAAAAAATTCCCTCAACATTAGCTTCCTGTTTGTACAGGATATTATTTTTAAAAAGTTCATCCGGATTAATTTTCAAAACGGTTTCATCTTTTAAAGGTGCAGGATCTGTGTTTGGCGGAGTATCTGTAGGCGGCGCCAAAGGTTCTTTAAGTTCGGGATTTTTAGAATTAATAGGTTTGTATTTGCTATTAACTTCTTTTTGTGCATATCCTTGTATAGAAACGGTCATTATAATAGCCAGAAACAATATTCTTTTCATAAAACGTAAATATTAATAAATAAAATAGAAGTTACGCATTTAAATTTAAACGCGTTAACTCGTTTAAATAAAACATTTAATTTGAGTATTTATTGCCCTTCATGGATACAATTTACGATGAAATGTGTGTTTTTTTTAATTGATAAAGATATTTTAAATAGTAAACCCGACAGGTTTTAAAACCTGTCGGGTTTGATGTTGTAACTTTTATAGATGTAATTCAGTTTTTTATTTAGTCACTTTTTTAAATCGCATCATTGGGATATCTTTTACCATTAAATTAAGTTTTCCGTCTTTATCAATAGAATAACTGTCGGTTTTTTTAATAGTTTGTAAAAAGGTTTGTTCCCCGCCACCTTCGCAAAACATCATTGTTGTTGGACCTTGTTCACCAAACGTCAAAGAATTTCCTTTTAAAGTAAATGGAGCGCTGTAACCGTTGCAGCCTGCGTTTCCAAATACCTGATTGTTATTTTTATCAAATTTGATAAATGGTTTTTTATCAGGATATAAACCTTCAAAAGCAATACGCGGACCAGAGATATATTCCAGTTCCCAAGATGTATTGTAAAGATCATCAGTTTTTGTAGTGTCTTTCATTGTGTTACAAGAATTAAAAGATAGTGCCAAAACAGAAACAAATAGTAGGATGTAATTTTTCATAAAATAAGATTTTAGAACATAAATTTAAAGATTTTTAATAGAATTTGCCTTTTAAATCTGACTTATTTTTAATTATTGATTTAAAAATAGAATCGATTTAAGGACAAGTTTATCTAATTATAATAGGTTTCTAAAATCATACCAAACTATTTGCATCAGAAAAATTATTAAAAATTAGCCTTTGCATTTTAGTTCAGAATAAAAAAAATCCCATTTCGTCATGAAATGGGATTTTTGATTTATCTTAATTTTTAGATTTCTTATAATAAGAAATTTTATAAACTTGCCGTATCAAGTAAAGCAAGATCCTGAGGATCTAATTTTATTGATGTTGCGTTAAGTATTTCGGCTAATTGTGCTGGATTTGTTGCGCTTACAATTGGAGCCGTAATTCCGGATTGGTTCATAATCCAGGCTAAAGCAATTGTTCCCGGAACCGAATTATGTTTTGATGCGGTTTGATCCAGTGCTTTAAGAATTCTAAAGCCTTTTTCGTCAAGATATTTCTCTACAAATCCGCCTCTTTTGCTGTCTTTTAAACCAGTTTTATCTCTGTACTTTCCAGTTAAGAATCCGCTTGCCAGTGAAAAATAACTAATAACGCTTAGATTATTTTTTAAAGTAATTCGTCGAATGTTCGTTTCAAAATCCTGACGATCATATAAATTATATTCCGGCTGAAAAGTCTGGTAGGATGGAAGATTATTTTCGGCACTAATTTTAAGCGAAGCCTCAAGACGTTCAGGCGTAAAGTTTGAAGCACCAATAATTCTCACTTTTCCGGCTTTTATAAGCGTATCATACGCTTCAAGAGTTTCCTCGATGGGCGTATTAAGATCGTCATAATGCGATTGATATAAATCGATATAGTCTGTTTGTAATCTTTTAAGGGAATCTTCTGCCGCCTGAATGATATATTTTTTACTCAGTCCTTTTTTAGTTTCAGAAATTTCTGCACCTACTTTTGTAGCCAGAATAACTTGGTCTCTTTTTCCGGATTCTTTAAGCCATTTTCCTATTGCAATTTCAGATTCTCCGCCTTCATGTCCTGATACCCATTTTGAGTAAATATCAGCAGTATCTAAGGCATTAAATCCGGCATCTGTAAAGACGTCAAGTAAATTTTGAGTCATTTTTTGATCTGTTGTCCAGCCAAATACATTGGTTCCAAATACTAATGGTGCAATTTCTATTGTAGAATTTCCAAGGGTTTTATTTTGTATCATAATAATTATATTTTAATCAAATGTAGTTATTTTGTGAACTTTTAGATTTGTAATACTTAAAAAATGTAAATTTGTTCATTATATACGAACTTATGAATCAATCTGTAAAAAAGACATTTCAAATTTTAGAATATATTGCTTTAAACGGCAATTTTGTAAGACTTAACGATGTCGCTAAAGCATTGGATATAAAAAAGAATACTGCCCATGGTTTTCTGGATTCCTTAAAGCAAATTGGGTATTTAGAACAGGATGATTTAAGTCCCAGATACAGGATTACGGCTAAGCTGGAATGTTTATATGCGCCTGCATTTTCTGTAAATGAGCTCAAGAAGGAATTGCGTCCCATTTTAGAAAAAATCACAATTTTAACTAATGAATCGGCTTATTTAGCGGTACAAATGGGCTCTTATTACAGGCACGAACTTAAAAGTGAACCTAACAGAGCTGTGAAAATCACCTTAAATACCGGCAAAGATTATGAAATGGCTACTACGGCAATAGGCAAATCTTTTTTGGCTTTTTCAGACCATTTGCAGACTAATTTAAGTAAACAATATTCCGCAGAAGCTTTTTCAGTCATTAAAACCGAAGTTGCGATTATAAAAGAAAATGGTTATGCATTAGATGTTCAGGCGTATGATCCTGATTTAAATTGTGTGGCAATGCCAATATTTTTTAAAAATAAACCAGTCGCTGTGCTTTGTGTTTCCGGACCTTCGTTTCGATTTAAAGAACCTGAATTTATCGAATCTTTAAAAATAATTGACAAACTCCTTAAAGAACACGGAAAGTATGAAAGCAAACTGAATTTATAATAGAAGAGCAATTTTAGATATATCTTAATTTTTCTTCTTCAATGTCTAAATAATGCATTTGTCGCCTGATAATTGATTCATCTAAAGTTTGATCTTCTCTATTTTTATTGATTAACCAGGCTCTTTGCTTGTTTAATAAATCAAGATAAATTTCTTTTAAATCTTTTCCAATTGATTCATTATCAATTTCATTTGTATGCTGTTCCCACTTTATGATTAATTGCTGCAACGACGTATTACTTTCGACATGATCGTTATAATGCGTTTTGATATAATCTAAAGCATATTCGGCTAATTCTTTTCGTAATTGATTGTAAGCTTCTTCGCGTGGCAAAGCATCATTGTCAATCTTGAAATTTAGTTTTTTAATGAAATAAGGCAATGTTAATCCTTGAATTACAAGCGTTAACAAAATAACTACAAAAGTGATAAACAGGATAAGATTTCGTTGCGGGAAACCGTTTCCGTTATTTAAATAAACAGGTATTGATAAGGCTGCCGCCAATGATACAACGCCTCGCATTCCGGTCCATCCTAATATAAACGGAGCTTTTAATCCCGGATTTCTACTATCAGCAACAGTGATAAAATTACGGGCAATAAGTGTAACCACCACAGCAGCGTAAGTGGATAATATCCTGCTGACGATTAAAACAACCGTAATTAAAACGCCGTAACCTATTGCAGTTACAATACTTACTTCTTCAAGGCCTTTTGTAATTTGCGGTAAATCTAAACCTATTAACATAAAAACCAATCCGTTTAATATAAAACAAAAGCTTTCCCAAACATTAATTCCCTGCAAACGCGATTTACTGCTCAAAAATCGATGTCGGTTATTGGATAAAAGTAATCCGCCACAAACCACCGCTAAAACTCCGGAACTATGCGCTTCCTCCGCAGCAAGATAGATAATATAAGGTGTAAGTAAGGACAAGACAATATCAACATTCGCATCTGTAGGCAAGTATTTATGCGCTTTCATAAAAAGCCAGCCTATTAATAAACCAATTCCAACACCGCCAAAAATCATCCAGCTAAAACTCATCGCAGCTTTATAGAATATAAACTGTTCCGTTGCGACAGCAATCATCGCAAATCTGAAAATGATTAAGGACGATGCATCATTCAATAAACTTTCGCCTTCTAAAATGGATGAAATTGTTTTGGGTACTTTAACAAATTTCAGAATTGCTCCGGCGCTTACGGCATCTGGCGGAGAAACGATTCCGCCCAATAAAAATCCTAATGCCAATGAAAAACCCGGGAAAAAATAATTTGAAACCAATGCAACCGAAAGTGCCGATACAAATACAACTACAAAAGCAAAGCTGGTAATAATACGTCGCCAGCGCCACATTTCTTTCCAGGAAACTGTCCAGGCAGCTTCGTATAATAATGGAGGCAGGAAAATAAAAAATATAAGGTCAGGTTCGATTTTTATAAGAGGCACACCGGGAATAAAACTGATTGCTAATCCCGCTAATACTAGCAAAATGGGATAAGCTATTTTTATTTTATTTGCCAGCATAATCAGCAATAAAATAACGACTAATAAACCCAGATAAAAAGGAAAATTGTTGAACATTGTTTTGGTTAAGGTTTTGGATGTGATTTTTAATTTAAGCTTCTGTATTCAATTGGTGTGTAACCGGTATTTTTTTTAAACATTCGGTTAAAATGCTGCGGATATTTAAACCCAAGTTCAGATGCTATTTGACTAATTGATTTATTGGTATCAAAAATTCGTTCTTTTGCTAAATTAATTAATTTTAACTGAATGTGTTCCTGTGCCGATTTCCCTGTTTCTTTTTTGATTAAATCTCCAAAATAATTGGGAGACAAATGCAACAAATCAGCAAAATAACTAACGGATGGCAAACCGGATTCCTGCGCAGTTTCTGATTGAAAATACTCATTCAATACATTTTCAAATTTGGATAAAACATCAGTATTAACATTCTCTCGCGTTATAAATTGCCTGTCATAAAATCTGACACAATAATTTAAAAGCAATTCGATATTATTGGTTATAATACTTTTACTGTGTTTATCGATAGACTGATTTAATTCATATTCTAATTTACTAAATAAATCACGAATAATCTGCTGTTCCTTTAAAGATAAATGAAGTGCCTCATGCGTTTCATACGAAAAAAAGGAATATTGACCGATTTGTTTTCCTAAAGAAGTTCCTTTTATAAGATCAGGATGAAAAAGTAAAGCAAGACCTGTAGGCAAATAATCCTCTTCATTATTGATTTCAATTACTTGTCCGGGAGCAAAAAACACCATTGTTCCGTCGTCATAATCATAATTATTGCGTCCGTATTTTAATTCACCGCATTTTCCGGCTTTCAGGAAGATTGCATATAAACCAAAATGAATTTTACTGTTATTGGGTAATGATTTTGTGCCTGAATTATCAAAAACACTTATTAAAGGATGTAATGTTTCTACACCTTTCAAATCGTTGTATTGCGTTATTTTTTCAACTTTTATAATGTGTTCCATCCTTGTATTCTTTAAATTTATACTACAAATATAGCATGCAGATTTGTAGTAGGTTAACTCAAATGATTAAATCAGTAATAATGGTAATAATTACAGTAATATATATCATGGAAAGCATTTGATATTGAAGGAAATTTGTACTGTCAAAACTTTTGATAAAATTTCAAATTAAAAAATCAATGATTAAGATAAACCGCAGATTGCTATGAAAACCGATAAAGTAAGTACTTGTGAATTAGAAATTTTCGCCATAACCCGTCAATTAACTGATTTGATGATTGACAAGGATATATTGGAACTAAACAAGATTTTAGATCAGGATTTCACGCTCACGCATATCACTGGATATGTGCAGTCAAAAGACGAATGGTTATTAGAAATTGAAAGTGAACGAATGAAATATTACGGTTATGAAGAGGTTAAAACTTCGGTAAAAATGGAAGGCGATAAAGGAACATTTGTAGGTCAGAATATTTTAGATGCCCGAATTTACGGAACGAGAAATAAGTGGCGTTTACAGCAAAAAATACAATTTGAAAAACGAAACGGAAAGTGGATTATACTGCAATCTGTTGCGACTACATTTTAAATTATTAGAATAGATTTAAAAAAATTAGCCTTAAAAAAACAGACTTAAAAAACAACAATTATGAAAAGCAATTCAGTTATAGTAGTTATTGGTGCGGGATCTATTGGTCAGGCAATTGCAAGACGAGTAGGAGCAGGAATGCACATTATTCTGGCAGATTTACATCAGGAAAATAGTGATGCTGCAGCAAAAGTTTTATCAGATGCAGGATTCAGAGTAAGTACTGCAATTGTGGATATTTCATCAAGAGAATCTGTTCAGTCGCTTGTTGCAAAAGCTCAGGAAATTGGTGGTATTACCGGATTAATTCACGCAGCCGGAGTTTCACCTTCGCAGGCATCGCCATCGACAATATTCAAGGTAGATTTATATGGAACTGCTTTAGTATTAGAAGAATTTGGAAATGTGATCGAAAACGGAGGATCAGGTGTGGTAATCGCTTCACAATCAGGTCACAGATTGCCATCATTAACTCAGGAAGAAGACAAAGCACTGGCAACAACACCAACCGAAGAACTTTTAGCACTTCCGTTTTTGCAATCTGATGCTGTAGATAGTTCTTTGAATGCGTATCAATTATCAAAAAGAGGAAATTCACTTCGGGTAAAAGCAGAAGCCGTACGCTGGGGGAAACGCGGTGCAAGAATTAATACAATAAGTCCGGGAATTATTATCACGCCACTGGCAAATGATGAATTAAACGGACCAAGAGGTGATGGTTACCGCAAAATGATTGAAATTTCACCCGTGGGAAGAGCCGGAAATCCTGACGAAGTGGGAGTTTTAGGCGCTTTATTAATGGGACGTGACGGTGCGTTTATTACAGGAAGCGATTTCCTGATGGATGGCGGCGTAACATCTGCTTACTGGTATGGCGATCTCGCTCCAAAATCTGAATAAATCACTATTTTAATTTAGAAGATTCTTCAAATTATGTTATTTGCGTTCGCGTAAGATAATTTTAAACCTTTCAAGTTGTCGTCTATGGCGTAAAACATGTACGATTGCATGTTCTGTAATTTGTTCAATGTCATAGACTTGTCCCCATGAAGTAACTATTTTTTTAGTGTTGTCAGATTCTTCAAGCTGATTATCAGTAATATTTTGAAATGTTGCCTCGGTGAAAACAAAAAAATCTCTCAGGTCTTTTTGATAATCAGATACATTCGTTCTAAAAATCTCATCTGGAAAGTCTAGTGATTTATTTGATAATTGTTTGATATACAATGCATATGCATAACCGGAATTTACAACATGAGCCAGAACTGATTGCACAGATACGCAACTTGTGTCTGTTGTAACAGGATCTGCAATCGCAATCAGTTCATTGTTTGTAATATCATCAATTGTGTGGCTTAAATCTAAAATAGCTCTTTCGTATTCATCAAGTAAAGCTCCAATAGCGCCTTTTCTGTATATTTTAGTCATAAAAACAAGTCCTTTTTGTGCTAATATAAAACTATTTTCAGTAGCAATTAGATCAATTTTTAAAAAAACTTCTGAAATGTAAATATCTTCCAATTGCTTTTATTACCTGAGATTTTCCTTTTTTTTATTTTAATTAAATTACACTTAATCGGATAAATATGTATTTAGTCGATTATTTTTTATTTGGTTACTTTATATTAATACGTATATTCGCAAAAAAAATAATTTAAATGTTACAACTACATTTAAATTATTTTCATGGATTTTGAATTCATTTTTTAGGTAAAAGAGATCATTTATTGGAGAGAAATTTGGTTTTGATTTATTTAAAAACTTAATGATTTAAAACAGAATTGAATTTTAGGAATCCGCATAAAAAGTTAGAGATAGAATTGAAGTTGTGAGGGCTTTAATAATGGAGTTGATTGAAGTAAAAAGCAGATTATTGATAAGAAAATTAAACCCCCAAATAATTTTTATATGAAAAAACTTTTATTACAAGTCGCCCTTTTCCTTTGCAGTTACTTTGCAATGGGGCAAAAAACGCTCTTTACACCTACAGAATGGAGCAATCCCAACAATGAGTTTTATAATAATGTGTCCAACTCCAGAAAATACGAATCGACAAATTTTGTGCTTTACTGGGGAGATAAAGTGGGCACGAATCCCGCTGCATATGCTGATGCAGCGTTGCGATTTACGCCTAAATCAGTTGCTGATACTCTGGAACACAGTTTTAAACGTTTTATAACTGATTTAAAATTCATAAATAATTCACCAACAACAAATTTCGGGAAATATAAAATCATTATTATGATGATGAATACCTGGAACTCAACAGATCCGCGTTTAGAGGCTTTTGCGCAGGCGAGCTCCTTTAGTAATACTATTGGTGCCATGTTTGTACATCCTGAAGCCACCAGAGATGGCGGCGCATTATCTCATGAATTTGCACATACACTGCAAATGATGATGGGAATTCAGGAAAATCCCGGTAACGGAACTGCATTTTCAGGATATGACTGGGCAGGTCCGTTTTATGAAGGTCATGCCAATTTTATGCGTGGTCAGGCGTATCCGCAATGGGCAGAAATCGACGGAACTTTAACGAGATGGATCCAGACCAGAAATTTTATGTGGTCCTCAAACCGCCATCATTATACTAATTTTCATTTGATGTATTATGTGCAGGAAAAAGACGGTTTTGATTTTACCCGAAGAATGTGGGCTGAATCTAAAAATCAGGAACATCCGCTGGAAACCATCAAAAGGCTTAAAGGATTTACGCAGGAACAACTCAACGATTATCTTTGGGGTTATGCGCAAAGACAGCCGGCATTTGATTATCCTATTCAATGGAATTCTCAAGTAAATACAACCAGTAATTTTGGAAAAAAAATTAGAGAAACATATACTTCCATTAAAAATAATATGCCGCGATATACCAGCAGACAATATACATTATTGACTAAAGTGGCAGGAACAATTGATCAATATTATCCTAACAATGACTGGGCGCCACAGGATTATGGCATGAATATAATTCCGTTATATCCTACTTGTACCGGAACCCAGAAAAAAGTGACTATTAAATTTAAAGGGCATACAGAAGTGAATCCAACCCAAGCAGGATGGCGATATGGTTTTGTAACCACAAAAACGGATGGAACAGTTTCTCGCTACAGCCCAATGTATAATACAGATGGCGAAGCATCCTTTGAACTTAATTCAGCAACAGAGGCAGGTATTTTTCTGGTAGTATTTTCGGCTCCAAAAGTGCATGTGAATTACAATATGGATGTAGGTTATCCTAAACAAAGAAGATATCCTTATGAGTTAAAAATTGCAAATGCTAATCCTGAGGGATTTCAAGCTGCTGCAGATTTTAGAAAATTTATTAAAACAAATGGTCGCCTGCATTCTAATGGTGGAGGATGGGTTTCTAATAGCGCAAGTGTCGCAGCCTCAGTTTATGTAGGACCATATGCAATTGTGAGACGTGGTACAATTTCAGGAAACGTGCGTATTGATGGTTATGCAATGGTTGATGGTGGAACTATAACGGGAAATGCTATTGTTCGTGACAATGCATGTGTTTATAATACAACTTTGTCCAGCAATGCTATTGTTGAAGGAAATGCCTGGATGGAAGGTGGTTCTGTTGCCAATACAGCAAATATTAAAGGAAATGCGATGCTGTTTGCAGGTAATTTTGGAGGTTCTGTGGTAGTAGGTGGAGATGCCGAAATAGGAAGCTGTTCTACTGCAGGTGTTTATCTTCAATTTCCTTATTGGAGAAATGGTCGTGCAGAATGTGATGGAAAAGGTGTTAATGATGTTTCTAATATTGATATAAATTCTGCTTTTACGAATTTTTCTCCGGCGGTAATGGCTTTTAGTACAACGCCAAGTTGTACAGCGGCAACACTTACATCAAATAATTCAATTTTAGATGTAGAAGAAGTGAATCTGAGCGTATTCCCAAATCCAACAGGAGGCAACCTGACGATTTCATTTATACAAAATCAACAAGAAAAAGTTAACATTTCATTATTTGACATGAACGGAAGAAAACTAGATGTGATTACAAATAAAAATTATGATACCGGCAGAATTGATATTCAGTACAATTGTAGTCGTTTGGTTCCGGGAATTTATTTATTGCGTATTCAAACAGGAAATAGTGTTGTAAATAAAACATTTATAAAGCAGTAGATTTATATAAAAAATATTTCACTGAGATACAGATAACTATGAGATATAAATATATTTCTTAATTTGTAATCTTTTCACCTATTTTTCTTTGTGTTAAATGTTTTATGCGTAAACATATTAAATAAAGAAGCCCTATCATTTGTATCATTTGACAGGGCTTTTTCTATATCTAAAATAGTTTTAGGATTTCTATTTACTCTTTTTCAGAGCATCTAACAATTCTATCATATCAACCACGGCATAAGTCGATGAATAATCAGATACCGCATAAGGTAATATTAAGCTATTGTTGTGAATTATTGCACCACAGGAATATACAACATTTGGCACATAACCTTCACGCTCGTCTTCAAGCGGAGAAAGCAAAGGTTCGCTAAGTCGTCCAATTTCCTGAGACGGATTATCAAGATCAAACAATGATGCACCTATACAATAACGTCTCATTGTACCTACACCATGCGTAATTACAAGCCAGCCTTCTGAAGTCCAGAGAGGCGATCCGCAATTTCCTATTTGAGTTAATTCCCATGTATAACGTGGTTCCTGTAAAAGAATTGGATTATTCCATTGTGTAACTCTATCAGAATACATAATATAATTGTTCACGCCATCGATTCTTGAAAGCATGGCATATTTACCTTTAATTTTTCGCGGAAATAAAGCAAGATTTTTATTTTGGGCACCGGCACCATGCAAAGGCATTACTCTAAAGGTGTAAAAATCCTCGGTAGAAATAAGTTTAGGTAAAATTGTATGACCATTATAAGCGGTATAAGTTGCCATCACGCGACTTGACTCATCATCGTCATCATCAAAACGTACAAAACGGGCATCTTCAATACCACGGCTTTCAGATTCGGAAATTGGAAATATAACGCGCTCCGTAATATCCGAATCGTGTTTGAATTGTAAATCATAAAACGAATCAGCCAACCAGATGATTTCTTCGAGTGCAGTTCGTCTTTCCTGACGAATCGATGGATCGCTTAACGCTGTGTTTACAACACTTTTTAATACAGCAAACTCAAATTCACTTGGTAAATCCTGCATAATCTGCGAAATGTATTTGTCCTGCGTGTGCATTTCGGACAATTTCAATAAAAAGCGTTCTTTATTGAATAAGGTTTTATGTTCAATCTCAGCCTTATCAATATTATGACCAATTTTCATTACCAGCAGATTGTTGTCTTTATCCAGAATTCCCCGTCTAAAAACAATCGATGAAATATGACCTTCACCTGTTGCTCTAAAAGAAATAATTACACGTTTTTCACCAACTTCAAGACCGGACTGATCAAAATCTTCTACAATTGAAGGATTAAAAATAGCAGCAGATTCTATGGCATATTCCATAGTACAGTAGGAACCAATAAGCATTTTTCGATCCAGCGAAATTGCATCATAATCAATTTGCATGGATTCAATTACATCTCTGATCTGTTCACAATGCCTGAAAAAAATCGCCGAAATATTTCGGTGGCGTCTTGCAAACTCACGAAGCGTTTGTTCTAATGTTTCTAATACCTGTTTATCATTCAGCACCATTATACGGGCAACCATTTGTTTGGTCCGTTCTTCGCCATTCATAAAATATCTAGCAACAACTCTTCTGGAATCGGGGGTAAATTTTATATTTTTTCGGATGACGGATACTCGCATAATAAGTCTGTTTTTTATATGTTAGAAAAATTAATTCAGATTAGCTACTTACTTTTTATTCTAAGAATGTAGCATTATTACTGTTTTAAACTAGATTTTATAGTATCTAGTATATTTAGATCTATACAAGTTAGTAATTTTGTTATCTAAAAAAAACTTTATTTTTAAAACTTTTACTCAAAATTTACTTTTCAATCGTTGCTTTTTCCTTAAAAATAAATCACAAAAAAGCTTAAAAATATAAGTTTTACAAATCAACGAAATGCTTAATCGGGTTCTGCAATAATTACTTTTAACCGGTTGGTGTAATTAAAAAAACATATATTTCGACGCGGATTTGACGGATTCGTTATCACGAAGACACGGATTTACACGGATCTTTTTTAAATTCTATATAAAAATCTGCGAAAATCTGCGTTTTTGCAAAGCAAATCTGTTTTATCCGCGTTCTAAATTTTTTTACTTTATTTGTAAACCAATTAATCAGCTTTTTAATCTGTAACGTTTATTTGAAGATTAAAAATGATATAATCTGTTTTTTAACTACTAATCGAATTAATTTTAAAATTAAGTAATTAATTTGGAAAAATTACATAATAATTTAGAAGTACGCGGTTTTGTTAAAATTGAAATTTTAACATAAATGATAATTTTAATGTAGTAAAATGTTGATAAGTAGTTGTTTAAGTTGAAAGAATTACTTGTATATGCAACAAATTAATATTTATATTTGATAACAGATATTCTCTATTATAATTTAAAATTTATCTAAAATGGAAAAAGCTATAAAACTAAAAGTTCGGAAGGAGCTGAGTGGTCAGGAACAGCAAAATATAATTAAATTAAAAGGTAGTTTAATTTCTAAAGGATATACAGAGATAATACATATTCTGGACCAGGATGATGATTTTCATATTAATTCTTTTGAAACCACACCAGAATCAAAAAACGAGGTTCAGGAATTTATTAAGGCATTTATCACTAGAGAAAACCTCACAGATACCATAACGCTTTTTAAGTAGCTTATTTTTCCCCCACTAAATATTTGCAACTTTTGTGCATCGAATTCGCCATAAATCACAAAATACAAAACCTCCAAAATCAAATGACTTTGGAGGTTTTTTATTTTAATAAATAATGAAAATCATGATATTGAAATTCTGATTTGATTATTTACTTTAAACTTAAATTTATTTCATCAAACTGATATTTGTCAAACCTCCGTCAGAAAGAATTTCAGTACCAACTATAAACGACGATTCATCTGATGCTAAAAATACCGCTGCGTTCCCAATATCAGACGGAAGTCCTTGTCTGCCAACAGGCGTGATATCAACCCACATTTGTTTCACCTGTTCCAAATGTTCCTCTGGTACTAGTTTCCCAAATACCGGCGTATCAATTGATCCTGGCGAAAGTGTATTTACACGTATTTTTCTTGGCAGTAAATCCAGCGACAATCCTTTTGCCAATGATATCACAGCTGCTTTTGCTGCTCCGTAAATAGCCATTCCGGGCGCGGCACGATGCGCAGCGCTCGACCCGATAAGTATGATTGATGCACCGTCATTTAAATACGGAAGCGCTTTTTGAACGGTAAAATAGACACTTTTTAAATTCAGATCCATATACCCGTCATAATTAGCTTCGTCAACATTATCTATTGTTCCCAATGGAACGCCATCTACAACACCGCCGGCATTCACCACCAATACATCAATATTACCAAATTTATCAGCGGTTTGTTTGAAGATATTTTCTAAATCACTGTTATTTGTAACATCACCTTTAATACTGATGAAGTTTGTTCCTAAAGCTTCGACAGCACTATTTAGTGTAGTTTCATTTCGTCCTGTAATAGTTCCGGACGCTCCTTCGTTTTTGAATGCTTCTGCAATTCCAAATCCTATTCCGCTATTACCGCCAGTAATTACGGCTACTTTATTTTTTAATCTGCTCATTTTTTTGTTATTTTTAAATTTATCCAATAAAATTATACGCCGTAAATTCCACCTGAAACCGAAATTTTTTCTCCGGTAATCCAACCCGCATCATCAGACGCAAGAAATACGGCAACTTTTGCAATATCATCCGGCTGACCTGTACGCCCAAGCGGAGTAGTGGCAATTAATTTGGTTTCAAAATCGCTTCCTATAAAACCTGCAGTATGAGAACCTTCGGTTTCTACAACACCAGGTAAAATTGAATTGATGCGGATATTTTTTCCGCTGAATTCCTTAGATAAAGCAATGGTAATCGCGTCTAAAGCTGCTTTGGTTGCAGAATATACAGATCCTGTAGGAAGCGGACTTTTACTTGCTTCAGAACTGATGTTGATAATGTTTCCGCCGTTTTCACCAAATGATTTTAAAGATGCCTGAATAGCAAGAAGTGATCCCAAAACATTCGTATTGAATTGATTATGAAATGATGCTATTGTTAATTCTTCAATTGCCTGATATTGATAAATTCCTGCATTGTTTACCAAAATATCTAATGTGCCAAATGCCTTTTTTGTTTCTTCAAAAAGTCTTGTCACATCTAATTCGTTTGAAACATCTGCCTGAACCGCAATTGCTGTTCCTCCGTTATCAGTTATGGATTTTACTACTTTATCAGCATCTTCTTTACTTGATGCATAATTTACAACCACTTTTGCACCTTCTAATCCAAAATTTTTGGCAATTGCTGCTCCAATTCCTTTTGATGCTCCGGTAACTATTGCTACCTTATTTTTTAATCTGCTCATTTTATATATTTTTAAATTATGGTGCAAATCTATAACGGATTAATTTATTTTAGTAACTTTGTAACTAAAAGTAACAGTAACCTTGAGGTAACAAAGTAACATTATGGAGTGTAATACAATTGAAAAAGAGCAGCACAAAAAGGAGATGAGGGCGATTCAGGATTCTATGGATGTATTGAGCGGGAAATGGAAAATCTCGATTATTACCTCTGTTTGTTTGTATAATAAAAGAAGATTTTCGGACATTTTGAATGATGTTGTGGGAATTTCGAACAAAATGCTGAGCAAGGAATTAAAAGAACTGGAAATCAATAAATTAATCAAGCGAACGGTTCTTGATACCCAGCCTATAACAGTAAAATATGAGCTTACGGAACATGGTAAAACATTACAAACGATAATCAACAATCTGACAGCTTGGGGAATTGAACACCGTAAAAAAATTATCGAATCATAATTAGACATAAAAATAAAATCCCTCAAAATCATTGATTTTGAGGGATTTTGTATGTTTAAAAAACAGCTTTGTTGAGCTTGTTTAATTCCAGATTTCATTCATTGCTGTCAAAATAATGGGTTGACCATCTGTCACAACAATTGTATGTTCATGTTGCGCCATAAAACCGCCTTTGTTTCCTACCATTGTCCAGCCATCCTGCAAAGTTTCGGCAATTGTTGATGTCGTTGCAATAAATGTTTCAATCGCTACTACAGAATTTTTCTTAAAACGTGTCAGATTGAATTTATCTCTGTAATTGGCAATTTCGTGCGGTGCTTCGTGAAGACTTCTTCCAATGCCGTGTCCGGTTAAGTTTTTAATGACTTTGTAACCTCTTTTTTTAGCTTCGGTTTCCATTAAAAATCCAATGTCAGAAATTCTGACACCGCCCTTTATTTTGTAAATCGCTTTTTGTAAAATTTCTTTTGAAGCCTGTACGAGTTTTTGATGTTGGTTTACATCTGTACCAATAACAAATGAACCGCCATTATCTGAAAAAAATCCATCAAGTTCTGCCGAAACATCAATATTGATTAAATCACCTTCATTAAGGATTCTTTTATCAGATGGGATTCCGTGGCAAAATTCATTATTTACGCTAATACACGTCCATCCCGGAAAACCATACGTTACATATGGAGCTGATTTTGCGCCTAAGTCATTCAGGATTTGTCCGCCGTAATCGTCTAATTGTTTTGTTGTCATACCCGCCTGGGCATAATTTCTCATTTCTTTTAAAGTAAAGGCAACAGCTTCGCTCGCCTTTTTCATTCCTGTTAATTCCGACTCTGTTGTTATTGACATGTCTTCTTTTTTTAATTAAAGTTGTATGTTTTTTAGCCTGACCGCTAAATAACTTCCCACAGCCTGTTGCCGGAATTTAGCAACGAAGAAGTATTAGAGTGACAAAACAAAGTTATTAAAAAGAATCTTCAAGGCAATTTTATAGCATGTTTAATTTAAAACTTACCATTAATTGCTCTCAACCAGTTCAATATCCATAGTTTTTATCAATCCGTCCTGAAAAGTGTAAATATGTTTTACCAGTCCGTCAAACACCAAACCGCCTTGCAAATCCTTTACATTTTGAGCTACTTTAACTTCCAGACTTCCGTTTTCCCTTTCATCAAAACCCACCGGTTCTACTTTTGGGTTAATCTCACTCCATTGTCTTGTCCAGTATTCCTTAATCTCATTATGTCCGCTAATGTAACCGCCTTCCCATGCTTTCGACCATTGTACATCCGGTTGCATTGTTGAAAGTGCATTGTCAATATTTCTTTCGTTAAAAGCAGTGTAAGCTTTTTTGATTACGTCTTCGAATTGTTTTGCCATTGTTGTGGTTTTTAGATTAGTTTCTAATTGATAGATTAACCCGTTGAGTGTAACTAATAAAAGTCCAATTAAACACATAGTCCAGATAGCTATCGGGACTATGTGTTAAAAATAATTACACCCAACGGGTTGCTAGATTATTTAAAGGTATTATATATCGCTAAACGAATATAGTAAATATTTTTACTGCAAAAAAAATAGCGGCACTATTGGCCGCTATTAAAAGTTATCAAAATTAATTCTACTTATTTAGGCAGTTTAGAAAGGAATGCCAAAATATCAGCACCAATTTCATTACAATGCGTTTCAAGGGCAAAATGTCCTGTTTTATAAAATTTTACAGTAGCATTGGGATTATCACGTTTGTAAGCTTCGGCACCTGCAGGAAGAAAATAAGGATCCTGATTTCCCCAAACCGCCAGCGTCATAGGTTTTTTATCTCTAAAATAAGCTTGAAATTTAGGATATAAAGCAACATTTGTTCTGTAATCTTTTAAAAGATCAAGCTGGATTTCTATATTTCCCGGACGATCCAGAAAATATTGGTCTAATGTATAAGTTTCCGGCGCAATTAGTGAAGGATCAGAAGCGCCTTGATGATATTGAAACCAGGTAGATTCTTTCGATACAAAATCTTTGAGTGAATCCCTGTTAGCTTGTGAGGGATCTTTCCAGTATTTCTGGATTGGGTTCCAGCCAGTACTTAGACCTTCTTCATACGCGTTTCCGTTTTGAGATATTATTCCCGTAATTTTTTCAGGATTTGCAAGTGCCAGTCGGTAACCGGTTGGTGCACCATAATCAAAAACATAAAGAGCAAATCGTTTAAGACCAAGCTGATCGATAAATCCCTGCATCGTGTTGGCTAAATTATCAAAAGTATATTCAAACTTAAGATGATCCGGTGCATCTGAGAAACCAAAACCCGGAAGATCCGGCGCAATAACATGGTATTTTTTACTCAAAACAGGAATAAGATTTCTATACATATGAGATGAAGTAGGATAGCCGTGCAATAACAATAGTACAGGCGCATTTTTAGGTCCTGCTTCACGATAGAATATTTTGAGACCGTTGACTTGCAAATTGTTATAATGCGTTGCCTGAATTTCAGATTTGTCATTTTTATCTGTTGAAGCACTTTTTACCTGCGCATTTACAGCTGTTGAAGGCAGTGCTGCGATGCTAAGTACGATCGCTGCTGATTTAATTATATTTTTCATAGTATCAATTGTTTAATACAAATTTACTCTCTATATTTGATAATTGAAAACGATATATTATGATGTGATTAATCACTAATTGTGATACTATGAATAGTAATGATCTTAAAATATTTGAAGCTGCCGCTGAACTCGGAAGTTTTACAAAAGCCGCCGAAGCAACTTTTACTGTTCAATCGAATGTTACGGCACGCATAAAAAGTCTTGAAGAGGAATTTGGCGCCGAACTTTTCAGAAGGGTTTCCCGTAAAGTAGTTCTTACCGAAGCTGGAGAAACACTGTTGCAATATGCCAAGAAAATAAGCCATTTAATGGATGATGCAAAAAGCGATATCCAGAATGTAGATAAAGTAGGAGGAACGATTAAAATAGGTTGTATTGAAACTACAATGGCGTTAAAAGTACCTGAAATTATAAAAAGTTTTGGAGAACTTTATCCGGCGGTTGAACTGGAGTTTTTTTCTGCCGTATTGCCAACTTTGATTCGGGATGTACTTGATTATAAACTGGATGCGGCTTTTGTGGCGGCACCAATTAATATTCCGGGACTTGAACAGCTTATTGTGCGTGATGAACAATTGGTGATAGTTACAGCGGGTAATGTAACAAGACTAACAGAAATATTAAAACAAGATCCCTTAAAAATTGTAGTGTTTGGACAAGGATGTTTTTTTAGGGCAAGACTTGAAACCTGGCTGGGATCAAAAGGAATATTGCGTTACAAAAGTACAATACTCAATTCTATAGAAGGAATTATAAATTTTGTTGAAGCAGGATTAGGTATTAGTATACTTCCTGAAGAAGTCGTGAACCTTTATTATAGCAGTCGAAACATCAAAACTTTTCCAGTAAGTAAGGAACTTGCTACTATGACGACATTATTAATTTATAGAAATGATGAGCTTCCATCTAAAGCTTTAAAGGCATTTTTAGAAGAATATACAAAAAAATAAAAAATTATTTAAATTTTAACATACTGGAAGTGTGAATTTTATAAAAATAAAGTATAATTTTGCAACATCAAAAATCACATTTTGGATTTCAAAGAATTAATCATTAATTGTTTTACTTTATATCATTTGCGTATGAAAATAGTTTTTATGGTTTTGTTTGTTTGCCTGAGTTCTTTTACCACATATAATGCTACTAATAAATATGATGCATTATCAGAACTTGAGATTGTGCGCCTTACTGATCACGTTAACGAGATCAAATCAATGATAAACAGTGATCATAAATACAACACAAAAATTGCTTTTTTAGTTGATATGAAAATCAAATCAGGTAAAAACCGCTTTTTTGTTTATGACCTTCAAAACAATACTATACTGGATCAGGGATTAGTTGCTCATGGCAGCGGTTCAGAAACGAGTGTAAGAGGTGATCTTAAATTCAGCAATGAGCCAAATTCTAATTGTACTTCATTAGGCAGATATTCTGTAGAGAAATCATATAAAGGTATTTTCGGAAAAGCTTTTCGATTAACTGGTTTGGATGAAACGAATAACAATGCTTTAAAAAGAGCGATTGTTTTACATCAGTATTCAGCTGTTCCTTATGATGAGCAGGATTACTACATCTCAAACAGTCACGGTTGCCCAATGGTAAACGAAGTATTTTTTAAAAGACTTGAAAAAGTAATTGAGAGTTCAAACTCAAAAATTATGATGTACGTTTATTATTAAGAGAGTAAATTTCTACATATTACATAAAAAAAAAGAGCTATAGCTCTTTTTTTTTATATAATTAAATATCCAAAAGTGTAGTCCCTACGGGACAATTTTACTACTGATTTATTTTTTTCTACCAATATATAATCTCTACGAGATATCTACAATGTTTTATAATCCCTTATTCCTTTAAGACTTGTATGTTAGTAGAAAACACAAAAAAAAGTGAAACCAAGAATCGAAATTGTGCAGTTAGGTACTAAATATTGGTAGCCAATATAGATTAGAAAATATGTTAGCGTGCCGTAGGTAGCAACAAAATGATAACTATTGCGCACCTACGGCAAGCTAGATTTATTCCGATTCCCTATTAACTACCAATATTTAGTGCCTACAGGCACAAATTGTAGACTTTCAAATCTTGATAGGTATGATATTAAACTCTTAGTATATATGTTTAAAACGTTAGTGTTTAATTATTTAAACACTAACGTTCAATATAATTTCTAATTATCAGAGAAAGATCCTATTTGTTGTAAATGTCTTTCGGTTTGGTATTTATTGAAGTTGTCCCATTTTGGCGGAGCACTTGTTTTTTGTCCGTACATCGCATCCAAACAAACATTATTGTCTTTGTACTTATCATGTAAAACAGCCAGAATTTTAAAGAAGAATTCATCTAAAAGTACAATAGCTTCAAATTCTGATTTTAAAGTCTCATAATTACTGTCTGATTGATTTAGTAATTGCAATAAATCTAAAACTTCTTTCTTTTCAGCTTCATCAATTTCAGTTGAATAACCCATTTTTAAAGTTTTAAAAACCAGATTATTCCACGCTTTACTGTCATGTGCCCATTGAACATCAGGAAGATTTAAAGAATGCTCACAAATTAAGATGATAGAAAAAAGTACATCATTTAAGTATTCAGCCGGAAACTCATCAAAGCTTCTGAATTCAAAACCGCTTTGGTACATTTTTTCCTGATTAAAATCAAGACCAACTTCAGAGAGCATTTCATATTCCATGTCAGCTTCAATCTGATCGCGCCACCAAACATTTTCCTCTTTTTCAAATTTTAGTAATTTTCTAAAATCGTCAACATTATAGGTTAAAATTTTACCTTTTGGCATTGCTTTATTATAAGTTCCTACGCCTATGTAACGAGACATTGCGTTTCTCATAGAACCTAAAGTAAATTTTTTGTCTAAGCTGTATTTGTCACTTATCACGCCCATAATGTCCGGACTTCCAAGTGTTGCTATAAAAAACGGCTCAAACCATTGTAATAAATAAATGGCGTTTGCGTGTGTTTTTTCAAAATCGTTATAATCAACAATTCTGCTATCTTCGGTTAAAGATGGTAAAGTAATATGAAAATGATACGTTCCGTTATTAAACAAAACCAGGTTTTCCTGATTGGTCATGAACATATTCAGTCCGTTATTGTAATCCGGAAAACTCAATTTACCGTTTAGAACAGATGATTCATTGATTTTATCCAGAAACAATTTTTTTGTAGCTTTTAATTCTTTGCAGGATTCTGCGATTGTTCTGTTTTCAAAATATTTCGTCACAAATTCAATAGAATCTCCATCAAAATGTACAGATCCCATTGTTTTATTTCGTTGGGTAATCATACTTTGAATATTGTAAGGCTGATCTTCAAGGAAAATTTCCATGATAGATTTTCCTAAATAATCAGGATTTTCAAGTGGTTGTGCGACTACCTCACCATTTTCGGTATCGATTAATGGTTTTATAGGCGATAATGTTTTGTGCTGGTAATTGATATCCAGTTTTTCAAGGGAATGACTATTCATCATTCGGCTTACTTTATAGTTGTCATTTAAACCAAAAGCTTTTTGCAAAATAGGAGCTAAGCTTTCCGGTTTATAGCATTTTCTATAATCAATACTGTATTTTTCAAAACCAATTTTTTCTTGTATAAACTCACCAGTAACTATTAGGGATTCTTCAAATTGCATGTAGGTTTCGTTTTCTAATCCTATACCCCAATAATATTTTTTTGTCTGATTGTCTTTCATTTATACTAACTTTCTTTTTTTATGGTGATTAAACTTTTAATGGTACTATTTTTATTTGGAAATACAATTTTAATCTGTTGCAATTCAGAGCCAAAAAAGCTTTTAACGGATTAAACATAATTTGTTGCATCCATTAAAAAAGTTTTGCTTTACTTTTAAAATTGTATGAAATTCTATTCTGGTCTCAGAAATTTTGCACTTATACCGACAAAAAGATAGCTGAAAAAGTAAAATTTTATAATAAGGTTATAAAATTGCTATTTGGCATTAATCACTTTTATATCAATAATTTAAGCTGATGAATAGCTGTTGTGTACACTTTTGCTATTCTTGTTTTTTCCAAGTTGCAAAAGTAGTTTTTTATTATGTCATTTACAAGTAGTTAACACGCTGAAAATCAATATTTTTTTTAGGTGTTCAAACTATTATGCACTTTTTTTATTTATTCATGGTAATAAAAGACGTGAGACGAATATAATTCATCATTCCACCAGTCTTTTCTAACTTCTGCAAAGTAATTATAATTCACCTTTCCGGCTTGTGATTGCAGCGGATATACTACAATACCATTTTCACGATATGCTGTATGCAAATCACTTTCAGGAACCACAGGCACAATATGTCCTGAAAGTCCTTTTTCTTTTCTTTTGGCACAAATTATTCCAACACCGCCATTAGCGTTTACTTTGTTTTGAATTTCTTCAACAGTATGCATTCTTTTCCAGCCAAAACTGGCGCCCCATTGTAAAAACCAATCGTGAATAGCGCTGGAATAAATGCGATCAACAGTTTCTTCAAAAACAGCTTCGACTTCCTCTCCGTTTAATATTTTTTCAAGAGATTCATCCGTCCACCAAACTGTTGGGAGATATACTTTAGAAAAATAACAGTAATCATAAGAATACACATTGCAATAGGTATCTTCAACCGTTCTTTGATATCTTAAATTATTTTCAACGTCCAGTTTATCGATTATTCTGGCAATAGTTTCTTTTTTTGTGGCAAGATTGGTCAAATCTCTGAACGGAATTGTAGAATCCCCGATAGGTTTTTCTTTCATTTCCATCGAATTTAAGCTTGATTCAGGATCAGGCAATAAATCAGCTTTTGTTATCTTATTATTCGGTATTGGATTATCACTTAAAGGTAATGATGCCACTGATACGGTATAATTTTCCATCTTGACTACTTATAATTAATTGGCTTAACGATGCAGAAATTATCTTGTT
Organism: Flavobacterium psychroterrae; assembly: GCF_018380615.1. Classification (GTDB taxonomy): domain Bacteria; phylum Bacteroidota; class Bacteroidia; order Flavobacteriales; family Flavobacteriaceae; genus Flavobacterium; species Flavobacterium psychroterrae. The sequence goes on along the minus strand of NZ_JAGYVZ010000009.1, from coordinate 90,755 downwards.
TTACATCGTAATTTTGTCAACCAGAAAGTAAATATAGGGATTTATACTTTTCTAATACTTCTTAAAAAAGACAAATTTTAGAAACCTTTACGTTGAAATTAGTTCATTAATTACTTTTAAAAGTCTTTTTTCTGCTTCAATTGGGTCAGATTTGCTAAAGAATTTCAAGAGAAAACAATAGTAATTCTTTGATAATTATGATTTTAAATCTGATACAAATAATTCACGTTTTTTTGCCACGAATCGCACGAATTATCACGAATTTAAAATGGATTGTTAGAAAAATAAAAATCCAACTTCACTATTTAAATTCGTGAAATTGGATTTTTATATTTAGCATTATTTCGTGCTAATTCGTGGCGAACTTTTTACTTTTCTTCACGATTATTTTCCCGATCCTCATTGCCGTAAAGCTTCTCTTTGTTAATGCTTTGCTCTTGTTTAGAACTTTGGTCAGATTTGACATTTGTACTGTTTGCAGCATCGCCTTGCGGATGTTTTAGATCTTCGATAAATTCTTCCTGATATTGATAAGGATCTTCTTCTCTTGCATAATTATCATTATCTACAGGAGTTTCCTGATCGATATAATCGGGATCGCTTTCTCCAAATTCCAGTGGATCTTCTTTACTAACTTCTTTTTTAAAAAATTCCTCGTTTTGAATATTAGTTCCGTCAACGGTAGTATTTTGATCGATAAAATCCGGATCTGTATGACCGTATTCATTTTGATTTTGCTTTTCCATAATATTATTTTTTTAGAATATTTAAATTCTGGTTTCTAATTAACTTTATTATTTAAAAGTTGTGTTTTTACAAATTTAGCCGGATTGTTAATGTGATTTATTACAGAAAAATAAATTATAGTTGCATAATTAATAGCTATTTAAGTTTAAAATGACTAAATTTTGTTCCGCAAATACCAAGTTTGATTTCAAACGCTCTTTTTATTTTGAATTAGAATTTTAGTCTTTGTAGAGAATAAAACAGCAACAAAAGCGTTCGTTATTTAAACAAAAACTATATTATGGGCTTATTTGATTTTATGATAGTGGAGATAGCTATGGATTTAGGAACAGCGAATACTTTGATAATTTATGATGGAAAAATAGTAGTCGACAGTCCTTCTATCGTAGCAAGAGATATTAGAAACGGAAAAATTATTGCAGTTGGCAAAGAAGCCAGTTTAATGCAAGGTAAAACACATGAGAATATTAAAACAATCCGACCGCTGAAAGATGGTGTTATTGCCGATTTTGATGCTTCGGAAAAAATGATCAGCTGGTTTATAAGAAACATACCCCAAATCAAGAAAAGCTTTTTTACGCCCGCACTTAGAATGGTGGTTTGCATACCAAGCGGAATTACTGAGGTTGAAATGCGAGCCGTTAAGGAATCCTGCGAACGTGTAAATGGTAAGGAAGTATTTTTAATTCATGAACCAATGGCAGCAGCAATTGGGATTGGTTTAGATGTAATGTTACCAAAAGGAAATATCATAGTAGATATTGGTGGGGGAACTACAGAAATTGCGGTTATTGCGCTTGGCGGAATCATTTGCGACAAATCGATAAAAATTGCCGGTGATGTTTTTACCAATGATATACTATATTATATGCGAACTCAGCATAATTTATATATAGGAGATGCTTCTGCAGAAATGATAAAAATTGAAGTTGGCGCTGCATTGGAAGAACTTGAACAAGCTCCGGACGATATGATGGTTCGCGGAAGGGATTTACTGACCGGAAAACCAAAAGAAGTCAAAGTTACGTACAGAGAAATTGCAAGAGCATTAGACAAATCAATATTAAGGATCGAAGATGCGATTATGGTAACGCTTTCATTAACACCGCCGGAACTCGCCGCAGATATTTATAATACAGGTTTGTATCTTGCAGGAGGAGGAGCAATGCTTCGCGGACTTGATAAACGAATTTCCCAAAAAACAGATTTACCGGTTTATATTGCCGAAGATCCCTTAAGAGCCGTAGTTCGAGGAACCGGAATTGTATTAAAAAATATTGCTAAGTATAAAACTGTATTGGTGAAGTAAGTTTAAAAAAATATTCAACACATAGTCCAGATAGCTATCGGGACTATGTGTTAAAGTAATTATATCCATTCGTCTAAAGTAGTATAATCATCAGGTAAATAGGTAAGATATTGAACGATTCTGGGACTTTCGCCTTTATTAGGCGATGCGCAATGCGGTAATCGATTATCCCAAATGATAAAATCGCCCGCATTACCAAGAATAGCAATTGGCTTTAAGGTTTCAATCGCTTTATCTCTGAGGTTTTCATTTGGTTCAATTTGATCCAGCCAATTATTTATTTTATTATGAAATCCGGCAACACAATGAAAAGCACCATCATCAATGCCACAATCCGTAAGATATAATAATCCCTGAAATCCAAATGTAATAGGCTGTTTCAAACTAATATCCCAATGCAGCGGACTTCCCAAGAAAGTAAATCGTTCATTTTCAGGTGGATTAAAACTTACTTTGTCAATCGTTTTGTATATTTTGGCTGAATTATAAAGTTGTTCATATGCTTTTTTTATCCTGGGTGAAAACCTGTTTCTATTTAGTGTTTCATGATCCGAAAAATTAAGCATTAAACCCTTTTGGTTTTCGTGTCGGTTATACCAGGTTTCCTTTTTGTTGGGATCCATTTTGAGGAAATCCCAAATGGCTTGTTGCGTATCTTGACAATCTTTTTTTGAAATTGCATTTTTTACAATCACATAACCGTTCTCCTTCCAAAACTGAAGATCTTCATCTGATAAAACATCAATTATTAAATGTTCTTCGTCATTAGTTTTTATATTCTGTTTGTCGTTGATCCAGATTTTAAAAGATTCAAAGTCCGGTTTCTCAAAATATAAAAACTGCAAAGTATCTTCCATACTAATTCCTAAACGATACAAAGTTTTGATTTCATTGTCCCAGGTTTGAGTATTATCTCCATCAGAAATACTGGTGGGATTCAAAGTACGTTTCCATAAATTTTCAAGAATATTCCAGGGCATAAGTTTTGGCAATTAATGGTTAGTATATTATTTTTAAACATAGAAACATAGATTTTAGGACTTTAAAAGGCCATTTTACTTGTTTAAACACACAAACAAACTATGAGAAGAAATATATTTCCTGACGCTATCTCTTTGGCATATGTAAAATCTATGTTTCTATGTGTTCAATTTATTTGACTTCTATTTATCCTCGCGCAAAGACGCAAAGACGCAAAGAAAAACCTTTGCAACTTTGCCTCTTTGAGCCTTTCTCCAACTATTTTTCTATGTGTTAAAATATATTGTCCAGCTCATTCAAAAATAGCACATTTAAAATTCTCATTTAAAAGTATAAATACCTGATTTAAGAATTCTGCTAAATGTTTACATTTTTCATCTCATTAATTATATTATTAACAAATTTTTTCTCTTTTCAAGTTTAAATCTTATTTATCTGTTTACAATTAAGTTTTTATAAAGTACATTTGCACCAGATTTTGGTCCGTTTTTTTATAATTTTAAGAAAATCGGTTAAAAGGGAATCAGGTGCAAATCCTGAACAGACCCGCTACTGTAAGTTCTATATAAGTCTTTAAACGTTACTAATGCCATTGTTCGCCACGGCGGATGAGAAGGTTGTTTAAAGATGGAACAAGTCAGGAGACCTGCCACAATCACATAGTTTAAGACTTTCGTGGAATAAAGTTGAACAACAAGAATTGACCTGTTATTTGTATAACGGGATTCTCTCTTATTGCTTTTTGATTAGTACATCCGCGAAATTTATTTAATTAAATCAGTGATGTATAATAAAAAATTACTCTTATTTATTCTATTGTTTTCTGCTCCGTTTTTACTTCATTCGCAAGTATCAAACGATAGTTTACGCGTTTTAAAAGAAGTAATTCTAAAAGGAAAACCGTATCAGGAAGTTATTCCCGTACAAAGTTTATCAGGCAAATTACTTGAAAATTTAGCCAGTCATAACGTTGCCGATGCTTTAAGGTATTTTGCAGGAACTCAAATAAAAGATTACGGCGGACTTGGCGGACTTAAAACTGTCGATGTTCGTAATATGGGAACGCATCACGTAGGTGTTTTTTATGATGGCGTTCAGTTAGGAAATGCACAAAACGGAGTGACGGATTTAGGGAAATATTCCTTAGATGATATGGAATCCCTGACGATGTATAATGGACAAAAAAGCGAAATATTCCAGTCGGCTAAAGATTATGCGGCGGCTTCTACCATTTATTTAAGAACTAAGCGACCGGTTTTTATTGGAGGAAAAAAGACAAATTTATTAGTTCGGTATAAAACAATGTCTATTAATTATATCGATCCTTCGTTTAGATGGGAACAAAAACTGAGCGATAAAGTAAGTCTGAGTGTAAGTTCTGAATACATAAAATCGAATGGAGAATACAAATACAGGTATAAAAGAAACAATCTTGATGGAACTGTTGCCTACGATACAACCGCAACAAGACATAATAGTGATATTGAAGCCCTGAGATTTGAATCCGGTCTTTACGGAAAAATAAATAACGGTTCCTGGGATGCTAAAGTCTATTATTATGATTCAGAAAGAGGAGCGCCGGGAGCAATTGTAGAAAATAAATTTTCTGATGGTTTCAGGCAATATGACAAAAACTTTTTCACACAGGGAACTTTAATCAAGGATTTTACCGAAAAATATAAATTTCAGGCAAAAGCAAAATATGCTTATGATTATACTCATTATGTTGCCAGAGACACCACGAATGTTTTAGGAGAAATAGTAACCGAAGGAGCACAATCTGATGATAGTTATTTTCAGCAGGAATATTATGTTTCGGCAGTAAATATGTACAGTATATCATCAACCTGGGATGTTTCGTTATCTACAGACTTTCAATACAACAAATTAAATGCCACGAGAAAAGGAATTCAGACTTTATTCTCTTTTCCACAGCGTTATACGGCATTATTTGCACTTGCAAGTTCGTACAGACTTGGCGCGTTTAAAGCTTTAGGAAGTGTTGTAGGAACTCATGTTCAGGAGGAAGTACGATACAATGCAAAGGCGCCGGATAAAACCGAATTTACTCCTGCATTATTTCTCGGATATACTCCGTTTAAAGATTACGATTTTAATATCAGAGCATTCGCCAAACGTATTTTCAGAATGCCCACTTTTAATGATTTGTATTATACAATGGTGGGATCCAGTACGCTGCGACCGGAATATATGAATCAGTATGATGTTGGTTTTACCTATAATCTTCTTATAGAAAAAGGAATTCTGGATAAATTATCTTTTCAGGTGGATGGTTATTATACCAATACCAAAGATAAAATTGTAGCTGCTCCAACCGGAAATTTATTCAGATGGATGATGACGAATATTGGGCAGGTAAAAGGGCAGGGAATAGAATCTGTCGTGAATCTTGGAATGCACATTGGCACAGTAAACCTAAGCACAAATCTAACGTATACGTATTCACAAAACAGAGATTACACCAAATTTGCAGGTTTGGAATTATCATCTTACGGAGATCAGATTCCTTACACACCGTGGCATAGCGGATCAGGAATTTTAAACGCCGATTATAAAACCTGGAATTTTAATTACAGCTTTATATATGTGGGAAAACGTTATAACGGAAATGTCAACAATATAAAAGTAAATGAAGTTCAGCCGTGGTACACGCACGATTTAGCGGTACAAAAATCATTTGCGTTTCAGCATTACAAAATGAAAGGTGCAATAGAATTAAACAATGCTTTCAACCAGCAATACGAGGTAATTTATAATTATCCCATGCCGGGTCGAACATTAAAATTCATAATAAGTATTGAGCTATGAAAAAGATCACCACAAAATTAATCCTCAGTCTATTTATAGCCGTTGCTTTCTTTTCCTGTCGGGAAGATGAAACCATTTTTCCGTCATCAGATCAAAGCGTTGCTGCGCCCAGAAGCGACGGTAAAATAGAAGGTTTTTATCTTTTAAACGAAGGGAATATGGGAATGAACAGAGCCAGTATTGATATATTCAATTACAGGACAGGAAATTATACAACAGATATTTATTCTGAACGAAATCCCGCCGTTGTAAAAGAATTAGGAGATGTAGGCAATGATATAAAAATTTACGGCAACAAGGTGTATGCGGTAATTAATTGTTCTAACAAAGTTGAAGTAATAGACAAATGGTCGGCGAAACGCATCAAAAAAATAGACATTCCCAATTGTAGGTATGTCACTTTTTATAAAGACAAAGCCTATGTAAGTTCCTATTCTGGTCCTGTTGCCATAAACCCTAATGCAGAGATTGGTTTTGTTGCCGAAATCGATACGACATCTTTAGAAATAAAAAGGAAAGTTACAGTAGGATATCAGCCCGAACAAATGGTGGTTCATAACGGAAAATTATATGTAGCGAATTCAGGCGGTTACAGAGTGCCTAATTATGACAGAACGGTATCTGTAATAGATCTTGAAACCTTTACTGAAACAAAAAAAATAGACGTTGGCATTAATCTTTCCGGAATGGAAATAGACTCTCGCGGCGATATTTATGTGAGTTCGAGAGGAGATTATTACACTGTACCTTCTAATCTTTTTGTGATAGATTCCCAGACAGAAGAAAAAAAAATGCAGCTTGATATTCCAGTTTCGGGAATGTGTCTTGTTGATGATTTACTGTATTTCTACAGTGTTTCGTGGAGTTATTTAACGAACAGCAATAAAGTTACTTACGGAATATTAGATACTAAAACCAAAAAAATTATCAGCGATAAACTCATTACAGACGGCACAGATAAGCAAATCATGATTCCGTACGGACTTCAGGTAAATCCCGAAACCAAAGAAATTTATATAACCGATGCACAAAATTATGTGGTAACCGGATATATCTATTGTTTTACGCCCGAAGGAAAATTAAAATGGAAAACAACCGCGGGAAATATTCCAGCACATATTGCCTTTATAACTAAAAAATAATATCAAAAAACCATGGAAAGAAAACTTTACACATTTACAATTACCAGCAATTAATTTAAAATTTATGAATATGGAAAAAAACACTTTTAAAATTTTAAAAACAGCATTGGTCTTCATTTTTATACTGGGATTTATTTCCTGCGGAACTGATAAGGAAGAAGAGTTGGGTATTGAAGAACCGCCAACAGTAATATTGAAAGATTCTTATACAATTGAGCGTTTTAAAGTGCTGAATATTATCACGAATCTTCCGGCTACTTCACAATTGACCTGGAGTATTAATGATTCGGTAATTTCACAAAATGCACAATTAGATTTTATTACTCCCTATTTAAAAAATTATCCTTTGACTTTAAAGGTAGAAAGCAACGGAGTGGTAAAAACATACACCTCATTAATTAATGTAACAAAAGAAGCCGGAACGTATAGTAAATACATCTCAAATGTATTCGATTTTCGTCCGGGCGTAGGTCAGTTTACAAACGGAATTCCGGAATTTTTGCCCGGAAATACAGAAGCCAATCTTATCAGCGCAGCAAAAAAAGCGATTGTTGGCGGGAATACAAGCATGATTTCGTTAGGAGGTTTTGGCGGTTATGTGGTATTTGGTTTTGATCACACCATCCCCAATATGGCGGGAAGGGATTTCAAAATTTTAGGAAATGCATTTTGGGGAAGTGAAGCCAGTGAAGCCCGTTCAGGATCTTGTGAAGCCGGAATTATTCTTGTGGCTTTCGACAAAAATAAAAACGGAAAACCCGATGATGATGAATGGTATGAAATTGCAGGAAGTGAATATTTTAAAAATACTACAATCAAGAATTACAGCGTAACTTATTTTAAACCGGATCTTAATAAATCAGCTGTAACGGGAGAGGAATTCTGGCAAATTGATTCGGAATATATTAAGTGGGAAGACAATCAGGGAAAATCAGGATTTAAATCAAAAAATGCATTTCACGACCAGAGTTATTATCCATCATGGATTGCTGAAGCATCGTACACTCTGAAAGGAACTAGGATAAAAGATAATTTTTACGATCAAAGCGGCACCGGAAATTATTGGGTTGGTGCGTCTTTTGAATTTGGCTATGCCGATAATGCACCAAATAATGACGAAGCATCCAATATTGATATCGCATGGGCAGTAGATAAAAACGGAAACTATGTAAAACTTCCCGGAATAGATTTCATCAAAGTATACACGGCAATCAATCAGGAAGCGGGCTGGCTGGGGGAAGTTTCAACAGAAGTTGCCGGAGCTTATGATTTATATATTAAATAAAATATTTTTTTAACAATTTACAATAACAATTAACCCTTTTAAACCATAAAAATTAAAATTTATCAAACATGAAGAAAAATTACTTTTTAATAATAATGTTGTTTTTTGCGTTCCTGACGAATGCGCAAGTAACAGTTCAGGGCATATATCGAGATGATATTAAGCAATCAACCACCCAAAAACAACTTAAAAAAAGTGCTGCAAATGCTGCAAGTTTTAATGATATTCAATATTGGGTGGGTACAGGTGCTAATCAGGCAGCTTTTGTATTACAATGGAATGATGGTAAAAGTGCTGATGCCTTAATGTGGGGTTTTAGATGGGACGGAACTGCAACTGGCGAAGATATGATGAAAGCAATCCTCAAAGCTGATCCCAGATTTTTCTCTCTGCTTTATCAGGGAACACAATTTGGATCTGCGATAGGAGGGTTTGGCTATGATTTAAATGGAGCAAATACTAACGGACTTTATAAAAGCGGAAACGTAACATATCCTTATTATCCTGTAAATGGGATCGTGAATACTACCTCTTATGATTTTGATGAATATACAGCGATAGATCCTGCAGATCACTGGCAATCAGGATGGACAGTTAACGGATATTGGTCATATTGGGTAAAAGACCCTACTGATCCAGCTTTTGGCTATTCTGGTGTTGGAGCAAGTACTCGTGCTTTAGTGAATGGTTCCTGGGATGTTTGGAATTATAACCCGGCATTTGAGCAAATTGACATTGCATCAACATTTACTCCGGTTCCGGCTTATGTTGCTACAACAAGATTTACAAACGGATATTTTGTAGTAAACGAAGAATGGTTTGGGCACACAAACGGATCTGTGAATTTTATCAATAATTCCGGAAATGTAAATTATCGCGTTTATAGTGCTGCAAATAGCAATCAGGCTTTTGGAGCAACGACACAAAACGGAACAATCTACGGAGATAAATTTTACTTTATTTCAAAACAAGCTGCTGATGGAGGAGATAGTCAATATACTCCTGGTGGAAGATTGGTCGTAGCCAATGCACAAACCATGGAAAAAATTGCCGGATTTGATAATATCGGTGGAGGCGACGGACGTTCATTTTTAGGGATTGACGAAAATACAGGATATATTGGAGCATCAAACGGAATTTATTTATTTGATATTGCTAATATGAAAGTAGGAAGTATAATCGCAGAAACAGGCGGTGGAAGTCAATATTCCGGACAAATAGGGAACATGATTCGTACATCTCAATATGTATTTGCCGTAAAACAAACTAAAGGAATTTTAGTAATTGACCCAAAAACAAATACTGTAGTTAAAACGATCACAGGTTCATATGATTCAGTTGTTCAGGCAAAAGACGGAAGTATCTGGGCAATTCAAAACCAGAAATTATTCAATATCAATGCGACAACTTTTGCCGTGACAGAATATGCAATTCCTACTACAAAATATATAGGATCTTGGGGAGCCTGGAATGCAGGAAGCTTTACGTACAGCAACCAGCAAAATGCTTTGTTCTGGATAAATTCTATCAATAGTTTTAGTTCAGGTACTCAAATTGTGAGATTTGATGTGACTTCAAAAACATTCAATGAGAATTTTGCAGCAATTCCTGGACAAACAGGTACTTACAAGCAAATTCCGTATGGAGCAGCGTTGCGAATTGATCCGGTATCGGATAATTTGATTCTGAATACAACCGAAAGCGGCTATGGAGCGCATTATCAAAAAAACTGGATCCATACTTTTAATGGTACAGGAACCTTAACAAATACGAAAATTTTAGATGATTATTACTGGTTTCCTGCCGTAACGGTTTTTCCTGATAATGCCGCGCCGGTAGTCAATGCTACTTTGCCTTCGCAGGTTTCAGCTACAGGTACAACAGTAATTGATTTAAAAAACGTAGTTTCAGATACAGATAATTTATCGATTGCAATTTTGAAATCGGTAAAATCAAATAGTAATACAGGAGTTGTTTCGGCATTAATAAATGCAAATGACGAATTGGTTTTAACACCTCAGGCACTAGGAAACGCAACTGTTGTAGTAAGTTTTAATTCTAACGGAAAAGTAGTCGAAAAAGCTATCGAAGTCAATACATCAACTACTTTAGGAACAGGCGATTTCCAGAAATTAGAATTAGCAATTTACCCTAATCCGGTTTCTGATGTTCTGAATATTCGAACTCAGGATGAAGTTTTGAGCGTAAATGTTTATGATGTTTCAGGAAAAACCATCAACGCAAGAGTGGAGAATAACCAGATCAACGTAAGCAATTTCATAAACGGAATGTACATTATTAATGTTGTGACTGACAAGGCTAATTATGTTCAGAAATTTATTAAGAAATAATTAAAATGATAATTCAAAAAAATATTTTTAACACATAGTCCCGATAGTTCTCGGGACATAGATTATAGAGCTATAAAGGAGATTCTATTAGGAAATATATTTCTTAGCATAGCTTCTCTTTGTGTTTTGAAACAAAGTGAAACATCTTTTTTTATACAATACAAAATCTATATCTCTGTATTAAAATAAATTGCAGAAAAAGTTATTAATTCAAAAAATACTGATTTCTCAATATTTAAATTAACCCCTTTATCAATTTGGTAAAGGGGTTATTTATTTCCAAAATCCCTTCACTTTTTCTCTGCAAAATTCATTTCTTCCTAACAAACATTAGAACTTAAAAACAACAATAAATCTTTTATCTTTGATTCGGATAAAAAATAATTATGGAAAAGCTTAGAAAGCATATTGAAGAAATTATATCGGTTAGTGACGAAGAATTTGAATCAATCAAACCCTTTTTCACCATCGGAAAGGTATTAAAAAATCAATATCTAATTCAGCAAGGTGATGATGCAAAATACGAATACATTATTATGAGCGGTATTTTCAGGGTTTTTTATCTTGATGAAGACGGAAAAGAACACATCGTGCAATTTGCCACAGAAAATTGGTGGATGTCGGATTATATAGCCTACTTCAATCAAAAGCAGGCAAATATGAATGTGGTTTGTATGGAAGCAGGAGAAGTTTTGTGCCTGACACTTGACGGAAGGGAAAAACTCTCAGAAACCCTTCATAAAATGGAACACTTTTTTAGAGTAAAACTCACCAAAGGTTATTTAGCACTTCAGCAACGCGTTATTTCATTACTTTCGAATAATCCGCAGCAGCGATATAAAGAATTTGCAGATCTCTATCCCAATTTAATGCAAAAAATTCCCAAGAAATATATCGCAGAATATCTTGGCGTAAGCCGCGAAACCCTTAGCAGGCTTTATTCTAGCACAAAATAAGAACCCTATTTACTACTAAAGTGTGATCGAAATCACACTTTTTTTGTGACTTTCCTCCTCGTATTGAAGAGGAGAGCTGGCATAAATTTGCCCTATAAATAATTCATAACCACTTAAAATTTATAGCAATGAAAAAACTTATGATCGCCACATTGGCACTTGCCTTTTTTTCTTCTTATGGACAAAATAAAAAGGAAAACACAGTAGTAAAAGAAAAAACAACCCTTAAAAATGAAACTAAAATGAACAAGAGAATTTTAATTATCGTATCAAATGCCAATGCAATTGGACCAAACAACAGAAGAACAGGAACTTTTCTTCCAGAAGTAGCACATCCTTATGCCGAATTTGAAAAAGCAAATTACCAAATAGATTTTGCAAGTTTAACAGGAGATACACCATATTTAGATGCGCTTAACTTAGCAAATGATCCGGATAACCTTGCGTTTCTAACCGGAAAAGGATGGGAAGCCATGCAAAAAGCCGTTAAATTATCGAATGTTGAGGTAAGTAAATACGATGCCATTTTTGTACCAGGCGGATTAGCACCAATGGTGGATATGCCGGAAAATAAATTACTTAAAAAAGTGATTAAAGAAACGTACGAACGCAATGCAGTTGTAGGAGCAGTTTGTCACGGTCCGGTTTCCTTACTAAATGTAAAATTAAGCAACGGATCTTATTTAGTAAACGGTAAAAACATCACCTCGTTTACAGATGAAGAAGAAAGAGGTTACGCTATTGCAGATGTGCCGTTTTTACTTGAAAGTGCATTGACAAAACAAGGAGCAAAATTTCACGCAGCAGCAATTTGGTCAGATCACAGTATTGCAGACGGTAATTTAGTAACAGGACAAAACCCTGCTTCTGCAAAAGGTGTTGCCGAAAAAATGATTGTTATCTTAGAAGCTGCTAAAAAGTAATTTTTAAAAAGGTTCAAAGGGGCAAATGGGCAAAGGGGCAAAGTTACATAGGTTTTTTCTTTGCATCTTAGCGTCTTTGCGAGAGAATAAAAAAATAATAATATAATCTTAAACTAGTAGCGCATTTTTGTCTTCCGGATTTTTAAAAACTAATTTTTATTCGTTTCAATAAATTAAAATCCATTGCTACAATATAAATCATTCTTCTTGATTTTTTTTAAGAAGTTCCGTAGGAACAAAATATATTGTAGGGATGGATTTTAATCCATCATTCGCAATCAGAACCCAATCTTGACAAATAAAATCTGCTTAATCTGCAAAATCTGCGAGAAATAAAAACCAAATCCCGTATCAAAAAGATTTATTTTTAAATCGGAATAACAAAGATTGTGTTAAAATAATAAATCCCAATAAAAAAATCAAAATGAAAAATCAAAATCCAATACATGTTTTTGCAACATGGAAAGTAAAAGAAGGTCAGGCTGAAAACGTTTTAAATTTACTAAAAACGGTTCACGACGAAAGTATAAAAGAAGAAGGCAATTTGTTTTATAAAATTCATCAAGGTCATTCAGATTTAAATACAATAGTAGTATTTGAAGGATATACCAATGAAAAAGCGATAGAAGATCACAGAAATTCTGACTATTTTAAAGATATCGTTTTAGGAAAAATTGTTCCTTTATTAGACACCAGAGAAATTGTTTTGACAACGCCTGTTGATTTTTTCTAAAAAAGTAAATACTCAATATTGTGTTAACAGGATATTGTAGTCATTAATAATTTGCCTAAATTTAAAGGACAAATCATGAAAAAATGACTTCAATACAACTTTAATATCATGATTTTAAGCTGATAAAAAGAAAAGCATTATGGAAAAGACCACAAAAATAATATTCCCATTTGATCAAAGCGTAGTAAAAGAACTTCCGATGATTGATAAAAGTGATATTGAAAAAGTACTTCAAACCGCTCACAATTTATTTGAAGATCAAGCCAATTGGATTCCTGCTTACAAAAGAATTGAAATACTCGAAAAAGCAGCTTTTATAATGAACGATAAAAGCGAGGAACTTATTCATATCGCGATAAGCGAAGGCGGAAAACCCTATAAGGATTCAAAAGCAGAAATACTCAGAGCGATTAAAGGCGTAAAATTAGCAGCAGAACATATCTCGCAAATAAAAGGAGAACAAATCCCAATGGGACTTACCGAAGCTTCATTAAACAGGATTGCCTTTACTTCAAAAGAACCTATTGGAATTGTTGCTGCGGTTAGCGCGTTTAATCATCCGTTAAATTTAGCAGTTCATCAGGTGGTTACCGCAATTGCTGCCGGTTGTCCTGTAATCTTTAAACCTGCGAGTGCAACTCCTTTATCAGGTTTGGCTTTAGCCGATATTTTAAAAGAAGCCGGATTACCTTCCGGATGGTTACAGGTTGTGTTATGCGACAATGAAACTTCAGAATTACTGGTTACAGATCCACGAGTTCACTTTTTATCGTTCATTGGCTCAGCCAAAGTAGGATGGTACTTAAAAAGTAAATTAGCTCCCGGAACAAGATGCGCGTTAGAACATGGCGGAGCAGCACCGGTAATTGTAGAAAGTGACGCTGATTTTAGCGAAATGATTCCGGATCTTGTAAAAGGTGGTTTTTATCACGCAGGACAAGTTTGTGTTTCCGTACAGAAAGTGTATGTGAATCAGGAAATCTGCGATCGTTTTATTGAAAAATTATCTGAAGCAACAAAAAAATTAATCGTCGGTAATCCGTTTGATAAAACCACAGATGTAGGTTCGCTTATTTCTCCCAAAGAAGTCAATCGGGTCGAAGAATGGGTAAATGAAGCCGTTGCAGAAGGAGCAAAAATAATAACTGGCGGAAAAAGAATTTCGGATACTACGTTCCAGCCCACAATTTTGTTCAATCCATCAGAAGATTCTAAAGTTTCAACACATGAAATTTTTGGTCCCGTTGTATGTATTTATCCCTTTACAAATCGCAACGAAGCAATTAAAAAAGCAAATGCATTAGAAGTTCATTTTCAAGCAGCTGTTTTTACAAAAAACCTTGATATTGCCTTAGAAACAGCCAAAAAACTAAACGCAACCGCTGTTATGATTAATGATAATACAGCGTTTCGGGTAGATTGGATGCCCTTTGGCGGAAGAGACGCTTCAGGCTTAGGAATGGGCGGAATATCCTATACCATAAACGAAATGACCAGAGAAAAGTTAACTGTTTTTAAAAGTAAATCTTTATAAATTTAATTAAATAGCGAAAAAAAAAATTACCGCAAAGCACGCAAAAATTTTACCGCAAAGAGCGCAAAGTTTTTTTACAAAGCGTTATGAATATAAACACAAAGTTCACAAAGCTAGATCAACACAAAGCTTTGTGAACTTTGTGTTTTTCAACACCCTTTACTATAAAAAACTTTGCGTTCTCTGCGGTAAAAATCACCCAGTATATATAACATAAAGGACGCAAAAAAAATAACCACAAAGGACACAAAGATTTCGTCTCAAATTGCGGGTTAGTAAACACAAAGTTCACAAAGCTAGATCAATATAAAGCTTTGCGAACTTTGTGTTTTTCAACGCCCTCTACCATAAAAAACTTTGCGTTCTTTGCGTTAAAAATCACCTAGTATATATAACATGAAAGATGCAAAAAAATTAACCACAAAGGACCCAAAGATTTCGTCTCAAATTGCGGGTTAGTAAACACAAAGTTCACAAAGCTAGATCAACACAAAGCTTTGTGAACTTTGTGTTTTTCAACACGCTTTACTATAAAAAACTTTGCGTTCTCTGCGGTAAAAATCACCCAGTATATATAACATAAAGGACGCAAAAAAATTAACCACAAAGGACACAAAGATTTCGTCTCAAATTGCGGGTTAGTAAACACAAAGTTCACAAAGCCAGATCAACACAAAGCTTTGTGAACTTTGTGTTTTTCAACACT
>NZ_JAGYVZ010000009.1:0-75251 GCF_018380615.1 Flavobacterium psychroterrae | reverse complement strand
ACATAAAGGACGCAAAAAAATTAACCACAAAGGACACAAAGATTTCGTCTCAAATTGCGGGTTAGTAAACACAAAGTTCACAAAGCCAGATCAACACAAAGCTTTGTGAACTTTGTGTTTTTCAACACTCTCTACTATAAAAAACTTTGCGTTCTTTGCGTTAAAAATCACCCAGCATATATATACATAAAGGACGCAAAAAAATTAACCACAAAGGACACAAAGATTTCGTCTCAAATTGCGGGTTAGTAAACACAAAGTTCACAAAGCCAGATCAACACAAAGCTTTGTGAACTTTGTGTTTTTCAACACTCTCTACTATAAAAAACCTTGCGTTCTTTGCGTTAAAAATCACCCAGCATATAAAAATCAAAGTATATAACACAAATGCTAAAAATCACATTAGTTCGTTAAGGCAACATATTCATAAAGCATTTTAGGATTTTCAGCTTCACTAATTAAAAAATGAGCAACATCTGCTCTGGAAATTTTTCCAACTTTCATTCCTTTATAAAGCCTGTTTATCGCTTTATAAGATTGCGTTAAATCACCATTAGTCAGCATTCCTGGTCTTACCATTTCCCATTTTAGGGCACTTTTCGTAATCAATTCTTCCATTATAGTTTTGTTTGCATACTGATCTTTCAGAAATAACGAAATCACCAATCGCATAAAAAAGCTCAGGTAGTTTTTACTTTCTCCAGCTCCAAATCCGGTAATTACCAGAACCGGCGAAGTAAAATTCAATTCATTGGTCACATTTATCAAGGTTTTTGCAATATCAGAAAAAAGAGTTGTTGCTTTTTTATTCTTTGTTCCAACAGTTATCAGGACAACATCAGAATCTATTATTGCCTTTTTTAAATCAACTGGAGATGTTGCGCTTCCGTTTATTTTAATCAGGTTGGGATGATTGGCAATATGATCTGTATTTGTCGAAAGTGCCGTTACAATATGTCCTTTTTCTAACGCTTGCAAAACCGACTGGAATCCAATTCCTGCTCCGGCGCCTATAATTGCTATTTTCATTTTGTGATTTTTAGATATTTTTCAGTGGTACTTTTTGCTGCAACCAATAAACTTTCGTCTCCCCATTTCCAGGGATTTCCGTTTGTGGTCAGGATTTCTGCTCCGGCTTCTTTTGCGATAAGTATTCCTGAAATCCAGTTATGAGTATCGATATCTTCCTGAACAAATAAATCGATTCTTCCGGCTCCAACATAAGCCAATTGTAAACCATGAGGACCGTAATTTCTAACGATTCCAAAATTCTGCACAAGTTGAGCAACTGTATTTCCAATTTTTTTACTCAGTTTGTCAGTTGATTTATCGTGATGTCCGTATTCAAAAACCGCCAGCATCATATCTAAACCAGTTTTATTACTAATTTGTAGTGGTTTATCGTTCATAAAAGCGCCGTGACCATCTTTTGCCCAAAACATTTCGTTAGCCAAAGGATCAAAAATTACCGAAAAAAAAGGTTTTCCCTGACGCACAAGAACCAGATTTATCGTCCAGCCCGCAATATGCTGAACATATTGTATTGCGCCATCCATCGCATCACAAAGCCAGTATTCATTGGTTTTATCCGGACTTCGTTGTGAATTATTATCGAATTCATCGCCATCGTGCCAAAGTACATTTGGAAATTCTGCAGATAAATCGTCTTTTAAAGAAGTCAGACATATTGTATCAATATCTTCTAACTGTTTTAAAAGTTCCTCCATAGTTTGCGGTATCGCATTTTGCTTATAGTCTTTTAAAAAAACGTTTCCCACTTTTCGTACTGCGTCGAGTATGATTGGGATATTGATTTCATTTTGCATATCGTTAAGTATTAATTACAATGCAAAATTAGTCAGAGAGTTGTCGTGAATGTAGTTTCAAAAATGGGAAGGATAGTCCTAATCACGGAATCTTTTCCGAAATTCAAGAGGAGTAAGATTTGTTACTTTTTTAAATAGTTTTCCAAAGTAAACCGGTTCGTCATAACCAACTTCATGCGCGATTTCTTTCACGCTATTAACTGTAAAATAAAGCAATCTTTTAGCTTCTAAAATCGATTCTTCCTGAATATGCGCAGATACAGAACTTCCGGTTAACGATTTTACCGTATCATTTAAATGCGACACCGAAATAGAAAGTGAAGCGGCATATTGCGCAGGTTGTTTCCAGTTTTTGAAATGCTCTTTAGTTAACCTCAAAAAAGCTTCCTTAATTATAATACTTCGGTTCTCCTTCTCTTTATCAAGCGATAAATTGGTAAATATTTCTCCGGCAATACGATTTAATAAAGCATTTAATAGCGAATGAATGCTTTTATAACTGAAATTATTTGCTTCGTCTGACTGAATTTTTTCAATCAAATCCATTAAAATAATAAGTTGTTCATAGAAATTTGATTCTTTATCTAATAAAAAAAGATTTTTGATTTTATGCTGGAAAAGCTGTAAAACCTCTTTGTTTACAAGCGAAGGATCAAAACTGATCATCCATCCTTTAGGATTTTGAACCTCAATAATATGATGTACTTCTTCGGGGAAAATCCAAAGTAAAGCAGGCGCGTTAAATTCGATATTCTCAAAATCAATATTCAATTTAAAACTTCCGTTTAACGCTAACATTAACTGGCAATGATTGTCGCGATGTGGTTTAGAAATATCGTGATCGTCATTTTCCTGATCCTCCATATTCGCAATAATAATTCCCGCTCTTGCCTGAGACGAAAGTTTGAATTGCTTAATGTTTTGGTTTTGATTTTTCACGATTAAAATTGATAATTTATAAAATAGCTATTTCTGATTAGTACAAAAGTATAGATTTACAATTATTAATACGGATCATTTTCTTCTATTAGATATATAATATCAAGAAATAAAAAAAGCACCAAATTTTTCAATTCGGCACTTTTTGTAAATTCAATAAGCCAATTATTTAATCAATTACTATGCTTTCAATTGCTTTTTGCATTGCAATTTCTTTTACGCCCGGAACTTTTAAACCTTCGGCACGAAAAGCAGTTAAATCAGTCATTCCCAGAAATCCGAGAAAAGATTTTAAATAAGGAACCACAAAGTCATTGGCTTTGCCCGGACCTTCAGAAAAAATTCCGCCAGAAGACATTGCAACATATATTTTTTTACCAGTTACTTTTCCAACAGGACCATTTTCACCATAGCCAAAAGTGATTCCGGCTCTTGTAATATGGTCAATCCACGCTTTTAATGATGAATGAATCGTGAAATTATAAAGTGGCGCACCAATCACAATAATATCAGCGGCTAATAACTGTTTTATAAATTCATTAGATAATTGGATCGCTTTTCTATCGTCTTCGGTCAATTGATCTTCCGGAGTAAAAAAGGTACGAAGAACGGCAGGAGTAAGATGCGGAATTTGACTTTCAACCAAATTAACTTCTTCAAGAGTATTTTCAGGATATTTTTCCTGAATTTTTTCGATTATGGCGTGACCCAATTTTATACTGTAAGATTCTGAACCTTGCATACTGGAGATTAAATGCAGAATGTTTTTCATAAGAAAATGTATTATTTGTTGTTGTAATTGTCGATTAAACTTTAAGTTTTATTTCAAAGCAAAGCTACAGTTATCTAATATGCAAAAGATAGTAGTTACCTAAAGGAAAGCAGTTACTTTTAGGAAAGTTCATATCTTTGCCACTATGAAAACAATTGAAGATGAAGTAATTCCAACCAAAGAAGAATGCGCTGGTTCCTTAAGAAACATAATTGACGCATTGTATGTTTTAAACGGAAAATGGAAAATTCCGTTGATTTTAAGTCTTATACAAACTCCCAAACGTTTTAGCGAGATTAGGAAAGAAGTTGCGGGAATATCTCCCAAAATATTAGCCAAAGAACTCAAGGATTTAGAACTGAACGACTTTATTAAACGAAATGTTTATCCTACAACTCCCGTTACAATCATTTATGAAGCCACAGATTACAGCCGAACCCTAAAAAGCGTAATGCGTGAACTAAGTGTTTGGGGAGAACAACATCGGGAAAAAATCAAGGAATCAATGCGAAAGTAAAATCAGATATTTTCTATAAACTTCAATATATCTCTGAAGAAATATATTTCTTTCACAGAGCCAGCTTTGTGTATTTTAAACAAGTGAACGCCTTTTATTAGCTAAAAATCTATGTCCCGATAGCTATCCTACCGTCTGTACACAAGTACAAAACAAACACGAATTTCACTAATTGACACTAATTTAGTTTGTGGAATTAATTTCACAAACTAAATTAACCTATTAAAATTTGTGCAAATTCGTGAAATTCGTGTTCAAAATTGATTAATAATATTTGTGTCCAGACGGTAGGATAGCTATCGATACTATGTGTTAAAAATAAGTACTCATAACGTGTAACTTATAATTCACTTTATCGCCACTTTCCCGTTTCGGTTATGTAAATCCTCAATTGAGTTACATCTGTTTTTGAGTTGCTGCGGATCTTTGCAGTAACAAATAAAAACAGCGATATGAATATTGTTTTAACAGGTTCCTTAGGGAATATTAGCAAGCCGCTAGCGATTGAGCTGGTGCAAAATGGACATTCGGTAACGGTAATTAGCAGAAAAGAAGAACGCCAAAAAGACATTGAAGCAATAGGAGCAAAAGCAGCGATTGGCACCATTGAAGATGTCGGTTTTTTAACCCAAACATTCAAAGGCGCAGATGTTGTTTACTTAATGGAAGCGTGGGAAGGTATGGGAAGTATTTTTGACAATAACGTTGATTTTGTCGCAGCTTTTACTAAAATTGGCACTATCTACAAACAAGCCATAACACAATCCGGAGTTACGAGTATTGTACATTTGAGCAGTATTGGCGCACATACAGACAAAGGCACGGGTAGTTTGTATTTGCATAATGCTGTGGAAAATATCCTAAAACAACTTCCTGAAATTGTTTCTATTAAGTTTATGCGTCCTGTTGGTTTTTATACCAATATAATGAGATACATTCCGTCTATAAAAACGCAAGGCGCGATTGTACAAACATATGGCGGAGACCAAAAAGAACCTTGGGTTTCACCTTTAGACATAGCTTCAGCAATTGTTGAAGAAATCGAAAAACCTTTTGACGGAAGAACGGTTCGTTATCTGGCAAGCGACGAAGTTTCACCAAACGAAATCGCTTTAATTATTGGTAATGCAATAGAAAAACCGGATTTGAAATGGCTCGTAATTTCAGATAAAGAAATGCTCGATAATATGTTGACAGCCGGAATGAACGAATGGATTGCAAATGGTTTTGTCGAAATGCAGGCGGCACAACGAAGCGGCACTTTATATGAAGATTATAACCGTAATAAACCAACTATGGGAAAAGTGAAACTAACAGATTTTGCTAAAGATTTTGCCAAAATTTACAATGATTTGAATTAATTAAGATGAATAACTATTAATGAATGTCAACTTATGCAAGAGTAAAATCCAGACATAATTGATTAAATTTACAAGATGAAAAAAGAAGATAATCCTTTTTATAAATTTGAATCGCTATCAGATTTTCATGAGGTGTTTGGGCTTAAAAAGCCCTCACATCCTTTGATTAGTTTTATTAATATCAATGAAATGAAAATCAGGGAAAATGGATTGCCGAACACTATTGTTTTGAATTTTTATAAAATATCTTATAAAACACTTCTCTGCGGAAGAGCAAAATACGGTCAGAATTATTATGATTTTGGCGAAGGCGGTTTAGTATTTACGGCACCAAATCAGTTATTCGAATCTCCTGCAGATCATCCTAGTTCTGGTCATTTATTGCTTATTCATCCGGATTTGTTTTTGAGTTATCCTTTAGCGAAGAAAATTAAGGAATTTGGTTTCTTTTGCTATTCTGCTAATGAAGCGCTGCATTTATCCGATAAGGAAAAAGCAACCATAATGTCGATTTTTGCCATAATTGAAGACGAAATAAATAGCAGGATTGATGATTTTAGCCAGGACGTAATTATTTCGCAAATCGAGTTATTATTGAATTACAGCAATCGTTTTTACAAACGACAATTCATTACCAGAAAAGCTGTTAACCATGATATATTACAAAAGCTCGAAGCATTATTAGATGATTACTTCAATAATGAAAAAGCAACTTTACAAGGAATTCCATCGGTTCAGTTTGTGTCTGAAAATCTCAATATATCCGCCAGTTATTTGAGCGATATGTTGCGATCCTTTACAGGAGAAAATACAAAACAGCACATTCATAATAAACTGGTTGAAAAAGCAAAAGAAAAATTATCGTCATCGAAGTTATCAGTTTCAGAAATCGCCTATCAATTAGGATTTGAACATCCGCAGTCGTTTAGTCGGTTTTTTAAAACAAAGACAAATGTTTCGCCTCTGGAATTCAGGCAATCTTTTAATTAATTTATTTGATAAAACCCGTTGGGTGTAATTATTTTTAACACATAGAAACATAGATCTTTTTAGCTTAAAAAAAGGCGTTTCACTTATTTATAATACACAAAGCTAGCTCTGTGAAAGAAATATATTTCTCTTTGGGTCCTTTTTTAAAGTTTTAAATCTATGTTTCTATGTGTTTAATTGAGCTTTTATTAGTTACACCCGGGTTTAAGAGAATATTTTTTAATTAGAGTTTATCCTATTTACAAAGGCTGTAGAATTAAATTTCTATAGCCTTTTCCATTCCATATTGCGTGCTTGATTTTAATTTTGAGATTCATCCGGATCTGGAATTGATCCGGTTTGTACTGCTCCGTTTCGTTTGTAATGGGACAAAATCACGCCTTTTTCGGTTACAAAACTATTTGTTAATGTAAAAGCCAGAGGACTTGCATTATCATCAAATAGTTTTTTTCCTTCTCCCAATAATAAAGGATGAATTTTTAACCGAAGTTCATCGACTAAATCATTTTCCAATAACAAATGAATAAGTTCGCTGCTTCCCCAAACCTGAATGTCAGAACCATTTGAGTTTTTCAGGTTTTTGATATCTTCGAGGTTTTTTATGAACACAGTATTTTCCCAATCAGATAATTCTCTTGTATGTGACAAAACGTATTTTGTGCCATCATTTATTCCCGGCCAAAATTCCTTATGTTTCGGCCAATAATTCTCCCAAATTTCAAATGTTTTTCTGCCTAAAAGATATTCTGCCGGTTTTAGTTCTTCCTGAACCGCATTTCCGTATGATTCATCATCAAAAGGAGCAACCCAACCGCCAAATTTAAAACCATTCGACGGATCTTCGCCCGGTCCGCCCGGTGCCTGCAATACTCCATCTAATGAAATCATTGATAAAACAATTATTTTTCTCATAATAGTATGATTTTGGTTTCTATTATAAATTTAATAAATATTACTGTAAATATCTCAAATGTGCATATCTGAAATGTAAATAGGTTTTTTAAGTCAAAATTATAAATTGATCTTTATCATCTTTATTTTCTATTCTATATCTTTGATAGAACTATTAAATTAAGAGTTATTCAGATAATTAATTTTGATGAATATATCTTAAAAAACTTGATTTAATAGGAGGGAAGCATTTCCTAAAATATAATTTTTAAAAATAAAATACCATGGAAAATTTAAAAAAAGCTTATATCGCAGGCGGATGTTTTTGGGGCATGGAAGATCTTTTTCGTGTGCGTCCGGGCGTAAAAGATACTGAAGTTGGTTATATTGGTGGTGTAAACGATAATCCAACATACCAAAATCATCCGGGACATGCCGAAGGAATCGAAATTACATACGATGCTAACGAAACATCATATAAAGAATTGTTAGATTATTTCTTCAGAATGCATGATCCAACAACGGTTGACCAACAAGGAAATGACAGAGGCTCAAGTTACAGATCAGCAATATTTATCCAGAATGATGAAGAAAAACAAGTTGCAGATGAAGTCATTAAAATCGTTGAAGATTCAGGAAAATGGCAGGGAAAAGTGGTAACAACGCTTGAACCTTATTCAAAATTCTGGACTGCCGAAGAAAGCCATCAGGATTATCTTGTAAAACAGCCCAATGGATATACGTGTCATTTTGAACGATTTGGAACTTTTCTTTAATCTCTGAATTTTGTTATAAATTAATTTTATAATGCACATAAAAAAAGTGCTAAATTGAAAGGTTTAGCACTTTTAAGTTATTTTCTAAAATCTGTTTATTTATATAAATAGACTTTTTTACGGATTACCTTCTCCGCCGCTTGAACCATAAATTTGTCCTGTTGCATAACTTGCGTCATTAGCGGCAAGTTGTACGTATATAGAAGCAAGTTCGGCCGGTTGTCCCGGTCTTCCCATTGGAGTTTGTGAACCAAATTCTTTTAGTTTTTCCATCGTAGCTCCGCCGCTAACTTGTAATGGCGTCCAGATAGGTCCCGGAGCAACACCATTTACTCTAATGCCTTTAGGCGCAAGCTGTTTCGCCAGTGATTTAATATAATTTGTAGTTGCCGCTTTCGTCTGGGCATAATCATATAAATCTTCTGTAGGCGCATATGCTTGTACAGAACTGGTTCCTATTATTGAGGCGCCGGGTTTTAAATGTGGTAATGCTGCCTTGATAATCCAGAAAGGTGCATAAATATTAGTTTTCATTGTCCAGTCAAATTCTTCTGTCGAAATATCTAATATAGACGCATGAGTTTGTTGTCGCGCAGCATTATTGACCACAATATCAAGGCCTCCAAGTCCTTTTACTGCCTGATCGACAAGCGATTTACAAAATGCCTCGTCACGCAAATCTCCCGGAATTGCAATTGCTTTGCGTCCTTCGGCTTTAATTAATTGAATAACTTCTTTAGCATCTTCTTCCTCAGTAGGAAAATAATTAATCGCAACATCAGCACCTTCTCGTGCATAAGCAATTGCGGCTGCTCGTCCCATTCCTGAATCTCCGCCAGTTATCAAGGCTTTAAGACCTTTTAATCGTCCGGATCCTTTATAACTTTTTTCCCCGTGATCCGGTCTTGGATCCATTTTACTCACAAGACCTGGCCAGGGTTGCTTTTGTTCTTTAAACGGCGGTCGTGGATATTTTGTATTTGGATCTTCGGGACCATTTGATGCTGGATGTTCTCCTGCTTCAAATCCGTTTGCCATCATAGGATTAAATGCTGCTGTAGCAATTACCGCTCCCATACCAGTAAGTGCAGAGCGACGTGTTATTGTGTTTTTAACGTCCATAATATTAAAATTTAGGGTTCTATAATCTTTGTATGTATGTGTGAATCAATGTTGTAAATTGATAGCATTTCAAATTTAAAGAATGTCATAAATATGATTTTATAGAATTATCGTGTTTTGTTATATGTCTGCAATATATAAAGTGCTGATATTGAATTGTGTTAACGCAGTTTTGGTAAAAAGTTTTAAAGAAGAAAGGCTTGCATTTTACGAGTTTATTTCATGCAGATATAAAAAAGATTTTAGCAGATATTCGCAGATTTATAATTTTAGATCAATTTACAACTGCTTAAATCTGCAAAATCTGAGTGAAACAAGAATTAGTATAACTAGTGGTAAAATAAAAAACTTACTTAATAAATTATAAATGGATATTTTATAATCTTATTTATAAATAGTAGAAGCTATTAGTATTTCTTTTTGCTTAATTTCGAAAGTCACATGTTTTTAAATGTGCTGATTTTTTACTAATTTCTAAATGTGATTATTATGAAAATATCTAAAGAAATACTTAACGGGTTTTTTATTTTTCTGGGAATTGCGATTTTTTTCTTATTAATGGAAGTTTTAAATCTTTCTCATTTATTTTATCTTCGATTACTTAATGTTCTTTTCATCTTTTATGGAGTAAACAGAACTTTGGAACAAAACCTTGCCGAAGGGCAAAACAGCTTTCTTCCTAATGCGATATCGGCTTTGATAACCTCTTTTGTTGGAGTTGTTTTAAGTATCATAGCGTTGCTTATTTACAGTTTTGCACGTGGTGGTGATGCGTATGTAAAATCATTATCGCAAGCTTTTATGTTTGGTGGAGAACCTTCTGTAATGACTTATTCGCTTTGTTTATTTTTTGAAGGATCTGCGTCATGTATTATCGTAACTCTTTTATTGATGTTATATTGGAATAATAAATATAAAGCCGATTAATTCATTATAAAACTCATAAAAAAACCTCTAAACTTGATTGTTTAGAGGTTTTTTATTTATCTGCGCAGCATAAAATTAAATCGTATTTAATGAAATTTAAAATGACTTCGCAATAATAAAATAATTGTTTTTTAATCATTTTTGACATTCTTTTAATGTCTATTCTTCTTCTTCCTCTTCTCCAGGTTCAGAAGTAGTAGCATTGTATTCATCTAAAGTTCTTCGGTCCGGATCATTTTTATCATTTTTTAAATCATCGTCCAGATCTTTTGCAATTTCTGCATTTTTTTGAAAGTAAGGATCTTCAGTATCATTTTCATCGTTGTTTCGGTCTGAAGTATTTTTTCTTTCGAAATTATCTTCTCTATCAGAAGAATACTCTTCAGTATCAGAACCAGTTGTTCGGTGTTGATTGATTGCCGGATCTTTGGTTTCCATGGTTTCAGAATGAATACTTTCATCTTCTCTATTTGAGATGCGGCCAGCATGACCATATTTCTCGTTGCTTGCTTGTATCATAATATTGTTTTTTAAATTAATATTATACAAATCTAAAACCTGAATCTGTTAAAAGCTTATACTATTTTTTGTGTGTTTTACATCTTTATCATTTGATGTACAATTGGTTATGTGTTTTTTAACATAGTGCTAAAAAACGAACTTGTTTTTTAGTTTAAATTCAATTTAGGGACATCAGGAAACTTGAAGTGTTATTTTGCATTTCATTTTTGGATGTAAAATAATATACTGTAGAGAAGATTTATCAAAATAATTTTAGACTAAAATAAAACAGTATGATTTTTCAAGAATATAAACATTTGATTAGTATAATTAAGAATCAAAATGATAAAACCGTATCATTTTGATAGCACACAACCTTGGCAATAATTACAGATTTATTTATAAAATACTTATCTTCAAACTTATAACTTTGCCATTGAGATGTATTAATGTACTGGTATGTAATTTGAATACAGGATTTTGTATTTCTATCACAGATATTTATCAGAAAAATGAAAACCCAACAACATACTACAGATTTTTTAGACAAAGATTTGCTTTTTTCTTTACCATTACCACAAAAATCAACCTTAATACAAAATAACGCAATAATAGATAATCTGCCGGATTTTAAGGTTCAGGTTGCAAATAAAGATCATATTTCTTGGATAAAAGAAATTTGTGACGTCACATTATCATCAGCTTTATCTCGCGGAACGGGGATTTCCGGACGTTCGGCAGAATCGCTTGAGGCAAAAATGAAAAATGGTGAAGCTATTATTGCTTTTACCTCAGATGGAAAATGGGCAGGTTTCTCTTTTATTTCTTCCTGGGAAAATGGTAAGTACGTTTCTAATTCCGGATTGATAGTTGCGCCAGAATTCAGACATACAGGTCTTGCAAAATTGATTAAAAGAAAAATTTTTGAATTAAGCAGGCAAAAATATCCCGAAGCCAGCATTTTTAGCCTCACAACAGGACTTGCAGTAATGAAAATGAATCATGAACTTGGTTTCGAACCCGTAACATATTCTGAGTTGACTAAAGACGATGTTTTCTGGGAAAGTTGTAAATCGTGTGTCAATTGTCCCATATTAATCAATAAAGAAAGGAAAAATTGCTTGTGTACTGCGATGTTGTATGATCCAAAACAATGATGTAATTCTAAAAAATTAAATTTTATCGCATAAATTATTATTAAGAGAATTTCTTCTAATAAAAAAACTCCATTATTTCTAATGGAGTTTAGTATATAGAAAGACTTTATATTAATCCTAAATTTTTTGCTTTTTCAATTAAGTCTTTATCGCTCCCTTTTCCTTTTAATAACTGGTCCTTGATGTTTGCTTTACGTTTTTCAATCGCACTCATCGAAAGAGGAATGTAGTCCGGAAGATTTACCGTTTTTACACCTTCGGAAATTAAGATTAAAATTTGATTATCATGATTGTCCCAATTGATATTTTTCTTGAATAATTCTCTTTGGGATTCTATAATAGTACTGCTTCTAAATATTTCTCCATCAATAATACTTTTACAAATCACCGGAAACAATTCAAAATTGATATCACTTTTTGATATAAACCCTTCAGGCTGTATCCCTTTTATGATTTTGTCTACCGTTAAAGGCTCGCTGCGCATTGTAAGTAAAACTATTTTACAATTGCTGAACTTCTCTCTGATAAGAAAGGCCAGATCAATACCATTATTAATATTCAATTTTTTATAAGGTGGCATATTAATATCCAGAAGAGCAAAATCTATTGTATTGTTTTGTTTTTGATGTGATATGATTTTATTATATGCGTCTTCGCAATTGTGGCTTTTTATAAAGGTTGGAAGGTTTTCTTGAAATTCACCATCAGATAAAAGGTTAACATAACTATCCACCGTCATTGGATGGTCATCGACGATCAAAATATTAAGATTCATATTTGTTTAATTCTAGTTAAAACAAATGTAAGAAATATTACGGATTTACCGTAATGTGGTTTTGAATGTTTTAAATTAAAGGTTATGTGTTGATTAATAATTAGTTAAAGTCGCTCTTTTATGTAGAGTTAGTGAAATATTACGGATTTACCGTACATAATAATTCACTGATATATGTTTTTTTGTGTAATAATCAACTAAAATTTTTTTTTATGAAAACCAAATTACATATTACTGGATTACTGCTTTTAACATTGTTAACTATCTCATGTTCAAATGACGATTATGAGACTACGGAAGTTCAAAATAACACCTTAAAAGTTTTACCAATTGATAAATTGAAAAAAGAAGTAAATTCAAGTGTAATTGACTCAACTACAATAAGTACACCTGATGATGATGGGGAACCAAACAACCCGAAACCACCAAGACAATAATTGCAAAAAAGACTATGTAATTTATTTTTAATTACATAGTCTTTCAATGTTTCAAAATAGTATATTTGAAACTGTCAAAAAGCAATTATCCCTTGAAAAATCATACCAGAATAATAATTTGTTTGTTTCTACTGCTTTCTTTTTTTTCATGTAAAAAAAATGAGGTAATCTTATTCGATAAAGCACATATAGATAATTTGTCAGAAAATAAAAAAGAATATTATCTGGACTCTATAGTCGATTTATTGAAAAGTAAAAAAAACGATTCTGTTACCAGAAATCTCTATTTAAACATTGCATCTGAATATTATTATATTAATAACACAAACAAATCTTTGTCTGCAAGTTTAAAAGCTTTGAATTTGTCAAAACTGGCAAATGATAGTATCAGAATGGCAAAAGCATCATATTTTGTTGGAGATTGCTACGAAAACTCCAAAAAAGATAGTGCTTATTTTTATTATTTAAAGGCAGAGAAATTATATTACGCTGTTGATGATTATGATAATGTTGCAAAAATGTTGTTTAACAAAGGGCATGTTTTATTTTATGATGGCAACTATGTAGAATCTGAAATTCAGGTTTCAAAAGCATTACAGTATTTAAAAAAATCGGGAAATTATCAATTATTATATTCCTGTTATACATTAATGGGTAATTGTTTAGAAAAGTTAGTAAACTACAATGAAGCATTAAGGTATCATAATCTGGCATTGGGTGAGATTAAAAAAATGAAGATTAATGACTCAATTAATAATTACAACATTATTTCGATTATTAATATTTGCAATTTATATGATTTACAAGGGCAGTATTCAAAGTCTATAAAGGAATTAGAAGCTCTTGTCTCAAAAGATTTAAGGAAAAAAAGACCAAGATTGTATGCGAATGTTTTAAGCAATTTAGCATATTCTAAAATGAAAAGTGGAGATTATAAAAACGTTGAATCAATGTTTGCTGAATCCCTCAAAATTGTTGATAGTATAGGGGTTGAATCTGATATATTGTATAAAAAGATTTATATAGGTCAATATTTTTTAACTCAGAGCGATACCGTAAAATCAATTAAAAACTTAAAAGACGCTCATACGATTGCTATTAAAATTAATAATAGTAATGAAGTTTTGACTTCGTTAAAATTGCTATCTGAAATAGATAAGAAGAATAGTTTAGCGTATACAAATGAATATATTAAATTAAGCGACAGTATTAATTATGTTCAAAAAAATGCTGACGACAAATATGCTAGAATTGAATATGAAACTTCAAGAATTGAAGATGAAAATAAAATTTTAACAAAAACAAATTTCTATATTTTGATCATTTCTTTTGCACTAATTTTACTATTGCTGGTAATTCTTATATTAAGATATTCTAAATATAAAAATAAGGAATTACAGTTTTTAAATAAACAGAAATTAGCAAATGAAGAAATTTATTTGCTGTTGATGGAACAGCATGAAAAAATAAATAATGCAAAAGAGAATGAAAAATCAAAAATTGCAAAAGAACTTCACGACGGAATTATGAATAGAATTTATGGTGTTCGAATGAATCTGGGTTTTTTTAATACTAAATGTGATAAGGAAATTATTGAAAAAAGAAAACTTTACATATTTGAATTACAAAATATCGAAAATGAAATTAGAACAATATCTCACGACTTAAGCCAAAATAATTTTTTCGATGGAAACGACTTTAATATATTGTTGCTTAATTTAATTGAAAATCAAAAAGATATAAGTAATACTCAGTTTAAATATATAAATAATGAGGAGTTAGATTGGGAATCAATACAAAATATCTACAAAATAAATTTATACCGCATCATTCAGGAAGCTATTCTCAATATTAATAAGTATGCAGATGCCAGCAATTGCGAGATTAAATTTCATAAAATAAAAAATAATTTATTGAAAATGACCATAATAGATGATGGAAAAGGTTTTGATTTGAAAGTTAACAGTAATGGTATTGGATTAAATAATATAAAAGAAAGAACAGAGTTTTTAAAAGGAAATTTTAATATTGAATCTAATTTAGGAGCAGGTACAAAAATTGAAGTTAGCTTTAAATTTTAATTGATAAAAAATATTTCTTCACTTAGTTTTGGTTTTCAATGGGTTTGTAGAATTAATTATTTCCGTATTTTTTTATTACATTGATTGCTAAAATAAAAACCTCCAAAATCATAAGACTTTGGAGGTTTTCTATTTACTGAATTTCAGGTTCGTCAAATTATTGTTTGATAAACTCTAAAATATCTTTGTTAATTGTTTCCGCTTCGGTAGTTGGCATACCGTGAGGAAATCCGGGATATGAAATTAATTTCCCGTTTTTCAATAATTTAGCCGCTCTTGGTGCTTGGTTATAAGGCACAATCTGATCATCTTCTCCGTGTAAAACAAGAACCGGAATGTCTAAACTTTTAAGATCTTCGGTAAAATCAGATTCTGAGAAAGCTTTTATTCCTTCATAATGTGCTAAAACAGATCCCATCATTCCCTGACGCCACCAATTGTGTTTAATTCCTTCCTGAATTGTTTTTCCTTCTCGGTTCCATCCGTAAAAAGGTATTGGGAAATCATAAAAATATTGCGCTCTGTTAAATCCTGTACCTTCTCTGATTTCATCAAAAACAGACAATGGAACTCCTTCAGGATTTGCTTCATTTTTAATCATTATTGGCGTTACTGCGCTAATTATTATAGCTTTAGCAACTCTGGCTTTTCCGTATTTTGCTGCGTATCGTATTACTTCGCCACCTCCGGTTGAGTGACCTATGTGAATTGCATCTTTCAAATCAAGAGCCTCAGTCAATTCTGCAACATCAGCTGCGTACGTTTCCATGTTGTTTCCTTCAGCACTTTGACCTGAACGTCCATGTCCGCGTCTGTCGTGTGCAATAACTCTGTATCCTTGTTTTAGGAAAAACATCATTTGTGCATCCCAATCATCGCTGGATAAAGGCCATCCGTGGTGAAAAACAATTGGTGTTCCTGTTCCCCAGTCTTTGTAATAAATTTCTGTTCCGTCTTTTACTGTAAATGTGCTCATCTTATTTTGGTTTTAGATTAATTATTTATGTCAGATAATTCTAAACTTTGATTGTCATTAAATATTTAGTTTTAATGTCCTGCTGTGTTCGAATTTCTTTTACAAATTTACGGATGAAGTAAATGTCTATCGATTAATCTAGATTAAGAAGTGAAAATTTAGATCAAATTTTTCATCAAATAACTATATTTTTCTAGAATTCTACTTAAAATTTAATTTATAAAACTAAGTAAATCAATGATTTATGTTTATGATTAAACAATTAATAGCAATGGAATAATTAATGCATTAAAATAATTCAAGCTGATTATTTGGATTTATTGGTTTAATCTTTGGAATTGAAGGTTTGGCTTTAGGAGGTTTTGCCTCTCCAAAAATAGTTCGTCCGCCATATTTGTGCGATTCGTCCCGCTCTCTTTGAACCAATGCGTCAAAATTAGTATTGGGCGTAAAACTTTCTTCGGCTTTTCGTGAGATTTCAGATAATTTATGAATCGCATCTATTTTATCACTATTCCCAATTTTGGCGCGATTAATTGCTCGTTGCAAAGTATCAATTGTTTCATCGTAGATATTTACAGGAACCGGAAACGGATGTCCGTCTTTTCCGCCATGAGCAAATGAAAAACGTGCAGGATCTTCAAATCGGGTAGGAGTGCCGTAGATTATTTCGCTTACCAATGCTAATGACTGCAAAGCTCTTGGTCCCATGCCTTTTAAAAGCAATAATTCCTCAAAATCTTCCGGTTTATTTTCATGTGTCGCCCAGAGCATTGCGCCAAGCCTTTTCATATTCACATCTTCCATTCTCACATCGTGATGCGCAGGCATAGAAAGATATTGCATTTCCTTCATGATTTTTGTTGGAGATTCTTTTGATAATTCCAGAATTCCTTCTCTTGATTTTGTAGCTGCCTGAGCGGTAAGATTTAATATAGTTCCTTGATTTTCGCCATATATAAAAGTATGCGGTTCATTTATAAAGGACTTTAAATCCGGCGAATGCCAGTGATATCTTCGTGCAGTCTGGGAGTTAGGATTCATTCCTTGCTGTATAACAGCCCATTGCCCTTTATTATCCACAATAAAATTATGTTGATACAATTGAAATCCGTCCTGAATGG
This sequence comes from Flavobacterium psychroterrae, assembly GCF_018380615.1. GTDB lineage: Bacteria > Bacteroidota > Bacteroidia > Flavobacteriales > Flavobacteriaceae > Flavobacterium > Flavobacterium psychroterrae. The sequence continues at coordinate 58,079 of NZ_JAGYVZ010000009.1, read as the reverse complement.
CAGTATTATCAACTTTTGCTGTCAGTCTGCTGCAATTAGCAAGATTATTTCCGTCAAGTCCGGTTTTTTCGCCAACATATAAAAGTTCCTGCGGTGTTAAAAGCGAATTTTTGCCTTTTCCTCCACAAATATATATTCCCAGTTCTTTTGAATGCGGATTTACAGACCTTTTTAAAGCCCCAAGTACAGATGTTGTAATGCCGGAGGAATGCCAATCCATTCCCATCACAGCGCCAAAACTTTGAAACCAGAAAGGATTACTCAGTTTGCTAATGACTTCAGAAGTAGAAAATTCCATGGCAATCGTTTCTACAATTGCAAAACCAAGTTTAGCCATTCGCTCAGAAAGCCATAATGGAACGTGTCCATAGTGTAATGGAAGATCTGCTGTACCGGAACGCTTCATTTGATAAGATTTGGATTTTTACAAAAATAAGTAAAAATCGTTTTATAATTTTTGAAATCGTTATTGTAATCAGGTGTATTCAATTCAAATTGCGACTAAAATAGAAATAAAAAACCATTAGTTTTAGCTAATGGTTTTAAAAAGGTTTTAAAACTTCTGTTTATTTTGAATTTTCATCATTTTCTTCTTGAGTATCATCGTCGAAATTTTCGGTTTCGTTATCATCTAAGTCTTCATCCAGATCTTCTTCTTCTTCATCGGGATCTTCTTCCAGAGCATCATCATAATCTGAATCATTAAGATTTCCCTGGTCTTCTCCTTCAAGTTCATTTGAAAATTCACTATCCAGATAGCTTGATTCTTCGCCCCAGCATAAAAGCTGCTCTTTTGTAGATTTATATTGCCAATCGATGTGATCACGTTCATATTGTTCTACATATAGCGGGGTATTATCTGTAGAAACAGGCTCTTCGTAGTTTATGTTATCTGTTCTCATGACGTTAAACTTTAATTACTTAATTGTATTGCTTAATTTTTATTTTCTGTTCATGTTGCTGATTGTTAACAGGATAGAATAACAATCTAAATTTAAAAATACCTTTAGTAAATACCTTATATAATTTGTTGTAATCATTATGTAATTATCACTCAAATTCAATAATAATGCGATGAAAATTTAAATCACTAAAATGCTATCATTCGGTTTTATGATTATTTAGTCATTCACAATTTTCAGACATTCACATTGATAAACCTCTTTTCTTAAACCACTGCTTGAAAACCTGTGATTACGTTTGTTAAACACAAGTTGAATTTTCATTTTCTCACAATATTCACGTCCAGTAAAATTCAAATTTTTATATTCATCGCCTAATATCCTTACGTTGATGGGCAAAGCCTGAAGTATATCTTCAAGATCCTGTTCAGTAGCATAAGGAATAATTTCATCGACAAATTTGCAGGCTTTTAGCTGAATATATCTTTCTACGACAGATTGTGTAGGTTTGTTTTTTTCAGGTCTGTCGATTGTTGGGTCAGTTTGTAATCCCACTATTAAATAGTCACAATATGATTTTGCTTCCTCCAGCATTCTTACATGTCCGGCGTGAAGCAAATCAAAAGCGCTAAATGTAATTCCGATTTTTGTTTTTATGACTTTCATTTAGTTTATTATTATATTATTTGAATAAATTCAGAAAGAAATCCATGATTTTCCCCGGATTTCTAAATTGGGTTTGGGCATTCATAACGGCGTCAATATATTCCTGCGTTGGAATTCTGTTTCCCGCAGCGTCCAGATCCCAAATACCGCAATTGCTGTAACTTGTCAGATCATCCCAATCTGGTCTGTCAGTAACGGGATAAATACATATTCCGTTAAAATCGACACCGTTTTCTCTGGCTATCAGGCATTCTGATGTAATTTCTTCGATCCATTCAACACGTCCTGATCCAAAATGTCCCGTTTCAGAAAGAAAAATAGGTTTGCGATATCTTTCGTAAGCAATTTGAAGTAAGTCAGATAGAGGTGTTCTTAATGCTACTGTTTCAGGCCAGTCGAGCGTTTCGCCGTTTCCTCTCCATTGGCAATTCCAGTAATAATTGAAGCCCAGAATATCCAGATAATCTTCAGATCCGCCAAGTTCCGGACACATTCTGCCCGCAATAATATCCATCGCCTGAAATTGATGTGAGTTTAGTTCATCTACACGTTCCTCAGTTGTGTTTTGATCACAATGAATTTTTACCAATGGTTCCACCAATACGATAACACAATTAGGATCAGTCTCTTTCACGGTTTTGATTCCTAATATAGCAGCCTTGCACAAATGGTATTTAATATCCCAGCCGCTGTTTACTGCAAAAGGAACCGTACCGCGAACATCTCCGGAATGCCACGAAAGAAAACTTATTTCATTAATAGGTACGACACACAAATCCTGTGTTGAATTTGCATTATAAAATGTTGCAAACGCCTGACATAAAGCGGTAAACCTATTGCAAAAATGTGGATGCGTGGGATATAAACCATCGGGATAGCCAAAATGAATCAGATCCCAAATTTGCTGAATCCCAAAAGTTTCCGCAGCTTTCATCCGATTATAAACTTCGGAGAAATCAAAAATCCCCGCTGATTTTTCGACATTGCTCCAGCAAATTCCTTCGCGAACGGTTTTTATACCAAGTGCGCAAAGTGCCTCATAATCCTCTGTAATCCTGATATCGTGTTGCGTTTCCTGCAAAAGATTGATTCTTTCGCCGGAGCGATTAATATGATCCGCACATTCATAACCACCGATGAAAAAAGTGTTGAAAATTTTCATTTAACCGGCTGTTTTATAATTGGTCTTGTCTTTGTTTTCCAGAGTTTCAAAAAGATCCAAAGCATTTTTAAAAGCCTGATCCATATTAAAATATTTATAATTGGCGAGTCTGCCCACAAAATGAACATCTACAAGTTGATCCGCTTCGGTTTTATAACGCGCATAAATTTCTTCGTTACGAGGGTTCGGAACCGGATAATATGGTTCGCCATCATCAACAGTAAATTCGCATACAACCGTGGTTTTATCTGATTTCTGATTTCCGAAATGTTTGTATTCGATAATTCGGGTAAAATCGACCTCAGTTCCCGGATAATTTACAACCGAGTTTTCCTGAAAATATTCAGCTTCAACAGTTTCGCTCACAAAATTTATAGAACGGTATTCCAGCTTTTCGGTAAGACTGTGTTTAAAGTCAAAAAAGCGATCAACAGGTCCGGTATAAAACAGTTTTTCATACCCTTTATATTGATCCTTAACATCAAAATAATCAGTTTCTAAAAGTATTTCTATATTGGGATTTTTCAGGATATTTTCAAAAAGCTTCGTATAACCGCCCTCCGGCAATGCCTGATAAGTATCAGAAAAATAACGATCGTCGTAATTATAGCGTACTGGAATTCGGTTTAAAACCGAAGCATCAAGTTCAGCCGGATATTTATCCCATTGTTTTTTAGTATAATGTTTGAACATTTTTTCATACAATACGGGACCAACACGATTTAAAACTGCTTCTTCACCGTTAGAAGGAGATTCAATTGCGATTCGGTTTTCCTCCAGCCAGTTTTTCATTTCTTCTTCAGAATTGATATTGGTGTCAAAAAGTCTATTAACTGTAGTAATATTTACAGGAATTGGAACGGTTTTATCATCAACGCGAGCCACAACTTTGTGTTCCCACGGATACCAGTTTGAGAATTGATTGACATATTTCCAAACCGATTCTTCATTAGTATGAAACAAATGAGCACCGTATTTAGAAACCAAAATTCCGTTTTCGTCAATATAATCGTAGCAGTTTCCCGCAATATGATTTCGTTTTTCTATAATCAAAACACGTTTCCCTATTGAAGCATATCTTTCGGCAAGAACGGCTCCGGAAATTCCTGCGCCGATAATTAAAATGTCTATATTTTTCATTGTGCAAAAGTTTTAATGATAGACTCCATTTTATTTGCCGTAGCATCCCATGAGGTATTTTTAAGAATGTCAAAATATTCCAGTTCCATAGAAAGCTGGTCTCTTTTGTCAAACAAATAAGTGATGGCTTCGCAAAATTCATCGGCAGTTTCAACAAGATTTACACAAATGCTGTAATCGCGAACCACATCAGTAATTTTTGTAGAAATTATTGGTTTTCCCGCCGCCATATATTCCAGTGTTTTAGTTGGACTGATATATTTTGTCGCGTCATTAATAGCAAAAGGCATCATCGCTATATCAAAACCTTTTAGATAGTTAGGAAGTTCATTGTAAGATCTCATTCCTAAATAGTAAATGTTATCTTCAACAGGCAAATCTGACTGATCAATTTTAGCCAATGGACCAATCATTACAAAGGAAACATTAGGCAATTTTTTAGCAGTTTCATGTAATAATTCAAGATCAATTCTCTCATCGATTACGCCAAAATATCCCACAACAGGAGCTTGTAAATTCGCAATATCCGCCGGAACTTCTATTCCGTTAAGTGCTTGTGCAAAATGAGGCTGATCTACAGAACTCGGAAAACAATACACATTATCATGATGTTGCTTTTTGGATTCATATAAAGATTTTCCGCCTGTAAAAACAATATCAGCATTTGCCATAAGGTATTTTTCCTGATCTATTAATTGTTTTGGCGCTCCCTTAAATAAAGTTAATTCATCCATGCAGTCAAAAACTACGGTTTCAAAATCAAAAACTTCTAATAAAGGACTAAATGATGCCGAATAAAACCAGCCAACAGATGGATTCAGATTACTGATATATTCAGGAAGTATTATCGAAATAGCTTCAATATCTTTCACTTTAGGCTGTAGAATATGAAGGTTTTCATTGATAACCAATAAATTACCGGAACTTTCATCATGATTGTCGTAACCTATTGGTTCTTCGATTAATAAAATTTTTGCATTTTTAGACAATCGGCTAATCAAATGCTGTGGACGCTGGTAGACAAACTGCCATCTAAGATGACAGAAAACGACCATGTCATATTTTTGCGCTGTTGGATATCCATTAACAGCATTGTTTTTGTTGAAATCCGGAACGTCTAATTTGTTTTTTTGCTCTGGGCGTAAATTTGTTAGCATGGCAATGATTTTTTAATTTATATTACTAAATATGTGATTGAAAAATTTAAAAGTGTACGGGGTTTTTGTCACTTTATTGAGCCAAATGTATATCGCATAATCGTAAGAAATTTATATAATTATGGGGCTTTGTTACAAAATTACATTTTTGTTAGGTGTTGATTTTAAATTGTTTAAAGGTGAAAAGTCTATGGTTTTAAAAAATTGACGACTAATTTTTTGAAGATAATTGCACAGGATTTTTTTATCCTGATTATTTAAAAATCAGCAATAAAAAAAACCGTTATTGCTAACGGTCTTTTCTTTGTATGAAGGGAAGATATACGATAGAATTAGAAATTTCCCTGACCAAATTCATCGTTTTTGAATTTATTATTATCTATTTCATTCTGTGTAAGCTCATCATTCTTAATTTCTTCGTTACTAAGTTCGCCAATTTCGAATTCCTTATTAACCGAATTATCCTGATCTAATTCGTTAGTTTCAAATTTATCACTTTCGAATTCGTCATTGTCCGGAGAATCAATTTCAGTTTCAAATCCTTCAGAAGGGTCATTGTTTCTAAGATCATTTTCAATGTCTTGTTCTGTTATATCTTTCAATTCACTATCTGATTCATTATCCAGATTTTCAGAATCGTAAGGGTTTGCATTTAGATCATTACTTTTATGGTCTGAAGTGTTGAAATCACGATTTTCCTGTCCGTAAAATTCATTATTTTCTGCTGTCATAATAGAGATTTTTTTAAATATTATTTTTGAGTTTGTATCGTTTTCTTAGTTTCAATATGTGATTTTTCGTTGCTTCGTGCAGATGTTGTTTTTGAGTCCATTTTCTTGTCAGAAGCTCTTGCGCTTGTTGCCGTACTATTTTTGTGGTATGATGTGTCCATTTTTTTGTTTTTGTTTTTGTTTTCAGTCTCGGTCTCAGTGTTCAGTCTCAGTGTTCAGTCTCAGTGTTCAGTCTCAGTTTTCAGTCTCCGTTTCATAACTGAAAACTGCGACTGATTACTTTTTTCAGTCTCCGCTTCATAACTAAAAACTGCGACTGCGACTGATTACTTTTTTCAGTTTCAGTTTTCAGTATAGTGTTTTGGAATTGAAAACTGTAACTGATTAGCTTATTTACAAATACAAATCTAGCAGAGTACAACACGGATTATTTATACGATTATCAATAATAATTCTATAATTATCAGATAGTTAGTATAGAAATCAAAAATCTGCCAGATCTGCTAAATCTGCGAGAAAAAAAACAACACAATGAAAAGAAGAAAAATTACAAAACATTTTATATTCTAAGTGAAACACCAATTTCTGCGAATTTTTTTGAAGGAGAATGCATGATTCCCGTTCCTGCCATAAAATCTAATTGTAAGTTTTGTGTAATTACAAACAAAACTCCTGCATCGGCGCTATTATCAGCATGATGATGTGCCTCGGTAAAACCATAAGCTTCTACAAAAACTTTGCATTTTTTTGAAAGAGAATGATCTGCAGAAAGTGTGTAAATATATTCCGGATGTAAATTTTCCGGCAGCCATTCAATACCTAGATTATAACCCAAATGCCATGTTTTTGATAGCGTATTTTGAGCAAGCAATCTTATTTCCGGACTGTACTTTTCTTCCTTATAAGCGTTGTCTGCCATCCACGGAATACTGACACGCGCAAGCAAAGCAAGATCCGGAATTGCGACTCCTTTATGATCTAAAATATGATATTTTGCACCAATCTTAACAGGCTCAATTCCAAATTGATTATCTGTATTTTCCTGATTCAAAACTTTAAGTGCAGTTTCAACCCTGATTTCGGCATTTTTGAAGACTCCGTATCTAAAAACGATCTCAGGAATATTAAACGTTTTTTGGTCATCTTCTTTTTCAAAGGAAAATCCGGTTTCGACCTGTAGACGATGCGGAGTTATTGTACCTGGATTTTCGGTTTCGTTAGGACGGTCGGTTTGTATTTGTTGTGCGGAACCCATATAGGATATTCCCATAATTATAACAGCGAGACATTTGTTGATTATATTCATAATTTTGAGTTTCATGGCGTGTAATTTTTTTTAAAGTAATTTTTTGAAAAAAGACAGTTTTTTAAAATGGAAATAGTGATTGATAATAATTATTAAAATGTGTAGTCCCTACGGGACAAATAGGTTGGGAATTTGTTTTTTTACCAATATGTAGTCCCTACGGGACAATTGTTTTGATGTTAATTTTTTATCTACCAATATTTAATCCCTACGGGATAATTTCGCGATGCTGTTTTTTTATCTACCAATATATAGTCCCTACGGGACAATTGTGTGGCGTTGATTTTTTATCTACCAATATTTAATCCCTACGGGATAATTTCGCGATGCCTTTTTTTTATCTACCAATATGTAGTCCCTACGGGACAATTGTGTGGCGTTGATTTTTTTATCTACCAATATGTAGTCCCTACGGGACAATTGTGTGGTGTTAATTTTTTTATCTACCAATATTTAATCCCTACGGGATAAATTTCGCGATGCTTTTTTTTATCTACCAATATGTAGTCCCTACGGGACAATTGTGTGGTGTTAATTTTTTTATCTACCAATATTTAATCCCTACGGGATAATTTCGTGATGCTTTTTTTTTATCTACCAATATATAATCCCTACGAGACAATTATGTGGTGTTGATTTTTTTATCTACCAATATTTAATCCCTACGGGATAATTTCGTAATGTTGATTTTTATGCATTTCTTTTTACAATATTTAAGCCCTACGTGATAATAATACATCAATATATAATCTATACGGGGGGTATTATTGTTATATTTAATTCAAAAAATTATCCCGTAGGGATTAAATATTGGTAGAAAAAAAATGCGCCAAAGAAAATAATGTCCCGTAGGGACTAAACCTATTGACACAAATACTTCTCTAAATTCCCGATACTTCGGCTAATTTTCTCCAACAATCAATTTTTTCAGAAAGCGGAATTCCCGCGTTCAATCCACTTGTGGATGGCATAATGAAATAGGAAATATCTTCTCTTGGTTTTACATATTTCTGATAATATTTTGACGCTGATTTACTTTCGAAAAAGATGTATTTTATATCAGGGTATTGAAGATGAAAACTCTCAAAATCATTGACTTTTTCGTCTTTAATTTTAGAATCGCTGCTACCAATTCTCATACAATTTGCAAGCACATTCCATAAAGCAACTTTATGAGCCTTTAATAAATCCTTGCGATCATCATATAGTAAACTATAATCCTGATTAAAAATCGTGAACATAATTCGCCAGAAATGATTGCCTTTATTGCCATAATATTCCTGTTTGGCAATAGATTGATCGCCAGGCATTGTTCCCAGAATTAATATCCTGCTAGAATTATTTATAAGTGGGGGCAAAGCTTCTTTATACATTTATATTTTGTAAATAATGAAAAAACATCTGTAGCTAATACAGATGTTTTTTATTGAAATTAATGTGAAAGCATTTTTAATAATTATTCTGCCGCTACAATATTCACAGCGTTTAGCGCTACATCATTTAGCAAACAATCAGCCTCTTTTTCTTCGGCAAGAGTTTGTGTCAATAATTTTGCTGCATCATTTTCACCAAGTGTTTTTGCAAAGGCAACCAGTGTGCCGTAAGTAGCAATTTCATAATGTTCAATTTTTTGTGAAGCCGCTATAATACCTGCATCGCGAACTGCTCCGGGAACAGTTTCTTCCAGAATACTGTCACCTTCTTTTAAAAGTCCCGCCATTGCTTCGCATTTTTTGCCTTCAGCTTTTTCTCCAACAATATCAAATACCTGCTCTAAACGTGCTATTTGGTTTTGTGTAACTGCATGATGTTCTTTAATAGCACTCGCAAGACTTGCAGAAGTTGCATTGGCAGCCATTTTAGGCAAAGCGCCAACTAAAGCATTTTCTGCCCAGTAAATATCTTTAAGGCTGTCAATAAACAATCCTCTTAATTCTGTCGCAGCATCGCTTGCAGGTTCTACAATTGCGCTAGCATTATTAGGAACGCTACCGTTAGTATTGGCGGCTTTTGTTGCGCTTGGTTTTTCTGAATTTTTCATAAGGTTTGATTTTATGTATTAGTTGTATAAGTTTTTTTCACGATCCCAGATACGGTGTTTTCCCATAGCTGTAATGAATTCTTGTGCAAATTCTTGAGACGCTGCATCTCCGGATAATATAATTCCTTCGTCTTCATTAGTAATTTTTGCTGCAAAAGGAGCGGCATTTATTACGCTTATTGCTTGACCATCAGCACCAATTACTTTACAGTGTTTATAGGCATCTGTCAGGAATTCATTTACATCATCATTGTCAATAAGTACTTTAACACCTAAACCATCAGCTACGTAAACAGCATCAAATAATACTGATGATGCAGTTAGAAAACTAAAATCAACATGAATGGCACCGTCACTGTCTGTAAGTACAGATCCCAGATGTGGCGCAATTATACAGCCTTTTGCATCTTCTTTTAAAAGGGCACTTTTAATATTCATAACACTGGCTTCAGATACACCATCTGCACATATAACAGCTACTTTTCTAGATGCGATAGTAGGGGAGTTAGTCGGGTTTTTAAGCATGGTCAAAGCATCAGAGGATGCTACAGACTGATCTACAGTTTGCGGCTCATGTTTACCTTCCTCCAGGTTTTCCGGTGAAACGCCATGATTAAGTGGAGTTTCTAATACTGGCGGAACCGTAGCACCAAGTCCTATAGCTACTTTTTCTGCCAGTTCTGTATCAACTTGTGATAAAAGCCCCAACATTCTTAAACGAATAGCTGTGGTTTCTACTTTTCCAAGTTCAAAGCGAAGTGCTTTTACGATATGGCTTTTTTCTGTTGCTGTCTGGCTGTTGAAAAATAATTTTGCCTGACCAAAATGATCGTTAAAACTTTCACTTCTTTCTCTGATTTTATGGGCATCAATACGCTCTTCAAAGCTTGAAAAACCGCCTTCGCTGATTTTTGCCTGATAAGGACAGCCTCCGCCAAGTGAATTAGGGTGATAACTCACACGTCCTACATTAATTTCCTGGCGCATATGTCCGTCACGTTGGTTGTTGTGAACCGGCGCTACACTTCTGTTAATTGGAATTTCATGAAAATTAGGGCTTCCTAATCTTGACAATTGAGTATCGGTATACGAGAATAAACGTCCTTGTAATAATGGGTCATTTGAGAAATCGATTCCTGGCACAACATGTCCGGGGTGAAAAGCAATTTGCTCCGTTTCTGCAAAGAAATTATCTGGATTTCTGTTCAGAACCATTCGTCCCACAATAGTAACCGGAACTAATTCTTCGGGAACCAATTTAGTTGGATCCAGTAAATCAAATTCATATTTGTTTTCATCTTCAGCAGGAATTATTTGTACTCCAAGTTCCCATTCCGGGAAATTCCCCATTTCGATGGCTTCCCATAAATCTTCTCTGTGAAAGTCTGGGTTTTTTCCTGAAATTTTTTGCGCTTCATCCCAGGCAACAGCGTGAGTACCTAATTTTGGTTTCCAGTGAAATTTTACAAAGGTAGATTCTCCTGCTTCATTTATTAATCTAAAAGTATGTACTCCAAATCCTTCCATCATACGATAGCTTCTTGGAATGGCACGATCAGACATTACCCACATAATCATGTGCATGGATTCTGGCATTAGGGAAATAAAATCCCAAAATGTATCGTGTGCAGATGCTGCTTGTGGTATTTCGTTGTGCGGTTCAGGTTTAACTGCATGAATCAGATCAGGAAATTTTGAAGCATCCTGAATAAAGAATACCGGAATATTATTTCCTACTAAATCGTAGATTCCTTCCTGAGTATAAAATTTTACAGAAAATCCGCGCACATCACGCGCTAAATCGGTAGAACCTCTTGAGCCTGCTACAGTAGAAAATCTGGTAAAAACCGGAGTTTTAAGTCCTGCCTCTTGCAAAAATCCTGCTTTGGTTAATTCCGGAATTGGATTGGTTACTTCAAAAAAACCATGCGCTCCGGAACCTCTTGCATGCACTATTCTTTCCGGTATGCGCTCATGATCAAAATGCGTAATCTTTTCGCGTAAAATAAAGTCTTCAAGGAGTGAAGGACCACGTTCACCGGCTTTCAGGGAATTATTGTCATCATTGATTTTAACGCCCTGATCAGTAGTCAAAAATTTGTTAGTTCCATCTGATTTGTTGATCGACAAATCACGTTGTTTTTCATCTTGTAAATTTTTCATAATATATTTATATTATTGGTTTATTAAACCTGAAAAATTAATTTTATAATGCTTATTATAAATTATATTTTTTTCAGATATCCAAATTTAGTTTTCGGGATTATCAAAAAATTATATAATTACAATAACATTATTACATGATTATAACGTTTTGATTGTAAGCGTGATAAATAAGTAAATCACTTATTACCAACGAATTCGAGACATGATAAAATTTCATTTATAGAGAAATAAGCGCCACAAACAAATTCATCTGCCGCTCCATAATAAACGGTTAGTTTATCACCGTTAACTACATGTCCGTTTGTAAAAACAACATAGCCAAAGAAACCGCTTAGCTCATAATTTTCCTGAGGTCGCATTATAGGTTCTACAGTTCTGGCAATAATTTTTGATGGATCCTCAAGATCCATCAGGAAAGCTCCCAGGCAATATTGATGTTCTGCATTTGCGCCATGATAAATTTCCAGCCATCCTTTTTCTGTTTTTATCGGAGCTGCGCCTGCGCCAACTCTTGCACTATCCCATAGACCGGGACGAGATTTTATGATACATTGATGATTCCCCCAGTGAATTCCGTCATTTGATTCTGCCAGCCAGATAAAATTACCGCCAATTTGTGGACTCGACGGACGATGTAAAGCATAAAATTTGCCCTTTATCTTTTCTTCAAAAATAGCACAATCCTTATTATGAGGTGGGAAAATCATACCTTTTGCGTCAAAATTTTTCCAGTCTTTTGTAGTTCTTAAACCTACCCCAACACCGTTTTCTGAAACTGCTGTATAAGTAAGGTAATATGTATCATCTAATTTACTAACACGGCAATCTTCAATACCAAATTGTTCCAGGTTTCCCAAACCTGTCAGGATAGAATTTTGTTTTGGTTCCTGAAAATTGATTCCGTCATCACTGCACAATAAGCGTAAATGCGAAAGTGTAGTAAGATAATCCAGTCCTTTATATTGCACAATCCTGGCGTCGTTTGTTACCAGATCCGGATCGTTTAAGGGGATTTCAATAATTTCTACTTTGCCCAATGCATTAATTACAGGAAAAAAAATAACACCTTCTTTTTGGGCAATACATTCGGCAACGCGAACTAATAGCCAAATTTTACCTTCAAATTCAAATACACCAGGATTTAAAAGACTTATAATTTGTAAATCATCTGTGCTTGCATGTAAATCTTTGGGCATCAGTAAGGGATTTTCAGGAAAACGACGTGCTATATCACTCATAATGTTGCTGTTTATTTGACTTTTTAAAGAGAATTATTTTCAAATTTTTAGTCTTAAAATCTTACAATAATCCATCTTATAAAGAAAGACATTATTAACGGACTAAATTTATATAATAATTAGTAACGTTTATGCAATTTTCATTATTAATAATTGATTTTCAATAATGTGAGAATCCTTTGATTTTAGAATGTAAAATTGAATTAAGATGGAATTTTATAAAATCTAAGAATAATGATGTAAATAAAAGTCGTTTTAAGATTACAAATTTGTATTTATCAAAAACAAGATCATGAAAAAATTTGTACGCAACAACAGTCTTTCTATTACTTTTTTTTTACTGTTTGTAGCAGCATTAGGCGCACAAACATTTTTTGGATTTAAAGAGCATAATAAAGAACTGCTCGATGATGGTGTCGGTGCAATATCGTTTTTATCCTATTTCAGTACAGGTCATTTTATACAATCGACTTTTGAGAATTGGGAAAGCGAATTTTTACAAATGGCACTGTTTGTTGTACTGACTATTTTTTTACAACAAAAAGGCTCATCAGAATCTAAGAATTTTGATAAAGAGGAAGAAGTTGACAGAGAACCATCTGCAAATCGTAAAAATGTGCCTTGGCCGGTTAAAAAAGGAGGATTTATTTTAACCGTTTATAAACATTCCTTATCAATTATTCTTTTCTTATTGTTTTTTATCTCGTTTATTTTACATTTTTATGGAAGTTTAAAAGATGAAAACGAGCAGCTATCCTTAAAAGGACATCCATTAGAAACTGCTTTGAATTATATGGGAGATTCAAGATTTTGGTTTGAATCATTTCAAAATTGGCAGAGTGAGTTTTTATCTGTTTTTGCCATAGTTATTCTGTCTATTTATTTTCGACAAATTGGTTCCTCACAATCTAAACCTGTTGACGCACCAAATAGTGAAACCGGAGAATAGTATTAGATCTTAAAAAGCGAAATTATGCCATCAGAAATTATTACAGAATGCAGTAAACTTATTGCACAAAAGGGCTGGAATATTGCCTTTGCAGAAAGCGCATCGGCAGGAAGACTTAGTGCCGAATTTTCTTTAACACCACAATCCGGACAAATTTTAAGAGGAGGAATTGTGTGTTATGAAGTTTTTGTAAAAGAACAGATACTGAAAGTTCCTCATTATCTTATTAAGGAATTCACGCCTGAATCAATGCAGGTTACACAGGTTCTTGCGCAACAAACAGCACAGTTTTTTAATTCAAAAATAACTGTTGCACTTACCGGTCTTACCACTGCGGGAGGCAGCGAAACTAAGGAAAAACCGGTAGGAACCATTTTCTTTTATATCATAACACCTTTAGGAAACATTAGTCACAGAGAAGTATTTTCAGGTAATCCTGAAGAAATTGTTTTAAAAGCGGCAGATTGTGCAGCGGCGCTTATTAAAAAGAAAATAAGTTGAAAATTAATCCATTAAATTAGATAACACATGCAATCAATTTCACCATGGACTGCAACAGTGCAGTCTGATCTGGAAAACAGTATGGTATTATGGGAGAAAAAATTCCGTAATTATATCTTTCAATTATACAATACCGGCGATTCGTTATGGATTGTTGCATTATGGCCCAATCAGGGAAAAATGGCTTTTAGGGCAGCTTTTGGTTTGAACAGTTGTTTTGAAATAACTAATTTATTTGATGACGACCAGACAACCGTAATTAATTTGTCAACAAGAATTGGAAAATATGAGGTAACAATTGATTTCCCAAATGATTTGTCGCCAATATTGCATTATAAAACATCTTTCAAAGCAGATTTTCCAATAATGATTCCGTTCTGGCCACGTGATATTTTGCCATTAACAGAAAAGGGAAATGTAGAAAACACCTTTGGAAACATCCATACACATCAAATAGGAGCGCGCTCAGGTTTACTTTATCTGAGTATGACAAAACCTAAAACGGGATCTGTTTTTTACTTTCAGAATTTGGGTTCCATGAGCTCATATTGTGAAGCTACCGAAACTTCGCTGGCTGAAACAGTAGGAGGAGACTGGCCTGAAATAGGATTTCGATTACCATTGACTGAAAATAAGCCTTTGCCGGCAGATCAGGATTTTATACTGTCAGATGCTTATGTATTATTTTCGGAACAAATTATGGAAGATGATATACAGGTTACCCACGAATTTTTAAATCATTTGGCAGAAATATATAAATTGCTTCCGCATCCGGAAACCGAATATCATAAATGGCCTGAGATTGCGCAAAAATGTCAGCAAGATATTTATCATAATAAAGGCTGCTGGACACAAACTAATGGTTTTCAATATCTAAATGCGTATTTGTGCGATTATGATACTCCGGCAGAGATCATGGTACAGCTGGCTATGTTAGTGCCTTTGAAGGAATATATGGAGTGGACTGGTGAAAAACACCCGCTTTTTGATGATTTGCAAAAAGGAATTTCGGCTTTTTATGATCCTGAAATTAAAACTGTAAACCGATGGCTTCCTGCCTTACAGGACAAACTTGACGGATCTGAGGAACAAAAAGAGAAAATGGTGATGGATTCCTGGTATTTGCATCATCCGTTAATGAATCTAGCCAGACTTGCCTTAAAAGGTGAAAAAATTGCCGAAAAATTATTGCTGGATTCAATTCAGTTTGCTATAAAAGTAGCACGTCATTTTGATTATGAGTGGCCTGTTTTTTATAAAATGGATACGCTAGAGGTTATTAAAAAGGAAACTGTTCCGGGGCAAGGCGGCGAACATGACGTACCTGGTTCCTATGCCCATTTAATGCTGCTTGTTTATGATTTGACAAAGGATGAACTTTATCTGCGTGAAGCTAAAAAAGCTGTTAAAAAACTTACTGGTCGGGGTTTTGATATTTTCTATCAAGCCAATAACACCGCTTTTTCTGCAGGAGCACTTTTAGACCTTTATAAAATTACGGGCAAAAAAATGTATCTCGATTTGAGTTATGCCTGTCTTGCCGGATTATTTAAGAATATGCAGATATGGGATTGCCAATATGGTTTTGGTAAAAATTATCCCAATTATTTTTCCTTATTTCCTCTTAATGATGCGCCTTACAGTGCAGTATATGAAGAACATGAGGTGTATGCCAAATTGAGGGAATACATGATAAAAGCAGAGGATGTTGAAATCCTGCCGGCATTAAAAATCTTACTGCCGGAATTTATAAAATATGCGCTTAGCAGAATGTCATATTACTATCCGTCAAAACTGCCGGAAGATATGCTGTCTGACGATGTGAAAACAGGAGAAATTCAACCTAAACTATGGATTCCGCTTGAAGATCTCTATACCGGTTGGGAAAAAAGCGGTCAGGTAGGGCAGGAGGTTTATGGCGGCGGTGTAGCTTTTGGTGTTGTGCCGCGCCAATACTGCAAGGTTAACGGGGAAGATTTTGTAGTATTTTCAGATTATCCTATAGTGGGTTTTAGAAAAGTTAAAAGCGCAATCACATTTAGAATGTTGGGAAGTGAGGAATTTTGCGGGAACGTTAAGATTATTTATCCAAATAAAATTCCGAAAAATGTAAAAGTTACCCAAAATAAAAAAGAGATTGAATTTTTATTTTCTGATACAAGCGTTTTACATTATCAAGTAGCAGGAAACAGTCAGGTTAAGATAGTTTGGTAAACGACATTTCCTGATTTTTAATTAGAAAATATTCTAAAATTAAAACTGAAAATAGTTTAAAAGTTAGCTGAAATAATGATGAACCATATACAAGAAATGACACTTTTTAAAAGGTGTTTTATTTACCACTAAAATTAATATTTATGAAAAATTTGAATGAATACTTTGGATCAAATATCAAACAAAAAAATATTGTTATAACCGGAGGAACAACTGGAATAGGAAAAGCGACAGCCGAATTATTAATTTCTCTTGGTGCGCGCGTACTA
Organism: Flavobacterium psychroterrae; assembly: GCF_018380615.1. Lineage (GTDB taxonomy): Bacteria > Bacteroidota > Bacteroidia > Flavobacteriales > Flavobacteriaceae > Flavobacterium > Flavobacterium psychroterrae. The sequence continues at coordinate 41,637 of NZ_JAGYVZ010000009.1, read as the reverse complement.
ATTTTTGGAAGGGACCAAGAAGATTTTGATGCAACTTTTGAAGAAATTACTGCAAAATATCCGGATGCAGCATTATTTGGCGCGCCAGCCGATGTTACGAATGAGGAAGATATTAAAATGATTTTTGATATTGTAGATCTCGAAATGGGCGGTATCGATATTTTAATCAACAACGCCGGATTACCAGCTCAAGGTATAACTGATAGTGCTAATGACGAATGGAAATATGTGATTGATACCAATATAAAAGGTTACATTGATTTTGCGCAACAAGCGGTTTCAAGAATGAAATCTCAAAAATCCGGGCACATTGTCAATGTAGGATCCATGAGTGCCGAAACGCAAAGTGGAGAAAGCACAATTTATGTAACAACAAAATTGGCAATTCGCGGATTTACATCTTCGCTTCGTAAAGAAATAAATCCCCTTGAGATCAAAGTAAGCCTTATTGAGCCCGGAGCCGTAATGTCTGACATGCAGCCGGGAACTAAAGAAGAACAAAGGGAAAAAATAGAAAAATTAGAAATGCTTGAAGCAGATGATCTGGCAATGAGTATATTATTTGTATTGTCGCAACCTAAAAGATGTGATATCGTGACTATGCAGGTTAGACCGCTTTTACAGATTATTTAAGTTAGTTAAGTTGCTTTTTTTTAAAAAAACTATTTGATAGTCAGTATTTTAAGTGTTGTAATGTTGTAAAAGCAATTGTAAATTCTGTAAAAACGCCTCATTTGAATATTTTAATTTTCCAATATTAATTTTAAATAAAAATGATATGTTATTAGAAAACGAAAATACAGAAGGTGCTACGGCAAAAGCTATTGAAGAGCAAACATCAAAAATCCCGTCAGATGTATATTTATATGCATCGCTTGCAGCAATGGGAACATCATTAACATTAAAATGCTTAGGCAAAAAGCATACAGCCTTATTTGTGGGGCAGTGGGCAGCTCCATTTTTATTACTTGGCATCTACAATAAACTTGTAAAATTAGAGGGTCACGATGCTCAGGATAAAGCTCCGACTTCTCAAAATTATTAAAGAGATTTAATTATAAATTCTAAAAATTTAATTATGAAAGCGTTAAAGATAAAATTAGTTGTGGCATTAATGTTTGCGGGTTTTGCCTTTTCATGTAAAAATGATAAAACGGTCTCAACAGACAACACAGATAACACTGATTCGACAGAAATTGCTGTAGATAGTGTTGGTCCAAATTCAGATACAACCGGGGTAGGAAACGGAACAACGGGTGCAACCGGAGAAGGTTCTACAGGCTCAGGTACTGCGGGATCAACACAACAAGGAAATTCGACTGTAAAAGCAGATTCGACCGGTACAAATGGCAGATAGGAATCTCCATTTGTTGATTTTTTGATGTTTTAAAGAAAGCCTGTAGCAAATTTTGTTACAGGCTTTTGAATTAAATGCAGTGATTGAGAATACCTGGCTGACTTATTACTTGATTATTTAATGCATAAAAAAATGCGCGAAAACTAAAAGCATTCGCGCATTTTTTAATAATTGATATTACTTTTCTTTTTCATTAGTCAGTTTATCGTCAAAATCAGGTTGTTCGCCTTTAAATTTGTGAGTGTCAACATCATAATTTTCATCGTTTGTTAAAACTTCATCATGATCTTTATATTGATGCTTTCTCATGTCACTTCGATTATCAGAACCGTTTTTTGTATTGTTGTTCGGAGTTTGATTATTTGTTTTCATAATACTACGTTTTAATTTTTTAATAAAATTAATTATAATATTGAAATACAAGGTTATATAATAATTTGTAAAAGTTATAAAATACAAACTGTTACAGTGTTAACAGTATTTGTAATCGTTTATTACCACGAAATTTCACCAGTTTCAGGATTGCTTTCTTCACTAAAGAATTTGCCTGTTGGACCATTTTGATCGATTAAGGCATATTTTATAATGCGTTTTCCAGCTTCTTCAACTTCTCCACCGTTATGGTTGGTAAAATCAGTTCTTGTATAACCAGGGCAAACTGCATTTATTTTAAAAGCCGTATCTCGTAACTCATAAGCTAAATGAATGGTGTACATATTCATAGCGGCTTTTGACGAACCATATACAGCATATTTTGCATAATGATAAGCTTGCCAGTCTGGATCGCTTTGCAGCGAAAGAGAACCAACACTGCTGCTTACATTTACAATTCGTGGTTCGGTTGATTTTTGCAGTAAGTCTATAAAATTTTTTGTAACTCTTGCTACACCAAATACGTTAGTATTAAAAACTGCCGCAAATTGGTCTGTTCCTGCTTCAAGTGCTGTATATGGAGCTCCTCCATTGATGCCTGCATTATTAATAAGAACATCTAATACCTGAGTTTTTCTTCCAATTTCTTCTCTAGCTGTTTTTACAGAATTGTCATCAGTTACATCTAATTGTATTGCTTGTGCATTGTTTAATCCTTCTGATTTTAATTTTTCAACCGCTACAAGTCCGTTTTTTAAATGGCGGGTTCCAATATAAACGTAAAATCCTTTTTGAAGCAATTGTCTTGCAGTTTCAAAACCTATTCCTTTATTTGCGCCTGTTATTAATGCTGATTTAGGGACTTCGTTTTCATTGCCTTTTGAGTATTCCTCTTTTTTTGTATTCATTTTTATTTTTTTTAAATTAACAAAGCAAAATTGCATCGTATAAAAATGAAACGATTTACCATTTGGTAAAAAGGGAAATCACCGAATATTTTTTCTTATTCGGCTCAATGATTGTTGTGTAACTCCTAAGTAAGATGCAATATAAGCCAATGAAATACGATTAATAAGTGATGGATGATTCTGCATGAATTCTAAATATCGTGTAGTAGCATCCTGCGAAATAACCGGACCTTTTCTGGACTTTTGAAAAAGACATTTTTGAAACATCTTACCTGCAATATTTTCCCAACCCACAATAGTTTGAGAAAGTTCCAGCCAGTCTTGCTTTAAAAACACAATAAGTTTACAACTTGTACACGCCTGTAGATATTCTGTAGAGGAAGTGTTTGCTTCAAAATTTAGATAATCAACCACTAAACTATTTTCGCTTATAAGGCAACGTGTAATTTCTTCTCCTTTATTATTGTAGTAACAACCCCTAATTACACCTTCTAAAATAAAGCCTACACGAACTGGAATTTTTCCTGCTTCAGAAAAATAATCGTCTTTTTCAAGTGCTACTTCTATTGCTTTATTTTCAATAAAATCTATTTGTTGCTGGTTTAAAATCCCAAACTGCAAAATATAATTAATCAATTCTTTCATAGCGGAAAGTTACTAAAAAATGAGTTTTTGTGATTTACCATTTGGTAAAAAGTATGTTACAATGCCGGGGCGCTTAAAAATTTAGTTTCGGTTTAGGGAGTTGTTGTAGAAAGCATAAAGAAAAAATCAGCACATTAAATTGCTTCTTGTTAATTTTTTATCCAGAATTTTTATCGTTTTAAAGCTAATAATTAGTCCATTTGGATGAGCACAACCTATATGTTTTTATTTCTTCTAACAGGATATATCTGATGGAATTTAGAAAATAATGACTGCCAACTAATGTATAATGCTTTTAAATAGCTGATTTTTAGCGATGTTGGTAATTTTTTATAAAAGTTAAGAAGTAAAAAAAAAACTATCAGTTGATTTTTATAGATTTGTAAAATGTATATGTTCCCAAAAAATAGCTGGGAAATAATTGTAAAATCTCAATACAATGAAATCTGTTACTTCAATATTTATATTTTTAATTTTTTATTCGAATTCGTACTCACAATTGAGTTCAGATAAAATATTTGATAGCTTTAAACAAGGAGAGCGTACAAATTGTTCATCGATTGCTTTTATCAAAGCGGCTTTAAATGTTTATGGATTAGACAATCTTTTTGTAACTGAAAAAATAAATGACGGTTCACAAAAAATTACACTAAAAAATAATGCTTCATTTCATTTAAGTCCCGATGAAATAAATAAAGCTAAAGAATCTGCCGGTTTTATATTTATAAAAGACAATCCTGAGAGTGAAACAATAACAGATTATGCAGTATTAACATACGCAGTGATGGCAAAATACAAGCAAATTATTGATAGCGAAGCAACTTTTGACAGAGCACTAGAGGATCTTGAAAGCGGTGAAGTATATACTCCTACAATTTATAAATACCTAGGATTTAAAATAGGCAAACAAATACAAAAGTTAAAGCGACAATCCGGAAGCGAATTTTGTGGAGTGGTAGCTTGGTCAACAGCACATGCGGTTTTTGTTTGTGAAGATTTTATGGACTACTATGGCAATAAAAAAAGTATCTGGATAAAATATCCCGGACGTTTTAGAATTATCAAGTCAGATGAAGATATGAAGAGCAATTATGCAATTTCACAGCCAGGTAAAAATACGGCACTCGTTACAGGCAATATTAATTTGTCCGGCAACACTAAAACCGATTTGTAAAGTGCCTTTAAAGAACAATATTTCATTATTCCCAAATAAATTCGGAAAAAAATCTTATTAAGTTGTAATTGCTAAACAGCCTTAAAGATTGATAAAATATGAAATGTTAAAAAAAATAAAAAAAAAGAAATCAATAAACTTGCAATTTAAGTTAATTTATATATTTTTGTTTCCAATCAACAACCAATTACACACAAAAAAATGAAGAGCAAAATTTTTATATTAAGTATCCTTTTCTTCTTGACAACAGGTGCAATTTCAGCACAAGCAAAAAATGCTCCAAGAAGTATTATTAGTACAACAGCTCTAATCCGCAAATACCATGATCAAAAAGAATTGAGTGGTATGCAAAAAGGAGAACTTTTAGAATTATACATTGAGCGTATTAAAGTTTTAGTGAAAACCCTTCCTTACATCGCTTTGGTGACTAAACCAGGTGTTACTATGTCAGATTTAGGTATTCCGGACGATAGTGAGCACAAAAAAGTATTAGATGCTCAGGCATTGGGTACTACAACTTTCTTAGATACTACAGTAGAATTTCAAAGAAAGATGATGCCATATTCTGATAAAGGAAACCTTATCGCAGCAATCTTATTTTACGAAAACACATTAAAATCTTTACACGAGTTCAACGAATTGAATGAAATGTAATAGTAAGATATTTTAAAATTAAAAACCTTCAAAGTCATTCGATTTTGAAGGTTTTTTTTTGTTTGACTGATTTTATAAAATCTATATTGCTACGATTTTAAGTGATTATTAGCAACAGTAATTATTATTGTTTTAGTACTTTTTCGACCGCATCAGCAGACGTGCTGCCCGCTTTTTTAACAGCATCTTCCAGCTGTTTTTTAGTAACACCAAATTTTTTGGTCCAATATGTTACCTCGTGATCTTCATTTATATTGATTCTCGACCTGTCCTGAGATCCCTTTTTGTTTAAATCGTCGCTCATTATAGTAAAAATTAGGTTAGTATTTTAGTTATAATTTAGCTGTTTGTCGCAGCACTTCCTGTACTTCCAGCGCCACCGGAATTATTATTTCCACCTTCATTACGATCCGGATCCGTTCCAGCTTCATCATCTTCATCAAAATCTCCCCAATCGCCAGTATTAGCGTTCTCGCGATCATTATCATTGTTTTGTGCACTTAACTGTTGGTTATGATAAGGACATTTTTGAAGATCTTCAGCAGTGTAATTGTTTGAATTTTCCATGATTGTCATTTTTTAAATTAGATTAATAATCTCAAAATTAATTCTATAGCAGTAATTTTTCTTATAAAAAAATCTTGATTTGTTATTAAATTATCATGCTTGTTCCGGATTCATACGGTCTCATTTAAGATTCCATTTCTCATTATCTAGCATGATTTATTTGATTCTTATAAAAGACTATTGAAAATTATATAAGTGTTTTGGTTATCAGAGTTTTATTTTTGTAATAAAGGCTTAAAATTCAAGTCCTATTTATATAATAAAACACTATTAATTCAAAAACAATTTTCAGCCTGGCTGAAAAAAATTAAAATTTAATATTATGAAAGCACTATTTAATAAAACAATTCTTTGTAGTCTCCTTGCTACAAGTCTATTATTTTCATGTAAAAAGCAGGACGGATATAGCGATGAAGTTACCACGACAGAACAAACAAATGACACCAGTCAAACTGCAACAGATTCTGCAGCTACAGATCAATCTGGACCCGCGGGTAAAAGTGCTATTGGAGGTACTGGAGACAAAGGTGCTGCAAATACCGGTGCCGAAAGTATTAATGCAGGAACTAAAGAAGCTGGAAATGGAGAAGTAAAAGGAACGGGAACAGGAACCGGACCTGGACCAAGTCCTAAAGATGGTTCTGCTTATGCTGGTCCTTCTGATCCACAAAACTTAAAAACAGATACCGTAAAAAAGAAAACCACAAATAAGAAGATTAAATAATATTCAATATTACCCCGTTGAGTGTAATTAAAAAAAACATATATTTCGACGCGGATTTACACTGATTTTTTTTAAATTTCATATAAAAATTGCGAAAATCTGCGTTTTTGCAAAGCAAATCTGTTTTATCCGCGTTCTAATTTATACAGTTTGTATTTTTAACTTAATTGCACCCAACGGGCTCAATATTGAGTCTGACATTTAAAATGCAGCTATAGCATTAACATTTTTTCATACAAAAATTAAAACTCCAAAATCATCCTGATTCCTGGAGTTTTTTGTTTTACAGTATTATTCTTTTCAAATAGCAGAAGGATTTACCTTTCACATAAAAAAAACCGTCTAAAAGTGACGGTTTTTTATAATTATAGTGAGCTGTTACTATCAGTTCGTTCTTCACTATCCAGGTCATCAAGCCCCTCATCATCCAATTCTTCATTACCAAATTCGTCGTTATCATCTTCAGTATCAAATTCATCCTCAAATCCTTCGTTATTTAATTCCTCATCATCAAATGTTTCATTACCCAAATTTTCATTATCCAGATTTTCAGTATCAATTTCGTTAATATTCAAATCATCTCCATAATCAGGTTCTGCATTGTTTGTAAAGGAATGATCTACAGCTGCAGATTGCTTTTCCTGTCCTTGATTTGTGTTATCATCCTGAAAATTTCCGTTTTCCTGACGGTTGTTTTCTAATTCATTTAAATTCATAATATTATTTTTTAATTTTTTTTACTCATAACTGCTTTTTTGATGGTAGCAGTATTGACCGTTTCAGCAATTTTATTATATCAGGCTTTACGTTTATTCAGGATATCTGAATTATTAGTAAAACGCTGATATTCAAATTTAAAAAGGTTACTTAAGTTTTATTTATAGAATAATCGTTCCTATTTACATAATTAGTTTATTGCAAATAGTTTAGAAAAGATTTTCTGATGGTAGAATATTATTATAAAAGAGACAAAACGAGATTCAAATTATAGGCTTTAAAAAAGTACAAAATAAATCATCCTGTTATTGGGAGAAATCTATCCAAAATAGAGATAAAAAGAATTCAAAATAGCATCATATTCAATGATAATGCGGGTTTCTTATAAGTTTTAGGTTTTAAAATCGATTGTTTTTCTACGATAATCCTATTGTTTTAGAAAAAATTCTTACACGGTAAAAAAATCTCATAATTAGTAACGTTCTTGTTTTAAGTTAATTAAAATTTTACTAAAACTTTAATTAACATTTTTTTGACAAAAAAAACATTTAAAATTTTGGGTATAAAGATTTTAATCTACTTTTGTTCTACCAAATTAGTAGAACTTAAATGTTTGACAATTATGCCTTGCGAGTTGGCGCTGTCAATGATTCTAATTTTTATTTCTTATAATTTGATAAGATGGATCCTTAATTTTTGGTTCAAAATCTTATGAGATCAATTCAAATAATAATAATCCAAAATAAAATAAAAATGAAAAAACGAATGTGTTGTAAATAAAAAAACCATTTCTGTTCGAGCAGAAATGGCGAAGCTTAAAGAAATTGTACATCTCTGTAAGGAAAGCGATAGTAGAAAAATCCATTTTCGGCGCACCTTATTATTAAACTAAAACAAAGTAATGAAAAAAAAATTAAATAGATATATAGGATTATGTATTTTGTTGATTTCCATAGGAGTTAAAGCTCAGGAAACAAAACCGTTAATCCAGTCAAAACTCGAAGGAACAGTAGTTGATGCTGTAACAAAAGAGCCTATTATTGGCGCTTCAATAAACATTAAAGGTACTACACACGGCGTTATTACAGATTTTGACGGGAAGTTTTTTTTCCAGACTGGACAAAAATTGCCGTATACTCTTATCGTAAGTTATTTGGGATATAAAAAAGCAGAGATTACAGCAAATCAAAATTCAATTGTTATTGATCTTACCCAGGAACAAAATGCATTATCAGAGGTAGTAGTTACGGCTCTTGGTATTTCAAAAGAAAAGAAATCTTTAGGTTATACTACTCAATCTCTTAAAAATAAGGATTTGGCTGAAACAAAGGAAACAAATTTTCTTAATAGTCTTACCGGTAAATTAGCAGGTGTACGTATTACCAATTCACAGGGAGATATGGGATCATCCCGTATTATTATTCGTGGAGAAACTTCGATAGCGGGAAATAACCAGCCATTATTTGTGGTAGATGGAGTTCCTGTTGATAACTCGCAGTTAAGCAGTGCTGGTGGAGCCGCAGCTTCCCGCGATTTCAAAAATGCGGTTGCCGATTTAAATCCGAATGATATTGAAACATTAACAGTGCTAAAAGGTCCAAATGCCGCAGCTCTTTATGGATCGCGTGCGGCGCATGGTGTTGTTTTGATTACTACAAAATCCGGTAAAAGTCAAAAAGGACTTGGTATTACCTTTAATTCAGGAATCACAATTTCTCAGGTAGCTACATTGCCTAGTTTTCAAAATTCATTTGGACAAGGATCAAACGGAAAATTCAGTTATGTAGATGGTAAAGGTGGCGGAGTTAATGATGGAGTTGATGAAAGCTGGGGACCTAAATTAGATGGTCGACTTATTCCTCAATTTAATTCGAATGGTGTTGCAGTTCCGTTTGTGGCACATCCTGATAATGTAAAAGACTTTTTTAATACAGGTCTTACTTTTGATAATAGTATTTCTATTGCCAAATCAGATGATAAATCAGATTTCCGTTTGGGAGTAAACAATCAAAAACAAACAGGAACAGTGCCTAACAGTGAAGTAAACAAAACCAACTTTACTATTAACACTAATTATCAAATATCTAAAAATGTAAAAGTAGGTGTAACAGGGAATTATATTGTTACTGATGCTCCGGCTCTTCCGGGTGGTCCAACAGGAAACCGTGCTGCGGGAGTTATGCTTCAGTTTCTTTGGTTCGGGCGCCAGGTTGATGTTAATCAGCTTAGAAATAACAGAGACGTTAACTGGAACAATAGCTATTACAGCAATCCGTATTGGAATGCTTATTACAATACTACAAGTCAGCAACGTAACCGTTTTATTGGGGATGTCCAATTAGATGCAAAACTTGCCGAAGGACTTAATTTTAGATTCCGTACAGGAGTTGATTATTACAATGATCGTAGAAAATACGAGATTAAATATGGTACAAACGGAACTCCTTTTGGATCATATGCCGAAGACGCTTATACTGTAAACGAACAAAATACGGAAGGTATTTTTACTTATACTAAAAAATTGAATGATGATTTTACCGTAGATGCTCTTGCGGGTTTCAATATTCGTAATCACAGTGATGCAAATAATTATCAAAAAGCACCTCGTTTAGCCGTGCCTGATTTATATACATTGACTAATTCAAGAGATCCGTTAACGTCATCAAACTCATTATCAAGATTGAGAGTTTATAGCGCATACGCATCGGCACAATTGGGTTATAAAAATTATGCTTATTTAAATCTTACGGCTCGTAATGACTGGTCATCAACATTGCCAAGCAGTAACCGTTCTTATTTTTACCCATCTGTTAATGGTAGTTTGATCTTATCTGAAGCCTTGAATCTAAAAAGCAATACACTTGATTTTTTAAAGGTTCGTGGTGGATGGTCTGAAGTAGGTAACGATGCAGATCCGTATCAATTGTCTACAGTTTATGATTTTAAAACGGCATTTGACGGAAATCCAATTCAAACTTCTTCACAAAAGAAACTTAACGAAAACCTGAAACCGGAAACAACACGTTCTACAGAAGTTGGTTTAGAAGCTTCTTTCTTTAAAAACAGACTTCATTTTGATGTTGCTTATTATAACACAAATAGTTTTGATCAGATTTTAGAGATTAAAACAACGGCAGGAAGTGGTTATAATTCGCAATTAATCAATGCAGGTAAAGTAAATAATAATGGTATAGAAATTCAATTTGACGGAACTCCTGTTCAAACTCAGGATTTCAAATGGAATATTGGTGCAAATTATTCAAAGAATACAAGCAAAGTTGAAGTTCTTGACTATGCAAAACAAATTCAAAACTACACAATTGGTACTTCTGGAGGTGTAGATGTATTGGCATCAGTAGGGCAAGCTTACGGAGCACTTTACGGAACTGCTTATGAGCGTGACGCAAGCGGAAATATAGTGGTAGGCGCTAATGGACTGCCAAAAGCTGATCCTACAAAGAGAGTTCTGGGACATTATACTCCGGATTATTTAGCCGGTGTTACAAACACATTGACGTATAAAAATCTTGAACTTTCATTTCTTATTGACGCAAGTGTAGGAGGGGAACTTTTTTCAGGAACAAATAGAACGGGTACTTATACAGGTGTACTTGCAGAAACTCTTCCGGGACGTGATGCAACAAATGGCGGATTAAATTATTATACAACAACTACAACTACGGGAACCACAAAAACCTTGCTTCCTACCGGAGTTGCTGCGCCTGGTGGAGCACCAGTATTTGATGACGGAATGATTTTTAATGGGGTATATGCTGATGGAACTCCAAACAATCAAGTAATTAGTGCACAGGAATATTACAAGGCATCGTACAATATTAGTGAAGCTTATATTTACAGTTCAAGTTTTGTAAAACTAAGAGAAGTAAAATTAGCTTACAATTTCAATAAATCATTTGCTAAAAAACTGGGACTAGAAGGAGCAAGTATTACTGCTGTAGGTCGTAATCTTTTATTTATATATAAAGATGCGCCAAATATTGATCCTGAAACAGCTTTCAATACAGGAAACGCACAAGGATTGGAAAGTTTAGCTTTACCGACCACCAGAAATTTCAGCCTTAATGTCAATTTAAGATTTTAAAAAAACAAGATCATGCTAAAAAAACTATTATATACAACTCTATTTGCATTGGCACTAATATCATGCGATGATACATTGGATGATATTAATAAAAATCCAAATGCAACCGAAACACCATTGGCTCCTTATTTGTTAACAGGAACATTAAAACAAGGCGCTGACTTATATTGGGGATCAGATAATAATTTTAATTCCTCTTTATTATTTGTTCAGCATTGGGCTAAAATTCAATATACTGAACCTGACAGATTTGACGTATCAAATGCTACTTTCACTTCTTTATGGAATAGCGGATATGCAACACTTATTACAGATTTAAATACAATTTTGAATTTTCCTGCTGAACAGGCAAATTCAAATTACAAAGGGATTGCTTTAACCCTGCGTTCATGGACATTTTTATTATTGACAGATGCATATGGAAGCATTCCTTACAAAGAAGCAGGTTTAAAAGTAACCCCTGCATATAATACTCAAAAAGAAGTATATACAGGATTACTGGAAGATTTAAAACAAGCCCAGACTTTGTTAAATACAGCAAACGGAACTGTAACCGGGGATTTAGCATATAAAGGAGATATTCTAAAATGGAAAAAACTGGTAAATTCGCTTCGTTTGCGTATTGCTTTAAGAATTTCAGACAAAGAACCTGCGTTAGCAAAACAAACCGCTATTGAAGCAACATCAGATGCTGCGGGAGTAATTAGCAGTAATACCGAAACATTTCAGTTTGTTTACACCAGTTCACCTCAACAAAATCCGGCTTCGGCATGGTTTGAAACACGTGATGATTTTCGTATTTCAAAAACATTGGTTGACAAGTTAAATGAGTTGGCAGATCCGCGTTTGCCTGTTTATGCGCAGTTACCATCAGATGCAACTGTAGGTAAATATGTTGGTGGAGCAAATGGATTGTCAAACAGTGATGCTAATAGTCAGGGTTTTGCTAAAACATCAAAACCAGGAACATACTTCCTGACTTCGGCATCGCCGGCTGTAATTGCTTCTTATTCTGAAACGCTTTTTAATCTTTCTGAAGCCGTGGCTCGCGGTTATATTGCAGGAGATGCAGAACAGCTTTATAAAAATGCCATTACTGCATCATTAAATCAATTTGGAATTACAAATGCAACTACTATTGCTGCTTATTTGAATCAGGCAACTGTGAAGTATGATGCAGCAAATTATGCAAAATCAATAGGAACACAAAAATGGATTGCATTCTACGGACAAGGTCTTGATGCCTTTGTAGAGTGGAGAAGACTGGATTATCCGGTATTAAAAGCGGGTCCGGCAGCTGTTTTAGACGGACAAATTCCTTCCCGTTTCTTTTATCCCGGAACAGAGCAATCGTTGAACGGAACCAGTTATCAGGCAGCAATATCTGTTCAGGGCAAAGACTTACTTACAACAAAACTATGGTTTGATGTAAAATAAGCTGGACTCTTAAAAGATATTTTGAGTTCATAAATTTTAATTATTACATAAAAAAGTCAAATCAATTACTTAGAAAACTCCGCAAATGTCTCTGACGTTGCGGAGTTTTTTGCTTTTACAGAGAGATTAACAAACCATCTTTTCAATTTGAAACAGATAAATAAATCCTAATTATTGACTTTACCATCGGTATTTTGGCAGAAATTCACTAATTTACATCTTCAATTCAGTCATTGAAACTGAGCAGTTAATTGGCTGTAAATAGATCTAATTTTAAGAAATCAATACTTAACTAAAAAAAAATATTTATGGATTCTCAACAAAATTCTCCATTACAAGGCAAAATTTTTAAAACCGAAAGTGAAATCCCTGACGAATTTAAAGTAGAGGAAATTCATCAGAAAACCTATTTACTTAATGGAGAACTGGTAGAATGGAATGGAGAGGTATTAGAACTTTATTCTCCGATATGTATTCCAACCGAAAATGGATTACAGCGAAAACTTCTGGGGAGCGTGCCTAATACAGGAGTAAAAGAAGCTTTAGAAGCTCTGGACGCATCTGTTAATGCATATGACAACGGATTTGGAGAGTGGCCAAAAATGCCGGTCGAAGGCAGAATTAAATGCATGCAAAAATTTGTGTATTTAATGGGAGAGCAACGAGACCTCATCATAAAATTATTAATGTGGGAAATAGGTAAAACATTACCGGATTCAACTAAGGAATTTGACAGAACGGTTGACTACATTAATCAGACCATTGACGCACTAAAAGATTTAGACCGTGAATCTTCAAGGTTTGAACAGGCCGAAGGTACTATTGCCCAGATTAGAAGAGCGCCTCTAGGAGTGGTTTTAAGCATGGGACCTTTTAATTATCCTTTAAATGAAATATTTACCACCCTTATTCCGGCTTTAATTATGGGTAATACCATTTTATTTAAGCTGCCTAAACATGGTGTTCTGGCTCATTATCCTTTGCTGAATGCCTTTAAAGAAGCTTTTCCAAAAGGTACAGTTAATACTCTTTACGGTAAAGGAGCAGAAATTATTACACCAATTATGGAAAGCGGAAAAGTAAATGTACTGGCATTTATAGGTTCAAGTAAAGTAGCAAACGGACTTAAAAAACTGCATCCTAAAGTAAATCGCCTGCGTGCAATTTTAAGCCTTGATGCTAAAAATGCTGCAATTGTAACCAAACACGCTGACCTTGATGTTGCGGTAAGCGAATGCTTGTTGGGGGCTTTATCCTTTAACGGACAAAGATGCACAGCATTAAAATTAATTTTTGTACAACAGGAAATTGCCGAAGAATTTAATAAAAGACTAACAGCTGCGGTTTCACAATTAAAAGCGGGGCTTCCGTGGGAGCAAAACGTAAAAATTACACCATTGCCAGAAGTTAATAAACCCTCATATCTTAAGGAATGCCTTGATGATGCAATTGCAAAAGGAGCTAAAATTTTAAATGAAAACGGAGGATATAATGAAGAATCATTTGTATTTCCATCAGTAGTTTTTCCTGTAACGCCAGAAATGAAATTGTATCATGAAGAACAATTTGGTCCAATAATTCCGGTTGTTCCTTTTGAAGATATTCAGGATCCTATTGATTATCAAATTAACGCTTCTCACGGAATGCAGGTAAGTATTTTTAGTGAAGAACCGCGTGAAGTTTCACTATTAATTGATTCATTTGTGAATTTAGTAAGCAGGGTAAATATCAACTGTCAGGCGCAAAGAGGACCGGATGTTTTCCCGTTTACCGGAAGAAAAGACAGTGCAGAAGGTACACTTTCTGTTTTTGATGCATTACGTTCTTTTTCTATTAGATCTCTCGTGGCGGCAAAAATTACACCAGCGAACAAAAAACTTTTAAATACAATTGTAAAAGATCATGATTCCAGCTTTTTAAGTACAGATTACATCTTTTAAGTTCAACTTTCAAATAATAAACTCCGCAATAATTCAGTTTATTGCGGAGTTTATATTTTTAATTGTTTGCATTTTTTCTAAAATAATTCATTACCGGGTTTTAATTAAAATCTGGCAGGAAAGTAAACTCCTGAATTCAAAATGGTTAACACCAAAATTCAAAAATAGTACTCAGATTAATACAATTTGCAATACAATTTGCCCGTTTTTTCTATCTAGTTTTTAAGATAAAAAATGTTTAATATTGCTTTTTTGATCTTCAATCCCTTTAATAAATGCTTGTTTATAGCAAATACGCTGATGATATTTTACTGGATCTTCTTAAAAAAGATGATCAGTTAGCGTATACAGAAATTTTTGAAAGGTATTGTAAACTCCTCGTTAATCATGCCTACAAAATGCTTGGCAATCCGGATGAAGCAAATGATGTTGTTCAGGAAGTGTTTTTATCCATCTGGAACAAACGTTATGAACTAACCATTACCGGATCTCTTTCTTCCTATTTATACAAAGCAACAAAAAACAGGATACTCAATCATATTGCGCATGAAAAAGTGGTTTCAAATTATGCCGAATCCATTTCAAACTTTATAGAAAATGATTATGTTCTGGCAGATTCTCAACTTAGAGAAGAAGAATTAGAAGCCATTATTGCAAAAGAAATTGAACTTCTTCCGGCCAAAATGCGCGAAGTTTTTTTACTTCGAAAAGTAGAAGACTTATCCTATGAAGAAATCGCACTTCAACTCAATATTACAGATAAAACAGCCAAACAGCAAGTTTATAATTCACTCAAAATTTTAAGGGAAAAACTAAAAAATTTTGTGGGTGTTTTTGTGTGGTAGACAAAAGCATTGTCTTTTTGTTAATTTTAATATCAAAATAAGAGCGTATCATCTTAATTGATACATAAAAATCAATACTTTTCTTGCTTTGATAACGATATAGTAATAATTTTTTAATCTTTTTTGTCATTTGCCTATGACAAAAGTACCTTCTGACTGTCTTACTTAAAACAGGACCAAATCTCGTGTTGTACTTATGACTGAAAATGAAATCTTAACGTTGTTAAAAAAATACCAGAATAATACTTTATCTAATCAAGATAAGGACAAACTAGATGCGTGGTATTTGCACAAAGCTTCTACCAGCAATTTACAGCTTAACGAGTACGAGCTGGAAGACAGCTACGAACAGCTGAAAGCAAAATTACCATTGCAGCAGGAAATAAAAGTAATTCGTATTTGGCCCCGCATTGCTGTTGCTGCTTCGATTGCTTTATTATTGGGCACCGGACTATTTTATTTTGCAAAACCAAAAGAACAAATAATTCAGGTTGCAGAAAAACCACAGGAAATTACTCCCGGCGGAAATCGTGGCATCCTGACACTTTCAAACGGAAAACAAATTGTGCTTTCTGATATTTCGGCAAAAGATACCATTGCAAAAGAAGGAGAAAAAGACGAAGTGACAATTAAGATGGGGGCAAATGGTGTTATAACGTATATTATAAATCCAAATACTGCTGCTTCAAAAGAAAACACTAATTCTTTCAATACACTTTCAACACCAACGGGAGGACAGTATAATATTGTTTTGGCAGACGGAACAAAGGTGTATCTAAATGCAGTTTCATCTATAAAATATCCAACTCAGTTTAACGGAGATCAAAGAGTGGTAGAACTAGATGGAGAAGCTTATTTTGAAGTTGCCAAAAATAAAAACAAACCCTTTGTTGTAAAATCAGGTGATCAGGATATAGAAGTACTTGGAACCCATTTTAATGTACATGCATACGATAATGAAGCGGTTGTAAAAACGACTTTATTAGAGGGTAGTGTAGTCGTTACTTATAAAAATCAGAAATCAATTTTAAAACCGGGACAACAATCTAATGTATCTGAAAAATTGAATAAAATTACAATCAAACAAGTGGATACGGAAGCTGCAATTGCATGGAAAAACGGTCGCTTTAAATTTGATAATGCGGACTTGAAAACCGTAATGCGACAATTAGAACGCTGGTACGGAATTAAAGTAGAATACCGCGGCGATGTCTCGGATGTAAGATTTAACGGCGGTACGTTTATGAATAAAAATTTGTCTGAAGTATTAAAAGTACTTGAGCTTAGTAATATAAAATTTAAGGTTGAAGGAAAAACAATTATTGTATATCCCTGATTTTAAATTTACCTGAATATACTGAGACTATAAACTAAAAAACCAGAAGCAGTTGCAATGCCTCCGGTTTGTTTAAAAGTTAATAGCCAGTATAAGTTGTCCACCTATTGTTTAACTATAACCAAATGTAAATGTATGAAATTTAATTTACAACCAAAAAAACCTTACAAAAAATTCAAGAAAAGGATTAACAAATCTAATTTTTCCAGCTATTTATGCGGCTTTAGTGTGTTGCTCATGCTGCTTTGCAGTTATAAAGGGCAAGCACAAAATGTTACCATTAATTTTAAAGGTGCTCAGCTTGAAACAGTGTTGAAAGAAGTGGCAAAACAGGCCAATTACGAAGTTTTTTACACACAAAAGTTACTCAAAGATTCTAAACCTGTAACTATTAATGTTAAGAATTCGAATGTAAAAGAAACCCTGAACCAGATTTTTAATGCCCAAAATTTAAACTACACGATTACCAATCAAACTATTGTGGTAACTGCTGTAAAAGAAAAAGCAGAGAACCTGGGAAACGGATTAATCGATATTCGCGGAAAAGTATTAAACAATAAAAACGAGCCTTTTCCGGGAGTAACAGTTGCTCTTTCAGGAACAAACAGAACGAGTATAACAGATTTTGACGGAAGCTTTTCATTTGAAGGTGTGCCGGAGAATGGTATTATTGAATGTTCAGGACTAACAATTGAGAAAAAATCTTTTGGTATCACAGGGCGAACTGAATTAACGCTGATTGTTGAGGATAAGGTAGCGGCAATGAAAGAAGTTGTAATTACGGGTTATCAAACCTTAACCAGAAGTCACTCAACAGGTTCGATTACTACGATTGACGAAAAAACATTAAATGAAAACATCAATACAGACTTGTCAACTGCGCTTGAAGGTCGTGTAGCAGGTTTAATGTTACGAAAAAATCCTTCCGGAGCTTCAGCAGATACTCCAATATTACGTGGTATGGGGACTTTTTCATCTTTACAAGTAGGTTATAGTCCGCTTTTGGTAATTGATGGTTTGCCAACAGAATTGACTTTAGAAGATATTAATCCTTATGATATCGAAAGTGTAAATGTTCTTAAAGATGCTGCTGCGGCTTCTATTTATGGTTCACGGGCAGCAAACGGAATTATAGTTTTGACTACCAAAAAAGGAAACGGAAAACTAAAAGTAAGTATAAATTCGGTTTTCTTTGTTTCAACAAAACCCAATTTAGGCGATATGAATTATGCTTCGACAAGTG
The DNA here is from genome assembly GCF_018380615.1 of Flavobacterium psychroterrae. Taxonomy (GTDB): domain Bacteria; phylum Bacteroidota; class Bacteroidia; order Flavobacteriales; family Flavobacteriaceae; genus Flavobacterium; species Flavobacterium psychroterrae. The sequence goes on along the minus strand of NZ_JAGYVZ010000009.1, from coordinate 23,616 downwards.
ATTTGATCGATTTGGAACAAGCAGTTTATAATAGAGAAAGAGCCAGAGTTGCAAACACAGCTACGATGTTTAGCAGTTATGGAGATATTGGAAACAGCAATCCTAAATATTACAGTCCGCTTTATCAGCTTAACAGAAATTTAGAAGAAGGAAAAATCAATAGTGCAGATTATAACAGCACTATTGCACAATGGAGAAAGAACGATTACATGAAAGATTATCGTGATAATGTATGGCAAAATGAGTTAAGACAGCGTTATAATGTTGCATTTTCCGGCAGTACAAGCAGACAGAATACATATGTATCGATTAATTATGATGAAGCAAAAAATCGTATTAAAAATAACGAGAGCCGTTCCTTCAATCTTTATGCAAAAAGCAGTTTTCAGCTAAATAACTGGCTAAATGCAACATTTGGAGTAAACGGAACTTACAGCAATGACGATGTTACTGATGGAGATTACAGCAGTTATGATATTCAAAAAAGATACGAACGTATCACAGATGATAATGGGGATCTTGTGCTGTCGCCTTTTGTAGCTATTAAAGATGGTTTTACTTCCGGTAGTATTATTAATCCTGCTATAGCTGAAAAAATGGCAGCATTAAGCGGTTTTAAACCAATGACTTTTAATGTTTTAAACGCACTTCAGGAAGGTATCACGCATGAAAATTCACTAAACTTAAGAACCTTTGCAAATATTCGTGCCACTATATGGAGAGGTTTAAGTTTAAGTACACAATTTCAATATGAACTTACAAGAAACGATAACGAGCAATATTACGATATTAACTCTTATAAAATGCGATATGCGATAAATGCGCTAACAGCATATAATCCAACTACAAATGTTTATACGTATCCGGAAGGCGTTTCGGCAGGAGGTCGATATTCACAATCGAGCAGTCAGGCAAGTAATTATTCTTTTAGAAATCAATTAGATTTTAGTCAGGATTTTAGCGAAGGCAGACATTCTATAAATGCTTTGGCTGGTTTTGAAATGCGAGAGACTTTTGTTCCCAGAACAATCGAGCAATTAAGATACGGTTATGATCCTGTAACACTTACATCTGCTGTAATTAATAGCCTTGCGCTAAGCCAGACAGGAACGCCAAGTTACGTTTACGGAAATAACCGAACTCTGGCAGCTGGATCAAGAACGCAGACAGAGATTTTACACCGCTATTTTTCTGTATTTAGTACTGTGGGTTATACCTTTTTATCAAAATACAACTTAACAGGAAGTTATAGAGTAGACAGAGCAGATTTGTTTGGAGTAGATCCTAAATATAAAAACCGCCCATTATGGTCAGCAGGTTTAGGATGGAATGCCAGTAATGAAGAATTCATGAAACAAATAAAATGGGTTACGGCACTTAAACTGAGAGCCACTTATGGTATTAACGGAAACATAGATCAGTCTACAACCCCATATGTAACCGCTACAAGAAAAAATGACAACTTATATCAATCTTTGCAATACACCAATATCACCGGACAGCCCAACCCAATGTTAAGATGGGAAAAAACGCAAAGCACCAACCTTGGTGTAGATTATAGTTTATTTAGAGCAAAATTAAACGGAAGTATTGACATCTATCGCAAATACAGCAGTGATTTATTAGCCACAACAGATTTAGATCCTACTGTGGGTGCATTGACCAGACGAATTAATGCAGGAGCTTTGATGAACAAAGGAGTAGAGTTTAGTATTGGTTCTGACTGGTACAATAATGGTAATTTCCGTATTGGTTCAAATGTAATTTTAGGATTTAACAAAACTACCGTTAAAAAAGTTACCAGAGCACAATCAACTGCTTCGGTATATACAAGCTCGCCTTTAGACTACTTTTTAGAGAATGAAGGCTACAATAGTTTGTATGCTTACAAATATGGAGGAATGGTCAATGGTTATCCTTATATTTTAGACGAAAATGGAAATCCATCCATGACTTTTGATGCCAATGGTATTCCGGTAGCAAATAGTTTAAAAACAGTCAACAGCACAGATGCTTTGGTAAATATGGGAAGTTTAACTCCTACTTATACCGGTTCCTTATCACAAAGATTTTCTTATCGCCAATTTGATTTGAACTTGTTATTTGTTTTTTCAGGAGGAAATGTAATGCGAAAAGAAACTATCGACATGAGTTCTGATGCCGTAAACAACACAGGTATTTCAGATCGTTATACTGATGCAAACCAAAATGGCAATACACGTTTATTTGTGGATCTTGACGAAGGTGTTCGAAATTATGCCATAACAATGAACAGTCAATGGCGAAACTCAGATGTAAATGTAATAGATGGCGATTACATCAAACTTAGAAACATTTCTTTAGGATATAATTTACCAAAACTCTTCGCCAATAAAATGAATATTGCATCTGCAAAATTTACTTTTCAAATGAACAATATCTGGTATTGGAGCGCCGCCGGAAATCGTATCGACCCCGAAGTTTATTCTGCTAATTCCGGCACACGTAATTTACCATTGCCTAAAACGTATTTATTTGGTTTTAACCTTACCCTTTAAAAAAAATGAAAAATTTATATATTCTAATATTGTCACTGATCATACTCACAGTAACATCTTGTGAAGATTATACAGACATAACACCTAAAGGCTCTTTAGTTATTGAAACAGCTGATCAATTTCTTGAAACGGTATCACTGCCAAACAGAGGGTATCCAATCAATAATTTTCAATATTTATCAGACGATCAATGGATGAGAGAAGCAAACGTAATAGGAAAAACGCCAAACATTGATATCATTAATTTTACTTTTGATGAAACTACAGATAGGGTTTCCTTAATGAATTCGTCCAGTTTTTACAATCAGGCTTACAATTATATTAACAGATGGAACACGATTATTTCATTAGTAGATAATAGTACAGGAGATGAAAAAACAAAACAATTAGCAAAAGCAGAAGCTAAAATTTACAGAGCTTATGATCACTTTTTATTAGTAAATACCTATGCAAAGGCATATGATCCTCAAACTGCCGCTACAGATGGTGGCATTTGTATCATGGATAAATTTGATTTAGAAGCGCAGCCATCAAAATCTACAGTAGCACAGGTGTATGAATTTATCCAAAAAGATATAGAAGAAGCACTGCCGTATATTCAGGAAAAACCACTTGATGTTTACCATCCCTCGCTGGCATTTGCTTATGCGTTTAAAGCCAAAGTTCACTTGTTTAAGCGTCAAATTGAAAGTGCTAAGGAAGCTGCAGAAAAATCACTGACTTACAACAATCAAATATTTGACATGGTAGCTTATAACAAATTAGGCGGACCAACTGTAGTTGCTGTACCGGCAGCAAATAACGTCGAAGTATTGAGTTATATGTACATGACAGGTTACAATGAAATGAATTTTGCACAAAGCTATGTGATAAGCCCCGAGCTGAGAACTTTATTTGGAACCAATGATGCGCGTTTTAATTTGTTTTTCAATACTGCAAGCACCACAAATTTAGATCAGGGTTCAAATACAGCATATTGGGCAACTCAATATACACGATTTTTTTATCCTACAGTGGGCATGAAAACTCCCGAGGTATATTTAATGCTGGCGGAATGTTATGCCAGAGAAGATAAATTCAATGATGCGGTTACCGTTTTAAATACATTAAGAGCAAAACGTATTGTATCAGGAACTGTAAATTTAGCCGTTCCCACGACCAGAAAAGAAACGATGGAACTTGTGATCAACGAACGCAGAAAAGAATTGCTTTTAGGATTTAATCGTTTTTTTGATTTAAAGAGATTAAATAATGAAACAGAATATGCAAAAACAATTACAAGGGTATTTCCAATAGTTAATAAAACTGTTCCGCAAAAAACGTACACTTTGCAGCCTAATTCCAGATTATACATTATGCCATTTCCTTTATCTGTGCTGCAAAAAAATCCAAACCTTACATTAAACACAAACGAAACAGTTCCATTTTAATTCAGATGAAGAAATTATTTATAGTATTAATCATGCTGATTGTAGGACAACAGCATGGTTTTGCCCAGACACAGACAGAAAAAAAAGCGGATAGTACAAGCACGCCGCAAAAAGGTTTACAACCATACGATAAAATAATTAAAGAAGGCTCAAAAAGTAAATCAGGTCTTTTTACCATTAATCAGGTAGACAATAAATTTTACTTTCAAATTCCGGATAGTTTATTTAACAGATATATGATTGTGGTTACCAGATATCTTTCAACTCCTGAAGGTATTGGAATTTTTGGTGGTGAGAAAGCTAACGAGCAGACTATTTATTTTGAAAAAGGAGCTAACAATATTGTCTTTTTAAGATCATTGCAATACAAGCAAGATGTTCGTAATGCCGATTCGATGCTGGCAAAAGCATTGGCAGGAAGTAACGAAAATCCAATTGTTGCCGCTTTTCCTGTAAAGACCATAAATCCTGCCACAGGAAATGTTGTTATTGAAGTTACAGATGTTTTCAAGAAAGATAATCCAATGTTCTCTGTCGAAAATAAAGAAAAAACAGAAAAAAAGCTAACCTCACTTTCTGATGATAAATCTTTTATAGAAACAATAGATGTCTACCCAATTAACATTGAAGTAAAAACTACAAAAACATACACAAGCTCTACAGCAAGTAGCGGAAGCATAACCTTAAGATTAAATACTTCAATCGTATTGCTTCCAAAAACACCAATGCGCAAACGTTTTGCCGATGAAAGAGTAGGTTATTTTGCTAATAAATATGTTTTGTTTGATGATGATGAACAACGCGCACAGGCAAAATTCATTATTCAGCGTTATCGCCTGGAACCAAAAGACAAAGACATTAAAAAATACCTGAGCGGACAATTGGTCGAGCCAAAAAAACAAATCGTTTATTACATTGATCCGGCAACGCCAAAAAAATGGAGACCCTATTTAATTGCGGGAATCAACGACTGGCAAAAAGCATTTGAAGCAGCAGGGTTTAAAAACGCAATTGTAGGTAAAGAATGGCCGGAAGAGGATAAAACCATGAGTCTTGAAGATGCAAGATATTCTGTAGTACGTTATTATGCATCAGAAACACCAAATGCTTACGGACCGCGAGTGAGCGACCCAAGAAGTGGAGAAATCATCGAAAGCCATGTAGGCTGGTATCATAATGTGATGAAACTCGTACAAAGATGGTACATGATTCAGGTTGGGCCACTAGATGCAAGAGCAAGAAAAATGCATTTGGATGATGAGGTTATGGGGCAGTTAATCCGCTTTGTTTCTTCTCATGAAATTGGTCATACGATTGGTTTACGTCATAATATGGGAGCCAGCAGTGCAACTCCCGTAGAAAAACTAAGGGATAAAAAATGGGTCGAAGCAAACGGACATACCGTTTCTATAATGGATTATGCACGCCTTAACTATGTGGCCCAGCCAGAAGATAATATTAGTCCGGTGGGAATTTATCCACGTATTGGAATTTATGACAAATGGGCTGTAAAATGGGGGTATACTTATTTTCCTAAAACTAAAGATGAGTTTGAAGAAGAAAACATACTGAACAAAATGACAACTGATAGTTTAACCGCTAATCCTAAATTATGGTTTGGAGGGGAAGGAAAAGACGAAGATCCACGCAGCCAGACAGAAGATCTTGGTGATGATGCCGTTCTTGCAAGCGATTACGGAATTAAAAATTTAAAACGTGTCGTTCCTAATCTTATTCAATGGACCTATCAGCCCAATGATGCTTATGATAATTTATCAGATATGCATAAAGCGGTTGTAAAACAATATGGTTTGTACCTGTATCACGTACTTAAATATATTGGCAACAACTATATAACAAAAAGAACTGTTGATGAAAAAGGCGTGGTTTACCAGCCAGTTCCTAAAGCAAAAGTAAAAGCCGCTATTGATTATGTGGGAAGACAATTGTTTGTTGCACCTCTCTGGATGTATCCGCAAGATATAAGTCAGCTTATTTCTTTAAAAACAGAAGATCAGATTGCAGATCAGCAGAATCAGATATTAAATATGCTGTTAAGTTCTGGAATATTATACAATATCAGCCTTAAAGCGATGCAATTTGAAGGAGCGTATACAGTTCCGGAATTTTTAAACGATTTACAGCAAACTGTGTGGATAAACTTTAGCGGTAATGAAAAATTAGATTATTACAGACGAGGTTTACAGCGCAGTTATATCGAAAAACTAGGAATGGTTTTATTACCTAAAGAAGTAGAACCGGGCAAGGCTTTAAATGCAGCTCAGCGAAGTGATGTAAGGCTTTATGCCAAACAGCATATTTTAAAATTAAGAAATGATGTTGCAAAACTAATGAGTGAATCAACAGGATTTAACAAAGACCATTTTGAAGGCATTCTGATAGAAATAGATAAAATCATTTCAAAAATAAATAATACCACTATATGAAAAAATTATTAGTTATAGCATTCATTTGCTTCGGCACTTTGGCGCAAGCCCAGTTAACATCAAAGGAAGAAGTAACTCCCGAATTAGTGCAAAAACGCGAACTTCAAAAAAAGGAGATTACAAATAATTATCTGGCTTTAAAAAACAATCTTCTTGTTTCAGATAGTCTGGCGGTTGTAAAAAACGCCACAGCATTAAAAAATTCATTGGATAACTTTAAGTTTAAAAAGTTAAATCTTCAGCAAATGAACGAGGCAATGAATAAAAGAAAGGAAATTATAGGTCTTGCTGCTGAAATTACAGCAACTAAAAACATCAATAAACAGCGTGAAATTTTTAAATCACTCTCAATTACATTTTGGGATCTGGCACCTAAATTCAAAGCTGCTGATGCAGAATTACATCTTCAGGTTTGTCCCATGACTAACGCAATGTGGTTGAGTGACAGTAAGGAAATCAAAAATCCTTATTATCCCAAAAACATGTTAACCTGCGGTGAAGTAAAAGCAAGTTTGTAGATTTTTTTAAATTGAATTAGTTGGATAAAATACGGTATTCTGAAAAGATGCCGTATTTGTCTTTTTATATAAACAACTATTTATTGTTTGTCGTTTTTCATTTTCAGAAGCTTTATTTCCTCTTTCAGCTCTAAAATTTTCTCTCCTTAAAAAACGAAAATTTTCTGTAATTATATTTTGAACTCTTACTGGTTGTAATAAAAGTTAAAATGTTTTTATAAAATAAATGGCAAAGTTTTTTCCATCATAGGAAGGAGTTAAGAATGAAGTAGATTTAGCTTCTTTTTTTCCAAACAATTTTCGGGTAATATATGGATTCGTCCAATATGCAATTTTAGTACTTAGAATTCCAATACCCGCCCCGGCAGCCACATCAGTAAGCCAGTGCCTGTTGTTGTACATTCTAAATATTCCGGTTCCTGTAGCAACCGCATAACCTGCCACACCATACCAGACAGATTGATCCTTGTATTCCTGATATAAAAATTCTGCTCCTGCAAAAGCTACCGCAGTATGTCCTGACGGAAAAGAATTGTTAGACGTTCCATCCGGTCGTTCCACATTGGTTATCGATTTTAATGTAAAAACACTCGCGGTCATAATTATAAATGAAGTTGCTAAAATTACCGAACGGTCTCTCATGTTATTTTTTCCTTTAACTCCAAAAGCATTAAGTGCATAAACAGAAACAGCCGGAACATATCTTGAAAAATCATCAATAGAAACTTTACGATCAATATCTTCTGTAAACTCGTCCCTAATTTGATGATTAAAACTTTTGATTTGTCCGCTCTCATTTCCCCAAAATCCGTATCCAATAAGAACCGCTGGAATAATGAGCTGCTTATAAGAGAATTTGATATTTTTAACCGTATCGATTCTCATACTGTCATTCTCTCGCTTATTTTGAGCAAGGCCCAAATAACAGTGAAATACAAATGATAAAATAATGATTTTTTTCATTCTCAATTTAAAATTTATGTTTTAAGATACGAAAAATCTTGTTGTTGTTTTCTTAACAGATTATGACTAAGATAAGAATCTTTTTAATTCTAAAATTAATATGCTTATGAATTTAAAATAATTTATAGGCAGATTAATTTTTAAAATATCGAAAAGAAGCAGGAACATTAAATTACCATCCTGTAAACTATTATCATTTACATCAGTTCAAAGTTCAGTTACTTTCAAATAAAAATGAGGTAATTTTTTCGCAAATATTATTACATAAATAACTACCTTTAATAGAAGGACAGGAACTGAGTGCTTAATTTAATACAATAACATGATACTAAAAACTGAAAAAACTTTAATCAAAGAAGTTGCAGCACAGGATAATGCACTTGAGCAGTTTCGTTTTGATGTGCTTAAAGGACTTAACAATACACCAAAAAAACTCCAATCTAAATATTTTTACGATAAAACAGGCGATACTCTTTTTCAACAGATTATGGCAATGCCGGAATATTATCTGACGAATTGTGAAATGGACATCTTTCAAAATAAAACGTCAGAACTTGCCAATATTATTTTGGAAACTGATGAAGCATTCGATCTAATTGAACTTGGTGCCGGCGACGGAACAAAATCTGCTTTTTTGCTAAAATATCTTTTAGATCAGAAAGCGGATTTTACTTATATGCCAATTGACATATCTGCCAATATATTGTCTGTTTTAAATAATAAATTAAAAGCAGATCTTCCGGAACTTAATATTATATGTCTTGACGGGGAATATTTTAAGATGCTGGAAAAGGCAGCCGAATTATCTTCAAGACGAAAAGTAGTTTTGTTTTTGGGAAGCAATATTGGGAATATGGAGAAGGAGGAAGCACTTTCGTTTTGTCGGGGTCTTAACACATATCTTTCCCCTGGCGATATTGTCCTGATGGGATTTGACTTAAAAAAGAATCCACAAATTATATTGGATGCCTATAATGACAAGGCAGGAATTACCGCAGCGTTTAATCTTAACTTGTTAACGCGAATCAACAGAGAATTGAATGCTGATTTTGTAGTAGAAAAGTTTGAACATTACCAGACTTATGACCCGTTAAGCGGAGCATGCAGAAGTTATTTAATTAGTTTAGATCATCAGCTTGTGAATATTGACGGTCAATCTGTTAACTTTGAAAAAGATGAACTGATTTATATGGAGCTTTCGCAAAAATATTCTTTACAAGAAAGTGAGGAATTAGCCAACAATTCCGGTTTTGAAACAATAAATCATATCATGGACTCTAAATCATGGTTTACAGATGTAGCCTGGTTGTCAGTTTAACATTTAAAGATAATAATATGCAAGCACAAACCTTAGCAATTAGCAACCAGACTATACTAGACAAATACACTAAAATCAGATTGCATTCTGAGCATATCTGCAAGCCTCTGGAAATTGAGGATTTTGTGGTGCAGCCCATTGTAGATGTTAGTCCGCCTAAATGGCATCTGGGACATACAACATGGTTTTTTGAAACCTTTATTCTGAAACCCAATTACAAGGATTATCAGGTTTTTAATGACCAATATGATTTTGTTTTCAATAGTTATTATGAAAGTTTAGGCGCACGTGTTGTTCGTACAGATCGCGGTAATTTAAGCCGTCCTTCGGTTACGGATGTGTATCGTTATCGTGCTTATGTAGATCAGCAAATGAAAGCTTTTTTACAAAACAATTCACTTTCATCAGAATTAATTGAATTGCTACAACTCGGACTTAATCATGAACAACAGCATCAGGAATTATTGTTGAGCGACATCAAATATATATTAGGACATAATCCGCTTTTTCCGGTTTATAGTGTTGATACTGTTTTCGACCAAAAAAGTATTCAAAACAATGAATTTATAAAAGTTGAATCGGGTATTTATGAAATTGGATATCAGGGCGAAGATTTTTGTTTTGATAATGAACTCGGACGACATAAAGTTTATTTAGAGAATTTTGAAATTGCAAAATCTCCCGTAACCAATGCGCAATATCTTGAATTTATTATTGACGGAGGTTATTCTGATTTTAAATACTGGCATTCTGAAGGTTGGGAGTGGGTAAAAGAAAACGCTGCAAAATCACCCTTATACTGGCATTTTATCGATCAAAAATGGATGAATTATACTTTTGCCGGTTTAAAAGAAATAGATTTAAACGAACCCGTTTGTCATATTAATTTTTACGAAGCCTCAGCATTTGCGTCATGGAAAGGGATGCGTTTGCCAACAGAAGCAGAGTGGGAAGTTGCTTCGCCAAATTTAAACTGGGGACAACGCTGGGAATGGACAGAAAGTGCTTATTTGCCTTATCCGGGATTTAAAAAAGCGCCCGGAGCAATTGGCGAATACAATGGTAAATTTATGGTAAGCCAAATGGTTTTGCGCGGCGCTTCTGTAGCAACTCCGGAAGGTCATAGCCGTGCTACTTACCGCAACTTTTTTCATCCGCGTCATCAATGGCAATTTATGGGCATTCGTCTGGCAAAATAATTCATCAGGATAAGATATGATTAGTATAAAGGGAGTTTCCAAAAGTTTTGGGTCAAACAAAGCAGTAGATTCAATTTCATTTGAAGCCAATGATAAAGAAATTCTGGTACTATTAGGCACTAGTGGCTGTGGTAAAACAACCACACTAAAAATGATTAATCGGCTTATTGAGCCTGATAATGGTAATATCTTTATTGACAGCAAAAATATCAGAGATCAAAAACCGGAAGAACTTCGCAAAAGTATTGGTTTTGTGATGCAGCACGCCGGACTTTTTCCGCATTATACAGTTGCACAAAATATTGCAATTGTTCCGAATCTGCTAAATTGGGATAAGCAAAAAACATGGAAAAGAACTTTAGAACTTTTAGAAAAATTGCATCTTACCGAAGATTTGTTAAAGGTTTTTCCGCATGAATTAAGCGGCGGACAACAACAGCGTATTGGTATCGCGCGAGCCTTAATTGCAGATACTCCGGTTCTTTTAATGGACGAACCTTTTGGTGCTTTGGATACCATTACAAAGTCGGCGATTCATAATGAGTTTAAGAATCTTGACGAGCTCAAAAACAAAACCACCATTTTAGTAACGGACGATGTAGTCGAAGCCTTTGAACTCGGACATCGAATTTGTTTAATGGATAAAGGACAAATTGTACAGATAGGTTCTCCGGCAGAAATATTATATCATCCGGCAAATAGTTTTGTAAAAGATTTCTTTGCGGGTAATCGATTAATGCTGGAATATAAAATTGCTTCGGTCAAATCGATGGAATCTTTTCTTTCAAAACCATTATCGATAAAAGCACAAGAACAACTTACTAAAGATGCCAATGTATGGGAAACTCTTCAGATTTTTAGTGCTGAGAATACTTTTAACGAAGACTACGAACAACTTTTGCAGGCATTTAATCACTACAGAAAACTTCAGACAGTATGACACAACAGCAAAGCCTTTGGCAATTTATGGTGTCACAGCATGAAAAGCTGTTTGTACAAATAGGGCAACATCTGGGACTTACTTTTTTATCGTTGCTTTTGGCAATTATAGTCGGAATCCCGTTAGGTGTTTTAATTTCGCGAAGACGAAAATTAGCAGCTTCGGTATTAGGAACAGCAGGAATATTACAAACCGTTCCCAGTATTGCGCTTTTGGGTTTTATGATTCCGCTTTTCGGTATTGGCGCAACACCCGCCATAATTGCATTGCTTATTTATGCTTTACTTCCCATTATACGAAATACTTACACCGGAATTACGGGAGTAGATCCTGTGGTTATAGAAGCCGCAACCGCACTTGGAATGAACAAAATGCAGCGTTTGTTTAAAGTCGAATTTCCATTGGCTATGCCCGTGATTATTGCCGGTATTCGAACCGCCGCGGTAATTAATGTTGGCGTTGCAACGCTTGCGTCGTTTGTAGCTGCGGGCGGATTGGGCGAATTTATTTTTGGAGGAATCTCCCTCAACAATACTAATATGATTTTGGCGGGAGCAATTCCGGCAGCATTATTGGCTGTATTACTGGATTTGATTATTGGTTATCTTCAAAATTCTACCTTAAAAACACTTAAAAAAGTCCTTTATATTATTTTTGGTATTGTAATAATGACAGGTCTTTATTTTATGTTTTCGGCGAAAGCTGAGCGCAAGATAATCGCCGGATTTACACCGGAATTTATGGGACGTCAGGACGGCGATTTAGGACTTCGCTCTGTATATGGATTAAAGTTGAATCCGCTAGTGGTTTCAGATGCGATTATGTACGAAGCGGCGTATCAGGGAAAACTGGATTTGATTAGCGGTTATTCTACTGATGGAAGGATCAAAGCCTTTGATTTGGTCGTTTTAGAAGATGATCAAACCATATTTCCGCCTTATTATGCTGCGCCGATAATTAAAACCCAGACGCTGAAAAAATTTCCCGGACTTGAAGAAACTTTAAATCTTCTGGCAGGTAAAATCAACGACAGTATTATGACGGATTTAAATTATAAAACCGAACTTTTAAAACAAACTCCTGAAAAAGTAGCGAAAGATTTTTTAGTCAGCAGTAATTTATACAAAAAAGCCAATCAGGGAAATGGCGAAACCATCAGAATTGGATCCAAGATTTTTGGCGAACAATATATTTTGGCAGAAATGTACAAAATGATTATTGAAGGAAATACGAATTATAAAGTAGAAACCAAAACCGGACTTGGCGGAACAAAAATATGCTTTGATGCGTTAATGAATGATGGCATTGACTTTTATCCGGAATATACCGGTACAGGATTGTTAGTTTTGCTAAAACCATCAGAACAAAAAATTAAGGAAGTTTCAAAAGACAGTAAAAAAACCTATGATTTTGTTCAGAAAGAATTTCAGAAACAATATCAATTGCAATGGCTCAAACCTATTGGCTTTAATAATGCTTATGCATTGATGATGCGCATAAAGCAAGCGAAAGAATTGCACATTAATACGATTTCGCAATTGAGTGATTATTGCGCTAAAAAATAAGTTTTAAACCAAAACTGGGTATCATGAAGTATAATTTTGATGAGATAATATCACGAAAAGACAGTGGTTCAATTAAATGGGATGAAGCTCCTTTTGGAGAAGTACTTCCAATGTGGATTGCAGATATGGATTTTAAATCGGCACCGGAAATTTTAAAGGCGCTGCAGAAAAGAGCAGATCACGGAATTTTTGGCTACACGGCAATTCCCGAAGCTTTTTATGCTGCCATAATGAAATGGTGGAAAAGAAGATATGGTTTTACCCTTGAAAAAGAATGGCTCGTACCCGTTTCAGGAGTTATACCGGCATTATCCGCAGCCATACAATCACTATCAAAAACGGGCGATAAAGTAATTATACAATCACCGGTTTACAATCATTTCTACAGTAGTATTGAAAACAGCGGACGAATTGCCATTGAGAACAATCTAATTTATAATAATGGAGAATATATAATTGATTTTGAGGATTTAGCGCAAAAAGCTGCCGATCCCAAAGTAAAGCTTTTGATTATCAGTAATCCGCATAATCCTGTGGGAAGAGTCTGGAAAAAAGAAGAATTACAAGCCGTTGGGGATATTTGTTTACAGCATAATGTCTTAATTATTTCAGATGAAATTCATGCCGATTTGGTTTTTGAAGGACATATTCATATTCCTTTTGCTTCATTGGGAGAAAAATACAGTCTAAATTCTGTTACGCTGAGTTCGCCAACCAAAACCTTTAATTTAGCGGGATTACAAGTTGGTTATTTTTTTACAGAAAATGAGCAATTCCGTAAAGCGATTCAATCTTCTTTTCAATTAATGGGAATAGAATTACTCAATATATTTGGCATTGCAGCGCTTATTGCCGCTTATGAAGAATCAGAGCAATGGCTTGATGCTTTAAAAGAATATCTTCAGGACAATTATATTTACCTGACAGAATTTCTCAATTTAAATCTTCCTCAAATAAAAGTCACTCCGTTAGAAGCAACTTATTTGGTTTGGCTGGATTGTACCGCTTTTGGGAAAACGGCAGACGAATTATCGCATATACTTCTTGAAGAACAAAAGCTCTGGATTAATTCCGGTACCATGTATGGAGCTTCGGGAGAAGGATTTTTGCGAATTAATATTGCAACACCAAGAGTTCTTTTACAAATAGGACTTGAAAGACTTTTAAAAGGATTGTCTAAAGTTTAAATCATAAAATCAAAAAAGGCAGCCTAATATTTTCAGGCTGCCTTTTTATGAATAATAATTAACTGTTTAAGTATTATTTTCCTGCCGTAACATTGATACCAATTTCGATATCCTTACTGATCATCCATTCTGCAGGATCAGCTTCTGAAGCTCCAAATTTAATATCCCAATCTGTACGGTTAACAGTAAATTTAGCTTGTAACGTTGCAGTTCCGTCAGCAACAGTAACTTTTGCAGGGAACGTAACATTTACAGCTTTACCTTTAAGAGTAAGATTACCGCTTACAGTTTTATTAGCACCTTCTACAGCGTCTTTTGCAGGAGCAGCTAAATCTGTAACGCTTGTAATTTTAAAGTCAGCTGTTGGGTTTTTTTCAACATCAAAAAAGTCAGCACTTTTTAAGTGCGCTTCTAATTCTGAGTATTTTTTGTCTTTTTCAGTCACAGATGCCGGATCCACTTTTATAGATGTCATATCAATCACAAAATCACCTGCAGTAAGCTCATTTGCTTCAACTGATACTTCACCTGATTTAATAGCAAGTGTTCCCCAACGAGGCGCAAAACCACCTTTATGAAATGCTTTCCAGTCTACTTTTGATGTTTCCAGTTTTACAGCTAATACTTCACCCTTTTTTTCGGCAACCTGCTTTTCCTCGCCTGTTGTTGTTTCGTTAGATTTTTTACACGCCGTTATAAATAAAGTAACAGCGACTAATGATAATACAGTAAATTTTTTCATTTGTTTACGTTTTAAAAATTTGTTAATGACTAAATCTTATTTAATGCAAAGTTCATTGATTAAAAAAAGACAGGGTTATACTAATCGGAAATTTAGTGATAATTTCAGGAAAATAAGATATAATAAGTTCTTTATTTGTTGTAAAACAAAGTTAATAATTTATAAATAAGCAGCTATTATACTTCATTTTTTTGTAAATTACAGATGTAAACGAATGCTTTAAAAAGCAAAAGTCATTAATATAAAACACATAGTTATGAGTAAAATAATTGGAATCATCGCAGGAAGTCTTCGTAAAGAATCATTTTCTAAAAAAATAGGCAAAGCTTTATTGGCTATGGCGCCCGAAGGATTTGAGTTTAAAACAATCAGGTTAGACGACCTCCCAATATACAATCAGGATTTTGACGATAATAATGAAGTGCCTGAGGCTTATACAACTTTTAGAAATGAGGTAAAAAAGCTTGACGGATTTATTTTTATTACTCCGGAATACAACAGATCTGTTCCGGCGGTACTTAAAAATGCGCTTGATGTAGGTTCACGTCCTTATGGTAAAAGTGTTTGGGATGGCAAGCCCGGAGCGATTTTTAGTAATTCGCCTGGTGCTGTAGGAGGTTTTGGTGCCAATCATCATTTAAGACAAAGCCTTGTATTTTTAAATATTCCGGTGATGCAGCAGCCGGAAGTTTATCTTGCAAAAATTAATGAGCTTTTTGATGAAAGCGGAACTATTAAAGAAGGCGAAACCAAAGATTTTATTAAAAAAGCGGTTGATGCTTATGTAATTTGGTTCAACCAAAATCAAAAATAGCTTTTGGTAAAGCTAACTGTTGTTAATATAACTTGCTTAAAATAATGTGAGCCGTATTAAAAAGGATTGAATTTCATGTACAGATGATTTCATATTGCTTTTTAATAACGGCTCACATTTCTTGTTTTTACTACTTAAACATAATTTCGACGCGGATTTGGCGGATTCGTTATCACGAAGACAGGGATTTACAAGGATCTTTTTTTTATTCTATATAAAAATCTGCGAAAATCGGTGTTTTTGCAAAGCAAATCTGTTTTATCCGCGTTCTAATTTATCCAGTTTCTATTTTTAACTTAATTGCACCTAACGGGTTATTATTAAACAAAAATAACAACTAGGATTTCATTCTTTAATTAATACATTTGGCTTACCAAATCTAACAAAACGTCAAACCTAAAGGCGTTTTAAAAATAAAAAAAAGAAAATGAATAGAAAAATTACAATTTTACTGTTTTGCGTTTTGTCGAATTTTTGTTTTGCCCAAACCAATTATTATGTTGCCGTAACGGGTAGTAATACCAATTCCGGAACACTTGCTTCACCTTGGAAAACAATACAATACGGACTAAATCAATTACCTGCTAACGGCGTTTTAAATGTTTTTCCTGGAACCTACTTAGAAAAAATTCTAATTCCGAACAATAATATTACGCTGAAAAATTATTCTGCAACACTTCCTGTAATTGATGCAGGAGGAATAAAAACTCAAAATGCTATTCTTGCGATCAACAATAAAAGCAATGTTACTATTGATGGAATTGAGCTGCAAAATAATATTCAAAATGATGCGCAGGGAATTTTAGTTGAAGGAAGCGGAGCAAATATTACGATTAAAAATTGTAAAATACACGATATTCATTTTTCTTCTAATGTAAATGCAGCTGTAAACGAAACTGTAAATGCACAGGGAATTATCGTTTTTGGCACAAACGGAACAACAGCAATTACCAACTTAAAAATACAAAATAATGAATTGTATAATTGCAGATTAGGTTATAGTGAGGGAATTGCCGTAAATGGAAACGTAAACGGTTTTGAAGTCACGAACAATAATGTTTACAATCTAACTAATATTGGTATCGATTTAATTGGTCACGAAGGCACTTGCCCAACTCCTGCAAACGATCAGGCACGAAACGGTCTTGTTAAAAACAATATTACCCATAATTGTATCGCCGTGTATTCAACATCCGGAGGAATTTATATTGACGGAGGAAAAAATATAATTGTCGAAAACAATACCTCATATCATAATGGCTACGGAATAGAGGTTGGGTGTGAAAAAAAGGGAGAAACTACAGATGGAATTATCATTAGGAATAATGTTTTTTACGACAATCAGATTTGTGCAGCTGCCATAGGAGGATTTGATTATCCGTCTGGTTCGGGAAAAGTGATCAATTCCTCTTTTAGAAATAATACCTGTCTACAGAATGATTACAGCAATTCAGGAAACGGAGAATTATACCTTTCTTACAGTGAAAACAGTACTATTGAAAACAATATTTTTTATACCCGCACTCAAAATATTCTCGCCTACGCAGAATTAACGCAGCCGGGTTTAATTTTTAATTATAATACATTTTTTTGTCCGGCAGGTGCGGCAGGTTTAACAACAGACTGGAACGGTAAGTACTATACAGGATACACTCCTTTTGTAACCGGAACTTCAACAAACGCCAATTCGATATTTGCAAATCCACAATTAACTAACGCAGCAATTGCAAATCCTGATTTTCATATTTTGACGACATCTCCAGGTAAAAATGCCGGAAACCCAGCTTATATTGCTGCCAATACTGAGACAGATTATTATAATGAAGCAAGAATTGAAGGTGGGAGGATTGATTGTGGAGCTGATGAGTTTACAATTACTACTTTGGGACTAGGAGATAAAATAGAAATTTCTACATTCAATATTTACCCAAATCCAGCCACAAATTTTATCAATATTGATTCTGGAATGAAGGCTGATAAATACGAAATATTTAATATTAGCGGACAAAAAGTTATGGAAGGATTTGATGAAAATAAAATCAATATTTCAGAATTAACTTCAGGAATGTATTTTATAAAGTTTGAAATTGAGAGTAAAAGTTACGCATCCAAAATCATAAAAAAATAAATTTTTTGCAATATAAAATCGTTATTAGTTTGTTTTAATTCTTTGTAATTCAGTAGGTGAGTAGCCAAACTGTTTTTTTAATGCAAACGAAAAATGCGATAAATTCTCAAAACCTGTTTCATAATATATGTCAACAGGTTTTTTGCTTTTTTCGGTAAGTTGGTAATGCTAATTCTAATCTTTTGTTTAGGAATAAATGTAGCGGTCTGTCTGAATTCAAAAATTTTTCGGCGAAAAAATGTACTAAAAATTTCCACATCCTCATTGATTCAGACTTAAATCAGAAACTTCTTACCTATATTTATTGTAGATTTTTTATTTTTAAAATAAGTATTATAGTATTGATTATTAAATAGTTATATCAACGAAATCGTTGTATAAATCTTGATTTTTAACATATCTTTTTTTTAAGCTTTTTAATAAGTCTAATTTCGGTATGTCCTTTTCAGGACCTAACTATTTAAAAACCAAAATTATGAAGAATCAATTACATGCTATTTTTAAAAGAGGCAAATTTTGTCTTTTAACGGGGATTTTTTTCCTCTTTTTAACCTCAAATTTATTCGCACAGCGCGGTTATTATGATGCAGCTTATAAAAGGTACGAAGCAAATCTGGGTCAATTGTCTAATGGTGCCACAACTACTTCAAAATCATACATTCAGGCAGATCTTCAATCTGAAGCTACAGATCAGCAATGCGTAAACATGTCGGCAACCAATGCAACAATTCAATGGAATCTTACAGAAGCTGCAGATGGGCTTGTAATTCGATACAGCGTTCCAGACGGACAAACGGCGACTTTAGGCGTGTACAACGGGAACACAAAAATTACAACTATTACATTGACTTCAACCTGGTCGTGGGAATATTTGTGGAGCAACGGAAATCCTAATAACGGCGGAATCACAAATCAAAATCCAAGAATGCGATTTGATGAAGTACGTTATAAACTTCCTGCTAAAATAGCAGCATCCGGAACCTTAAAACTGGTGAGGGAAACGGGAAATATTCATTTGGATTTTGCAGAAATGGAACCCGTTGCCGCAATTGTTACAGCTCCGGCAGGTTCAGTTACTTATACCGGAAACGGAAGTGATCTTCAAACCTTTATTGATGCAAACGGCGGTAAAAAAATATTTATTCCAAGTGGTGTTTTCAACGTGAATCGCGAATTGTATTTTGGTTCGGCAAACACCTCATTAATTGGTGCAGGAATGTGGTACACTCAAATTAATTTTACCAATACAAGCAGTGGTAATGGAGGATTGCGTGCAAATGCAAGTAATATATCTTTTGCAGATCTTTACTTAACGACCAATTCTGCTTCCAGAAGTAATTCCTATAAAGCGATAAATGGTGTTTTTACTGCTACTTCAACCATAAAAAATATTTGGGCAGAACATTTTGAATGTGGCGCATGGATTGCACAATATAATGTAGGCGGTCCGGCTATTGCAGATGGATTTACGTTATCTCATTGTCGTTTTAGAAATAATTATGCTGATGGAATTAATCTTTGCAAAGGAACTGCAAATGCCATTGTAGAACATTGCAGTTTTAGAAATAATGGCGATGATGATCAGGCAATCTGGTCAGCTGACGGGCTGGAATGTATCAACAATACTTTTAGATACAACACATCTGAAAATTGCTGGCGTGCCACTGGTTTAGCTATCTATGGCGGAAAAAATAACAAAGCCTACAATTTAATTATAAAAGATAATCTTGAAGCGGGGATCAGAGTTAGTAATAATTTTCCCGGAGCGCCATTTAACAATGATGGAAGCCATGAAATACACGATATTGCAATAACCTCATGCGGAACTTTTAACGATACTTATAACA
This sequence comes from Flavobacterium psychroterrae, assembly GCF_018380615.1. Taxonomy (GTDB): domain Bacteria; phylum Bacteroidota; class Bacteroidia; order Flavobacteriales; family Flavobacteriaceae; genus Flavobacterium; species Flavobacterium psychroterrae. Next base: position 3,981 of record NZ_JAGYVZ010000009.1, on the reverse strand, counting down.
ATCCGGTTGCGGCAGTAGATATTTTTAGCGCCAGTAATGCCGGCACTCAGGTAAAAAATGTTCAGTTGTATAATATTGATATTATAGATTCAAGAAATGATGCTATATCGATAAGTAAAAGAGGAGGAGACGGAATTTATAATCTTAGCTTTAAAAATATAACTGTTAACGGAACCGATAAAGAATATCCAAATAATAATGCACTTAACAGAAATTGGGGCAGAGGATTCTTTGTACTTATAGCAGGTTCCCCAAGCGGAAACGGTACGTATTGCAATATGAATTACTCCAATAGAGGCGGTAATGCAACAAGTAATGAAGAATTAAGTGCAATTGGTACTTTTTCATGGACACAAAGCTCAAATTGTTCTACTACTACAATTCCGGTAACAGGAGTTACGCTTTCACCAACAACAGCAACTTTAAGCGTTGGTTCAACACAACAATTAACACCTACAGTTGCTCCGGCAAATGCTACAAACAAAACGGTAAGTTATAGTTCTAATAATACTGGCGTAGCGACCGTAAATGGAGCAGGTTTAGTTACTGCTATTGCTTCGGGATTGGCTACAATTACTGTTACAACGCAGGATGGTAACAAAACGGCAACTGCTGCAATAACTGTAAATTCATCAAATGTAGCCGTTACAAGTGTAAGTTTGAGTCCGGCAACAGCGACTTTAAGTATTGGCGCAACACAACAATTAACGCCAACGGTTTTACCAAGTAATGCAAGCAATAAATCGGTTACTTATGCTTCAAACAATACGGGAGTTGCAACCGTAAATTCAGCAGGTCTGGTAACAGCAGTTTCTAACGGAACCGCAACAATCACGGTTACAACTGTTAGCGGAAATAAAACAAGTACGGCGGTAATTACGGTAAGTACCGCAACCGGAAACTACTTTACCATTAAAAATAAATGGACAAATAATTATTTATATGATGCCGGCGCAAATGTAGGTTATGGCGCTGCTGTTGCCAATAACAATTACAAATGGGAAAAAGTAGCAATTGATGCAACTTATTTTATTCTGAAAAATGTTGGTACGGGAGATATTATGCACATCGAAAACTTAACAGGCGCGGTACAATGTACTTCCGGACAAACTACGTGGTATAGCGCACAATGGTCAAACGAAAATGTTGATGGTACATGGGTTAGAATTAAAAACAGATGGCAATCCGGAAGTATGATTCATATTGAAAACCTAAACGGTTCTGCCCAATATTCCGGAGCTCAAAACAATTGGGAAAGCGCACAATGGCAATTTCAGACAACGTCTACATCAAAAAGAATTGATAGTATTGAAGAAGAAGTAACAGCTGAAAACAACACTTTTATTGGTGTTTATCCAAATCCGGCAATTAACAATGAATTCAATATAGTATTCCCGGAATTAAAAACTGGTGATATTGCCACAATAACAGTTACTGATATAAATGGAAGAAAGGTTTTAATTAGCAAACTAAATACATCATCAAAAATCAATCATAATTTAGCTGCAGGAATATATGTTGTTACAATTAGTTCTAATATTTTTAATGTTTCTAAAAAACTGATTGTTAAGTAACAAAAAAATAGATTTATATAAATTTAAAAAACCAGTGAAGTTAATTTCACTGGTTTTTTTTAAAAATAAAAGTACAGAATTTTTAAATTGAAATTTATGTTGAATTGTAAATAGGAATAGGTATTAAAATTGAAGTGATTTTAAGTTGTAGATAATAAAAAACACCTAGTACTTTAACATGCAACTTGATGAAAAAACGATATTGATTATTTTAATATCGTTTTTTTTGTCCATAATTTTATTTTCTACAAACAGTATAAAGTCAGTTAAATAGATTGTGACTTGGGTCAAAATTTAATCTTTTATAAAATACTAATAGGAGCTATTGATTCTCTATTATTTAAAGTTGCTGTTATGCCATTAACTTCCGTAATTTTTATTTGAAAAGTCCGTAATTTTTAGGTAATCACTGTTGCTAAATTAGCCAAAAAATGATTCAATATTATTAAGTTTTAAAATTGATATTTTGGGAATTGCATTATGAAATTTAATCGAAAAGAAGTTGATTATAATTTATAAAAGCAGAGTAGAAGGTGCTAAAAAAGTGATTTTTAAATATTGTTTTGAGAATAAACAAAACTTGTTTGTTCTCAAAAATAAAAAATTTAAAGTTTTATGGATATAAGTAAGTTGCCAAATAAAAATAACTTTATTTCAAAATACTGGAAGAAAAAAGCAGCAAATAGAGAAAGAGTTTTTCTGTTAAATGCAGAACAAAAAACGTTGCCTAATATTATAATTAATACTACAGAGCTATCTTACTTTAGTAAGCTTACCAATAATAAACCATTAGCTCAATATGCTGTTTTAAGTGCTGTATATTCTTTTTTATTAACTAAATTGACCTATGAATTTGATGGTTATATTGTGTCAAATTATAAAGAGCATAACAATCCATTACTTCTTTCATTTCCTATAGATTTAAAGGTGTCTTTTAAAGAATATCTTCAAACTGTAAAATATGAAATTTTAGAAGTTTTAAAATATTCGGATTTTAATGACCAGGATTTATACAATAAAATTGATTTTGGAAGTTTAAGTTCATTTTCTAATTTCGGATTAAAATTAAATGGTAATGTTACTATAGATTGTAATGGGATTTTATTTGATATAGAAATAAGTGATGAATCCCTTAAAATAAAGGTTTCCTATTTACAAGAATTTATTAATGAAAGCTTAGTAAAATGTTTAGCGAACCATTTTAAACATTTTATAGTTGATTTAGAAAAGTACATTGATTCATCTTTATCTAATTATCCTTTATTATCAGCATTAGAGAAAAGTACTTTACTTGAAAGTTTCAATGCTACAACGGTATCTTATCCTGAGGATAAAACGATAGTAGATCTTTTTGAGTCGCAGGTATTTCGAACTCCGAATAATATTGCCGTTGTGTATGAGGATGTGAAACTTACTTATCAGGAACTTAATGAAAGAGCCAATCAGTTAGGGGCGTATTTAAGGGTTACTTATGGAGTTGGTCCGGATGATTTAATAGGCATTCGTTTAGAACGCAGCGAGCTTATGCTGATTTCTATTTTAGGAATCTTAAAAGCCGGTGGTGCCTATGTTCCTATTGATCCGGGTTATCCTGCAGAGCGTATCAGCTATATAGAGAAAGACAGTAACTGTAAAGTGGTTATAGATCGTGAAGAACTGTTGTCATTTGATAAAGTTTGTACTGATTTTGCCAAAACAAATATTTCAAAAATCAATAAACCAACGGATCTTGCTTATGTAATTTATACCTCGGGAACTACAGGTAATCCCAAGGGAGTTATGATTTCCCATACTTCACTTGTGAACCGTTTGGAATGGATGCAAAAAGCCTATCCATTATCTTGTGATGATGTAATTCTTCAAAAAACCAGTTATTCTTTTGATGTTTCGGTATGGGAACTATTATGGTGGATGTACAATGGAGCAAGTGTCAGTTTTTTGAAACCCGATGCCCATAAAGATCCTCAGGAGTTGGTAGAGGCCATATTTAACCATAAAGTTACAGTCATGCACTTTGTGCCTTCGATGTTAGGCGCTTTTCTGAACTATTTAAAAGAGCATCCTGCAGCATTAGAAAAACTAGGCAGCCTTGTTCAGGTATTTACCAGTGGAGAAGCGTTGACGGTGCATCAAAACAATACTTTCTTTGAGCTTTTGTCTACAGTATCGTTAATGAACCTGTATGGCCCAACTGAAGCAGCTATTGATGTAAGCTACTTTAAATGTGCTGCAAACGCAACACTTATCCCGATAGGGAAACCTATTGATAACATCCAATTATACATCCTGAACAACACCTTACAGTTAGTTCCCGTAGGTGTAGTAGGGAAGCTGTATATCTCAGGAGCCGGACTGGCAAGAGGTTACCTAAACAAAGAAGAACTTACGGCAGAGAAATTTATTGAGA
>NZ_JAGYVZ010000098.1 GCF_018380615.1 Flavobacterium psychroterrae | reverse complement strand
AAGGCTCCTTCATTGGCATTTCGTGCTGATAAACCTCACTACGGCTCATTTCAAAATGAGGGTGTTGTTTATCGTTCCATATATTGACCGCTGCCAACCAAGCTTTTTGCAACTCTTCAACCGTTTTTAGAAAGCATTTGTTTTCGAGTATAAAATCAGTGTTCATTTTGTTATCATCACGCTTTACCGTCACACCTTGTCCGTCTGAGAACCAAAATTTAGTAATTACTTGCTGTTGAAAACGTTTAAACAATTGTTCCGA
>NZ_JAGYVZ010000097.1 GCF_018380615.1 Flavobacterium psychroterrae | reverse complement strand
AAGGCTCCTTCATTGGCATTTCGTGCTGATAAACCTCACTACGGCTCATTTCAAAATGAGGGTGTTGTTTATCGTTCCATATATTGACCGCTGCCAACCAAGCTTTTTGCAACTCTTCAACCGTTTTAAGATTTGATTTGTTTTCGAGTATAAAATCAGTGTTCATTTTGTTATCATCACGCTTTACCGTCACACCTTGTCCGTCTGAGAACCAAAATTTAGTAATTACTTGCTGTTGAAAACGTTTAAACAATTGTTCCGA
>NZ_JAGYVZ010000096.1 GCF_018380615.1 Flavobacterium psychroterrae | reverse complement strand
TCAGGCTGTCTCCGTTGTAAGTCTGCATTAAAGGTCGGCTCTGGAAAGACGGAAGGTCCAGTACAGGCAAACTGCCCTTGAATTGTTCCTGCCAGTATAGGGCTGAGGAACTGCTCTTTTGCTGTTGCTGTTCGCTCTCCAGCCATGCTCCGTAATCCTTGTATTGGATATCAAGCACCGGCAAAGCTGCTGCTGACGAATCAACAAGGCTATTGTAAAGTTGTACGATCTCTGAGAGCAATAGCTCCATCGACCAGCCATCGGCTATAATATGGTG
>NZ_JAGYVZ010000095.1 GCF_018380615.1 Flavobacterium psychroterrae | reverse complement strand
CTTTTTCAATTGTGTTTATCGTTAATTCCATTGTATTATTTAATTAGGTTGATGTAAATTTCTTTGAATGTGTCCCAAGCGTATTGAGCGTGTTCGCGATCGAGGAACGCTTGGCGGGAGCCGCAGTACGTAGACGTGTACCAGTAACCGACATAGAACAACGACCAACCCGAAGAGGGAGAATACTCGTAATAGTGGAAATACTTTGCCTGACTACTATCACCCCAATTCAACACTCCTTTTTTATCAGCATTAAAACAACGGCTGATTAATAAAGATTGTCGA
>NZ_JAGYVZ010000094.1 GCF_018380615.1 Flavobacterium psychroterrae | reverse complement strand
CTTTTTCAATTGTGTTTATCGTTAATTCCATTGTATTATTTAATTAGGTTGATGTAAATTTCTTTGAATGTGTCCCAAGCGTATTGAGCGTGTTCGCGATCGAGGAACGCTTGGCGGGAGCCGCAGTCCGTAACCGTGTACCAGTGATCGACAGTGTGCAACGACCAACCCGAAGAGGGAGAATACTCGTAATAGTGGAAATACTTTGCCTGACTACTATCACCCCAATTCAACACTCCTTTTTTATCAGCATTAAAACAACGGCTGATTAATAAAGATTGTCGA
>NZ_JAGYVZ010000093.1 GCF_018380615.1 Flavobacterium psychroterrae | reverse complement strand
ATGTATAATTGGATGTTATCAATAGGTTTCCCTATCGGGATAAGTGTTGCGTTTGCAGCACATTTAAAGTAGCTTACATCAATAGCTGCTTCAGTTGGGCCATACAGGTTCATTAACGATACTGTAGGCAAAAGCTCAAAGAAAGTATTGTTTTGATGCACCGTCAGCGCTTCTCCACTGGTAAATACCTGAACAAGGCTGCCTAGTTTTTCTAATGCTGCAGGATGCTCTTTTAAATAGTTCAGAAAAGCGCCTAACATCGAAGGCACAAAGTGCATGACTGTAACTTTATGG
>NZ_JAGYVZ010000092.1 GCF_018380615.1 Flavobacterium psychroterrae | reverse complement strand
CGCTTCTCCACTGGTAAATACCTGAACAAGGCTGCCTAGTTTTTCTAATGCTGCAGGATGCTCTTTTAAATAGTTCAGAAAAGCGCCTAACATCGAAGGCACAAAGTGCATGACTGTAACTTTATGGCTAAATATCGCCTCTACCAATTCCCGAGGGTCTTTATGGGCATCCGGCTTCAAAAAGCTGACACTTGCTCCATTGTACATCCACCATAATAGTTCCCATACCGAAACATCAAAAGAATAACTGGTTTTTTGAAGAATTACATCATCACAAGATAATGGATAGGCTTTTTGCATCCATTCCAAAC
>NZ_JAGYVZ010000091.1 GCF_018380615.1 Flavobacterium psychroterrae | reverse complement strand
CAGGCTCTATAAAACAAGTATATCCGCAAAAATGCCTGTTGGTTCTCCAAGTAGGTTTTCTACAAATTTTGCGGTTTTGGGTGCTAGTTATGAAATTTTCAAAGACACTATCGTCTTTCCTTTTACCTATGCTGAAATGATGGATCACTTTGTAAAAATAAGTGAATTCCAAATGAATAAAATTAATTCTGCAAGTACATCAAATAAATGGTGGGATTGTTTTTTGGTTTGTATAAGAACCAATGGAGATAACAAATTAGATTACGAAAGAGATATAAAAGTGGAGGGAACAACATTGTATTTTAATTTTTCTAACACTTATGA
>NZ_JAGYVZ010000090.1 GCF_018380615.1 Flavobacterium psychroterrae | reverse complement strand
TAGTCGAGTAGTACTAATAATCCGTAAGCTTATGTACACCCTTTTCCTCCGGGGCAACCCGGAGGAAGAAACTTTCTAAAAATATTAAATAAAATTACTTTTCTTTATCTCAGTATGTTAAGATATTACTCTTAATTATGAATTGTTAAATTATCAATTATTAATTAAAAGAAAATTGCCCAAAGCAATTATAACTTCTTAAGGTGGTTATTGCGGCGGGGCTCACCTCTTCCCATCCCGAACAGAGTAGTTAAGCCCGCCTGCGCAGATGGTACTGCAGTTATGTGGGAGAGTATGTCGTCGCCTTTCTTTTTAAAATCCTCA
>NZ_JAGYVZ010000089.1 GCF_018380615.1 Flavobacterium psychroterrae | reverse complement strand
AAGCATAGGCAATAGGCAAAAAAACCTTTTATTTTTCCTGTTTTCAATTTTATGGAATAGTATTCATATAATGAACCGCTTCATTTATTTCGTTAAAATTGCTCAATTTGCTAAAATCTACAACAAAAGCCGAAGTTACCGAGCCGTCTCTTCCTGCCCGAAAACGGTAGCTACTTTTGATTTCAACAAACGCACTTTCTTTTTTTACTGTGTCCTGCATCGTTGCTTTGCTCGGAATCATTTCTTTATACTGATTGTACCATTGTCTTTGTATTTTGTCATAAGTGTTAGAAAAATTAAAATACAATGTTGTTCCCTCCACTTTTATATCTCTTTCGTAATCTAATT
>NZ_JAGYVZ010000008.1 GCF_018380615.1 Flavobacterium psychroterrae | reverse complement strand
TGAATAAACTGGAATGTTGTTTTTTAAAACTTTATTTATACAGCCAAGCTTAAACTCATAATCATATTTTACTCTTTTTTCCATAAAAATGCCCCCAAATAGTGTCTAACTTTTTGGGGGCAGTTCAGTTTTTAAAATCTGTCGGGTTTGTATGTCAAAATTAAAATGAGATTACTGCACTTTTACAGTCCAGCCAAAAGTATCTTCAGTTAATTTATTTTGAAGGCTTGTTAGCTTTTCTTTTAAAAGAGAAGCATATGAATCCTCCACAGGAGTCATTTCATAATAAACATCCTGATAAGAGAAACCTTTGATGACGCTGATAACTGCAGCAGTTCCGGCTCCGAAGATTTCTTTTAGTGATCCGTTTTTAGCCGCTTCAACTAATTCTGAAACAATAACAGGACGAACTTCTACTTTAAGACCTTCTTTTTCTGCCATAGCAAGCAAACTTTTTCTGGTAATACCATCTAAGATTCTTTCGCTTGTTGGAGCAGTTAATAAAGTATCATTAATTCTAAAGAAAACGTTCATTGTTCCCGCTTCTTCTAATTTAGTGTGCGTTGCATCATCTGTCCAGATCACTTGTTGAAAGCCATCTTTATTTGCTAAATTAGTTGGGTAAAATTGTGCACCATAGTTTCCGGCAGCTTTTGCAGCACCAATTCCACCATTTGCAGCTCTACTATAATGTTCAGCAATAATTACTTTTACTTCACCAGCATAATACGATTGTGCAGGAGAAAGTAAAATCATAAATTTATATTCGTCAGATGGATTAGCAACAACACCAGCGCCGGTTGCAATCATAAAAGGACGAATGTACATGCTGCTTCCGTTTCCTTTTTGAACCCATTCCTGATCAATTTTCAAAAGCTCATTCAAACCATCCATAAAAATAGATTCCGGCACTTCCGGCATTGCCATACGAATTGCAGAATTATTAAAACGTTTGAAGTTTTCATCAGGACGAAACAACCAAACATCGTTATTGTCATCCTTGTAAGCCTTCATTCCTTCAAAAATAGCTTGTCCGTAATGGAAGACTTTTGAAGAAGGATCCATTAAAATTGGAGCATAAGGCTTAATGACAGGATTTTGCCACTCTCCATCTTTAAAATCACATTCGAATAAATGGTCTGTAAAAACAGCACCAAAGCTTAGGTTTTGAAAGTCTACTCCGCTTATTTTGGACGAAGTGGCTTTTCTGATTTCAATTTTGCTTGTTTGAGTTGTACTCATAATTATATAAAGGTTTTTATGTAATTACATTACAGTAGAAGATTCTAAAGTAATGATTTGGTGTAAATAGAATTTATTAATGCAAAATTAAGTAAAAATATATAAGTTACTTACTAAAACTGCATTATTTATGCCCTTTGACTGAGATTTATTTATCTTATAATAAAGTCAAAAAATTAGGACATTTTTATAAAGAATTTATGAAAAAACAGCCGTTTTTTAAGGCTTTACGCATTTGTTTTGATTAAATTTGACTCGTAAAATACACTGAATACCAATAAAATCAGATTATAAATTTCGAATATAGTGAAAAGAGAAATAATTAAAACGTTAGATGGTTCAACAACAATTCATTTAGAAGAGTGGGATGAATGCTATCATTCAAAAAATGGTGCCATTCAGGAAGCGAAACATGTATTTATAAAAAACGGACTTTCATTATTCGATAGTAATCCGGTGAGTATTCTTGAAATTGGTTTTGGGACTGGTTTAAATGCGTTTGTTACTTTTTTAGAAAGCAATCAAAAAAATCAGAAGATAGATTATGTTGGAGTAGAAGCCCATCCGGTTGATGCAGCAGAAGTTTTGGCAATGAATTATGTGACTGAACTTGATGCATTGGAATTTGAGAACATTTTTCAAAAAATGCATAAATGTGAGTGGAATGAAAAAGTTGAAATTTGCAAAGCTTTTTCGTTAACCAAAAGGAAACAATTTTTTCATGAAATCAACGATTTTGAAACTTTTGATTTGATTTACTTTGATGCCTTCGGATATAGAGTGCAACCGGAGCTTTGGAGTACTGAAATTTTTCAAAAAATGTACAATAGTTTAAAGTCTAATGGAGTCTTAGTTACATACGCAGCTCGCGGAGTTGTTAAAAGAAGCATGATTGAGGTGGGATTTAAAGTTGAAAAATTAGAGGGACCTCTAGGAAAACGAGAAATGTTTAGAGCCTTTAAAAAGGTTTAAATGAGTTGTTTAGAATCGTTCTATATTGATTTATATTTATTAAGAAAACGTATTCGTAATTATAGTTTTTAAAAAAATAAGTTAAAATGAGTGCTTATGAATCATATTTGATTAAATTTGTGCGAGTTTAGAAATATAGATAACCCCCAAAAATCTTATTTTATTATGTCAAAAATGATGTTTGATTACACGAAATCAATACTTGAGAGAGTGAGTTTCGACCCGATACTTTTCTGTAAAGAATTAGAAAAAGCTATCAAAACCCTGTTACCATACGAAATGGAACAATTACAAGAATGGTTAATGAATTTTATTATTGAAAAACCAGAACTAGAACAAAGTTTACTACTAATCAAAGTATAAAAAAAGGAGCCAATTGGCTCCTTTTTTATGGTCTATTTCTTTGGTAACGGACTTATGATTTGAACATTCTGAAAAACAATTGCACCTTTTACAACTCCGGCAATTGTAGATCTGAGCGCATCAATGATTTGCATTTTCAATTCGCTTTTTGGGTAAATTAAACTTACCTCTCGAGCGGGTTTTGGTTCCTTAAAATTTCGTAGTTTCAGTTTATCGGATTCTTTTAAGTCTAAAGTGTGCAAGTACGGAAGTAATGTTGTGCCCAGACCTTCGTCGGCTAATTTTATAAGAGTTTCAAAACTTCCGCTTTGAATCTGAAAATTATTCTGGTCGGTATCAGAACCATTTTTGCATAAATTCAAAATTCCGTCTCTAAAACAATGACCATCCTGCAAAAGCAAAATTTCATTTAAATTTAAATCAGAAACTTCAATTTCTTCTTTTTGAAAACTCGAATGACTTTCAGGTATATAAGCCACAAAAGGTTCAAAATATAAAACAATCTCTTTTATTTTTTCATCTTCAAGCGGAGTTGCAGCAATTGCAGCATCAAGATGACCGTTTTTTAATTTCAGAATAATTTCATCTGTATTTAATTCTTCGATTAAAAGCTTCACTTTAGGATATTTCTTAATGAAGTTATTTAAAAACATGGGTAAAAGTGTTGGCATAATAGTAGGTATAATTCCCAAACGAAATTCTCCTCCTATAAAACCTTTTTGCTGTTCTACAATATCTTTTATTCTATCGGCTTCATTTACAATATTCTTTGCCTGATTGACAATCTTTTGACCAATATCAGTAAGTTGGATAGGTTTTTTGCTTCTGTCGAAAATTAAAATATTAAGTTCATCTTCGATTTTCTGGATTTGCATACTTAAAGTAGGCTGGGTAACAAAACATTTTTCGGCAGCAAGAGTAAAATTTTTATGTTCTGCAACTGCTAACACATATTGTAATTGAGTAATCGTCATTTTGATAGTATTTTGTGATGCAAAAATAAGAAAATATAATTTTTTTTTATAACATTTTTAAAGAAGTTATTTTAAATTTGTAGTAAACATATTATAAAAGAGAAAAAAGATGAAAACAAATATTTTAGGATTGCCTGTAAAAGAATCAGAATTGTTAGTGAAAGAATTAAATATTCTGTTGTCAAATTTTCAGGTTTATTATCAAAATCTAAGAGGAATACATTGGAATATTCGTGGGAAACGCTTTTTTGATTTACACGTAAAATTTGAAGAATTATATACAGATGCTCAATTGAAAATCGATATGATTGCCGAAAGAGTTTTAACAATAGGAGGAACTCCGCTGCATACTTTTGAAGATTACATTGCAAATAATAAATTAACTGTTGGAAAAAATATTTCAAACGATGAAAAAGCAGTTCATTTAATTGTAAATTCTTTATCTGATTTATTAAAAATAGAAAGAGAAATTTTAAAACAATCAGATGATATTAATGACGAAGGAACAAATTCTATGATGAGTGACTTCATTGCAGAGCAGGAAAAAACCATCTGGATGATGAATGCGTGGTTAGAAGAAGAGTTGTAACTAATTGTTTTTAAATGAAATACAAACAGAATGTTGGTCAGCCGGCATTCTGTTTTTTTATGTTTGTTAAATTTGTAAAAAATTTTTGCCCTCACGCTTTGATTTTATTTCTTTAACACTATTTTTGCTCCAATGAAACTAATCTCTCGCATATTATTATTCATATTTATTGCCTTCTTATCAACCCCAACTCTTGTTACGGTGATGAAGAAAAGCAATGATAGATGTATGTTTTTTAGTTTTTCTGAAGAGGAGCATTCGCATAAAGAACTTAAGGCTGCCGTTTATCCGGTAATACTTCAGCATGAAGTTATAATGCCAGTTTATATTCAAAAAAAGACCATAGTGTCTGAAAATATTGTAAAACTAGACAATATTTCTCCGAGCATTTTTGCTCCACCTCCTAACTTGGTATAATACTTCCGATTATTTTGAACTCAACTGTATTTGTATAAATACAGGAAATCTTTAATGAATAATTTTTTTAGTATTGTATTATGACAAAAAAAATCAATCTTTTTGCCAACCTTAAATCTGATTTTGCTTCAGGTTTAGTGGTTTTTTTGGTGGCTCTTCCGTTGTGTTTAGGTATCGCAATGGCTTCTGGAACACCTTTATTTTCTGGTATTATTGCAGGTGTTATTGGTGGTATTGTGGTTGGTTATTTAAGCCAGTCGCACATTAGTGTATCTGGACCGGCAGCTGGATTAACAGCTATTATTTTAACAGCTATTACTGATTTTGGTGCCTTTGATGTATTTTTAATGTCTGTTTTTATTGCTGGATTAATTCAATTAGCATTAGGATTTTTAAAAGCAGGAAGTATATCAAATTATTTTCCAACAAATGTTATTGAAGGAATGTTAGCAGGTATTGGAATTATAATCATCTTAAAACAATTGCCTCACGCTTTTGGTTACGATGCTGATTTTGAAGGAGATCAGTCTTTTATCCAGAATGATGGAAGTAATTCATTTTCGTTTTTATTTGATGTTTTAAATCATATAAACTTAGGAGCAGTAGTCATTTCACTGGCTTCATTAATAATATTAATTTCTTGGGAAAAAGTTCCATTTTTAAGAAGATTGAAATTAGTTCCGGGTGCGCTTGTTGCGGTTATTGCGGGAGTAGTTTTAAACGAATTTTTTGTTTATTCAGGAAGCTCATTGGCAATTGCAAAAGAACATTTGGTTTCATTGCCAGTTCCAAAATCTTTTGATGAATTTAAATCTATTTTAATTACACCAAATTTTGCTGCGGTTACAAATCCACAAGTTTGGGTAGTTGCTATTACGATTGCCATTGTAGCTTCTATTGAAACATTACTTTGTATTGAAGCTGCGGACAGAATGGATGCTCAAAAACGTTATACAAATACTAATGTTGAGCTTAGAGCGCAAGGTATTGGTAATATTTTAAGTTCACTTTTAGGTGGTTTACCAATGACATCTGTTGTTGTGAGATCATCTGCTAATAATAATGCAGGGGCAAAATCTAAAATGTCGGCTATTATTCACGGTGTACTTTTGCTGATAAGCGTGTTGTCAATTCCGGCAGTTTTAAATAAAATTCCGTTAGCAACTTTAGCAACCGTTTTAATTCTGGTAGGATATAAATTAGCGAAACCCGCTACTTTCAAACATTTTTGGGAAAAAGGAAAATACCAATTCATACCTTTTGTTGCGACTTTAGTGTTTGTTGTTGCCACAGATTTACTTAAAGGTGTTGCCTTAGGAATTATCATTAGTATTATTTTTGTATTGAGAGGAAACCTGAAAAGAGCGTACAGCTTTAAAAAAGAAGAATACGAAGATGGAGATGTTATCCATATTGATTTAGCTCAGGAAGTTTCATTTTTGAACAAGGCGGCTATCAAATTAACATTGAGTGAAATTCCTCAAAATTCTAAAGTAGTTATCAATGCTCATGATACGGAGTATATTGCTCATGACGTTTTAGACTTAATTCGTGAATTTAAGGAAACACGCGCTATTGATGAAAATATCAAAGTAAAATTGAAAGGATTTAAAGAAGCTTATGAGCTTGAAAATTCTCCTGAAATAAACAATCATGTATCTATTGAACATTATTATGATGTCGCAAAAAGAGCATTGGTTAAAAAAGAGGTGGTCAAAGAAAAATTTTAAACAAATTAAATAAATTTAGGTATTTCCTCAGTTTGAGAAGTATCAAAATTTGATAACTTTACAGTAAGTTATTTTGATATGTTTAAACATGAAGAAGTACCATTCAAAAAACAAAAAAAAATGAAAGAGTTTTATAAGCAGTTACTAGAAAACAACAAACAGTGGGTAGAAAAATCATTAGCATTAGACCCTAATTATTTTGCAGATTTGGCAAAAGGACAAACACCACCATTATTATGGATTGGATGTTCTGATAGTCGTGTTCCTGCAAATGAAATTATTGGAGCTAAACCGGGAGAGGTTTTTGTACACCGTAATATTGCCAATATGGTAGTACATTCTGATATGAATATGTTAAGTGTATTAGATTATGCCGTAAATGTTTTAAAAGTAAAACACGTAATTGTTTGCGGACATTACGGTTGCGGTGGTGTAAAAGCTGCAATGGGGAACATGTCTGTAGGGATTATTGACAACTGGATTCGCCATATTAAAGATGAATATCGTTTACATGATAAATATTTAAATTCTATTGAAGATGAAACAGAGCGCTTTAATGCTTTTGTAGAAATCAATGCTAAAGAACAAGTTTACAATTTAGCTAAAACTTCTATCGTGCAGGGTGCCTGGAAAAACGGACAGGACTTAATGCTTCACGGTTGGGTTTACGGATTAAATTCTGGTTTTGTAACAGATTTAAATGTAAATATTGCTTCTAATGATGAATTAGACGATGTTTATCAACTAAGTAATCTATAATAATAAATAAAAAATCGCCTCACAAGGGCGATTTTTTTTATTCGTTTTCGTCAAGATTTTCATTAAATGCCGATGGCAGCATAGTGGGAATAAACTTGATTAAAATAGGCAATAATAAACTTCCGCCGGGAAGTAAAAATATAGTCAGGGACGGAATCGTTTTGCAAATATCTAAAAGTTGTTTTTTTACTTTCTTCTTTTCCTTGGCATCCAAGTCTCTGGTGGTAGAATAAGCCAATAAAACCATTAATTCCTTACTCTGAATGATTTCCTTAACTAATCTGTTTTTATTTCTTATAATCAGTTTTACAACGCTGTGCGTCATTTGATCATAAAAATGTTTTACCGGATTAGAATAATTAAAATACGGAATCTTCTTTTTATGAGTAGTAATAAAATCATTTGTAGTATCAATGCTTTTGGTTACAAAATCATCAGAAACTCCAATCATTGATCCTAAGGAATATAAAAAGTAGGCTTCTTCATTTTCTACTACACCATCGCTCCACAAAGCCATTCCAGCCATATCGATTAAATAATAATATTCTAATTTATTATTGAAATAATTCAATTGCAAAGTTTCTAAAGTATCAACCGTAACTTTTGAAAATTTAGAATATCGAATAGAAGCTTCAAAAAGCTTAATCAATAAATCATCATGCTGCGATTTGACAGTTTTGGTTTTTAAAGCTAATCCTACAATACCTAAAACAGTTTCCTCAATACGTTTTAAATATTTTTCAGGAATTGAGCCTTTTTCCAAATATTGTCTGAATGCCAGAACATCAATAAACAAAAGTGCATTTGTTACTAAGTGAGAAAAGTTTTTACTTATAATGCTGTCATTCGTTTGAACACGTTGATCTATTATATTTTCTAAAGAGTGTGAAGGAGTATCTTTTGGAAGTAAAATTTTAAACAAATTAAAACCTTCAGGATTCATTTCGTTATAAAATTTCAAAACTTCGGCAATAAAATTATGAGGTTCAGAGCTTCTTTGTTCTAAACAATAAACGCCATATAAAGTATTTAATAAAGCGACTTTAGAAATTTCGGTTTTAAACCAGCCTTTTATAGAAATAGGCTTTTGAGAATCAATATCAATGATATGTCCATAGATAAAACCGGTTTCTCTGACTTTATAGTAAAACGATTCAGTAGTTTCAAAAGGGATAGCCTCTAAAAACTTTTGTTCACTAAAAAACTTGTCTATCCAACCTGATGCTGATGGGTTAATCATTCACTTTAATTTATAGCTGCAAAGCTATATCTTTTTCTTGTGTTAGGATAGGTTTTAAATGAAATAACCACTAGATTTTGTGAAAATCCAGTGGTTATTTATATTTTTATTTGATGATTCCGGCGCAAGCAGCTCTTCCACCAGCATTTCCGGTAGGCTGAGTTGTAAAATCATCAGTTCCCTGATGTACAATTAAACCTTTTCCTAATATATCTTTGTTTGTATCTCCACAACCTATGCACCATTCATCAGTTGTTAATGAGATAGATCCGTTACCTTTTGCATCAGCGGTGAAGTTTCCAATATCACCTTTATGATATTCTGCAACACCCCATTTTCCATGTTTTTTAAAAGTTGGATTCCAGTGTCCGCCAGCTGAACTTCCGTCTGCAGCACTACAATCTGCTTTTTCGTGAATGTGGATTGCATGAACTCCGGGAGTTAATCCGGTCATTTTTGCAACAAAAGTTACTTTTCCGTTTTTCTCTGTAAAAGTAGCAGTTCCGGTAACAGTACTATTACTTTTTGGCTCTAAAGCAACAGTAAGAGTTTTTGCATCATTTGATTTTGTATTAGTCTTACAGCCAATAATTAAGGCTGTAATTATAGCGAAGGAAACGATTATTTTTTTCATAAAAAAGGCTTTTAAATTAAACATTAAGTAAATTTAACATAAAATTCCGACATTCATTCCCGCTAAAAGTTAAATATATCTAAAACTATTAGCAGTAATTTTAGTGTAACATTAAGAAGGCATCAGAAATTATTATGTAATTTAGTGTGTTCAAAATTGCAGTTTACATTGGCAGAATACTATTTACTAAAAAATAGAAAGGAATATAAATTTCTAAATACCTATTTTATGAAAACTAAATTATCCATTTTATTTGTGTTGTTGAGCATTTTAATTTCTCCCGTTTTTGCACAGGAAAAAACTAAAAAAGAGCTAAAAGCAGAAAGGGATTCACAGAAACAAAAAGAAACTGAAGCATTAATAAATTCGAAGAAATTTGATTTTGAAGCACAAAAAGTAACTCCGCAAGGAGGCAGGATGATTATTTTAGATTATAATACTTATTTTTTAAAATTTGACACTGAAAAAACAACTGGAGATTTACCATTCTTCGGCAGGGCTTTTAATGTTGCTTACGGAGGTGATGGCGGAATAAAATTTGAAGGTATTCCTGAAAATATAAAGATTGAAAAAAAGAAGAAAAGTTATATTGTGAAAGCTACAGTCAAAGGTAAAGATGATGTTTATAATTTGATGTTTACTATTTTTTCTGACGGAGGAGGAACGCTTTCCATTAATAGTAATAATAGAGCATCAATTTCATATGATGGAGAAATCAGAGCTCCCAAAAGTAATGAAACTAAAAAATAACCATGTATTAACTTGTTAAAAAAATCATTATATTTGATAACCTGTTGATTTTTAGAAACAAATTAAATTTAATACTATGAAAAAAATTAGTCTTATTCTTATTATGATTGTTACTTCTTTATCATCTTATGCCCAATCTTCGTTTAAGGAAGATGTAGATGTTTTGCAAAGTGTGTACGGTAAATCAAAAAGTGATCTTGTAAAACAGTATATGAATTTATCTGATACACAATCTGTTGCTTTTACAAAAGTTTACGATGATTACGAAACAGCTCGTAAAGCTCTTGGACAATCAAAATTTCAGCTAATCAATGATTACGCATCAAATTATGCCACTCTTACAGATGAAAAAGCTGATGAACTGGCAAAAGGAACTCTTAAAAATCATTTAGCGTATGAAAAATTATATTGTAAAACATATTCAAAAGCAAAAAAAGCAGTAGGAGCAATAAATGCTGCAAAATTTATTCAGCTAGAAATATACCTGCAAACAATAATCAGAGCAGAGATTTTAGAATCGATTCCTTTTATTGGAGAATTAGATAAATCAAAAATTTAGTAGCCTTCTAAAGTAATAAAATATAAAAAACGGCAGTTATAATTTTATAACTGCCGTTTTTATTTGTTGCTAAACTTATTTATTTAGCTGTTTTAACTTCGTAAATTGCATTTACCATTCCGTCACGCGGACTGTCTAATGTAAGTTCCCAAAACATGATTCCGCCTAATTTTTTAGCTTTTACATATTCTGTTTTTGCCTTGATAGATTTAAGATCATCTGATGTTGCAAAGGTTTTTGTTTTTTCATTGTACCAGTGCGGTGCTTTTGCTTTATCATCCCAAAAATATTTCCAGCCATTCGCTTCTGTATAAGTTGTAGCAAAGTTTTTGAAATTAACACCTTCAATATGTTCTCCTGCCTGATAAAGACCATTGTTTATATTTTCAACATTTTTCCATGTTCTGGAATAAAATGCGCCTCCAATAATTAATTTTTCTGCTGGAACTCCTTGTTTCAATAAATAAGTAACCGCTTTGTCTGTAGATTCTTCTTTAGCGTTTGTGCTGTACAATGGTGTATGATGTCCCGTTACTTTAGAATATCCGTTTACTAAATCATAACTCATAATGTTGATACGGTTTACTAATGGAGCGACAGTTTTCCAGTCAATAGATTCATCAAGATATTTTTGAAATCCTCCGGCAGCAAAACTCAATTCGTATTTTTTACCTAACGTAGAGCGTAAAATTTTGATTAGTTCTGTAAAATTACGTTTGTCAGCAGCTTGAAATAAATGTCCTGGCAGTCCCTCAATTGCCGGATATTCCCAATCTAAATCTAAACCATCAACTTTAAAATAGTTGCTCACTTCTTTTACTGATTTCGCAAAAGTTAATCTTCCTTCGGCAGTAGAAAACGCAGCAGAACAAGGCTCACAACCTCCCCAGCCACCAAGCGAAAGTACAATTTTTAGTTGCGGATTTGATGCTTTTAGAGCAACTAAATGTTTAATTGTGGTAGAATCTTTAGCGGAATCAACGCTTAATTTTCCATCCTTTAAATGACAGAAACTAAAGATAATTTGATCCAGTTTTTTTATTTCGTATTCGTTAATTAGTTTATCATCGCCCGTGTAATAAGCAATGATGTCCAGTTTTTTACTTTTTTGTGCAAAAACAGTTGAGGTAAAGCTGCACAGTAAAAGCAAGGCAATCAGGTTAATTTGTTTCATTTTATGTTTTTTAGCGTTTTTAGAATGCTAAATATAAAACATTACATTAGAAAATTCATCACCAATTGTGTAGCAGAAATGCAATTTTAATAAAGATTTGTGAAATGTATTGTCATTCCGCAATGTAGAGGCGCACAGCAGTGCGTCTATTTTTAAACCATATAAGTGATATAAGAAAATATAAGCTGCATCTTTATAATGCGCTATAGAAATATAAGAATTAAAATTACCAAGTAATATCGGCAAAGTATATTTAAATGAACTTACATAACTTATATGTTGAAAAATAAAAAAAATAAACCCGCACTGTTTCGGAGGAGTGCGGGTTTAAACAAATTAAAAGCTAAAAACTATTTTTATATTAGAAGCAGTATTCGTTTTCTGCAACTAATTTATTGGTAATCGTTTCTCTTAAAGCCACTACATTTGGCATGTTTGTGTATTTTGTAAAACGACGTAATCCCATTAACATCATACGTTGTTCGTCACCTTCAGCAAAAGAAACAATTCCTTCTTTTCCTTTTTGTGTTACAATATCCACAGCTTTGTACAAGTATAATTTTGCCATAGCAATTTGCTCCTGAACTTTATCTTCACCTTTATTTTTGGCTAATTTTTCAGTTCTAAGGATTGTACTTTCAGCCATATAAATTTCGATTAAGATATCAGAAGCCGCCATTAATAACTGTTGGTGAGCATCTAAATCCGGACCATATTTTTGAACTGCACTTCCTGCAACCATTAAGAAAACTTTCTTAAGGTTCGCAACAATTCCTTTTTCTTCTGCAAATAATTCAGAGAAATCAGGAGTATCAAAAGATGGAATTCCCATTAATTCTTCAGAAACTTTCATAGCTGGTCCTAATAAATCAATATGACCTTTCATAGCCTTTTTGATCAACATACCAACAGAAAGCATTCTGTTAATTTCGTTTGTTCCTTCGTAAATTCTGGCGATACGAGCATCTCTCCAGGCACTTTCCATTGGAGTATCTTCAGAGAATCCCATTCCACCAAAAACCTGAATTCCTTCGTCAGCACAGTTTTGAACATCTTCAGAAACAGCAACTTTAAGGATTGAACATTCGATAGCATATTCTTCAACACCTTTCAATTCAGCTTCCTGATGACTAGTTCCTTCAGCTTCACGAGCGATAATTCTATCTTCGATATCTTTTGCAGCTCTGTAAGAAGCACTTTCACCAGCATAAGCATTAGTTGCCATTTCAGCTAATTTAGAACGGATTGCCCCAAAGCTTGAAATTGGTGTGTTAAACTGAATTCTTTCGTTAGCATATTTTACAGCTCCGGAAGTTACTCTGCGTTGAGCATCAAGACAAGCAGCAGCCAATTTAATACGACCAACATTCAAAGCATTCATAGCAATTTTGAAACCGTTTCCTCTTTCAGACAACATGTTTTCAACAGGAACTTTTGTATCGTTGAAGAAAACCTGACGCGTAGATGAAGCACGAATTCCTAATTTATGCTCTTCTTCATTCATAGAAATTCCGTTATCAGCAGTATTTTCTACAATGAAACCAGTAATATTTTTATCATCACCAATACGGGCAAAAACGATGAAAACGCTACAGAAACCTGCATTCGAAATCCACATTTTTTGTCCAGTAATAGAGTAGTATTTTCCATCTTCAGATAAAACAGCTTTTGTTTTTCCTGAGTTAGCATCAGATCCTGCACCTGGCTCAGTCAAACAATATGCACCAAACCATTCGCCTGTAGCCAATTTAGGAACGTATTTTTTCTTTTGCTCTTCAGTACCATAAAGTGTGATTGGCATAGTTCCAATTCCTGTATGAGCACCAAAAGCTGTTGAGAAAGATCCTGTAGCACCAGAAATGTAATCGCAAACTAACATTGTAGATACAAATCCCATTCCTAATCCGCCGTATTCTTCCGGAACCGCAACTCCAAGAAGTCCTAGTTCACCTGCTTTACGCATACTTTCTTCAGTAAATGCGTAATCTTTTTTCTCAAAACGATTTTTGTTAGGCCAAATTTCTTTGTCTACAAACTCCTTAACAGAGTCACGCATCATTAATTGCTCTTCCGAAAAATCTTCTGGTGTAAAGACATCTTCGCACTTTGTTTCTTTAACTAAAAACTGACCACCACGGGTTACGTTTTTTTCGATTGTATCTGCCATTTTTATTCTTTTTAGGCAAAAGATGAAAGAAGCAAGAAGCAAGATTTTAATTTAACTTGCTTATGAAGCCTGTGGTCATCTTTTGAAATTCAATTATTTTGTTTTCTAATTTTTCTGTTTTTTCTTTTGTTAGATAGTCATTTTGACAAGCTATTAACAATTGTGTTTGCAATTCAAATGAAGATCCTAAACTAATATTCAAATAGTGTTGAAAATGTTTATTTCCTCTGTTTGATCCCTCAGCAATATTTGAAGGCATTGAAACAGAACATCGATTCATTTGATTTACCAAACTATAAATTTCTGATTTTGGAAAAGTGGCGGTTAGTCTATAGATGTCATTTGTAATTTCCATAGCTAAAATCCAAATTTTCAAATTCTTAAAATTATGTCTCATGTTTTTTGAGGCAAGATAAGAAAGAAAAATTTAAAGTAAGTTTTTTACTACTTTTATGGTTTTGTTTTCATAATCTATACTTCATTCCAAAATTAAGTCCTGATTCTTGCTTCTTTCCTCTTAAAAAGTCTAGAGCACTTCGTAAATCCCCGCAGAACCTTGTCCAGTTCCCACACACATACTTACGATTCCGTATTTATTACCTCTGCGTTTCATCTCATCAAATAACTGAACAGAAAGTTTAGCTCCTGTACATCCCAGAGGGTGACCTAAAGCGATCGCTCCACCGTTTACGTTTACGATATCAGGATTTAAACCTAGCTCACGAATTACAGCCAAAGACTGAGAAGCAAAAGCCTCGTTTAATTCAACCAAGTCAATATCTTTCAATTCTAAACCAGCTTGTTTCAACGCTTTCGGAATTGCTTTTACAGGACCAATACCCATGATTCTTGGCTCAACACCTGAAGAAGCAAAGTTTACCAGTCTTGCAATTGGCTCAAGATTTAATTCTTTCACCATATCTTCGCTCATGATTAAAACAAAAGCAGCACCATCGCTCATTTGAGAAGAGTTACCGGCAGTAACGCTTCCGTCAGCAGCAAAAACGGGTCTTAATCCAGATAATGCAGCAACAGATGTTCCGGCACGGGGACCTTCATCTTGTTTTACAACGTATGATTTAGTTTCTTTTTTACCATTTTCATTGATGAAAGTTTGTTCAACAGTAATCGGAACGATTTGTTTATCGAATTTTCCTTCAGCTTGCGCTTTCAATGCTTTCATGTGAGAGTTATAAGCAAACTCATCCTGATCTTCTCTTGAAATTTTATATTGGTTTGCTACCGCTTCAGCAGTTAAACCCATTCCCCAATAGTAATCTTCGTGACCTGCAGCAGCTACTTTATAATCCGGAGTTGGTTTGTAACCTCCCATCGGGATAAAACTCATACTTTCTGCGCCACCGGCGATGATGCAATCTGCCATTCCAGATTGGATTTTAGCAGTTGCCATTCCGATAGTTTCAAGTCCAGATGCACAATAACGGTTTACGGTTACACCAGGAACATCTTCAACTTTTAATCCCATCAAAGAGATTAAACGTCCAACATTTAGTCCTTGTTCTGCTTCCGGCATGGCATTTCCTACCATAACGTCATCGATGCGTTTTTTGTCAAAATCAGGCAATTCAGCCATCATAAACTGAATGGTTTCTGCAGCTAATTCATCAGGTCTTTTAAATCTAAAAACCCCTTTTGGTGCTTTTCCTACCGCAGTACGGTAAGCTTTTACTATATATGCTGTTTTCATTTGTTTTTGTTTTTTTAAGATTTTAGGAAGAAGCAAGAGGCAAGAAACAAGATGCAAGAGAAAAGACAAAACTCTGTTTTGAAGTCTTGTTTCTTGCATCTTTCTTCTTTTCACTCTTTCATTCTATTTTCTAATTACGAAGTGGTTTTCCTTTAGTTAACATATATTGAATTCTTTCTAAAGTCTTACGTTCTGTACATAAACTTAGGAAAGCTTCACGTTCGATATCTAATAAATATTGTTCAGATACTAAAGTCGCTTCAGATAAATCACCACCAGCCATAACATAAGCCAGTTTGTTAGCGATTTTCTTATCGTGCTCAGAAATGTATTTTCCAGCTTCCATTTGATCCGTTCCAACTAAGAACATTCCAAGAGCTTGTTTACCTAATACTTTCACATCCGTTCTTCTGATAGGTTGAGTGTAACCCGCTTCAGCCATTAACAATGCATGTTTTTTAGCTTCAGCGATCTGACGATCTTTGTTGACTACAATAACATCTTTACCATGTTGAAGAAGTCCGGTATCAAAAGCTTCGTAACCAGAAGTTGATACTTTTGCCATAGCGATCGTTAAGAAATACTCCTGAAGAACGTTCAATTCCACATCGTTTTTGCGGAATAAATCAGACGCTCTCAAAGCCATTTCTTTAGATCCACCACCACCAGGAAGTACACCAACACCAAATTCAACCAATCCCATATAAGTTTCTGCAGCAGCAACCACTTTATCAGCGTGTAAGCTCATTTCGCATCCACCACCAAAAGTCATTCCGTGAGGTGCCACAACAACTGGAATTCCAGAATAACGAACGCGCATCATAGTGTCCTGAAACATTTTGATTGCCATGTTCAACTCGTCATATTCCTGCTCAACTGCCATCATAAAAATCATTCCGATATTAGCCCCAACAGAGAAATTCGCTGCCTGGTTTCCAATAACTAAACCTTGATATTCTTTTTCAGATAAGTCTATTGCTTTATTGATAGCAGCAAGAACGTCGCCACCAATAGTATTCATTTTTGATTGGAATTCTAAGTTCAAAATTCCGTCTCCAAGATCTTGTATAATTGCACCGCTATTACTCCAAACTTTTTTGCTTTCGCGAATGTTGTTCAGGATAATGAATGAATCTTGTCCCGGAACTTTAGTTTGAGATTTTGTTGGGATATTGTAGAAATAAGTAGCGCCTTCTTTTACAGAGTAGAAACTCTCACTTCCGGAAGCTAACATTTCGTTCACCCATGCAGCAGGCTCTAAACCTTC
The DNA here is from genome assembly GCF_018380615.1 of Flavobacterium psychroterrae. Classification (GTDB taxonomy): domain Bacteria; phylum Bacteroidota; class Bacteroidia; order Flavobacteriales; family Flavobacteriaceae; genus Flavobacterium; species Flavobacterium psychroterrae. The sequence continues at coordinate 183,096 of NZ_JAGYVZ010000008.1, read as the reverse complement.
TGCTTTCATGATTTCGATTCCGTTTGCAACACCAATGGCGTCCCAAATTTCGAATGGACCATTTTCCCATCCAAAACCGGCTTTCATCGCATCATCAATTTTATATAATTCGTCTGAGATTTCAGGAATTCTGTTTGACACATAAGCAAACATTCCAGCGAAACTCTTACGGTAGAATTCTCCTGCTTTATCTTTTCCTTTAACCAATACTTTAAAACGGTCAATAGGTTTATCGATAGTTTTAGTTAGTTCAAGTGTAGCGAAAGATGCTTTTTTAGCAGCACGATATTCTAAAGTATCTAAGTCAAGCGTAAGAATATCTTTGTCTACTTTTTTGTAGAAACCTTGTCCTGTTTTACTTCCTAACCAATTATTCTCCATCATTTTTGTGATGAAATCAGGAAGTTTAAACAATTCGTGTTGTTCGTCAGTAGGGCAGTTTTCATAAATACCATTGGCAACGTGCACCAAAGTATCCAATCCAACCACGTCAACGGTACGGAAAGTAGCCGATTTTGGACGTCCAATTACAGGACCAGTCAATTTATCAACTTCTTCAATCGTTAATCCCATTTCTTTAACCAAGTGGAATAAACTCTGAATCCCGTAAATACCAATTCTGTTTCCAATAAACGCCGGAGTATCTTTAGCAACAACAGATGTTTTTCCTAAAAATTTAGATCCGTATTCGTTTAAGAAATCCAAAACTTCAGTTGAGGTTTTTGGACCAGGAATAATTTCAAATAACTTTAAGTAACGCGCAGGGTTAAAAAAGTGAGTTCCGCAAAAGTGTTGTTGAAAATCTTCGCTTCTTCCTTCGCTCATAAAATGAATCGGAATACCAGAAGTGTTAGAAGTAACCAAAGTTCCCGGTTTACGGAATTTCTCGATTTGTTCGAATACTAATTTCTTAATATCAAGACGCTCTACAACAACCTCAATAATCCAGTCTACATTGGCAATTTTTGCCATATCATCAGTCGTATTTCCAGTTGTAATTCTACTTGCGAATTTCTGACTGTAAATAGGAGACGGTTTCGATTTTAATGAATTCGCCAAGTGCTCGTTTACCACTCGATTGCGAACTACTTTACTTTCAAGCGTTAATCCTTTTTTAGTTTCAGCTTCTGTCAACTCGCGGGGTACGATGTCAAGCAGTAAAACTTCAACACCAATATTGGCAAAATGGCAAGCTATTCCTGAACCCATAATTCCGGATCCAATTACAGCGACTTTTTTAATTGTGCGTTTCATAGAGTTAATATTTTGTTTTTTATTTGAATGTGAGATAAACCTAATATTATAGGTTATTCGTTTTCTAATTTTTCTGTTTGATTAAATATATTTTTGTCCTGAATTAATTCATTTATAATTTCAGAAACTTCGATAAAATGTTTCAGTTTTTCATCAGAAACATGTTTTCTAATCGTTTCATTAAATTTCAGAACCGTATTTTTTGATAAATCTCTTTTTTCTTTTCCAAATTCCGTCAGGTAAATTAAAACACCACGACCGTCAGTTGGGTTTTTTTTGCGAATAATCAAACCTTTATCCTCCATAGATTTTAAAGTTCTTGTTAAACTTGTGGCTTCCATTCCCATTCTCGGACCCAAAGCTGTCGACGGAGTTCCATCTTCTTTATCAATACTCAAAAGAGCAAATCCCGTTGCCATTGTAGCATCGTATTTAGCAGCTTCCTCGTTGTACATTCTTGATACAGCTTGCCACGTAGCTCGCAAAATATAATCTATTGTTTTCTCTTTCATATGTAACTATATCGATTTCAAATATAATCAAAAAATACTATGCGTGCATATAATTTGATGATAAATTTTTGGTTAGTAAAAAAATATCGCTGATTCAGAGCGGTTTATGGTTGAATTTTAATTGAAATATACTATTCTTTTTTGAGATTTTAACAAAATAAATGCCGTAAAAATCATTTTATGGATTTAAATTAAGATTTAATTCTGCATTTTGTAAAAAATCATGATTTTAATTCAGTAATTTCTTCTTCATCATATCGAGAAATTGCCTGTTTCAGAATCCTTTTCATACGATTTCGTAGATTTTCAGGTCTTAAAACCTCGATTCCGTCACCAAAACCCAGCAGTATTCGTTCCATTTCATAATTAGGAGAAATAAACAAATGCACGATAATACTTTTATCCTCATTTTCTGTAATCAACCGTTGCGAATGGTGCAAAGGTTTTGTCAAAACATACGGCGCATTTGTCGCGTCAATCCAAAGTTCGATTCGTCTGGGCGCTAAACCCGAATTCACCGTAACGCCAATCACATTTTTATAAAACAAATCGGCATCAAAATCTTCTTCTAAATAAGGCAGATTAAAATCATAGTCGATTCCTATAATTCTATCCAAAGCCAAATTGGTAATAGGAGCAGAGCCTTTTTTCTTGCCAACCAAAAACCACCTGTTATTAAATTCCTTCAGGATAAAAGGATGAAAATGAAATTTAGTTTCCTCAATCGATTTAAAAGATTTATAACTAATCACCAGAACAATTTTCTTGATAATCGCCTGATATACTTCATCCAAATAATGCAAACCTTTTAATCCTTCGTTTTTATCCAGGTAAATAACAGGTTTCGTATGTGATTTTTCGGCATAGATTTTATCCTCCAATCGCTGCAGAATATCCGATACATCGCTAAACAAAGAGAAATCCTTAAACTGCTTCAACATCGAAACCGTTTCCGTTAAAACATTCATGTCTGTTTCCGTCAGCGGAATATCCGTAATCGTAAATTCGTCATCTTCATATTTATAATACTTCTTATCATACACGACAATTGGCGCATTATAACCCAGTTTTTCGCTTCGCATAAGCTGAATATCCATCTGAATCGTACGTTTGCTAATTGGGTTTTCCCGACCTTCATATTCAAACAAAGCTTCAGAACAACATTCGATTAAATCCTCCAAAGTCCATTGCCTATATCGATTCTGCAAACATTTATCAATCGTTTTGTACCGAATTAAGGCATTTTTGTTTTGTGACATAGTTTTGATGTTTTTGCCGCAAGGCACTAAGGCACTAAGTTTTTTTGCCACAGATTAAAAGATTAAAATGATTAAAAATCTGCTCAATCTGCGAGAGAAAAAACTTTGCGCCTTAGCTCCCGATAGCTATCGGGATTGCGCGATTAATTTTACTTAGTATATTTTGGGCGTGTCCCTCCGGGTCGGGCTTTCGGCTTTATCTTTTGTTCCGTTCCACTTCACAAAAGGATATCGCCTCTATCCCTCACGCAAATTACGGTAACAAGAAAATCTCGTTTCTATATTTTTAAAATCTGTTTTTTTCGTATCCTATTTTCTATTCCTATTTTCCGTAGAGACGCACAGCAGTGCGTCTAACATACTGGATAATCGTTGCGAAAGACACACTGCTGTGCGCCTCTACGATATTGTAAACGTTAATAAAATCGTATCAAAATCACGTCCAGCAAACCCGACAGGTTTTTAAAACCTGTCAGGTTTATCGTTGCGAAAGTGATGTTTTAAACATAATATGCAATCAAAAAAAATCTGCTCAATCTGCAAAATCTGCAAGAGAAAAAACTTTGCGCCTCTGCTCGCGATAGCTATCGGGATTGCGCGATTAATAACTCAAGATTTTTATTTCCTTCTCAATATTCAATCTCGCCTTTTCTTCATATAAATCTCTAAATACTGAGGTCTGAAAAATAAATTCATTCTCCAGAAAATGTTTCAAAGCTTTTGCTCTTCCGGGTTTGTATAGAAAATCAGGATAAATGCTATATTCTTTTCGAATTTGCTCAAAGTAAATTTGATATCCATTCCAATCTCGGGCGAGAATCTTTAGATCAAAATCTATCAGCCAATTGATATCTTCATTTGCATTATGCTGATGTTGTTGAGTTGCACAAATAGCATCAAAAACCAATTGTTTCTCAAATTGAATGTTTTCAGACAAAATCGACAAAGCATATTCGGCGCTTTTGAGTTCATTGTCTTTTTTGCTGCCCTTATAAATATAATCGTGATAAAAAATAGAAAATAATATTTCGTTTGGGTTTTGAAGTTTATCAAAATAAGTTTCATAACATTCAATCATATCATTAATATGTGTCAGATTATGATAATGTCTTGATTTATGAGAATAGGCTTTTTCTAAATCCAACCAGCTTTTCTGAATGTCATTTGCTGAAAAGCCAATATTCGAAAGTAATTCAGAATAAATTTCCTGTAAATTCATATTGTTTTTTGTTTAAATCTTATCTCAAGTCTTATAGGGTGTAATATTTATAGATAATTATATTTCGAATTGTAATTAGCTCCATCGGAGCGGAATATGTATAGCAATTTGTTAGAAGAGAATCAAAAGCTCCGGCGGAGCGACACTTTGGCTTTTATGTTTAATCAATAAAATATGTCACCCCGCTGGGGTTCTTAAAATGCTTTTGGAAAATTGCTATAAATATTTCGTTCCTCTGGGACTTTATTGGTTTTATTAAATCTAAAAAAAATATAAATGTGCCGTTCTAATGGGGCTTACGCGATTTTGCTAAATAATAATTACTCAAATATAAAATTCTTTTTTTACTGCGCAAAATAATTGCGTAGTAGTTCTGAAATCTTTGTAATGTCAAAACGAAAGGCCTTGTAGCTTAAAAGGAAAAGCCTACAGAAAAATACTGGCTGTAGAGTTTGCGGATATTCCGGTTAGACCTGAGCGGACTAATGGGTAGAATTTACAGAAGCACCGAAATCGTTAGGGAAAGTAGGGAAGCGTATTTAGAGCCGCAATGCCCGAAAGGGAATATGAGTTCGAATCTCATCAGGGTCACAAAAAATAAAAGATTTTTTTACTGCGCAAAATAAATGCGTAGTAGTATCGAAATCTTTGTTCAGGAAATAAAAACAAACGTTCATAGAAATAAAAAATAGAATAAAGCAGGTCAAGTTTGAGTTACTTCGAAAACTTTCCACGTACACACTTACACCATTACCTTTTTATTCAACTATAATGGGACAGTAGCTCAGTGGTTAGAGCAGGTAGTTTTGAAATTATCCTAACAGGTCAATCAAAACTTACTTCGTACACTTTTAATGTCCGGGTCGTGGGTTCGAATCCCACCTGTTCCACTATTAATGGTCAATTAAAACTTACTTCAGACCACGGCTAATTTCGGTTCGAATCCGAACAAGTTTTAAAATTATCATTAATAAAAAAGGAGGGTCAAGATTAACTTACTTCTCGGGGAAACCCATCAGATAAAATAGTTAGTCCATTACACTCCAATTTAAGGTCAAGTGTTTCTTACTTCAAAATCTTTTAGGTAGAAATCAGAAACACCATTATCTAAATTTTAAAAATTAAAAAAATGAAAACACAAGAATTATTAAAAATCAGTTTGCGTCAAAACGCTATTTTCATTCCATCAGCAATAATTGCGAATGATATCAAAAAATTATCAGGATCAACATCGGTTTTAGTGGCCAATGTTTCAAAACTTGGATTTACATTTTCCGAATCGTTATTACACGCTTTAAACAATATAAACCCAAATTATAAAGTGGAAGTTTTAGAAGTTCTAAAAGAAGTTTTAGGTACTGATAAAAACTGGACGCCTTTAGTAAAAGAATGGAATGTCCCAACAGGAGAAACTGTTTTAGATCATATTGCAACTTTTTTTGGAAACGTTTTTAAAACAAAAAACGGAACAACTTTGCAATGCGGACATATTATTCCCGACAATACTTTTCCTTTAGAACGATACAATGGTTGCCCGTTTTGCGGAACTCCGTTTGAATTTGGTAAAATCGAAAATTACGGACAAGGAAGCAAATTGAAAGTATTAGATTTATGGAGAGAAACGGAATTGGAAGATTTCTATAAATCGTTATTGCAATCAAAAACGGCTTTAGACGCTACGCAAGTGGATAGTTTAAAAATGGCATTGAAATATTTGCCTTTGCCAAAAACAGATATCGCAATCAAAGAAACTTTGATGTTGGTGATCGATGTTTTAATCGAAGAAGGTCAAGCCGAAAATGCAACTCAGTATTTTAAATCGCCAACAGATATCTTAAGATATTTATGGTTTAAGAATACAGGATTATTGCAAATTATCGAGCCAAAAACAATCATTAAAAGAACATCAAAAAATGCGCTGCATTTCGTTGGTTTCTTAGATGCAAGCGCGCAATCTAAAATTGCAGCGACAAACGATTTGAAACTTAAATATTCCCGAAAAGAATGTTTGATGGTTGCATCCTGGTTGAATAATCTGGATATGGATGTGGAAACAATGTGCGAAATCATGCACCCTAAAAGAGGAATGTGGGTTCGTTTTATCAGAGCGTTGCGTTTAGCAGAATACAGCAAAAGAAAAGGCTTTGAAAAATTAGCTTTTTTAATGGATGTATTTTACAACCAGGTATATGACGTTTGGCAAAGTAAAGTGAATTCTTCAAGAATGAAATTTGATGCCGATAAAACATTTGCATTGTTAAAACAACGTCCGGGATTGTTTGCACGTTCGTTATTCTCGAATATGCTTTGGTTTGGTGCAGACGAAACTGTGGCACATTTTACAGAAATTATCGATAAAGTTCCGGCAAGATTAGTGTTTACATTAAACATGTATGCTCAAAATTATTTTGATAAAAACATGCAAAGAAGCGTGAAACCTTTAGGTGGAACAAACAAAAGAATTGCACCAAATGCTTTATTGAATTTGTACAACGAAGATCAATTAGAGGCGATGAAAAATCAAATCGAAGAGTTGTGTTTATTGGCCATGAAAAAGAGATTTGCAGCAATTGCAAACCCGAATAAAACGATCTATATTGATCCGCAATTGTTTAATATGCCAGTTTCGATTGGCGATAGAAGCGAGACCGTTCAGGATTTACCGGTAGTTTTAATGGGAACACGTTTCCCAATTGAAGGTAACGAAGTGAGATTGTTTATGCAATGGGGTGAAGGTTTGGCAGCGCAGCATTTAGATATGGATTTAAGCTGCCATATTGCCTACGAAGATAAAGCCGATATATGTTCTTTTAGCCGATTGGAAACTGTTGGTTGTAAACACAGCGGTGATATCAGAAGCATTCCGAATAAAATTGGAACGGCTGAATACATCAACATTAACATTGATGATTTGGCGAAAGCCAACGCCAAATTTGTAACTTTTACCTGCAATGCTTATAGCAACGGAAGTATCACGCCAAATCTTGTGGTTGGTTGGATGAACAGCAAACACCCGATGAAAATCTCTGAGAAAACCGGAGTTGCATACGATCCGTCTTGTGTAGATCATCAGGTTCGCGTGACGCAAAATGTTGCCAAAGGTTTGGTTTTTGGTGTGTTAGATGTAGCCAAAAGAGAAATCGTTTGGTTAGAGATGACATTTGGAGGTCAGGTTGTGCAAGGTTTGGATTTTAAAGGAGTTCAGGCATTATTGGCAAAACTAAGCAGCAAATTGAATATTGGTAGCTTGTTAAAACTTAAAGCGGAAGCGCAAGGTTTAACCATTACCGAAGATCAAAATGCCGATGAGGTTTACGATGCAAAATGGGCGATAAATGCTGCGGCAGTTACGCAATTATTAATTGATTAGGAGGAAAGAGGCAATCCCGATAGCTATCGGGACAGAGGTGCAAAGGAACAAAGGTTTAATGTTTCACGCAGATTTAAAAAGATTTAAGCAGATTTAAAAGGATTTTTAGAAATAAATAATCTGCGCTCATCTGCTCAAATCTTTTTAAATCTGCGTTAAATAAAAAACTACGCAAAATAACTGCGCAGTAACATTCAACCTTTGTACTATCAAAAAATAACAAATCATGAAAACACAAATAAACGGTACAGATATAATAGCATTAGGATTCCCAGAAGGAAAAACAATCGGAATCGCATTAAGAATAAACAGCAAAAGACACGGTTTAAAGCGTGATGAAATGATGACCAATTTCAAGAACGTTTTAGCAACTCCGGAAAATTATATAGACGATGCGATTTTTAGTAAACTTGCAATTGCCTTAATCGAAAAAGCAAATGAAAAACCGGAAGATTTTATTGCTTTAAACCAAAACCCGAATGCATATTCGGCATACGGATTAGAGGGAATTGAAGAAGGGGCCAGAAAACAAATGGAAGTTGCGATGCAATTGCCCGTAACCGTTGCAGGAGCTTTAATGCCGGATGCGCATCAAGGTTACGGATTGCCAATTGGTGGAGTTTTAGCGACTAAAAACGCTATTATTCCTTATGGAGTTGGCGTTGATATTGGTTGTCGAATGGCATTGTCGGTTTATGATATTGCAGAAGATTTTTACTTTGAGAATGAAGCCAAATTCAAAAAAGAATTAGTTGCCAATTCAATCTTTGGAGCCGGACACGGATTTCACGGACAGTACAAATCAGATCATGCGGTTTTAGAAAACGATGCTTTTAATATGACTCCGTTTGTGAAGAATTTAAAAGATAAAGCGTGGTCACAATTAGGATCTTCGGGTGGTGGAAATCACTTTGTAGAATTCGGAATCATGGAATTTGCAAAAGACGATGCGGTTTTGAATATCCCAAAAGGAAGGTATGTAGCTTTGTTAACACATTCAGGTTCACGCGGAATGGGCGCAACAATTGCCGGACATTACACTAAAATTGCCAAAGACGTTTGTAAACTTCCGGAAGTGGCCAAGAATTTAGCATATCTGGATATGAACTCACAATTGGGGCAGGAATATTGGATAGCGATGAATCTTGCGGGAGATTACGCTTCGGCTTGTCATGAAATTATCCATAACAAAATGGAGAAAGCTTTGGGTGCAACCATTTTAGCCAAAGTCGAAAACCACCATAATTTTGCCTGGAAAGAAATCTGGAACGGCGAAGAAGTAATCGTACATAGAAAAGGAGCAACCCCAGCCGGAAAAGGCATGATGGGAATCATTCCGGGAAGTATGACCGCACCAGGATTTTTGGTGAGAGGAAAAGGCGAGAAGAACGCTATAAATTCGGCGTCGCATGGAGCAGGAAGGCAAATGAGCCGAACACAAGCCATAAAAACCATCACGAAAACCGAGATGAAATCAATCTTGCAACATCACGGTGTAACGCTTATTGGCGCAGGTCTTGACGAAGCACCAATGGCGTATAAAGATATTAACCAGGTTATGGAAGCGCAACAAGATTTAGTTGATGTCGTGGCAAAGTTTACACCTAAATTGGTCAGAATGGCGGATGATGGGAGTAAAGAAGACTAATTTTTTAGTGGTCAGTCTCGGTCACAGTTTTCAGTGTGGAGGCGCATTGCAGAGAGGCTAATACTTTGTGGTAATTTTAACCGCAAAGATCGAAATCCCGATAGTTATTGGGATACGCAAAGTGCGCAAAGAATTTTTCACGCTCCCGATAGCTATCGGGATTGCTGATTCCGGCAGATTTAAATTAGATTTTTTTAGAATAATTTGCGAACATCGGCTTAAATCTTTTTAAATCTGCGTGAAACAAAAAACTTTGCGCCTCTGCTACCTATAGCTATCGGTATTGCGCGATTAAAAAAAAACAGACATGGAAATACTAAACAGAGACTTCGAAATACTAACAGATTACATCCTTACCTTTCATTTTTATAAATATCTCAATATCGATCTAATCGAAGACTGGGCAATCGAACTTATCAATTCGGGTTATGAGAGTGAAGCCATTTATAACTTGGCTTGTTTCTATAAACCAATTGATTCTGATCAAGTTCAGCCTTATCTCGAAGCCGTTCTCTCAGAATTGAACCTAACGACAAAAAACAAAGAGGAATCTCAAAAAAGTCATATAAGATATTTTCTAAATAAAGTAGTAAAGTATGATGATGTGAGAGGCAACCTGAAAAGAATGCTGTATTTGTATTGCGACTTTACTGTAGACCAAGACATAATCGATTTATATGTTCTTGATGATGCCTGGAATGATTTGATAGCAGGTAAAGTGAATTGGTATTATAAAGATGTTACTCTGGATACTGTCGAACAACAAGTTATAGTAACAGCCCAAAAATGGCTTTATGAGAATTAAAAGGTTCAAAGGTTTATCCTCATTTTATGTCATTTCGACGGAGGAGAAATCACACGAGTTGATCGACAAAGATTGACGATTTACTTTACGGAGTTTCTGGTGTGATTTCTCCTTCGTCGAAATGACAAACTTTGTGTAAAAAAAACTTTGTGTAAAAAAAACTTTGTGTCTTAGTGCCTTAGTGGCAAAAAAAGTAGGCTTTTAAATCAGGTATTTTTACTGGGTTTAAAGGCTTTTTGTTTATATACATTTGAACGATGAGGATTACATATTTATTTACGGATTACCGTAATACTAAGAAAAATAATATAGTTAAGTTTGATTAAACTAAAGAGAAAATGAAAATAAAACAATTAAAAGTTAGGAATTTTAGATTACTAGATAATATGGTTTTAAATATAGAAGAAGATATTACGCTTATTGTTGGTAAAAACAATACGGGTAAAACTTCAATGTTTGAGGCAATTAATATTTTTGTAAAGACACAAGAAATATCTTTTGAAGATTTTTCTCAAAGTACATATTTTATTTTTAATCGCTTACTTAGACTTATTAATCAAGTTGATTTTAACTCCATTTCGGAAAGACGTAAGGAGATTGTTGAAAAAGTAATTCAAAATCAAATGCCTAAAGTTCAATTATTTATTGAGGTAGAATATGATGTTACAAACGATTCACTTATAAATTTGAGTGAATTTATAACTGATTTAGATGAAAATAGAAATGATGCAACTATTTTAATAAGTTATGAATCAAACAATTCTTTAAGTTTATTGTTTTCATTTTTGAATAGAGAAAAACAGGAAATAAGTTTAATTCGTTGGTTAAAAGATAATATAAAAGCTTTTTACCAAACTAAATGTTTTGCTGTTGATAAAGATTCAGATTTTAAAAAAGATATAGATTTGAGTTTTAAATCAAAAATTGAAAAAATTGTTTCATTTGAAGATATTAAAGCGTCTAGAACGTTAGATGATACAAAATCAGATAAAAATAAAACATTAGCGACTGGTTTTTCTCATTATTACCGTGAAAGAGACCAGACAAAAGAAGATATTAAGAAACTTGAGGAAACTTTAACAAATGTGTCTATTGTTTTAAAAGGCGAATATGAAAAAGTTCTTAAAGATGTAATTAGCGATTTAAATAATTTTGGAGTTTCAACTCCTATAACTATTCCGCAAATTGAAATAGATTCTGAATTTAATTCTGAATCGGTTATAAAGAATAATATAAAATATTATTATAAACACGAATCAATAAATCTTCCTGAGAGTTATAATGGTTTAGGTTATAGTAATCTAATCTTTATGGTTTTGGAATTAACTAGTTTTATTGAAAGATTTAAAAATTCAAGTGAAGAGAAAAAGTCAGAATTTCTAACAATCTTAATTGAAGAGCCTGAAGCACATATGCATCCACAAATGCAACAAGTCTTTATTAAACAAATAACAAAAAAAATTAATAAAGCTAGAGAAGAAGGTATCAATATTCAACTAATAATAACTACACATTCGTCTCATATAATTGCTGAAGCAGGAATAGACTTAGATAAGGGATTTGATAGAATTCGTTATTTTAATAAGATCGATGGAAGACTTGAAATTAGTGATTTTAATAATTTTAGACATAAAGAAAGTGACAAAGAAACTTTTCGTTTTTTAAAACAATATCTTAATCTTCATAAATGTGATATTTTCTTTGCTGATAAAGTAATAATGGTTGAGGGAGTAACAGAAAAAATGTTATTACCTATAATGATCAACAATGTAGCAAATAGTTTAAACAATGAATATATTTCAATTTTGGAAGTTGGAGGTGCTTATACTCAAAAGTTTAAAGAATTATTACATTTTATAAAGGTAAAAACCTTAATAATAACTGATATAGATTCAGTCGATGGGAATGGAGAGGAATGTAAAACAGATTTTGCAAACGCAGAAACATGTAATTCAACATTAAAAGATTGGATTCCAAAAAAAAATACAATTGATGAATTGATAAATTGTAATGAAGAAGAAAAATTTGATACTGAATTTATAAGAGTAGCATTTCAAATTGCTGAACATAGCAATACCTATGTTGGAAGGAGTTTAGAAGAGTCAATTATAAATAAAAATTTAATTTTTTTTAAATCTGAATATACTAAAGATGCTATCAATAAAAAAGTCAAATCTTTGTTTACATTAATAAATCAGCATAGTTCAGAAAATCTTCTTATAAAAACTCCATGGGATTTAAGACCTAAAAGCTCTTCTTCAAAAACTAATTTTTCATTTGATTTAATGACTTTTGATGAAAAAGAGACAGGTCTGAATTGGGAAGTTCCTTTGTATATAAAAGAGGGCTTGGAGTGGTTAGCGGGAATATGTATGGTAAATATATCTGAAAAATAATATGGATGCATTCAAACAAATAGTAGAGCATATTGAAAACAAAAAAAGTTTTGTTTTAGAAGCAGGGGCAGGGTCTGGGAAAACTTATACACTTATACAAACTTTAAATTATTTAATTGAAAATAAGGGAAAAGATATTCGATTTAATCATCAAAGAATAATATGTATAACTTATACCAATGTGGCAAAGAACGAAATTATTGAGAGGTTAGAACATAATCCGTTAGTTTTAGTTTCAACAATACATGAATTTTTATGGGATTGTATTAAACCATATCAAAAGCAATTAAAAATAGAATTATGTAAGCTAAATGAAATTCATTATAGCGAAAGAATTCTTAAGAAAGCTACTTTAAAAGGTGCTCAATTAGCAAAATTTGAAATTAAATATATTGCAAATTTATCTGAAAGAATTTTAAATATTGAAGAAATTAAATACGAGGATCCTGCATTTCAAGATTTCGAAAAAGGACTTTTGCATCATGACGATATTATTATCTTGGCAAAAATGATGTTTGTAAACAATATTTTGCTTACAAATATTTTAGCGCAAAAATATCCTTTTCTATTAGTTGATGAATATCAGGATACTGCAAAAGAAACTGTAATAAGTTTAATAGATTTTTTATTAGAAAGAAATAAGGGTAGAATTATTTTAGGTTTTTTTGGTGACTCCCATCAAAAAATTTATGATTCTGGAATAGGAGATTTAGAAAAATATTTTGATTTAGAAAATGAAGCCGGTAAGAAACTTGAATTAGTTAAGAAAGAGGAAAATTATCGTTCTTCTATTGAAGTTATTAGATTATTGAATAATTTCAGAAAGAATATTAAACAGGAACCTCAGACAAAATTAAAAGGATCTGTTAAGTTCATATATTGTAGAAATTATCCAAAGAAAGAAATTAAAGGTATTAATGATAGAGTTAAAGACGAAGGTGTTACAGAATATGAGAAAAGAATTGAGCCTTATAAAAATAAAAATTACGATAAAGTTTTAACTAAATTAAAGGAAAATAAATGGAATTTTGATGATGATAGTGACGATAAAATATTAATTATTACAAATAGCAGAGTCGCAAAAAGGGCAAAATTCGAAGCTTTATATCAAATTTTCAGTAAAAGATATGGACAAAGAACGAAAGATCAATTGTTAGATAGAAATCATTCTTTTATAAAATATTTAGTGGGATATATTGATAAAAAAACGTCCCAAGAACGAGAGGTTGGAATAGAGCATTTAATATATTTTTGGAAAATAAAAAATTATAATGAAGTGTTTCGATTTCTTAAAAAAAACAGTAGCTTTTTTAATGGAAATATTTTAAAACATTCGCATAAAATTTTAATTACAAAAATAATAGAAGAATTAATTGAAGTTCGGAAAACAAAAACGGTAAAAGAAGTTTTTGATTTTATTGAACAAAAGAGTGTTCTTTTAAAATCATCTGGATTAAATAAATTATTAGAGCGAGTCTCTGTGGATTTAACAACTTTAGAAGATGACAATGAAGATAAAAAAAGAACAGAGCGAGATAAAGAGTTTGTTGATGATTTTATGAATTTGCCATATTTAGAAATAATTAATTTTTTTGAGCATAAAAAAAATAATACTGTGTTTTCAACCAAACATAGTACAAAGGGCGAAGAATATAGAAATGTTTTGACTGTAATTGATGATACTGAATTTAAAACAGATTACAATTTTCAAAATTTTTTCAATGATACAGAAGAAAAAGAAGATCGAAAAATTAGAACAAAAAACTTATTTTATGTTGAATGTTCGAGAGCCAAAGAAAATCTCATTGTGTTAGCTTTGTCTGAAATGTGTGATAGCGCATTAAATAATATAAAAAGTTGGTTTGGAGATGAAAATGTAATTGATATTGAAAATTTATAATTTATAAAAATGTTCTATAGAAAACTCAAGTAATAAAAGAGTATAATAGTGCTATCATCATTAATAAAACCAAAAAAAATGCGCAATTCTCATTGCGCATTTTATATATAAAAAATTCTCTCACCAAGAATATTATTTCCCTTTAATCAATTTTTCCATAAATTCAACTTTTTCTCTTTCAACCTGAACCAAACGTTCGTAAAGTTCCACAACTTTATCAAGAGAATTTATCAAAGCGAAACTTCTTCTATTAGTTTACCTTTTTCGTCCCATTTTGTAAAAGTGTTTTTTACCTGATCGCGAATAAAATTAACTTTTCCGTTTTCGTAATAAGCTTTATAAAAAATATCTTCTTGATTTTTTACTTCTCTTTCATATTTTAGATTTCCATTACCATAATAAGCATAGGATTTCCCATCCGGAATTCCGTTTACAAGATTCTCGAAGTGTGAAATTTTTCCATTGTTGAAATAGCAAATGATTTTTCCGTTATATCTTGTATTGTCTTTAAATAAAATCTTTTTTTTATAAAGTCCTGTAAAAACCAAATCGCCATTTTCATTAAAATATTCTACGTAATATTCATCTTTTATTTTTTGTGTATATTTTTCCATTAAGTTGCCATTAAAGTAATGATAACTTTGCGATACGTTTTCTATGTATTTAAATTTTGGCTTTCCATTTACCCAGTAATCAGTCGATTCTTTTGTGTCATTATCATACTGTTGTTCCAGACTTCCGTCTTCTCTAAAACTTGTGTTTTTTCCTATTTGCGTTCCATTATTATCATATTTACGAATCCATTTGGGTTTTCCGTTTTCGTACCAATCAGTAATTGTATCATAAAATTGATTATCATTTTTAATATTGGCAATTGATTTCTTTTTTCCCGATTCGTAAAATCCAACTATACTATAATCTGATTTTGCTTTGTAAAAACGTAATGTTTTTATTTTTTTACTTTCATAAAAAATAGTGTCGATTACATTATAATTTTCTTTATTAATTCCTATTGTACTTAATTCATTTTCAATTACTGTCTTTTTAGAACAACAAGAAAATAGTAAGCAAATTAATGCTGATACTAAAATATTTTTTTTCATTAATTAACCTTTGAAATTATCTAGTTTTTTTTGAAATTCTCTATTTTTATATTTCATTTCTTTCTCTGCTTCTTTACGATTATGTTCATTAATTATATCAATATCCTCTTTTTGAGAAGGATTTACAAGTGTATCTTTTATTTTTTTTTCGTGAACTACTGAATGATTTCCTCCAAAAACGTCTGTAGATTTATAATTATACAATGACATTAAAATCATTTCAGGATCAGATATAGTTGCATTTTTTGAAATTGGCGGCTGATTATTAGGAGTGCTATATTTTAATCTATTTTCAAACTCTAAAAGCCACGGATTCATCATTGATGAATTTGGGAATAATTTCCCTAATAAATAACCTAAATCCAAACAAGTATTAAAGTCATGTCCGGGGGCACTAAAAGATCCGGAACCTCTATCGTTTCCTAAATTCCCACTTCCTGCAATTGGGTCGCCACCATATCCAAAAATTCTTATACCATCGCTGGTAGCTAATTTTGCTATTAAATTTGTTACTACAACTTCACTCAATTGTGTTGCTTTTGTCCAGGTACCATCTCTGTTTCCTCGATAAATTGTATTTTCTTTACTATCAAAATAAAGTTCTCCTTCAAAAGCTATTCTGTTTGGACCATCAGTAAAGAATTTATAATCAGAAGAAAAGAGACTTTCGTGGCGATTATTGCTTTTTCGGGCTTCCAGCATTTGTCCTGTAGCATCTTTTCTTTCCCAAAAATCGTCATTATCAAATGGACTTCTATTTTTCCCGAATCTATATCTAAACATAATAAAAATTGTTGGTTTATACTAATCTTGACATTATTGTAAAATAGAATATTTCTTATGTTATTCTGCATTTCAATAATTTAATACGTGTAAAAATACTACAAAATAATTTATTAAGCAATTTAAAATACGAAATGTTTATTGGTAAATAAGAAATAATCTAAAAATAAATAAGATATAAACCAATAACTTCTGAATATAAAAAACAAAAAAAATGCGCAATTCACATTGCGCATTTCATATATAAAAAATCCTGTTTTCAAGAATTATTTCCCTTTCATCAATTTTTCCATAAATTCAACCTTTTCTCTTTCAACCTGAACCAAACGTTCGTAAAGCTCAATAACTTTATCAAGAGGATTGAAAGTGCAATTAGCAGCATGTATAGCACCATTATTAGCACTATTATCATAAAAGTTATTAAAGAAATTAAAAACAGATTCTTCCGTAAAATTTTCAATAGCTTCTACTGTTACGCCAAGAGCTTTTGCAATTTGCACTAATTTATCAAAATCTACAGTTTCGCTGGTTTCAATGCTGGAAATAGTCTGCTGGCTTGTGCCAATGGCATCAGCAAGTGCTCCTTGTTTCATGCCGCGAAGTTCTCTTATTCGGCTGATATTTCGGCCAATATTTCTGGGTCTGGTTTCTGTGCTCATAATTCAAAGGTATTTAAAATTCTTTAAAAAAATACTCATCAGTAAAAAACAAGATTTTTTTGATAAAATACAATTTTCGTTGTTTTTTGTGTCTGTAAATATATGCTTTTCTTACTTTAATCAGAATAGTATTTTACAGGTAAATACTACAATAAATGTTTTGTAACTTAGTAGCCTAAATATAAAAGCGAGTGAATTATAAATTAACATTTGAGGAAAGAGCCAAAATTGGAATGGAGCTACTGGCGAAACAACGTCCCGTAACTTTAGAACAAGCAAGGGCGCAAGCAAAACGGCTTAGCGAAAACAGTACATCAAAAGTGAAGAAAGGACTTTAATAATTAAATAAAAATAAAAGTAACAATCAAAAAAATCCACCTAAATCCGCGTTTTCGCGAAAGCGAATCCGTAAAATCCGCGTCCCCAAATCGCCCCAACATTCAGGGCGATTTTAAAATAAAAAGCAAACATCAGGAAATCATCATCTTCACTCCCAAAATATGCTTACAAATCCCTCTTTTGCCCTGATAAGCCGTAAACCAGTCGCAAGTACATCTTTGCGAAGTATTGTCGATAATCACTTTATGTAAAACGCCCGAACCTTTTACTTTGGCTTCGATATAATTGGCTCTTCGTTCGACGATTTCGATATCTTCGTTATCGATTAGTTTTTTGGCATTTTTAAGTCTTGGGTTGAGCGATAAAATACGTTCGGTTTTAAAAGGCAGACGGCGATAGAAATGCGCTTTTTCGCTTAAATCATAACCCAATAATCCCATCGAGGATAAATTCGAAGTCAGATTGTCCATCGTGCCAAAATCGATATCATTTTCGATAGAAAGCATGGTTGGGTCAAACGTTTCATTCGATTTCAATAAACTGTTCAAACCGTAAACCCATTCTAAGGGTAAATTTTCGGTCATGGTTTCGAGTACATTTCCTTCGCCTGAAAATCCGCGGTACGAATCCGGAGAAAAAGCCATTAAAAGCTGCATTTTTCCAAATTCGGCGACAATCGCACAAGTTTGTTTGTCTGACGATTCGTAGATGAAAATTTTTTCTACAATTGCCAGAATCCCTTCTAACAAACGCAAACGCTGTACGCCGCCAATTCTAACACTATCGGCTGTTGCCAAAGTCGAAAACATAAATTTCCCGGCTCTTTTGGTGATGAAAAAATCACCTTTGACAGTTCCTTTTGGCAAACTCTGAAACAATTGAATCGTCTGGATTTTATTCAATTCAAACTTCACATCCATATCGGCCAGATACAACTGTACGCTCGTTAAACCTTTTATCCAGCGCATGGGCAAAGTCACTTTTTTCTCTGTCACTTTTGCTTTGCTGGTAATCACCTGAACATCCTGCTGACCAACGGCAAGGGTTACTTTTTCGTTTTTCTGAATCGCATTTAAGGCATTCAGCATTGGGTCATTAAAATCGACATTCGTGGTTCCGTTGGCAATAAATTCTCCGTCGATCGCTTCTGGTTTCATGTCCAGTCGCACATAAACGCCATTGCAGGACGAAAAACCTTCGAAACGCAATCGCTCAGATCCCGCCGAAACAATAGGATCGCGCAAACTTGGCGGAATAGGCCCGAAACTCGAACTAACGACTTTGGCAATCGTAGTCCAGCATTTTGCGGTAACATAAGGATCTGTCAAACTTCCCCAGAAAAAACACGGAATGTTATTGACTTCTTCAATTTCTGTTTGATGTGCTAAAACCAGATTGTTGATGCCTTTCGATTTACTGTAGGTCGAAATTCCTTTATAATTATATTCGAGATCTGTCATTTTTCTTTATTTTAAAATTTGCTTAATCAATGATTTAAGCGATGCGTTATCTTTCCATTGTTCAAAGAAAACACTTGCCTGAGCAGATGGTTTCTGATTGGTTTTGGTCAAAATATCAAGATAGTTTTCTACTATTTTCTTAAAACTTGTTGGTAATTTTTCTTTTAAATCCAGGTTTTCGAAAAATGAATTTAGTAATTGCAATAATGCATTATTATGCAATGGCGAAACATCTTTTATGGCAATTAAAGCATCTGCCATTCTTAAAAACACGCCATATTTTTCAGAAGTTAAAAAACCTAATTTCTCAGCAAATGCGACAACATCGATAACTTGTTTTTCGATCAAATGAATCAAAACTTCTGAAGCCATTAAACGTAAATCTTTCTTTTCCTGAAAAAAACAACATGCATATAAAAGTAAACTAATAGCAGAGAATTGAAATTCAGGACGGTTTATGACTTCCAGAAACGCTTTTAAATCAGGTTTTGATCCATCGCCGGTTCCACAATTTTGCAATAAAGTTAATGCCAGTGCATCTGAATTTTGCGGTGTTAAACTGTGCCAGTAAAAAGTATTTCCTGCTGAATTTATCAAATAATCCCAACTATTAGGTCGCTGATAAACATCAACACTATATAATAAATAATTTGGA
Source organism: Flavobacterium psychroterrae (assembly GCF_018380615.1). Lineage (GTDB taxonomy): Bacteria > Bacteroidota > Bacteroidia > Flavobacteriales > Flavobacteriaceae > Flavobacterium > Flavobacterium psychroterrae. The sequence goes on along the minus strand of NZ_JAGYVZ010000008.1, from coordinate 163,734 downwards.
ATTTTAGAATAATTCGGCAAGTCAAATCTCATTTCATACCAGGACGGAGTTCTTTCTTTTTCTTTAGTTTGATAATTTGTCCATTCGTTCCATTTCTCTTTAAATTGAACTTCAGGTTTAAAAGGAGCAACCACAAAGGGGATTTCTTTTAAATAGGTATTTTCAAATTCAGTAAAAGTATCATTAGGATAAAAAGTTCTTGCCGCAACCGCCCAAAGCGATAAGTTTCCGGTTTCCTTGGTCGTTTTTCCCATTGTTGCTAATAATTTCGAAAATAACGATGTATCATCTAATGCAACTTTATCATTTACGCCAAGACAAAACGATAATAATTGTTTTAATTCTCCCTGGATTTTATCTAATAACGGAATTGCTTCTGCAGTATTTTCTCTTGGCATACGAGCAATTGCAATGGCTAAATCGACAGAATCAATTTCTTCATTGGTACTTTGATATGCAATAATTCGTTCTAATAAAACCTTTGGTGCAACCCAATATGGTTGATGACTTGGAAAACAAAGTAAAGGCAAAACAGAATTAGTATCCATTTTTTGCTGTACTTTTTCAAGTAAAGGCTGCATTAATTGCACCGTATTTATTTTTGAATAGTGATTGACTTTACTATTAAATTTGTTATCGTAATTGGTAATTTTATTTTGTAAAAATGCCTTAATAAAATTTTTATGAACGCTTTCAAAATAGTGTTTCTGCAATTGTTTTTCATAAGGCTGCAATTGCACCGCATAATCTGCGGGAAACAAATCTCTCTGCGAAATATAAACATTCAACAGAATTTCTGAATCTAAAGTTTCATCAGAATTAATGAAATTCCCAAACTGAAAAACAACATCGTTCCAATCTTTTGGCAATTGAACTTCTTCTGTAAGCAATAACTCTTGTTGAGGTTCAAACGTATATTCTTCGTGAGCAGCATCATCAATAACCATACTATCTTCGTCTAAAAATAGCGTTAATCCTGATTTGATATTTCCCTGCATTAAAGTTACGTACGAGGATAATTTTTCTTTAAGCAGTTTATCTTTTACGTTCGCAATTTTGGTAATAATTTTTGTAGCACGTTCCTGCAAAGCGAGATCGGCAATTACATAAACATCTGCGATTATTGCGGCAATTGTTGCGCTAAGTTTAGGGTTTGCTTTGGTGATTTTTTCTAATATTGGCAATACATTTTTAATGGCGGCTTTGCAATCGCTTCGCATCATTAAAGGTTCGAGCCATTCCAGAAACGATTTGGTTTTGAATTTTGGATGATCATAGATTTTCTTCACCAATTCTATTCCGTAACTTGTTATTGGAGGATAAGGATTATGTAAATACGAGAATATATTTTCCTGATAAAGAATAAGTTCATCGGCAGTAACGTTAAATTCTTCGATTCTTTTTCTAAAGAAAGATTTCAGGTTATTGTTCCATTCTTTGGTTTGAATAAGAATCGCATTTTCGATAAAAAGCGTGCGATCCATCTTTTTATCTTCTAATAAAGATTTATAAATAACTGCCCAAGTCTGGAATTCATCGTGTTTTTGAGAATCATTTTCTCTGAAAAAACTGTTGTGCAAAATGGTTTCATAATTAAACAATTCCGGAATATCTCTTTGATAGGTTAGTTTGTCGCTTAATACATTATTAATGAATTGTCGTGTTTTCATCTTGGCGCGCCATTCATTAGTTGCGGCTAAAGCCAAAGCATATAATTCAGGATTAAATGGCAACAAATCCTGTTCTTCGAGTTTACGCAGCGTATGGTAATTGAAACCTACCCAATCTTGTCTTTTTACTTTATCTAAAATAAAAGTATCCAGCCAGTTGGGTTTTGCCCACAATAAAACATCAAGAACCTGAGGTTTTTCGTCTATTTCGTTTAATAAACTCAAAGCTTCATCCCAGGAATTAATATCCGTTTTGTCAAATAACGCAATGGCACTAAGGGTAATAATATCACTTTGCTTTTTATCGCCGCGGGTTCCCCAGCCATAATCGTGTTTGTCTTTTTTTACGTAACCCGGATCTTTGGTAAGATCAGTATACGTCATAAAATAACGTTTACTTTTCTTGATCAGTTTTTTTAGCGCTTCAATATTTCCTTTTGATTTTTCTTTAAGAAAAGGTAATAGTAAATCTATGTTTTTAGCTTTTATAATGGCGTCATATTCTTCTAAAACTGCATCAGAATTTGAACTTTTGGCTGTTTTTGGTTTTGAATCTACGGTAATATCACCAGTTTCTGAATATCCTTTTTTAACTTTTTCGGCGAGTATTTTTTCTGCTGATTTCAGGCATTCATCATCTGTAGAAAATGATTTGGTTTGAGAAGTTCCTGACGTTCCGTTTTTTCCATAAGTCACAGTATATTCTAATCCTGTAACTTCAATTTGCCAAAACTTGTCTGAATTTCCATCGATGTATTTGAGGTATTTTTTCATGGTATTTTTAGGACTGAATTTTAAAAAATAAAGCATGCGTATATTCTCAAAAATATAAAATTAATAAGGGATAGCAGGTTTTTTTAAGTGAAAATTTTGGTTAAAATTGTTCGTTATATTATAAATATTTCAGAATTAATTATTTACAAATGTTAAAATATATTAATAAAACTATTATATTTGCTCTATAAAATGGAAACAAAAAACATACATATCAACCTGTCCGCAAGAGAATATAGCGATCGTTTAGTGGTATTTATACCTACTAAAGGATATGGATGTGATATGTATTTAAAAAATTGAAAATGTAAATTGTAATTACATACTCAACATAAATATATAAAGCGTCCTTAACGGGGCGCTTTTTTTGTTTAAGAGCATTTTGTAAGCACTTTTTTAGCATCTTCGGAAGAGGGAAAATGTAAGAAAAAAGATTAAAAAATAAACATGACTAAAAATAATTAAAAAAATAAATAACCAAATGTTTAATGATTAAACCCCATAGCGAAATATAATCTTGAAAAGTAATCTGGTCAATAACAGTTATTTGATACAATCAAGAATCTGCATCACAATGCGGAGAGGAATTTCTATGAATTATTTTTAGTTTTAACTACTTGATTTTCAATAAAATAAGTTAAAAAATGATTTGGATAATTGAATTTTTTGACTTTATATTTGCATAAGAAATCTGTCAAAAGGATTTAAAACAACAACAATTATTTCAATATATATAATACAAAAAATGGATTTTAATAAATATAAATATAACGTACAATCGCTAATGTCGGGTTTTGAACTGGGATGTTTAACAATGCAGGTGCATGAATACAGGCAATAGGATAGTTATATCATGAAGCACCTTTAATCGGGTGCTTTTTTTATGTCTTGGAAAAAAGGGGCAGAGATTCAGAGCAAAGGTTCAAAGGCTCAAAGGGGCAGAGGAGCAAAGGGACACAGATTTTTTAGAATCTTTTTAATCCTTTAATCTGTGGCAAAAAAAAAATACGTTTAGTGCCTTTGCGGCAAATTTTAAAAAAAATATAAAATGAAAAAGATAAGCACATTATTTGTTAAAGACCCAAACAATTTAGCATGAGTGATAAACAAGATAAATGCTGAAAATGCATGGGTAATAAATGGCGAAGCAATCGCGACAAGAAAGTTTGACGGTACAGCGGTTGCCATTATTGATGGCGAGTTGTTTAAAAGATTTGATGCTAAAAAAGGCAGGTCGATTCCGGAAAACGCCATTTCGTGTCAGGAAGCAGATGCAATAACGGGACATCATCCGCATTGGGTAAAATGTGACCCTTCAAAATCATCGGATAAATTTTTCTTTGAAGGTTTTGATCGTTTAAAAACAAAAACAGACGGAACTTACGAATTATGTGGACCTAAAGTACAGGGGAATCCTGAGAAACTAGAAAGTCATTTTTTAATTAAGCACGGTAGCGAATTGCTTGATTTTGTAAGTTTAGATTTTGACAATTTAGAAAGTTTTTTATCAGAAAATGATATTGAAGGAATTGTATTTCACCATATCTCTGATAGCAGAATGTGTAAATTAAGGAAGTCAGATTTTGGAATTAAACGACTGGAATTAGAAGTTGTGTAAAACTGATGAAAACAATTTTGTATTGCGCAAAATAACTGCGCAGCGGCATTTGAACATTTGAATGTAGTACTTTATCAACTAGAGGAAACATTCGTGAAGTAAAAAAGAGAAATCAAAAGCAGTAAATGTGGATGATTTAATTAAAAAATAAAATTTAAGAATGAATCAAAAAATAGTTTTTATGTCAGATCAATATTTTGGTCCTATAAATATAATTAGGTTTAGTGAGTGTCTGTTTGTTTCGGTAGAAAAAACAGATGTGGAGCTCATTAAACGATGGAATGAAAAGGTAAATTCAAGGGATATTGTATGTAAACGATTCCCTGAAATACTTCTCTTTCCTGAGATTCCCAAGAATTTCTAAAAAGAAATATCATGCGTAACAATACATTACAAGAATATAAAAAAGCGATCAAAAATAAATATGAGATAGAGAAAGAACAAGAATACTTTGATTATTTGTATAGTCCGTCTCGTGGAAAACTGCGTGATTTCTGTTGGTTAATTTTCGAAAATAGCCCAACTCAGGATGACCTGAATGTTTTTAAAAATTTATTTTCTATGGATTTTGATCATACAAAAAAGAATAAGTTCAAGGAACAAAAAGATAAATTCAGACCTATTGAAACCTTCTTTAAAGGCGAAACAGACCCAATAAATATCGATGCAATTAATTTGGCGGCAATTATGGTTGATTTTCAACCGCGTCCTTTTAAAAAGTTCAATGAAAAGTATAGAATTGATGAAGCTAAACAGTTTGAAGTTACTGATAAGCCTAAAGCAGTTGTCGCAATAGAAAAAGAGATCACAGCAACTGAAAGTTTTGTGAACAATAAAAATGGAGCGTCAATAAAACATCCTAAAAAAGAAAATCTTTTCTTGAAATTTTGCAGCTACCTTTTCTAGAGAGATGGGGCAAAAAACAGGATCAATTAAAGAAAATCTTCGTGAAATTAAAAACGGCTGTCTTAAAAGGCAGCCGTTTTCGTTGGTTATATTATTTTGATTTAATTATGATCGTATATTTTAAGATAAAGATCTTTGTAAATTTCTTTAATAATTTTACGTTTCAGTTTCAAAGTAGGAGTAAGTTGTCCGCCATTAATCGACCAAACATCCGGAGTTAGCTCAAAACGTTTGATTTTTTCCCAATGACCAAATTTTTCATTGATTCCTTCTACTTCTTCGTCGATACGCTTGATAACATCAGGATTTTCGCTGATTTCCTTATCAGTGCTTCCTAAAGTTATTTTGTGAATTTTTGCCCATTCTTTTACAAATTCAAAATTAGGCTGAATAAAAGCTGCCGGCATTTTTTCACCTTCACCAATTACCATGATCTGCTCAATAAAACGCGATTGTTTCATTGCATTTTCAATCAATTGAGGCGCAATATATTTCCCTCCCGAAGTCTTGAACATTTCCTTTTTACGATCTGTTATTTTAAGGAAACCTTCGCTGTCAATTTCACCAATATCTCCTGTATGAAAATATCCGTCTTGTAAAGCTTCCGCAGTTTTTTCAGGATCTTTAAAATAACCCATCATTACATTAGGTCCTTTGCAAAGAATTTCTCCGTCTTGTGCAATCTTAACTTCCACATTGCGAATTACTTTTCCAACAGTTCCAATCTTGAAACCTTTATTTCTTTGATCGTTAACCGCAATTACCGGAGATGTCTCAGATAATCCGTAACCTTCCATAACAGGAAGTTCTGCAGCAGCAAAAACTCTCGTTAAACGAGGTTGTAAAGCAGCACTTCCAGAAACCAGTAATTCTAAATTTCCTCCTAAACCTTCTTTCCATTTACTGAAAATAAGTTTTCTGGCAATTTTTAATTGAAACTCATACCAGAAACCATTTGCTCCGTATGGCTCATATTTTAAACCTAAATCAATCGCCCAGAAAAATAGTTTTTTCTTAATGCCCGTTAATTCAGCTCCTTTTGCATAAATTTTATCGTAAACTTTTTCTAAAAGTCTTGGTACAGCCGTAATAACCGTTGGTCTTACTTCTTTTAAATTATCGCTGATTTTCTCAATTGATTCTCCAAAATAAACCGACACACCATAATATTGATAAATGTATAAAATCATTCTTTCAAAAATATGGCAAATAGGCAAGAAGCTCAAAGCAGTACTTTTTCCTGCATCAAACGGAATTCTTGGTGCGCTGTCTAAAACATTCGACACAATATTTTTGTGCGATAACATAACGCCTTTTGGTTTTCCTGTAGTTCCGGATGTGTATATTATAGTAGCTAAATCATCTTCGGTAATGCTGTCTTTTTTAGCTTCAACTTCAGCCTGATTACTTTCATCAGATCCTAAGGTCAATAATTCTGACCAATGTCTAGCGCCTGCAATCTCATCAAAAGTAAACACTTCTTTCAAAGTTGGTACATTTGCTTTAATTGCATTTACTTTTTGAAGTACTTCATCATCAGAAACAAAACAGTAAATACTACCGCTATGATTTAATATATATTCGTAATCTTCTTCGGAAATTGTTGGATAAATAGGCACGTTCTGTGCACCGGTTTGTAAAATACCAATATCCATGATATTCCATTCTGTACGATTGCTTGAAGTGATTAAAGCTATTTTATCGTCTTTTTGAACGCCCATGCGTAATAATGCCCTTGAAACAGCATTAGCTTTTGCAATATATTCCTGGCTAGATGTTTTTTCCCAGACTCCATTTTTTTTAGTTGCTAGTGCAACCTGAAGGTTATAAGTTTCTTGTTGATAATAAGGAAAATCAAAAAGGCGTGTGATTGAAACCATGTTTAATATATTGAATTTTACTGCAAATTAAATAAAAATAAGGTATGATTCTTAATTTTATCAAAATTTATGGGAAAAATTATAGGTACTATTGAAATTCTACGAAAACGTTTTCTTATTTGTAGTAAATGTTCTAAAAAACCAAGAAAAATTTATTTTGATTTAGGTCTTTTTAAATTATTGTACATTATAATCAACATAATCTCGTACTCTTTCACCCATTAAAAACATTTTTTTCTTGGCAAAATGAATTGAAAATTGAGAATAATTCCACTTATCGCTATCATTTGTTCTGTACCAAAATGTATAAGTAGCACTATTGAATCCTTCCTTAAAAATTGGAATTCCTTCATCTGTACATTCAATTCCCCAGTTGATCTTTGTTTTTGTTAAATCATCAGCCTGAATAACACCCGTTCCATCAGGATTTAATATAGTACTTGGTGCTTTTTGTCCTGTTGGGATATATGTCCCGGATGCAGGATAACCAATAGTTGTAGTAATAAAATGATCGCGGCCATTGTAGGCAATTTGGTCAACTTGAACTTGTGAATGAGATTGTGTTGCAACTAAAAATAACGTGATAAGTAATACATGTAAAGATTTCATTCTATAGTAGGATTTAGTGTTTTTGGAATTACAAAAAAAAATTCAGTGGCAAGATTTTTTTGCGAATATAGTTCAAATTTTATTAGAAAAATGAATCCCAATTACAAGAATGATTTTTTTTATTATATAAAAATATTACTCCGTAGAAAACTGATTTTCTAATAATTTTTCTTTAAAATCAGATTTAAAAGTATACGCAAACGTAATCATTAAAGCGCGCGTATCTGATTTAGAAGTTCGATTATTGCTAAAAAGCAAAGTATTGTTTTTATAACCGCTTTCCAGTGTGTTAAACATATCCGTAACGACCAATCCCAGACGCGCATTTCCTTTGCCAATTTTTTGCTGAAAGCCCATATCAACATTATAAACAGGAATTCTTTTTCCTTGCGGAGTTGCCAATGCCGAATTATAATTGCCGATAATTTGTAGTTTTCCTCCTGTCCAGGGAACAAAATTGTTAATGATTTTTCCGTACCAGCTAAAAGCACTATTTACAACATCCTGCGCCAGATTTGAAGCATTAATATTTTGCTGAAAAGCTGTAATGCTGATGTTTGCATCATAAAAGCCAATTGGTTTTAAACTAAAAATAGTTTCTAAACCATAAGTAATCGTGCTTCCAATATTTCTGGGTTGCAGGAAAATAACCCCATTGTCTTGTAATTCGCCATATTGCTTAATAGTATTGGTCGCATTTCTATAAAAAGCGTTGGTTGAAAATGAATATTTTGACCATTCCTTATTATAACTCATTTCACCAATATGAATAATTTCGGGTTTCAAATACTGGTTTCCTCCATGTGGATTCAACGCATCAGTAATATCTACAAACGGATTCAACTCGTCTAAATCCGGGCGATTGATTCGTTTACTATACCCAATTTTTGCAAATTCATCAGATCCTAAATTTAATTGTAAAGATGCTGATGGAAACAGTTTATAATAATCATTATTAAAGCGATCACTATTATTTTTTGTTGCTCCATTGTTCGAAACATTCTCTGCACGTAAACCCAGATTATATTTCCATTTTGGATTTTCTTTATCGCCAACAAAAGAATTTAACATGCCGTAAACAGCATTTATTTGTTCATTAAATTTAAAACTATTACTCGCTAATGGATTTACAATATATTCTCCTTTATTCATATCTGCACTTTGAAAATCTGAATTAAAAAAGCGGAATGTTCCTTTATATCCTGTTTCTACAATTGATTTTTCTGAAACCGGAATTGCATAATTTACAATAGCATTTGATATATTTTCATGTTCGTAATTGTGCGTTCGCTGTAAAAAAGCATCGCCAATTTGCGCATTATATTGATCATAATTAAAAGTATCAATATCTGTATTTTCTCTGTGTTTATTAAACGACGAAGTAATGCTGGCAGTAAGGCTTTTCCTGTCATCAGTAAATTTTCTGTCATAACTAAAAGCCAGTTCGCCAACTTTTGAACGTTCTAATTCTAATGAATGTCTGATGTTGTCAGAAAAAAACTGATTCGTATTTGTATTCACCTGCGTATGCAAAGTCTCATCATTATCCTGGCTTTCCAGATTTCCTAAAGCTTCAAATGAAAAGCTATTCCTCTCGTTTGGTGAAAAATCAATATTAAATTTTAAATTCTGCAAACCTTCAGTTCGTTCGTCATTTCTGTTTTGATTGATAAAATGTTCATCATCAATGAAATTATTGATTCTTTCGCCTTTTATTTTTTTAGTCCTGCCAGCAAACCGATTGTCATATGCCAAACCAAAATTCCATTTTTCTGATTTCTGATTTAAAAGCACAGAGCTATTCAATCTGCCTTTTGCACCAAAACCACTTCCTAAAACTACGGCGCCATTAATACCGCTTTGGTTATTTTTTTTAAGCTTAATATTGATAATTCCGCTTTCTGCATTCGCATCATATTTAGCAGTAGGATTACTAATAACCTCAATGCTTTCAATACTGCTGGACGCAATTTGATCCATATTGGTAATCGCAGAATTTTTTCCGTTTATCAAAATCATTGGCGATTTCCCGCGTAATGTTATTCCTCCGTCAGCATCAACAGCAATTGTTGGGATACTTTTTAGCATATCTGTAGCGGTTCCTCCGGATTGCGAAATATTCGAAACCGCATTAAAAACAAAACCTTCAGCTGTTTTTTGAATTTGTTTCTTTTGAGAATTAACCAAAACAGCGTTTAATAAATTAGTATCGTTTTGTAAAGTTATGGTTCCAATGAAAATTGGAGAATCAGCAACTTTAATGTTTTGAGTAAAAGTTTTAAAACCTATTAATTTAAATTGCAATTGATAATCGCCCGAAAGCACATTATCAAGAGAAAAATTTCCGGACGCATCTGTCACGGTATAATTAGCAACTTTTGTAGAGTCGTTTGTGTTTTTTAAAATAACGTCAACAAATTCCAAAGGAAGTTTTCCATCAGAAATTGTTCCTTTTACAGTTGAGGATTTTTGACCAAAAGAAAATTGACTTATAGTAAATAAGAAAATCAATAGAGATAAATTTTGTTTCCATTTTTTCATAAGACAAAGATATTTGTCCCAATAAATACGCTTGCTTAAACTGCCTTAAGATAGTATTAAATTATTCTTAGATAGTATTAAAGAAATGTGTTGCAAGTAATTCATGAAAATATTAAAAATATAGAAATACATATTTCGCTTTGTGCATTTTAAATAATTCAAACGCGTTTTTTGAAATATAAAATCTATGTTTCCATGTGTTAGAAATTGCACTATTTATAGACAAATATTCTTTACGAAAAAAAGGGTCTTTTTCCCCTAATAAAAACAGGGAAAAGCAGAAGTGATTCCGTTTCAGGACAAAGTAGTTTTGGAATGAATTAATTGCGTAAGCCGAAAAGCAAATGAGTAGGCATTATTTAAAATTTTATATTATGGAAATTGCTTTTTTTGTAATGATGGGATGGTGCGGCACAAAATATCCTGGTTGGAGACCCTGGAAAAACCCACATCCACATCCAGATCCTGAGCCTTGGATTTATACTGTTCTTGTCTTATCAATAATTGCCGGAGTTGCCGGCGGAACATTGTTTAGAAATGCAATAATGGAGAACCAATTTTTTGCAGGTCAAAACGCGATTGCTTCCGGATTAGCTGCATTTGCTTCTTCAGGAATTGTTACGGGACTTGCTTCCTTAACTAAGAGGTGAAAATATTTTTTCGCCATGAATTTCACGAATTAGCACGAATTAATTAAGCTTTTTGAATCGCAAAAAATTAACACAAAGTAATTAGTGTAAATTCGTGAAATTCGTGGCAAAAAAACACAAAAAAAACGCCCGATAATTCGAGCGCTTTTAGTAATAAAAATATATTTTTTAGATTTTCTCAATCCATTTTCTTGCATTCACAAAAGCTTCATGCCAAGGCGAAACTTCGTCGTTTCTGTCTTTTGGATAATTCGCCCAGTTCCATTGAAAAGTCGAACGCTCAATATGCGGCATCATCACCAAATGTCTTCCGGTTTTATCACACATCATAGCCGTGTTATAATCAGATCCGTTAGGGTTTGCAGGATAACCTTCGTAAGCATATTTAGAAACAATGTTATAGTTTTCTTCGGCAAGAGGCAAATTGAATTTTCCTTCTCCGTGAGAAACCCAAACTCCCAAAGTACTTCCGGCCAATGTCGATAACATAACCGAATTATTCTCCTGAACTTTTACAGAAGTAAAGATACTTTCGTGTTTCTGGCTTTCGTTATGCAGCATTTTTCCGTGAACTTCATGCTCAGGATTAATCACTTCCAGTTCCATAAACAATTGGCAACCGTTACAAATACCTACAGACAAAGTATCTTCTCTTTTAAAGAAATTATCCAAAGCTGTTTTTGCTTTTTCGTTGTATAAGAAAGCTCCCGCCCAACCTTTGGCAGAACCTAAAACATCTGAGTTAGAGAATCCTCCAACAGCACCAATAAACTGAATATCTTCAAGCGTTTCACGACCAGAAATCAAATCGGTCATGTGAACGTCTTTTACATCAAAACCAGCCAAGTACATTGCATTTGCCATTTCGCGCTCAGAATTACTTCCTTTTTCACGAATGATAGCGGCCTTAGGTTTTGCTTTCGAAGCATCAATTACCGGTTTTTTTCCTGTAAAATGTGCTGGAAAATTATATTGTAAAACCTGATTTTTATAGTTTTCGAAACGTGCCTGAGCTCTTCCGTTTTTAGATTGTTTTTGATCTAATAAATAAGAAGTTTCAAACCAAATGTCTCTGTATTTTTTTATGTCTAAAGTCCAAAGTCCCAGGTCTAAAGTCTCTGTAGTTGTCGCTTTTCCTAATTTGAAAAATTCAATATTGTTAGCGTTTAATTCTGCTTCAACAGCTGAATCTGATTTTGCCTGGAAAACGATTCCGATGTTTTCTGCGAAAAGGATTTTCAATAAGTCTTTTTCCGCGAAAGCGCTAAAATCAATTTTTGCTCCAAGATTCACATCTGCAAAACACAATTCTAATAAAGTTGTAATTAATCCACCACTTCCGATATCGTGTCCGGCTAAAATTTGGCTTTCGCCGATTAATTCCTGAATGGTATTAAAAGCATTTTTGAAGAAAGAAGCATCTTTTATAGTAGACGTTTCATTTCCGATTGTATTTCTGATTTGTGCAAAAGACGAACCTCCTAATTTGAAATCATCCTGAGACAAATTGATATAATAAATAGAATCTCCGTTTTTCTGTAAAACAGGTTCCACTACTTTTCTAATATCTGTACAATTTCCTCCGGCCGAAATAATAACCGTTCCCGGTGCGATTACTTCGTCGTTTGGATATTTTTGTTTCATCGAAAGTGAATCTTTTCCTGTCGGAATATTGATTCCTAATTCGATTGCAAATTCTGAACAACCTTCAACAGCAGCGTACAAACGAGCGTCTTCACCTTCGTTTTTACAAGCCCACATCCAGTTTGCAGATAATGAAATTCCTTTTAAACCATCTTTAATCGGAGCCCAAACAATGTTTGATAACGATTCGGCAATAGCATTTCTGCTTCCTGCAACCGGATCAATCAAAGCTGCAATAGGAGCGTGGCCTATCGAAGTGGCGATTCCTTCTTTTCCTAAATAATCCAATGCCATAACTCCAACATTATTCAAAGGCAATTGCAATGGTCCTGCGTTTTGTTGTTTTGCTACTTTTCCACCCACACAACGGTCAACTTTATTCGTTAACCAGTCTTTTGAACCAACAGCTTCTAATCGTAAAACGTCTTGTAAATAACTTTCGAAATCATTTGCCGAATACGTTACATCAGCATATTTTCTATCGATAGTTTTATCATTCATAACCGTTTTAGGAGAACTTCCAAAGAAATCTTCTAAAGCATAATCCATCGGTTTTGAACCATTTGATTTTGATTGAAAAGTAAAACGGTGATCTCCCGTAACATCTCCAACCTGATACATTGGCGAACGCTCTCTGTCAGCGATTCTTTGCAAAATATCAATATCTTTTTGACCAATAACCAATCCCATTCTTTCCTGAGATTCGTTACCAATAATTTCTTTTGCAGAAAGAGTAGGATCTCCAACAGGCAATTTATCCAAGTCAATCAAACCTCCGGTTTCTTCCACCAATTCAGAAAGACAGTTTAAGTGTCCTCCAGCTCCGTGATCGTGAATAGAAACAATTGGGTTATGATCGCTTTCTACCAAACCACGAATGGCATTGGCAGCACGTTTTTGCATTTCCGGGTTTGAACGTTGGATCGCGTTTAATTCAATTCCTGAACCAAAAGCGCCTGTATCTGCAGATGAAACTGCAGCTCCACCCATCCCGATTCTATAATTTTCTCCACCTAAGATTACGATTTTATCACCTTCTTGTGGTTTCTTTTTTATTGCCTGATCTAATTTTCCGTAACCAATTCCGCCCGCTTGCATGATTACTTTATCGTAACCAATTTTACGGTCGTTTTCTGAATGTTCGAAAGTTAAAACCGAACCTGTAATAAGTGGTTGACCAAATTTATTTCCAAAATCAGAAGCTCCGTTTGAGGCTTTGATCAAAATATCCATTGGAGTTTGGTACAACCATTTTCTCTCTTCAACAGCGTTTTCCCATTTTCTGTCTTCGTTTAAACGAGAATATGAAGTCATATAAACTGCAGTTCCTGCTAATGGCAAAGAACCTTGCCCTCCGGCTAAACGGTCACGAATTTCTCCTCCTGAACCTGTTGCAGCTCCGTTGAAAGGCTCAACCGTTGTTGGGAAATTGTGTGTTTCTGCCTTTAAAGATAAAACTGAATCAAATTCTTTTATCTCATAATAATCAGGTTTGTCAGCTGATTTAGGTGCAAACTGCTGCACTCTTGGTCCTTTTACAAACGCAACGTTGTCTTTGTAAGCAGATACGATATCGTTAGGATTTTCCTGTGATGTTTTTTTGATTAATTTGAAAAGAGAAGTTTCTTTTTCTTCACCGTCAATTACAAAAGTTCCGTTGAAAATTTTGTGGCGACAGTGTTCAGAATTTGCTTGTGAGAAAGCAAAAATCTCAGAATCGGTTAACTTTCTTCCTAGTTTTACAGCAAGATTGTCTAAATAATCTACTTCTTCCTGGCTTAAAGCTAAACCTTCAACTTTATTATAAGTGGCAATATCATCAATTTCCAAAATTGGTTCTGGCTGAACATTGATCGTGAAAATCTCCTGATCTAATTGATTGAATTTTTGTGAAAGCATCGGATCAAAATCAGTAAAATCTTCCGTTGCAGGATGAAATTCTTCAATTCTGATAATGCCCGGAATACCCATATTTTGAGTGATTTCTACAGCATTTGTACTCCAAGGGGTGATCATAGTGGCACGAGGACCAACAAAAAAATCCGTCAAGGCGGATTTTTCGATCTTATCAGAGTTGGCAAAAAGCCAGTTTAATTTTGAAATGTCTTGAGCCGAAATTTCGTTTTGCGTTTGTACGGCAAAAACAGTTTTGCTTTGGTTTTCAAAGAAATGGATCATTGTTTTGTGTAGTTTGTTGTATTGAGGTGCAAATTTAGTGTAAATAAATAGCAAGCGCAAATTTGAAAACAAAGTCTTTTGAAAAAATGTATAGTTGCTTTTTTGAACCATAAACGTAGAGGCGGACAGCAGTGCGTCTTCTTGTATGGAAGGTTTTTCTCGGAAAACGTAAGTATGTTTTTTTTAAATCACGCAAAGACGCAAAGTTTTTTATTTCACCCAGATTTGGCAGATTGAGCAGATCATATTTTAATCTGCGTAAATCTTAATGTGATTTTATATCTGCTCAATCTGCCAAATCTGCGTGAAAAAGTTTAAAACTTCTTTTGTTTTATTGACTTTAGTTGTAAAACAAAAAAAGCGGCAATATTGCCGCTTTTAAATGTAGTAAGCACTCGTTTTAATTAGTTAATAATGATCTTTTTAATGAAAGTTTCAGAATCGTTATTAACGCGAACAATGTAGATGCCTTTTGGCAAATTATTTATCGTCGATAATGAATCAGTAATATTTGATTGCTCAAATACCTTTTGACCTAATATTGAAATTATCTCGATAGAATAAGGTGAATTAATAGTATTAAAGTAAATGTTGAAATTTCCGTTAGAAGGATTTGGATATAAAATCAGACCTTGTAACTCCGTAAAAGTTTCTTCCGGTATTTCAAGGTTTGTATCATTTGCTGGTTTAGCTCCTAAATTTGAACAAGTATCAACGCTATACGAATCCCATTGAGAACTTAAATTGAATGTCGTTGATGGAGCAGTTACAGTAGATTTTCTTCTTAAAGTTACATCAGCAGCAAAATTTGCAGTTCCGCCACTAAAAGTTCCAATGATGTCAATTAAAACTCCGTTTTTGAATAAACCAACAGCGTCATTTCCGTTAAAAGTTAACTCAGTTGCAGTTGTTGAAATATTAGCTGAGCTTGTAGCAAAACAGCTTGAAGACATTGAACTGTTTACGATCGTGAATTTACTTCCGGCAGTTAAAGTTCCGCTTAAAACCAAACCTGTACTCCATGAACCCGCGCCATTAGTTTGTTTTTTTACTGTATAAGCTGATAAACTAACTGAACTTCCTGTGTTATTAGCAATTTCTAACGCTTTATTATTTCCTGATCCTTCGATATATTCAGAGAATAATAATTCGGTTGCAGTTCCTCCGGTTCCTCCGCCTGCATTGGTTATAACGGCGATTGTGTTGCTTGATGCTGAGGTATTTCCGGCCGCATCTTTTGCTTTTACATAAATTGAATAACTTGTTGACGCAGTTAAACCATTAATTGTTGCAGATGTTCCGGAAACAGTAGTTTTTAAAATACTATTTGCATAAACATCATAACCTGTTACGCCAACATTATCAGTAGATGCGTTCCATGCAACTGTGATAGAATTCGAAGTTTTTGCTGTAGAAGCTAAACTTGTAGCAGCAGTTGGTGCCTGAGTATCTCCTGAAGGAGCAGTACCTCCCCAAATTTGATTTACATATTCCGGATGATCGATGTAAGGATTTCTATTATTTTGGCGACCATAAATGGCGTTGTTTCTTGCAATTTCTCTCGCGCTTACAGGATCCTGAGCATTCCATGCTAACAGCATATTTAAGAATGCAGTGGTAAAAACTTTATTGGCAGAACCATCAAACATTGGGTACGAATATCCTGCAACAGTATTTTCATAACGTGTTGCAAAATAAAAATACATTCTGGCAATGTCTCCTTTAAAAGCATTTATAGGTTCAAAAACAGTTCCTGAATATCCGGATACAGCACTTGATCCTAGTTTACTTCCGTTTTGAGAAGTATAAGTTGCTGAACTTACCGTTCCGTGCGGATAATTAGAACGCATTCCGTTTACTTTTCCGTCAGTTGGCGTGATAAAATGTGCATCGGCAACCATTGGTGACGCTTCATTAAAAACCGATTGTGGAATGATGTGTTCTCTGTTATAACAATCGCCTTCGGCAGAATAATTTCCACATCGTTGTGTAGTTCCGGTACTATAATTATAAGGATCTGTTCCTGAAGGATTTTCAGAGTACATGTCTAAAACGCTTCCGTCATTTTCGTAGAAATTATCAACGTCTGAAGTTTGGTAAGTAGTGTACAAACCGGCGTAACCATTATTGGTATGTCCTTTAATAATATTGTACAATTGAGTTTTTAATGTGTAACCTGTTCCTGTTGCAGTGCTATAATAACCGGACGGAATTTGCGCAAAACCAACCGAGACAAGCAACAAAAATAATAAAGAGTAATTTTTTTTCATAAAAATAGTTTAAGATTTGGGTTGTTAATAAATTGAACTTTAGGTTTTTAATTTATTATTGTATCAAAAATACTACTTTTAGGAATACGCTGAGTTAAGGAATGATTATTTTTGGATAAATTTTCTTACGGATGTTTTTTACCATATAAGTGATATAAGTTCATTTTAGAAGGATGTTAAAAGATAGTCTCGCAAAGACGCGAAGTTTTTATTAAGCATATAATTTTGTCATTTCGACGAAGGAGAAATCACACTAGCAATTCCGTACAGAAATTCGTCAATCTTTGTCAAAACCCGCATGTGATTTCTCTCCCGAAGCTTCGGGATTAAAATGACACACAACGAGAAAAAAACTTAAATTATCTTATATCACTTATATGGTTTAAATAAACTATTTAGGAAATGCCGCACTTTGATATGCGCCTAAATCAGGAGGAGAAGTTCTGGTTTTTCCCATAATATCTAACGGAATTACATATGCCTGATTCCCTTTCGCGAAAGCGGCAGAAGTATTATCGATATTCAACTTGTTTTGGGAAATGTTGAAAAACTTTGGATTTTCATTTAAGATAATCTGATTGTAATGTGCAACATCAGTTTTAAATTGATAATCCGGATTTGTGCTTGAACTACTGAATTTTAAAAGGCAATTATTCAGTTGATACACAAATGGCGTATTTGCATTTTTATTCAAATTAAATTCATTACTACTTGATCCGTAAATAATGCAATTATTGAAAGTTGCTTGTGTTAACGGATTAGTTTCAGGAGTTGCGCCCGCTAAACTATTACTTAAATTTACGGCGAATTGTGCGCTATTTTGCCAGTTGTTGTTAAAAGTACAATGCGTAAAAATATAATCTCCGCCATAAACGCACGATAATGTGGCTAAACCAGCAGAATTAATTACGATATTTTCACCGATTATATGTGCATTTTGAGCAAGAATCCCATATTCGGCAGAATTGTAAATCTGGGTATTTTTTATTTGAATAGTGGTACTGTTATCCGGATTTTTAAGGTTTAAACCTGTGATTGCATTTTTTAAAGTAAGATGATTTATCGCATGATTTTTACTTCCGTTAGCAAAAATAACAGAGTTCCATTGTCCGGGAATATTATCATAAAGAGATTCTAATCGATCGCCTTCAAAAATAACTTCGTTTTCTAATTTTTCAGTTACAGATGCTGTTCCGTTAATTTGAAGTGATGCTTTAGTAGCTACATAAAGTCCGGAATTAGCATGAAAAAATACTCGTGCTCCGGCTTGAAAAGTAACAGTTTTATTTTCAGGAACGCCTGCGAATCCGTAAATAACATAAGGTTTCTGATTGGTAAAAAGTAACTCATTTCCGTTTACGGGATCATTTTCGTCTAAATAAAAGCCATCAACATCTTTATCGTCTATTTTAATTTTCTCTTTAGTTCCGTCGGGATTTTGCTTTGGATAAAGAAAAACAGCATCCTGAATTAAAGTCACCAGCGCCACTTCTTGAAGATTAGCGCCACTATCAAACTGAATTTGATCTGTGTATAAAAAGTCAGTCGGATTTGCGTCTGTGATATCTGCTGTAGTTTCTATAAAAATGTACAAACTGTCTTTGGCTAAAAGCGTAATATCTTTAAAGATTTTTCCGTTGTTTCCGCTCGTTCCGTCAACTGTCATTCTGTATTTTGAGTTTAAGCCATTTTTGAGCTGAATCGTCGGAATCGAAATATCGTCTTTACTTTTATTATACACTTTCAGTTGGTAAGTACCTGATCCAATATTTTTGAAAACAGTATCTAAATACACGGTGTCTTTTGAAAATTTTAAATTTCCGGAATTGGCAACGGTATCAAAATCAGTTCGGCAAGAACTAAAAGTTAGAATTATTCCGAAAATAAAAAGTATAAAGAATTGACGCATTTGAATGAGTTTTTTTGCCACAGATTAAAAGATTAAAAAGATTTTTCTATTTCAGTCTTTAATAAATTTTATTTTTAATCTGTGATAATCTGTGAAATCTTTGGCAAAAAGACATACGTTTCTGCCACCGACTAATATTATGTTTTTGTAAAAATAACAAAAAACTTACATGTTCGGAGATGATTTTTAATAATAGGATTGTATTTTCTAATTTGTATCTCTTCTTTTCTTTAATTTTACGATTTTAAATTCCATTTTAATGAATTATACAAAAGAGCAAATTTTAGCGCGTTGTAACGAGTTCTCTAAAAACACGCTAATGGAAACGCTAAAAATAGAATATATAGATGCTGGTGAAGACTTTTTGATAGCAAAAATGCCTGTAAATCCGTCCGTTCACCAACCCATGGGATTATTGCACGGAGGAGCTTCTGTGGCTTTGGCAGAAAGTGTGGGAAGCGCAGCATCTTTTTTTTTTATTGATCCAAAAGAACAAGAAGTACGCGGAATCGAAATTTCGGCAAATCACTTGAAAAGTATTCGTGAAGGCTGGGTTTTCGGGACTGCAAAAATCATCCATAAAGGAAGAAGTATTCACCTTTGGGAAATTAAAATTACGGATGAAGCCGGAAATCTGATTTCGCTTTGCAAATTGACGAATATGGTTTTAGACAAAAAGAAAACGGAATAAAACATGAATGACTTTTTTTCTAAAATAAAAAAACATTACAATAAGCAATTGCCTTTTGTAATGTATTCCAAGCCAAATTCAGGTAATATTTTTGGGCTTTTACAGCAAAATAGTACTTTACATAAAATCTCAAATTATAAAGAAAAAGGTTTTGTTTTTGCTTCTTTTGATGAAAAACAACTGATTTTAATTCCGGAAAATGAATCGGAAATTATAACGATAGAACAAGAAGAAATTACTTTTGATGCTATCGAAATTGAAGATTTACGTTTTGATGCAGCAGCTAAAATTCAATATGAAGATTTAGTTTCAAAAGGAATTCAGGCAATTAAAAACGAAGAATTCAAAAAAGTGGTTTTGTCCAGAAGCGAGAAAGTAGCTTTATCCGGATTTGACTTTATCGAAACTTTTCAGCATTTGATTGAATTGTATCCTACGACTTTTTCGTATGTTTTTTTTCATCCTGAAATTGGATTCTGGATGGGAGCAACGCCGGAACAATTATTAAAAGCAAACGGAAATGTTTTTGAAACGACGGCTTTGGCAGGAACTCAAAAAGCAAATTCGGAAACTGAAATTCTTTGGCAGCAAAAAGAAAAAGACGAACAGCAATATGTTACTGATTTTATTGTAAAAAGATTGCGTGAAGTTGCCGCTTCGGTTAATGTTACGGAACCTTATAGTCTCAAAGCAGGATCGATCTGGCACATAAAAACGGATATTTCGGGAGTATTAAATGATAATTCAACTCTTGAAGAAGTGATTGATACATTGCATCCAACTCCCGCAGTTTGTGGTTTGCCAAAGAAAAAAGCCAAAGCATTTATCATTGAAAATGAAAATTATGACAGGACTTTTTATACCGGTTTCCTGGGTGAATTAAACAGCAGTTTTGCCAGTAACAAGATTAGCACTGATTTATTTGTAAATTTACGAAGCATGCAAATTAAGGATGATAATGCCATTTTGTTCATGGGCTGCGGAATCACAAAAGAAAGTATTCCTGAAAATGAATGGGAGGAAAGCGTCAATAAATCAATGACGATGAAAAGAGTGTTGAAAATAGCTTAAAAAATAAGTTTACAGTCGCAGTCACAGTTTTCAGTTTTGCTGAGACTGAATACTGCGACTGTAAACTGCGACTAAAAACAAAAAACATGAAATTAGATATATTAGCCTTTGGTGCACATCCGGATGATGTAGAATTGGGTTGTGCGGGAACAATTTTAAAAGAAGTATCTCTGGGGAAGAAAGTAGGGATCGTTGATTTAACGCGTGGGGAATTAGGAACTCGCGGTACGGCAGAAACCAGAGATCAGGAAGCAAAAGATGCTGCTGAAATTCTGGGGGTTTTGGTTCGTGAAAATTTAGAAATGCGAGATGGTTTTTTTACCAATGACGAAAAGCATCAGCTGGAAGTCATAAAAATGATTCGTAAGTATAAACCTGAGATTGTATTGTGCAACGCAATTGACGATCGCCATATTGATCATGGGAAAGGAAGTAAATTAGTTTCTGATGCCTGCTTTTTATCGGGATTGATGAAAATTGAAACTTCGATTGACGGAGTGAATCAGGAAGCTTGGAGACCAAAAGTGGTGTATCATTATATACAATGGAAAAATATCAAACCTGACTTTGTAGTAGACATCACAGGATTTGAAAATAAAAAAGTGGAAGCAATTACTGCTTATAAAACGCAATTTTATGATCCGAATTCAAAAGAACCTGCAACACCTATTACGAGTAAAAACTTCTTAGAAAGTTTAAATTACCGTGCGCAGGACTTAGGAAGGTTAGTTGGTAAAGAATTTGCAGAAGGTTTTACTGTTGAAAGGTGTTTGGCAATCAATAGCTTAGGTAATTTGATATAAATTTTTCAATTTTTTGATGTAATTTTTTCAAATTTTTCTTTGTAGAAGTAAACCTTTGTTGTATATTTGCAACCGCAAAGAAAAATGGTGGTTGTAGCTCAGCTGGTTAGAGTATTGGTTTGTGGTGCCGAGGGTCGCCGGTTCGAACCCGGTCAGCCACCCAGAATTTGGAAAGCCTTGAAGAAATTCAAGGCTTTTTTTTGTGCTTGTAATTTTTACCATATAAGTGATATAAGTTCATTTAAAATTAAGATTAGATTATATCTTATCGATAGTTTATTTCATTATGTTTCTCATTCCTGCTTCGTCGAAAGACAAAATCTCCAAGAGTTGAAAATAAATTCTAAATATTATACTGAACTTATATCACTTATATGGTTTAAATCTTTCTGAAGATCCACTGCTGTGCGCCTTTACGATAAACTCCAATATTAAATGAACTTAGATCACTTATATGGTTAAAATAAGACGCACTGCTATTTGTCTCTACAAATAATATATGGTTAAAAAACAAAAAAAGCATGACGTTTAAGTCATGCTCATTTAGTTTATTATAGTTGATTTATAAATTATCGTATTTTAGCAAAAGTATCACCTTGTTTGATATCGCCCGTTTTGAATCCTTTTTTAAACCAGTACATTCTTTGTTCTGATGTACCATGTGTGAATGAATCCGGAACAACCTGACCAGACATTTTACTTTGAATAGCGTCATCGCCCACAGCATTTGCAGCGCTTAAGGCTTCTTCAATATCTCCAGATTCTAAATATTGTTCGTTGTCATGAGCCCAGACTCCGGCATAAAAATCAGCTTGTAATTCTAATGCTACCGAAAGTTTATTGGCTTCGGCTTCGCTTTTTCCTTCTTGCTCCTCATGCATTTTTGCTGAGGTTCCCATTAAAGTTTGTACGTGATGCCCAATTTCATGCGCTATAACATACGCAATAGCAAAATCTCCACCCTTAGCACCAAATTTACTTTTTAGTTCGTCAAAGAAAGCTAAATCCATATATACTTTTTGATCGCCAGGACAATAAAATGGTCCCGATGCAGATGATGCGCCACCGCAAGCGGTGTTTACAGCACCTCTAAAAAGTACTAATTTTGGATTTTTATACGTCATACCATTTTCGGTAAATATTTTGCTCCAGGTGTCTTCAGTTTTAGCCAGCACAGTTCGTACAAAATCCCCCATTTCTTCATCTGCCTTACTTAATGGCGCTGCGGCTTCGGTTTGGGTTTGACCGCCTTGCATTTGCTCCAATACATTTCCAACAGTCTGACCAGTTTCACCACCAAAAACGTTTAGTAACAAAATAATGATACCAATAACTCCACCTCCAACGGCTACTTTTCCGCCAGACATACCTCTTCTGTCTTCTACGTTATCACTTTGTCTTGATCCTAACCACTTCATATATATTGTATTTTAGTTTGTTCAATTTTATTTTGTACGAATTTATATATTTTTTAGGAAATATACATTACAGTTATACTTTAGTTTTTACTATTTTAACCATTTTACCAATGCTTCTTCCACCGTACCTTTTATTATAGGTTTTGAGATATAATCATCCATTCCCGCCGATATGCATTTGTTTCTTTCGTCTTTTTCAGCGCCGGCAGTTACAGCAATTATCGGAATATCTTTGCCTGTACTTGTGTTCCTTATCGCCTTTGTTGTTTCATAACCATTCATGATTGGCATTTGAATGTCCATAAAAACAAGATCAGGATTAATACTTTCAAATTGATTTACAGCGTCATATCCATTTTCGCATTCATAGATATAAGCGGTACTGTACAAGTTTTTAATAATCGTTTTTAGCAGTAACATGTTTACCTTGTTATCTTCTACAATTAAAAAAGTAATAACTTTATGATTCGAAATAATATTATTGGCACTTAATTCAAGACTAATTTTTTTAAGTTCGGCATTGTATTTTTCGTTGATGCTTTGATTACTGGTTTTTAAATTTAGATCAAAATAAAAATTACTTCCTGAATCAATTTTGCTTTCCAGCTGTAAGTGGCTTTCCATCAATCCTAATAACTGATTCGAAATAGTTAATCCTAAACCTGTTCCTCCAAATTTTCTGGTTGTAGAACTATCTTCCTGAGAAAAAGCCTTGAAGATTTTCTTTTGATTTTTTTCCAAAATTCCAATTCCGGTATCTACAACCGAGAAGCGAATCACACAATTATTACCTTTATTTTTTTCTAAAACAGACACATTCAACTTAATTGAACCTTCATTGGTAAATTTTACTGCGTTTGAAAGTAAGTTGATTAAAATTTGTTTGATCCTTACAATATCAGTCCAGATATATTTAGGAGCATCAGGATCTACATTTAATTCCAGTTTCAGATTTTTTTGATTTGATTCATAAACAATTAAATCAAATACCTGTCCCAGCACTTTTTTAATATCATATAAATCAATAAAAAGTTCCAGTTTTCCGGCTTCAATTTTAGAAAAATCAAGAATATCGTTTATAATCTCCAACAGCGAATGTGCTGATTGATTGATCGTTGTCATGTATTTTTCCTGAATTTCTTCCAATTCCGTTTTCATCAATAAATGCGTAAAACCAATAATCCCGTTTAACGGAGTTCTGATTTCATGCGACATATTGGCTAAAAAGTCGGATTTAGATTTATTTGCTGCTTCGGCAAGTTGTTTGGCTTTTATCGCATCTTCGGTTTCTTTTTTGTTGGTGATATCAAAGTAAATCCCACCCACAAATTCAATTTCATCTCCTTTTTTAATCACATCTCCAAACTCTTCTACCCAAATATATTCGCCGCTTTTACGCTGAATTCGATATACATTATGCAAAGGCATTCCGGTTTGTAAATTGTCAATCTGACTATTGATTACTTCGTCTTTATCTTCAGGATGAATCAGCGATAGAAAAGATAGATTGTTCTCAATAAATTCTGATTTTGAATAACCTGTTAAGTTTAAAATCTCATCATTGAGGAATATTTTGGTCGAAAAAGCATCAAATTTTGATAAATAAACCGTTCCCGGAATATTGTTGGCAATCAATTTGAATTTTTCTTCGCTTTCAAGAATCTTAGTTTCATTTCTATTTCTTTCCAATGCCGATGAAATGTTATTCGCAAGAACCTGAAAGATATATATTTCTTCTTCAGACCATTTTCGTTCATTTGTACAATCATCAAAACCTATAAAACCTGTAAAAATATCGTTGATATACAAAGGCAAAATCAAGATTGATTTGATTTCGTTGTCAATCAATAATTTCTTAAAAAAGGTATCACCGAGTTTGCTTGTTAATGTATTTAAGATTTTTTTATTTTGTGCAGCTTCGTAAATTTCTTTTAAATTATCGTCTGTAAAGTGGCGTAATTCAGTTATTTGATGCTCGATTCCTTTTCTGGACCATTTGTATTTTTGGCAAACAGTTTCGCTTATAAAATCTTTTTCATAATAATACATATGATCGACTTTCGCCGCTTTTCCTATAAGGTCATATGTTTCCTGAAACATTTCGTGAGTTGTTTTACTCAGTAAAAATTTCTCCGTACATAAAGCAAGTGCAGATAGTAACTGGCTTTTAAATTCCAGTCTTCGTTCTGCTTCAAGACGCATTTGAGACGAAATAGCTAACGAAATTACGTCAGAAATTGTTCGGGCATAGTTGATATCTTCATTGTCCCAATCTCTTTTTTCATCAGTGCTTTCAAAACAAACGACACCGGCAAGTTGTCCGCTTAAAAATATGGGAACATCAAGCATTGATTTGATATGATTTTTGGTAAAATAAAGTCTTTGAAATTCAGATGTTTCCAGTTTGTTAAAAACATCCGGAGCATTTATAATTGCCTTGCTTTTTAAAGTTTCAAAATAAATAGGATACGATTCTTTATCAAGAATATTTTTATCACTTAAACTTTGATTATCAAGACTAAACAGGTTTTTACAAGTGATTAAATCATTAGAGTATTTCCAGAAACTTACTCGATTTGTTTTCGATACTGTCGAGGCTTCCTTTATGATGTAATCAATTACAGAATTTAAATTATCGTATTTGCTAAAATCTGAAGTTGATAATTTTTTTGTGGAATTGTTATAGGCTTCAATTTTTTTAAGACGTTTCTTTTTCTCGTTTTCTATGTTTTTAATGTCGGTAATATCCCTTGCTATTCCTGCAAAACCAATAATTTGACCAAAGTCATTTTTACGAATTATTATCTTTTGAGAAATCCATAATGGCTTTCCGTTTTTCTTTAATATCGGAATTTCAATTACGGGAAAATTATTTTCATTAATATCCAGGTTTTCGTAAAAATCAACTGCATTTCGCTGATAATTTTCATGAATGAAATTAGAATAATGTTGTGCAATAAGTTCGTTTTCAGAATATCCTAAAATTGAAAATCCAAAATCATTTACAAAAGTAAAATAACCGTCAGTATCAATTTCAAAAATAATATCGGTCGCAGTCTGAATCAGGTTTTTATATTGATCCCTAACATTGATTTGTTCCGTAACATCCTGACCAATACTTATAATTAAGTCTTCGGAGAATTTTTTATCTTTCCATTGAATGTATTTGAACTCGCCATTTTTGCTTTTTAATTTTCTAATATAAAGCGTATTTTCTTCATGATTGAAATTTTTTATATTCTCAATCACATCCGTTTCTTTTGTTAGTTTCCAGAACTTTAAACCCATTACTTCATCAGGTAAATAGCCTAAAATTGAAGTAATGGTTTCGCTGCAAAATAAGACTTCATTTTTTTTATTTGTGGCAATTGTTAATGAATTCCCCTTATGCACAATTTCATTTGTAAACCTGAAATTATCTCTGTTATTTAATAAAACCGCATATTTTACCTGATTAATTATAAAAACAATTATACAGTAATTGATGAGTAAAATAGATGATTTTACCGGAATCAAATGAAAAAAAACTGTTATTATCAGATATATAAATACAACACAAACAAATATCCAATATACTTTTATAGGTTTTAAAATGCTGTATGAGAAGTAAAAGGAAATCAGAAAAGCAATTATTGGAACTAAATCGTGCCTGAGATAAATGATATTATAGCCTACATGTGCAAGAAACAGGAGAAATAATACAATAAATATTTGCTGAACTCTGTCACGTAGAAATTTAATTCTCACCGTTATAAGATAAATTAATAGTATTGAAGACCCAATAATTACGTTTAAAACCAGCATACTTCGAGGTCTGACTTTAAAAATTTCATTAATGATTTCAATTACAATAATTGAGATACCAAAAAATAAAAGATAGATTTGATATTCGCTATTTGCAGTTTCGTTTTCTAACTTTTTTTCGATAAAATAACCAATTCTGGCTTTTATTTTAATGAATTGGTAAACCAGAATCCCTACGAAACCAATTAAGGCTAATCCTAAAAGAATGATTTTAGGATTGTTATAAAAAATAATGTCAGAAGTAAAAACGTACCAGTTTGCAATAATTGATTTTAGGGCATTACCAATAATGGCAATTCCTGAAATCAACGAATTGAAAAAACTATAGTTTTGTACCATAGATTTTGTGGTATGTTTTGGTTTAGTAAATAAGCCTTTTTGAAAATTCTAAAAAGAGTAGGTTAAGCTCTGATATTATTTAGAGTCTTCTGTTTTTTATTCTAAATCCGATTTTCCAATTGAATCAATCGGATCTTCTTTATCAATAGTAAAAATGGAACAATATATTGCGTAAGTCATTGAATAACTAAATGGTATTGTAAAGAGTATTCCGATACAAAATGCCATGAAGCCAACAATTATTGCACCAATTATGGTAATTATTAAGGCGAGTAATATGGCGGGCTGCTTTGAAATAATGATAAAACTTGATTTTATAGCGTCGAATGCTTTTAGATTTCCAAATATAATAAGCGGAATGATCAGGAATGTGAAAAATGATAAAAATAGCGATATAGCAAGTCCTAAGGCGTTTAGTTGTTGTAATTCTAAAAATGTACCTATCGCAACATTCAATAAGGAGACTGTAAATGTTGCCAGAAATATTTGCAGAAAATAACGATTTTTATAGTACGTAAAAACTGTTGCAACTTTAAATTCTTCATCTTTTTGAGCGCAATCTGCCATTTTTAGAAATCCGGCAGTGAACGGACTAAATATTGCCGAGAATATTGCGGTTCCAAAAATGTAATATACTAATTGAGTCTGTGATAAAAGTTGTGGCTGAATAGTAAGTAATTTGGCACCGTCGACTTTATCTACGCCAAAAATTAAGATCAAAATTACTCCTGCTGTTATACCAAAGAGTACAGAAAACACTAACAAGATTAATCCGGCGTAAACCGCTATTTTTTTATAATTCTCAAAAGCAAGGTTAAAAACATTTGAAAAATCTAGAGAATAACCATGATTTTTAATGTCTTTGATTTGATCAGATATGGATTTCATTTTTGGGTAAGTAGAATTATTTTATATTTCCGCGATTTAGGATATTATTCAAGCGTAAATATAATATTTTTAATTAATTCCGTATTAAAAACTCGAAAACATTAAGAAATTGTTTTTTGAGATTTACATCCAGTCCAGAATTCTTTTAATAGAGGATAATTTATCTTTGTAAGGTGCATATCGCATGGGTAAATCCAGCCAGTTTGCTTTTTTTACGACTGCTTTATGGTGCGAGAAAATATCAAAGCTTAATTTTCCGTGGTAAGCACCAATTCCGCTATGTCCAACACCGCCAAAAGGCAGTCTTTTATTAGAAAAATGAACAACCGTATCATTGATACAACCGCCGCCAAAGGAATAGGTTTTAATTAATTTTCTGGCAAATGATTTATTTTCACTAAAAACGTAAAATGCAAGGGGTTTCTCATAACGGCTAATTACATTTTGTATATCGGCTTCCGTCTCATAAATCAAAATGGGTAAAATAGGTCCAAAAATTTCCTCTTTCATTACGGCACTATCTAATGAGGGTTCTTCGAGAAGTGTAGGCGAAATGTATAGTTTATTTGCATCAGTTTCGGCACCAAAAATTACTTTTTCGGATTCGATCATATTCGCCAGTCGCAACCAGTTTTTGGTATTAATTATTCGGGCAAAGTCAGGAGATTTGTCTATTTTCTTGCCGTATGCTTTTATGATTTCTTCGATTACAAACGAAATGAAGTTGACCTTCATGTTTTTCTGAATCAAAATATAATCCGGAGCAATACAAGTTTGACCGGCATTTATAAATTTTCCCCAGACAATACGTTTTGCGGCAAGTCTTAAATTAGCAGTTTCATCAATAATGCAGGGATTTTTCCCGCCTAATTCTAAAGTTATCGGAGTCAAATTTTCGGCTGCGGCTCTGGCTAATATTTTTCCAACAGCAACACTTCCCGTAAAGAAAATATAATCCCAGCGTTGTGCCAGTAATTTATCCGAAACTTCTACACCGCCTTCAACAACTTCAACATGGCTGACATGGAACGCTTTTTCGATTATTTTAGCAATTATGGCTGACGTATGCGGAGTCAGTTCTGATGGTTTCAAAACAACTCTGTTTCCGGCTGCAACGGCAGAAATCAAAGGGCATAAGGCTAACTGAAAAGGATAATTCCAGGGTGCAATAACCAAAACGTCTCCGTAAGGTTCTTTGTAGATATAATCAGTAGAAGGGAAATTAAGAATGGAAGGGAAAACACGTTTTCGTTTTGCCCATTTGGTGAGGTTTTTAATCGTGTCTTTTAATTCTGAAATCACATAATTTGTTTCGGTTAAAACAGCTTCAAATTCAGGCTTTTTAAAATCATCGTATAAAGCTTTTACAATTAAGTCTTCGCTTTTCTGAATGTTATACAACAACTTTTTTAGCGTTTCTTTTCTGTATCCGATGTCGTTTTTATAATCCATTTTTTGATCAGCTTGATTTATGTCTCTGCAAGTTAATCGATAAAAATTAAAAAATTATAAATTAAAACATAAAAATCAAAGTGCGTTCCAAATAGTTTCGTCCGGAGTTGGCGCAACAATTGTAACGTTTTCTTTAGAAACCGGATGAATAAAAACCAGTTTTCTGGCATGAAGATGAATTCCTCCGTCAGGATTACTTCGGTCAAAACCGTATTTTAAATCGCCTTTAATTGGAGATCCAATAGCTGCTAATTGCGCACGAATTTGATGATGACGACCTGTATGCAAATTGATTTCCAAAGCCACATAATTTTGAAGTTCTTTAAAAACCTTATAATCTAAACTTGCGAGTTTACTATCCGGAACTTCTTTTAAATGGGCTTTTGAAGTATTATTTTTTTCATTCCGCTTTAGATAATGAACTAATTTAGCAGTTGTTTCCTGAGGTTTATTCTTCACAACTGCCCAATAGGTTTTTTGTGTTTCACGATTACTGAACATTTCGTTCATTCTCGTTAAAGCTTTACTAGTTCTGGCAAAAACAACAATTCCGGTTGTGGGACGATCTAAACGATGAATCACACCTAGAAAAACGTCGCCAGGTTTATTGTATTTGTCCTTAATATATTCTTTTACAACATCAGATAAAGGTTTATCACCCGTTTTATCACCTTGTACAATATCGCCTACGCGTTTATTTACGACGATAATATGATTGTCTTCGTGGAGAATTTGGAGGTTATTTTTGTTAGAAAGTATTTTCAAAATCGATTTTTAGATTATTGGATTTTTAGATTGTTCGACTAGACTTACATCAAAGTAGATCTAAATTTTGAGGTCATTTTTACAATTCTATCAAGATTAAAACATAATTCATCTAATTTGACTTGGTTTATATATCCTAAATCGAAAGAGATTAATAATTGAGTTTCAATTTCATAAATAGAACCGATCGCAATTTCAAGAAATCTTGAAAAATCTTTGTTGCTACTTCGTGAGCATCCTTCAGCAATATTTGAAGGGACAGATACAGAAGCACGACGAAGCTGATTTGTTAAACCAAATTTTTCTGAGTCAGGAAAATTTGATGTAAGGTTATAAATTTCAGAGCAGAATTTTCTACTTGATTTCCAAATTTCCAAATCTTTAAATCTATGCATTCTAATTTTAATTTATTTAGCTAGTTGTTTCCAACAATCGAAAAATCGAAAAATCTAACCTAGTACTGTTCCCCAGCATTAGGAAAATCACTTGACTTAACATCAGCAGCATATTGACCAATTGCTTTTGTCATTTCATCATATAAATTTAGGTAACGACGTAAAAAGCGCGGGCTAAATTCATTGTTCATTCCTAGCATATCATGAATTACCAAAACTTGTCCGTCAACGCCACCACCGGCACCAATACCAATAACAGGAATTGAAATACTTTTAGCAACTTGTTCCGCTAAATGAGCCGGGATTTTTTCAAGAACAATACCAAAACAGCCAATTTTTTCTAACAGTTTTGCATCTGCGATCAGTTTTTCTGCTTCTTCGTCTTCTTTTGCACGAACGCTGTATGTTCCAAATTTATAGATCGATTGAGGTGTTAAACCCAAATGTCCCATAACCGGAATTCCTGCGTTTAATATTTTTTTGATAGATTCTTTAATTTCTTTTCCACCTTCAAGTTTTACAGCGTGACCGCCGCTTTCTTTCATGATTCTGATAGCAGAACGCAAAGCCTCTTTTGGATCTGACTGGTAACTTCCAAAAGGTAGATCTACCACAACCAACGCTCTTTCTACAGCGCGAACTACAGATGAAGCGTGATAAATCATTTGATCTAAAGTAATTGGCAAAGTCGTTTCGTGACCCGCCATAACATTTGACGCTGAATCGCCCACTAAAATCACATCGACTCCTGCGGTATCAACAATTTTTGCCATCGTAAAATCGTAAGCCGTAAGCATAGAGATTTTTTCTCCGTTGCTTTTCATTTCGATCAATGACTTTGTTGTGATTCTTTTATAATCTTTTTTTGCTACTGACATTTTATTTTTTTTTTGAAGATGTAAAAGTATTGATTAATTATAGATTGAAATCAGCAATAGAAGAATATTTCGATGGTAAATAATTTTCCATCCTTGAATTCTATCTTAAACTCGCTGTCTTCTATTTGTATAGAATAAGAATGCGGCGCTTTTATTGAGGCACCAATATAAGATCCGTATTTTTCGATAAATGCTTTTTCAGTTAAGGAATTGTCTAATGTTGCATTAGGATTTAGAACAAGTTTGTTGTTTTTGTTAATAAAAACCTTTGTAATTTCTGCCTGATTTTTTTGCTCATTTACAGAAGCTTCTAAATCTTGATAATAGTAAAAAGTCTCACTTAAATAAACGCCGCATTCATCACTTACAGTCGCTTTTTTAACAGGTTTTCCAAAAGTTTTTACCAAATCTTTTTGAGTTAAATACCATGCTTTGGTTTTTAAACCTTTCAATACAAATTCTGATTTTTTAACGAAAGCCAGAATCTCTTCCGGTTTTTTATGTTTCGCTAATCCTTTGGCTACAGCCATATTAAGTTCAGTATCAGCAAGAAGTTTTGGGTCGTTTAATTGTTTTACAACCTCATAATATCTCTGGTAAGCCGGAGCCAAAGTTGTAGTCTCACTATTCCAGGCCAATTCTACAAGTCTCTCGCCAACAGTTTTGCGTTCTGTAATATTATTAACATCAAGTTTATCGAAATCTTTTAATAAAGTATTGAAATCAGGTCTTTTGCCAATGAATTTTCTTAAAGTAAATTTCGCATATTCATCACTAAAATTACCACTTATATTTACCCATTCTTCCTGACTTTTAGGAAGATAATTTACAGCAACGGGATCACCAACATTTAGAATTTCCTTAATTTTTGAATTTTTATCTGGTTGTGCTCTCGCTTTTAAACCGGCAACTAAAACAAAAAGGTGATTACTGCCGTAATAATTATCGCTTCCTTCAATAATTGGGTTTTCGTTGTCACGAACTTTAATGTCGGCTGAATTTAATCTTGTGGCAACAAATTTTTCAGGAATATAACCTTCAGATAAATTATCGGCTTTTACTTTGTACCAGCCGTTTTTACTTTCGGATAATAATTGAACTTCGGCACCATATTTAAAATAACCTGAAAATTCAGCCGAAGCACTTGCCGAAGTGTACAAACGTGTATCTGAATTAAGGAAATAACGTTCCTGGCAATGCAATAAAACCGAGCAAAATAATAAGGCTAATAAAAAGTAATATTTTTTCATGGAGTAGTTTTTGGGAGAAGATTTTTTTTTTGCCACAGATTAAAAGATTTAAAGGATTTTTCAAATCACATTTTATTAGATGTTAATCTGTGATAATCCTTTAATCTCTGGCAAAAATATTTTTAACAATCAGCCATATTTACGGCAATTGCAAGTCCTCCTTCAGAAGTTTCTTTGTATTTAGAATTCATATCTTTTGCAGTTTGCCACATTGTATTAATGACTTTGTCAAGAGGTACTTTTGCGTTTTTAGAATCAGTTTCAAGCGCAAGTTCTGCAGCGTTTATCGCTTTTATTGCGCCCATAGTATTTCTTTCGATACACGGAATCTGAACCAAACCGCCAATAGGGTCACAGGTTAAACCAAGATGATGTTCCATTGCGATTTCGGCAGCCATTAAAACCTGAGCGGGAGATCCACCCATTAATTCGCAAAGTGCTGCAGCAGCCATTGATGATGAAACACCAATTTCTGCCTGACAACCGCCCATTGCGGCCGATATTGTGGAGCCTTTTTTGAAAATACTTCCAATTTCTCCGGCAACCATCAAAAATTGTTTGATCTCTTTTTCGCCTGCATCGTGGTTTTCAATTACCAGATAATACATTAAAACTGCCGGAATTACACCAGCGCTTCCGTTTGTAGGCGCAGTAACAACACGCCCTAAAGCAGCATTTACTTCGTTTACGGCAAGTGCAAAACAACTTACCCATTTCAGGATCTGACGAAATTTCACTTCAGTTTTTCTGATTTCTTCCAGCCAGGTTTGCGGGTTAGAATAATTGGATAAACCTATTAAGTTTTGGTGCATATCAAAAGCTCTTCTTCGAACGTTTAATCCGCCCGGGAGAATGCCTCCGGTATGACAGCCAATGTACATGCATTCTAACATCGTGTTCCAGATGCGCATTAATTCTGAGTGAATTTCGGCTTCCGGACGCATCGATTTTTCATTTTCATACACAATCTCCGAGATCGATTTGTTCTCTGAAATCGTATAATCTAACAGTTCAACTGCATTTTGAATCGGGAAGGGGAAAGCACATTTTATAACCTCTTTGATTTTGGCATTTGTGCGTTCTTCTTTGACCACAAAACCACCTCCAATAGAATAAAAAGTAGCATCGTATTCAGAATCATCTTCTTTATAAGCTGTGAATTTTAATCCATTTGCATGAAAGGGAAGAAACTCCTTATTGAACACAATATCCTGTAAAAAGTAAAATGGAATTTTATATTCGTTTGCCAGAATAATTTCGTGTGTATCTTCGATATTTTTAATAATTCCTGCAATATCATCTATTGGGATATATTCAGGATCTTGTCCGCTTAAGCCTAACATTACAGATAAATCAGTAGCGTGACCTTTTCCGGTTAAGGAAAGTGATCCGTATAAATCGACTTTTACCCGTTTAATTTGGTCTAAAATTGATTCGTTTTTTAACTCTTCTAAAAAACGTTCTGCGGCTCTCCACGGTCCTAAAGTATGAGAACTTGAGGGACCAACGCCAATTTTAAGCATATCAAAAACAGAGATACATTCTTCCATTGTGCAATATTTATTAAGACAAAGATAATTGAATAATGCAACGAACATTTATTTTGATTTGTTAATGTTGCAGTTTTGTTAAAAAAAATATTAAATTTTAATAATTTGGCAATGAAACAAATTTTATTCCTTAATATGCGGTTTTCGTAAAGAGTGCGCGTTTTTTTTAGGTATTTTTGTAGTGAAGCAATCACTAAAGAATCCAATTTTATTAAGCTTTTTAAATAAAGTTGGAAAATAATAACTTCTGCGATTTTATTTTAATTGAGAAACCTCTTTTTACGAAAAATTAAAATACCACAAAGAAGATAAAATTACATTATGATAGAATTTTTCAAGCATTTTTTACAAGAATTCGAATTACCATTAAGCAACCCAGTATTAATTTTTTCGTTGATACTTTTCATTATTCTCTTGTCACCTATTTTACTCAAAAAAATAAATATTCCAGGGATTATCGGACTTATTATTTCGGGTGTAATCATTGGACCACACGGACTTAATATTCTTGCCAAAAACTCAGCCGTTGATTTATTCTCTACAATCGGGCTTTTGTACATTATGTTTATTGCCGGTTTAGAACTTGATATGAACGAGTTTAAAGCCAACCGAAATAAAAGTTTACTCTTTGGGTTCTTCACCTTTATATTCCCTTTATCGATTGGGTTTCCGGTTTGTTATTATTTACTGAATTATGATTTTAATGCGAGTTTTTTAACCGCAAGTATGTTTGCAACACACACTTTAGTCGCTTATCCTATTGTGAGTAAAATGGGAATTGCTAAAAATCAAGCTGTTGCCATAACTGTGGGAGGAACTATTTTAACCGATACGGCTGTTTTAATTATTCTTGCCATTATTATGGGAAGCAGTCAGGGAAATTTAAATCAGGCTTTCTGGATAAAATTAGGCGTGTCGTTGGCGATTTTCTCTGCTATTATGTTTTTGGTTATTCCCAGGATTGCAAAATGGTTTTTTAAGAAGTTAGAAAGTGAAAAACACGCTCATTATATCTTTGTACTTTCAGTCGTTTTTTTCGCAGCATTTTTAGCCGAAGTTGCAGGAGTAGAACCTATTATTGGTGCATTCGTCGCCGGATTAGCTTTAAATCCTTTAATTCCGCATTCATCCGCTTTAATGAACAGAATTGAGTTTATTGGAAATTCATTATTTATTCCGTTTTTCCTGATTTCTG
This sequence comes from Flavobacterium psychroterrae, assembly GCF_018380615.1. GTDB lineage: Bacteria > Bacteroidota > Bacteroidia > Flavobacteriales > Flavobacteriaceae > Flavobacterium > Flavobacterium psychroterrae. The sequence continues at coordinate 128,586 of NZ_JAGYVZ010000008.1, read as the reverse complement.
TGGGAATGTTGGTTGATATCAGCGTAATCTTAAGCGGACCAACGGCATTAATCGTGGCGGGAACATTAAGTGTTGTGGCTATTTTCGGGAAATGGATTGCAGCGTTTTTTACCCAGATTACTTTTAAATATACAAAGACAGAACGACAACTTATTTTTGGGTTAAGCAGCGCGCACGCAGCGGCAACTTTAGCGGTAATTTTAGTGGGTTTTAAAGCAAAAATCCTTGACGAAAACATCTTAAACGGAACTATTATTTTAATTCTAATTACGTGTATTGTTGCATCTTTTGCAACTGAAAAAGCAGCGAAAAAAATTGCCATTTGCGAAGAAGAAGTTTCTCATGAAGATGCACATAACGACCAGATTTTAGATGAACATATTTTAATTCCGTTAGCAAAAACTTCGGCGACAGCCACTTTATTAGATTTTGCACTTTTGATAAAAGATAAAAAATCAGCTAATCCGGTGACTTTGTTAACGATTGTTCCCAATAATGATCAGGCCGAAAAAAATATTTTAAAATATAGAAAAGCAGTTGATAAATTCGTGATTCAGGGATCAGCATCTGAAGTTAAAATCAACACAATTGCCAGAATCGATCATAATCCTGCAAGCGGAATTGCGAGAACTTCAAAAGAAATAATGTCGGATATTGTGATTATTGGATGGCCGAGAAAAACAGGATTTCTTGATAAAATTTTTGGAGAAAACGTAGATTCGATTATCAATAACGTAGATAAAAGTTTATTCATTTGTAGATTTCAGAAAACCTTTATTGAGGAAAAAAGATTAGTTTTCATGTGTCCGCCATTTTCAGAAAGAGGTGTTGGATTCCATCTTTTACTACAGAAAATTTGTCGATTGTCACAGGAATTAAGTGTTCCGATTATAATTTATGCCGAATATAAAACGCATCAGGCGATTCAGCAAATTGCGCTGAATTTAAAATTAAATGCAAAATTAGGTTTTAAAAGTATTATGGATTGGGAAGATTTTGAATCCATATCAGATGAAATTAAACCAACCGATTTGATTGTTTTTAATTTATCCCGAAAAGGATCTGTTTCGTACAAATCAATATTTGATAAATTGCCTCAGAAATTCGAAAAATCATTTGATGATAATAACCTTATTTTAGTTTATGCACAAGACGACCGCAAAGGAACAGCGATGGATGCGTATGAGGATTTTACTGCAACGCCATTAACTAAAGGTCTTGAAGCTATTGAGCAGATTGGTCGTGGTTTGGGGAATATTTTGAAAAAAAGCTAGATTAAAATAATAATTACAAAATAATAATGACAAGAAGATTTGTAGTAATTGCATTGATATTGGTAAATTTTGTAGCAGGACAAAACAAAATGAAAAAAGCTGAAGAACTTATTGATAAAAAGGATCCGGGCTGGTCAATTGTTCAGGGTTGGATTAAAACAGCAAAAAATAAAGTAGAGGTTTTACCGGTCGATGCTGTAAAAGCAAAAGATGCCTTATATAAAACACAGGTTACAACCCGCTCGCCAATGGGAGCAATTGTTTTTATGACAGGCGGCCTTTTAATTGATGATGGATGGATAAGGATTTTAGGTTCGGGAAATTCAAGATTTGATCGTACACTTCCGGATTGGAACAAAGGAAAATCATTTCAAGAATTTGGAGAAACGCCTTCTTTTTTATTAATTGCCGATGATGCAATTGGCGGTTTTTATCTTTTAAATGGTGGCGGATTAGGAAGTGACTTAGGCAAGATTTACTATTTTTCTCCTGATAATCTCGAATATGAAGCCCTTGATATTACATATTCTGAGTTTTTAGAATTTTGTTTTAATAACGATTTAGATAAGTTTTACGAAGGAAACAGATGGAATGGATGGCGAGAAGAAGTTTCTAAATTAAAAGGGGATGAGGTTTTTAATTTTTATCCGTTTTTATGGGCAGCCGAAGGAAGTGATATCAATAAAAGTTCCCGAAAAATAATTCCCGTTCAGGAGCAATACAGTTTAAATATAGATTTGCAAAAACAAATGAGTTCGAGTAAATAAATGAGTTTTAAGATTTGAAAGTATATTTTATGGAAGTTTTACAAGCAATAATTTCAAAGTATGATTTTCCAAAAAGAGATATCAATTCTTCTGTTCAAATAGCTAAAATAGAATCTTTTTCTAATTTAAAACTTCCTGAAGATTATGTTTTTTATCTTGAAAACTATTTGGGAATCGATCAGTTTATTGGTGTTGAGTTTATAAAACTATGGAGTTTAGAAGAAATTATCGAAGCCAATAAAAGCTATAAAATAGTTGAAGAATTAAAAAGAACAATTGGAATTGGTTCAAACGGAAGTGGAGAATTTATAGGAATTGAAATCGATCAATTTGAGAATGTAAAAGTTATCCTTTCTCCTTTTATTGATTTAAACAGTAAATATAATATTGTAATAGGAACTTCATTTACAGATTTCCTTATTCGTCTTGATCATAAAATTGAATGGTTTTCTTAAATTTGAGAATCTATTTCAGAAATTAAGATCATCCTAAATTCAATAAATATGAATCATAAAGCCAAATCCATCCGACCATTTATTGGTTCCAAAGATTTTGAAATTTCAAGAAGTTTTTACCGTGATTTAGGTTTTGAAGAAACCATTTTAGAAAATAATTTTTCTGTTTTTAAAACGGGAGAACTCGCTTTTTATCTTCAGGATTATTATGAGAAAAGCTGGAATGAAAACACAATGATTTTTCTTGAAGTTGAGGATGTTGATTACTATTACAATCAGTTATTAGCTTTAAATCTAACTGAGAAATACGGTGTGAAATTAACTCCAACGCGCCATTTAGATTGGGGAAGCGAATGTTTTTTACACGATCCGTCCGGTGTCTTATGGCATTTTGGGAAGTTTAAAGGATGAAGTTTTTTTGCCACGAATTGCACTAATTTCCACGAATTGAAATACGCTTAAATTACTGTCAAAAAAATTCGGGCTAATTCGTGAAATTCGTGGCAAAAAAAATCTGTTAAAAAAAATCAAATCATAAATTCTGCTAAATGAATTGTGTTTTCTTCTCTTTGATACCAATCATTATAAACCAATTCTAAATTTTCTACTGTAAATTCCCCAAAATTATAATCTCGGAATTCCTCCATAACTTCAATCAATTTCTCCGGATTTTGAAGTTTTTCCTGAAATCTCGAAACCGTAGAATGCGCCGTTGCTATAGAATAACGATTATCAATACTTTGCTGCAAAGTTGATTTCTTGAAATTCTCACGTAGTTTTTCGCGGAAATCATTCAAAGATTCGTCAGTTGGAAAACCCTGAACCATTACTGCTGATGGTGAAGCTGTAATACCTTTAAATTCAATTTTGATTTTGTCTAAAACCACCAGACTTTGTTGAATAATATCGATATACTCCTGAATATTGATTTCATCCAGAGTAAAACCTTCATAACACGAAATAATCGACATAATGGTAATATGAATATCAGAATCCGGATAATAATATTGTTCAGGTTCAATTGCTTTTAATTCGTTTAAAAACAACTGAATATTAGATTTTACTTTTTCGCTTGGGCGAATTAATAATGTAATTCCAAAGCGGGAATCTGCTGTATTATTAATTTGCGAATCTAATTTGTAATTTCCTTTTGAAATTGCTTCGGTAGATTTTTTATAAAGTTGATGGTAATGTTCGGTTAAATCCATTAAAAATTATTTCTTTTTCGGCTTTTTTTTATAATCTCGCAAAGGCGCGAAGTCGCAAAGTTTTTTAAGTTTTGTGTTTTTACTTTGTCTTCATTTCGCTAATGTGCAAGAATTTATCAGGAAAATAAACTTTGCATCTCTGCGTCTTTGCGAGATTATTTATTTAGTAAAAAATGCTTTCGAACTTTGAGGTTAATTCACATTAAGCAAATCCTTTCGGGAATCGATCCAGAACGAGATTCAGTTCTATATTATGTTCTAAATACGCTTTTGCACCGGCAAGAACTAACGTAAATCCTTCGGTTGAATTTCTGACCTGATCGATTATTTTATCCGGATCTCCTTTTAAACCGGAATTGGTAATGCTTACAAAAGTTTCATTTTCATCAAGCGGACTAAAAAGCCATTCCACTAAAGTCATTTCACCGGGATTTCCCCATTCTATCACAATTTTATGATTTTCCTGTAAAACATGCGTTGTAACAGTTAATGAGAAACCGAACATTTCCCAAGTCCATTCGGTTATGGTGTCTTGTTCCAATTTTCCGGAACCTTTAGTAAACCAAAATTTACTGGTAATTTCCGGATCTATAAAAGCCTGAAAAACTTCTGAAACAGGTTTCCGAATCAGCATTTCGGCTTTTGCGAAGTGGTTATTTTCTGTTTTCATCTTTTTTGTGAGGTTGTTAATAAATATATCGTGAAACTTATTTCTTCGGAGCTCTAAATTAAGAAATTGCTGTAAAAAAATGATAAAAATGAATTAAAATGTGAACCCGGCTAATAAATTAAGTGAGTTTGTTTTTAGAGTGCCGCCATTGATAAGCTCGCCTTTAGCAATATTAGCTAATCCTAAATTATCTCTTAATTCGATATGAAAATTATGATTTCCGCTAAGTTTAAATTCTTTGCCAATTCCGGCAGAAATTCCGTAATCTATTGATTTTCTATTATTTGTGTCTTCTGTTTCGTCATTATATATAGAGGGATAATTACTTTCTGATTTCATTCCGGATTTAAGTAAATAACCTAAATACGGTCCACCATTTATGTAGAAACTTTTGTCTGTTGATAAATTGTATTTTATCAGGATTGGAAGTACGATATAATTTAAATAGATTGTGGTTTTAGATTTATAAACAATTTGCTCAATTGGTACTGGTGATTCTGCTGTTTGCCAGTAATCAATTGTACTTTTAGAAATCTGCGTTTTTCTCTCGTAATTCAGATCAACTTTTATGGATAAGTTTTCTTGAATTTCATGCTCAAAAGAAAATCCAAATAAATAAGCAAATCCTGGATTATCATTTGTAAAAGATTCATAACCTCTTAAACCGGAATAGTTTAAACCTCCTTGTATTCCGAATTTAATTTTTGAATCCTGAGCAGATGTTTTAAAAGTGATTAAAAAAATGGTAAATAATAAAAAAGTAATTTTTTTCATGTTTTTTGGTTGAATATTTTGACGGCGAATATATGTAATTATGATTCGATTTTTCTATCAATTCACTGCCTAATATCTAAATAAATTAAAAATCCACACAAGTTTTTTACCTGTATGGATTTTAATTTTAAACTATTTAATGGGTTACACTTTCTCTTTCTCAATCCATTTTCCAACAGTTGGAGGAACATAATTTTTCATTTGGTTTAATAAATCATCAATGTTATCACTTACCAAAAGCATTTGTTGATTAACATCTTTGAGTAAACCTTTTTCTACCATAACTTTAGTTAATTCTATAAGTGAATCATAGAAACCGTTAATGTTTAAAATAGCGATTGGCTTTTTGTGCAATCCTAATTGCGCCCAAGTCAGCATTTCGAAAAGTTCTTCAAGCGTTCCAAAACCACCCGGAAGTGCAATTACACCATCGCATAATTCGTCCATTTTGGTTTTTCTCGCGTGCATGCTTTCTACCAAAATTAATTCGGTTAAACCTAAATGCGCAATTTCTTTTGATCTTAAAAAATTCGGTAAAACTCCAATTGCTTTTCCGCCTTCGTTTAAAACGCCACCGGCAACCGCGCCCATTAAACCTACGTTTGCTCCGCCATAAACCAATTCGATATTTTGTTGAGCCAGCGTTTTGCCTAATAATGTAGCTTGTTCTTTATAAATTTCTTCGGTCCCAAAACTTGATCCGCAAAAAACTGTTATTCTTTTCATTGTAATGCTTTATGTTTGAAGTTAAATATTTTTATTACTCGTTAAGCGCTGGAACTAATAATTCATAACTCATAATTTATAATTGGCAGCCTTTAATTCATATTCAAAATGAGGAATATCAATTCCGTTACTGGTAACATTCATTTCATTTATTTTTACCGCTCCCAGTTTTTCTACTGCTTTTTGGGAACGTATATTATCTGCGCCAATATGAAAAAACACCGAATCTAAATGCTGAAAAGCATAATCTATCAAAAGTTTTTTATTCGATTTATTGTATAATCCACCCCAAAATTTTCTGCCAATAAAAGTAAAACCAATGGCAACGCTTGATTTTTCAGGATTGTAATCATAGAATCTGGTATTGCCTATGATTTCATTTGTTTTTTTATCCAGAATTAAAAAAGAACTTTTTGAATCGATTGCCGCGTCAAAAAACGGCTTGAAAACTTCTATTTTATATCGGTCTTTCATTGGGTGTTGTTCCCAAATCAAAGGATCTGAAGCTACTTTATAAAGTTCGTCAAAATCACTTTCCCTCAACGGAATTAATTTTGTGATTTCGTCTTCAAGAATTTCTGGTTGTAAATTGAATTTTGAATTTGTCATTTTTTATTTTTTTCCACCGATTAAAGTGATTAAAGAGATTTTTTTCGCCACGAATTATCAAAAATCTACCATGATTTTATTGCGACGAAGAAGAAATTACATCAGATATTGCATCACGTATTTTAATTTAAATGAGAAAAAAACCAGCCAAAACCCTTTTAAACCAGTAAAACCCGTGCGCCATCAAAATTAAATATTTTTAATCTGAACGCAGGTAACATTTTCCATTTTAACTTCGTTTCCTACTTTTGTAAGCAATCCGGTTTTTGGGTTTCTAGCAAATACAACTACATTTCCTGAATTAACATTAGTTGCAATTAAAAATTTTCCGCTTTCGTCCATGGCAAAAACTCTTGGGTGATTTCCTAATGTCGATTGATAGCCAATGTTTTTTAATAATCCTTTTTTACTAATAGAAAAAATGGCAATATTATTTTCTTTCCCGCGATTGCTCGCATATAAAAACTTTCCGTCTGGCGAAATATGAACATCAGAACTCTCAAAACCAGATGTTATAGTATCAGGATGTGTATTGATTCGTTGAATTTGTTTTAACGTTCCATTATCATATTGATAAACACTTACAGATCCCGACATTTCTTCAATACAATAACCAAATTTTTGATTGGGATGAAACGTTAAATGTCTTGGTCCGGCTTCTAAATCTGTTTTTGTGAAAGGAGCTTTTGTTTCCAGTAAAGGTTGTTTTTTAGTTTCATCAAAACGATAACAGCGTATTTTGTCTGCGCCCAAATCGGGCAGGAATAAATAATCATTTTGAGGAGAAAATACAGTCGAATGAACGTGCGATTTGGTTTGACGTTCCTTGTTGACACTTCCGTCAGAGTATTGAAAATGCTGCGCAAGCGAATCAATTTTTCCGTTTTCTAATATCGGATGAACCGCAACACTTCCTTCATTATAATTACCATTTACGAGCCATTTCCCACTTTTATGAACCGAAAGATAAACCGGATTTTCACCGTGACTTGATTGCTTGTTTAAAAAGGTCAGCGTTTTATTTTCAGGATTAAACTCAAAACTGCTCACACTTCCGCCTTTTGGGACTCTGGTATCTGTGCAGGCATAAAGATATTTTCCGTTTGGGGATAATGTCAAATACGACGGATTGATCATGTCTTTTGCTGAGTAACTTTTGTCAAATTTCCGTTTGTATCTAATTGATATACCTGAATAGATTCTGCTGTTTTATCGCGGTTATAACTTCCTAAAAACACATAAGTATTTTGGGAAATTACATGAAATGAAATCAGAAAGGTAAAGGCGAGAAGGGCTGTTTTTAGTTTCAAGGGATTTTTTGTTTTATTAGTTTCAGGTTTTATTTGTTTCATGTTGCAAGTTTTCAGTCACGGTTTTCAGTCACAGTTTACAGTTACAGTTTACAGTCACAGTTTACAGTCGAAGTTTACAGTTACAGTTTACAGTCGTAGTTTACAGTTACAGTTTTAAATCTACAATCTACAATCTATAATCTATAATCTATAATCTACAATCTATAATCTACAATCTATAATCTACAATCTACAATCTACAATCTAAAATTACTTAACTCCTTTCCACCATTGGTTGAATTCTTGTTTTTCGTTTCTTAATGCTACTAATTCGCCAATCATTGGCGTGATTAACGGAATCGGATATTCGGAAATTGCATTAAGTTCTGTTACTTTTATCAACGGTTGATCCCAGGCATGAAGAGCCAATGCGAATTTTGAAGAATGCACCGGGAAAACTCGTTTTGCTTTTAGGTCTTTCATCGCTTTAATAACATCTTCAGGTAAATTATGAATGTATTTCCAGGCTGGATTGTATTGACCGTTATCGATAAGAGCAATGTCAAAAGGACCAAATTTCTCGCCAATTTCAGCAAAATGAGTGTCGTAACCGCTGTCACCGCCTAAATACATTTTAAAATCTTTTGTTTCCAGTACAAACGATGTCCAAAGCGTATTACAACGTTTGGTACTTCTGCCGGAAAAATGTCGTGATGGCGTTGTATAAAGTGTCAGATTTTGATCGAGTTCTATTTTTTCGTGCCAGTCTTTTTCGATGATAATTTCTTTTGGGAACTTCCAAAATTCAAAATGCGAACCTACACCAAGTGCACAAATTATTTGTTTGATTTTTGGTTTTAATTCCATGATCGTTTTATAATCTAAATGATCATAATGATCGTGCGTAATTAGTAAGTAATCAATTTCAGGAATATCATCGACCGTGTAAATATCAGTTCCTTTAAATGCTTTTGTAGTTCCGTAGATAGGCGAGGCGTTGCCGCTGAAAACGGGATCAATTAAAAAACGTTTTCCGCTAAGCTGAATATAATAGGAAGAATGTCCAAACCAAACCAAAACATCCTGATCTAAAGTAAGTTCGTGTAAGTTGGTTTTGATTGAAGGAATAATGTCAGCGGGAATTTTGCGGTCAACTTTTTTGAAAAAAAATTCAGAAATCACATTAAAGTAGCTGTAACCTTCTGCAAGTTCAGGCGTAAAATGTTCATTTTCGAATCTTCCGTTTTTGTATTGTGCTGATTTTTGTATCAAAGCCAATCGTTCTCCCGAGGGTCTTTTCCCGTATCTGGGATGTGTAAATACGTAAATAAGAAGGGCAAATAAAAGAAGTAATATTGTAATAATCATGTTGTTTTAGTTTGAGAGATATAATTTTTTTGAATTTTCTAAAGAAATTGAAATCATATTTTGCAGCGCAATAATATCAATATCAGTTAGTTTTTTAATATAAATACAAGCTTTTGCTGATTTATGTTTTCCTAATTGTGACAGTAATTCTTCTCTGTTTTCTACTGGAATATTGAGATAAAGTGAAATCGCTGCTTTTCTTGGAGAAAATGCTATAATTGGCGCATCGCCTTCATGGCCGCTGTCATATTTGTAATGATAACTTCCGAAACCAATAATACCTGTTCCCCACATTTTGGGTTCTAAGCCTGAAATTTTCTTCATTATTTTAGCCAGTTCAAAAGCATCATTTCTTTTTATTTCGTCATCAATAACATTTATAAAATCGGCAACACTGCTTTCGGTTTCGGTAGTTTTGTTTTTTGCCATTGTTTTTATTTTTTGTTGAGCAAATCACTTTTCAATAGGATATTTTTGATTTTAAATTCAGAAATATAAAACAATTTAGCATCCTCATTCATTTGATTTTCTAAAACTATTAAACTTACATCACTTTCAGGAAAATACAAATTTACAGAAGAAAATCCATCGCCTAGACCAGTATGACCAATATATTTAACAGTTTCTTTTTCGATAACTCTAATCCCGTAAGCGTAACCGTCTTTTTCTTTCCCGAAGAAATTATGTTGTGACAAAACACTTGGTTGTATTAGTAATTGATATGTTTCAGGTTTTAGGATTTTTCCTTTATGAAGATTATTATTCCAAATCGCCAAGTCCTTTACGGTAGAAACAACACCGTCTCCGCCTAAAGTTTCAGCGTTAATCTGGATTTCTTCGTCAGGTTCAAGGATTCCGTTTTTATTGTTATATCCTGTCGTTAAATTTTGTTTTTTATCTTCAGAATAACAGAAGGTGTTTCTCATATTTAGTTTCCTGAAAAGCGCATCAGCTACTTCTGAATAACTTTTTTTGGTGGTGAATTCTACAATTTTCCCCAGTAAATTAAAACTAATGTTTCCGTATTTAAAATCAGTTCCGGGTTTAAAAGCGAGCGGTTTTTGCAAATCTACGATTCCGTGAGTATGATTTAAAAGTTGATGAACGGTGATGGAATCTGCCCAGGTTTGTTTGAGTTCCGGCAAGTATTTTTTAATGGGATCCTGTAAATTAATTTTTCCTTTTTCAACTTCTAATAAAACTAAAACAGCAGCAATTAGTTTGCTATTTGACATGATTTCAAACTCACTGTCAATGGTCAATGGTTTTTTAGATGCGAAATTGGCAACTCCTTTTACTTTAGAATAAATTGTTTTTCCGTTTTTAGAAATCAAAACAACACCGTTAAAAATAGGGGATGTATTTGTAATTAAACTATCAATTTGAGCAGCATAATTGTCCTTTTTCTGAGCAAAAGAATTGCAATTCGAAAATAAAAAAAGAAAAGATAATAGGAGGGGAATTCTGGAAATAGAGTTCATTGAAGGGTTTTGTTATTTTTGTTTCAGGTTTTTTTTAGTCTCAGTTTTCAGTCTCAGTCTCAGTTTTCAGTCTCAGTCCCAGTCTCAGTTTCTAGTCTCAGTTTTCAGCGACTGCGACTTTGACTGGAAACTGCGACTGAAAACTGCGACTGAAAAACTAGAACATCCCATTTTCATTAATAGGATCTTTTGGAATTGGTTGTCCTAAATCCCAAAGTTCGACGATTTTATCTGATTTGAATTTTAAAATATGTACTACTGCAAAACCAAGTTCTACGGGAGTTTGTTTTAAGTGAGAATGTACGGCAACTAAATTATCATCTTCAAGAATATGATGAATCTTAAACACTTTATTAGGGTTTGTTCTTGTCGATTCTTCCATGGCGAGCATCAAAGTATCGGCATCGCCTTTAAAATAGGCGTTATGATGTTTGAAGTTTTTGCCTACATACAAACGAAATGCTTCGTGCGAATGCCCGTTTGCAGCGAGATTTAAAAACTCCGTAGCTATTTCTTTCCTAGTCATGATTTTAATATTTAAAAAGCTAACTAAGTTATAAAATAAGTATGTAGGAAATTACAAAAAAGGCTTTTATATTTTATTGTTTAAAACGGTTTATTCCAGACGTTGAAACTCATAAGTGCTATTATAACTGGGTCCTGCCCAAAATAAAAATAATAGTGCGCCGGTATTATCCAAGGCTTCATTTACAATCAAATTATTGTTTTTTGAAATTGCTATTCGGCGTTTATTATTTTGGCATCCGCCAAAAAGATAGGGGATTCCGGTACATTTCAGAAATTTATTGTCGAGATAAAACATTCCGTCTTTTTTGAGTTCGCCTTTGATTTGCTGCTTTTTAATACTTTGATTATTTTTAAATAATTCAACGCTTAATTCTTTATCAGTAATAATTTTCAGTTCAATTTGATAGTTTATTGTTTCATTTAAAATAGAATCGATAGCGTTGAATTTTATGCTTTCATTTGTAATGAAGTTATAAGAATTGATATATTTTTTTAAATTTTCTATATTGGAATGTTCGGTTTTTTTGTCGAATTTTTTTATCGGAGAAAAACTAAACTTTCCGTCAAACGAATGTAAATTACCGGGATTAATTGAAGTGTAGTCGTTTTTGAAATTTTTAGTAGAAAATGAAGCACAGTTTAGTAAAATAACTGAAACAATGAGAAGTGCGAATATTTTTAAAATCTTTTTCATATACGATTTTACAGTATTAAATGATAATGAATGAGTTAGATTTTAAATATCGATTTTCATTTATTACTTTTTTTGCTTCGGGACTAATCCAGAAATTCGGTCGATATAGTTTTGTTTGGTTTTGCACTTTGGCTTTATCAGATAATGCTTTTATGTTTTTTATTAAATCATTAAATAAATTATAATTATTAAAAGCATGTGCATCAATTATAGAATTATCTCCATCAATTAAAAAACTCACAAATTTTGGATACGTTAATTCTAATCCAATAGTTCCTTCTGTATTCATGAAAGCAACACTTAAACTTTCTTTATCTTTAAAAAAATAAAGGTAAAAAGGACTTATATTAATTACCGGTTCGGTAGGTCTGACGAGTTTAAATTCTTTTGAAACTTCTTCTTTATTAATAATATTCTCAAAGTTTATTTTTTCGATATCATCCGTAATAGATATCCTCATCTTACTTTCATAAAACCAATGTTCTTTTTGATCTAATTTTTTTTTACCAATTAAAATTTCATTAAAAAAATCCCTGTAACCATCAAATATATAAGAATCTTCAGTTTTTTTATAATCTATTGCTACTCTTGTATTTGTAATAATAAAATAAAATTTTAAATCCTTGAAAATGGATTCAAATTCTTTTGATGTTAGTATGAAATTAAATTTATTCCAACCTTTTCCTGCTCCAAGTCCACCAAAATAGCCCATGTTTATAGCATTTAATTTAAGAAACTATAAAATTTACAATTGCTTCAGAATGTATTTTAGCGGTATCAAAAACGGGAACCGAAAAATGGGATTGATCGATTAGCAACGGAATTTCGGTACAACCTAAAATAATTCCTTCGGCGCCTTTTTCAATAAGTTCGTTTGCAATTTTGATATAATTCTGTCTCGATTCAGGATTGATAATTCCCCTTCCCAATTCTTCTTTCAAAACATGTTGAATATAATCTCTAGTTTCTTGTTTTTCAGGAATCAGTACATTTAGTCCAAAGCTTTTCAGGCGGTCTTTATAAAAATCCATTTCCATAGAAAACGAAGTTCCTAAAAGTCCAATTGTAGTAATTTTTTCTTTTGTTATGGCTTTTGCGGTTTCTGTACCAATATGAATTAATGGTAATTCGATTGCTTTTTCAATTTCATCTGCATACATATGCGCAGTATTGGCGCATAAAACAATGGCATCAACGCCACTTTTCTTTAAACTCAAACATGCATTTAATAGCAGTTCATAGGAGTTCGCCCAGGTTTTTTCCTGGATATCACCAAAGTTCAAGGAATAAATAAGACATTCTGCAAATTGCAATCCTCCTAATTTTTTATTTACGCCTTCATTGATCAATTTATAATAATCAATTGTCGAAACCCAGCTGATACCGCCTACAAGTCCAATTTTTTTCATGTTTTAATTCAGTTTAAAATACTGTTATTCTTCTGATGTAACTATTTTTTTAGCCAAATAAGCCATTGGAAGATAAGCAAATACAAGATCAATAACATTGTACCAAACTGGTGAAGGTAAAGTACAGACATTCACGATTCCGCCCAATAAAAAGAAAGCACCAATTGCGAGCGCTAATCTCATTTTGTTATTTGCCGCGATTAAAGCTGTCGTTGCTGCGCCTGCAAAAGTCCCGATTGCATGTGCCACAAATGGGAAAATAAAATGTTTAGGTTCAAATAAATGCATGGTGGCTTTCAATCCTTCCATTGTAGTGACATCTGCGCCGTGTGGAGCAGGAATAACAGAACTGCTCATTAATAGGATAGACATATTAGCAATACTGCCTACGAAAAGACCAATGATAACGGCAAGTGTATTTTTGAAAACAGGATTCATAAACGTATTTTTTATTCAACGAATTTATGAAAATTAAAGAAGTTTTTTTGCCGAAAGCCTTTTTTAATTAAAAGACTGCCTGAATTCTAAAGGAGAAATAGTGGTTTTGGTCTTAAATAATTTACTGAAAGATTGCTGATGTTCAAAGCCCAATTCAAATGCAATTTCGCTTATGGATAAGTTTGTTGTCGTTAGTTTTTCTTTGGCTTTTTCAATCAGTTTATCGTGAATATGCTGTTGTGTGCTTTGACCCGTTAGTGATTTCAATAATCCGCTTAAATAATTTGGCGTAATATTTAAGGTTTCGGCAATATAATGAACCGTTGGTAAACCGTTTTTGGTCAGGGAATCATTCGCAAAATAATCGTCAAGTAAATTTTCTAATTTAGCCAGAATTTGATGATTGCTTATTTTTCGGGTAATAAATTGGCGGTTATAAAAGCGTTCCGCGTAAGTCAGCAATAATTCAATTTGGGCGATAATAACATCCTGACTGAATTTATCAATATTTGACTGATATTCCTGCTGAATGTTTTTCATCAGATTAATTATCATTTTTTCTTCTTTATCCGAAAGATGTAAAGCTTCATAAACCGAATAACCAAAATACTCGTATTGCTTGATTTTTTTGGCAAGCGGCGTATTCCATAAAAAATCAGGATGGACCAATAATGACCATCCTGTGTGTTGAAGCTCAGAATTTCCTTCGATAGAAAAAACCTGACCCGGCGAAATAAACATCAAAACACCTTCTTTAAAATCGTATTCCTGCTGACCGTATTTCATTTTTGCATTTGCATTTCGTTTTAATGCAATCGAATAAAAATCAAGCATTAAGCTTTTGGGCTCATTTTCGCTCAGATACTTTAAATCTTCAAAATTATAAACGCTCACTAATGGATGTTCCGGTTTGGGCAAATTTCTAAATTCATGAAATTCGCTGATACTTTTTATTCGAACAGGTTGATTATTTGCCATAGTCTAAGGTACTTATTTCTGGTTGTAAATTGCAGCAAATTCTTTAGCATAATCTGCCAGTTTTGTTTTTCCCATCATGGCAGGTCTGTTTTTAATATAATCTGCGCCAAGTAAACCATTGTAAAGCCCGGCATACATTTCGACCAAACCTTCGGCGATTTTAGGTTGCATTCCTACATTTACCAGTCCATTTAACGTTTCTTCATCTGTCGTTAAAACCCATTTTAAATCCGGTTTTCCTATTGCATTTCCTAAAATTTTTGCCGTTTCATCACCAGTAAGTTCTTCGCTTGAAACATAACGGACTTTTTTCCCGTCAAGCGGAGTAACGATTTCCTCAGCAATTGCAAGGGCAATATCATTAGGAGAAACCCACGGAATCATTCTGTCAGCGCCATAATTTGTTGCAATAATTCCTTTTGATTTAATGAGCGGAATATAAGCCAGCAAATTATAAAAGAAAGAAGTTGGACGTATAAACGTAATCGAAGCATTAAGTTGATTCAAAACCGCTTCGATCTCATTATAACGCTGAATAATTCCTGAATTCTTTTCTAAATGCGCGCCAATACTGCTTAAGAATACGACACGTTGTACGCCTGATTTCTCAATTGCTTCTGCATAATTATTTCCAATTGTACGTGTAAAAGCATCCAGATCCAAATTAGGATCGAAATAATTCGCACGCGGAATCATGCAATAAACAGCATCTGCACCAGAAAATGCTTTAGTCAAAAATGCCACATCCTCAACCGAACCAATCGCCGCCGAAGCTCCTAAAGCTTCAATTTCAGCTTGTTTGTCGTTGCTGCTACTAATGACCGTAACTTCATGTCCGTTTTGCACTAATTCCTGAGCTAACGGTTTGCTAATGTTCCCTAAAGAACCTGTAATTGTAATTTTCATTTGTATCTATTTTTATAGTACAAAGTTGCGCAACATTCAAAGAACAGATTTAGCCAAAACTATTATTGTCGTAGCCAAAAGCAATAGAATTAGATTATTAGATTGTTGGATTATTAGATTATTAGATTATTAGATTTTTCGATTGTTGGATTTTTGGATTGTTGGGATTTTTGGATTTTTGGGATTTTTGGATTTTATTTTTTAGGAGCAGTAATTTTTATTTTCATCAGAAGCTTTTGTCCCGCTGTTCGCTGTAATCTTTTGCTTTTTAAAGGAAAAAGTAAAAGGATTTCGCTTCCATCGGGGCTAGATTAGAGGTTTTGGTTTTTAAATGATGTGAAGGTTCTGGGTTTACGTTATGTTTTTAAGTTTTACTAAAATCATATATAATTGACACAAAAGGAGTTTTTAACGTTGCGTTACAAAACCCGACAGGTTTTTAAAACCTGTCGGGTTTAGTAAGTAATAATAAGTATCTCTAAAAAAATACTGCAATCTTGTCTTTCTGTATAAAGTTAATTGTTATTTTTAACCACCTATCCAAATTCAACTTACCAATGAACAAAACATTTATCGCGACAGTATTGCTGTTAACCGTTTCTTTTTCTGTTTTTGCGCAACTCAAAACACCATCAGAATTTATTCCCAATTACGGTAAACAAATCAGTTATTACCATCAGGTCGAAGATTATTTCAATTATCTGACGGAACAATCGCAATCGATCAAAAAGCAGAAATACGGCGCAACAAACGAGCAGCGCGATTTAAATGTCTATTATATTTCGACTCCTGAAAATCTGGCAAATCTGGAACAAATCCGCAATAATAATTTGGCTTCGATAGGATTATCAGATAAAAAAAATAGAGCTGTTGAAGATAAAATTATAGTCTGGCTGAGTTTCAACGTTCACGGAAATGAATTTGCCGGAACCGAAAGTGCTTTGACAGTTGCTTACGAACTTTTGAATCCGTCAAACGAAGCAGCAAAACAATGGTTAAAAAATACAATTGTAATTCTTGATCCTTGTATTAATCCTGATGGATATTCAAGATACGGAAACTGGTTAAGAGAAGTTACAGGCAAAAAAACACATCCGGGTTTGTATGACAGAGAACACATGGAAGTCTGGCCAGGCGGAAGATACAATCATTATCTTTTTGATTTGAACAGAGATTGGGCTTGGCAAACGCAAATAGAATCGCAGCAACGCATTAAATTGTACAATCAATGGATGCCGCAAGTTCATACAGATGTTCACGAAATGAGTTATAATTCGCCGTACTTTTTTCCTCCGGCGGCAGAACCTTTGCATGAATTTATCGAGCAATACCAAAAGGATTTTTATAATGTTCTGGGTAAAAATATTTCAGAGAAATTCGACAAACAAAACTGGATGTACACAACCAGAGAACGATTTGATTTGTTTTATCCAAGTTATGGCGATACATATCCTACATATAACGGCGCAGTTGGCTTAACGCTGGAACAAGGCGGAATAGGAGCGGGGCGAGAAGTAACGATGGAAAACGGCGCAAATGTTACCATAAAAGACAGATTAACGCATCACGCAACAGCGGTTTTAACAGTTGTAGAAAGTGCCGCTTCGCAAAAAGATGTTTTGCTAAAAGGTTTCAGGGATTTTCATACGAATGCCAGAATAAAAGCAAAAGGCGTTTACAATACTTATGTGTTGAAAAGTAATCCAAAACTGGAACAGTTGACCGAAATGCTAAAGAAAAACGACATAGAATTTGCCTACGCAGATGCATCAGCAACCGGATCCGGTTTTCATTATCAAACTAAGAAAAATGAAAGTTTCAAGATTGAACCAAATGATTTGATTATAAAAGCCGATCAGCCGAGATCAGTTTTGGCGCAGGTTTTATTTGAACCCAATCAAAAATTAAATGATAGTTTATCTTATGATATTACGGCTTGGGCTTTGCCATTAGCTTATGGAGCTGAAGGTTATGCGGTTAAAAATACGCTGCAAATAAAAACAAAAGCCACGATTGACATCACCCCGAAAACGGTTCCTGCAAGTGTTTACGCTTTTTACGTTCCGTGGAATAGCAGGATTTCGGCTCAGGTAGTTTCATTATTACATCAAGCGGGAATAAAAGTGCGTTCGGCAATGAAAAAAGCCGTTTTTGGAACCGTTGCTGTTGAACCTGGCGGTTTAATTATAAGCCGTGGAGACAATCCAAAAATAGCTGATTTTGAAAAAACAGTTAGCGATATCGTCAAAATAAAAACCGATTACAGTTTTATAACTACAGGATTTTCAACCAATTCTAAAGATATTGGCGGAGAAAATTTCACATTGCTAAAAGCACCAAAAATTTTAATGCTTTCAGGAAAAGGTGTTGTTTCGACCGAGTTTGGCGCGACGTGGTATTATCTTGACGAAACGATAAGTTATCCGGTAAGTATCGTTGAAACGTCTAATTTTAGTCGCGTTAAACTATATAATTACAATACGTTAATCCTTTCTGACGGAAGTTACGATTTATCCGAAGATCAAAAAAAGCAAATCGATGAATGGATAAAAAATGGCGGAAAAGTAATTGCAATGAGCAATGCGATTTCGTTATTTCAGGATCGTGCCGGTTATGCTTTGAGTTTGTTCGCAAGCAAGGAAGACAAAGAAAAATCTGAAAAAGAAGATAGCGAAACCGAACTTAAAAAGCGTTTTCTTGATTTTGAAGGGTCAGAACGTCGAGGGATTTCAGGTTCTATTCCGGGTGCAATAATCGAGAATAAACTGGACAAAACTTATCCAATGGCTTTTGGTTTGGGCAACACATATTTTAGTCTTAAAACTAACGAAAGATCATTTTCGTTATTGAAAAATGCTATTAATGTGGCGTATATTCCAAAAGATTATGTGAGTTATGGCTTTGTTGGAAACGATATCAAGAAAAAGCTCAACGAAACCGTGAGTTTTGCCGTAGATAAACGCGGCGATGGCGTTGTGATTTACATGATGGACAATCCGCTTTTTAGAGGTTTCTGGGAAAACGGAATCCTGTTATTCAGCAATTCTCTGTTTTTAGTGAATTAAAAAAAATGCCAAATTCCATTTTTTTTGAATGGAATTTGGCATTTTAAATATTTGGATTTTATTTTCAGGAGCAGAAAAAATCAGGTTTTCAAGACCTTTTGTCGCGCTGTACATTATATCTTTTCCTTGCTAAAGGAGCAAGAAAAAGGATGCCGTTTCCATCGCGGCTATTCTACACATTTATCATTTAAAAGATTTTGAATGCAGCAGGATTTATTTTTTCATATTCCATTGTAAAGCAATCAAAACATTCATCGCGTAAATACAATTTTTCGCCTTTGATTTCATATGATTGCACTCGGGCAATATCATTGGCAATTGCACCTGTTGGAGTTACAATCATTTTTTTAATCCCGCCAAAAATTGATTTTTTTGTTTGAATAGAATACGTATGAGTGCTCACTAAATTTGAATTGATATAGGTTTTCAATGTAGTGTCAGAAAATTCTAAAACTGTTTGCTGATCTGTGGTTATCGGAAATGTTGAACCCGTAATACCGCCGGAAGCGTTAGTCAAGATCCAGCTCCCCTTTAAATTATTTACAGATGATTCTTTATCATCGTTATTACAAGAAACAAATAAAACAACGGCGATTAATACAAACAATTTTTTCATGGTTTAAATTTTTTACATTGGTTTATTTAAAAGATGTGAATTTTGTTAAATGGTTGCGTTGTAATTGTTTAAAGTTTTAAAATTTGTTTTATATCTTATTGCATATTAAAAATAATGACATCAGTGAATCTTTCTATTTCTTCGATGATATATAAACTATCGTTGAAATATTCCATATCAAAATCATCATCTCCCCAGACTTCAAATCGTTTGTTGCATGTTTCTAATTTTGCTTTATCAAATGCTGTTTCATTCCAGTCGAGTTTTGATTCTCCTGCAATTTCGAGTGCTTCTTCATTGACATAAGCTTCTTCTGAAAATGCAATGTATAAATGATAATCATCTTCAAATACAAGATTGATTTTGTCGCTTTCGAGTACAATTTCAGGTTTGTTTTCGGTTACGGATTCATAAAAAGCGTCTAAATTATTTTTTAAAGCCATCAGACTCGCATCAGATGTTGGCGCTATAAATGCTAAATAAGAGTAATAAGTATTTGCCATTATCGAATTAATTTTTTAAGTATTTTGAATTTTTATATTGTATAATGAGTTGTGAAACTTTATATAGTTTACTGCATATTTTCTGATAATTTAAATAATATATAATCTCCGTTTGTAGATGGTCCTCTTTCTTTTTCTATAAATCCTTTTCGTCTATAAAAGGCAACGGCTTTTGTATTATCCTCTAAACATTTTAAAGTAATTGGGAATTTGGTTTTTTCAATTACGGCTTTTAATAATTGCGTTCCAATGCCTTTATCATGATATTTTTCATCAACATACAAATGATGAATAAAATTATTGGGCATCCAGATCGAAATAAAACCAACAACAACGTTATCAATACTGGCGACTAAAACTTCTTCGCCATGAATTTCCTTATCAAAATCCTTCAATTGATAATTTGATGTATCAAGCCATGAAAATGTTGATTGTCGCTCTTTTAAAAATAGTTTTCTTAAAGCGTCGTAATCGGTTTTTTTTATTGGTGAAATTTCCATTATAATTACTTTATCCTAATGCAATTTTGGATTGCTTTTTATTTAATTTTTTTATCCAATATCTTATGCAAAAAATACCAATTATTGCCGGAATAAACCATCCGTAAAAACTCGGAAAAAATTCATTTACAACCACAAAAGCAGTTGTTGCGGCGATATAACCACCAATCATTTTTCCTAAATGCAATTTTAACCAGTTATGTTTAAGTTTTACAGGATTTTTGAATAATATTAAATCTCTTGCCGAAAAAATTAGCCCGGTAATACCAAGAACTGTCAGAACAATATTGATCGATTGATTTACAAAAGGATTATACAAAATCATCAGAATTGCGGTAATAATCATAATCCATGAAATTATTTTGTCTGTTTTTAAATTTAGGTCTTCGTTTTTGAATCGTAAGGATCTGTATCCCATTATGGTAAAATAAGAGCTAAAAATTCCTATAGAAAATAAAAATGGACTTTCGTGTTTTGGCAATGTAGCAATAATTAAAGCAGTCAAGGCAGATAATAACATTGAATAATAAAAAAGTTTTCCTGATTTTTTATGCACCTTATTTCCTTTTTTTACTATTAGCGAAATCAAACCTGAAAGAAGAGCAATACCACCAAATATGGCGTGAAAATAAATTAAGATTTGAATTATTTGTTCGTTCCTCATTATAGATTTTTAGACTTATTTATTTATCAAGTTTTAATGTAGTTCCCATTATAATGGGAAAATTCCAATATCCTTTTTTTATTTTTATTTCGGCAAAATTGTAGGTGTTTATTTTTTTGAAATCACAGTTGTGAATATTGATTTCTCTTTCGGTTCCTTCAATATTTACGGTGATACTATTAGGAGATCTTTTATAACTTTCGTGTTTTGCAATAATAGGCGAAAGTATTTTATATTCTTTATTGGTTGATAGATATTCGTTTGCAATCAAAAAAACGGTGCATGAAATTGAACCGTAGATTAAAAGAATTAAAGAGAAATGTTCGAGTATTCTAAAGTTTTTGCCTTCCTTTTTTTTCTCGTAATTATAAAATAAAATGCCAAAAGCAAGACCGGAAATAATATAGATGTAAAGTATAAGTTCAAATTTTATAATGATAAAATTGTTGTATTGTCTGGTAAGGTAAATAAATGAAATTAAGGAAAGTGGGATTGAAAGCACTTTGATGATAAAAACGAGAAGTTCTTTTTTTGTGCTTTTTTGTATTTTGATTTTTCTGTGTCGGCGACTCATAATGTTAGAATATTATTGAACTTAAATAGGGAAACAATTATTATTTAAGACGGATTAAAATTCCTTTTCGTTTGATCAGGTTTTTATAATCCCATTGTATTTCCTGCGCTTTTTTGAGCCAGCGTTCTAAGTCGGTTTTGTTGATTTGTGTGGGAGAAGTGTAGCGAAATTCGGCTGCTTTGAAGGAACCTTCATCGATGAGGTTTTCTTCGTCAAAGGATTGTCCGCTCCAGAAAAGTAAACGCACATTGTTTTTTAATTTGCTGTAACCGACAATTGGATTTCCGCCCAGAAACCAAACCGGATGTGCATGCCAGATTTTATTTTGGGCATTTGGTAAATTTTTATTGATTATTGTGGCTAACTGATCGCAGATTTCTTTATCTGCCGCGATTTGAGAATTATTGTATTCTGATATTTCTGCATTCATAATAATAACATTTTTTTATTTGTAACTAATTGAATGTGTAGGTTTTGGTTTTGAATCTTATGCTAAAATAATCTTTTTTTGTGAGAATATTTAATAGCAAAATGATATTATTATGAAAACCTGAGTTCGCGTAAGGGATTGAGGCGGTATCCTTTTATGTAACTTTTGTGGAATAAAAGATATAGCCGAAAGCCCGACCCGAAGGGATACGCCCAGAATATAATTATTGATTGTTAATTGTTAATTGTAATTGTTGGGGTGGTTTTTTAACCCAGAGTTACATAGGTTTTTATATTCTTGGGAAATGGCGTTTAACTCATTTGAAATTTACATAGTTATGTGAAAGAAATGGGTTTCTTTTGTTGGCTCTTTTTTGTAGCAATGATCTATGTTTCTATGTGTTAAATGTTCTTTTATATGCTGATTGATAAAAAATAGAAATCCGATACATTTTCATATATCGGATTTCTGATTTTAGATTTTATTCTAATTTATAACTGGATTACTTTTCCTGTATGCACGTCGTATAACATGGGAACGACTTTTATTTTGTGCTCTTTTATAATAGGATTATCCTGAATTAGTTTTAATGAATGTTTGATATTAGCATCTATAGCGCCTAAATAATTTGTTGCTTTTGGTGTTTTTTTATCGGCTTCGATTTCTTCTTTTTCCTGCGAAATTGTTTCAACAATGTTATCGATATGATTGAAATGTTTTTTGTAAGCTCCGTCTTTATCGTTGATATATGCTTTGATTGCACCACATTCTGTATGACCTAAAACCACGACTAATTTTGTGTCCAGATGTTCTACGGCATATTCAATGCTTCCCATATCAATATCTGAAATTAAATTTCCTGCGTTACGAATGACGAATAAATCGCCAATTCCCTGATCAAAGACAATTTCTGGTGAAACTCTGCTATCAGAACATGTTATGATGACAGCAAAAGGGTTTTGACCGTTCTGATTGGCTAAAACAGATTTTTTGTTTTGATGCGGATGAATTGATTTTTCGGATATAAAACGTTGATTACCGGAATTTAATTGTTCTATAGGATTTGAATTTTTATTTATTTCGGCGTCAATCATTTTTTTCTCGTGATGTTTTTTACAACTAACAATAGAAAAAATTATAAGTACTAGGATTGCAATTTTTGTTTTCATTTTCGGAATATTTAATTGGTATTTATTTGACGTTCTGTTTTGATTTTAGAACTATGCAAAATTATTTTGCTTTTGTTCTTAAATGTGCCACAAGAAGTCTTTTTTATATCAATTAATGGTATTCTTGAATGTGTTGAATGTTGAGGTTAAATTAGTTACGAAATTTTTTGTGTATTCGCCGGTTGTGTCTAAATCCGGATCAAGAATTGTTATTTCAAGTCCGCTAAGTTTGTTGCCTTGAAATAAATAGGAGGTAAGTTCATTGAATTCGTTATAAGTAAGACCGTCCGGAGTTCGACTGTCTACGCATGGCATTATTGAATCGTTGAGAACGTCAACATCGATATGAAGCCAAAAACCGTCGAGATTTTTGGTTTCAACTTCCTGAAGAAAGGATTTAACGGAGTTTGAAATGCCTTGTTTCCTTAATTCATGAAGGCTTAAATAGGTTGCGGAAGAATTTCTAATTTCATTTTCGTATTCGTCATCATATTCGCGATTTCCTACGCACCAAAGATTTTCTTCTTTAATATATGGCGATAAATTAAGAATATTGGTTAGTTTTTCGTGTCCGTTTCCGGTTACTATTGAAGCTGCCATTCCGCCAACGCCGCCGGTTTCAGACAATGAAATATTCATGAAATCTGTATGCCCGTCGAGGTAAAATAATCCGTAATTGCCTTTTTGTTTTAATGCAATTGCTGTTCCTAAAAGTATGCTGCAATCTCCGCCAAGGATAAACGGAAATTTATTTTGGGTAAGTAAATTGTTGATTAGATAAGCTTGTTCTCTGGCATATTCAACTAATGAATTTGCGTTGAGAATTTGGGTTTCAACATCCTTACTATTAGAGTATTTAGGAGGATCGAGCCGTAAAATATTGTGTGAAATGGCTTTATGTAAGTTGTGTTTCCATAACCAATCAGGCAATTTTTTTACGCCTGGTTCTTTGCCCGGTTGCGGTTCTTTTAAACCTAAGTTTGAGGGAAATTCAACTATGCATATTTCTTTCATAACTTTTAGATTTTGTTATAAAGTTATAAAATTTTAGTTGAAGATATCGTTTCTATTCTTTTTCGATTGTTATTGTCAACTTGTTTTGCTGTTGTTTTACGCTGATCATTTGTCCTTCGTGAAAACCAAATTTTTTAAGCCATTTACCTTCCAATTTTATTACCGGAATTTTTGTACTGCCATATTCACCTTTAAATTTTGTATGAATTTTTAGTTTTCTTGAATCTTTCATTGTCGTATGTTCTAACTTATCTAGCACGATTCAAATGTCAAACAATTAAATAAGAATGTTGTCATACAAAAATATGACAAGTCCATAATTTAACATTTCAAAGAATTATTTTTATTTTAAAAAAAAAAGAAATTCAGTTATTTGAATGATATATAAGAAACTAATTAAAATAAAAAAATCCGAATTGTTCTCACAAATCGGATTTTTTATTGTTGCTGATTTAAATGGATTCAAATTATTTTAACACATGGATACATAGATTTTTTATGCTGAATAAAAGTGTGTGATAAAGAAATATATTTCTTTCGCATAGATTGTATGTGTGTTTCAATAAGTGAAACGCCTTTTTTTGAGAATATAAAATCTATGTCCCGATAGCTATCGGGACTATGTGTTAGAAAAAATTGAGCGCATTATAATGCTTCAATTACATGTTCCCATTTTAGTTCTTTGGCAAAATCCAAAGGCGTTTTATCGTTGTAGGTTTTGGCATTTTTATCAGCGCCGGATTCTAATAATACTTTTACAATTGTGCTGTTTCCTGCAATTGCTTCACGATGTAAAAATGTATATCCCAGTTCATCTTGTGCAGTAAGTTCGTTTGGGTTTGACTTTACAAATTCAACCAGACTTTCCTGCATGTTTCGGCTCATTGGGTGTTCGATTAAATTTTCAGGATTTTCTTTTTGCTCATAAGCAACCAGAATATCATTGTAATCGCCAAAATTTAATCCCCAGGCTTCGTCGTGTTCTTCTCTTTCGGTTTCGTTCATTTCAGATCGAATTGCCTGAATGGTAAAACCTCCATAAGTTTTGTCCTGAGTTACAAATAACCAATCGCTTATTTGGTTAGACGGAATCTCAACATAGTCACCATTAGCTACATTTGTCAATTCATCAGGATCGTTTACTAATATGCCTTTGATTTTTTCGCCATCAAAATTGATGTCATTTATCCACATATGTTCTACAACGGTATCATTATTTATTTCCTGTGTAAACGCTAGTTTTACGCACGCAACATCAAGTGCGGGAACAATTCGGCGGTATTCCCATGATAATTCTCTCCAGAAATATTTAAAAGTTTCTTGTGCTTTTTTGAATGCGTCAATCATTTTTGGACTTTCTCCGTCGGCAAAAAATATGGGTGTGTTTTCCATGGCTAATATTTTAGGATAATTATTTTGTATAAGTAAATATAATTTTTTTACTACAAACACAAAAGCAATTTTTACGGATTTATGAATGTTTTATGACGTAAACAGGTCAAAAAAAATCCGACTTGCTTTCACAAATCGGATTTTTTAGATTGAAAATTATATATAACCTGTAAAATGCAAAAGTTACGTTTTTACAAATATGTTTTACAAGTGAATTACTTCGCCGTAAGCATCAGCTACAGCTTCCATAACAGCCTCGCTCATTGTTGGGTGAGGGTGAATTGATTTAAGGATTTCATGACCTGTAGTTTCTAGTTTACGTGCTACAACTGCTTCAGCAATCATATCTGTAACACCAGCACCAATCATGTGGCATCCTAACCATTCTCCGTATTTAGCATCAAAGATTACTTTTACGAATCCGTCAGCCGCACCGGCAGCTTTTGCTTTTCCTGAAGCTGAGAATGGGAATTTACCAATTTTCAATTCGTATCCTTTTTCCTTAGCTTGTTTCTCTGTTAAACCTACAGATGCAATTTCTGGAGTTGCATAAGTACAACCAGGAACGTTTCCGTAATCGATTGGGTCTACGTGTAAACCAGCAATTTTTTCAACACAGTTAATTCCTTCTGCCGAAGCTACGTGAGCCAAAGCTTGTCCCGGAGTAACATCTCCAATTGCGTAGTAACCAGGGATATTAGTTGCGTTGTAAGCGTTAACTAAGATTTTATCTCTGTCAACAGCGATTCCAACTTCTTCCAGACCTATGTTTTCAATGTTAGTTTTGATTCCAACTGCCGAAAGTACAATGTCAGCTTCAAGAATTTCTTCTCCTTTTGCTGTTTTTACAGTTGCTTTTACACCAGTTCCTGTAGTATCAATTTTCTCTACAGATGAGTTGGTCATGATTTTTACTCCCGCTTTTTTCATTGAACGCTCCATTTGTTTCGAAATGTCTTCGTCCTCAACAGGTACAATATTTGGCATAAATTCTACAATAGTAACATCCGTTCCCATTGAGTTGTAAAAATGTGCAAATTCAACCCCAATTGCTCCAGAACCTACAATAATCATAGATTTTGGTTGTGTTGGTAATGTCATTGCCTGACGGTAGCCTATAACTTTTACGCCATCTTGCGGTAAGTTTGGTAACTCACGAGAGCGAGCTCCTGTAGCAATAATAATATGGTCAGCACTATATTCAGTTACTTTATTGTCTTTGTCTGTAACATCAAGTTTTTTACCTGGTTTAAGTTTTCCAAAGCCTTCGATAACGTCAATTTTGTTTTTTTTCATCAGGAACTGAACTCCTTTACTCATTCCGTCAGCAACATTACGGCTGCGTTGAACCACTGCAGGGAAATCTTTATCGAATTCAGAAACTTTTAATCCGTAGTCAGAAGCGTGTTTTAGATAATCAAAAACCTGAGCTGATTTTAATAATGCTTTTGTTGGGATACATCCCCAGTTTAAACATACACCACCTAAGTTTTCTTTTTCAACTACAGCTACTTTAAAGCCTAATTGTGAAGCTCTAATAGCTGTTACATATCCGCCAGGACCACTTCCTAAAACAATAATGTCGTATTTCATTTTTTTGGTTTTTAGTATTTAATACCGAAAATGAAGTTTGATTCCGAAACTCATTTCCCGATTATTCTTTGTTATTTGTGATTGCGAATTTAAGGATTTATTTTAAAAAATACCTGAAATTTTATTTTTACCCATCTTGATTTTGATCTTTTCACAGAGATTAGAGAAATTGTTAATGGTAAATTGTGAATTATGAATTGAAAATTTAGATTTTTAAGTGAAATCTAAATTAAAATAATAAACGATAAGCAGTAAGTTAATAGATAAAATAATAGCCGAGATTCTAAAGATTAAAATGATTTAAAAAATCTGTGTTAGTCTGTATAATCTGGGGCTAAATAAAAGTTAAGTTTATCAAAAATAAACAAAGTCGAAAAACTTTTCGTATGGAAAAGATCTCCGACTTCGCTCAAAGTGACATTAATAATTAATAATTCACAATTAATAATTAGACTTTTACGTGTCCCCAGTTTTCACCGCTGGCAATACGTCTGATTTGCATTTCGCTTACGCCAAATTGTTTTGCGATCATTTTTAGGCGTGTTGTTTGTTCCGGTCTTGAAAGTATTTTTTTGATTAACATCACTTTTGTAGTGGTTAATTTTCGTCCGTCGGCTTTTAAGTTGTGTTCGATCAGGTTCTTTTTTGCCTGAATCACGCGCGGGCTTTTACGACTGTGCGCCATCATTTCGGCTTTTGTCGCCCAACGTAAATTGTTCACATCGTCATTGCTGCGGTTGTAATCTAAATGAAGTACATAAGTTTGTTCTTCAGATGTTTTAGGAATAAAATATTGCGCAACTAATTTGTATAAAAAAAGATATTTATTGACAATTTTATCGTCATTTTTTACCTTAAATCTAAAAGTTGGATAACCATCACTCAAACCGCCTTTCAGGATACGTCCGTTTTGAATTTCATCAGAAAAGCTTATTAATCGGCCTTTATTTGAAATTGCATATCTAAGTTGCAATGATGCATTTATTTCTATTTCTTTAAACTGTTCGTTAGGATAGAATCTATTTTGTGGCATATTCTTTTAAATTGTGATTATATATCTCAAATATAAAAAAATCAAATTCCTTAAATGTTACATAATTTCGCTCAGATCTTACATTTATGATTCCTATAACGCTAATTTAACTTTTTTAAGAAATATTTTAGCATTTGAAAATCAAGTTACCCACATAAAACCGGAGTCGTAGAGGTTTTGTAGTAACCATTGGCTTTATTCAGTAATTCCTGATGCGTTCGTGTTCTACAATCAAACCTTTATTCATGAGTACAATTTTATCTGTACTTACTATAGTCGCCGATCTTTGCGCAAATAATAATCTACGTTCTTCCTGATGGTTATTTTTCTAATATTTAAAGATTTTCCATCGCCAATTAAGCTTTCTTTATTTTCTGATATAACTCAAATAAAGGATATTGCTAACTATATTTGAAAAAAGGGTTCAACTTTAATTTAAAAGTCAAACCCTATTTATTTAATCTTACACACTTTTTAGAAGTGTCTTTTGGTTTTTATATTGAATTTGAAACCTAATTAGCAAAATACAGTTCTAAAATGTATTCAAACATATTGTCACCTTCTATAAGAAACAATTAATTACAAGGAAGCTCCCTAAAAACCATATGTATAGTACTTTCTTTTTGAATGTTATAATCACATAATGTCCTACCATCTTCAAGTTGTTTTCCTGCAAATATTAATCTTTGGCAGTCGACAGGAATTCCTTCTTTATCAAATACTTTTTGCTTAATATTATCAATAGTATCCCAACATTCAGCTTCAATAGTTATGGTCTTTCCAGTCAAAGTTTTTATAAAAAGTTGCATGGAGAACGCATTAGCAGAAAAGGCTAAAAATAAAATAATAAGTAATTTTTTTTTCATGGTTTTTGTTTAAATGATTATTTATTATTCAAACGTACTTATTTATTTGTAAGAATACAAGTAAACTTATGGAGTTTATATTGAATTTCATTTTTCACTAAAAAATAATAAAAGATCGTGTTTTAGTGTTTGTAAGGCTTTAAATAACGAATGTTATAAATAATTTCGCAAAGCTAATTAGCTACTGAAAATTGCGAATCGTACAGGTTTTTGTAATAGCCATCGACTTTATTCAGTAATTCCTGATGCGTTCCCTGTTCTACAATTAGTCCTTTATCCATTACCACAATTTTATCTGCGTTGACAATCGTCGCCAAACGGTGTGCTATTATAATAGAAGTTCTTCCTTTAGTAATCGTTTCCGTAGCACGCTGGATCAATTCTTCAGAATACGTATCAATTGATGACGTAGCTTCATCTAAAATCAAAATGCTAGGATTACTTACATATGATCGTAAAAAAGCGATTAACTGGCGTTGTCCTGACGAAAGCATCACACCACGTTCTTTAACATCAAAATCATAATTATCCGGCAAGCTCATAATGAAATCGTGCACGCCAATTTTTTTGGCAGCATCAAGGACTTTCTCACATGTAATTTCAGGATTATGTAAGGTGATATTATTATATATAGTATCGGCAAATAAAAATACATCCTGTAAAACCACGGCAATTTGTTTTCTTAAAGATGCTAAAGTATAATTTTCAATGTTTTGGCCGTCAATAAAAATAGTTCCGCTATTGATCTCGTAAAAACGATTCAGTAAATTAATAATAGTCGACTTTCCTGCGCCTGTAGAACCTACAATAGCAATTGTTTGTCCCGAAGCTACAGATAAATCAATTCCTTTAATCACTTCTTCCTCTGGAATATAACTAAAACGAACCGCTTCAAATTCGATACTTCCGTCAAAAACCGGAGCTTCAAGCGTTCCCGTATCCTGAATATGATCTTGTGTATCAATAATATCAAAAACACGATTGGCAGCAATCATTCCTAATTGCATCTCGTTGAACTTATCCGCAATCTGACGCAGCGGATTAAACAACATCCCAATAAACATTGTGTATGAAAACAAATCTCCAAAAGTCGTGAAGTGATCTCCGTTCAGGATTTTAAATCCACCATAAACCACCACCAATCCTAAAGTAATCGACGAAATAATATCAGCAATTGGGAAAAAGATCGAGTTGTATAAAATCGTTTTAATCCACGCAACTCTGTGTTTGTTGTTGATTTCTTTAAAGTTTTCGGCTTCAATTTTCTCACGATTAAAAAGCTGCACAATCTTCATTCCCGTAACACGTTCCTGAACAAAGGAGTTCATATTGGCAATTTGTGTACGAACCTCTTCAAAAGCAACCTGCATTTTACGCTGAAATATTCGGGTAATAAATACCAAAATTGGCATGGCAACAACTACAATCCAGGTTAATTTCCAGTTCATATAAAACATAAAAATCAATACCACCATCATTTTCATCAAGTCGCTTATAATCATAAACAGACCCTGACTAAAAATACGTGCAATAGATTCAATGTCTGATACTGATCTGGTTACCAATTGCCCCACCGGAACCAAATCAAAATACTTCATCCTGAAACTCAAAATATGCTTAAAAAGTTTCGTTCTGATATCCTTTACAATATCCTGACCCAGCCAGTTTGCCCAATACACAAAATAAAACTGAGAGAAAACTTCACAAATAAGCACAATGCCCATTAAAACTATGTACATCAATAAGCCTTCTTTGTCGTGGGTCTTGATATAGCCGTCGACCGTCTGTTTTAATAAATAGGGGCGAAGTGCTGCAAAAATCGAAAGGGAAACTGCAAAAAGTATAACGCCGTAGTAGCGCCATTTATAAGGTTTAGTATAAGTTAAAATTCGTTTGAATAATCCGGTATCAAATGCTTTTGCTTTCATTTATTTTTTTTGGAGCTATTTCCTGCTTTCCGTTACAAGTTTTTCTCAAAAATATGTTTTTGTACTGTTTTTATAAAGCTTCCGCTGGTCGCTCTATAAAAACACAAAAACTATATTTTTTTCAAAAAAGCTTTTCACTTCAATCAGGGCTATTTTATGATGTAATCGTAATTAATTTCGGTTAAATATAATCCGTGCGCCGGAACCGAAAACCCGGCTTTTTCTCTGCTTTTACTTGCGATGATATTTTCAAAATCGGTTAGAGAAATTTTATGCAACCCTATGTTTACCAAAGTACCCACAATTGACCGAACCATGTTCCGTAAAAACCTATTTGCCGAAATAGTAAAAACAAGCTTATTATTTTCCTGTTTCCAATATGCCTCAAAAATCGTGCAGTCAAATGTGTTGACATCTGTATTTACTTTTGAGAAACACTGAAAATCCGTATGATTCAGTAAGATTCCGGCAGCTTCATTCATCAAAGCTACGTCTAATTTTTGGTTAAAATACCAACTCAATTCCTGCAAAAATGGATTTTTAACAGTGTTAATGTGGTATTCATACGTTCTTTTCGTTGCGTCAAATCTGCAATGCGCATCGTCGTGAACCAAAATAATATCAAAAATCGCAATGTCTTTTGGCAAATACGAATTCAGTTTGTGAATTAAATTGACGACATCAATCGGAGTTTCAAAATCAAAATGACCATACATTTCCTGCGCATGAACGCCCGTATCTGTTCTTCCGGCACCCATAACATTTATAGTAGCATTCAATAAAACAGAAAGCGCTTTGTTTATAGTTTCCTGAACAGAAGATGCATTGGGCTGAAATTGCCAGCCATGATAATGGGTTCCGTTATATGCGAATTGAATAAAATATCTCATTTTAAGGTGCAGAGGTTCTAAAGAGCAAAGGTACAAAGGTTTTTTTGAAGTTACTAAGGTTCTGAAGGGCTAAGATGCTGAGTTTTCTTTATAGGTTTTAAGGGAACAAAGGTTTTTTTTGAAGTTACTAAGGTTCTGAGGGGCTAAGATGCTGAGTTTTCTTTATAGGTTTTAAGGGAACAAAGGTTTTTTTTGAAGTTACTAAGGTTCTGAGGGGCTAAGATGCTGAGTTTCTTTATAGGTTTTAAGGTAACAAAGGTTTTTTTTGAAGTTACTAAGGTTCGGAAGGGCTAAGATGCTGAGTTTTCTTTATAGGTTTAAGGGAACAAAGGTTTAGAGGTTCAAAGGAACAAAGGTTCAAAGGGACAGTAAATTTTGACATGCCATATCGTAGAGGCGTACAGCAGTGCGTCTCACAGAAGGGAGAGAAATCCCAATATTTGCGTATAGTAAATCCAACAGGTTTTAAAAACCTGTCGGGTTTCGCGAACGAACAAAATGAGAAGATTTTATCAAACCTCCGTAACAAAAAAAGGGAACAAAGCGATCCATCTCTAGAAAAAAAACTCAGAACCTTAGTAACTCAGAATCTTGGAACCTTAAAAAAAACCTTTGTACCTTTGCAACTCTGAACCTTTGCACCTTAAAAGAAATTGAAAAAAATCCTCCTCCTTTCCGATACTCACAGTCATATTGATGATACTATCTTAAAATATGTAAATCAAGCCGATGAAGTTTGGCATGCCGGAGATATTGGAGATCTGAATGTTACTGATACTATTAAAAAACTAAAACCTTTACGTTGTGTTTACGGAAATATCGATGATGCACAAGCACGATTGGAATTTCCTTTGCATAATAGATTTTTATGCGAAAATGTTTCGGTTTGGATTACTCATATTGGAGGTTATCCCGGGAAATATAATCCGGCAATAAGGGAAGAAATGGCTTTGAATCCGCCTAAATTATTCATTTGCGGACATTCACATATCTTAAAAGTAATTTTTGATAAAAAGAATAATTTACTGCATATGAATCCCGGTGCGGCTGGAAAAAGCGGATTTCATCAGGTACGAACCATGTTGCGATTTGTAATTGATGATGATAAAATAAAAGATTTGGAAATAGTCGAAATCGGCAAGAAATAATTGTATTTTAATGAGGTAAGGGAATTTTAATTTTAATCGAAGTTCCTTTATTAGGATTGGAATCAATTGCCATGCTCCCTTTATATTTTTTGATTCTTGCCCTGATTCGGTTTAAACCAAAACCTTCAGATTCATCTAATTTTTCGGTTTTAAAACCCTGTCCGTCATCCTGAATAATAATCATAAGCTGATTCTCTTTTTCATGTAGTGAGATTGTAGCTTTTTTTGCCCCGCTATGTTTTATAATATTGCTGAATAATTCTGAAACGATAAAATAAACCTTCATTTCAAATTTTTCACCGTATCTTTTATCAGTTAAAATTTTACTTGAAAATTCAAAATTAGTATTGGAATTAGAATTTCTTTCGCATAAATCTTCCAAAGCATAAATTAAACCAAAACGTACTAAAAGAGTTGGAACCAAGTCGTGTGACATATCACGTAAGAGGTCGTGGGCTTCTTGTAAAATAGCTTTCGCTTTCTGGATTTCTTCTGATTTTACATTATTTTGT
Source organism: Flavobacterium psychroterrae (assembly GCF_018380615.1). GTDB lineage: Bacteria > Bacteroidota > Bacteroidia > Flavobacteriales > Flavobacteriaceae > Flavobacterium > Flavobacterium psychroterrae. The sequence continues at coordinate 95,112 of NZ_JAGYVZ010000008.1, read as the reverse complement.
GCTGTAAAAGTATTCAAATGCAAACCTACAGATGATAATAGTGAGTTGATATTATCATGTAAAAAAGAGGCGATTTTTTTACGTTCGATTTCCTGAGTATCAATTCCTGCGTTGATAATATTGAGAAATATTTTTTGTTTGGTATCTTTTCTCTTAATTTTTTGTTTAAGCCTGGTATTCTCATAAAAGTAGTAGAATAAAAAGCATACCATTATAGTAAGAATAATACATAAGCTAACAATTTCCCTGCTCTTTAATTGTTCGAATTTCCTAACGTCGGGAATCTCTTTTTTCTGAGTTTCATTATTGGATTGCTGCGTAGCTAAAGCTAATTTTTGCTGACTAAATAATGAGTTTTCGTTTATAGAAAATAAAAAAAAGAACAATATTAAAACTTTTATTAAGCGCATAAATCAATTGTGATTATTGAATAGATTTTGATTTTAAAATATTGCTAAGGATTTATTAAGTCGTTTTTTAGCGCATATTTTACAAGACCAATTGTGGTTGTGATGTTTAATTTTTTCATGATGTTTTTTCGGTGTGTTTCAACAGTATGCATACTAATAAAAAGTTCTTCGCTTATTTGTTTGCCACTATATTCAAGTGCAATCAATTTAATAATTTCGATTTCACGAGTGCTTAAAATAGGATTTTTGACGTAATCGTTTTTATTTAATTTAGGATTGTTATGCATGAAGCTATTAAAGATTTTATCTCTTATAGCATCGCAAAAATATTCCTGCCCCTGATAAATAGCGTCTATGGCTTCTATGATGTTTTCGCCGGCGCATTTTTTTGTGAGATATCCTTTAGCGCCTAATTTCATTACTTCTTTTACAATTTTTAAATCATCATAACTCGATAATATAATCACTTTGCAAGGGAATTTTTTTTCGCTAAAGTCTTTTAATACGTCGATACCATCTTTTTTTGGCATGCTAATATCTAAAACTAAAATATCGGCATTGTTATTACTAACATCATCATAAACAGTAGTGCCATCTAATGAGTTGCCAACCACCTCAAAGTTATCTACAGTTTGCAGCAAATTGGTAAGACCATCTATAAGTACTTGATGATCATCAGCAAGATGTATCCTTATTTTTTGTGTCATGATTGTTGTGGAACTTAAGCGGTAAAATTATGAAAAATATCTTACAAAATTTATTTTAATGCTTGTTTTAACGGTTCTGTAAAAAATCGGGGGAAAATACGACACAAAAAAACCCGAATTATAAAATTCGGGTTCTCTTCGCACAAAAAATTTAAGTTTATAGGTTTACCTCAAACGATCTACAGATTTTACGAGATCTTCATCCTTCTTGATGGCCTTATTAGCTAATACTAATAATACGATAGCAACAATTGGTAGAAACATCCCAATACCTTTCTCTGAAACAGCAAGTGTTTCTCCAGATAAATTTAGAGAACGATATACAAACAATCCTAATAAAATTAAATTTAATATTATGTTCAGTCTGCCCATTACAAACTGATTTTGTCTTTTTTTGTATGAAATAATACTTATGATAGTTAACATAGTACTTAATCCGAACAAGATGGTGTAAAATTGATCTTGCATAAAATAAAAATTCTTTCCGTTATTTAATGTCCAAAGCGGAATAAAAAACACTAGCACGCCTGTAATTAAAAAGGTAAGAATTAAATATACGGTCTGAATTCGTTGTATCATGGTCTAAAATTGTTTTACAAAAATATATTTTCTTTTTTTAAAATACTATTGTATGATTAAAATTTATTCGTATTATTGCATCATAATACCGTAAGCACTTCATACTGCGGTCAATTGAAAAAAAATATCTACCTATTCTTTTTACAGTATTTCCGTTAAAATAATTAAATTCATAGAACATTCATGTTTGATATTTCTGCATTAAAAGAAATGAAGCTTTCTGAGCTTCAAGAAATAGCTAAGTTAGCTAAAACTATAAAGTTTAATGGTGTCAAAAAAGAGGCGTTAATCAGCCAGATTTTAGCACATCAGGAAACAACTGTAGCGCCATTACCTAGTGGTGCTGTAACTGAAACAGAAAATGTTGATGATAAGCCTAAAAGAGCAAGAATTGTTCCTGTAAAAAAAGCGGCTATCAGTAAAAATGCTCCAGTATTAGAATTTGATTCAATAGAAGAAACTCCAGAAAAAATAGAAACTCCGGTAGCTGTAAAACAAACTCCGGCATCAAAAATAACTCCTAAAACTAAACAAGCGCCAGTAATTAAGGCAGTTGCAGAAGCAAAGGAAATTACAGAAGATGCAACAACTGAATCTACAGAAGTTCAGGAAACTTCAGAAAATGAGTCAGTAGAGAAAAAAGGACCGAAAATCGTAAAATTTAACAAATCAGCTTACGAGAAAAAAGTCGCTTTGCAAAAAGAAAAAGAAGCCGTAAAAGAACCTGTTCAGGAAGGTGAAGCTGTAGCAGAAACTTCAACTGCTGAAAAAACAGAAGCACCAGTTTTAATAAAAAAGGTAAATCCGAACCAAAATAAAAATCCAAACCAGAATCCCAACCAAAACGCGAATCCAAATCCAAATCAGAATCCAAATCCAAACGGAAACACAAATGGAAATGTGAGTAACGGGAATCAAAATCCAAATCATAAAAATAAAAAGAATAATTTCAGAGATTCAGATTTTGAATTTGACGGAATTATCGAAAGTGAAGGTGTTCTTGAAATGATGCCGGATGGTTATGGTTTTTTACGTTCATCAGATTATAATTATTTAGCCTCTCCGGATGATATTTATTTATCAACTTCACAAATCAGATTATTTGGTCTTAAAACTGGAGATACTGTAAAAGGAGTGGTTCGTCCTCCTAAAGAAGGCGAGAAATTTTTCCCATTAGTTCGCGTACTTAAAATTAATGGTCACGATCCGCAAGTTGTTCGCGACAGAGTTTCTTTTGAGCACCTGACACCAGTTTTTCCTTCAGAAAAATTCAAATTAGCCGAAAAAGGAAGTTCAGTTTCAACTCGTATTATCGATTTATTTTCTCCTATCGGGAAAGGACAACGTGGTATGATAGTCGCACAACCAAAAACGGGTAAAACAATGTTATTAAAAGACATTGCAAACGCCATCGCAGCAAATCATCCTGAAGTTTATCTTATTGTTCTTTTGATCGATGAGCGTCCTGAAGAGGTTACTGATATGCAACGAAGCGTTCGTGGAGAGGTTATTGCTTCTACTTTTGACAGAGAACCACAAGAACACGTAAAAATTGCTAATATCGTGCTTGAAAAAGCAAAACGTTTGGTAGAATGTGGTCATGATGTGGTAATCCTGTTAGATTCGATTACACGTTTAGCAAGAGCTTACAATACAGTTCAGCCTGCATCAGGAAAAGTTTTAAGTGGTGGTGTTGATGCTAATGCGTTACAAAAACCAAAACGTTTCTTTGGAGCGGCAAGAAATGTAGAAAACGGTGGTTCACTAAGTATCATTGCAACTGCATTGACAGAAACAGGTTCTAAAATGGATGAGGTTATCTTTGAAGAATTTAAAGGTACAGGAAACATGGAGTTACAATTAGATCGTAAAATTGCAAACAAACGTATTTTCCCTGCAATTGATCTTACTTCGTCAAGCACACGTCGTGACGATTTATTATTAGACGAAAAAACATTGCAAAGAATGTGGATTATGCGTAAATATCTATCAGATATGAATCCTGTAGAATCTATGGATTTTGTAAACGAACGTTTCAAGAAAACCAGAAACAACGAAGAGTTTTTGATTTCTATGAATGACTAGAGGGAGGTTCTAAGTTGCTGAGTGACTAAGTTTCTAAGGTTTTCTTTTGGAATCTATAATATATAAGAAGGGATGAGTTAAAAACTCATCCCTTCTTTGTTTTTTGAATATCCTGTAAACTATTATGGATTATTTTGTGTTCATTTTTTTTTACTTTAATAACTAAAGATCTTTGCAATGTTGTCAGAATGAGCGAAGTCGAAGTCCCGCAAAATTATTCTGATTCAAATATCTATACTCAGCAAAAGACGCACTACTGTGTGCTCTTTAAAAAACTCAGAACCTTAGCAACTTAGAACCTTAGTAACTCAGAACCTTATTTTTTATCAACTACCGGTCTGTTTTCTCTATTTGCTAAATCCCAGGCAACAGAAAATGCTAATTGAGTTCTTTTAGTTAAAGCATCATATTCAATTTTCTGAGGTTCGTCACCTTTTTGGTGATAATCTTCGTGAACTCCGTTGAAGAAGAAAACGGCAGGAATTCCGAATTTCGCAAAATTGTAATGATCAGAACGCTCATAGAAATGATTCGGATCTTTAGGATCATTGAATTTAAAATCTAAATCTATTTTAGTGTATTTTTCATTTTGTGCAACCACAATATTGTGTAAATCTGTTGATAATCTGTCAGCACCAATTACATATACATAGTTGTTTGTTTGTGCATGTTCAACATCGCGACGACCAATCATATCAATATTAATATCGGCAATAGTATTGGCAATAGTAAATAATGGATTTTCAGAATAATAACGTGACCCGTGTAAACCGTGTTCTTCGCCAGTTACATGCAGGAAAAGGATAGAACGTTTTGGTCCGTGTCCGTCTTTTTTGGCTTTTGCAAATGCTTTTGCCATTTCTATTACCGCTACAGTTCCGGAACCATCATCATCAGCTCCGTTATAAACTTCTCCTTTTTTAATTCCTACGTGATCGTAATGAGCAGAAATTACTAATACTTCATCAGGTTTTTCAGAACCTTCAATATACGCCCAGATATTCTCAGAATCCGGTAAATTCTCATTACGTTTTGCGTTCAGGAAAGCAGCAGGAATATGCTGGTAATAATCAGTTGCGCCTTTAGGAAACGAAACGCCGCTTTTTTTGTATTGTTCGATCATATAAAGACCCGCTTTCTTTTGACCTTTAGATCCAGTTTCGCGGCCTTCCATTTCGTCAGAAGCAACAACGTATAACATTGTTTTTAAATCTTTTTCAGAAATTAATTTGATGTATTTACTTGGATCTGAATTGTCTTTTGATACAACCGACTGTGTGTTTTTGCATGAAAAAGCAGAACCGATTATTAATAGAATTATAATTTTTTTCATTGTGTAATATAAGTTGGTAAATATGTAGAATTAGTAATGTATTGAATTTTGTTGGCTATTTTTTCGCCACGAATTTCACGAATTAGCACGAATTTTAATTTAAAAATCTGTGTCAATCTGTTTAATCCGTTGCATCTGTGGGCTATGCTTTTTGCCACGAATTCCACGAATTAGCACGAATTTTAATTTAAAAATCTGCGTCAATCAGTTTAATCCGTCAAATCTGTGGGCTATTATTTTTGCCACGAATTGCAAGAATTAGCACGAATCTTAATTTAAAAATCTGCGTCAATCATTTTAATCCGTCAAATCTGTGGGCTATTATTTTTTCAAAACCTCATTCAGGAAAAGCTGCAAATGCTCAAATGATCTTTTTGCTGCAACTGCGTTATACGCTGCACCTTTTGAATTGTCGTTTCCAGCTTCAGGATTTGTAAAAGAATGCACTGAATTTGCATAATAAATCATTTGCCAATCAGCTTTAGAATCACGCATTTCTTGTTGAAAGGCAGTAATTTCTTCCTTAGATTCAAACGGATCATCAGCACCATGGCAAACTAAAACTTTAGCAGTAATTGGTTCAACAGGACGAGCAGCATCTTTGCCTAAACCACCATGAAAGGACGCCACACCTTTTACATTCAAATGTCCGCGGGCTGCTTCAAGAACTCCCGTTCCTCCAAAACAATATCCAATAGCTACAATATTATCAGCATTTGCTCCATATTTTACTAATTCCTGCAAAGCTGCGTTAATACGTTTTTGATAGATTTCGTGATTTTTTTTGTAATATCCGGCTTGTTTTCCGGCTTCGGTAGTATTTGTTGGGTAATTTCCTTCGCCATAAATGTCAGCGATGAAAACATTATAACCTAGTTTAGATAAATTTTCGGCAATATCTTTTGAGGCTTTGTCAATTCCAAGCCATGCCGGTAAAAGTAAAATACCAGGATTTTGACTGCTTTTTTTAGCTGATTTTACAAACAAACCGTTTAATGCCTGAGCACCGTCAGTATATTTTACAGTTTTTAATTGTGCACTTATAGTGTTAGAAAACAATATGGTAGCAAATAGAAGTAGAGCCGAATTTTTCATAGTAATACAATTTTAAACAAATATCAGAAATATTATGTTAGAAAAAAACCTCAAAATATATTTCTTGCGAGGTTTCGGGGTTATTTATAAGCTAAAAATTATTCACCGGGATGATATGTTTTTTCAGCATTTTTAATTACATCTTCCTTATAAAATAAAACATCTTTAAATTGTCCTTTTTGATACATTTCTGCCTGATCTGTAAAATGTTTTGAATTTAAATCGCCGCTATTTCCGCCTGCTAATAATGATTTGGCTTTTATTTTTGGACCAAATTCTACCGCACAAACAAAACTATTGCCATTATACCCGTAACGCTTTTTTGAGCCGTTTTGATAATTGCTTTTAAAAGAAGGCAAACTTCCCCAGGAACCCGGACCAAAAGCAATTGGTAAACTAGGTTGAGAATCGTCATATTTCAAATCGATATCGCCGCTGGAACGCTGGAAACGGTTTATTTCTCCCCAGGCTATTTTCCATGTTCCCCATTTTAAATTTAAATCTTTTATAACTTCTTGTAATTGTGGAATTAATTGTTTTACAGTTGCGTTTTTAGCAAATTTTTTAGTGTTTTCAACCTGATCTAATTCCCCTTCATCAATATATGCTTTTAAGATAATTGGATCTAATTTATACGCCCATTCAACTGCTAATGTGGTTGCCACCGAATTTTCTTTGGCATAATAATCCCAATTTTTTAAAATAGAAATTGGTTCAATTAATTCCCCATATTCCGGATCTGTGGATTTAATGTTTTTTTCGAAAGCAGTAATTAAACTCGGAATCAAAATTTCAAAAATTGATAATTTAGTATCATAACCATCCGCGATTACTTTGTCTAAAGTATATTTTTCTCCTTTACTAAAAATCCGAACTGCATTAATTCCTCTAAAGTTTTCACCATCCGGTGCCATATAAGGCAAGTAATTTTCTCTTTTTGGACTATTTTCTCCAGCGATAGAATAGGGTGTCGAATTACAGTTTTGCAACCAGCCATTTACCGGATTATAAATATGAACCGTTTCGTTAACTTCATGCAAACCTTGCCATTGTGTTGATGAAATTGAGCCGTCAATAACTTTTGACCAATTCAAAGTTTTATCTCTTATCGGGATAAAATTGCCATGCCAATAGGCAATATTTCCTTTGCTGTCTGCGTAAACCGTATTATTAGAGGTATTCGCTTTTAAATCCATCGCTTTTTTATACTCATCAAAACTGGTAGATTTTGTTCTGACCCAACTCTGAATCAAACTGGTCATAGAACGATTATTCGATTTTAAACTAATCCATTTTCCATCACGTTTTGCCATGATTGGTCCGTTATTGGTAAAATACGTTTTGAATTTCTTCGGAATTAATTTCCCGTTTTCTGTATAATTTATCGTGATTTCTTTTTCGATAACTGGTAAAAGTTTTTTATCGAATTCATAAAATAATTTTCCGTTTTTGTTTGTGATTTTTTCAGCGTATATATCGGCAACATCTACATTTGATGAGGTATGCATCCATCCGCAATTTTCATTAAAACCCTGGTAAATAAAAAATTGACCCCAGGTTACGGCTCCGTAAACATTTAAACCTTCGTCACTTGTAATTTGAACTTCGGGTCTAAAGTAAAAAGTAGTATGCGGATTAATGTATAAAATGGCATTTCCATCAGCTGTTTTTGAAGGCGCAAAAGCGAAACCATTTGAGCCTGTCTGAACATTTTTTTCTCTTTCTACATATGCGACTTTATCATTATTTCCGGAATAAAAAGCTTTTAATTCTCCGGTCGAAAGATCAGCAGTACTTATGGCACCAATACTTCCATCTGTCCAAAGCAACGGAAACCACGGTTCAAAATGCGTTAAAAGTACCGGTTTTATTTCCGGATGTTTGTATAAATAAAAGTTAATCGCATCGGCGTAACTGTTTAAAAGTTTTTTGAGCCAAAGCGGTGCTTTTTTATAATCTGATTTTGCTTCTTCGGTATCAATTAAAAGACGAATTTCTAAATCATTGTATAAAACCGATTGTCCTTTTATTTCTGAAAGGCGACCAAGTTTTTCAATATAATTCATTTCAATTCGTTTAAAATCGTCTTCACATTGCGCATATAATAATCCGAAAACTGCATCGGCATCGGTTTTTCCATAAACATGCGGAATTCCCCATTTATCCCGAATTATTGAAACTTGCTGCGCTAATTTCTCTAAACGATTGACTTCTTTTACATTTGTTTTTTGTGCAGATATCTGAAAATTAATGCAACAAACAAAAAGCGTTAGTTTTAATATTTTGTAATCGAACATGTTTATTTGATATTAAATTTTTGTCCAGCGGTATAAATACTCATTTGAAGATTTTCGATCGAAACTAAATTATTATTATTGGCTTTCAGAATTCCTTTTGGGTTTTTAACGACAATTACTTCGCTTTCTCCGGCAACTTCAATTTGATTGTTTCGTACGATAATTGCAGTACTTTCATCGATTCCAATTCCGGTTAAAGCAGGAAATTCAACTAAAGCAGAAAGCAACCGATTGTAACGATTTCTCTTTAAAAAATGCTGATCAATAATAGCGGTTTTTATAAGCCCTAAACCTTCAGATGTTTCCAGATTATCATACCGGATATTGTCAAAAGTTCCCGAATATTGTTTTTGTAATTTCTGATTTCCTGTGATCATTTTCTCTGACATTACAGCTGCTCCCGCGCTAGTTCCGGAAATTGTGCTTCCGTTTTCATAAGCTTTTTGTATCGCTGTTTTTACGGGAGTATTTTGAACCAAATTCATAAACCGAACCTGATCGCCGCCAGTTATAAAAATGAGTTTTGCTTTTTGTACAGAATCTGCTAAAGTTTTGTTTTGAGTGGTTTCACGATTAAAATTAAGCATCACAATTGGGTTTAACGTTAATTTTACCATTTGAGTTTTAAAAAATATAAACGAACTATCCGGTTGCTCGCTTGACATGGGTAAAACCAAGATATAATCTTTTTTAGACAACTCGGCAATGCTTAAAACTTGTTTCATTAATTCATCAGAGCGATTTCCGCCACCAATAATAAATAGTTTTCCTTTTGGAGTTTGGGCATTTAAAAAACTACTAATCAATATCAATACAAGGATTATAATTTTAGAAAAAGAAAATCTGAAAATAAAGTTATTCTTCATATAGTAAGATTGATTAATTTAAAATTATTGGTCAAAAAAAATAAGCAAATAGAAACATAGACTTAAGATTTAATCTAAAAAGGTTTCAAAAAAATCATGATTTATCACATAGCTATGCGTTTTATTTTAAGCTAAACGCCTTTTTTAAGTGCTAAAAACTATGTTTCTATGTGTTCAAATTATATTTACAATGTAATATTTCGCTTAAAAGCACAACCTAATTCAATAATCGAATCGGTTTTTGCAATGCCAGGAATACTGTCGATTTTTTCGTAAAGAATTCGTCGCATATGTTCGTGATTTGTTGCAATGATTTTAATGTATAATGTGAAGGAACCCGTTACAAAATAACATTCAGTAATTTCAGGAATATCTTTTAAAGCCTCGATAATTCGGTCAGAATCAGAATCTTTATTTAAGGTGATTCCGGTAAACGAAGCCCAGTCATAACCAATTTTCTTTTCCTGAATAATAGGTTTAATTCCACTAATAACGCCTTGATCAATCATTCGATTAATGCGCTGATGCACCATAGTGTTTGATATTTTTAAATTAGCAGCAATTGCAGAGAAAGCCATTCTTCCATCTTTTTCTAATTCTTTTATGATGCTAATATCAAATTCGTCTAATATTTCCATTCTTTATAATTGTGTGGTGATTTAATGTTTTTATATATGTATTTCCTAAAGGATATGTCATTAAGTTAAGCTTTTAGAAAATAAAATTAATCTCGCAAAGGCGCTAAGACGCAAAGTTTAAACACAATATTGTCATTTCGACGGAGGAGAAATCACATAACTTAGTCGACAAAGATTGGCAAATTTAGGTACGAAGTTTCTCGTGTTATTTACTTTGTCTGTTCGATATCGCTAGGGTCTCCTCCGTAGAAATGACAAACTTCTGCGATTTGACGAGAGATTTATTCGGCATAACATTATTAATTTTTTCTTAACTTATTACCAACATTTAATTCCTAACGGAATATTTTTGGCAAATTTATTTATTCGTTTAAATTGTGTTGTAATTTAATGATTTTTCTTGGTGAAAATGTATAGTTCCTACGGAACATTTTACTAAATCGGTAATTCATTTATCTACCAACATTTAATTCCTAACGGAATATTTTTCGTTAATGGATATTTTTTTTGTAAAATATGCATATTTTGTTTTTCGATTCTGTTATCAAAATTTGCCGTACAACATTCTCAACATTTAATTCTAAAATATTCCGTTAGGAATTAAATGTTGGTAGAAAAAAATCAAATACCCCCACATAATTTTGTCCCGTAGGGACTACACCAATTCAACCGAAAAATTTCACAATTTATAAAAGTAATTATTTTTAAATAAACATCAAAAAATCTATATTTCATTAAAGTTGAATTTATTATTTTTAATTGATTATTTGGTGTTTTTGACTTTTAAAAATCATTTTAAAAGTCAAAAATATATAATTTAGTCTTATATATAATAATTTTTAATACTTTTGCACTTTAAATACACATATCATGATTCAAACTGAAAAATCCCTTTCGTCAAAATCAGAAGTTTTGATTGAAAAAGAAAATAAATACGGAGCTCATAATTATCATCCACTTCCTGTTGTGTTAGAAAGAGGAGAAGGTGTATATGTTTGGGATGTAGACGGAAAAAAATATTATGATTTTTTATCCGCTTATTCTGCTGTAAATCAAGGACATTGCCACCCAAAAATTGTGAAAGCAATGATTGATCAGTCGCAAAAACTGACCTTGACTTCACGTGCTTTTTATAATGATAAATTAGGTGATTATGAAGAGTTTGTGACGAAGTATTTTGGTTTTGATAAAGTTTTACCAATGAATACCGGAGCGGAAGCTGTTGAAACTGCGCTTAAAGTATGTAGAAAATGGGCTTATGAAGTAAAAGGTATTCCGGAGAATCAGGCGCAGGTTATTGTTTGCGAGAATAATTTTCACGGAAGAACGACGACAATTATTTCATTTTCTAATGATGAAAGCGCCCGCAAAAACTTCGGACCTTTTACAGAAGGATTTATAAAAATTGAATATGATAATCTTGAAGCTCTTGAAAAAGCTTTAGAATCATCAAAAAATATAGCTGGATTTTTGGTTGAACCAATTCAGGGAGAAGCAGGAGTTTATGTCCCATCTGAAGGATATTTGGCGAAAGCAAAAGCATTGTGTGAAAAACATAATGTGTTGTTTATTGCTGATGAAGTTCAAACGGGAATTGCTCGTACCGGAAAATTATTAGCGGTTCATCATGAAAATGTTCAGCCCGATATTTTAATTTTAGGTAAAGCAATTTCTGGCGGAGTTTATCCGGTTTCGGCTGTTTTGTGCAATAACGAAATTATGAATGTGATTAAACCAGGTCAACACGGATCAACTTTTGGCGGAAATCCTGTTGCTGCGGCTGTTGCAATTGCTGCACTTGAAGTAATTAAAGAGGAAAATCTGGCTGAAAATGCAGAACGTTTGGGAATCATTTTAAGAAAAGGTTTAAACGAAATTGCAGAAAGAAATAATCTAATTACACTAGTTCGCGGAAAAGGTTTATTAAATGCCATTGTAATTAATTGTGGAGAAGATTCAGATCTTGCATGGGAAATTTGCCTGAAATTTAGAGATAACGGATTATTAGCAAAACCAACTCACGGTAATAAAATTAGATTGGCACCGCCATTAGTAATGACGGAAGCTCAAATTCACGAGTGTCTTGAAATTATCGAGAAATCATTAAACGATTTCAGAGATTAATTTTTTAAATTATTTAAAACTATAAAAAAGCTGTTCAGGGATGAACAGCTTTTTTGTTATTTGTCAGTTTTCAGTTTCAGTTTTCAGTCACAGTTTTCAGTCACAGTTTTCAGTCACAGTTTTCAGTCACAGTTGAGAAACTGAAAAACTGTGACTGAGACTGAAAACTATAAACTAAGACTGCAAACTGAAAACCCATTCCCTAAATTATATAACAAACACAATTAATTCTATAATATTTTTTGCTGAGTTGAGAAGTAGTTTTGAAATGTCTTTAAAAAAGGAATAAAAGCGAAATAAAATCGATTCGAAAAAATGGATTATTTAATTTCAAATAAAGGCAAAACACAACAAACACAGTTTTATTAATTTTTATAAATACAACTCTAATAATAATGGCTTACTCAAATAATGATATAACACGTTTTTTAGATGCGCAGAATAAACTTTATCTGACTGCTATTGCTGAAATTAAAAAAGGAAAGAAAGAAACACACTGGATGTGGTTTATTTTTCCGCAAATAAAAGGATTAGGAACAAGTAATATTTCAAAATATTATGCAATTGCTGATCTTAATGAAGCTAAAGAATATCTTAATCATCCTATTTTAGCCAAACATTTAATTGAGATTTCACAACTTTTATTGACTTTTAAAAGAAAATCTGCCGAAGGTATTTTAGGAGATTTAGGAGCTCGTAAATTATGTTCTTCAATGACTTTGTTTTCTCAGGTTGAAGGAGCTCATCCTGTATTTCAGGAAATATTGGATACCTTTTTCTTAGGATATTCTGACCAACTTACTTTGTCTGTGATCGATTCACAAGTAATGTCGCCAGCTGTTGAAGCATTAATATAAATTCAATTTCTTAAAGAAAAAAAGCCATTCCGTTAAGATCGGAATGGCTTTTTATTTTTTAGGTTATTTCTTAATTACTATATCCAGGATTCTGAGTAATTTTTTTGTTCGCATCAGTTTCACTTAACGGAATAGGGAATATAAGATTATTGGCATCATAAAGGAGCAAATCAGATTCGTCTCCATCTTCACTAATATCAATGGAACGTTTTGTCCTTTTAATATCATGAATTAAAAATCCTTCCATTCCCAGTTCTAATTCTCGTTCCAGTAAAATATCATCAATTGTAACTGCCGCTAAATTATCTGCATTCGCTCTTGTTCTGATAATATTAATATCGTCAAGCGGAGTATTTCCAATAGCTGTTCCTTCGATAAAATTGGCTTCAGCTCTGATTAAATACATCTCTGCTAAACGAATAAGTCCAATATTGGCAAATTGATTTGTAAATTTAGACGTTAATATTCTGCCGTTTGCATCATTTTCGTAGTTGAAATTTGCTCTGTCATCCGGATCGCTGAATTTTTCTAGATAATGATCTCTGATAGAAAAATCTCCACCACGACCTCCATTACTTTCAGATTCATAAAAAGTATTGGCATCATTTAATCCGGTTTGTTTTGTGATTTGTATCGAAAAGATATCTTCGGTCTGGTCTGTGTCATGATTAAAAGCGCCCGCATAAGTTGTTGATAATCCGTGTCCGCTATTTTCAATAACATCATTTGCAGCATCTCTCGCTTGAGCATAATTACCTTGTTGCAGATAAACTCTTGCTAATAATGCCTTTGCGGCATATTTATCAGCATAAAAACTATTTTCATCAGGCAAATTTGTGTAGGCAGTATTTAAGCCATCGATAATCACTTTATAAACTTCGTCAACAGTGCTTCTTTCTTTTGAAAGATCTACATTAAAATTATAAATTGCATTGGGTCTAATCACAATTCCCAATTGCGTATTTGGCTGACCGCTAACGTACGGTTTTGCAAAAAAGCGAACCAAATCAAAATAAGCTAATGATCTTAAAAAGCTGGCTTCACCAATCATAGTGGCTTGTTTTGTTGGGTCTTTTACTTTATCTACGTTTTCAATTACCGTATTTGCGGCATTAATTATCTCGTAACATCTTGAATACGTGCCTTCGATAATCACATTGTCAGATTGCATATTCTTGATATACATTTGGCGCAATTCGCCAAAAGTTCCTCTCCATCTAAGATCTGTAGTGTTTAGTGAGCCAGTAACTCCTAATAAATCGGCGTAGACTAAAATTCTTCCTCCATACGCATTTCCATTTGCTGCCAGTGCATACGTTCCGGTAAGTATATTGGTTATTCCGGCTTCTGTACTTAATGTGATCGAAGCATCTTCGGTTTGTTTAGGATCAATGTCTAATTCATTTTCGCAACTTGCAAAAAGCACGGCGAAAAATATATATAAGATTATTTTATTTGCTTTCATCTTGTTCGTTTTAAAAATTAATATTTACTCCCATAGCAATTGTTCTCGCTGGCGGAGCTGAGTAGAAATCTTCTCCCGCTCTTGGGCTGGTTCTGCTGCTGTCATCTCTTCTTGCTTCGGGATCAGTTCCTTCATAATTGGTAAAAGTAAGTAAGTTAACAGCCGTGATATAAACTCTTAAACTACTCATTCCCATGTCGCTTACTGTTTGTTTAGGCAAAGAATATCCTAATGTTATATTTCTTAAACGAACAAAATCTGATTTATCTAAATAACGAGTTGAATTCTGCGTTCCGTTTGAACCGCCAAATCTTGCTTGGGGAACATTTGTTATATCACCCGGTTTTTGCCAGCGATTTAACTGATCTGCCGTTTGATTGTCAAAATAATCAGCTGCTGTAGATTGGTATAATCCTGCCGAATTATAAATGCTGGCGCCCCATTCTCCCTGAAAAGTAAAGGTAAAATCGATTCCTTTATAAATAATTGTATTGGTTAAACCGGACATTAAAGTAGGGAAAGGATTTCCGGTAATTACCCTTTTTGCCTCGCTGTAATCATTTGTCGTGCTTTTGTCCAGAGTTCCGTCAGCATTTACAGTGTTTTTTACAAAAAGCGCATCTCCGTTTTCTGCGTCAACTCCTGCATATTGAACTAAGTAAAATGAAGAAATATTTTGTCCAACTCTATTAATTGTAAAGTCAGATATAATATCTGTGTTAGCGTTTGGCAGCGATTTTACTTTAGATTCGTTCGTTGTTAAATTGAAACTCGTATTCCATTTAAAATCTTCTGTTTCAATGTTTTTAGTATTTAAAGTAAACTCGAAACCACTGCTTCTAATTTGTCCAATGTTTTTACTAATTGTTCCATCAGTTCCAGCGCCTGCACTTTTAGGAAGCGGTACATCAAAAAGTAATCCGTCAGTATCTTTTTGATAATAATCAACTTCAAGCGTAATTTTATTTAAGAAACCAACTTCAAAGCCAAAATCAGTCTGAGTTGATTTTTCCCATGTAAGATCATCATTTCCAGGTTGATAAAATGTTAATCCTGATTTTAAATTATACGGATTTGTCTGGTACAATTGGCGTGAAGCAAAATTCCCAATTTCGGCATTTCCTAATTTACCCCAGCTTCCTTTTAATTTTAAATAAGATAAAACAGCATTGTCTTTCAGAAAATTTTCCTGAGAAATCACCCAACCTGCAGAAAAAGCAGGGAAAACTCCGAATCTGTTATTTTTTCCAAAACGGGAAGATCCGTCACGGCGAATGCTTGCTTTAAAAAGATATTTACCATCATAACTATAATTTAATCTCCCAAATTGAGATACAAATGCATAATCAGTCTGACTTCCGTGACCTTCATTTACTTCGGCTCCGCCATCAACAGTCTGGAAATTATCGTTAGGAAAATAAATACTGTTAACGTCCTGATATCTTCTATTATATTTATTGAATTCCATACCTGCAACGGCATTGAAAGCGTGTTTTTCGGCAAATGTTTTATCGAAAGTAAAATAGTTACTAAAAACATAATTTTCTGTATTGACATTAGTTGCAAACACAGCTCCGTCAGTTGCCATAAACGGTGCATTTTTCCCTTGCCAATAATCTTCTGTCTGGCTTAAAAGGTCGTATGAAAAGTCAGAATTGAATTTTAAGGAGTTTAAAATCTTAAGCTCGCCAAATACTTTTCCGGTAATTCTTCTCATAATTGTTTTCCAGAAACTATTATCTTTTGCTAAAAGATAATTCGCATATTCCGTATTTGGGTTTGCAGTTCCGTCTTCTAATCTTGCTTGCGAAATTGGCGCTTGTGCAACGGCTTGTAGCGGCGTTGTAAAAGAGTTATCATCCTGAACTCTGTCTATTGCTGATCTTGAAAAACCAATATTCATTCCGGCTGTAAAACGCTCAGATACTTTGTGTGACAAGTTGCTTCGGGCGGTTAACCTTTCTAAACTATTGCTGTCTACAATTCCGATTGTTTTATTGTAAGATCCTGAGAAAAAGTATTTTGTTTTATCATCTCCACCAGAAACCGAAAAATCAGCATCTGTTGTATAACCTGTTTTTATAGCTTCTTTTTGCCAGTCCGTATTAACTGCTCCATTTCTCCAATCAGTTCCCTGAGATAAAAACTCTAATTCGTCTTCTACAGATTCGAGATCGTCAACATTAGTTCCGGCTTCCTGCAATAACGCCACATATTGTTTCGCATTTAGCCATTTTTTATTATGAGTAGCTTCGCTGACACCTTGTGATAAGTTGATGGAGAAAGTTCCTTTTCCGTCTTTTCCTTTTTTAGTCGTGATAATTACCACTCCGTTTGCACCACGCGCACCATAAATAGCCGCCGAAGAAGCATCTTTCAAAACATCAATAGATTCGATTTCGCTTGTACTCAATGTCAATAACGGATTGGTTGGAGCTCCGTTACTTGATTCATTATCATTAATTAACGGGATTCCATCTAATACATATAATGGCTGTGATCCTGCGCTAATACTCGCAGCACCACGAACTCTAATGTTTATTCCTCCCTCGACTTTACCATTTGTTTGGGTAATTTGTACACCAGCTAATTTACCTACCAAAGCGTTTTGCAGGTTAGATACCGGAATTTGCTGAATATCCTTTGCCGTTACTCTTGCAATATTATCTGTTGAGTTTTTCTTGATTTGCGTTCCGTAACCTACAACCAAAACAGCTTCGAGTTCATTTTGGGTTTCGAATAGTTGAATTGTAGTTGCGTTTGATGCCGGAACCTGAATCGTTGCAAAGCTTACATAACTTACAATGAAAATATCTCCCTTATTAGCTTTGATTTTAAAATTTCCGTCAAAGTCAGTTTGTGTACTCACCTTTGTTCCTTTTACCACAATATTTACTCCCGGAATAGGAACTCCTTTAGCATCTGTTACTTTACCAGAAATAGATCCTTCTTGTGCATGGGCTATTTGCACTAGTAATACCAATAAAAGCCACAAAAAATGTTTTAAATTAATTTTCATTTTTTTAAAAGTTTTGGATTAGTTTTCTCAAATATCTTAAAAAAAACGTTAAAGAAAATTCTTTTTTTAACATTAATTGTCACAATGCAATGCGTTTTTGTAGTATTTGTAACATTTGATACGAAAAACAAGTCTATTTTTAAAAATGAATATTGATTATTATCTATTACGCAATTGGTTTTACTGTTTTAATGGTTTTAAATTAATGATTTAACAGTATTACGTATGGTTTAAGTGGTATTTATTTTATTTGTTTGAATATCATGTAATGTTTTCATACTCTGAAGAAATAAAAAGCGACCGTTCGAAAACAATCGCTTGGATAATAATTACTTAAAATATCAAAAAAAAGTAATTATCGTTTAATACATTTTCTATAAAATAATTTTCTACTTTTTTAAAGCAGCTCCGCCAGGCATTGTTTCTGCTTTTAATTTGAATTTACTGTATTCTACAACTCCGGTTTGATCTGCCCAATCAAAATATGAAGCCGAAAGTTTATTGACAATTCCCGGGTTTTGCTGTGCGACATTTGTTGTTTCGCCGCGATCAGTTTCAATATTATAAAGTTCCCATTCATATGATGGATAAATCGAAACTAATTTCCATTTTCCATCTCTTACGGCTCTGTTTCCGGCTCTTTCCCAGAATAACGGTGCACCTCTGTTAACTTCTGAAACATTATCGAATAAAACCGGTAATAAACTTTTTCCTGCTAAGGGATTTGATTTTACTCCATTATATTCCTTTGGATATCCAATCCCTGCCAATTCATAAAAAGTGGGAGCAAGGTCAATAATATGTCCCGTTCCTTTATCGATTCTGCCTGCTTTTATTTTTGATGGAAACCAGGCAATAAACGGAGAACTAAATCCGCCTTCGTGCATATTATTTTTATATTGCTGTAGCGGAGTATTCGATAAATAGGCCCAGTTTTGTTCCTGATAATCAAATGATCCCGAAGTTCCAACTGGTCCATCGTTTCGAACCAAACCGCGTCCTAATGGATTATAAGTATTGAAACCGCCTTGCGCACCATTGTCTGAAATAAAAATTATCAGTGTGTTTTTATCCTTTTTTAGAGCTTTTAATTTCTCCAGTACTTTCCCCACATTCTGATCCATATTATCCACCATTGCGGCGTAAACTTCCATTTTTGCTTTCCAGAATTGTTTTTCGTCATAAGATAATTTGCTCCATTCGGGAACTTCAGGATCTCTTGCAGAAACAGTTTGAGTGGCAGGTAAAATTCCGTTTGCTTTTAATTTCTCAATTCTTTTTTCTCTCAAAATATCCCAGCCTTCGTCAAATTTACCTCTGTATTTTGCAATATCAACAGGTTTTGCCTGCAACGGCCAATGCGGAGCCGTAAAAGCTAAATACAAAAAGAACGGTTTATTTTCCTTGTTTTGTTCATCCAGGAATGTCACGGCATTATTCCCAATTTCATCTGTAAAATAATACGAATCATCTTTTGGATGTAATTCTTCATTATTCCGAATCAATTTTACCGGATAAGGCGTTTTCCCGAAAGGCAAAGGTTTTGTATCAAAATAGTTCGACGCGCCTTTTAAGATTCCGTAAAATTTATCAAAACCTCTCTGATTCGGCCATTGCGCCTGATCTTCAGAACCTACATGCCATTTTCCGGAAAGTAAAGTGCTGTAACCGCCGGAACGGAAAACTTCACCCAATGTCAAAGATTCCTTGTTTAAATATCCCTGATATGCCGGTAATCCTAAATTAACATCAAAAAATCCCATTCCGGCTTTGTGCTGATATTGTCCAGTTAACAAAGATCCACGAGTTGGCGCGCAAATCGAATTATTATAAAATTCGCGCAAACGCAAACCTTCACTCGCAAGTTTATCAAGATTGGGTGTTTTAATTTCGGAACCATAATTCCCTAAATCAGAATATCCCATATCATCAACCATAATCAAAATGATGTTGGGTTTTGAGGATGCAGATGTTGTTTTGTTTTGTGCATTTAAGGCAACTACAGAAAGTAGAAGGTTTAGGGTAATAAGTGTTTTTTTCATTATAATTGATATTTTAATTTTTCGAAAATTATTGGGTTTAACTTTGACAAAGATTTATTCTCAAAGTTGGTATGCGCATTTTTGTCATCCTGAGGAACGAAGGATCTCCGCAAGAAACTCCGCAGTCAAAATTTTCAATCTTTGTAGAGCTACTTGCGAAGATTTCTCCTTCGTCGAAATGACAAACTTTGCGAAAATAGTGTTATGAAAAAGATTGGCCTAGCCCCGATAAAAGTGGAAATCCTTTTGTGGCGGGGTTCGCCACAAAAGATTGAAACGGATAGCGGGATTAGCTCCTGAAAAAAAAGATTTGGTTTTATCATAGAAATCGCAATGACGATAATACTGTTATTTACCAAACAGCAAAAAAGCTATAATCAACGTCACAATCACATTGAATAATTGCGCGATTAAAAAAGCATATAAAGGTTTACGACTATTATTACTCAGTAAATCTTTAAAGTTAGTTTCCAGACCAATACTTGTAAAAGCAAGTGCAAACCAAATACCTTGTAAATTCTTCAAACTGTCTTTTACGCCATCTCTAACTTCGGGCGAAAGCACAAAAGAAAATAGCAATGAAGCCGCAATAAATCCAATAACAAATTTTGGAAAACGTTCCCAGATAACGCTTAATGTTGGTTTTGATTCCACAGCTTCCGCCGATTTATTGTGCGTATACGTCCAATAAACTGATATTGCAAAAGCAGCGATTCCGAGTAATACATTTTGAGAGAATTTTACAATCGTACTAATTTTTAAAGCGGTTTCGCCAACCAAAGAACCCGAAGCCACAACTGCGCCCGATGTATCTATGCTTCCGCCGAGCCATGCGCCGGTAACTTCTTCGGGAAAGTTGAAATATTTGGCAATCATTGGCATGAAAATCATCATGGGAATTGCGGTTACCAAAACAATCGAAATCACATAAGATAACTTTTTAGAATCGCCTTTGATTGCTCCCGAAGTGGCAATTGCTGCCGAAACCCCACAAATAGAAACAGCGCTGGAAATCATCATCGTTAATTCGTCATCGACTTTTAGTTTTTTACACAGCCAAAAAGCAAAATACCAAACCGATAAAACGACAATCAACGCCTGAATTAGTCCTAATGAACCTGCCTTTAAAATGTCTGCAAAAATGACGCTGGTTCCTAATAAAACCAATCCAATTTTTACAAATACTTCCGTCGAAAGCGCTGATAGAAACCAATCCGGAAGCTGGAAGAAATTCCCAATCGCTAAACCAATTGCTAAACTGAAAATGACAGCTTCAAGATTCAGTCCTTTTACCTCTGTATTTCCTGCAATAATTAAGGCAATAACAGTCAGGATATAAACAACTGGAAAACCTAATAAAAAATATTTTACCGATTTTCCAATTAAAAATGCGCCTAATGTTCCGATAGAAATGAGGTATAAAAATTGTAATGCAAGGGTTTTAATATTTCCGAAATCAAATACATCATAAAGTAATTCTGTTCCTGTTGACCATTTGAAAACCGGAACTTCAGGCAGGAAAATAAAAAGGGAAATTCCGATGATTATAAAACCGAGAATTACGACGGTCCAATCTTCATGAATGGTGAATGTTTTGGTTGGGGTTGACATTTTATTGTTGGTTATCCTAACAGGTTTTAAAAACCTGTTAGGTATTATTATTTATGGTTGAGTTTTTTTTTAGTTTTCTTGAATAGCTTCCAGTTTTAACTGGAGGTTATTATTATGAGGCTGACATTGGCTTTAGCCGAATATTTGTATTGTTTATCTTAAAACTAAATACCTAACAGGTTTTAAAAACCTGTTAGGATAGCTAAATGTTGGTTTTGGGTATAGATTACAAATCCACAAAATATTTTTGTTTGCCAAAATCAAATTCATAATGAGTTAAATTTGGCCATAAAGGTTTAATTAATCCTTTTTCCCAGTTTTGTAATGCGATATGTAATTCTTTTACTTTTGCCGGATTTTTTTGAGCAAGATCTATAGTTTCAGATTTATCTGTTGCCAGATTATAAAGCCATTCTTCATGCGTTTTTCCGCTGATGATTAATTTCCAATCGCCGCTTCTAATGGCTTTTGCATCGCCGGAACGCCAGTATAAAGTTTTGTGTGCTTCTTTATTTTCATTGACTGTACTAATTAAATCAACACCATCATAAACTCGGTCTTTTGGTAAATCAGAATGAATCGCAGCAGCAATCGTACTAAAAATATCCAGCGTACTTACCGGAGTTTTATAGATGGTATGCGGTTTGATTTTTCCTTTCCATGACAATGCAAACGGAACATTTACACCACCTTCAAAATGAGAAAATTTTCCGGCTTTTAGCGGCGCATTTGTAGTTGCAAAAGTATAATCTGCGCCGCCGTTATCACTGGCAAAAATGATTAAGGTATTGTCTTCCAGACCTTCTTTTTTGATTTTAGCCCTGATTCTTCCCACGGCATCGTCTAAGGCGCTAATCATGGCAAAATAAACCCGTTTGTTTTCGTCTTTTACATTCGGGAAACGGTCGTAATATTTTTTACGAACTTGAAAAGGCGTGTGTGGGGCATTGAAGGGAACATACAATAAAAATGGTTTTGTTTTATTTCTATCAATAAAAGCTTCTGCTTCATCAGCAAATGTTTCGGTTAAATAGGCTTTATTATTTATGATGGTTGTATCACGACGAATTTGTCCAATGCCAACGCGTCCATTTCCCCAAATCATTTTAGCAGTAAAATCTTTATGATAATGGTTGATAATATCCGGATTATCATCTTCCGGCGTATAAAGCGAAAATGCCTGATAAAATCCGTAATGATAATCAAAACCTCTGTCTAATGGAAAAAATCCTTTATTATGTCCCAAATGCCATTTGCCAATAATTCCTGTGCTGTAACCTTCTCTTTTTGCAAGATCAGCAAACGTAATTTCAGATTGTGGCAAACCTTGTGTCGCAATCGAAGCTTTGTTAGGATAATTGATTTTTGGGTTTAGTCGCCAGCCATTTGTATTGATTAAATACTTGAAACCATAATATTCCAGATTGTTTTTTGGATACCGATCTCCCGGTTGAAATTCATGTCCGAAACGTTCCTGATAACGTCCGGTTAAAATTCCCGCACGCGAAGGTGAACAAATTGAAGCAGAAACATAACCATCCTGAAATGTTACACCCGAAGCTGCAAGAGAATCTATTTGTGGCGTTGGTGTCGATTTTCCTCCGTATAACGAAATGTCATATTTCCCTAAATCATCGGCAAGAAGAATAATGATATTTGGTTTTTTGAAGGTAGTGTCTGTGGGAACTTTCCTTGATAGAAATGCCACCTTTCCTTCAAGTAATTTTTTGTCCGGTTTTATTAAGGTTCCATCTGTATTGATGGGCCAGAATAAAAATATAGCCAGAATAGCGATTATAATCAGGATTGGAAAAACAATCTTTTTTGTTTTTGATAATGCCATGTTTTTTGGTTTTAGAAATAATGGACTTAGTGATAATCTTTGTCAAAGTTTTTATGCGCATTTTTGTCATCCCGAGGAACGAGGGATCTTCACAAGAAACTAACACAAAGTATATTTAGATTGTCGAGCTACTAACGGAGATCCCTCGTTCCTCGGGATGACAGTCTTTGTCAAAATAAAAATCTGCTCAATCTGCAAAATCTGCGAGAAATAAAAACCAAATCCAATATCAAAAAGATTTGATTTTATCATAGAAATCGGAATGACAAAAAAATGGCAATTATTTCAAAGCTAAAACCACATCAACATCATTTTTCAAATCGCCTAAACCGTCTTTTTTGAAAACAATTTTGCCTTTTTGGTATAAAATTAAAGTCGGGAAAACTTTTACGGTTTTTAAGTCGGCGATTACTTGCGGACTTTCCTCTAATTCGATTTGAACAATTTTTAGTTTTTCACCATATTGCGTTCTAAGATCTTCTAAAATTGGTTTTACCGTTTTGCAGGTCGCGCAATATTTTGAACCAATGTCAACCAAAACATATTCATTGTCAACGAGGATTTTTTTGTATTCCGGAAGCGTTAATTTACTTTTCAGATTCGTATAAAAAGGTTTTCCACCGCCAATCCAGGCTGCAATTCCGCCTTCAAGAATATAGACTTCAGAGAATCCTTTTTTAAGTAAATCATTCGCTAATAAACCGCTTCTGTAAGCGGCAATCGAATAAATAAAAACGGGTTGTGAAGTATTTAAAGCCGAAACAGCTTTTTCGTAATTCTCTGATTTCAGATTAAAATTTAAAGCGCCTTCAATATGATTTAAGGCGAATTCATCCGGACCTCTGGCATCAATTATCTGTGGATTTTTTTGGCTTTTAATTTTCGAATAAAAAGCATCCAATAAAACATTCGCGCTTTTTTCCTGCGAAAACCCTAGAATTGTAAAGAGCAGGAGGAATGTTGTAATACTGTTTTTAAGTATTTTATTTTGCATATTTATGTTTTTATAAAACAACAGTGTATTCAAGTTCTATTTTGAATACACTACCAATTCTTATTTAACCCGTTGTAATGCACAAAAAAATAATTAAACACATAGAAACATAGATTTTATGTTTTTTGAAAGAAGAAAAAAGAAACTAGTTTCTCACACATAGCTATGTGTGTTTAGTCAAGTGAAACGCCTTTTTTTTAGTTCAATAATTCTATGTTTCTATGTGTTAAAAAATAATTATACCAATGGGTTTATTTAATTTATTTCTGCCTGATTTTATACCTGTGCCGGTTCGTCGTAATAAACCGGGCTTTCGGCAATAACAGGTTCTGCTTTTGCTTTTAACGGAACTGCTAAAACACCTTCAGCTAATGCGCTTCCTTCTTTTTTAGATTTGAATATTGGCCATAAAAATTGTGCGTACCATTCTTCCTGTTTGTAGGATTTCATTCCGTATGATTTTGGAAATTTACGAGTGATTAAACCCGTACCAAAAATCATATCCCAGATGAAAAACATATTCCCGAAGTTGCCTTTAAAATGTCCAACTCCGTCTCCGCTAGTATCTGCGTGATGTGCGTGATGCGTAGCAGGAGTAGAGATTAATCTTTCTAAAACCCACGCAAAAGGATGTAAAACTTTGTATTTGTAAAATGGTTTGTCCCATGCAATACTCGAATGTGCTCCTAATGTGATGATACTTTTGATAACCAAAACAAACAAAGCCGGTAAACCTAAACCTAAAAAGGTTAAAGTTGCAGTTAAGTATATTTGAGAAAAGAGAACAGTGTAAATGAAGTTTTGTCTTGAAGCCATCGCCATTCCCATATAAGGAGCCGAATGATGTGTTCTGTGAAAACGCCATAAAAACGTAACCTGATGATGCAAACGGTGGTACCAATATTGGGTTAAATCATCGGCAATTGCAATAAGGAAAAATCCTCCCCAAAACGGAACCCATGAAAGTGAGTTTGCCAAATGAGGAATTAAATATGGTAAAGCAGTCAAGCTGAAAAACGCGATTACAGGTGGTAAAAGCAATTTTGGCGCAAGGAAACAAACAATGTCTATTTTGCGTTCTTCGCCAGTCCATTCGTCATCATATAAACCTGCTGCAAATTCAATCGCTCCTAAAACGAGCATAAAAACAATTAATCCCCAAGTGCGGATGTGTTGAAATGCAGGTTGTGCAAATTCTAAAAATGCGGGTAATGTGATATGGGATTCTGTTATTAAACCATTTGTCAATTTAAAATAAAGAAAAATTGCCACTACCGGAAGTGAATATATTAATAAGCTAATGCTTAAATCTCGTGTTAGTTTACTTTTTGAATTGTGATCTGTTGCTGCCATGATTTTTATTTTAAAAAATTACTAATTAATGCTAAACCTCCCGCCAAAATAGCCAGCGGAACTAAAAAAACGATCGCTCCCACGACAATTTTTTTTCCTATAATTTCATAATCTACTCTTTTCATGATTTTTAATTTTTATGTTTATAACTGTATTGAAAATCAGTACGTTTTGGAAAATGTAAAAATAAATAAAATAAACTTCTAATTCTATGGATTTAGTAGAGTTTTATTTAATTAATTCTTCATAATTTGTTATAATTTGTACTGATTATTTTACTTTTTGAATTGTTGGGAGTGTTTCCACCGTTAAATTGTCACGTACTTTTTCTGATGGTAAATACAAACGAATGATTAAGGTTGCTTTTTTAA
This sequence comes from Flavobacterium psychroterrae, assembly GCF_018380615.1. Lineage (GTDB taxonomy): Bacteria > Bacteroidota > Bacteroidia > Flavobacteriales > Flavobacteriaceae > Flavobacterium > Flavobacterium psychroterrae. The sequence goes on along the minus strand of NZ_JAGYVZ010000008.1, from coordinate 69,423 downwards.
CATCATTGATTGGCAACCAGTTTTCTTTTTTCTCAACTCCTGATAAATTGATTTTATACGATATACTATCGGCTTCATATTTTACATCTTCAAGATTATAGCTGTATTTATTGATTGGATTTTTAATTAAAAAACCATTTTCATCATACGCCGTAATACTCCAATATTTGGCGTCAAGCTTTTTTCCGCTAATTACATATTCTGATTTAGGATCTATGCGTTTCCGTCGCTGTCTGTACTTGTGCTCAAATAGATTACCTCTTTTTTTGTTAGCGCATAAGGTCCGTAAACCGCTACTTGCGCTATTGTCAGCAAATCGGCTGTACTAAGATCTTTATCTTTATCAACTGTAGACCAATTGCCAATTACTCGCTGCGAACTGCTTTTGCCGGATTTAATATTGTAAACCCCAACAGCACTCCCAAATATGATAGACAGAATAATCAATGCCACACCAAGTCCTATCTTTTTAATTTTTTGATTTAAAGCCATTTTTATTATTTTAATGTTGAATGTTTTTGTTTTTATTCGCATTTTTTGTCATCCTGACGAAGGAAGGGTCACACTAGAAACTCCGTGCTGAATTTTCTAATCTTTGTCGGATTGTTCATTACTTGTGTTTCCGGGGATTGAAATCCCCGGCTACAAAATAAATCATTCCTACGGAATTTTATTAAGAGTATCAGAGGAACGAAACGTATTGCAGGGATGGATTTTTAATTCATTCTTCACAGTATAATCGACATTTTGATTGCGGGTTAAACCTGATAAACTTGCCGGAACTTTTATTTCCCTAATTTCTCTACCGTAACTCCATGTTGCAATTCTGCTAATGTTTTTACCGGATATGCTTTTGAAACCAGATAGCGAAACAAAATCAAACCTTTTGTCGTTGGACTGTAAATGATTTTTTCTTTCGGAATATTTTTCAAAACTTCAGATTTACTTCCTTCAGGGGCTAAATAATATTCGAATTTTGCTTTTACTTTTTCTTCGTTTTCAACAAAAAAATTAGTCGTGTTTTCCTGATATGCAGATATGGACCAATAAGTCGAATCCGGAACAATTCCTGAGATTTTCAATACACTATCGTTCAAATCATAATTAATTGTAGAATACAAAAAGTCAGGATTTGGTAACGGAATCACTCTGCTGTTTTCAGCATTGGGCTGATCTCCAAATCTTGGTGTATTGACATCACCCAAACTTTTTTCGGCAAACTTTTTTTGCACATAATACGGAGTAATCCATATTGTTAAGTAGTAAAAACTTACTGCAATTACTACAAGAATCAAGGCAAAAATGCCTCTTTTCAAAATTGGTTTTGTTGCTGCCATAATTTATTTTTTAATATCAGAGCTATTCATTTTGCTTTCGCAGAAGATGAAATAGCTCTGAATAATTGGTTATTTATTAATTAGTGCTTCCTTTTGCATCTCCCGGTTTTGTTACTTGTTTAATCAAATCCTGAAGCGATTTACCTTTGTCGGCGCCAGTATTATGAATTCTTCTGTTGTACACATCCTGCCAGTCAATTAACGGATAAACATTATTTTCTTTGGCTTGTTCATCAAACAGTTTTTGAAGTTCGGCTAATTTTTCAGGGTATTTTTTAGCAAGATTATTACGTTCGTTGAAATCTTCGTTCAGGTTGTATAATTCCCAAACATCAGTATCAAAATTGCTTTCTACAGGTTTTTCATTTTTGCTTAAAGATTTTTTTACTGCAAACGAATCCGGTAAATGCGCTGCTCCGGCTTTCCATCCATCTTTATAAATGGCTCTGTTTCCAAAGATGTAATAATATTGAACTTTGTGCAATGACTCGGCTTTAGCATCATTTAAGGAAGCGTATAATGAAGATCCCTGAATAATATCCTGTTTCACATTTTTGATATATTCCGGCGCCTTGATTCCTGCAATATCAAGTGTTGTAGGCAATAAATCTGTTACATGACTGTATTGATTTCTGATTCCGCCTTTTTCCGTGATTCCTTTTGGATAATAAACAATCAGCGGATTATGCGTTCCTCCTTCAGATTGTGCATCTTGTTTCCAGTTCTTAAAAGGTACATTCGTTGCCTGAGCCCATCCTAAAGGATAATTAGTATTCAAACCTTTTGCAGTTCCAATCTGGTCAATGTTGGCTACATTCGTCTGAAGATTTTCTTCATCAGATTTTCCCTGAGAAAACAAACTCTGATTGATTGTTCCTTCTGTAGTTCCTTCTTTGCTGGCGCCATTATCTCCAATAGCCAGAAAAATTACGGTATTTTCTAATTGATTGGTTTCTTTAAGATAATTCACAACTCTTCCAATTTCATAATCCGTATAAGTCAAAAATCCTGCATACACTTCCATGAATCTTGCATAAACTTTCTTTTGATCCGGAGTTAGTTTTTTCCAGTCGGTAATTAAAGGATTGCGTTCCGGTAATACTGCATTTGCCGGAATTACGCCCAATTTCTTTTGGTTCGCAATAACTTCTTCACGATACGCATCCCAGCCTTTGTCAAATTTTCCTTTATAGGGATCGCTCCATTTTGTAGCAACCTGATGAGGTGCATGAGCCGCTCCCGGCGCATAGTATAAAAAGAACGGTTTTCCCGGTGCTGCTTTTTGTTGTTTCTGAATAAAACTAATGGCTTTATCAGTAATAAGTTCGTTTAAATGACGACCGTCTGGTGTAATATGAACCTGATCTTCAACTAAGTCAGGATTGTACTGATCTGTTTGAGAACCTAAGAATCCGTAGAAGTGGTCAAATCCTTTTCCGGTTGGCCATCTATCAAACGGACCCGCATCTTTAGCGTCTTCATCTGGCGTAACACCATATTTACCAACGGCAAAAGTGTTGTATCCATTATCACGTAAAATCTCGGCAATTGTTCCTTTATCTGATGGAATTTTACCATCCCAACCCGGAAAACCAGCTGATAAAATAGTATGAGAAAATCCGCTAACGTGCACTCTTCCAGAATTTCTTCCGGTTAAAATTGCCGCACGGGTAGGAGCGCAAATTGCTGTTGTATGAAAATTGGTATAACGTAAACCATTATTGGCTAATTCATCAAAAGTAGGGGTTTGAATCAATCCTCCAAATGCGCTTGAAGCTCCAAACCCAACATCATCCAATAAAATCCAGATTACATTGGGCGCACCTTTTGGCGCTTTTACAGGTTCTGGCCAATATTCTTTAGAGTCGGCTAAGGTTTTCCCAATAACACCTTTAAAATCAGCATTTGGATTATTCTGGGCAAAACCCAATTGCGCGACAAGCAACGCAGTAATCAAAAGCCCTTTGTTAGGACTTTTGATTGTAGTATTAAATGGATAATTTTTCATAATTCTAATTTTTTGGTTGTGGTTAGTTAATATCCAGGGTTTTGTGGTAAACCTACCGGATCAATATTTCTTTCGCTTTGCGGAATTGGATATAGATTATTTCTTTCAGACACGGAGTTTTTTGCAGTCACTTTTTTAATTTCCGTAACCAGAGTTCCCCAGCGAACTAAGTCAAACCAGCGTTGTCCTTCCTGAACAAATTCTTTTTTGCGTTCTTCCTGAATTGCTGCTCTAAAAGTCGTTTGCGTTAATCCTGCTAAATCTACCGTTGCATCCGGCGTTGTAATTGCTTTTCCAAATGCTCTTCTTCTCACCTGATTGATTAATTCGTAAGCTTCCGGCGTTGGCGTTCCTTGCTCGTTTATGGCTTCCGCCAAAGACAATAAAATATCAGCGTAACGAATAACAGGGAAATTAATTGCCACATTTCCGGGAGTTGCCAAATTGGTTAAATCAAGGTATTTTTTAAAGATCGGTTTAGGAAAAGTATAAATATTTGCCGTTCCGGGAATTGGTAATGTCTTGGCATAACTTACATCTCTGCGGGTATCTCCGGGAGCATAAATATCATAGAACAAAGCAACATCTGAGATTATATCTGCCGGTTCTGTGGCTGTAAATCCTGTAAATGAAGTAGATTGAAACGTACTTCCGCTTGATCCGTTTCCTGCCATATTGGGTTCAAATTGCACAGAAAAAATATGCTCCTTCCCGTTCTTTTTTGTTTTGGTAAAAATATCCTGAAAGCTTTCAAAAAGTCCGTATCCGTAACCACCATTAATCACTTCCCTTGCTTTTAAAATGGCATTTGGATAATCTTTTCTCGTTAGATAAACTTTGGCTAAAATTGCTTTTGCAGCTCCTGAAGTTGCACGTCCGGCATCTGTGGCAGGATAAGTTGCAGGTAAGGCTTCGGCAGCATTTAGGTCTGAAATAATTTGAGCATAAACTTCATCTACAGTAGCTCTTTTTGATTTTAAACTTTCTAATTGAATAGAAGTTGGTTCGTGCAAAATGATTGGAACTCCGCCCCAAAGCCGAACTGCCTGAAAGTACAATAATCCTCTAATAAATTTTGCTTCGTTGATTAATCTTGTTTTAACAGCTTCTGTTCCTGCTACTTTTGGGATATTATCTATAGAAACATTGGCTCTGTTGATTCCGGCGTAAATTTGGCGCCACGCAACCTGAACACGATCTGAAGTTGCATCATGAGTCAAACTGCTTAAAGCTCGTACTTGCGGGTTTGTTGCCGAAACTCCCGCCGCAGCATAATCTGTAGCCATATCTGTTAAGAAATATAAATTTCGACCAAATAAACTTTGTTCTCCCGGATCAAGTGCTAACGATGCATAAACTGCTGATACACTAGCAATAGCGTCATCCTGGGTTTTAAAATAATTATCTTCGGTTACAAAAGAGGTTGGTGTTACCTCCAGATCCGTGCACGATGTAAATAAACCGGCACTTAATATGATTGTTATTATTATCTTTTTCATGGTGTATGTTTTTTACTTAGAAAGTTAGATTCAGACCGGAAATGAAGGTTTTAGAATTTGGATAAGAACCAAAATCAATTCCCGGATATAAGTTATTTTGTTCGTATGAACTTACCTCCGGATCATAACCCGTGTACTTTGTCCATGCAATTAGATTCTCGGCAGATATGTAGAATTTGATGCTTTTTGTTCCTAATTTTTTAGAAACGCTTTTAGGTAAAGTATATCCTAAAGTGATCAATTTTAATCTTACAAAAGAAGCATCTTCAACATAACGCTCAGAAACAATTCCCAAAGGAGAACTTGTTGCTCTTGGTACATCAGTATTTGTATTTGTAGGTGTCCAGCGGTCATCAAGCGTAACATTAGCATTTGTTCCAAGAGTCGAAATTTCTAATTGCTGATTCAAAGCATTGAATATTTTTGCGCCATAAGATCCCTGAAAAGAAAAATTTAAATCAAAATCATGGTAAGAAACCGTGTTGCTGAAACTTGCAACAAATTTAGGCTGAGAACTTCCCAGGTTTCCTTTGTCAAGAGCCGAAATTACGCCGTCGCCATTCGTGTCAACATATCTTCTGTCTCCAACTTTCGTATTGGCTAAACTGTTTATTTTTGGCTGTGTATTTACTTCTTCCTGAGTCTGGAAAATGCCATTGGTTTTATATCCCCAGAAAGTTCCCAAAGGCAAACCTACTTTTACCGTAACGGGTTGTTGTTGCAATAATGAACCATTTGGAACTACAGGAAAAAACTGATTAACTCCGTTTCCTATCGAAACTACCTTGTTTTTATTTGCAGAAAAAACGATGTTGGAATTCCAGGAGAAAGTTTCTGTTTTGATGTTTTCAGTAATTAAACCAACTTCAATACCTTTATTTTCAACCCCACCAATATTTTGAAGCACCGTAGCATATCCTGAAGCTAAAGGAATAGGTACATTAATCAATAAATCATTCGTTTTTTTGTAGTACACATCAAAAACAAAATTTATTTTTCTATCCAATAATGATAAGTCTAAACCAACATTATACTGATCTGTTTTTTCCCATTTCAAATCCGGATTTGCTAATCGGGTAGGAGCAAGACCGGTTTGCAAAGTACCTCCAAAAGCGTAGTTTACAGAACCCATTTGCGCAAGCGAAAGGTAATTTCCTATTTCCTGATTTCCAGTTGTTCCAGCCGTGATTCTAAGTTTGGCTTCGGTTACACCTTTAATGTTTTGGGCAAAATTTTCATCGGTAATATTCCATGAGAATCCGGCTGATGGAAAATATCCCCAAAGAGATTCAGATCCAAATCTTGAAGAACCATCTGCACGGGCAGAAAGTGTAAAGTTGTATTTTCCTTTATAAGAATAATTGACTCTTGTTAACCATGATTTCAAAACACTTTCGAATGCATCACTATAAGGTTTTACAGGAACACCATCTTGCAAAGCTTTATAAGTATTGGCATCATTTACAAATGTATTCGCACCGGCATTCACCACTTCTCCTTTTGTATATTGAAGCGTATAACCACCTAAAGCAGAGAATTTATGGTTTTCACCAAAAGTAGTATTGTAATTCAGGGTATTTTCGTTTAAAACAGAACTTACTAATCGGTTTCCTACAGAGGCTAATCCTTTAGTTCCTGCACCGCTTGTTGTTGTTGACGGAGCATAATAATTTTGTTTTGTATCTAATACATCCCCACTAACGGCTACTTTTGCAGTCAGTTTTTTGGTAATTTTATATTCGCCAAATAAACTCGTCAGGATTCTGTTAATTTTGGTTTCATTAGTGGTACTCACCAAATCGTTTATTGGGTTCCCAATGATTCCGTTAACCGCCGTTGAATAAGGATTATTAGTTAAATTATAACTTCCGTCAGCATTTTTAATAGGCACTACAGGTGGCTGATACAATGCAACAACTAACGGGCTTGGAGATCTTCCTGCAGATGCACCACCATTTGTTCCTACACCATTTGAAACCGAATTACTGTAATTGGCATTTACGCCAAATTTGAATTTATCAGAGTAATTTCTTTCGTAATTAACACGAAGTGAAATTCTTTTGAAATCAGATGCAATTACAATTCCGTCCTGTTGAAAATATCCAGCCGAAATCGCATATCTTGAACGCTCATCGCCACCGGAAAATGATAACTGATGATTTTGTACCGGAGCCGCAGTTCTAAAAATAGCATCTTGCCAGTTATAACTTCCTGAAGTTTTGAAAGCTTCGATTTGAGCTGCTGAAAAAGCAGGTGCCTGACCAATACTCGCCTGAACATCATTACGTAAACTAGCCCATTGACTGGCGTTCATTAAATTCAGTTTTTTCGAAACATTCTGAAATCCGAAATACCCCTGATACGAAATATTATCCTGTCCTTTCGTTCCTTTTTTAGTCGTAATAATTACAACTCCATTTGCACCACGAGATCCGTAAATTGCAGTTGCAGATGCATCTTTTAGTACTTCAATCGATTCAATATCACCGGGATTAATGGTAGAAAGGACATTGACACTTGCACCTGCATTAGATACTCCGGCTGAACTATTATTATTGTCGTTATAAATTAAGATTCCGTCAACAACATAAAGTGGTTCGTTACCTGCTGTAATCGAGTTCCCTCCACGAATTCGAACGCTTGAAGATGCTCCCGGACGACCGGAACTTTGTGTAACTACCACTCCCGGAATGGCACCGCGTAATAAATTATCTGCAGATGAGGTTACTTGTGCTAAATTTGCTTTTGGTACAGATGCTACAGAACCTGTAATGTCTTTTCGTTTTTGAGATCCGTAACCTACAACCACTAATTCATCTAATTCCTGACGCTCTTCTTTTAAATTTATTGTGATTGGATTTTTATCTACAATTATTTCCGCTTTTTTATATCCAATATAACTTACAATTAAAGTATACGGAAATTTTTGTCCGGTTTGAAAGTAAAATTTCCCTTCAGCATCCGTTTGAACACCGTGAGTTGTACCTTTAATCACAACCGAAGCTCCAATGATAGGCTGATTTGTAACATCGTCTACAACGGTTCCGTCTAGCTTAGACTGTATAAGCGGCGTTGTATTTTGGGCATTAATTCCTGCCGTGACAAGCAGGAGAAATAGTAATGAGTTTATTTTTAAAAAATTTTTCATTTCTTTGTACTGGTTTTAAGTAATTAACAAGGCGCCCTGAAAGTTGAATTTTCAACTCTCTAATGGGTAATCTTGGTTTAGTGATAAATGTTCTTTAAGCCTCGCCATTTCTGTTGCCGCAGAAATGGCTTTTTTTATTTACAGCAACTGCTTTGCATATTCTTCATTTTAGTTTTTATTAGTTATTGTTTTTTCTTTTTAAATTATAGATATATTTCAACAATCCTTTTGATACAAATGGGTATCAAACAGACTTTTGTAATTTTTAATAAATATTTTACGGTAGTTAGAAAGTTTCGTTTTTAAATCTATTCGATGTAAAAGGAGAATCGAATGCAAACGAAAAAATTGCTCAGAATTAGCAACAGAAGCACATATAACAAAAAGTGTTATAAGTATATTTTTTAGGAAGAATGTAATGTGATATGCTTTCGGTTGTTTTCAAAATATAATTCTTTATGGTTGTAAATATTTTTATACTCTACTAATCCTATAGATAAAGTTAATTTTAATATAATAAAATCCAAAAATTTCCTCAATTTTTTTTAAAAAAGTTATAATTGAGATTCAATATATAATTTCTTTTAAATGTAAAGTACTGATTTTTAGTTTTTTAATATTGTTTTGTATGATACAATAGATATTCAGCTGATCACTTTTATAAGAACAAAAATGTAGTATTTTATACTTGATTTACTAATTTTTAAATCTTTAACTAATTGATAAATAAGCAAAAAACGTCGAGTGAATCAAATTTTTAATCCATTTACCATATTATTTGAACAAATAGGTTTAACCAAATAAAGCAAAATAATAAGGTAGATAATAACATTAAAATTGAGTTTTATAATTATGCTAGTAGTATTATGTTAAGATAATTCTTAGTTATATTTTTTTAAATAATTAATAATTAAGGTTTTAGTGTGGATATTTTTCTTACTTTTAGCGTATAGAATTTTCGTTTTAAAAAATTAAAAGGAACATTATTTTGATATTGGAAGCCATATAATTTTAAAACTAAAATTATGTCACGCCAATACAACATGAAATTATTCTTACAGAAAATAATTTCGCTCTAAAAGCCTCTGTTTCAGAAAAATCAATAAATACTATTTTTTAAACTATTTAGTAGTTAAGTAGTTGTTGTTTATTTAATATTAAAGATAAAAATGTCTTTTTAATATGATATATATCATATGTTGTAAGAATCTAACAATTTAATTTTGCTTTTATTAAGGAAGTTTACTTCATTAATAATTAAAATTAGGTATTTAATATTTTTATATGAGTAATCTGTCTCAATCACACAAAATTTTATTTTTAAACACATTAGCATTTACAATTTGTTTTGCTTGCTGGACATTAAATGGTGTTTTAGTAACCTATCTTGTTGATAAAGGGATATTTAACTGGACTGTAGTTGAAACTGGCTGGTTGTTAGGAATTCCTATTTTATCAGGTTCAATTTTTCGACTTCCAATAGGGATTTTAACAGACAAATTTGGTGGTAAAATAGTATTTTCTATTTTGTTGATGTTGTGTTCGATTCCACTTTTTCTGCTTCCTTTAGCGAACTCATTCTGGAGTTTTGCTGTATTAAGTTTTTTCTTCGGATTAGTAGGGACAAGCTTTGCCGTGGGAATAGGATATACTTCAATTTGGTATCCTAAAAACTGGCAGGGAAGGGCTCTGGGTATTTTCGGAATGGGAAATGCCGGCGCAGCAATTACCACTTTTATTGCTCCAACTTTATTAAACAACTTATCAGAAACGGATCCGCAAAACGGATGGAAAATGTTGCCAATAATTTATGGTGCCATTCTGGTGTTTATAGGAATACTTTTTATTGTTTTTGCGAAAAATAAAACCAATGAAGGAGTTTCAAAAACAATGCAAGAATTACTATCTCCGCTTAAAAATATCAGGGTTTGGAGATTTGGAGCCTACTACTTTTTAGTCTTCGGTTTTTTTGTTGCCTATTCACAATGGTTATTACCCAATTTTATGAATGTTTATCATACATCGCTTGTAATGGGCGGAATGTTTGCCACAATGTTCAGTTTGCCATCCGGAATAATCAGAGCTTTTGGAGGTTATTTATCAGATAAATTTGGCGCACGAAAAGTAATGTATTGGGTTTTAGGTTCATCAATAGTAATTAGTTTTTTATTGATGTTCCCTAAAATGGAAATTTTTACCGCTGGTCCGGGAGTTTTGTCCACAACTAATGGCGTTGTTATCGAAGTTGCTGCAAATTCAGTTGTTGTAAATGGTAAGGTTCATAAAATCAATATAAAACAAACTTCTGAAGATCATACAACAGCTGTTTTTCCTGTAAAAACTTCATGGCAGGAAATTGTAGTCAAACAAAATCAGGAAGTAAAAAAGAAAGAGCTTTTGGCAGAAGGAATCACACAAATCAAGTTTAGCGCTAATCTTTGGGTATATGTAATCTTAGTAATCCTGATTGGTATTTCGTGGGGAATTGGGAAAGCCGCGGTTTATAAACATATTCCGGAATATTTCCCCAATGAAGTTGGTGTAGTAGGAGGAATGGTTGGTTTAATAGGTGGCTTAGGTGGATTTATGGGGCCTATTATCTTTGGATATCTTCTTAATTACACCGGACTCTGGACCAGTTCATGGATCTTTATTTTTATAGTTTCTGTGCTGTGTTTATTGTGGATGCATCGAACTATTATAAATGCAATGCGCTTAAAATCACCTGATTTTACCAGAGAAATTGAAAATAATAATTAAAAAATAAAATAAAAAATATGAAAACTTGGTTAGACAAATGGGAACCTGAAGATGAAGCATTTTGGAGTTCTGGCGGAAGTAAAATCGCATGGAAAACACTAACAATTACAACACTTACATTAATATTATCGTTTGCCTCTTGGTTTATGATGAGCGTTATAGCGGTGAAGTTACCGGGATTGGGTTTTCGTTTTACTAAAGATCAGCTTTTTTGGTTAACAGCAATTCCTGGATTGGCGGCGGGTTTTCTGAGAATTATTCACACTTTTATATTACCAATATTCGGTACGCGACATGTAGTTTCGTTTGCGACAGCCATTAAATTAATTCCGGTAATAGGAATTGGTTTTGCGGTTATGGACATCAATACACCGTTTTGGGTATTTGCATTATTAGCTTTTACAACTGGTTTTGGCGGAGGAGATTTCTCCTCTTATATGCCAAGTACAAGTTTGTTTTTTCCTAAAAGACTTAAAGGAACAGCACTTGGAATTCAGGCCGGAATTGGAAATTTTGGAGTTTCAGTAGCTCAATTTGTTACACCACTTATTATAAGTGTCAGTATTTTTGGTGCTGCGTCAGTATTTACAAGTATTGATCATAAAGAAGCGATAGTAGTTTTTCAGAATGCCAGTATTCAAAAACAAAAAGAAGTTTTTGCAGCTTTAGATCCTGATGTACAAGCCAGAATCTTGACAAACGTTAAGAAAACTGTTATTGACTCAGTAAATGCATCCATAAAATCAGATGATAAAGTAATTCTTTTCACTTCATTGCCAACAAAAGTAAAAGCGAAGGCTATTGCAAATGCAAACCCAAAGATGGCTGAAAAAATCTTAAACGACATCAGTCCTAAAAATACTGCGGTTAAAAACACAGCAATATACTTACAGTCAGCGGCATTTTGGTATGTTCCCTTTTTAATTCTCTTGTCCATCATTAGCTGGTTTTATTTAAGAAGTATTCCAATGAAAGCTTCTGTTAGAGAGCAAATGGATATTTTTTCTAATAAACATACTTGGTATTGTACTATTACATATGTAATGACTTTCGGGACATTTGCAGGTTTATCAGCAGCGTTTCCGTTAATGATCAAATTTTTATACGGAGATTTTCCTAATGCGCCGGATCCTTTAGTTTATGCTTTTTACGGTCCGCTTATTGGTTCTGCAAGTAGAATTGCTTTTGGTTTTATAGCCGATAAAGTGGGAGGAGCAATATTGACAACAATTACAGGTTTAGGAATTTTGGCAGGTTCAATATTATTAGTTACAGAAGGATTAGTGGCGCCAACAAGTATGGATCAATTCCCTCTTTTTGTAGCCGTAATTTTAGGAATGTTCTTCTTTACCGGAATAGGAAACGCAGGAACTTTTAGACAGTATCCAATTATTTTTGCCGAAAATCAGCGCCAGGCAGCCGGAGTTATTGGTTGGACAGCAGCAATCGCAGCATTTGGACCCTTTATCTTTTCTAAATTAATAGGAAATAATCTTTCTGCTAATGGTACTGTAAATCAGTTCTTTATTGGCGTGGCAATTTTCACTATCTTAGCTACAGGTATCAATTGGTGGTTCTATAATCGTAAAGGTTGTGAGAAACCAAGTTAACTAGTAATCATTAAATAAAATTAAGGATGAAAAATAAAACGTTTAATACCAAAGCTTTACTTGTTGCAACTCTTGTTTCTGCATTAACTATTGTACTAGTTTTTTACGGATCAAGACAATTGCAAAATTTTGATGCCGCATTAGTCACCTATTTATTCGGAACCATATTCGCTTTCTTCGGAATCGTTTACAGATATTCAGTTTGGATACAGCGTCCCCCAACGTGGATGTATTTTAAACGAAGCATTAAATTTCTGTTTACGGGAAAAATCTTTTCTCATATGTGGTTTTTAGGTAAAGAATCCGTAGAAAATATTGTAGTTCAAAAATTCATTTATCCCAGAAGCAAATACCGTTGGGCAGCACATTTTTGTATTGCCATAGGATGTTTGTCGGCATTTGCAATTACGATTCCGCTCACATTTGGATGGATTCATTTTACGCTGGCACCCAATTCCATCTCAATTTACGAAGCTCATTTTTTTGGATTCAAAATGATGGATTTCCAGATAGGATCTGTATTAGCATTTTTGATTTTTCACGCCTTAAACTGGTCTTCATGGCTGGTAATATTTGGCTCAGTTTATTATTTACGAAGACGATTGACAAATCCCGGTTTAATTGCAACCCAAACATTTGAGGGAGATTTATTACCGCTTATTTTACTGATTGCGATATCAGTAACAGGATTGTGTCTTACGTATTCATATCAGTTTATGAAAGGATTTGCATATGATTTCCTCGCAGTAATTCATGCCGTAACAGTAATTATGTTTTTAATATGGATTCCGTTTGGGAAATTCTTTCACATAATTCAGCGTCCGGCACAAATTGGAGCGCATATTTACAAAAAAGAAGGTATCAAAATGGGAATGGCAGTTTGTCCGCATACAGGAGAAGAATTTGCAACACAGCTTCATATCAATGATTTAAAAATCGTTACCAAACAATTAGGTTTTGATTTTACCCATGAAGACGGAACTTCACACCTCGATTTAAGCCCCGAAGGAAAAAGATCCCGTTTAGCAAAAGCACATTTAAAAGCAAGACTTGAAAATGGCGGGAATTTATTTGGATAAAGAAAAGAGTTTCAGGTTTCAGGTTTTTTTTGTTTCAGGTTACTTTACTTGGAACATAATTTTACCGCAAAGTTCGCAAAGGTTTTTCGCAAAGTTTTGAAGTTTTTAGGCTTGTGTAAAGTTGTTTTCTATCAAAAAAGGTTCGCCAAGCTACGTTCTAAAATCTTTGCCCAAAGCTTTGTGAACTTGGATAAATATTAAAAAATTAATTTAAAAAATCTCTGCGAAACTTTGCGAAAAACCTTTGTGAACTTTGCGGTTAAATCAACACAATCCAAAAACCTGAACAAACAAGCACGAAACAGGAAACCTGAAACAAAAGAAACCTGAAACAAAAGAAACAAAAAAGAAATGGCAAAATTACCCGTATCAACAGAAAAGATTATTGAAGATTTTGGACCGCATTTAAACTATGCACCAAAAGATGGTTACGCAGGTAGAGATGAACCGGACGAAGTGGTAAAAACACATTGTTGTTTTTGCGGAATGCAGTGTGGAATTCAATTGTTAGTAAAAGAAAATAAAGTAGTAGGATTTGAACCCTGGATGGAATTTCCTTTTAATGAAGGGCGTTTGTGTCCAAAAGGAGTTCAGCGTTATTTACAAAATAACCATCCGGATCGTATTCTAAGCCCTTTAAAAAGAGTAGAAGGAAAAGGCTTTGAGAAAACGACCTGGGATGAAGCAATGGATAAAACCGTATCTGAAATTAAAAGAATTCAGGAAAAATACGGTAAACATGCCTTTTCGATGTTATCAGGAGTTTCGCTAACCAATGAAAAAAGTTATTTGGTTGGAAAGTTCGCCCGCGTTGCATTAAAAACCAGAAATCTGGATTATAACGGAAGACTTTGCATGGTAAGTGCCGGAGCCGGAAATAAAAAAGCTTTTGGTCTGGATCGTGCTTCAAACAATTATTCAGATTTAGAATATGCTGAAGTAATTATCGTAGCCGGAGCAAATATCAGTGAAACTTTCCCCACATTAACGCATTGGATCTGGAAAGCAAGAGATCGCGGTGCCAAATTAATAGTGATCGATCCAAGAATGATTCCGTTAGCCAGAACCGCTGATGTGCATTTAGATGTAAAACCCGGAACCGATTCGGCTTTGTATGGTGCGATGCTAAAATATTTAGTCGATCACGATATGCTTGATCATGATTTTATTGACAATTATACGTCAGGTTTTCAGGAAACAATCGATGCCGTAAAAGATTATACGCTGGAATGGGCAGAAGAAATTACTGGAATTGATAAATATAAAATACAAGAAGCTGCAGAATTATGGGGTAAAGCAAAAACAAGTTTTTTACTTCATGCACGCGGAATCGAACATCACTCAAAAGGTGTTGATAATGTTTTAGGCTGTATTAATCTTGTTTTAGCAACAGGAAGAATTGGCAGACCATATTGTGGTTACGGAACTATTACCGGACAAGGAAATGGGCAAGGAGGTAGAGAACACGGTCATAAATGTGATCAATTACCTGGAAATAGAGATATTGAAAATCCTGAACATCGAAAATATATATCTGAAGTCTGGGGAATCGATGAAAAAGATATGCCAGGAAAGGGACTTACGGCGTATGAAATTATCGAAGCCATTCATAGTGGAGAAATCAAAGGATTAATTTCGATTTGTTTTAATCCGCTCGTTTCGCTTCCAAATAATAATTACGTAAGAGCTGCGCTTGAAAAATTAGAGTTTTACGTTTGTATTGATTTCTTTTTGAATGAAACTGCCCGTCATGCGGATATTATTCTCGCGGGATCATTACAAGAAGAGGAAGAAGGGACAACAACATCGGCAGAAGGGCGTGTGATTAGAATTCGTCAGGCAGTAACTCCTCCCGGAGATGCAAGAACTGATACATCGATATTTCTTGAATTGGCAAAAAGATTAGGTGAAGAAGATAAATTTACCTATGAAAATAGCGAAGCCATATTTAATGAATTGCGCGTTGCCTCAAAAGGAGGAACGGCAGATTATTTTGGAATATCGTATAAAAAAGTAGAAGAAAATATGGGTATTTTCTGGCCTTGTCCAACAGATGATCATCCGGGAACACCAAGATTATGGGAAGATAAGGTATTTGCAACTCCAGACAAAAAAGCACATTTTAATCCTGCGCCTTATAGAGAACCGGGAGAAATTACAAACGATGAATTCCCTATAACACTTACTACAGGTCGTGTAGTTTCGCAATATTTAAGCGGAACACAAACACGCCGAATTGGTAAACTGGTAGATCAGTTTCCGGAACCAATGTTAGAAATTCATCCGGAACTGGCGGCAAAATACGGTATAAAACAACGCGAATTAGTAAGAGTTGCAACTCGAAGAGGAGAAGGATTATTTCCGGCAAATATTGTAGAGACGATTAGAAAAGATACTGTTTTTATACCCTATCATTGGCCTGGAGCAAAATCTGCAAATCAACTCACAACCGGTATTTTAGATCCTATTTCAAAAATTCCTGAATTTAAAGTTTGTGCCTGTTTATTAGATCCGCAAGGAGTAATTGCTCCGCCATCGACAGAATCTCAAGCTTATGCAAGTGTTTAATCTATAAAAAAATGACACGATGAATTTAACTAATTTCAATAAAAACGAAGAGTTTTTTGTAGATCTGCAACGCTGCATCGGCTGTAAAGCCTGTGAAATGGCTTGCGCAGAATGTGAAACAAACGGTCAGGAATCTCTGATAAGCGTGAATTATGTGGAACGTTCTTCAACAATTCAAACAACCGTACAAGTTTGTATGCATTGTGAAGATCCGGTTTGTGCAAATGTTTGTCCTGCCGATGCAATTTCGCAAGACGAGTTCGGGATTGTTCATACCGCAAATACCGAGAGATGTATTGGCTGTTCTAATTGCGTTATGGCTTGTCCGTTTGGGGTTCCTAAAAAAATGGAAGAGTACGATTTAATGATGAAATGTACCATGTGTTATGACAGAACCAGCGTAGGCAAAAAACCAATGTGTGCAACAGTTTGCCCAAGTGGCGCTTTGTTTTACGGAACAAGAGCAGAAATCGAAGAAATGAGACCAAATAGTTCCCCAATCAATACGTTTATTTTCGGTAAAGAAACAGTAAATACCAAAGTGAATATTATGATGCCTAAAGGAAGTAATGAATTAAGAATATATTAAATCTATATCCATGTCAAAAGAAGATAATTTAAATGAAAACTGGAAAAAAGATTTCCCAATAAAAAAACAGGAATCCACACAAGTTAGCCGCAGGGATTTTGCCAAGTTCCTGACTTTTGTTTCCGGCGGATTAATGGTGGGCAGCGGATTTGTTGCCGCAAAAGCTTATTTATTACCAAAGGAAGGTGTACAAGGCGAACATTTTGTATGCAATAAAAGCGAAGTTCCGGTAGGAGGAACGAGAGGATTTGTGATTGAAGGAAGTACAATTCCGTATATATTAATTCACCTTGAAAGTGGCAATTTCAGGGCTTATGAACAAAAATGTACTCATCTTTCCTGTTCTGTGTTCTACAAACCCGGAACCGGAATTATTCATTGTCCGTGTCACGAAGGTTCATTTGATGCCATGACCGGAGATGTAATTGCAGGACCGCCGCCAAGGGCTTTACCGCAATTAGAAGTATTTTTTAAAGACAATGCCGTTTACGTAAAAGCACTTGTAGAACACAAAGAAAGTTAGTTATAATCCTAAATTGAATCAATATGAGTACTTTTAGAAGAAGTCAGAATCGGGTTAATCCAAATAAACTAAACAATATACTTTCGACACTTATTTTTATTTTAATATTGAATGTAAGTATCCAAATTTGGTTGCTATATGCTTCATTAAATAATGCATTAGATAATAATAAAGAGATATTATTACCTGCATTTATAGCTTCTGCGGTTTTGTTTTTCATTGGATTTGCATGGTTGTATTATTTACCTTCCGGAAATTTTAAAGGAAATAATTCGAATAATCTTCGCTAATTAAAATTCAAAAAGCTATTTATCGTTTTTTCTGGAAGTATATGAAGAATTAAGCCTAAATTTATATTCTTTAAAATTTTTAGATTATTAATGATTTAAACTAAGTAAAAGTACTTATATTTGTAATAAGTATTTTTTGCTTAATAAAATAGCAAACCATGATCCAAGTCGAAGAAGCCTTATTGATTATTGCAGAGAATAGCATTAAAATGCCTGTTCAGAAAATTCAAGTGAATAAATCACGGGGATATATTCTGGCAGAAACAGTTTATTCGCCAATTGCAATGCCGCCATTCCGCCAATCGGCTATGGATGGTTATGCATTTATTCACAGCGAAAAACATCAATATGATATAGTAGGGATTTCACAAGCCGGAGATCATTCAAAAATTAAACTGAAAGAAAACGAAGCTGTTAGGATTTTTACAGGAGCATTTGTTCCTAATAATGCTGATACCGTTGTCATGCAGGAACATGTAATGGCTACTGATGATTCGATTTTGATAACCAGAATGCCGGAGCAATTTGAAAATGTTCGAAGTAAAGGAGAACAAATTGGTAAAGATGAAGTTGTTTTTAATGCCAATACTTTGATTACTCCAGCAGCAATTGGTTTTTTAGCTTGTTTGGGAATTACTGAAATTTCAGTTTATAAAAAACCTAAAGTTGCTATTTTGGTAACCGGAAATGAATTAGTAGAACCGGGTGAGAAATTATCAAAAGGAAAAATTTACGAAAGTAATTCGGTAATGTTGCAGGCTGCTTTGCAAAATGTCGGAATAAAAAAAGCAAAAGTTTATAAAGTAAAAGATAATCTTAAAGCAACTAAAAAAGCTTTAAAAGAAATTTTAAAAAAACATGATATTGTTTTAATCTCAGGCGGAATTTCTGTTGGAGATTATGATTTTGTAAAAGAAG
Organism: Flavobacterium psychroterrae; assembly: GCF_018380615.1. Taxonomy (GTDB): domain Bacteria; phylum Bacteroidota; class Bacteroidia; order Flavobacteriales; family Flavobacteriaceae; genus Flavobacterium; species Flavobacterium psychroterrae. The sequence goes on along the minus strand of NZ_JAGYVZ010000008.1, from coordinate 51,094 downwards.
CTTTAGTTCAAAATGATGTAACAGAACTTTTTTATAAACTCAACCAAAGACCCGGAAAACCAATGTTTTTTGGATCGAAAAATGAAACTTTAGTTTTTGCTTTGCCAGGAAATCCAGCTTCGTCATTAACTAATTTTTATATTTATGTTTATCCGGCAATCAAAAACAGAATGGGATTTTCAGACATTCATTTAAATAAATTGCTTCGAAAAATAAATGATAATATTACAAATACAACTGGAAAAACATTGTTTTTAAAAGCATTATATGACGAAACCCACGTTACAGTTTTGGGCGGGCAAAGTTCAGCTATGTTAAATACTTTTGCAATTGCGAATTGTTTACTAGTTGTGCCACATAATGTTGAGTCGATTAATAAAGGCGAATTGGTAACGTTATTGCCGATAGATTAGAATTAGAAGAGAGATTTTAGAAGCAAGAAAATAGATTGCAGAGAGTAAAGATTCTAGAAATAGGATTTTTAATCGTAGAGTGCAGTGTGTAAAATAAAGCATATAGCAACCTGAAAGAAAGAAAACTGAAACAAAATTAAATCTGAAACAAAAAAAACAATTTTAAAACTTATGAATCTCCTTAGTTCCGAAAATATTGTCCTGTTTAGCTTTGCCTTAATTGTGATTGCTTTTTTATATTCTAGTGTTGGACATGGCGGAGCATCGGGTTATTTGGCTTTGATGACGATTTTTGCTTTTCCGGTGGCGATTATGAAACCTTCGGCTTTGTTGTTGAATTTGTTTGTTTCGAGTATTTCGTTTTTCTTTTATTACAGAATGAATTATTTCAAACCAAAGCTGTTTTATCCATTTGCTATTGCCTCAGTTCCGGCAGCATTTATTGGCGGTTTTGTGACATTAGACAGTACAATTTATAAAATTGTTTTAGGAATCGTATTGGTTTTTGCAGCGCTAAGATTATTCGGGATATTTAATTTTAAAGAAAAAGAAGTAGTTGAAATAAAATTACCTTTTGCATTAGCAATAGGATTTGCAATTGGTTTATTGTCCGGAATGTTAGGCATTGGCGGCGGAATTATTTTAAGTCCGATTTTATTATTTTTAGGATGGGCAACAGTCAAAGAATCAGCGGCAATTTCGAGTTTATTTATTTTCGTGAATTCATTTGCCGGAATGTTAGGATTCTTTTTGGGAGGAAAAACAATTCCAATCGAAAGTTTTTATTTAGTCCCAATTGCAGTTATTGGTGGAGTTCTTGGAGGATTCTACGGAAGTGGATATTTTTCTAACAGAACACTAAAAATGGTTTTGGGAGTTGTGATTTTAATGGCGAGTATAAAATTGATTTTTCCGTAAAGTATAAAAATTTATTGAATTATTTTTTGCCACAGATTTCACAGATTAACATGATTAATCTTTTTAATCCTTTAATCTGTGGCAAAAGAGATATAGTTGGAAAGTTATTTTTTCTCGCAGATTTTGCAGATTAAGCTGATACGGCTTTGCGAACTTTGTTGCTAAATTTTAGCCATTAATAAGCATGAAACTTTGCGAACTTTGCGAAAAACCTTTGTAAATTTTGCAGTAAAATTTTTTGAAACAGATTTTATAGAGTATTTAAAAATAAAGTTGACGTAGTTATTTTTTCTCGCAGATTTTGCAGATCGAGCAGATACTGCTTTGTGAACTTTGTTGCTAAATTTTAGCCTTTAATAAGCATGAAACTTTGCGAACTTTGCGAAAAACCTTTGTAAACTTTGCGGTAAAATTTTTTGAAACAGATTTTATAGGGTATTTAAAAATAAAGTGGACGTAGTTTTTTTTTTCTCGCAGATTTTGCAGATCAAGTAGATACAGCTTTGTGAACTTTGTTGCTAAATTTTAGCCATTAATAAGCATGAAACTTTGCGAACTTTGCGAAAAACCTTTGTAAAATTTGCGATAAAATTTTTTCTCATTTCAATTTGAAACCTGAAACCAAGAAAACCTGAAACAAGTATATTATCATGGAAACACTAACAGTATTTATTCTTTGTGGAGGAAAAAGTTCTCGAATGCAATCAGAGAAAGGATTAGTATTGTTTCAGGGAAAACCATTTATTGAACATATAATCAAGGCCATTTTACCCATTACATCAACAATAAAATTAATAACAAATAGCAAAGAATACGATTATCTGAGTTATCAAAAAATACCCGATATTATTATAGATAAAGGTCCGTTAGGCGGAATTTATACGGCGTTGACAAATGCTGAAACCGAATTTAATCTGATTCTGAGTTGTGATATTCCGTTAATTTCGACCGAATTATTATCGGAATTAATGTCAAAACATAATAAAGAGGCTGAAATTACTGTTTTTGCTTCTGAAAGCAGAATGCATCCGTTGATTGGGATTTATTCTAAAAAAGTATTACCCGTTATCAAAAGCGCAATTGATAGCGACGATTTAAAAATGATGAATTTAATAGCAAAGGTTCCGCATCAAATCATCACGATTGAAGAAAGTGAAAACTTTCATTTAACCAATATTAATTCGGTTGACGAATTAAATGACCTGAATATCAATTTAAGTTAAATGCTATGTGAGATTTAAAAACACAAAAACTGACCATTGTAGGCGCAGGTCCCGGAGATGTTGAATTGATTACTTTAAAAGCGATAAAAGCGTTAGAAAATGCTGATGTTGTTTTTTATGATGCTTTGGTCAATGAAGAATTATTACAATACGCGACAAAAGCAGAAATTGTTTTTGTAGGCAAACGTTTGGGATGTCATGCTTATACACAAGATCAAATTAATGAATTGATTGTTTCAATGGCAAATCGTTACGGACATGTGGTGCGTTTAAAAGGTGGTGATCCGTTCATTTTCGGAAGAGGAAGTGAAGAAATTGAATATGTGGAAAGATTTGGAATTGCAACAGAAGTTGTTCCCGGAATTTCATCTGCTTTAGGCGTTCCGGCTTCGGTTGGGATTAGTTTGACACAAAGACAAATAGCCGAAAGTTTTTGGGTAATTACAGGAACAACATCCAATCACGAATTGTCTAAAGATGTTAATTTAGCCTCAAAATCGAATGCAACGGTTGTTATTTTGATGGGAATGCATAAATTAGGGGAAATCATTTCGATTTATCAGGAAAACCGAACCGACGATTTGCCAATAGCAATTATCCAAAACGGAACAAAAAATACAGAGCAAAAAGTTGTTGGAACAATAAGTACGATTAGTAAATTAGTATTAGAAAATAAAATTTCGTCACCTGCTATTATTGTGATTGGCGAAGTGGTTAAAAATACTTCGGGACTGACTTCTTATTTTCAGGAACAAAAAGTTAAGAATTTATCCCGATAGCTATCGGGATTCAGAATTTAAATTTAGAATAATGATTGAGATAAAATATTTTGGAGCAGTTGCGGAAAAGACAAAATGTGAGTTCGAAAAAGTATTTTTTTCTGAAATATCCCTGAAGGAATTACTGCAGGATTTAGAAGAGAAATACCAATTTGAATCATTGTCTTTTAGTGTGGCAGTCAACCAGAAAATAGTGCCAAAAGCGACCGATTACACTTTACAAACAAGTGATATTGTGGCGTTGTTACCTCCTTTTGCAGGAGGATAAAATCAGTTTTATGAATACGAAAGATCGTTATAACCGACAAATTATACTTCCTGAGATAGGAGATTCCGGTCAGGATAAATTATCTAAAGCTAAAGTGCTGGTTATTGGAGCAGGAGGTTTAGGAGCTTCAATATTGCCTTATTTAACGGCGGCAGGCGTGGGTGAAATAGGAATTGTTGACGATGATGTAATTGAAATTTCGAATTTGCATCGTCAGGTGATTTATAAAAGTTCAGCTGTTGGAAAATACAAAGCTGATGAAGCTAAATTGATGCTCGCGGATTTGAATCCATCAATAAAAGTGAATGCAATTGCTGAGAAATTATTTGGAAATAACGCGATTTCAATCTTTGAAAAGTATGATATTATTGTTGATGCAACGGATAATATTGCCATAAAATATCTTATAAATGATGCCTGTATTGTAACAAATAAACCAATGGTTTACGGTTCTATTTTCAGGTTTCAGGGTCAGGTTTCGGTTTTTAACTATCAAAACGGACCCACTTACAGATGTTTATATCCGGATGAAAATACTCAATCTGTAAATTGTGAAGATGCCGGCGTAATTGGAATTACAGTTGGAATTATTGGAATGTTACAAGCCAACGAAGTCATTAAAATGATTCTGGAAATAGGAGAGGTTTTAAGCGGTAAAATTTTGGTTTATAATATTTTGAATAATGAACAGCAAAAGTATGATTTTGAAAAGAATACGACTGTTGTAATCAATAAAAAGGCTTTTGAAGAAAAGTATAACGTTGTTGAAAATCAGGTTGAAGAAGTTTTAGCCAAAGAAATTCTGGATAAAATAAATAATGGTGAAGTCCTTTTTTTAGATGTTAGAAACGAAGATGAAGTTCCGAAAATTAATTTCAAAAATGGAGTTCAGATTCCGTTAATGAATTTAAGAAGCGAAATGAAAAAACTAAATCCTAATCAAACTATTTATGTTTTCTGCCAATCCGGAATCAGAAGTAAAATAGCTGTTGAATTGCTTCAAAAACATCAATTTAAAAATGTAAAAAGTATAGCCGGAGGAGCTTTGGCATTGAATAAATTATTGAAAAGAAAAGTATAGCTAAAGATATAGCCCACAGATTTAACGGATTAAACAGATTAACACAGATTTTTAATTTTTAATTCTTGAAAATTTGTGTAATTGCTTCGCCTGTTCCCTTCGGTCGGGTCGTGGTAAAAAGAAAACCCGTTAAAATCAGTGTAAATCTGTGGGCCGACTCGCAATCTATGATTTATAAATCTGCGGAAAAAAAATAAAAAATGAGTAAAAATGTATTTGTAGAAGGACCAATTGCTCCTGAATTTATTGCGGAGTCAATTGCAAAACATCAGTCGAAACATACGATTGGTGCGCATAATATTTTTCTGGGTCAGGTTCGTGCCGATGTTATTCATGATAATACCGTTGTGGCAATCGATTATTCGGCGTATACAGATATGGCGAATGAAGCTTTGCACACAATTCGTGAAAAAGCTTTTGCCAAATTCGACTTAACCTGCATGCATATTTACCATAGTTTGGGAGTTGTAAAAGCAGGCGAAATTTGTTTGTTCGTATTTGTTTCGGCAACGCGAAGAAAACAGGTTTATGAAGCGACAGAAGCTATTGTAAACTGGATCAAAACCGATGTGCCAATTTTTGGTAAAGAAATATTTGAAAACGATACATTCACCTGGAAACAAAATACCTAATAAAATATAATGGTAGATATTACGCATAAAATAAGCACCTTAAGAACTGCAACAGCCACGGCAATTGTCAAAGTTAGCAAACAAGAAACAATTGATGCTGTAGTGAATAATCTGGTTCCGAAAGGGAATGTGTTTGAAATGGCAAAAACAGCCGGATTATTTGCGGTGAAAAACACGCATTTATCGATTCCGGATTGTCACCCCATTCCAATTGAATTTACATCGGTTGAATATAAGATTGAAGGTTTAAATATTGAGATTATTTTCCATGTAAAAACCGTTTACAAAACCGGAGTTGAGGTTGAGGCAATGCATGGCGCATCAATCGTGGCTTTGACAATGTACGATATGTTGAAACCAATTGATAAAGAAATTGAAATTTCAACAATCAAATTAGTGAATAAAGAAGGTGGAAAATCATCTTTTAAAAATAAATTCCCGAACGTAATAAAAGCAGCAGTTTTTGTTTGTTCTGATTCGATTTTTGCTGGCGATAAAGAAGATCGTTCCGGTAAAATTATAGTGGAAAAATTAATTTCGTACGGAGTTGAAACAGCGCATTATGAGATCATTCCAGATGAAATCGATATTATTCAGGAACGAACAAAAGCTTTCGCGAAAGAACATCAACTGGTCATTTTTACAGGCGGAACAGGTTTGTCGCCAAGAGATGTAACGCCCGAAGCATTATCACCATTATTAGAAAGCAGAATTCCGGGAATAGAAGAAGCCATTCGAGATTACGGACAACAACGAATGCCTTATGCCATGTTATCCAGAACTGTTGCAGGAACATTAGGAAAGAGTTTGGTTCTAGCTTTGCCGGGATCAACAAACGGAGCAAGGGAATCTATGGATGCTGTTTTCCCTCATGTTATGCACGTTTTTCATATTTTAAAAGGAAAAAATCATGATACCCTCTAAAACCATTTTAACAGATGATTTTGGGCGAAAACACAATTATTTGCGTATTTCGTTACTGGAGAAATGCAATTTGCGTTGTACATATTGCATGCCTGCTGACGGAATTGTTCTATCTCCAAAAGCCAGTTTAATGACGGCGGACGAGATTTTTTCAATTGCCCGGACTTTCGTTGAAAATGGTGTGGATAAAATAAGATTAACGGGTGGCGAACCTCTTTTAAGAAAGGATTTTCCTGAGATTGCATCAAAATTAGGAACGTTAGGAATTTCTCTATCCATTACAACAAATGGTATTTTGATTGATCGGCATATTGATGTTTTAAAACAAAACAAAATCTACAAAATCAATTTGAGTTTAGATACTTTAATTGCGTCTAAATTTCATTCTATAACGCTTAGAAATCAGTTTGATAAAGTAATTGAAAATTTGCATTTGCTTTTAAAACATGATTTTAAAGTAAAAATCAACGTGGTTCTGATGAAAGGTTTTAATGAAAACGAAATTATTGATTTTGTTAAACTAACTCAATTTTTGCCTGTTTCGGTTCGTTTTATTGAATTTATGCCTTTTGCAGGAAATGAATGGGACAGAAGTAAAATGGTATCTCAAAACGAAATTTTATCTGAACTTCAAAAAGCTTTTTCATCTGAAGAAATTCAAAAACTGGAAGATGAAAAAAACTTCACTGCGAGAACTTATAAAATAAATGGTTTTCAGGGAGATTTCGGAATCATAAGTTCTATTACAAATCCGTTTTGTGATGGCTGTAACAGAATCCGCCTGACGGCGAATGGAAAAATTAAAAATTGTCTTTTTTCTAATTCCGAAACTGATTTACTGACTGCTTTAAGAAATAGCGAATCAGTTACGAATTTGATTTCAGAATCTATTAAAAATAAAAAGAAGGTCAGAGCCGGAATGGTTACAATTGAAGAAATGGATGATCCTAAACTTCATTTTGATAATAGAAGTATGATTGCGATTGGGGGATGATTCTTCGATTTCGCTCAGGAGGATAGCTCAATTTTGTCATTTCGACAGAGGAGAAATCACATTAGAAACTCCGCAAATTAGATTGCCAATCTTTGTCGAGTTTTTTTGATGAGATTCCTCGTTCCTCCTTTAGAATGACAAACTTTACGAATAATAATATTCTAAACAAAAAAAAGGTTCAACTTACTAAGTCGAACCTTTTTTCGTAATTATTTCTTCTTTTTAGCTTTTGCCTTTTTTTGAGACTTTGCTTTCTTTTTTGCTATTTTTTTTGCTTTCGCCTTATCCTTAGCTTTTTTCGCTTTTTCTTTTTTCTTAGCGGCAGCTTTTTGTTTTGCTTTTTTAGCTTTCTCTTTCTTTTTATCCTTTTTAGCCTGATCTTTTTTCTTAGCTAATTTCTTTTTCTCTTTTTCCTTGTCTTTGTCTTTCACTTTTTTCTTCTTTTTATCTTTTGATTTATCCTTATTATTTGTTTCTGTTGATTCAGCTGAATTCTTGATTTTATTTTTCGAAGTTTTTTCTTTTTTCGTTTCTCCTATAATTACTTTTGGAGTTGATATTTCTTCGGTTTTTTCTATAGCAGCGGGATTTACTTTTCTTGCCGGAGCAGTTCTTGTTCTATTAGCCGGAGCAGTTGCAGCACTTTTTACTGTAGTTGCAGCTGCAGTTTTTGTTGCAGCTTTTGGCGTTACAGCAGTTACTGGCTTAACAGGCGTTTTTGCTGGAGGTGTATTTGCTTCTTTATTTTCTGAAGCAGGCTGAATATTTTCAGGTTTTGTTAAATCGGCTTTTGGTGTAATTTCTTCGTTGTTGTTTTCCATAATAATTGCGCTTTTGATAAGGATTTTGTTAACAATGTAACTAAATTGTTAATTAACAGTTAAGTAAAGATAATCATTAAACAAGTCCGCCAATGTTAAGCTTTTCGAGATAAATAAAAGTTAAACTATTTATTTTTAGTTGATTAAGTTTTTGGCGAATTTTAAAAACTAAAATCTCTTAACAATTATGCTGAGAAATGAAGTAAATACCTGATAAATAAAAAGAGTTGAAAATTATAACTTTAAAAGATTTATTGAAAACGAATGTCCTAGCCCAGATCGAAGTGATATCCTTTTGTTTTTTTCTTTAAAAAATAAAAGATATAGCGGAGAGCTGGAAATAGCTCCTGATTAACATCTAAGTAATTAAGTCTTTAATTAACGACAACTTCTAAAATCTTAAAATTGTTTTTAGGTGATTCGCATAACGGGCAACAGTAATTTTCAGGTAAATCAGTAAACAATATTCCTTTTGGAATTCCCTGGCTTTCATCACCATATTCTGATTTGTAAAGCGTTAAGCATTCCTGACATTGGTAAATGTCCAATTGTTGTTTTTCTTTTTTCTGAAGATTCTCTGTTGTTTCGGTAACAGAAGTTCCAAGTTCATCGAAATATTTTCGGCTTAATTCAATTAAAATATTTGGTAGTTCGAGTTTGTCGATGTCTTGTGAATGTACAATATATTCACGTGTATTAGGATCGAAATTCTTCGCAAACAGAATATTATAGGTATCTCTGATTTTAATAGAAGCCAAATCTTTTGGTAAATCATTTTTTTCGACTACAATCGAAGTAAAATAATGTCCGTCGCGATTGTATTCGGATAAACCAAAAGTTAATCCGTAAGTACTGATATCAAACTGATCAAGTGTTCTAACAAGATATGTTTTAAGATTTAGCGCCCAATCCATCGCTACGGGCAAATGCCAGTTAAGCTCTAATAATGAATGACGGACATTGATTCCTCTTTTGCCTAAAAACTTCTCCCATTCCAGTTTTCGATCTTTTGGGATTCCTTTTATTATGAAGGATTTCCAGGGCGTAATACATATTTTGCCAATTTTGCAATCAAAACATAGATCGCACATTTCTTTCAGAAACTCTAAATCGTATAAATTATTTCTCCAATATAAACCGAGCCAATATTGATCAATTCCCATTCTGTTCATGCCTTCGTAATAAGGAAAAGGATAAAACGGAATATTCAATGGTTTGTCTATTGTTCGATTATTGGTGTCTAAAGTTTCGCTTACAAGTGCAAATATCATATCGATACCAATAGATTCTTCGGCTGTTATTTTTTCGATTTCGTAATAAAATTGAGCAATATCCCAACTGTAAATTAAAATTGGATATACCTCCATACGCTCCCAATTTGGTAAACGAATGTATAAATACCAGTAATCTTCATGTTCTGAAGCAATAAAATTAAGGTGACCTGTAAACAACGGAACCAGTTGTTGCTTTGGGTCATTAATATTGACTTTTAATCTTGGCTGTTCTTTGAATTGCTCTAAAATATATAAAAACTTATTGCCGGTAAGCCAATTGGTATTTCTGAAAACATCTGTAGAAACATAAGACGAAACGATATTATTGCCGCTTTTTTGTTCCGGAAAAACAAAATGATGTTTGCCTAGTTTTTCTTTATCCAAAATTTTAAATCCTTTTGGGAAAATGATATCCTGTCTTGAACCAAAGGAAATCGAATCTAAACCCTGATCGATAGCCATATTGACTACTTCTTTTAATTCTCCAGGGGAGATTACGCCACCTTTTACTATAAGTCTTGTTAGTTCCATATTTTTTTAGTTTTCAGTTTTCAGTCTCAGTGTTCAGTCTCAGTTTTCAGTTTCAGTGTTCAGTTTCAGTGTTTGGTCACAGTTTTTAGTCTCAGTCTGTTAGTTTACACAGCATATTGCGACTGTGAACTGCGACTGCGACTGTCAACTGAAAACTGTGACTGTAAACTATTTACACTTCGCTAAAATCTCTTTAACCTCTGTTTTACAACTTCCGCAGCCTAATCCGGCTCCTGTATTTTTACATAAATCGGTAAAATTATTGACACCGCTTTTAATAGTTTCTTCGATGTTTCCGGCTCCAACCTGACTGCAGGAACACACTAATTTTCCCAGAACAGGTTTTGCGGTTGAACTTCCTCTGAGTAATAAATTTCGTTTGTCTGATAATTCGATTTTACTTTCGATCATGGTTTTGAATTCGGCAAACTCATTTTTATCTCCCATTAAAATTGCACCCACAAGAAGATCATCTTTTACGATACACTTTTTGTAATAGCGTTTTTTCAAATCGGCAAAAATGATTTCTTCATACGAATCATCGTTTTCGGGAATTTCGATATCGCCAATACTGCAAAGATTAATATCCTCGAGTTTTAGAATATTCATTAAAATCGAACCTTTGTAAAAACTGCTGATATCGCCAGCCAAAAAATTGGCCAAAATATCAGCTTGTTCTTCGGCAGCAGAAGTGATTCCAAATAATTTATTGTTGAACTCGGCGATTTCTCCAATAGCAAAAATATCAGGATTTGAAGTCTGTAAATACTGATTGACTTTTACGCCACGTCCGCAGGCAAGACCGCTTTCACGGGCAATTTCGATATTTGGGATTGTTCCAATGGTATAAACAATAGCATTTGCCGTAATGATTCTGCCACTTTTTAAGGCGATTTCAATTTCGTGTGGATTATCAGTTTCAAAAACGGTACTGACTTCATTATCAAAATAAATCTGAATGTCACGAAGCTGAACTTCCTCAGCCAATAATTTACTTGAAATTCTATCCAATTGGCGTTCCATCAAGCGGGAAGCTCTTTGAATAATAGTTGTTTTTACTTTTTTATGTTTTAAAGCTGCTGCTAATTCTAAACCTAACAATCCTCCACCAATAATAACAACATGCTGTTCTTCAGGAGGTAAATTAGTACTGTCAAGATGTTTTTTTAAACGATCAGCATCTTCTTTTCTGCGTACTGTAAAACGACCCGGAAGATGAAGTTGTGCATTTTCAGGAACAAAAGGTCGGCTTCCTGTGGCGATGATTAAAGAATCAAAATGGTGTGTTTCGCCTAAATTATCTATTATTGTTTTTTGATTTGTATCTATTGTGGTAATGGCAACGCCCGCTTTCATGGTAATTTTCAACTTGTTTAAAGCCTCGCCATCTTTTACTTTTAGCAATTGCTCCCAGGTAAATTCTCCCGTCATATATTCCGGAAGTAATACACGATTGTAAAACGGATTTACTTCATTCGAAAAAACAATTATTTCATCGGTTTGATTGAATTCGCGATAATTTTGAATGAATCTAAAAGATGCTGCGCCTGCGCCAACGATTGCAATTTTTTGAAATGGTTTTACATACTTATTAATATTAACCGTAGTGTATTTAAAATCAGGTTCTTTTGAAACGGGATCAACAACGGTATTGGTTAAATTATTGGTTCGGTTCAAATCATTTTCGAGTTGTTTCCCCCAATGCATGGGCAGGAAAACTACTTTTTCTTTTATTGAATCAGTCACTTTTGCTTTTACCCGAACTTCTCCGTTTTTACTCGAAACAACCACGATATCGCCATTTTTTATCTCATTTTTGAAAGCATCAATTGGGTTGATTTCTAAAACAGGACTTGGCGTATGCGTCATTAATCTGGAGACTTTTCCGGTTTTTGTCATCGTATGCCATTGATCACGAACTCTTCCTGTGGTTAAAATAAAAGGAAATTGGGGACTTGGTGGTTCCGATGTATTTTCAATATGTGTTGGCAAATTAAAAATCGCTTTTTGTGATGGAGTATAGAATTTTTTATCGGTGAAAAGGCGAGGAGTTCCAGGATGTCCATAATCAGGAACCGGCCATTGAAAAGTGCCTTCGGTTTTTAAACGATGATAATTTAAGAATGAAATATCGATGTTTGTATTTTTCGTCAAAGCGCAATGTTCCTTGTAAATTTCTTCGGCACTATTAAAATTAAAACCGTTGAAATTCATTTTTTTAGCAAAGCGAATTAAAATTTCAATATCCGAAAGTGCTTCGCCCGGAGCGTTAATTCCTTTAGGCAAATACGAAATTCGACGTTCAGAATTTGTCATTGTACCTTCTTTTTCTAACCAGCCGGCGGCCGGCAATAATAAATCAGCATATTTTGAGGTATCTGCATTATGCGAAATATCCTGAACCACTACAAATTTGGCATTTTGCAAGGCTTTTTCGATTCTGCGTGAATCGGGTAAACTTACTAACGGATTGGTGCAGATAATCCATACGGCTTTCATTTTTCCGGATTCTAATGCATCAAACATTTCAGTTGCGGTTAATCCGGGTTTGTCTGAGATTTCATCAACGCCCCAAAAATCAGCAACTTCTTTTCGATGTTCAGGATTTGCAATGTCTTTGTGTGCGGCCAAAAGTGTTGCCATTCCGCCCACTTCACGTCCGCCCATTGCGTTGGGTTGTCCTGTTAATGAAAATGGTCCTGAACCTGGTTTTCCTACTTGTCCGGTTAATAATGATAAATTCAATAAAGCAGTATTTTTATCTACGCCAACTGCACTTTGATTCAATCCCATTGCCCAAAGCGAGATAAATCCTTTTGCTTTGCCAATAATATCCGCTGCAAGTTTGATATCGTTTACGGAAATTCCGCAAATCTTAGACGCTTTTTCTAATGATGTGCTTAAAACTAAGTCTTTGTATTGTTTAAAATTTTCGGCATTATTCTTTACAAAATCATGATCTACGTGGCCTTTTTCGATAATGCGTTTGGCAATGGCATGATACAAAATAATGTCTGATCCGGGAATAATCTGCAAATGCAAATCGGCGAAAGCAGCTGTATCTGTTCGTCTGGGATCAATAACGATAATTTTTATTTTAGGGTTTTTCTCTTTGTGTTTTTCAATTCTTCTAAATAAAATCGGGTGACACCACGCTGGGTTTGCGCCTGTAATAAGGAAAGTATCGGCAAGTTCAATATCGTCATAAGCAATAGGAACTGAATCTTCACCAAAAGTTTTTTTATATCCCACAACGGCAGAACTCATGCAAAGTCTGGAATTGGTATCGATATTATTGGTTTTCAAAAATCCTTTTACAAGTTTGTTTACCAAATAATATTCTTCGGTTAAACATTGACCTGAGATGTAAAAACCAACGCTGTCTGGTCCGTGTTTTTTAATAATAGAAGTGAAAACCGCCGCGGCACGATCTAATGCTGTATCCCAACTTACGCGTTCCAGCGGGTAAGATTTACTGCCACGCATTTCCGGATATAAAATCCTGTCTGAAGTATCGTTAACTACGTAGTGCAAATTCATTCCTTTAGAACATAACATTCCTTTATTGACAGGATGGTTTTTGTCGCCCGTTACCATTACGCCATCCTTAGCGTCTTTGGTTACGATTATGCCACAGCCAACGCCACAATAGGAACACGTAGTTTTAATTTTGGGATTTTGCATTTACATTTCTTTTTAAGTACTACTGATCGAATTTTAGTTCAAATGTAGATAATTCACTTATTTATCTTTAAACAAAAATAAGTATTTATACGTAATAATACTTATTTTTTGAATTTATTTTTCTATTTTTGATAAAAATAAACAGAGAACAACAAATTAGTTTTTAACTGCAAATAATTATAACTCATGAAAGAAGATCAGCCAATTTGTTATAGTTGTCTCAATGAAAATTGTTTTATCAAAAAACATTTACATTTAGAAAAGATGAAGCAATATGTTATAAAAAAAGAGAGTTTTGTTTGTAAAAAATCGAATCAGTTTATTACCGAAGGGGATTCAATTCAAGGACTTTATTTTATTTGCAGCGGAAAAGTAAAAACAATAAAAACAGGAATTAACGGACGTGAACAAATCGTTCGATTAACTAAAAACGGAGATACTATAGGTTTTCGCGGATTTGGAACCAGTAAAAAATACTTAATTGGCGCTTCTGCATTAGAAGATACCGTTTTGTGCAATTTTAGTAATGAAACTATGTTTGAGATTTTGCAAAACGTTCCTGAATTTACGTACGCATTAATGCTTTTTTATGCCGATGAATTGAATAAAAGCGAAAACAACATTCGGAAAATTGCTCACATGAATGTGCGGGAACGTGTGATAGATTTGTTATTGTATATTCATCGCAAATTTGGACAAATAAATGACTTAATTGACATTGAACTTTCGAGAAAAGAAATTGCAGATTTTGCCGGAACTACAGAGGAACAGGCAATTCGTGTCATTTCTAATCTAAAAAAAGAAATGCTGATAAAAACAGTTGGGAAAAGAATTGGGATATTGAATATATCTGAATTACGTTCTGAAATTATGGAACATAAATATTTTTAAATTTCTAACACATAGAAACATAGGTTTTTTTAATATGTTGAAGAGATGGTGAAGGAAATCTTAATTTTTAAAACATAGCTATGTGTGTTTTGTAAAATGAAATGCCTTTTAAAGAAAGTTGAGCTATGTCTCTATGTGTTAAAATGATCGCTAAGAATACTGTCTTTTTTTGCCTACAAATCGAATTACTGAACCTTTTCGGTTATGAAATGAGCCTTCACTCAGTTCGATTTCTTTTTCTTCTAATTCAATGATTTCATAATCTGGAAAATCAGATTGTATTTCTTCAATAGAAAATAGGGATTCAATATCTTTTGGACCGCCAACTTTATCATTTATGGCAAGATATTCTAAATGCTTTTTGCTGAAAGCTTCAAAAATAATAATGCCGCCTTTGCGCAGATAAGTTGATAAAGTTCTATGAATATCTGATTTAATTTCTGCCGGAAAGTGGGCGTAAATCAAAGCAACGGCATCAAATTGTTCCGTTTGATAATTTAGCGTTTCTAATTCTCCAACCTGATACCCAATTAGGAAATAAAAGTCTTCGTAATAAATCAAAAAAATACCCTTTTTCCAAAGAGAAAAAGGGTAAATTATAAAT
Organism: Flavobacterium psychroterrae; assembly: GCF_018380615.1. GTDB lineage: Bacteria > Bacteroidota > Bacteroidia > Flavobacteriales > Flavobacteriaceae > Flavobacterium > Flavobacterium psychroterrae. The sequence continues at coordinate 36,057 of NZ_JAGYVZ010000008.1, read as the reverse complement.
GTATATTTTAGAAAAAATCTATTTCTTCCAGTTGAATATTCTAGGATTTACAGAAATCATTAGCCAAGCCCAATTATTAGTATGACCCGCATCTCCGGTTTTTATAAATTCCATAGTTTTAGAGCCAAACATTTGAGAATAACCTCCAGTAACCACAATTTCTTTTTTAAATGTATATCCAAAAGTAGCATCAATCTCAGTTCCCAAATACGAATCAAGTTTTTCATTTAAAGGCGTAACTACATCAGCAGCAGCTAAGAAAACATGCGGAATCAAAGCAAATTGCCATTTGTTAACGTTGTAGTTTAGTTTCAAGAAAGCATCTTGTAAACCTACATTGTTCAGGTGATTTCCAACATAAAAATAATCCATATAACCATTAAAGGCGTGGTTCGTTCCAAAGATTGGGTTGAAAGATTTTATAACTTTACTGCCATCATTTGTATCTTTTCCGGATAAAAATTCATATCCTAGACCAGCTTTAAAGGAATCGGTTATATTATATCCAAAGTTTATTGCAGCATTATACGCGCTAACTTGCAAATCGTTACTTTTTCCGGTTTGACCGTATAAACTTAAGTTAGTGTCAATTTTTTTAGTCTTATAAGTTAAGTAAGTTCCAAAAGTCTGTTTGTAATCTACTAACAATTTTGCATCGGGATTAGCATATTCATATCCAGTATTCAAAACAAGAAAACTAATACCTAAATCACTTACAGTTGTATGATACCATGCATATTGCATTGCTTTGTAACTGTTTACCGTATATTGGGTTTGAACATTATTTTCGGCAGTTGAATTATAAGCAATTCCCATATCAAGCTGATGATTTTTTGGGTGAAAAGAAACCATTAGCGCATCATGGCTTTGACCTTGTTGTGCCCAGTCCATTTCTCCCATTATACGTTGATTATCATATGAAAGTACCTGGCGACCCATTCTTGCGCTCCATTTTTCGGTCAGATTATATTGTGCCCAAGCTTCAAAAACCGCAACGCCATTTTTATCATTCAGCGCTGTGGTTGCAACATCTCCCCAAGTTCTGGTGTTCTGTAATGTTAATTTTACAGTCAATTCATCTTGTTTGTAATTGAAGTTTAGTCTTGAACGTTGCGAGATTTGCGAAGTCCCTTCCTGACCTTCCGGCAGAAGTGATTTATATCCGTTTCTATATTCAAAACGCGGTCTTATTTGTAAATTCACATCTAATTCCTGTGCCTGAATGTCAAAGCCTAATCCTATTACTAGAAGTACAAGAATTATTTTAAGATTTTTCATAATTGGTTTGTTTAAATAATGGAGCAAATTTATAAGAAAAAGATGTCTTTCAGGGTGATAAAAATCATATTTATTATTTATTTCTTAAAAATCTAAAATAAATTATTGTCTATCAATTACTTTTGATAAAATGGGTTGTTTTTCATTCATAATTTTTGTGATGGTATAATGCATCCAGATTAAACAAACAACAGAAAACATCAGGATAAAAATCCATGAACTTGACCACATTCCTGTTGCAGTGAGCAAATATCCAAAAATTATAGGACCAAAAAAACCTCCTAATCCACCAATCATACCTACCATTCCGCCAACAACGCCAACTTCTGTAGGGAAATATTCCGGAATATGTTTGTAAACGGCAGCTTTTCCTATTCCCCATGAGATTCCTATAAGTATTACTAATACCAGAAACACCCACATATTAGCATCAAATTTAATAACTGTAATGCCTTTTGCAAGCAATTCTTTTTTCTTAACGGTTTGATTTTGTTGCACTACAATTTGCTGCCATGAAGTTTTGGTTGGAAAAATGGCATTTTCATTGTTGTTTTCTTTCTTTTGAGCAACTGCAAAATCAGTATTTCCAATTTTAATATTTTCATTTGAAACAGAAGTTACAGTTCCTTTTTTAGTTGCTAAAACGCCGGGTCCTGTTGTCGTAATTTCCATTTTCGGAATCATTAATAAAGCGCTTAAAATAACCGAAGAACTTAAAACCCAATACATCACTTTTCTTGCTCCAAATTTATCCGATAAATAACCGCCAAAAGCTCTGATAACGCCAGAAGGTAAACTGAAAAGTGTAGCGAATAATCCGCCCATCACCAAACTTGTTTGATAAACGTTCATAAAATTGGGTAAAAGCCATTGAGAATACACGACGAAACAGCCAAAGACTAAAAAATAATATGCTCCAAAACGCCACACTCTGGCAGATTTTAAGGAGTGAAGCATTTGAGAAACGGTTTTGGTGTTATTTTCCTGTTTTTTATTAGTTGCAAAAATTAAAAAGGCAATTCCAATAACTACCAAAGCTACAGCGTAAATAACAGGAAGTATTTTCCATCCATTTTGAGGATCGTTTACAGAGAAATGATTTAGTAATGAAGGCGCTAAAAAAGTGGTAATTGCTGCGCCGGCATTTCCCATTCCGAAAATTCCCAGAGCACGTCCTTGCCATTCTTTTGGGTACCAAATTGATGTGTAGCCAATTCCAACCGCAAAACTTGTCCCCACCATTCCGAAAAAGAAACTCAATAAGGCAAACATAAAAAAGCTATCTGCAAACGGCAATAAAAATAGCGGAATTGAGCTGAGCAGAAGCAACAGCGAAAATACATATTTGCCTCCAAATTTATCAGTAAGAATACCAATTGGTAATCGCATGATTGAGCCAGTCAGAATTGGGATTCCCAATAACCAACCCACCTGAACAATGCTCCAATGGAAAATGCCGTTATCGACTAAAAACGTGACTAAAACTCCGTTTAATGTCCAACAGGCAAAACACACTGTAAAAGCCAATGTGTTCAAAAATAAAATTTTGTATGATTGTGATAATGCGTTTGTCGTTTTCATAGTACTTATATTTTTGATAAAAATAAGTACTATAACTTAGTTAAAAGATGCTAAAACGCAGTTTTTTAAAAATAATTACGTATTTATACGTAATTTATAATAATGAATATTCTGTAGCTTTATTAGATAGTTCCATCAGGTTCTTTACTTTTAATTTTTTCATTAAATTAAAACGATGAACTTCTGCTGTACGTTTACTAATTTCAAGGGCTTCAGCGATTTCTTTGTTTCCTTTTCCGTATAATAATAGCGTCAGGATTTCTTTTTCTCTTTTAGTAATCATCATTTCTTCGCCTAAATTTTGCTTCGGTTCAAATGAGTTTGAAGAATTCGTTAATTGACTAATTAATATAGAAGAAATGTCTCCGCTAAAATATTTACCACCCGCAGCTACGGTATGCAATGCCTTTAAAAATTCTTCTTTGCTTGAACCTTTTAATAAATAACCATCTGCTCCGGCTTTGATTGATTTCAAAACGTACTCCTCAGATTCGTGCATGGAAAGCATGATGATTTTTACGTTATTATTTTCGTTTCTAAGTTTTTCTACTACCTCGATACCTGTTAAGTTAGGCATACGAATATCTAGTATAAGTAAATCGGGATTGCTTGATGCAACAACTTCAAGAGCATCGGCTCCATCAATTGCTTCACCTACAACCTCGATGTTTGCTTCGTTTTCCAGTAATGATTTAATTCCATCCCTTACAAAAACATGATCATCTGCCAGTACTACACGAATGATATTACTCATAATTTACTTAAATTTTATTTTGGATTTTTACGTATATTCATCTACAAAGAAGATGCTAATATACGTAATTTTTGAAAATTAAATTTCAATTTTGTAAAATTCCAAAATCCAATGTTAAAGTGAACATTAAAATTTCATTAGAAAATTGATGATGTTATAATGAGTGGCAAACTCTGATAATCTGAAAAGTTTTTGAATTTAGTTTCTAAATCGGAATATTAAAAGTTATTCTAGTGCCTTCTCCTAAAATAGAATTGATGAAAACGCGACCATTAATGTATTGAATTCTTTCTTTCATAAACAATAATCCCATTCCGGATTCGCTGTTTCGTTTTTTATCGACCGCCTTAATATCAAAACCCTTCCCGTTATCATCGATAATAACACTCAACAAAGAATTACTGTGAGAAAGCTGTACAATAATGTGCGATGACTCGGCGTATTTTATGGCATTATTGATGGCTTCCTGCGTTAAACGGTAAATATTAATTTCGATTAAAGAATCTAAACGCTGGTTGAAATCAGTTTTATTGTAAAACAGAATTTCTTTTCCGGTTAGTTTTGATAGCTCCTGAGTGAGTTTTGCAAGTGACGATACAATGCCATGATCACTCAATTCGGGAGGCATTAAATTGAAAGTTGCTGTGCGGACACCTTTGATAATATGAAGCGATAATTTCTTTAAATATTCAATTTTTTGAGCCGACTTTTCTTTGTCATCTAAATTAATGCTTTCTAAACTAAACTTTAAACCGGTCAGCATTTGCCCAATTCCGTCATGAATTTCCTTTGCAATTCGGTTTTGTTCGTTTTCCTGATTTTCAACAATTTTACTCGAAATTATCTTTTGCTGATTTATTTTTTCTGTGCTATTTTCGATATTCAGGCGTTCGACTTCGCGCTGTGCTTTTTTACGTTCAGTAATGTTAAAACAAATAATTAAAAGTTCAGATTCTTCTTTTTTAATTGTGACCGGAACCATTGATAAATCCAGCCAGAAAGTTTGTCCTTCTTTGTTGATGATTTTAATTTCGCCAGTCCAGCCGCTTCGCTGTTTTTCGAAAATAATTCGGTCAATATTAAGTTGTTCTTTTTCGTCAGTTGTTAAAACTTCAGAGAATTTTTTGTTTGATGAAAACTTAGTGTAATTGATAAGTTTGGCAAATTTTTCTCCAATATGAATAATCGAACCATCAGGATTAATACGGCAATATAGCAGCGTATTTTCCATGGCATAATTCAAAGATTTTAATTCTTTAACCGAATTTTCCTTTATTTCACTAATAATTTCAGTATCATAAGCGAGTTTTAGTGCTTTCTTTTCAGAAGATAAAAGTTTGGCAATCAATTTTTCGATCTTTTTATTGGTTGGTTTAAAAATGAAGAAAAATTCCATCAGTAAAACAAATAGGGTAAAGGCAAAAATCCAATATTCTATTTTACGTTGTTCCGTAACTTTTTCGTGCGCTTCAAGATCATATTGACTTACAATCTGGTTCATTCTCGAAAGAAAATTTCCTTCATTATTTAGAATAGTTTGCACCAGTTTTTGATTATCTGCGTTTTTACTCTTTTGTTTTAAATTCAAAAGAAACAAATCAGTTGCCTCAGTAATACTATTGAAGATCGGATTGATTTCAGCATATAATTTACGAAGTGTTTCGCTTTTTTCTTTTGGAAAAGCCAAACTATCGCTGCCATTTTCTAATGCATTTTGAGTCGTTTTCCAAAGTTCTACAACGCTCTTTAAATGTGAAATTTGTTTGGGAGAAGCCGTGTCAGAAACATAATGCAAAATCAAAACTTCTTTCACAATTTTCTGGCTCAACATTCTTTGTTTACCGGAAATATTGATGATTTTAGAATCGCTTAATTGTTGCTTTAAATTGTACTGAACTAATATCTGACTTAAAATGACAGTTATAGCAATAGTCCAAAGTGCAAAAAAATACCAACGGCGTAAATTTTTGAAAGTAATTTTATCTGCAGCTTCCTGATTGCTTTTTTTCATTCGAAGACAATATTTCTTAAAACTAATTATAAACCTAAAGAAGCTTTTATCAAGTTTAGATTTTCTTCAGAATAATTAATTTTCAAGGCTTCCTGATGTCCTTTGTCAGACATTTTATCCCAGGTTTTTTTGATGATATTTTTTAGTTTTTCATCATCGTGTTTGTGCACAAAAGGATCTAAGTAATATTCTAAAAAGACCAGACAAATAATATCCTCCAGTAATTGAGTCTCGGCATCTTTCTTCAATAATTTTTTTTCAATTAAAAAAGAAACCCGATCTATAAAATCCTGATTATATCCTGCTTTTTCTAAAATTTCGCCAGTTGTTTTAGCATGAAATTTTTTAAGATCTTCTCTCCATCTCAAATAACCCACACGATCCATTGGGTAGGATTCTCGCGCTACTTTCCATCGGCAAATGTGTTGTGCTTTTGAGGCAATCTGAATTTGTTCAGATGCTTCAGGCTCGAATTGCATCAGTCTTTCATACATTCTGTTCGAATATAATAATTCCTTTGGATATTCTGTATTTTGGTCGATTTCGATATTCGGATCTTGTGCATTTTCGGCGTCAATCCACTCGCTTGCTTTTTGAAAAGGTGTCGTCATTGTTGGTAAAATAATAGATTTTCAAATATACGGAATTAACTTTTAAAGCTTAATTTTTCTAAACACATAGAAACATAGGCTTTTAGTTTTTTAGAAAAAGAAAATTAAAAAGAAACTAGTTTCTAACACATAGCTATGTGTGTTTGAATTAGTAAAACGCCTTTTTAAGATTTCAAAAATCTATGTTTCTATGTGTTTAAATTGTTCAATTGATATAATTAATCCGCAAAACCAACAAATACTTCGTTTTCAATAACTTTAATAGGATAGGTTGCAATTTTAAAATCGTCGCCATTTAAGTTAGAACCATCAACCAAAGAGAATGTTTTTTTATGCATCGGGTAGGCAATTTTCGGGATATCATCCGTAGATCCTGTCATGCCTCTTGCCAGAACCATTTCCATTTTATGCGGACAGGCATTTTGGCAAGCGTACCATTCGTTGCGTCGTGCAAAATTGAAAACGGCAATTTGTTTGTTTTTGTATTTAATGCAGCCGCCGCGATTCGTCGGGAAATCTTCTACTTTTCCAGCTTTGAACCAAATTGTTGCGTCACTTGCATGAACTGTTTCATATTGATTTAAGATTTCTTCCATTTCAGTATTTTTGTGTTTCTGTTCTTATCCCTCTTTTTACAATCAAGAGAGTTGATGGCGCAGTAAAAAAGAGGGCAAGAGACAGCAAACGTTTTTGATATTTGATTTTTTTTTTTTTGGAGCTTATTTTTTTTAAACACATAGAAACATAGGTTTGAAGAAAGAAAATAAAAAAGAAACTCGTTTCTTCACACATAGCTATGTCTATTTAAATTGAGTGAAACACCTTTTTCACTCCTATAAACTATGTTTCTATGTGTTTAAAAATTATTTATAATGTTACGACCAGGCTTTTGGTGCCTTCTGATCTCTTAAGGGTACAAAAACAACATTGTCGTCTTTCTCTTCTGAGTTCACAAAATGATTGAAACGTTTTAGTAATCTTGGTTTTTCTAATACTTGTTTCCATTCGCATTCAAAAGTATTGACCAATGTTTGCATTTCGGCTTCTAAGGTTTCGCAGATTCCTAAACTGTCCTCAATGATTACTTCTTTCAGATAGTCTAAACCACCGTCCAGTTTTTCTAACCAAGTCGCAGTTCGAATCAGCGGACCAGCCGTGCGGATATAGTACATTAAAAAACGATCAAGATATTTAATAACCGTTTCTTTGTCGATTTTCTCGGCTAATAAAACAGCGTGTTTTGGGTTTGCGCCACCGTTTCCTGCGATGTATAAATTCCAGCCGCCTTCAACAGCAATTAATCCAAAATCTTTTCCACGAGCTTCGGCACATTCGCGAATACAGGCCGAAACACCGCCTTTAAGTTTATGCGGAGAACGAATTCCTTTGTATCTGTTTTCTAATTTAATCGCAAATCCAGCGCTATCGTCCATTCCGTAACGACACCACGCATTTCCAACGCAGCTTTTTACGGCACGAAGCGATTTTCCGTAAGCGTGACCACTTTCAAAACCATTATCGATTAAGATTTTCCAGATTTTAGGCAAATCACTCAAATGTGCTCCAAATAAATCAACGCGTTGCGCTCCGGTAATTTTAGTATAAAGATCAAACTGTTTGGCAACTTCACCTATTACGATAAGTTTCTCTGCAGTAATTTCTCCACCGGCAACTCTAGGCACAACTGAATACGTTCCATTACGCTGAATATTAGCCAAAAACCTATCGTTTGTATCCTGCGTTGTTACGTGTTTATTGGCCGTATCATTGTAAATACTGGAGAAAATAGAAGCTACAACAGGTTTGCAAACTTCGCAGCCATCGCCTTTGCCATGATGATCAATAACGTCATAAAAATTCTCGTATTTATTAATTTTGACCAAATCGAATAATTCCTGACGGTTATAGCTAAAATGTTCACAAATAACATCATTTACTTCTTTTCCGAGGGATTTCTGAGTCGCTTTTACCAAATCAGAAACCATTGGTTTACAACCTCCGCAACCCGAAGTTGCTTTGGTATGTTTAACGACATCTGAAAAATTAGAGCAAGTTTCGTCAAGAAGTGAACAACAAATTGAACCTTTCGTAACATTTTCGCAAGAACAAATTACGGCTGTATCCGGCAAGTCTAAAACGCTGCCTAAACTTGAACCTTCAGAACCATCTCTTGAACCCAGAATCAAATCTTCAGGATTTTTTGGCAAAGGCATAGCATTGCTGAAAATCTGAAAAAGGGAATTATAATCGCTGGAATCTCCAACCAAAATCCCACCCAATAAGGTTTTAGAATCTTTGGTAACGTTGATTCTTTTATAGATTCCGCTTAATTTATTTTCGTAAATAATCGCCGTTACATCATTATTTTCGACAAATGGATCACCAAAACTCGCCACTTCAACACCAATTAATTTTAATTGTGTCGACATATCGATGGTTTCTCTCATGGTTTTAGAACCTTTTAAGATTTGCTCGGCAGCAACATCAGCCATTTCGTAACCCGGAGCAACAAGTCCGTAAATGTTTTGATTGTAGAGTGCCACTTCGCCAATGGCATAAATAGAAGGATCTGATGTCTGCATTTGATTGTTTACCACAACGCCGCCTCGTAAACCAACTTCAAGTCCTGAAAAACGAGCCAGTTCATCGCGAGGTTTAATTCCGGCGGATATAACCAACATGTCTACTTTTAACAAATCATCATCGGCAAACATCATTCCTGTTATACATTCCTTTCCGTCAATATATTGTGTGGCTTTGTTAAGATGTATGCCAATATTTAATTCTTCGATTTTAGATTGGAGCATATCGCTCGCGCCTTTGTCTAATTGTCTCGGCATCAAACGCGGAGCAAATTCAACTACATGAGGATTCAGTCCTAAATCACGAACTGCTTTTGCCGCTTCAAGACCTAATAATCCTCCACCTAAAACAGCAGCTTCGGTAGCACCTTTTTGTTTTATTTTTTTGGCGTAAGCCATAATTGCATCCAGATCTTCTATGGTTCTGTATACAAAAACACCTTCTTTTTCAACTCCATCAATGGGAGGAACAAATGCTGACGATCCTGTAGCTAAAACTAAGTAATCGTACGTATGCGTTTTTTCTAAATATGTATGTATTGTTTTTTCTGATCGGTTAATATCTGTAATTAATTCAGAGGTATTGAGAGTAATATTGTTTTCTGCGTACCATTCACTGGTTGAGAGTGATAAGTCATCTGCAGTTTTTCCTCCAAAGTATTCACTTAAATGAACTCTGTCGTAGGCGCGCCTTGGTTCTTCGCCAAAAACGGTAATATGATACTTTTCATGTCCTGATTTTGCAATGAATTTTTCGCAAAATTTATAACCAACCATGCCGTTTCCAACTACTATTACTCTTATCATGATTTCTTTAATTAAGTATTACTACGCAAATATAAGTATTTATACTTATTAAAATACGTAAATAAATTATTTTTAATCTTTAGATAAGTTTTAGAATTACGTATTTTATCATAAAAGTCTACGTACTTTGGGTTTGTGAAGAATTGAAGACACGGAAAATATTTTAAATTTGAAAAGATTCTAAATAAAAATCTCAAAAAAATGTCGTAATTTCATAAGAATTTTATATATGTTTTGTTAAAAAAGAATATTCTTAATAGAAATCTTATGAAAAATATACTTTCAATATTGCTATTATTGTCTTTGACAATAGGTTGTAAATCTACAGCAGGCAAAAATCATGAAGTAAGTGGAACGACTTCTGAATACGGAACTCAGGAAGATCAAATGAAATATTATCTCACAGCAACCGGAAACGAACCTTTTTGGGCATTGAAAATGGGAAATGAAAATACCGAGTTTACCTCATTAATTCCCGGGAAAGAAAAACTTGTTTTTCAGGCAAGTGAGCCTATAAAAGCGATGGATGCTAACGTAAAAATGTACAAATTAAGTAATGAAACATCGAGTGCAACGATTTCAATTCAGCAATTAGAATGTCAGAATTCTATGTCCGGAGCAATTTCACCTTATAAAGTTTCAATTGAAATAAAAAATAATTCAGAACTTGAATTTAAAAAATTAACCGGATGTGGTAATTATAATACTGATTATCGTTTACATGATATTTGGGTTTTAGAAGAACTAAACGGATTCAAAGTTTTTATAACCGATTTTCAAAAAGAGCTTCCCAGAATAGAAATTAACTCTGCCGAAAATAAGTTTATGGGTTACGGAGGTTGTAATGCAATTAGTGGCAATATTTTTTACGAAAAAGATCTACTCCGATTTTCTCAGGTTATCTCAACCAGAATGGCTTGTGCGCCTGGTAATAAAGAAGGGGAGTTTACAAAAGCACTTCAAAGTATAACGACTTATTCCATTGGTGATAACCGACTAACGCTTTCGAATCCGTCCGGAAAGATTTTGGTTTTTAAGAAAGTAGACTAATTATCGAATTTAAAATGTCTTAAACTGTTTTAAAAATAACTTTTAGCATTAGAATATCTTTTAGCACAAGAATATTTTTGTAAAATAAAACTTATAAAAATATTTTACATGAAAAGGATTTTAATGCTATTTATTGTAGTTTCATTGGCTTGCAGTTGTAAATCTGCTAAAGACAAGAGTTCTACAGCTTCGACTAACGAACCATCAATTGAAAAAAAATTACAGCAAACCTGGGTTTTAGAGAATTTAAACGGAAAATTGGTTACTGAAAAGGATTTTTCTACTCTTCCAAAAATCGTAATGAATTCTTCTGCTTTTTCCGGTTCAACAGGATGTAATGCAATCAAAGGAAATTTGCTTTCAAAAGGAGAGCAACAAATTCAGTTTTTGAATCTTACTTCAGAAACTAAAAAATGTGATGCAAAAAAAGAAGTCGAGTTTTTACAGCTGTTAAGAACGAATTCGGGTTATTCCATAAAGGATAATAAACTATTCCTTTCTAACCAGTTTGGATTGACAATGTCTTTCAAAAAAGGGTAATTGAAAAAGGAAAATGAAATTGAAAATGAAAAGGCTTCGAAATTAATTGAAGCCTTTTTTTAGACAGAATTATGTTTGTTCAAAGTTTAAGTACGATTTGTAGTCATTTATGTTTAATAGATTACAATCAACTTTAAAAACATGAATAATAAAAAATCCGTGTAAATCCGCGTTTTCGCTAAGCGAATCCGTTTCATCCGCGTGCCATTTTCGTATTGTTATTCCAATTCCTTAGGATCTTCTTTATCGTCTTCAATAAAATCAAGTTCCAAAGCTCTAACCGTTTGAACTGCATTTCCGGCAATACCACGAATAGATCCGTACATTCCTAAAGTGTTATGCACTACTTTTTCAATTTGTTTTTCGCGTTGTTTCCAGATACGCTGCATGGCTCTTTTTTCAGAATCAAGATCTCCTTGCATTTGCGTAAAGCCTTCTACAATTCCTTCAATTTGTAAACGGAATTCGTTGCTCGTTAAAAAATCATACAACATTGACATTTTATCGCCTTTGTTTTCCTGCGCCTGAACAGCCTGACTTACCTGAATTAACGATTGACGCAAAACCGCGCTCAAGCCTTTAAATTCTTCATAAGTACAAATCCAGATTCCGTCGCGCATTCCCATTCGGTCCATTCCGGCTGGCATAACTTCGGTAACTAAAACACCAATATTGGCTCTTTTCGTTCTAATGTCATTTTTGAATTTCTCAATCCATGCGGGCTGAAAAGCTTTTGTACGCTTGCTTTCGTAATAAATTGAACCACAATTTTGTAATTCACGGGTATTTACAATCTGCAGACAATCGGCACCATTAGCGCCTTTTTTGACTTCATCAATACTATCAAGTGGAAAATTATTGGCTAGCCATTCTTCGATCGCTAATTCCATAACTTCACCTTGCAATTGCATAGAACCTTGTTCCTGCTTGCGTTTCATTTCTTCGATCAGCTTTTTTTGATCATCAGATTGCTTTTGGTATTCTTTTATTTTTAGCTCGTTTTTTTCTTCTTCCTGTTTACGGATTTTATCACGTTCCAGAACCAAAGTTGCATTTAATTGTTTTTGGGCTTCGGCTTCGATTGCTTCTTTCATTTCCAGTTTTTCACGCTGTAATTTTGCAATTTCGCCTGTCATTTTATTAAGTTCACGAAGTTTCTCAGATTTCTCAGAAAGTTCTTTTTCCATCGAAAGCAAGCGATCTTTATTTTCTTCGTCGAGTTTGGTTTTTAACTTTTCGGTAATTTCTTTCTCGGCAACCTTTTTCTCACGCTCTAAACGTTCTGCAAAAAGTTCATTTTCTTGTTTCTTTTTGGCTTCAAATTCTGATTTAGCTTTCTCAAATTGCTCATTTTTAAGTTCTAATTCCCGACTTTGAGCATTGGCTTTTTGTTGGTATTCTTTACGAATATTATCTTCTAACTGATGTTTTAAAATGTCATTTACATCGATAGTTGTTCCGCAATTTGGACACTGAATTGAAGATTGTTCTGCCATTTTTTATTGATTTTATTTAGGTAATGTAATAATCTGCTAAGGTATTTAAAAGTTGGTTCTTTTCAAGGGATTTCTATGTGATAAATTGTAACTTTTTTGCCACGAATTTTAATTAATCTCGCAAAGTCGCAGAGGCGCAAAGTTTTTTGTTTCACGCAGATTTTATAAGATTTAAGCTGATTACACAGATGATTTATTCTCATTTTTGTCATTTCGAGGAACGAGAAATCACACTAGAAGATCCGTATCGTATGTCGTCAATCTTTGTAGAGTTACGCGTGATTCTCCCTTCGGTCGAAATGAACTGTGCATAATCAATACTTATATAAAAAATTTGCGCCTCTGCGATTTCGCGCGATTATTTTAAAGCATGCAATTTAAATACTTCTTATGATTAACTTTTACGGATTTCCATCGTTTTAAATTAATTCGTGAAAATTCCCGAAATTAGTGGCAAACTTTTTATTTCTTAGAAAAATGCAATAGAAAATCTACAGCCGATTTTGTAATTTCAGATTCGTCTTCTTTTGAAGTAATTAATGAAACATCGGTGAATAAATTAACTTTTTTTAATTCGATAAAACCAATTTCCGGATCTTGATTATTCTTGGCAATATTGGACGGAACAATCGAAATTCCTAAACCGTTTTTTACTAATTGTACAATTGAATTGATATTGTTGGATTCGTGAACTACTCTTGGCGTAAAGCCATAAAAGGCGCATAATTCTAACAGAACTTCATGATAATGCGGTGCGTAATCTTTATTGAAGAATACAAAAGTTTCGTCTTTTAGATTCGGGATTTCTTTCTCGGAATTAATCTGGATTAAACTCTTATTATAAACTACCGAAAATCCGTCCTGAAACCACAATTGCGATTTTATTTTAGGAGATTTTATAGGCGAGCGGATAATTCCTAAATCAATTTTGCCTTGTTCAAGAGCGTCTATTTGTTTAGTTGTAGAAACTTCAAAAAGTTTGAAATTAACGTATGGAAATTCTGTTTTCAAATGTTTAATCAAATCTGATATAACAGATGAATAAATAGAACTGATGTACGCGATTCTGAACTCGCCGGAAACATTCTCGGCTATTTTTTTCGTTTTCACGGAAATGCGTTCGAGGTTCTGCAAAAGTGCTGTCACTTCTTTTTCGAAATACTTTCCGGCTTCGGTTAGTTCGACTTTTTTATTGTTTCGGATGAAAAGTTTCGCCTGAATTTCGTTTTCGAGTTCGATGATTTGTCGGCTCAAAGGAGGTTGAGAGATGAAAAGTTTCTCAGCGGCTTTGGTAAAGTTTAATTCTTCGGCTACAGCCAAAAAATATTTAAGATGACGTAATTCCATAAATACCTATTAAGTATTAATAATTGACAAAATAAGTATTTTTGAAGTATATATCAAAGTGGTAATTTTGATAAAAAATATATGGGCCACGGGTTTTACGGATTTGAACGGGTTTGCACGGATTTTATTTTTTTGTAAACGAAAAAGTTTTGCCACAGATTAAAAAGATTTACACAGATTATTTTTTCATAATCAAAATGAATTTTAAAATCATTTAAATCATTTAATCTGTGGCAAAAAAAAAATAAAATCCGTGCAAACCCGTTTAACCAGCGTCATCCGTGTGCCATAAAAAAAAACAAAAAACTATGAAAAAATCAACTATTGCAGAAATTAGAGAACGTTTTGATAATGATGTCGAACGATTTTCGAATTTAGAAACAGGACAAGTTGCGACAATTGATGCGACGATCTCTTTAGAATTAATCACCGAAGCTTCAAAAAGAATTGTTCCTGATGCCAAAAAAGTTTTGGATATTGGTTGCGGAGCGGGAAATTATACTTTGAAAATGTTGTCTAAAGTACCGAATTTGAATAGTACTCTAGTGGATTTGAGTTTGCCGATGTTGGACAGAGCTTTTGAAAGAGTTTCGGCAGCAACAAACGGAAGGGTAGAAGTGAAGCATGGTGATATTCGAGAAGTTGATTTACCGAAAAGTCATTTTGATATTATTTTGGCTGGAGCCGTTTTGCATCATTTGCGTGATGATCAGGATTGGGAAACAACTTTTATTAAGATTTTTAAATTATTAAAACCGGGTGGATGTTTTATGATTTCGGATTTGATTACTCAGGATACTGAATTGTTGAATGAATATACCTGGCAGCGTTACGGTGATTATTTGGAAGGAATTGGAGGTGCAGAATACCGCAAGAAAATGTTGGATTATGTGGAGAAAGAAGACACACCAAGATCAATGAATTACCAACTAGATTTGATGAAGAAAGTGGGTTTTAAAAGTGTTGAAATTTTACACAAGAATATGTGTTTTGGTGCTTTTGGCGGAATCAAGTAAAAGTTTTCTGCCACAAATTTCACGAATTCGCACTAATTTTGTTCCCTCAAGAATACGGATAAATTCGTGAAATTCGTGGCGAAAAAAATTACAGTATTTGTGCCGTTTTATAAACCTGAATGGGTGAAGCAACTAAACTTTTGCTTTTTGCAATGAAATCAAGTAAATAAGGCTGATTGTTATGGATGTCAAGGCCTGGCTGATCTTTCCATTCTTCCCAGATAATGAAAATATTTTCAGATGCGTGAAGGTCATAACGCACGCAAGCAGCTTCTTTTCTGGTTTCGGTAACCAAATGATTCAACATGCTTTGTAGTTGTTCTTTATTTTCTGGTTTGCTTTTGAATATTGCTGTAATTGAGATCATAATTATAAAGTTTTAAAGGTTTGTTCTAAATGTCTGGTATAGTTTTTCTTAAAGATATCGATATTTTCTGCAGTAGCGCCTTTTTCAACATCATGAAAATGAAAACCGTCCAGTTTTTCCATTCCTGTAAATTTATTCATTTTATGAAAGCCAAACATAGCTCCGTCATCTACAGATGTTTCTTCGAAGAATTCTCCCGGAAGTGTAAAGGCTGTTGCGGGTGCATTCCAACTTGTGGTAAGCATGTATTTTCGTCCGTATAATTGTCCGCCGGTTCCGTAATTGATGTCCGGATTTGTTCTGGTTCTACCGTCGCTTCTATAAATTCCTTTGTTGTGTCCGGCTGTGAAAACGTCGTCGATGTATTTTTTGAATTGGTTTGGTAATTGAAACCACCAAACTGGTGTATGATACACTATTACATCTGCCCAAACGAATTTTTCGACTTCTTCGTCGAGATCAAAATCTTGTTTTATGTCGGTTGTTTTTATTTCGAATTGCTTGCTGTTTGTTAAGTATTCGATTGTCCAATTGGTAACGGTTTCATTGAATTTTCCGCCTGAATGAGCGAAATTTTGACTTCCGTTGATGATAAATATTTTCTTCATAATGTAAATGTTCTTGTGGATTCGTGGGTTTGTGTGAGGGATAGAAGTGAAAATCCTTTTTTATAAATTTTTTCTATTTATAAAAAAGATTGTAACGAATAGCCCGACCCGGAGGGACACACCCAAATTCTTATTATTGTTGAGTGTAATTTTTTAAACACATAGAAACATAGGTTTTACTTTGTCCTTGGAGAATGCAAAAAGAAACTAGTTTCTTCACATAGCTATGTGTATTTAGATAAAGTGAAAAGCCTTTCTACATTTCCATTGGCTATGTTTCTATATGTTTAAATATTATTTATTTTAATTTTGAAATAGCCTGATTGATAAAATCTAATTCTGAAAGGGATAAGTCAAAATCCATTGTTTTTGCGTTTGAAATCGCTTGTTCTGCGTTTCTTGCTCCGGCCAAAACAATTGCGATTCCTTTTTGTAAAGTGGTCCAGCGCAATACTAATTGTGAGATTGAAATGTGTTTTGCGTTTGCCAATGAACTTAATTCTTCGACTAAAGTTTTTACTTTTTGAAGATCAAATTGACCGAAGTAACCGTTCCTGTGATCGTTTTCTTTTAGCTTACTATCTGTGAAATATTTTCCGGTTAGTAATCCTCTTTCCATTGGACTGTAAGCAATGATTCCGATGTTTTCTGCGGTTGTGTATGGAATTACTTCAGCTTCAATACTACGATTCAACATGCTATACGGAACCTGGTTGGATGCCAATTGAATCGTTTTTTGTGCTTCCTGAAGTTGCGAAAGACTATAATTACTTACCCCGGCTGCTCTTATTTTTCCTTGTTTAATTAAGGTTTCAAGGGCTTCCATTGTTTCGTGAATTGGCGTTGTAGCGTCTGGCCAGTGAATTTGTAATAAGTCGATATAATCGGTTTGAAGGCGTTTTAAACTGTTTTCAACTTCTTTGATGATGTTGCTTTTTGAAGCGTATTTGTAAACTGGTATTTCTTTTCCGTTTTCTTCTGCATTAAAGAAAAATTCTCCTTTTCCTTGGTTGCTTCCGTCGCAAACCAAGCCAAATTTGGTTAACAATTGAACTTTTGATCGGTCTTGTGATTTTAAAGCTTCGCCAATCATTTCTTCGCTTAAACCAAATCCGTAGAAAGGAGCAGTGTCAATTGTGGTCACGCTATGATCGATTGAAGCGTGAATTGAATCGATTGAATCTTTCTTTTCGTTTCCGCCCCACATGTTTCCTCCAATGGCAAATGCGCCGTATGTAATAGTTGATAATTCAAGTTCAGTGTTTCCTAATTTTCTATATTCCATAATGTTGTATTTTGATGCTTTAAAATTGTTTGGCAAAATTATACCATTTTTAAGACTGTTAACTTGTATATATTTGTCTTTTTTATGTAAATTTGTAGCCGAATTAATAAAGTATATTATGAAAAAAGAAAATTTATACGAGCCTTTTACGGTTTCTTTTGAAACTCTGGATGAGTATCCGGATGTTGGAGATCGTCATAATTTCTTTGAATTGGTTTATATTTTGGGCGGAACGGGAAGACAGTGTATCAACAAAAATATTTTTGAATATGATGCTGGACATATGTTTTTATTGACCCCTGAGGATTGTCATAATTTTACAATTGAAACGGAAACGAAGTTTTTCTTTTTGAGGTTTAATGATATTTATTTGAAAAATTCGAGTTTGCAGAATGAGAATATTCAACGTTTAGAATATATTTTGCAAAATGCGAATCATCAGCCGGGTTGTATTTTGAAAAATCATGCTGATAAATGTCTGGTAAAAGTGATGGTTGAAGCGATTATTCGTGAACGTCAGGATAAGGATGTTTATAATAAGGAATTGATTCAGCAATTGGTAAATACCTTAATTATTATTGTGGCGCGAAATATTGCGAAATATTTGCCGGAACAGGTAAATATTAGTACCGAAGCTAAAGCCATGGATATTCTGCAATACATTCAGAATAATATTTATTATCCTGAAAGAATTAAAGCGGAATCGCTTAGTGAGTATTTCGGGATTTCGAATACGTATTTAGGTCGTTATTTTAAAAAACATGCCAATGAAACGATGCAGCAATATATCAGTAATTATAAAACGAAACTGATTGAACATCGTTTGCAGTTTAGTGATAAACGTATTAACGAAATTGCGTATGAATTTGGTTTTACGGATGAAAGCCACTTTAATAAATTCTTTAAGAAACAGAGAGGGAATAGTCCTTCTGAGTTTAGGAAAGTGATACGTGTTAGTGCGTTAAATTAGCACGCAGATGACGCGGATTCGCAACACGGATTATCACGGATTTTTTATTATAGATTAAAGAATAAGTACTTAAACACGAATTACACTAATTTGCACGATTTTTTTTGCCACCGATTTTGCTACGCAAGTTCGCTATCGCTCGGGTACAAATTAAAAGAATTTTTTAATCTGTGTTAATTTGTGAAATTTGTGTTTAAATTATTTTTTTTATTACTCTAAGTTTATGAGTGTGTTTGTTGAGTTCCGGATTGTAAATTCCTAAATGGTCTAAACGGTCAATGCGGACTTTTCCGCTTGCGTGGATGATGTAATTGTTTTCCATTATAATACCAACATGTGTGATATTTCCTTCGTCGTTGTCAAAAAAGGCTAAATCTCCAACTTCACTTTCTTCTATAAAGCTTAAAGCTTCTCCTTCAAGGGCTTGTTGCGAAGCGTCGCGGTGAATCTTGTATCCGTTTAGTTTGTAAACCATTTGTGTAAAACCGGAACAGTCGATCCCAAAAGGTGTTTTTCCGCCCCAAAGATAAGGTGCGTTTAAATACATAAAAGCGGTATTTATTAAGGCGCTTTTTGGTTTTATTCCACTGGTTTTTGTGCCTTCGAAATCGAAGTTTGAAGTATTGATTTCGTTATTATTTAAAAATGATAATGATGCACCAAGCGGAATTGGTAATAATAAATTATTAGATGAAGTGATATAATCAATTAAATCAGCATTTAAGATAATGGCTTCATTACTTAATTGATTGTAATTTGTTTCTGAAATAATCTGATATTGTTTAGAATCTACCCAGCCTTCGTAGTCATCGTATTGTATTTTTATTCGCGCCCATTGATTTTGGCGTTCTAAAATCTCGATTTGTTCGCCAAACAAAAGTTGTGTAACGATTTCACTTCTGTCACTTGGCTCAGATCGAACGGGTACTATGGCTAGATTGCAAATTCCGAACATTTAGGGTAATTTATTAGTTGAAATTCAGGAGTTATTTACAATTAAAATAACCCCTGAATTAATATTATTTAAGCTCTTTCAATAACAATTGCTGATGCACCACCGCCACCATTGCAAATTGTAGCAGCTCCGATTTTAGCATTGTTTTGTTCTAAAACATTTAGCAAAGTTACGATGATTCTTGCTCCTGAACATCCTAATGGATGACCTAATGAAACCGCTCCACCATTTACGTTTACTTTATCGTTATCTAAACTAAGAATTTTTGAATTAGCTAATCCAACAACAGCAAATGCTTCGTTGAATTCGAAATAATCAACATCGCCAATTGCAATTCCGGCTTTCTCTAAAGCTTTTGGTAACGCTTTTGCAGGGCTTGTTGTAAACCATTTTGGTTCCTGAGCAGCATCGGCATAACTTTTTATGTAGGCAAGGGGTTTTAATCCTAATGAGATTGCTTTTTCTTCTGACATTAAAACTAAAGCTGCAGCTCCATCATTTATTGTTGAGGCGTTTGCAGCTGTAACTGTTCCGTCTTTAGTGAAAACAGCAGCTAATGAAGGGATTTTGTCCAGTTTTACGTTTGTGTATTCTTCATCTTTTGAAACAATGATGGGTTCGCCACGTCTTTGCGGCACTTCTACAGGAACAATTTCGTTGTCGAATTTTCCTGCATCCCACGCTTTTGCACTTCTTTGGTAAGACTGAATGGCAAAATTGTCTTGTTCTTCACGGCTAATGTTGTATTCAGATGCACATAAATCAGCGCAAACTCCCATTGCGTTGTTATCGTAAGCATCTGTCAAACCATCTTTTTGCATTCCGTCAAGCATTGTTGCGGGACCAAATTTAGTTCCGTTACGCATTTGTACGTAATGCGGAATCAAACTCATGTTTTCCATTCCTCCGGCCACTACAATTTCGGCATCGCCACAAGCGATTGCCTGAGCAGCAAACATTACGGCTTTCATTCCTGAAGCACAAACTTTATTTACGGTTGTAGCAGCTACTTCTTCAGATAAACCTGCAAAAAGTGCTGCCTGACGTGCTGGTGCTTGTCCAACTCCGGCTTGTACTACGTTGCCCATAAATACTTCATCAACTAATTTTGGGTCAAGGTTAATTTTTTGAAGTGCGCCTTTAATAGCGGCGGCACCTAATTTTGGTGCGGGTACGGTAGATAAACCTCCCATGAAACTTCCGATAGGTGTTCTAACGGCAGAAACGATAACAACTCTTTTGTTCATTTTCTGTTAATATTAGTTAATCAAGCAAATTTACTCTTTATTTGAATAAATTCAAATTTTGGGGCAATTCGATTGAATTTTAAATTTAATATCAAATTTTTGTTAATTCTATTTGTTTGATTGTGAAGCCGTTTAAAAAAAAGATTGAAAAAAGATAAAAAAAAGCGCAAAAATAGTTGTGAGATATGGAATGTTGTCATACCTTTGCAACCGCAAAACAGAACACGTTTCTTGAGCTTGGAGAGGTGCCAGAGCGGTAATGGAGCAGATTGCTAATCTGTCGACGGGTAACCGTCGCCAGGGTTCGAGTCCCTGTCTCTCCGCTTAATAATTTGCTTTTGAGGTTTTGAAGTAACCTGAGTAATGTGTCCTGATTAAATTGGGAATAGCACATATAAAATCTTCGGGGTGTAGCGTAGCCCGGTTATCGCGCCTGCTTTGGGAGCAGGAGGCCGCAGGTTCGAATCCTGCCACCCCGACTAAACTTTACCATAAAGTTTTAAAACAAATGGACGCATAGCTCAGTTGGATAGAGCACCTGCCTTCTAAGCAGGCGGTCGAAGGTTCGAATCCTTCTGCGTTCACTTTTAGATTTAGAAATTTAGTCATTAAATGTTCTAAACCCTTATAAAACCTGCAATCTTCAGATTTGCAGGTTTTTTTATGTCCGCTAAATACCGCCAAAATTTTCAAAAATGCACAAAATTTTAGTGCAAATTCGTGGCAATTTAGATGGTGAAAAAAAACTGCCACGAAAATGAGCTTAAATTGTTTGTAATCAACATGTAAAGCTGGTTTACGTCTTGATAAATTGATGTTATAATTCGATCTTTATTAATTTTAAAATTATTGAATTATGCTAGAGAGCAGTATCGGAACAATCTTCTTTTTGAAGAGTTCTACAAATGGCAGCAATGAAAGATTTATTTATCTAAGAATCAGCGTAAATGGCATTCTTAAAGAGACCTCTACCAAAAGGAAATGGAGTGCAAATCGATGGGAGCAGAAAACAGGTAGGGCAATTGGAACCAAAGAAGATGCTAAATGTTTAAATTTCTTTTTGAATTCACTAGAATTGAAAATTAGAAAATTTGCTGATCATCTTTTAGATAAACAGGAATCCCTTACTAGTGTAAAACTCATAAATTTTGTTTTAGGTAAAACGAAACAGAAAAATACAGTTATGCAGGAATTTCAGATGCATAACGATCAAATGCTTGCTCTGGTAGAAAAAAATGAATTCGCCATCGGTACTCATGTTCGGTATAAGATATCAAAAAATCATGTAGAAGAATTTATGCGGTTTAAATATGGTGTTTCTGATATGGAATTTAATGAGCTGAATTTTGAATTTGTAAAAGATTATGAATTTTATCTGAAGACTGTAAAAAGCATAAGTAATAATACTGCTCTTAAATATATTTCTAATTTTAAAAAAATTGTACTCGTGGCAGTTGATAAGGAAATTATTCCATCAGATCCATTTAAACGATTTAAATCAAAAAAAATTAAAGTTCCAAAGAAGCCTTTATCGGGGTTTGAATTATCATTGCTTGAGAAGCATTCGTTTTTAACTTCGCGGCTTAATATTGTAAGAGACGTTTTTGTTTTTCAATGTTATACAGGTCTAGCGTACATTGATGTTTTTAATCTAAAACGATCTGATATAAAGGTAGGCGTGGACGGAGAACAATGGATCTTAAAGGAAAGACAAAAAACAGGAAGCCCGATTAGTATTCCTTTATTGCCAAAAGCTGTTGAAATATTAGAGCGTTATAAAAGTCATCCTCTTTGCATAGAAAGAGCTTCTGTACTTCCTGTAAATTCAAATCAGAAAATGAATGAATATCTTAAAGAGATTGCAGATTTGTGCGGTATCACAAGTACGTTAAATACTCACAAAGCAAGAAGAACCTTTGGTAGTACCGTAACATTAAATAATGATGTGCCGATTCACGTGGTTAAAGAAATGCTGGGTCATCAATCAGTTAGCCAGACTGAAGAGTACGCTATTACGGAACAGATTTCGATTGGACGCGAAATGCAGGGTTTAAAACAAAGATTAGCAGATAAGGATGATGGCATAGAAAATTCAACTTTAAAAACAATTCAAAGGATGGAACTAGAATTAATTGAAATGAAGAAGCAACTTAATTTTTTTAAATTAAAAGATATTGGGTAGAACCAATGGGTATTTCGTTCGATACTTGTATTTTATTTTAAGGATAATTTAAGCACTGAGCTAAAAGTACAATTTAATGCATTTTCGAACCTAAACTTTTTAGATCATATTTTAGAATTTTACTTAAGTTATTGGTCATTTACGACTTCTTTTTTATTGATGTTTTTTTAAGTAAATATAAACAACAAAGCTTCAGATTTCTCTGAAGCTTTGTTTTAGTAGCGGGAAGCATTCAAATATCTAACCATTTTATGACTGATTTTTATAAGGTTGCAATCGAATTTCAACTGTAAGAATAAAATTTAAAAAGTTAAAATTTTATTTTCCAACTAAGCCTAATTCAATTTTTACATCACTTCGTTCAGTTATTTGTATTGGATTTACACTCCATTTTTCTGCTACTTTCATTACTAATTCTTCATCAGCATAATCCAAATCCTCCCTTTGCCAATAACTATCAGATTCTGCTTCCTCAGAAAGAGAATTAAATAGGTTTAAGCCATTTTCGGCTTCGGTTTTTTCTCCAAACACTTTTATGTTTTCACCGGTTTCTCCAATATAAGCATATATTCTTTCCATTTTTCCGTTTACAGATTTCATCCAATTATGATATTCGATAATCCTTTGTGTTCCAAAAAACTGGGCTTCACCAAATTCGGTACTTAATTTATTAAGTATTTTTTCAAGTTTTTCAATACTTGCTTTATTATCACCTTGAGGTAATTTATTTCCTATTGCTAAAGTCCATTTGCCAATTTGAGGTGTTATAAAAACACTATTTTCATAAGCATATTCTAGTCCACTTTTCCAATTTGAAGATTGTGTGTCTTTTAAATCCAGAATTTCTGCCAAGGCAATTTTGTCATCTGTACTTACAGCTATCCAAACTGTTTTAAATCCAAAATCTATAGGAGTGTCAGGATTAGTCGAAATTATAGTTAGTTTGGAATCTGATTTGTATTTAGCAGTTATTCCATTTTGTTTTGCTAACCAAACTGTAAAAGATATAAAAGCAATTATTCCTATTATAATAAATATGTTCATTTTAGTTTGTTTTAAAATAAGAGGTAATGTATTGAAATTTTTGTTAATAAAAAAAAGTAAATATAAACAAAAAAGCCTCAGATTTCTCTGAAGCTTTTGTCTGTGTAGCGGGAACAGGACTCGAACCAAAAAAATAACGCTAATATTTCTGCAAAGCTATTACGTGAAAAATTCTCCTCAATGTAAACACTGTTGATAATAGAAATTTGTTTTAGAGTCATTTTGTTAGAATAACAGAAGTTGGTTATAGATTAAATAACTTCCTAACCCTTGTCACTTAGGTACATGGGGATTTTCGGTTTCCAAATGATATTTTTGAATTTTTGAGCCTATTTTAAACTAATTACATAATTTTATATAAAAATAGTTGATGTTGAATTTTTAAAATATTGATTATGGCTCAGAAAACTATTTCAACAATAAAGAAAATAATTATTGGACGACTGGTGGTCTCTAAAAATTTAAACGTATCGAAATGTGCTCGAGAACTTAAATTATCAAGAAATACAGTTAAGCGCTATGCTGATCTATTTGTAGAATTTATTAACGTTTATCCTGATAATATAGTTCAAAATCAATATGAAATATTTTTGATGAAGCCACTGGCGGAAATTCGGCCTAGAGCTTTTCAATTGCTTAATTTTTTATCTTTTTTAGCGGAAAATGAAATCAGCAGGCTTGCAACTGCAAAAACTGCATGGCTTAAATATATTGCCAAATATCCTAGCGGTTACCAATATTCACAATTTATGGTAATTTACAATAAATGGATAAAGGAACAAAAGAAGATAATACGAAAAAATTGGCAGGTTCAATTTATTCCGCAAGAAGACGTAAAAACCTTAAAGTGCTGGAATTCCTCTAATGTGCGACGAAAATGGGAATTATCGGTTGTATTAACAGAATCCTATAAAAATACCCTAACATCCCAAATTGCCGCAAAGGTGGAACGATGTTCAAATGTTGTTAGGGATTGGATAAATATATATAAATCTCAAGGATTGATAGGCTTTGAAAAGAAAAAGCGCTATACTAATCCGATAACACATCAGTTTATAGAGGAAAAACGTTCAAAATTGATCCGGCTCCTTCATGAATCACCAAAATTTCACGGAATTAATCGTACGTCGTGGTCACTCGCTGACTTAGCTCTCACCTACAAGAAATTATATTCAATAAATATTTGCAGTGCGACAATTTCTCATTATTTGAAAATGGAAGGTTTTGTCTATAAAAAGGCTAGGAAAGTTTTAACTAGTCCAGATCCGAACTTTAGAGAAAAAATGGACAAAATCAAATATATTCTTAAAAATCTGGGAACGAATGAAAAGTTTTTCTCTATCGATGAGTATGGTCCATTTGCAGTTAAGATAAAAGGTGGGCGCTCGCTAATGAAAAAAAGTGAGATAAAAACTTTTCCACAGATTCAAACGAGTAAGGGTTTTACAATATGTACTGCAGCATTGGAGTTATCCTCGAATCAGATTACGCATTTTTATTCTCAGAAAAAGGACACTAATGAAATGATCAAATTGATAGATTTATTATTGTTTACATACAAAGGACAAGATAAGCTTTATTTATCTTGGGATGCAGCATCTTGGCATTGTTCAAAGCAATTAAATGAATACATCTATAAAATAAATGATCAGTATTATAGAAAAACACATCATAATCCAATTGTAGAACTAGCGCCATTACCAGCATCAGCCCAATTTTTGAACGTTATAGAATCTGTATTTAGTGGTTTGGCAAAGTCTATTATTCATAACAGTGATTATTCAAGCCTTGATGAATGTAAAAATGCAATATCTCTTTACTTTGAAACAAGAAATAAACACTTTCTTACTAACCCAAAAAAAGCTGGCAATATAATTTGGGGCAAGGAATTAGTAATACCAGTTTTTAAAGATAGCAATAATTGTAAAGACCCAAGATATCGATAGCTGTCATTAAGAATGTTTTCTTAAAAAATCATATATTGAAATCATTAAAGTAATCAATGATGTGATGCAGCCAAACAATTTTAATTTTAAGACTCAGATGGAAAATAATTTGATTTCAATGATTGAATTGCAGCTAAGAAATTTTACAAATGACCTTCGGCCAATTGACGAAGATATTCGAAAGGAATTGGATTTTGGCTTTAGTTGGGATGGACAAACAGCTTTGCTCTTCGAAATCCGCTCAAAATGGAATAGTCCAGATGATATTTTACATGTCCATTTTGCTAAATTAAAATACAGTAAATTACGGAAGAGCTGGAAATTGTATTGGAAACGTGCCTCAGGAAAATGGGAATTGTACGGATCTAGAAGCGAAAGTAAGAATCCCAATGAATTACTGGATGAGATCATTCGAGACCCCTATGGCTGTTTTTTTTCTTAAAGGTTAAAATTTCTAAAAGTTTCGAACCTAAACTCGTTAGTGCTTGATTTTTAATACACTAAATTTTATAACACTTATTGTTGTGTAAGTGATTGTTTCATAAAATTGTACCTTTTAAGGGCTACTGCTGTTTGATAGGGTCGAGGGCTTTCTAAATCTAAAAATTAACGAAGTGGTGACTTAAACTGTTCGCAGTTCAGTCATTAAATCTACTAGTGACTTAATTTCCGATGCAGAAATTAGCAACTCAGTATTTGCAAGGATCTACAAAGGTCGAGGTACAATTGAGGTACAAAATTTAACAAAGTATCGCAAAGCAAAAACAAACAAACAAACTTTATTTTTTTAATAGAATGTAGAATTTTGTTAAACTATAATAACATTTTTTTAAGAACACATTAATCCAGTAGTTAAAGCAAATTTTTTAAAAAAAATATGAGTATTTACACTGGTACTAGTTCTTTAACAAAGGTATTAATGTGTAATATATTTAGAAAGTCAAAAAAGACTGTTTATCAATTTAGAAAGCTTTTGCTGCTTATATTTATTAGTCCCTTAATAGTTATAATGCTTGCATCTGTAGCCGAATCTAAAATAATAAAACCTTCATTATCGAGCATTATTAATGCATCTAAAACTTTTGCCTGATTTGACCTTTGGATAAGTAAACTCTCTTGTATGGATTCATTCAAACAAGGAATAACCATACTAGTTAAATCTTCAAAAGGGTAAGTTTTTTCAGGGTTTTGCGCCAGTAGATTAAGAATCATCTCAGAAATAGTAAACTTGGTATACATAAAATAGTTTTACTTAAAATTATGCAAAATAATTCAATTTTAAAACTCATCTATAGCTTTTATATTTTCGATTCTGAACATACTTCCATTTTGCGTAAATTGTCAATCGTGCTTTCGCCAATTAGCAATATCTGAGGATAATAATTCTGAATTCGCAGTATTGAGGTACGTGCAATTGTCAAAGATCTGGAAGTTTTTATTTAAAAGCATATTCAAAAATAAAAATATTAAGGCAATAATAATATTATAATATCTAATGCGAGTTTTATGGTCAGTTTCATCAATAAATATATTAAAAGCTATTTAAATATCACTGACTTGTTTTTTATTATCAGATGGTTTTTATTTCAACACCATCAATCCTTATTGCAATACCCGTGATCCACTTTTAACATTGAAACCCAATTCGGCAGTGCTTGATTTTGGTCGATTTTTATTTTTTTTATATTATTTTAGCAGGATTTATTAAATCCCATAACAGTAGTTTTCGTTAAAATAAGTTCTTTAATATAACTGTGTAAACAAAATTGTTTATTTTTGTATTATGAAAAGTACATTAAATATTATAAAAGGAATTCATCCTGGATTTGTGCTGGAGCGCGAACTTAAAAAACGAATGCTGGGCAAGGGACAATTTGCTATTTCACTTGGTGAATTTCCCCAGACCCTTACGGCTATAACAAAAGGAAAGCGCAGAATGAATATACCCCTTGCTATGAAAATTGAAAATTCACTTTCTCTGGAGGAAGGGTATCTAATGACCCTACAGGTATATTATGATATTGAACAGCAGAAAAAGAAATTAAATAGAAATAAAACTGATAAGAAGCCCGATTTAAATAAGATAAGAAAGATAATTTTTTGGGACACTGACATGAGTAAAATCGACTGGCAGAAACAAAAAAAAGCAGTTATCCAACGGATTTTCGAAAGAGGAAATGAAATTGAAAGAGAAGAAATCATTCGATTCTATGGGAGTGATACTATTAACGATGTCAAAAGAACTAACTAATGCCTTTACATTTTAACACCGTTACCCCGCTATTGCGAAATATTCTTGAGGATTTGATGCAGGCAGAAGAATTTCAATCTTTTCGTCTTGTCGGCGGCACAGCGCTGAGTTTGTATTATGGACACAGAATGTCTGTAGATATTGATCTTTTCAGTGATGCTGATTATGGAAGTCTTGATTTTAAGGCAATAGATGATTACTTAAGGACAAATTATTTTTATGTGGACAGTCTGGATATTTCTCCGGTGGGAATGGGAAAGTCTTACTATGTGGGCAGAAATGCTGAAGAAAGTGTAAAGCTGGATTTGTATTATACAGATGCGTTTATCGATGAGGTAAAGTTATTCGGCACACTCAGACTATCTAGCAGACGTGAGATTACAGCTATGAAAATTGATGTAGTACAGCGTACGGGCAGAAAAAAAGATTTTTGGGATATCGACATGCTGAAAGAAGATTTCAGCATTGCTCAGATGTTTGCCCTGCATGAACAAAGATATCCTTATACACATGATCGCAGTCTGCTCATTGAGAAATTCACTGACTTTTCGCAGGCAGACATTGATTTCGAACCACTCTGCCTAAGGGGGAGGCACTGGGAGCTTATAAAGCTTGATATGATTGAGCTGATCGCAGAGTTATAACATCAAAGTAGAACTTTCCTAGCACAAGAAAGCCTTATATAGACCGATATCGGCTTTGTCCCATCTACAGATTCAAAAAATATTAAATGAATACGAAAGTTCATTGTTATCCCACAGCTATAATTCTTCAGGGAGTCTATTTCAAATTAAGATTTACATTGAGCTATAGAGATGTTGAGGAAATAATGAAAATGCGTGGAATAGAAATTGATCATGCTACAATTCAGTGTTGGGTATTTAAATTTGCTCCAGTGATTGAATTACAGATGAAAAAGAGAAAGAGCAGAGTAGGAATCAGCTGGAGAATGGATGAAAACTATATAAAAGTCAAAGGTCTCTGGTGTTATTTATATCGTGCTGTCGATAAATCGGGTAATACAGTTGATTTTCTATTGACCAGACGAAGACAAAGAATGAGTGCCCAGTCATTTCTAATTAAGGAAGTAAATAATAACTGCAGACCAAGGGTAATAAATAATAGACAAAAGCGACTCGAACACCTGCGAAATGAGAGTTTACAACAAGAGCTCTTTTTCGAATATCAGATTCGGCAATGCAAATATCTTAACAATATCTTTGAGCAGGACCATCGATTTATTAGATGGAGAATACAAAACGGTTTGGGTTTCAAAAGTTTTGAATCTGCCAAAAGAACCTTGGGAGGAATTGAAGTGATACATAAGTTGAGAAAAAATCAGATGCTTAATCCAGGAACAACTATGTTTAAATCATTCTGTAAATTGGCAGCATAATTTTAGTTCTGATATTTCTTTATGTTTTTATAAGACGGATGCGACAGGACGAAAACCTAAATTATTGAAAACGTAACAAGTTTTGGACCGTTTCTACATTCGGTTTCCTCCATTGGCATTTGATTGTGGATAATAGAGCATTGCTCAATCGTTGTTTATTACTTATTTTTCAACAAATTCACGACAAATGTCGCTCCGGCGCCCGGCTTGCTTTCAACCCGGATATAACCTCCGTGGTTTTCGGCAATTTTTTTGCATAATGCGAGACCTATTCCGGTTCCCTGCTTATCATTGTTAAGCCTATGGAACATTTTAAAAATCCGTTCTGTAAATTTGGCATCAAACCCGACGCCGTTGTCACTCACCGAAAACTTATAATAGTGCCTGCCATCTATACTTTCCTCCTCAGCAATTATAGTGATTTTCGGTTCGTCTTTATTATATTTTAAACCGTTATTAATTAGGTTCGCGAAAAGCTGGTGCATTTGTATAGGGATCGCGGTAATTATTGGTAGGCTGCCATACACTATTTCTCCGTTCTTGTCCCTAAGCAAAAGCTCAAAGTCACTTTCGATGTTATGTAATACTTCGTTGATGTCAACTTCTTGAAAAAGATTTTCATCACCTTTCATCTGTGAATAATTCAACACACTGGTAATTAAATTTCCCATCCTTTGCGCAGCGTGGGTTATTTTTTCAAGCACGCGTAAGGATTCAGAACCTGTTGAGATATTATCTTTCAACAGATTGCTGAAAGTGATAATTTTTCGCAAAGGTTCCTGAAGATCGTGCGATGCCACATAGGCAAATTCCTCAAGCTGTTGATTTTGAAGAAGAATCTGGTCATCGGCCTCCTTTTTATGGGTCAGGTCGCGTGTCACTTTCGAAAATCCGGTTACATCTCCCTGCAAGTTATGCAGTGCGGTGATAACTACACTCCCCCAGAAACGCGACCCATCCTTGCGTATGCGCCAGCCCTCAAGGGCGGCCTTATTATGGCGGCTGGCTTCTGCTAATAATTGCTGAGGGAGTCCATTTTCAACATCATCTGGCAAATAGAAAATACTGAAATTTTTTCCCAAAATTTCCGCTTCGCTGTAGCCCTTTATTTTCTGAGCCCCCTTGTTCCAATTCTGGATGTTCCCTTGACTATCGAGCAAGATAATAGCATAATCTTCCACCTCGGCAATCATGCGGTGGTACCTTTCCTCACTTCGTGTCAGTAAGTCGTTCTTGTATTGAAGCTCTGAAGAGAAACGTTCCTGTCGCTCTTCGGCCATTTTTCGCTCGGTAAGGTCCCGGGTAACTTTAGAATATCCAATAACCCTGTCCATATCGTCATGCAATGCTGTAATTAGAATGGAGCCCCAAAATACATTGCCGTCTTTTTTGACCCGCCAGCCCTCATGAGTTGCCGCGCCATCCTCTCTTGCTTTTGTTATTAGCCTATCGGGAAGGCCAGTATCAATATCTTCCTGAAGGTAGAATTGACTGAAATTTTTACCAATGATCTCATTGGCTGAATACCCTTTGATTCTTTCTGCACCTTTGTTCCAGTTCAATATCTGTCCGCTGTTATCCAGCAGTATAATCGCATAATCGGCAATCTCAGCAATCATGCTATGATATCTCGCTTCACTTTGCTTCAATTCTTCATTTTTGTGCTGTAATTCCATTGCATGTCTGCGTTGTATTTCTTCTGCTGCCCTACGTTCTGTAAGGTCGCGGGTCACTTTAGAGAGTGCAATGATATTATTTTCAGAATCATGCAGCGCGGTAATCAGTACCGAACCCCAGAACTTGCTTCCGTCTTTTTTTATTCTCCAGCCCTCATGGTTCACTTTGCCTTTACGCATAGCTTCGTCAAGTAATTTCTCGGGAAGGTGATTCGTCCTGTCTTCGGACGAATAGAAAACCCTGAAATTTTTTCCTACAATCTCATCTGGCGTATATCCTTTTATATTTTGGGCGCCCTTGTTCCAGTTAAGTAAAGTGCCGTCAACATCCATAAGTAGAATCGCATAGTCAGCAACCTCATCTGTCATTTTATGATATAGCGCTTCTCCACCCCCAAGTCGATGTAAGGTGTTTGTAAGGCTGTGTCCATTTCTATTATAATTTTCCATAGCTTATAAAACGTCTATTGTAAAGATAAAACAATCTCTTCAAAAATGCAATAATATTAGCAGCTAGAGTCACTACAACTATATTTTGGGAATAAATCAAATAAAACGTATTTTGTTCCAAGTGTGAAAAAAAATGGTTAACCGGATTGATAAACTAAGTAAAAAAATAAGCAGAAACATGATTTTATTTAAAGAATCCTGCATATAATTTTTATTTTTCAGTAATGTACTATTAAATTTCAGCATTTACAGATAATAATTAATTATGATATACAAGTCGATATAATATAAACCGTTTTATTTACAATAATTAAATGGTGTTTGTAGAATATTTGTAAACTTTGTAAAATGATAAAAGACCGGAAAAAATTGATGCGAGATGGTTAAGAAAAGAAATTTACAGTATATTTGTTCTAGTAAATAGTGCTATAATTACTATACAGAAATTAGCTATACCAAACTGAACCTTCGATCTCAATTAAAGTATTAATAAAGCGTTCTAATGAATTTAAATGGAGAAATAATCGTTGTGGAAGATGATGTGGATGACCGCGAGTTTTTAGATGATATTTTTAAAAGTCTTCAGATTCCAAACAAGGTGGTTTTTTTTGAAGATAGTACAGAGGTGGTTCAATACCTCCTTAAGGATGAGGTTAGGCCGTTCTTGGTCCTATCTGACATCAATATGCCTAAGCTGGACGGGTATGAACTGCGCGTCCAAATAATGGCAAATGAAATCTTACTTAAAAAATGTGTTCCCTATATTTTTCTTTCAACTTCTAAAGAGCCAGAATATATCCGTAAGGCATTTGAACTTGCCGTGCATGGCTACTTTCAAAAAGAGGAGGATTTTGGAAAATACAAGGAAATTATAAGCAATATAGTTTCCTACTGGAAGAGCTGCCAGAGACCGCTGATTGGATGGTGATTTCGTATTTCTGTGCGCCGATTTTTGACTGTTGAAATTGGAAATCAATGGATACAGGATCCCATTGACGTCGCAGACCGCACTATTGGTGTACTAATTTGAGTCTTTGAAATTTAACAACTCATTTTTACAGAATTTAAAACTTGTAATCTCATACCTGCTTTTTACGATTCAATCATATCTGAAACTGTAGTAATTTGAAATTTGTTTTCGATTAAAATCAATAATATAATAGTTTCAGCACATGTAATTCATGAAAAATTACTTTAGCGGTAGTTCTTTATTTTTTCTCCAATGTAGTTCATAGCAATTTTATAAGTTTCTATTCCGTGCCCGACGTTTTTAAAAATTTTCACTTCTTGTAAGGTATTAATATGCTTTTGGACATTTTTTATCGACTTGTGAAAAGGAAACAATAAATCTTTCTCTCCTTCCAGAAGATAGATATCTACATTTATTTTGTCCAATTCTTTATCCATGTAATATGGCTTTTGGGTGTTATCCTTATAGCGGCTGATTGCAAAAAGTTCATAGTCAACTAACAAGGCTTGAGATACTTCCGACAAACAATGTTGAGGTTTTGAAAAAATGGCTTTGTCTAGAAATTTCAGAACATTTTTTGAATTTGGCTTCAAAATCGGAAGGAGGTTATAATACAGATTATTTAATTTCAGTGAAAACGGCTGTAAACAGCCAGGATTAAGTAAGAAAGCTGCAATTATTTTTTCTGGACTTACGATACTTAGTTTGGCACAAATCAGTCCTCCAAATGATGCGCCTGCTACAAAAGCTTTTTCAATTTTCAGATTGTCAAATAATTCTGCAGCCCAGATACCATAATCCAGCGAGTGAATGTCGGGAGTATCGCCGTCACTTAGATTTGGCAGGCCATTGGTCTCGACCATAAAAATTCTCAGCTTGAGGTTTAAGCTGTCAAGCCCATTATCAAAATCCCAAATTAATGAGGTTGTTCTTGCACCTGGAAATATAACTAATGTTTCAAGATGATTTTCATTTGTTTTAAGACCCCAGACATGGGTTTTGCCCAGTGAAGTTAAAATCTCATAGCGCTCATACTTTCTTTCGTTTTGAATCTCCAGCTTTTTAACCCATGTTTCAAAATATAAAGTGTCCGACTGTCTGTCTATAAAATGTTATCTACCTTTTATTTTCATAATTACTTCAATTATTTATTCGATGCAAATCTACATATAAATCGAAACAACCTTCCAATTCTTTAATACCTTTTACAGGAATGAGGATTTAAAAAAAATAATTGGGTATTCTGCTGATAAGCATTATAAAATACAGGCAGACAGTGGGCTTCCATTTACTAAATTGGAAGATAGATTTCTTTATGATGCTGAAAAATTGAAGAAATTCTTCGAGAGAATAGCAGTATTTAGTAGAATTAGTACGATACAATTTAATAGATTTAGCACAGCATGATATAATAGAAATTGAACGACAATTTTACTAACGGTACTTTGTTACGACCGGTTATCTCGCTTACGAAATGAAAAATTGCTACCGCAACTGCCTAGGTAATGTTTTTATATGGTATTCAGTATCGGTAATTAATAGATCTAGTGGAATGTTCACTTCACTTAAATATGAACAATTTAAAACCGTGAACAAATAATTTATTGGTTTATTACTGCTAAATGAGGTCAACACAGGTCTCTAAAAGTTTCGAACCTAAGCTTCTTAAAGCCTTATTTTGCTGGATTTGTTGTTTTCAAAAACACCATGTGCCACGATTCTGCCACGAAAATTAAACGCTTAAGATTCAATAATTAAATGGTTAATTCGCCCTAGCTTTTTGTGGCAGAAATAGTAAGAACTTCAATAAAAATAAAGTACGCTATTGCGTCGTTGTTTTTTACTATTTTACTAAATTTACTAGCAAAGTTAATTTTAGTTAACACGAATCAACCAGGTAAAATATGAAACCGGAGATAACCACTTTAAGAAAGTTCAGAGATATGATTGCATATATGAACTTACCCGTCTTCTCTTATATTGATAACGACGATTTTGCTATTATAAAAATTCATGAGATGGGATTAAAAATGCCCTATATTACACCCACCTTTAGGCCGGATTTTTATACTTTAATAATTGTAAGTGAAGGAAAAGGTACTTTTATGGCAGGCGATCATGTATTTGAACTTGGTCCTCAGCATGTGTTTATGAAATATCCTGATAGTTATTTATCCAGTGGCTGGACAGAATCGCCGGTTGGATATAACATTTCTTTTACGGAAGAGTTTCTAACTAAATACTTTCCTGATGGACTTGATGAAATTCCTGTAAAGGATATAACAAACGCATTTAATTACGGACTCAGTGATGATGATTATAAACCATTTGATGACATTTGCGCGGAAATATATAATGAAGCTATTTCTTCTTCAAATAATAGATATGAAATGATCGCAAATCTCCTTATTCATTTTTTGTTACTAGTCCAACAACATCAAAATAAGATTAAATTAGAGATTCAGAATGAAAAAAATGCCCTTATCCTGGCATCATTCTTTAAAAATGTTGATCAGAATTTCAACATGCTCTTATCTGGTGAGAGTGCAATCGTTCTTCGTACAAAAGAACATTCTAAATTGTTAAATGTTAATGAAACTTTTCTCTCAAAAGTAATTAGTAAAACCTCAGGCAGAACAATCAATCAATGGATAAACGACAGACTTATTGATGAAATAAGCTATTTATTAAAAAATACTCATAGACCAATTCCTGAAATTGCACAAATGTTTGCTTTTACCGATCTTGGATATTTTTACACATTTTTTAAAAGGAATACTAAAGCTACTCCAAGTTCAGTAAGAAATGATTTTAACGCTTTGGATTCTGATCGCACTCATGTGTATCGCGGTGAGGTTGTAAAAATAAGGACGAACTGGTAATCTGTTGGCAGAATAGATAATTAATTTTCCATTTTTGAAAAGCTTTGAACATATGATATGTTATTGAAACAGCGTTCTGGACTGGATTTAAATCTAATTACAACACTTGTATTTATTTCGCTAAATTTGATTGACTAATCAATGTGGTAATTAAGAACTTAAGCGTATCTGAAATGAAACCAGAGCTAACCTCCTTAAAAAAGTTTAGAGATATATTGGCCTTTATGAATCTGCCTGTCTTTTCTTATATTGACAACGATGATTTTGCCATAATAAAATTACACGATATGGGATTAAAAATGCCTTATCTTACCCCAATCTATAGACCTGATTATTATACTTTAACCATAATACAAGGTGGCAAAGGCACTTTTGTTGTAGGTGATCATATTTACGAACTTGGTCCTCAGCATGTATTTATGAAACAGCCAGATCTCTATTTTTCAAGTGGCTGGACAGAATCGCCAGTTGGATATAGTATTTCATTTACTCGATTTTTCTTCGAGAAATACTTTCCCGATGGTATTGGTGCAAATTCTGGCAAAAGTGAGCATACCATTCCGGTAAAAGAGATCAGTTGATTCCGGTTTAAAGTGACCACCCTATTCTTGTAAAAGAGATCAGTTGGTTCCGGTTCAAAGTGACCACCTCAAAAAGTAGTGTTTATAAAGAATATCTTACTTGTTTTTAAAACAAAAGATATGGCAAATAAACGACTGGATATGAGAAACATTTTGCAATTATTACGTTTATAT
>NZ_JAGYVZ010000088.1 GCF_018380615.1 Flavobacterium psychroterrae | reverse complement strand
AAAACGGAGACAAGCAACTCGATGGAATATTAAAAGGTATTTGGGATAGAAACGGATATAAAAGAGGAACATTAGACAGTCATGTAAGTACTGAAACCGTGCCTATATTATCATCATTAATCTTAACTGGAAATCATTCGCCGGATGATGAAGCTTTGATAACTCGTTTACTGTGGTTAGACATGAGTAAAAATACTTTTACAGATGATGAAGTAAAAAAGTATGATGAACTTGCAGATATGACAGAAAAAGGGATCAGTTCATTTACGGACGATTTATTAAAAGAAAGAAAAAGATTTTTTACGGATTTTAAAACCAAATTCAGGCTCTATAAAACAAGTATATCCGCAAA
>NZ_JAGYVZ010000087.1 GCF_018380615.1 Flavobacterium psychroterrae | reverse complement strand
TCACGACAAATGAAGACACGGCGGTAACGATCAATGTTACTACAAATGATTCGGATGTTGACGGAACAATTGATGTTGCGACAGTAGATTTGGATCCAGCAACACCAGGCATTCAAACTACTTTCACAGTAACTGGTCAGGGAACTTACACGGTTAACAATTTAGGCGTGGTGACTTTTACGCCAGTATTAAACTATAACGGAACAGCCACTCCAATCAATTATACGGTAAACGATAATAACGGAGCGATATCGAATATTGCTACGATTTCAATTACGGTAACTTCGGTAAATGATAATCCGGTTGCAGTAAACGACGCAATCACGACAAATGAAGACACGGCGGTAACGATCAATGTTACTACAAATGATTCGGATGTTGACGGAACAATTGATGTTGCGACAGTAG
>NZ_JAGYVZ010000086.1 GCF_018380615.1 Flavobacterium psychroterrae | reverse complement strand
CCGTGGAATCTTTGAGAACACAAAAGATAAAATCATAGGCTTTGCTAAACTAGCTAAATGGCACGAAAAAGTAAATCAATCCGGGTTTAAGTC
Organism: Flavobacterium psychroterrae; assembly: GCF_018380615.1. Classification (GTDB taxonomy): domain Bacteria; phylum Bacteroidota; class Bacteroidia; order Flavobacteriales; family Flavobacteriaceae; genus Flavobacterium; species Flavobacterium psychroterrae. The sequence goes on along the minus strand of NZ_JAGYVZ010000086.1, from coordinate 370 downwards.
TTTTGGTACAATCTCTCGCACAATTATAAATCATGATCAACCATATTGAATTATTTTGGCAACAGAAGCACCAACGCTTCGGCAGAATCTTTCAATGCAAAAATAAAAGCATTTAGATCAAAATTCAGGGGCGTTAGGAATGTGGAATATTTACTTTTAGGCTAACTAATATTTACGCTTAATTTTCCAAATCCACAGGTTTTCTTGTTGATCCCAACAAATCAGCGAAAACGAAGTTTTTTTAAACAAAAAAAAATCCTCATCAAATAATGATGAGGATTTAAAAAAGAAAGGCGACGACATACTCTCCCACATAACTGCAGTACCATCTGCGCAGGCGGGCTTAACTACTCTGTTCGGGATGGGAAGA
>NZ_JAGYVZ010000085.1 GCF_018380615.1 Flavobacterium psychroterrae | reverse complement strand
GTTGGTAAACCTATTAACTTCCTGATCAATTTTAGAGGAAATAAGACTGTTTACTTCGCGCCGGTTCTGCCGGTGGTCAGCACTCAAAAAATTGTATTAAAATATTACAATGAAAAATTTTTGGTTTACATCGATAACAAGTTATTCTTTTACGGAAATAGTGATTTTACAGTAAATGAATCAGAGAATCACATAGGAATGCTACAACTAGCACAAAACGATGGCTTTGATTCTATCGAGGATTTCTGTTCTTATTTCAATGAAAATTATAAAGGAAAGATCATCCATTGGACAGATTTTAAATACTAAAAAAGGTTTTCCGTAAAATTTATAAAAATTAACTTAATACTTTTGAAATCATGTCAGACAAATACCAAGATATAAAAGACAGAGAATACGCTAGATTAGCTTTAATACATGCTGAACTGGATCGTAAGCATAAACGCATTTTGAGAAGAATATATATATGTGGTGTAATATTTGCAATACTTATACTATATTTCTGTTTTTTTTAGATAAATTTGAACTTAATAAATATACAATTATGAAGAAA
>NZ_JAGYVZ010000084.1 GCF_018380615.1 Flavobacterium psychroterrae | reverse complement strand
CAAGGCTATTGTAAAGTTGTACGATCTCTGAGAGCAATAGCTCCATCGACCAGCCATCGGCTATAATATGGTGAAGGGAGAGTAAAAATACATACTGGTCCTGCTTTTGCTTCAGCAATGATCCACGGATAAGTGGTCCATTGGCAAGGTCAAACAGCTCGTTGTTTTTTTGATGCAAACTCGCTAAAATTGCTTCCTGCTGGTTTTTATGTGAACTGAAGTCTTCGTGACTGATCCTGAAGTTTACCTGGTCTTCGGGAAGGATGTACTGACGGATCTCATTTTGTTCATTGGTCCTGAAAACCGTGCGAAGGATTTCATGGCGTGCGATAAGCGCCCGGAACGAGGCTTCGAACTCTCTCTGATCTATATGACCGCTAAGGATAACTGCGGCAGGCATGTTATAAGCCAAAGATCCCTGATCGAGCTGGCTTAATATCCATAAACGATGCTGTGAGGCAGTAAGGGCATAAGAATCTGATTCTTGTATTCTTGCTATTGGTTCATAACTTCCTCCCTGCTGATCTTCTTCAAGAACCTCAGACACACCGGCGATGGTGGGATGGGTGAAAAACGT
>NZ_JAGYVZ010000083.1 GCF_018380615.1 Flavobacterium psychroterrae | reverse complement strand
TGGACTGCACCCAAAAGTTTAGACGAATTTATAATTAAATTTGATAATAATGAGCTCGATATTGTATCGGGCTCATTCCTTTTAGATTAAGTTTTATTCGATCATTATTATAATAGTCTATATATTCGATAATTTCCTGTTTTAGTTGATTAGTCGAACTATATTTTTTAAGATAAAACAATTCAGTTTTTAATATTCCGAAGAAGTTTTCAATTATTGCATTGTCTAAGCAATTTCCTCTTCTGGACATACTTTGCTTAATCCCTTTTTGTTTTAATAAATTTTGATATTGTTTCATTTGATACTGCCATCCTTGATCTGAGTGCAATATTAGATTAACCGAGCCTGGTATTTTCTCGAAAGATTTATTAAGCATTGATACGATTTGATTAAAATTTGCCCTTTCAGATAATTCATAACTTATAATTTCCCCATTAAACAAATCAATTATTGGAGAAAGATATAATTTACTTCCTGATACGTTAAACTCTGTAACATCTGTGGCCCATTTTTCATTTGGCATTGCTGCTTTAAAATTGCGCTTTAATATATTAGGCGCTATTTTTCCTTGTTCCCCTTTATATGATTTATACTTTTTTAATCTAATAA
>NZ_JAGYVZ010000082.1 GCF_018380615.1 Flavobacterium psychroterrae | reverse complement strand
ATTTGTTTTCGAGTATAAAATCAGTGTTCATTTTGTTATCATCACGCTTTACCGTCACACCTTGTCCGTCTGAGAACCAAAATTTAGTAATTACTTGCTGTTGAAAACGTTTAAACAATTGTTCCGAAGGGTTTGAGTGGTTTCTAGCCTTATTCGGATGATGCGTTGCATGACCATCAACAGCCATTAAAGAATCATATAATGTCTGCATTCTGTCCATTTTATGCCCTCCCTGATGGTCATAAGTCAGATAATAAGGACGACATTGCGCCTCATTAACCGCCATTTTTACAGCTTTGAAATGCTCTATATGACTTTCGGTAAAGGATAGATCCCAACCGATGATCTTCTCTGAATACACATCAAACATCACGTCTATTTTTAATTTTGCACCCATTTTGTTACTGCTTTCATCCCAGTAGTGGATCCAGTCTAATTTTGTACCGTCAATCGCCCAATACGCATTCGGAAACCAGTCACTTCTATCTCTGGTAATGGTGTGCTTGTATTTTTTGTTATATGCTGACAATCCGTGGCGTGCTAGTGTCCAAATACGTTCTCTTTCCGGCTGGTAAAGCCAATTGTAAAGTGCTGATTCCGTCAAACTTTTCCAATCACGTTTTTCGGCTTCATTTTCATAAGCTTGTAATACTTCAGGAATAGACATTTTTACCGGAAGACAGTATTTAGC
>NZ_JAGYVZ010000081.1 GCF_018380615.1 Flavobacterium psychroterrae | reverse complement strand
TGAACTGCCCCCAAAAAGTTAGACACTATTTGGGGGCATTTTTATGGAAAAAAGAGTAAAATATGATTATGAGTTTAAGCTTGGCTGTATAAATAAAGTTTTAAAAAACAACATTCCAGTTTATTCAGTTGCCAAGGAAAATAATTTCGATGAATCAACTCTCAGAGTATGGATTAAGTTTTATCAGTATTATGGTGCAGAAGGTCTTTTGCCTCGAAAAAAGCAAAATTACAGCACAACTTTTAAGCAACATGTATTGCGAGAAATTAAGAAGAAGTCTTTATCTTTGAGAGATGCCTGTGTTGTATTTAATATTCCCAGTCAAGCCGTTATTATTCAATGGCAAAAAAGGTACAAAGACCAAGGAAACTCAGGCTTAGAGTGCAAACCTAAAGGAAGACCTAAATCTATGACTATTAAGAGAGCCAAAAAGAAATCTGATAAACCCCTGACTAGAGAAGAAGAACTTTTACTAGAGATAGAATCATTAAAATGTGAAAATGCTCTTCTAAAAAAGTACAATGCCTTAGTTCAAGCCGCGGAAATAAAGAATTTAAAACGCAAGCCATAATAGAATTAAGGCATCAGTATGATCTTGGCACTATGCTGGGTCATCTGAATATGGCACGTAGTAGTTACTATTACTACGAAAAAAAATATCATATAGAAGATAAATACAAATATATTAAAGAGCTGATCAAGCAGATTTATCATCTGCATAAAGGCAGATTTGGTTACAGGCGTATTACTTTAGATCTAAGAAATAAAGGTGTTTTAATTAATCATAAAACGGTTCTCAGATTAATGACACTCCTAGGATTAAAAAGTATTATTAGA
>NZ_JAGYVZ010000080.1 GCF_018380615.1 Flavobacterium psychroterrae | reverse complement strand
TACATCCTGAACAACACCTTACAGTTAGTTCCCGTAGGTGTAGTAGGGAAGCTGTATATCTCAGGAGCCGGACTGGCAAGAGGTTACCTAAACAAAGAAGAACTTACGGCAGAGAAATTTATTGAGAACCCCTTCTCAAAAGGTACTCTGATGTATGATACAGGGGATTTAGCGCGTTGGCAATCTGATGGCAATATCGAGTATATCGGCCGTAGTGACCATCAGGTTAAAATCAGGGGATTCCGTATAGAACTAGGAGAGATCGAGCATGCTATCCAGGGATTCTCCGATAGTTTTCAGGGAGTCGTGGTAGAAGCCAGAGAAGTAAACCAGGAGAAAGTACTTTTGGCCTATGTGAGCAGCAGTACAGATACTTACAAAGAAGCCTTACGGGCGTATCTACAGGAGCAGTTACCGGATTATATGGTACCTTCTTTTTACATTACCCTTGAGAAGCTTCCATTAAGCCCCAACGGAAAGATCGATCGTAAACAGCTTCCGGGTATCACGTCCGAAGATCTTGTAAGAAAAGCCTATGTAGCGCCAAAGAATATTCTCGAGCAGACTCTTTTGGAGATCTGGCAGGAAGTCCTTGGAGTGGAGGGAATAGGTACCACGGACAACTTCTTTGAACTTGGAGGACACAGTTTAATTGTTTCCCAGGTAATCAACCGCATGTACAGGCAAACGGGAAAAACAGTAAGTTTTAAAACGTTTTTCACCCATCCCACCATCGCCGGTGTGTCTGAGGTTCTTGAAGAAGATCAGCAGGGAGGAAGTTATGAACCAATAGCAAGAATACAAGAATCAGATTCTTATGCCCTTACTGCCTCACAGC
>NZ_JAGYVZ010000079.1 GCF_018380615.1 Flavobacterium psychroterrae | reverse complement strand
ACTGCGGCTCCCGCCAAGCGTTCCTCGATCGCGAACACGCTCAATACGCTTGGGACACATTCAAAGAAATTTACATCAACCTAATTAAATAATACAATGGAATTAACGATAAACACAATTGAAAAAGCATTCATTGCCGAGGGATTAGATATTACATTAATGCCTGGTGTAGATCATCTGCAAAATGAGACTTATAAGAAAACAGTAATTACTAACTATAAATTAGAAGTAATTATAGCTGCTTTAAACAACGAAGGTCAGGATAAACCTTGGGTTGATGATTATTCAGATAGCGATCAATATAAATACGAGAATGTCTACGAGTATTCTCCCTCTTCGGGTTGGTCGTTGACCGTTGTCGTTGGCTGGAACCCGGGTACGAACTGCGGCTCCCGCCGTGTGTTCAGAACGAGAGCGATTGGTCGTTATTTCTGGGAACACTTCTCTGATTTGATCAAAGAGATTTTATAAACTAATTGAAACATAAAAAAAAATCAAATCAATTTAATTAAAATAAGATAATGGAATTAACGATAAACACAATTGAAAAAGCATTCATTGCCGAGGGATTAGATATTACATTAATGCCTGGTGTAGATCACTTGCAAAATGAATCTGATAAGCTATCCGTAATTAACAATTATAAGTTAGATGTAATTATCAGGGCATTAAACAACGAAGGAGAAGAAAAACCGTGGGTTCCTGATTATTCAGATCGTGAGCAGTATAAATACGAAAACTGGTACGAGTATTCTCCCTCTTCGGGTTGGTCGTTGTACGGTGTCGGTCACTGGCACGCGCATACGCACTGCGGCTCCCGCCGTGTGTTCAGAACGAGAGCGATCGGTCGTTATTTCTGGGAACACTTCTCTGATTTGATTAAGACCGTTCTATAAAAAATAAGGTTGTGCATTG
>NZ_JAGYVZ010000007.1 GCF_018380615.1 Flavobacterium psychroterrae | reverse complement strand
TCACCTCTTCCCATCCCGAACAGAGTAGTTAAGCCCGCCTGCGCAGATGGTACTGCAGTTATGTGGGAGAGTATGTCGTCGCCTTTCTTTTTAAAATCCTCATCATTATTTGATGAGGATTTTTTTTGTTTAGAATTTTTTCAAAAAAAGACATAATTTTTATTTATTGCTACAATCTTATTTTATTGAGTTAATAGCTGTGATGAAAATGGTTTACTTTAGTGCAAAATTTAATAATTTCCAATTTAAAACATAAGAATGTATTTAAAATATTTATTGATTTGCTGTATTTTGTTCTCAATTACTGCAAATTCACAACTTGTAGAAGATAAGAAAAATTTCCGTGCGGCAGATTCTTTGTTGAAAGAACCTAGTTTTTCAGTTCACAAGGATAATTATTTTTTAACAGGCGTACCAATCAATACTGATATTACAAGAAATACTGCAGACGTAAAATATCAGGTAAGTTTTAAGTTACGATTGAACTCAAAACCTTTGTGGGGCGGTTTTTTTCCTTATTTAATGTATACCCAAAAAGCCTTTTGGGATATTTATGCAAGTTCAAAGCCATTTGCGGAAATTAATTTTAATCCTGGCGTTGCCCTTGTTCGTCCGTTTTACTTGAAGGGCGGAAGGTTAACTTATGGATCAGTCTCATTTGAACATGAATCGAATGGTAGAGATTCTATTTATTCAAGAACGTGGAACATGCTTGCCTTTTCATTAAAATCACAAATTTCTCCAAGGTGGATTGTTGGTTTAAGAGGATGGATTCCGCTTGTTGATAAAGAAGATAATCCTGGACTTACTAAATATGTTGGTTACGGTGAAGCAAGCGCAACTTATCAGATACAGCCGGGACGATGGAGTGCAGACGTTCTTTTCAGGAAAGGAAGTGGACTTATCAATTATGGATCTTTGCAGACACAGGTAAATTGGCGACCGTACAAAAGTGAGAATTATTATCTCACACTACAATGGTTTGTAGGATATACAGAAAGTTTGATTGATTATCAGGAGCATAAAAGTATGATACGTTTAGGATTCACTATTAAGCCTGAAAATATGGGAATTTTTTAAATTTAAAAAATTGCTTTAAATCTTCTAATAAAATTTTGTATTAATTTTATACAACCGACCAAGTATTTATGTGCTTAGTCGGTTTTTCTTTTTATAACTAATCATCTGTTTATTATTCTACTTCGGTGATTAAGCCCCCAATCAGATATCACGCTGGTTAAATTCTTAAGTGTAGCCCCATATTCAGTAATTTCGTATTCAACTGTTATAGGTTTAGTGTCCAATACTTTTCTTGTTATGAGCTGATTAATTTCTAATTCTTTCAAATCCCTGCTTAACATTTTGCCGGAGATTCCTTCTATTGTCCTTAATAATTCAGAATAACGCATTTTCTCAGTACATAAGCAAGCTATGATGGATACTTTCCATTTTCCGTTCAATAGGTCCATTACATGATGAATTGCCAGTATTTTGTGATTACACTCTTTTATTGGATTTGTTTCTTTCATAAATATTCGATGGTTACTCGGATGTCACCATTACTTTTTATCACAAAGTTACCAAAAGTAACCATTTTAATATAGTTTTGTTTTAATAAATTTTTAAACATTCATAAATGAAATTAATAGACGACCTTAAGTGGAGATACGCCACAAAAAAATTTAGCTCAAAAGAAGTTTCTGAAAGTAACTTAAACAAAATTATTGAAGCAATCAATCTGTCAGCATCTTCTATCGGAATGCAGACTTACAGGCTTTTTGTCATAGAAAATCCTGAAATAAAAAAGGAACTTGGAGATGGATCTTTTAATTTGCAAATTACAGAAGCTCCGCTTTTATTAGTATTTGCAGCGTTTGATTCAATTTCTCAGGAAACAATTGACAATTATATAGAATTTGTTGCCAAAGAAAGGAACTCCCCAATAACTGATTTAGCTGATTTTAAAGATAAAATAAGCAGTCATCTTCTTGCCAGAACAGATGAGGAAAACTTTATCTGGTCAACTAAACAAGCTTACATAGGTTTGGGAACAGGATTAATAGCTGCAGCAAATCTTCAAATTGATAGTACACCAATGGAAGGGTTTGATGCGGATAAATTTGATGAAATTTTAAAATTGAAAGAAAAAGGATTAAAAAGTGTTGTTCTTTTAGCTTTAGGATATCGAGATGAAAAAAATGACTGGAATGCTAACTTAAAAAAGGTACGACTTCCTGAAGAAGTTTTTGCCACTGTTATTAAGTAAATTAAAAAAGATAAAACCACTCTACAATTTGAGTGGTTTTTTTGTTCTAATCAAACGTATAGAATTTTTTTATTACTACCAAACCTCTTTAAATATTGTTGTTGGTCGAAATTTTATAGTTCAGTTGATATTTTAGATTAATATTGTGTATTACTATTATAATATTAATCACATCGCTATGAAAAAAGCTCTTCTATTATTATGTTTTTTTTGCATAATAACATCTGTTAGCGGTCAAAAAAAGGTGAAATCTCCAGAGCCATTTGGTCCTTTACCAACACAAAAACAAATTGACTGGCAGGAAATGGAGTTCTATGCTTTTGTTCATTTTTCCTTAAATACATTTACAAATAAAGAGTGGGGTTATGGTGATGAATCTCCGGAACTTTTTAATCCAACAAATCTTGATGTTCGTCAATGGGCGAAAGTGGTTAAGGAATCAGGTATGAAAGGGATTATTTTGGTTGCCAAACACCATGATGGTTTTTGCTTATGGCCATCTGCTTATACAGAACGTTCCGTTAAAAATTCTCCGTGGAAAAATGGTAAAGGCGATCTTATAAAAGAATTAGCTGCCGCTTGTAAAGAATATAATCTGAAATTAGGATTATACCTTTCCCCTTGGGACAGAAATCGTGCAGATTACGGTAAACCAGAATATGTTACCTATTTTAGAAATCAACTAAAAGAATTACTAACGAATTACGGAGATGTTTTCGAAATGTGGTTTGATGGTGCTAATGGAGGTGACGGATATTACGCAGGCGCAAATGAAACCAGAAAAATCAACACATTAGAATATTATAATTGGGATGAAACCTATAAACTGATATACAAAATAGCGCCTAAAACATTAGTTTGGGGAGTTGGACCATCAGAAGCAAGGTGGATTGGGAATGAAGAAGGTCGCGCGGGAAAAACAAATTGGAGTCTTTTACGCCAAAAAGATGAACTGGCGGGTAAAGTTCATTATACTGAGTTCATGTCTGGACATGAAGATGGAGAGAAATGGGTTCCAGGAGAAGCTGATGTTTCTATAAGACCGGGATGGTTTTATCACGCTGTCGAAGATGATAAAGTACGTTCATTAGATGAAATGGTTGATATTTATTATGAATCAATTGGGCGAAATGCTACTTTATTATTGAATCTGCCTGTAGATCGAAGAGGTTTAATTCATGAAAATGACCAAGCAAGACTAAAAGAATTAGTTTCAACTATCAAGGAAGATTTTAAAAAAGAATTATTAGCCGGAACAAATATTACTGCTGATAATGTTCGGGGAAACAGTAATGAATTTGCAGCTAAAAATGCGACAGATCAAAATAGAAACTCTTATTGGGCAACCGATGATAATATAAAAACGACTTCGATAGTTTTCGAATTTAATAAACCAACTACGTTAAATCGAATTGTGCTGCAAGAATATATAAAGCTAGGACAACGCGTGAAAGCATTTAATGTTGAAGCTAAAATCGATGGAAAATGGAAAAATGTTGCGAACGAAACTACTATTGGATATAAAAGAATTTTAAGAATTGACAAAGTTACAGCTTCGGCTTTAAAAATAAACATTACAGATTCTAAAGCGAGTATTGTTATTTCGAATATTCAGGCTTTTAATGCGCCAACTTTTGTGCGTATGCCGGAAATTCAAAGAAATAAAAGCGGATATATTACAATGAAATCTGAAGAAAGCAATTCTGTTTATTATACTATCGACGGAAGTAATCCAACAATAAAAAGTACATTATATAATGGAATATTTCAATATGATAAAGCGGTTGAAATTAAGGCAGTTGCTATAAATACTTCTGAAAACATTAGTAGCGCTGTAAAAACTGCAAAATACGGTGCTTCTAAAGAAAACTGGAAAATAGTTACTGCATCTAGTGGAGATTTGAATTCAGCAAACCATATTATCGATGGAAATCCCAATACCGAATGGAGTTTTGGCGGGGATTCAAATAAACTTCCGCAGGAGATAATTATTGATATGGGGAGCATTTTGAATATAAACGGGTTTACTTATCTACCGCAGCAAGTGGGCAATAATCTAAATTTAATCTCAAATTATGAGTTTTATACAAGTCTGGATAATGTAAAATGGACATTGCAATCTCAAGGTGAATTTTCGAATATAAAAAATAATCCTATAGAGCAGGTAAAGACATTTAAAAAAGATAAAGCAAGGTATATTCGTTTCATTGCTAAGTCGGCAGTAGGGAAAGGTTCCACGGTTTCGATTGCAGAAATAAATGTGATTGAAACACTATGATAGCTTTTTAATTGGGTTCTTTTTTCTTAGAGTTTCTAATTATGTTTTCTAGCGAAGGTTTTAGGTTATTAGTCGAATTTTTGATTATTTACAAAGTGTAATATTTAATTTTATATCAAATAATCACAACAACACACAAATGATTAAAGAAAGTATAAATTTTAAAGAAGCAGGAAAGTTTGAAGAAACCCGTTTTGAGAAGATTCATAATGTGATTTTTGATTCATCTCAGGAAGCTTCAGTTTTAGTAGCTCAGGAAATTGCCAATATAATTCAGAGAAAAGAAGAGTTAAACGAACCATGTGTTTTAGGATTAGCAACAGGATCTTCACCAGTAAAGGTTTACGAAGAACTTGTTAGATTACATAAAGAGGAAGGCTTGAGTTTTGCTAATGTTGTAACCTTTAATTTAGATGAATATTACCCAATGGATAAGAACAATATCCAGAGTTATTATCATTTTATGCATGAACATCTTTTTAATCATGTTGATATTGACAGACAAAATATTAATATTCCTGATGGACGAGTAAGCAGTGAAGATTTACAGCAATATTGTATTGATTATGAAATGAAGATTAAAGCTTATGGCGGATTGGATTTTCAGCTTTTAGGAATTGGAAGAACAGGACATATAGGTTTTAATGAACCGGGATCGCATGTTAACTCGGCTACAAGAAGTATTACGCTGGATCACTTAACACGTATTGATGCTGCATCATCATTTTTAGGTATTGATAATGTTCCCAGAAAAGCAATTACAATGGGAATTGGTACTGTTAAAAATGCTAAAAGAATTGTGCTTTTGGGATGGGGAATCAGTAAAGCAGAAATTATAAAAAAGACAATCGAAGGCGAAATATCCTCAAGAGTTCCGGCAACGTATTTACAACAGCACAACAACACAACGTTTGTTTTAGACACTGAAGCTTCATCGGAATTAACGAGAGTAAAAACGCCTTGGTTGGTTAAATCTGTAATCTGGACCGAAGAATTAAAACTGAAAGCGGTGGCTTGGTTAAGTGAATTGACTAAAAAACCTTTTCTTAAATTAACTGATAAGGATTATAATGATAACGGAATGTCCAGTCTTTTAACGGAGGAAGGAACTGCATATGATTTGAACATAAAAATGTTTAATAAAATGCAGCAGACCATTACTGGCTGGCCAGGTGGAAAACCGAATGCAGATGATACTTACAGACCGGAACGTGCAACTCCGGAAAGAAAAAGAATTATCATTTTTAGTCCGCATCCGGATGATGATGTGATATCTATGGGAGGAACTTTTGACCGACTTGTAGAGCAAGGGCACGATGTTCATATTGCGTATCAAACGTCAGGAAATATTGCAGTTTCTAATGAAGAAGCTTTAAAATTTGCTGAAATTTCTAAAGCATTAAATACTAATTCTATGGAATCTGAAAATATTATTAACTTTTTGAAGAGTAAAAAAGCAAACGATATTGATTCACTAGAAGTTAGAAAATTAAAAGGATTAATTAGAAGAAGTGAATCTGTAGCGGCGACAAGATATTTAGGCGTGCCGGATTCTAATGTTAACTTTTTAGATTTACCATTTTATGAAACTGGAACAGTTAAGAAAAATAACCTTGGAGAAGCTGATATTCAAATTATGTGTGATATTATCGAAAGGATAAAACCACATCAAATTTATGCAGCGGGAGATTTAGCAGATCCGCATGGAACTCACAAAGTTTGTCTGGATAGCTTGTTTGAAGCTTTAAAAAGAGTAAAACACAACAGTTATATGGATGATTGCTGGGTTTGGCTTTACAGAGGAGCTTGGCATGAATGGGAATCCTACCAAATTGAAATGGCAGTTCCAATGAGCCCTGATCAGGTTCTTAAAAAACGTCATGCCATTTTTTACCACCAATCTCAAAAAGACGGAGTGATGTTTCAAGGAGATGACAGCCGTGAATTTTGGGTACGAGTTGAAGACAGAAACAGATTAACAGCAGAAAAATATCACGCTTTAGGTTTAGCAGATTATTCGGCTATTGAAGCTTTTAAACGATATTATTTTTAGATTATAAAATCTTTTTACAATATAATAGACTATTTCATGTGGTTTATTTGGTTAGTTACCAACTTGAAAATGCAGCCCTGGTTAGGCTGCATTTTTTTTGTTTTATATTTAGTTTAACCGAAAAAAAATTAACTGCAAAGGCGCAAAAATTTCGCAATCCCGATAGCTATCGGGACACAAAGTTTATCCTTATTTCATGTCACCCTGAGCGCAGTCGAAGGGCGAAAAGTAGCTACACAATGTTATTTTTCATCACAATCTTGTCATTTCGACGAAGGAGAAATCACAATAGTTTATCGACAAAGATTGGCGACCATTTTGCTGGAGTTTCTAGTGTGATTTCTCGTACCTCGAAATGAACTGTGTATTAAATCAAAAAAACCTTTGTCAAAGTTTTCAAAACTTTGACAAAAGTAGCGCGGTAATAAATCGTAAAAAAATTAAATCGAGGAATTCAAAATCCTTTGCTTAACATGATCGATATATGATCTTCCTATTACATATCTCAGACCTTCAATTTCGATACTATTTCCTTCAACGGCATCAATTTTATCAATTGCGATAGTGTAAGAACGGTGTATTCTTAAAAAATTTCTTTCGGGCAGTAAATCCGTGAAATCAGATAATGTGCTGTGAATTATATATTTGCCTGTTAGCGTATTTATTTTTAAATAATCTTTTAAACTTTCAATAACCAGAATTTCATTAAAGAAAATCTTCTTCATTCTTTTTTTATCAATTTTCACAAAGATAAATGGACTTTCCTGACTGATTTCCTGAGGAGAATTATTTTTATTTTCAAGTCTTTTGCTAATCTTATTCAGCGTTTTCATTAATCTTGGGAACTCGATTGGTTTTACTAAATAATCTAAAACATCTAATTCATAAGTTTCAATTGCAAATTGACTGTAGGCACTTGTAATAATAAGTATAGGAGGGTTTTCTAAACTTTTTATAAAATTAATACCATCAAGAACAGGCATATTTATATCAAGAAAAACGGCATCAACTTTATTATTTTTTAAAAAATTTAAACCTTCTATCGGATTGCTGAATGTATTTATTACCTCAAAATTTTCAATTGGCTCTAAATAATTTTTTATAACATTAATAGCCAATGGTTCATCATCTATAATCAAACAATTTATTTTCATTTCTATAATCTTATGTTATTTGAGCGAAATAATTAGCAGGTAAATCTATATACGAAGAAAAGCTGTGTTAGGTCACTTTAATCACAAGCTTTACGACAAAAATATTCTTTTTATTCTTAAATGAAAGCTTATAGTCATTTTTATTATAACCTAATTCTAATCTTTTCTTAACATTCTCAATGCCTATGCCACTTGACTTGTTAAAATTATCTTTATGATGCGTAATTTCTGCCATTGGGTTTGAAATCGTAAAATGAAGAAAATCACCTTTGACCTTAAAGTTAATATCAATAGTCACATTTCCCGTGTTTTTGTTCACTCCGTGCTTAAATGCATTTTCAATAAAAGTCAGTAATATAATAGGAGATATTTCTTTATCATGAATATCGCCCGAAATAGACATATTAACTTCTAAGCGATGATCGTTTCTAATGCGCTCTAAATCAAGATAGTTCTGGATGCAAAGTATCTCGTTTTCTAAAGTCTGTTTTTTATTTTTTGTGTCATATAACATATAACGCATCAACTCTGATAGTTTAAGAACAATTTTTGGAGTTTTATCTGATTTCTCTACTGATAAAGAATAAATATTGTTCAGCGTATTAAAGAAGAAATGCGGGGAAATTTGAGATTTCAGAAATAATAATTCTGTTTCTAATTGTGATTTTTCTAGATCCGTAACTCTTTTTTGTTCTTTTAAAAAGTCAAGCGTAATCTTAATTGCTGTTACAAAAGTAATCACATAAAGTTCACCCATCATCATATCGATAGTATAATTAAGCGTTAATTTATCGATAGTTTCAGGTCCTTCAGGCCAGACATTGTGGGTTATTAATAAATAGGTAAGATTGAATTTAATAATCACCATTATAAATAAACACGACAAAATTGCCAAAACATACAAAAGATATTTTTTACGATACACCAGATACGGCATAAAGATCAAAATATTTAAATAACATAAAGTCATGTGAATCGGGAAACCCAATAAGTTTGTTTTAAACGAATAGAGGTAATCGTTAAAATAGCTTCCCCAACGAAATGTATTAAATAAAAAGTAAGTAAGCCAAAAAAGGATGTGATAATGCAATGGTATTCGATAAAGCTTGCTGGAATTGAAATTCATAATAATGATATGTTTTATGACTTTTTATGATGTTTATCTTAGTTTATACGTCGTCCGTCTAAATTAGTTTTAATAAAAGTCTAATTTATATAAATTTAAAGTTAAATTAAGATTGTTTTATATGAAGAATTTCACCCTTCTGTTTTTGTTTGTCATTTTGGTTGCAAGTTGCAAAATAAATGAACACAAAAATAGTCATCAAAAGACACTTTTTACAAACCATGCCGATCCTTTTATAGGTACAGGTGGACACGGACATACTTATCCCGGAGCAACAGTTCCGTTTGGGATGCTACAGGTAAGTCCGGATAATGGTATATCAAACTGGGATTGGTGTTCGGGATATCATTATTCAGATTCTATTGTTTCTGGTTTCAGTCATTTACATCTTAGCGGAACAGGAATTGGGGATTTGGCAGACATCTTATTTATGCCCACCAATAAAAAACTGGACTTAACAACAAAAACAACTTCTCGCGATCAATTAACTTATAAATCAAAATACAGCCATGTTAACGAAAAAGCAACACCGGGTTATTACCAAGTTTTTCTTGAGACTCCTAAAATCAATGTAGAATTAACGTCGTCACAACGTACAGCATTTCATAGATATACCTATTCTAAAAACGACAAACAATCGGTAATTATTGATCTTGGCTTTGCCATAAATTGGGATAAAGCATTAAAAGCAGGAATCACAATTGAAGATCAATATACAATAAGCGGCTATCGTTTTAGTACAGGATGGGCAAAAAATCAGAAAGTATTTTTTGTCGCTAAATTTTCAAAACCTATTTCAGAATCGGTATTAATTGCTAATAAACAAGTAATTAAAGGCAATAAAGCTGATGGAGAAAATACCGCAGCACAATTATTTTTTGATGCTAAAAATAGTGAAGAACTAGATGTAAAAGTCGCTTTATCATCTGTAAGTGTTGCAAATGCAAAAGAGAATCTGGATGCAGAAGATGATTTCAATACAACAAAATCAGAAACAACAAAAATCTGGAATTCGGCTTTAAGCAAAATCGAAGTTCAGACCCCAATCGATTCATTAAAAACAATTTTCTATACCGCATTGTTCCACACTCAAGTTGCCCCTGTAACCTATAGTGATAAAAACGGTCAGTTTAGACAAGAGGATGATCAAATTGCCACCGCAAAAGATTATACCGCTTACTCGACCTTATCACTATGGGATACTTTTAGAGCCGAAAATCCATTGTTGACTTTATTGGCTCCAAAGCAAACTTCAGACATTGTAAACTCAATGTTAACGTATTATGACATTAAAAAAATATTACCCGTCTGGACACTTTCGGCAAATGAAACCAATACAATGACCGGATATCACTCGATTCCTGTAATTGTCGATGCGTACTTAAAAGGGATTAAAGGTTTTGATCCCGAAAAAGCATTCCAGGCCATGAAAACTACCATGATGCAGGACGAACGCGGATTGAATTTCTACAAAAAATACGGTTACATTCCTTATAATTTATTGGATGAATCCGTTACCATAACTTTAGAATATGCATATGACGATTGGTGCGTGGCGCAAATGGCAAAAGCGTTAGGGAAAACTGCAGATTATGAATTTTTTCTAAATAGATCAAAAGCTTATCGCTATTTATTTGATCCGAAAACCGGATTCATGAGAGGAAAATCAGAGGATGGAAAATCTTGGAACGAACCCTTCGATGCAAAACATTCCAATCACAGAGAACACACAGATTATACCGAAGGAAACGCGTGGCAACACAGCTGGTTTGTTCCACAAAATGTCGAAGATTTCATTTCGTTACACGGAAGTAATGAGGTCTTTACCAAACGATTAGAGCAATTGTTTACCGAAAGTTCAGAGATAACAGGAAGTAATGTTTCGGCAGATATTTCAGGATTAATTGGTCAATATGCACATGGAAACGAACCAAGTCATCATATTGCCTATATGTTCAATCATGCGAGACAACCGTGGAGAACACAATATTGGGTACGTCATATTCTTGATACGCAATACAATACAACTCCAAACGGATTAAGCGGAAACGAAGATTGCGGACAAATGTCGGCATGGTATGTTTTCAGTTCAATGGGATTATATCCAATGAATCCTGCTTCTGGTGAATACGAAATCGGGAGCCCGATTTTCGAAAAAGCAACCATCAACCTCGAAGGAGGGAAAACTTTTATAATCGAAGCACAAAGTGTTTCTGATAAAAATTTTTATATCCAGTCAGCAACCTTAAACGGAGTTGAATTTAACCAAACAGCAATCTCACACAAACAAATAATACAAGGCGGAATTTTACATTTTGTAATGGGAGCTGAGCCAAATAAAAATTGGGGATTAAAAAAATAAGAAACAAAATAAGGAACAAAATAAAGAACTAACCAAAGTAACTAACCAATAAATAAAAAGTAAATTAATGGATATCATTGACGTATCAATCATCGTAGCTTATATTCTACTCTCGGTAGGAATAGGAATTTGGATTTCAAGAAAAGCATCAAAAGGATTAGATGATTATTTCCTTGGAGGAAAAACAATCAAATGGTATTTTTTAGGATTAAGCAACGGATCAGGAATGTTTGATGTTTCAGGAACTTCCTGGATGATTGGCGTACTGTTTTTATATGGCGTAAAAAGTTTCATGTTCATGTGGCTTTGGCCAATATGGAATCAGATTTTCGTAATGATGTTTCTTGCCGTCTGGATCAGAAGATCAAAAGTAATGACAGGTTCTGAGTGGATTTTAACAAGATTTGGAAGTGACAGAGCCGGAAAAGCATCGCATATTATTGTCGCCGTTTTTGCGATTATTTCAACAATTGGTTTCATCGCTTACTTTTTTGAAGGAATCGGAAAATTTGTAACCATTATTCTTCCCTGGGATTTAACGCTTCAATATGGAGATTTAATCATATTAACTTCAGAACGATCTTACGCTTTGATTATTATACTTTTAACGACTATATACACCGTAAAAGGCGGAATGTTTTCTGTAGTTGCTACAGAAGTTGTTCAATATTTAATTATGATTATCGCCGGAGTTTTAATTGCAGGTTACGCCTTTATCAATTACACAGATCTTCAGATAAATTCGGTTATAACCGATGAATGGAAAAATATTTTCTTCGGATGGCAATTTGAAACCCAATGGAGTGATAAATTCCAAACCTTCAATAATTTAATAGATTCCGAAGGTTATAAAATGTTTGGTGCTTTTATCGGAATGACATTATTCAAAGGATTTTTTGCCAGTATTGCAGGACCTACGCCAAGTTATGATTTACAAAGAATTCTTTCGACAAAATCAGTAAAAGAAGCCGCATATATGAGTGGTTTTACCAACTTGATTTTATTTATTCCAAGATATTTATTGATTACCGGAATCGTGGTAATTGCATTGGTAAACCTTGCGCCGGAGTTAAATGCAAATACCGGTTTAACCGGAGCCGATTTAGAATTATTAATGCCAAAAGTCGTTAACTTATATATTCCTGTTGGGATAAAAGGAATTTTGTTAGCAGGATTATTGGCAGCTTTTATGTCTGGATTCTCCGCTTTTGTAAACGCAGGACCGGCATATATTGTAAATGATATCTATAAAAAATACTTTAAACCAGTTGCTACAAATGCACATTATATTAAGGTAAGCCAGATTTCATCTTTTCTTGTCGTTGGTTTAGGAGTTTTCATGGGATTTTTTGCCGACTCAATCAATTCATTAACCTTATGGATTACAAGCGCTTTGTACGGAGGTTATGTCGCAGCAAATTTCTTAAAATGGATTTGGTGGCGATTTAACGGCTGGGGTTATTTTTGGGGAATGTTCGCCGGATTAGTTGTTGCTTCATTGCAATTTGCTTTAGGTCAAGCCAAAGGAAGCTTATCCGAAGGATCATTTCTATACGATTTAGCACAAGTACAGGCCATTTATCTGTTTCCAATAATATTTGGATTCTCCATCTTGGGTTGTCTTTTAGGAACATTTCTAAGCAAACCCACAGATATGGAAGTTCTAAGATCTTTCTACAAAAACGTAAGACCTTGGGGTTGGTGGAATCCGGTTTATAAAACATTAAAAATCGAAGATCAAAGTTTTGAAAAAAATAATGATTTCTGGAAAGATATGCTCAATTGCGCTATCGGGATTGTGTGGCAGTCGAGTATGATTTTATTGCCGATATTTTTTATCATCAGAGATTATCCAAAAGCAATTACGGCGTTGTTAGTGTTTTTAGTAACAACAACAATATTGAAATTCACGTGGTTGGATAAAGTTAGAAAAATAGAAGATTAACGCATCAACAGCTTTGTCAAAGTTCAAAACTTTGACAAAGCTCTCAGGACGAAAGTTTTAAACACATAGAAACATAGATTTCAAATGTGTTGAAAAAGGATACAAAAGAAACTAGTTTCTCGCACATAGCTATGTTTGTTAATGCAAGTGAAACGCCTTTTAGGTTTTCAAAAACTATGTTTCTATGTGTTTAAATATTGACAAAGCTTAGACAAAAACAAAAAAACAAACTATAATAAAAACAAAAATATCATGAGTACAATTCCTTGGCAAGACAAACCTGAAAACAGCACTGACGTAATGTGGAGATATTCTGAAAATCCTATTATTGACAGATACGCAATCCCATCATCAAACAGTATTTTTAACAGCGCAGTTGTTCCTTTTGAGGATGGATTTGCTGGTGTTTTTAGATGTGATAACAAAGCGGTTCAAATGAATATTTTTGCCGGATTTAGTAAAAACGGAATCGACTGGGACATTAATCATGAACCAATTGTAATGCAAGCCGGAAATACAGACATGATCGAATCGGCTTATAAATATGATCCGCGTGTGGTTTGGATCGAAGATCGTTACTGGATTACGTGGTGTAATGGTTACAACGGACCAACAATTGGAATTGGATATACTTTTGATTTTAAAGAATTTTTTCAGTGCGAAAATGCCTTTTTGCCCTTTAACAGAAACGGCGTTTTGTTTCCACAAAAAATAAACGGAAAATACGCCATGTTAAGCCGTCCAAGTGATAACGGACACACACCATTTGGAGATATCTGGATTAGTTACAGTCCTGATATGAAGTTTTGGGGAGAACATCGTTTAGTAATGAAACCATCTGCGTTTGAACAAAGCGCGTGGCAATGTACCAAAGTAGGAGCAGGACCAATCCCAATCCTTACCGAAGATGGCTGGTTAATGTTATACCACGGTGTTATCAATACCTGCAACGGTTTCCGTTATGCAATGGGAGCAGCAATATTAGATACAGATGCACCGGATCAGGTAAAATACAGAACTCAGCCTTATTTATTAGGGCCTGCTGAAATTTACGAACAAGTAGGAGATGTAGGAAATGTAGTTTTTCCTTGTGCTGCTTTACACGATATTGAAGAAGATAAATTAGCCGTATATTATGGTGCAGCAGATACTGTTGTAGCAATAGCATTTGGAAAATTAAGTGAGGTAATTCAGTTTACAAAAGATAACAGTTTATAAAAAAAGCATGCGTTTAAAAATTCAATGGTTAACAATCGCTTTAGGGTTTCTATCGATAATGGGTTATTCACAATCGAAAAAAACAATTATACCTAAAACGTATGTAGCATCAAAAACAACCACTCCACTAGTAATTGACGGAGACGAATCTGATGCGTCATGGAGTAAAGTAGATTGGACTGATCTTTTTGAAGATATAGAAAATAATGTAAAACCAAAATACGCAACAAAAGTAAAAATGCTCTGGGATGAAACCAATTTTTACATACTGGCAAAAATTGATGAACCGCACGTTTGGGCAAATTTAAAACAACGTGATACCATTATCTTTTACAACAACGATTTTGAAGTTTTTATAGATCCCGACAGCGACACTTTTAACTATTATGAATTAGAAATTAATGCTTTAAATACAGCTTGGGATCTATTTTTGTCAAAGCCTTACAGAGAAAATGACAACGTAGTTTTAAACGACTGGAATATTCCGGGCCTGAAATCCGCGGTAAAAATCAAAGGAACGCTAAACAACCCAAATGATATTGATGAGGGTTGGGTATTAGAAATGGCGATTCCCTGGGCATCTTATAAAACATCCTTTTTTGACAAAAATGTTCCTGCAGATAAATTCTGGAGAGTCAATTTTTCTCGGGTAAACTGGCAGCATTCCATAACAAACGGAAATTACGAACGCAAAAAAGATCCTGAAGGAAAATTTCTGCCGGAGTACAATTGGGTTTGGTCGCCAATGGGCGTCATCAACATGCACGAACCGGAAAAATGGGGTTATGTTTATTTTTCTTCTAAAGAAGGCAAAGACAATTTTACAATTCCGCAGGACGAAAAAGTAAAATGGGAACTTTATAATTTATACAGAGCACAAAAAGAATACTATGGAAAAAACAAAACCTGGGCGATATCTTTAGTAAGTCTTACCAAAGAAACAATTAGCGTTGATGGAAAAGTTTTAAGACCAATATTCGAAAACCATTCACAAGGATATAATATTTCAGTAAAAAGTCCTTTCTCCAATACAACATACATCATAAAGGAAGATGGCAAAATAATAGCAAAATAAACCACTATGAAACTACCAAAACTACTACTTATTTTATTGGCATTCAGTATTTTTTCCTGTGCCAAAAAAGAAGAACAAACCACCTTTAAATTTGGAGTCTGGACAACCGCAGATCCCAAAAAATCAGACGCAGATTTTACTAAAGAATTTAAAAAATACAAAAACGGCGGAATCGACGAAGTATTAATCAATACCGGAACAGACCCAAAACTCTTAAAAAGATTAGTGCCTTTAGCCACAAAAGAAGGCTTGAAAGTACATGCCTGGATTATGGCAATGAACAGACCCGGAGATTCAATCGCATTACAGCATCCGGATTGGTATCAGGTTAGTAAAGAAGGAAAATCATGTTTTGATAACCGCCCTTATGTGGATTATTACCAATGGTTATGTCCAACCAGAAAAGCTTCAAGAGATCACGTTTTAGGATTAGTAGAAGGATTGGCAGAAGTTGAAGGTGTTGAAAGTGTACATTTAGATTATATTCGATTTCCTGATATTTTTTTACCAATTAGTTTATTACCAAAATACAATTTAGTTCAGGATGTAGAGTTGCCTCAGTTTGATTTTTGTTATTGTGATGAATGTGTAAAAGCATTCGAAAAAATCCATCATAAAAATCCAAAAACAAGCCACAATACATCAATAGATATGGAGTGGAAAAACTTCAGATTAAATGCCATAAAAGCAGTAGTTGATGATGCGTATAAAATTGCCCACAAACACAATAAAAAATTAACCGCAGCAGTATTTCCTTATCCTGAAATGGCAGATCATATGGTGCGCCAGCGTTGGGATAAATGGAATATTGACGAAGTTTATCCTATGATTTACCATAGTTTTTATGATGAAGAAATTGACTGGGTTGGTTACGCCACAAAACAAGGAGTTGCTGATTTAGAAGATAAAAAAACTAAAATCAACACCGGAATTTATATCCCCGGGTTAAAATCTGACAAAGAATTGAAAGAAGCTATTTTACTTGCCAAAGAAAACGGAGCGACTGGAGTTTCCTTTTTTGATGGAAATGCTTTGTCTGACAGTAACTTAAAAACTATCGCAGCAACTAAAGCCAGTTTAAAATAAAAAAACGGAGAAATTGTTATGTGTTTTTCTTTGAGGAATTCGCAGTAAATATATAACTTATGATCCGAAATATTCAAGTAAAACATCAAAACCATGTCAAATAGAAGAGATTTTATAAAGAAATCAACTTTAGGAGCAATTGCAATTACCACAGCTTTAGGGCATAGCGGATTTGCGGCAACTAAAGAAGATGAAAAAGGGAATGAATCAGGAATTGGAAACAAACAAAAAAAGCCTGTTATCATTTCGACATGGAATCACGGTTTACCTGCAAATCAGGAAAGCTGGAAACAATTAAAAGCTGGAAAACCGGCACTTGATGCCATCGAAGCCGGAATGAAAATTCCCGAAGCAGATCCGAATGTTCGCAGTGTTGGTTATGGTGGATATCCGGATCGCGAGGGAAAAGTAACCTTAGACGCTTGTATTATGGATCACAATAGTGATTGTGGTTCGGTTTGTTTTTTACAAGGAATTATGCATCCTATTTCGGTTGCCAAATTAGTACTTCAAAAAACACCTCACGTAATGTTAGCCGGACAAGGTGCTTTGCAATTTGCCTTATCAGAAGGTTTTAAAGAAGAAAATCTTTTAACTGCCGAATCTGAAAAAGACTGGAAAAAATGGCTGGAAGACTCGAAATATAAGCCCGTAATCAATATAGAAAATCACGATACCATAAGCATGCTAATGTTAGATCAAGACGGTAATCTTTCCGGTGGATGCACGACAAGTGGAGCCGCCTGGAAAATGCACGGTCGCGTCGGTGACTCCCCAATCATCGGCGCGGGTCTTTTTCTGGATAACGAAGTGGGTGCTGCAGCCGCAACAGGGTTAGGCGAAGCCGTAATCAGAACAGCAGGAAGCGCAATGGTCGTAGAATTAATGCGTCAGGGAAAATCACCTTATGATGCGTGTAAAGAAATTACAGAACGTATTTACAACAAACATAAAAACCACAAAGACATGGAATACCTGCAAGTTGGTTTTATTGCATTGAATAAAAACGGAGAATATGCAGGTTATAGTTTAAGATCCGGATTTAATTATGCTGTTTCTGATGATGAAAAAGGGCACAGAATGGAAGATGCGAAGTTTAAAATGTCGTGGGATAAATAGTATTGAGGTATTGCACACGGATGACGCGGATTAAACAGATAAAAACGTATTTTTTTGTTGCGCCTTTTACCCTCATTTTTGTTATTTCGAGGAGCGATTGTCCTAGCCCCGTCCCGATAGCTATCGGGAGAAGTGGAAATCCTTTTGTGGCGGGGTTTGCCACAAAAGATTGAAAACGGATAGCGGGATTAGTTCCTAAAAAAAGCTTTAGGCTCGAAATCGAAAATACAAAAACACATATAGTAGCAAGCAGCACACAGAGAATAAAAAAACAAAGAATGAAAAAAACAATATCCATAGTATCATTAATCATCACTTCGATATTTTCTGGTCAGGCGCAGGAAAAAGTTCCGTATTGGCAAAATGAGAAAATCAACGAAGAGAATAGAGAACCTATGCACGCTTCGTATTATGTTTTTGAAAATGAAGCATTAGCGACAAAAAATGAATGGAGACAATCTAAAAATTATCTGGATATTAACGGCGCTTGGAAATTTAAATATGTAGATAATCCAGGCGTACTTCCTAAAGATTTTGAGAAAACTAATTTTAATGACACCGCTTGGGATAATTTCAGAATACCTGCGAGTTGGGATGTAAACGGTTACGGATATCCGGTTTATGTGAATACAACTTATGATTTTGATTATTTAATGGCACCAAATCCGCCATTTGTACCTACAAAATATAACCCGACTGGAGTTTACAGAAGAGAAATCACCATTGATAAATCGTGGGAAGGAAAAGACATTTTTCTTCATATTGGAACTGCAAAATCAAATCTTACGGTTTGGGTAAATGGCGTTTATGTAGGGTATGGCGAAGATGGAAAATTACCATCTGAATTCAAACTGAATAAATATGTAAAAACAGGTAAAAATACCATCGTTTTGCAAGTCATGAAATGGAATGACGGTTCGTATTTAGAATGTCAGGACATGTGGAGAATGAGCGGAATCACCAGAGATTCTTACTTGGTTGCCAGAAATAAAGCGCATTTAAAAGATTATGAAATCATTCCGGATTTAGACGCTTCTTATGTAAACGGAAGTTTAAAAATTTCAACTGAATTTTCGGATTTAGATAAAAAAGACACTTATACTTTAGACGTTCAGTTAAAGGACGGAGATAAAATTATTACGTCTAAAACAATTTCCGCTTTAAGCGAAAAACAAACTTTTGAATTTGCTGTAAATAATCCGAAGAAGTGGAGTGCAGAAATTCCAAATTTGTATCAAATAGATTTTATTCTAAAAGATAAAAAAGGAACTATCGTAGAAGTTATTCATCAAAATGTTGGTTTTAGAAAAGTAGAAATTAAAGGCGGACAACTTTTAGTAAACGGAAAAGCGATTTATATAAAAGGAGTAAACCGTCATGAAGTTGATCCCGTAACCGGACAAACAATTTCAAGAGAAAGAATGGAACAGGATATTAAAATCATGAAAGAATTTAATATCAATGCGGTAAGAATGTCGCATTATCCTAACGATGAATATTTTTATGAGTTATGTGATAAATACGGAATTTATGTTGTTGATGAAGCAAACATAGAATCACACGGAATGGGTTATGATATTACCAAAACACTGGGCAATAAACCAGATTGGGAATTGGCGCACATTCAGCGTATGCAACGTATGATCGAACGGGATAAAAACCATACATCGGTGATTATCTGGAGTATGGGCAACGAAGCCGGAAACGGTTATAACTTTTACAGGGGTTATTTATGGATTAAAAATCGCGATAAATCAAGACCCATTCAGTACGAAAGAGCGACAGCCGGCGCTTGGGACGGAAAAGATCTGAAGTTTGAATGGGATTCTGATATTATCGATCCAATGTACAGTTCGCCAAATAAAATGGAAGAATATATTCTGGCAAACCCAAATCCGTCAAGACCTTATATTCAATGTGAATATGCGCACGCAATGGGAAATTCAATGGGAAATTTTAAAGATTATTGGGACGTAATCAGGAAATATCCCAACTTTCAGGGAGGATTTATCTGGGATATGATCGATCAATCGGTTTATAAAACACAACCAGACGGAACCCGAATTCTGGCGTATGGAGGAGATTTTGGACCAAAAGATGTAAAAAGCGATAATAACTTTGTAAATAATGGAGTTTTTACGGTAGAAAGAAAGCCAAATCCTCATGCTTTTGAAATGCGAAATGTGATGCAAAATATTCTGACTTCATGGGAAAATCAGGAAACGGCAACGATTAAAGTTTACAACGAATTTTCGTTTAAGGATTTAAGTAATGTAACTTTGCATTGGTCAGTAATTTTAGACGGAATCAAACAAGATTCCGGCGTTATCGATTATTTAGCAATAGACCCAAATCAGTCTAAAACCTATACTTTACCAATTAAATTAGGAGATAAAAAGTTTCAGGAAGCTTTTGTAAATGTCACGTATCAATTGAAACAAGACGAGCCATTTTTGCCAAAAGGTTTTGAAATTGCAACAGATCAATTGGCTTACAAAGGAACTTGGAAAAATGATATAAAAGTAGCAGGTTCGGCTAAAATAAATGTGGAGAAAAACGCCAATAATACGGTATTTAAAAGCGATAAAGCAGTTGTAACTTTCGATAAAAAAACAGGATTTATCAGCGGATATTCATTCGATAATCAGCCTGTTTTAAAAGATGGATATCAATTACGTCCCAATTTTTGGAGAGCGCCAAACGACAATGATTTTGGAGCAAATCTTCAGATAAACTTAAAAGCATGGAAAGAAGCAACAGAAAATCCAATACTTTTAAACTGGACATATTCCGTAACAAAAGACAATAAAATTCAGGTAAAAGCGACTTATAATTTACCATCAGTTGCTGCTGCTTTAGAACTAAATTACGAGATCAACAGCAACGGAGAATTGAGCGTAAAAGAGGAATTGAGTATTGATAAAACAAAAGAAACTCCGGTATTGCCAAGATTTGGAATGGAAATAATTTTGCCAAAAGATTTCAGTTCACTTAGTTATTACGGAAGAGGACCGCACGAAAATTACATCGACAGAAATTACAGTGCACAAGTTGGGCTTTATAATCAAACTGTTTCAGAGCAATATTATCCATACATCCGTCCGCAAGAAACCGGAAATAAAACTGATGTTCGCTGGTTAGAATTGTCAAATGATAAAATGAAAATAACAGTTACATCAAATGAGTTACTGGCTACTACAGCTTTACATTTTTTAAATGAAGATTTAGATGACGGATTGCAAAAAGATCAACGCCACGCTGCTGAACTGAAAGAGAGAGATTTAACAAGTCTAAAAATTGATTCAAAACAAATGGGAGTTGGCGGAATCGATAGCTGGCAAGCCTGGCCAATGGAGAAATATTTGTTGAGAGGCAAAACCTATCAGTATCAATTTAAAATAACACTATCAATAAAATAATTCATTATGAGGATTTTAAAATCATTCCTTATCGTATTTTTTTTAACTGTTTTAAGTGCTGGATATAGTCAAAAAATATATACAGAAAAAGACATTCAGATCATTCCAAAACCAGCGCAATTGCTGATTCAGCCCGGAATATTTGAATTTTCTAAAAACACGAAGTTTTTTGCTGTAAATGATTTTCAAAAGGAGATATCTAATGCTTTAGCAGATAAATTCGAGAAATCAGCAGGATTTCGTCCAGAAGTTTCGGGAACATTGCCACAAAATAATTTTATACAGTTTAAGGTCGATCAAACCCTGAATAAAGAAGCTTATAAATTAGAAATAAATGCAAAAAGCATCACCATTACGGCAAAAGGAAACGCAGGTTTTATTTACGGATTAGAAAGTATCAGACAATTATTGCCTAGTGCTATCGAAAGTAAATTTGTGATTACAACCGTAAAATGGCAGGTTCCAAATTTGGTAATTACAGATGAACCTCGTTTTCAATGGAGAGGTTTAATGCTGGATTTATCCCGTCATTTCTTTGATAAAAGTTATGTATTGGCAACTATTGACCGTCTTGCAATGCTTAAAATGAACGTTTTGCATTTGCATTTAGTAGACGATCAGGGGTGGAGAATTGAAATTAAGAAATATCCTAAATTAACCGAAGTTGGAGCGTGGAGAGTCGATCAGGAAAATGTAGCCTGGAATGCAAGGCTTACCACAAATCCGGATGAAAAAGGAACATACGGAGGATTTTTAACTCAGGAAGAATTAAAAGAAATTGTAAAATATGCAGCGGGCAAAAACATCGAAATCATTCCTGAAATCGAAATGCCGGCGCACGTAAGTTCAGCAATTGCATCGTATCCTGAACTGGCTTGTTTTGATCAGAGAATTGGCGTTCCGTCAGGCGGATTATGGCCTATTACAGATATTTATTGCGCAGGAAAAGAAACGACTTTTGAGTTTTTACAAAATGTAATCGATGAAGTTATTACCGTTTTCCCATCAAAATACATTCATATTGGCGGTGATGAAGCCACAAAAACCAATTGGGAAAAATGCCCGCATTGTCAAAAAAGAATGAAAGATCTTGGTTTGAAAAATACCCATGAATTGCAAAGTTATTTTGTTAAGCGAATGGAGAAATACATCAATTCTAAAGGTAAAAAAATCATTGGCTGGGATGAAATTCTGGAAGGCGGTTTAGCTCCGGAAGCAACAGTAATGAGTTGGAGAGGAACAAAAGGCGGAACCGACGCTGCAGAACAGGGACATGATGTAATTATGACACCGGAATCTCCTTGCTATTTTAATTTTTATCAGGGACCGCAAAACGAAGAGCCATTAGCTTTTGATGCTTATAATCCGTTAAGCGATGTTTACAAATTTGATCCTGTGGTAGCTACAATGACGCCGGAACAGGCAAAACACGTTTTAGGCGGACAGGCAAATTTATGGGCGGAGCATTTAGCGACCCCAAAAGCATCAGAATATATGATTTTCCCAAGACTTGCTGCTTTGGCAGAGGTTTTATGGAGTCCGAAAGAAAAACGCGACTGGAGTGATTTTACAACCAGATTGCCTGTTTTATTAGACCGTTATGATTATTTAGGCATCACTTATGCAAAAAGTGCATATTTGGTAACAGCTTCTTCAACGGCTAATATTGCTAAAAAAGAAGTGAATGTAACGTTGGAAAACGAGTTCCCAAATCCGGATATTCGATATGTTTTAGGAGATAAAAATATAGATCATAATGCTATAAAATATACAACACCAATTGTTTTTAACGGAACGACTATTTTAAAAGCTTCTTTATTTCAAAATGACAAACCTATTGGCAAAACATTTACCGATACAATACTATTTCATAAAGCTGTTGGGACTAAAGTGCTGTATTTAACGCCTTTTAATAGTAATTATAAAGGCGATGGACCTTTTGGGATGGTCAATAGTATCAGGGGAAGTAAAAATTTCCATGACGGACAATGGCAGGCATGGCTGGTAAATGATATGGAAATTGTGCTGGATTTTCAAAAACAGGAAACTATTGAGGAAGTAATCATTGGCACACTGGAAAGTCAGGGTGCGGGAGTTAATTTTCCAACACAAATAAAAGTTCTGGTATCAAATGATGGTTTAAAATATAGAGAAGTCGGGAAAATATCACGTCCGTATGCGGCGAATGTGAATTCAGAATTGAAAGATTTCAAAGTCAATTTTGTAAAACTCAATACGAGATTTGTAAAAGTAATTGCATCTAATTTAAAGAAAAGCCCGAAAGGAGAAAGTTCATGGCTTTTTGTAGATGAGATTTTAGTGAATTAGTGAATTATCACGAAGCATAATCACAATCTTGTCATTTCGACGAAGGAGAAATCACATTCGTAATTCGACAAAGATTGGTGACAAAGATTGTAGCATTTCTAGTGTGATCCTTCCTTCGTCAGGATGACAAAAATGAGTAGAAACTTGACAAAGATTAGATTACGCACAATATTTCAACACATAGAAACATAGATTTAATTTGATACGTTGAAAAAAAGAATATTAAAAAGAAACTAGTTTCTCAAACATAGTCCCGATAGCTATCGGGATGTGTTTTATTACAAGTGAAACGCCTTTTTTAAGCTATGAAAAAACTATGTCTCTATGTGTTAAAAAAATCGCACAAACAAACACACCAATACAAAAAAAAAAACAAAAAACCATAAAATAGAGTAAAGATGAAAAGAGGAATATTCATAATAGCAATATTATTTTCAGTTCAAATGTTTTCGCAGGCAATTTATGAAGATGAGCGTTACGTGCCGGAAACAGATCCGTTAGTACTGAAAAACCTGGACGAATGGCAGGGCAAAAAATTTGGATTATTAATGCACTGGGGAACTTACAGCGAATGGGGAATCGTAGAATCATGGTCAATTTGTCCGGAAGATTATGGATGGTGTGAACGTAAAAAAGGAAGTAATCCGGGAAATTATAATGAATATGTAAAAGAATATGAAGGATTGAAAAAGAAATTCAATCCGGTGAAATTTGATCCTGCAAAATGGGCAAAAGCCGCTAAAAATGCCGGAATGAAGTACATGGTTTTTACAACAAAACACCATGACGGATTTAATATGTACGATACTAAATATTCTGATTATAAAGTAACCGATAAAGAATGCGCTTTTAGTACCAATCCAAAAGCAAATATTGCTAAGGAAATTTTTAATGCATTTAGAGCCGAAAATATTTCAACAGGAGCTTATTTCTCTAAGCCTGACTGGCATAATGAGAATTACTGGGATCCTTATTTTCCTGCTTTTGACAGAAACGTAAATTATGATCCGGCTTTATATCCTGAAAAATGGCAGAAATATGTTGATTTCACACACAATCAAATTTTAGAATTATTATCTGATTACGGTAAAATTGATATTTTATGGTTAGATGGCGGATGGGTTAGAAAAAGAGACCAACAAAACATAAAAGAAAACTACGATGAAAAGTTTGCTGAAAACGAAGCAAAAAATGGTTTCATCAAACACAGAGTAGTAGATCAGGATCCTAAAATGGATGAATTGGTTGTAAAAGCAAGACAAAAACAACCGGGATTAATTGTTGTTGACAGAGCCGTTCACGGTAAAAACCAAAACTATTTAACTCCTGAAGGTCGCGTTCCTGCTAAAACATTGCCTTATCCTTGGGAATCTTGTATTACATCTGGCGGTGGATGGTCGTATACTCCGGACGCGAAATACATGACAGGCAGAGAAGGAATTCATATGCTTGTTGATATTGTGGCAAAAGGCGGAAACTTATTATTGAATGTTGCGCCAAGTCCAGAAGGTGAATGGCAACAAGGGGCTTATGATTTATTAGCGGCTTACGGCGACTGGATGAAAGTAAACGGTACAGCTATTTATGATACAAAACCTATTGAGCCTTTTAAAGAAAATAACATTTGTATGACGCAAAATAAAGGTGGAAACGTATTTTTGTTTTATTTAGCCAAAGAAGGAGAAACTAAAATCCCTGCAGAAGTTGTTGTAAAATCAATCAACCCTAAAAAAGGAACAAAAATTACGATGTTAGGTTCTAAATCTTCCTTGAAATGGACGAAAGAAGCTGAAGGATTTAAAGTTGTAATTCCTGAAAGTTTGAGAAATAATCTACCGGCAAAAGAAGCGTGGACTTTAAAAATTGAAGCGATTAACAGATAGAGAATTAAATATGATTTTTAATAGAAGGATAACCCCACAAACAGCATGTTTTTTTTACATGCTGTTTTTTAGCATAAGTATTTTTGCACAGGAACCGGCAGATTTTGTGAATCCGTTTATTGGGACTTCCAATTATGGAGCCACTTTTCCGGGACCAATTGCACCAAGGGGAATGGCAAGTATTAGTCCGTTTAATGTGGCGGGACATCAAAATAAGTTAGAAAAAGACAGTCAGTGGTTGTCAAATCCTTATGTCAACGAAAATACTTTTTTAACCGGATTCAGTCAGGTAAATATCAGCGGTGTTGGTTGTCCGGAATTAGGGGTTTTGTTATTAATGCCAACAACAGGAAAAGTAGAAACCAATCATTTAAAATACGGTTCAACTTATTCTAACGAAGTTGCAAAAGCGGCTTATTACAGCGTAAATATTGATAAATACAAGATCAAGGCTGAATTTACAGCATCAAAAAGAGTTGGCGTAAGCAAATTTACTTTCCCAAAAGGGCAATCTAATATTTTACTGAATCTTGGTTTAGGTTTAACAAATGAAGAAGGCGCGATGGTAAAAGTAGTTTCGCCAACAGAAATTGAAGGAATGCGTTCCGTGGGTTCGTTTTGTTACAATAGTCCTGAAGATGCTTATCCGGTTTATTTTGTAGCTAAGTTTTCTAAACCCGCGGATAAATTTGGCGTTTGGAAAAAACCAAAAAAATATGAAGGTGTTGAAGCACAATGGATGACTTATAACGACAAAACCAGAATGATGGATAATACCATAAAAACGGTTATTGGCGACAGCATTGGAACTTATTTTACCTATAAATTTAATAAAGAAGAAGTTGTTGAGGTTAAAATTGGCGTTTCGTATGTAAGTATTGCAAACGCGCGTGAAAACTTAGAAACTGAAACCGGAAACAAATCTTTTGAAACGGTTTACAAGGAAACTTATAACGAATGGAACGAAGAACTTTCTAAAATTTTAGTCGAAGGCGGTTCTAAAGACGATAATACGATTTTTTACACGGCATTGTATCACACTTTAATTCATCCGAATATTTTAAATGATGTCAACGGAGAATATCCTGTAATAAAAAGAACCAAGATTGCTAAAACCGATGGAACGCGTTATACGACGTTTTCATTGTGGGATACGTATCGAAACATGCATCCGTTAACGTCTTTGGTTTATCCCAAACAACAATCTGATATGATAAAAAGCATGTTAGAGATGTATGATGAAAACGGTTGGTTACCCAAATGGGAATTAAATTCAACAGAAACATTTACCATGGTTGGAGATCCGGCAAGTATCGTTATTGTCGACGCGTGCCTAAAAGGAATCCAGGATTTTGATATTTACAAAGCCTACTTTGCCATGTTAAAAGGAGCAGATGATACAGAGAATAATCCTTTGCGTCCCGGACTTAAAGAATATATTGACAAAGGGTATTTGTCCACTAATTATCGTGGTCCTGTTTCTACAACGCAGGAATACAATACGTCAGATTATGCGATTTCACTTTTGGCGAAAGCCTTGGGTAAAAAAGATGATTATAAGCGTTTTACGAAACGTTCACTATCCTACCAAAAATTATATGACAAGGATTTAAAATTATTTCGCCCAAGACTGGCAAACGGAAAATGGTATGAACCTTTTGATCCTGCCTCCGGAGCAAATTTTGAAGAGAATGTTGGTTTTATCGAAGGCAATGCGTGGCAATATAATTTTATGGTACCGCATGATATGAAAGGATTAATCAAATTGATGGGCGGTGAAAAAGCATTTTCTGATCAATTGCAAAAAGTTTTTGATACCAAACAATTTGATATGGCAAATGAACCTGATATTTCAAATCCTTAT
Source organism: Flavobacterium psychroterrae (assembly GCF_018380615.1). Taxonomy (GTDB): domain Bacteria; phylum Bacteroidota; class Bacteroidia; order Flavobacteriales; family Flavobacteriaceae; genus Flavobacterium; species Flavobacterium psychroterrae. The sequence goes on along the minus strand of NZ_JAGYVZ010000007.1, from coordinate 172,867 downwards.
TTATTTAATTATGTAAAAGGCGAAGAATGGAAAAGTCAGGAAATGGTCAAAAAACTGGTGGCAGAATATTTTCAGAACAAACCAAACGGATTACCCGGAAATGATGATACCGGAACAATGTCTGCATGGTTGGTGTATTCTATGATGGGAATTTATCCAATATCGCCCGGAGATCCCATTTATACCATTACAGCACCAATGTTTCATAGAATAACGATCAAATTAGATCCCAGATATTATAAAAAAGAAAGCATTGTAATTGAAAGACAAATCAATAATGATGGAAAAATCAATTCGATTGAAATAAACGGAAAAACACTTAATAGCTTTTTTATTTCGCACGATGAATTTGTGAATGGAAAATTACTGAAAGTGATCCAAAATTAAAACAACACTACTATGTTACAATTACGAATGAAAAAAACAGCCATTATTTTCATAATGGCTGTTGGTTTTTACAACCACGGTTACGCACAAAAAAAATATCCGTATCAAGATCCAAAATTACCGGTTGAGGAAAGGCTTACCGATTTATTAAGCCGAATGAGCCTGGAGGAAAAAGTGCGCCAGATGGACATGTACAAAGGGGAATTTTTTAAGGAAAAGGAAGATTTTTCGAAATCAAAATCAGATTTAAAAATTGGAAATCTTGGCATTGGAGCCATTCACGATATTTATCCGCGATCAGCAAAAATGATTAATGATCTTCAAAGTGAGGTGATTAAAAAGAACAAATGGGGAATTCCCGCGCTTATTATGTGCGAGATGCTTCACGGTTATTTAGATGACGGAAGTACAGCTTTCCCAATGAACATAGGTTTAGGGGCAACCTGGGACACCAATCTTCTGGATAAAGTGGGAAAAGTTATTGGTACAGAAGCCAGAGCGCACGGAGTTCATTTTGGTTTAGGACCCAATCTTGACGTTGGACGCGAACCACGCTGGGGAAGAGTTGCGGAAACTTTTGGTGAAGATGTATATTTAGTTGGTGAACTGGGAACTTCGATGATTAAAGGAATGCAAGGTGATGATTTCAAATCAGATCATTCGATAATTGCAGAACCTAAACATTTTGCCGTGCACGGGATTCCGCAGGCAGGAGGAAATTCTTCTCCGGTTTTGGTTGGAGAACGCAGCGCGCGCGAAGATTTTTTGCCGTCATTTCAAAAAGCATTTACAAAAGGAAACGCGTTAGGAACCATGTGTGCCTACTCTGAACTGGACGGAATTCCCTGTGCTGCAAATCACTGGTTATTGACAGATGTTTTGAGAAAAGAATGGGGTTTTAAAGGAATTGTAGTTTCAGATTTAGGTGCTATAAAATACCTTCAAACGACGCATCATGTTACAGATTCGCCTAAAGAAAGTATTAGAGAAGCAGTTGCAGCGGGAGTTGATATGCAATTTTATGATTTTACAAATGAATTCTGGCAACAAAGCCTTATTGAATTGGTAAACGAGAAAAAACTAACAATGGCACAAATTGACCGTGCTGCCGGAGGGGTTTTAAGATTGAAATTTTTATTGGGATTATTTGAAAATCCATACACGGATAAAAATCTGATTAAAGAACGTTTTCATTCTAAAGAAAATCAGGATATTGCTTTAGAAGCCGGACATAAATCGATTGTATTGCTGAAAAATGACAACAATATTTTGCCTTTAAAAAAGGATATTCAAACCATTGCCGTTATCGGACCCAATGCTGATGCTTCGAGATTAGGAGGATATTCGGTAAAAAATAAAGTAGGAACAACAGTACTCGAAGGCGTAAAACAAGTTGTGGGTGCAAAAACAAATGTACTTTATGAAGAAGGTGTTTCGTTAATTGTAAAAGGACAAATAATTCCATCGAAATTTTTATTCACGCCAGACGGATCTAAAAACGGACTAAAAGGCGAATATTTCAATAATAGAAATGTTGAAGGAACTCCGGCATTAACCCGTATTGACAGTCAGTTAGAGTTTGACTGGCCTTGGTCTCCTGGAGATGGCGTTACAGATGATGATTTCTCGATTCGCTGGACAGGATATATTCAGTCAGAAAAATCATTTGACGGTTGGTTGGGTTTAAGTTCAGATGACGGAATCAGGATGTGGATCGACGATCAATTAGTAATTGACAACTGGACAAAAGGTGCGACAAGCATGGTGACAACTCCAAAAAATATTGAAGCAGGTAAAAAATACAAAGTCCGCATAGAAATGTGGGAAGGCGGTTGGGGAGCCAGAGCGCACTTGCGTTGGAATCTTGAAAAAGTAAACTTTCAGCCGGCAATTGATATTGCTAAAAAAGCAGATGTTGCGATTGTGGTTTTAGGTGAATCAAACGAATTGGTGGAAGAAAACAGAGATGTAGCGTCTTTAGACTTACACGGAATGCAGCAGGAATTGATCGAAGCAATCCAGAAAACAGGAACTCCGGTTGTTTGTGTGTTGTTAAACGGTCGTCCGCTTTCAACAAACTGGATCTCAGAGAATATTCCTGCACTTGTTGAAGCCTGGTTTCCGGGTGAAGCAGGAGGAAAGGCTGTAGCCGATGTATTATTTGGGAATTATAATCCAGGCGGAAGATTACCAATTACGGTTCCTAAATCTGTGGGACAGCTACCTATATATTATAACCAAAAACCATCTGCAATTCACAAATATGTTTCTGAAAGTGAAAATCCGTTGTACACATTTGGTTACGGATTGAGTTATACAACTTTTGCTTATTCAAATCTTGCCATCAGTTCAAAAGAAATTAAAACAAATGGTGAATTAAAAGTAAGCATAGACGTTAAAAATACAGGAAATTTTGATGGTGATGAAGTGGTGCAATTGTATATTAATGACGTTTACAGCAGTGTAACAACGCCAAGAAAAACATTAAAAGGTTTCAAGAGATTGTTTATTAAAAAAGGAGAAACTCAAAAAGTCGAATTTACATTAACTGCAGATGAATTATCACTTTGGAACCGTGATATGAAAAATGTTGTAGAACCGGGTGATTTTGAAGTTATGGTAGGCGGAAACTCAATTGACCTGCAAAAAACAGAATTTAAGGTTTTGCAATAAAAAAGAATAAATGAATAATTATGTTCAGCATTTTAAGTATTTAGCAAGGAATGCTTTTAAGATATAACTAAATCGTTTAGATTAAATTAATAAAACCCGCCTTCTTCAGGCGGGTTTTTGTTTGTAAATTATAAGTTTTTTATGGGTTTATATGTTAAAGTTTACCCAACACCTTTTCAAAATTGTCATTTGTCGAAATAATATTCTGTTAACAAAATGTATTCTTAAGTTTAACATGTTATTAACTCTAAAAAAACAACTAATATGACTAAGAACGTACTAAAATTACTGTTTGTTCTTTGCTTGTTTGCATTCCAAAGCTCACAAGCACAGACAACGGTAAAAGGAACGATAACAGATGCTTCAACGGGAATTCCAATTCCGGGTGCAAATGTTGTTGTTAAAGGAACCAAGACGAGTGCATCATCAGATTTTGATGGAAAGTACAGTATCTCAGTTCCAAATCAATCAGCAGTTTTGGTTTTCACTTATGTTGGTTCTGCTCCAAAAGAAATTTCGGTAGGAACGCAAACTACAATTAATGCAGCGTTAGGCGCAGCGACTCAACAATTAGGGGAAGTTGTTGTAACCGCTCTTGGTATTAAAAGGGAGAAAAAAGCCATTACGTATTCGGCACAAAACATTTCAGTAGAAGAACTTTCAGAAGCAAGATCATTAAACGTAGCCAACTCACTTTCAGGTAAAGTTGCGGGTCTTAACTTCTCGACTACTTCTAATGGTGTAGGTAGTTCTTCAAGAATTACATTAAGAGGAAACAGATCCCTTACTGGAAACAATCAGCCAATGTATGTGGTTGATGGTGTGTCTATTAGTAATGGTACAACGACTGGTAATCCGGATATCGATACAGGAGGAACCACTCAGCCTGATGGTATTTCGAATATTAATCCTGAAGATATTGCTTCGATGACCGTTCTTAAAGGACCATCTGCAGCAGCACTTTATGGGACCAGAGCAAGTAATGGTGTTATTGTTATAACTACAAAATCAGGTAAATCAGGAAAAACTTCAGTTTCGGTATCGTCTAACTTCATGGCTTCATCTGCTTACAATTTGATGAATTTACAAAATGAGTACGGACAAGGAACTTTAGGTGCTTACAACCAGACTTCAAGCTCAAGCTGGGGAGGAAAACTAGACGGAAGTCAGGTTCCCGCTTGGCAATTAGTTCGTAACCCTAATTATGCAGGACCTGCAACAACAAACTACAGTCCGCAACCGGATAACGTAATTGATTTTTATAAAACAGGTTATAATTTAGCAAATTCATTGACTGTTACTACAGGAAATGAAAAAGCTCAGGGTTATTTTTCATATACAAATACAACTGCAGAAGGTATCGTAGGCGGAAACCAATTGAACAGACACAATCTTAATTTAAGATTGACAAGTAAAATATCTGATAAATTATCATTAGATGTAAAAACAAACTACATCGTTCAGGATATCGATAATTTATTGAGAACTGGTGAAGAATCTATTGGTACATCAGCTTATTTATTGCCTCGTAGTATTAAATTTAGTGAATACAAAGATTTTGAATACAGAGATGCAGCAGGACAATTACAACAAAATTATTTCTTAGACGAAGCCGGAGCTCCAGGAGGAAATCCATATTGGTCTGCTTTGCGCGATGATTCACGTAAAGATAAAAGAAACAGATTTATAGGTCTTGCATCTCTTAAATATGATTTTACAAATACAATTAGTTTGCAGGTTAGAACTGGTTTAGACCAAATGACAAACAAGAATGTTAGAAACAGATATGCTACTATAGCTTTTAATAACAATCTTGGTTCATACAGTGAATCTTATGAAACAGTAAGCGAATTCAATACGGATGCGTTACTTTCATACAACGAAAAATTTGGTGATTTCTCTATCGGAATTAATGCGGGTGCTAATACTTTACAACAAAATAGTTCTTCATTATATTCAGGAGGAGTTTTAAGTAAAAGAAACTTTTTTGCCTTATCAAATGTTGCAACGGTTCAGTCGACTTCTACATCTTCAGAAAAACAAATTAACTCAGTTTATGGTTTCTCACAAATTGGATTCAGAAATTATTTGTTCCTTGATTTAACAGCAAGAAATGACTGGTCATCTACTTTACCGGCAGCAAACAGATCCTTCTTTTATCCATCTGTAGGTCTTTCAGGCGTTATTTCAGATATGGTAACTTTACCGGAAGTGGTTAGTTTTGCAAAAGTAAGAGGTTCTTATGCAAAAGTTGGTAATGATACAGATCCTTATCAAACAAGTTCAAGATTATCTTATATTGGTGGTAATGGTGGTATGCTTTATTCTCAAACAACAGCTGCAAACCCTAATTTAAGACCAGAGATGTCAAGTTCAGTTGAATTTGGTGCTGATGTTAAATTTTTCAAAAACCGTTTGGGATTAGATTTTACTTATTTCAAAACAAATACAAAAGATCAGATTTTCTATATCAATACTCCGGAATCTTCTTCGACTTCAAGAGCGGTTGTTAATGGTGGAGAAATTCAAAATAATGGTATCGAGCTTGTACTTACTGCAACTCCGGTTCAAACGGAAAACTTCTCTTGGGATATTACAGCAAATTACGCTGAATACAAATCTGAAGTAAAATCTATTTACGGAGGAAGAGAAGAATTAGTGCTTGGTGAAGGACGTTTAGTAAGAAGTAAAGTTATTCAGGGTGGTGAATATGGAGATTTATATATTAAAGGTTTCCAAAGATCTCCTGACGGAAAAATTATTGTAAACAGTGCAGGTATTCCTCTTGCGACAAATAGTTTTGATGTTCGTGCCGGAAACTTTAACCCGGACTGGACAGCAGGTTTAAAAAATAATTTTAAATACAAAGATTTCTCTTTAAGTTTCCTTGTTGATTTTAGAATTGGTGGTGAAGTTATTTCATACACTCAGGCAAGACAAGCTGGTTTAGGGGTAAGTGATGTTACTCTTGCCGGAAGAGAAGGCGGAATTGTTGTTGATGGTGTTGTGGCAGCTGCCGGAGGAACTTATGTTCAAAACACTACAAGCATTAACGCAGAACAATACTGGACAGCAATTGGGCAAAGAACTCCTATCGCAGAACCTTTTATTTATGATGCAACAAACATCAGATTAAGAGAACTTGTATTTGGATACTCTTTACCAAAACGTATGTTAGCAAATTCAGGTTTTACAAATATTGACTTTTCATTAGTAGGTAGAAATTTATTCTTCTTTGTGAACAAAGCTAAATATTTTGATCCTGAAGCGGGTGCAGGTACAGGAAACTTGCAAGGTATCGAATCTTTCAACATTCCTTCAACGAGAGATTATGGGGTAAATGTTAAATTCGGATTTTAATTAAAAAAAGAGACATCATGAAATATAGTTTTAAAATAAAAACATTAGGAGTTGCTTTAGCACTGGTTTCTGTTTTTTCAAGTTGTACAAACGACTTTGATGAAATAAATACCGATCCTAATTCGCTTACCGAAGATCAGTTAGATGCTACAATGGCAGGACCATCATTTGCATCTGCGCTTTATGCCGGAATTCACAACGGTTCTTATTCATCGCCGGGTGTTGATGATCAGGGAACCTGGGGTATTGCAACAGGAATTTTATCTTCGACTTTTATTCAATATCTAAATTGTGGATACGGAACAGAAAGAAATGCATTCGTAAATGGTTATGAATCACGTGGATGGACAAGATTTTACACCGTTGCTGTTCCAGCTTTAAACAATGCTATAAAAGCATCTGAAGGAAATGCCGAAGCTTTGGCAATTCTTAAAATATGGAAAGTTTTCATGTACAACCAAATGGTAGATGCTTACGGACCAATTCCTTACACAGAGGCAGGTAACAAAAAAGAAAAAGTGCCTTATGACAGCGTAGAATTTATCTACGAAGATTTCTTTAAATTACTTGACGAAGCTAATGCTACATTAAGCGGTTCTTCTATGGTAACAGTTGCTTCATTTCAGCCTAACGATCGTTTGTATGCTGGTAATGTTGCAAATTGGAGAGTATTTGGAAACAGTTTAAGATTGCGTTTAGCTTTAAGAATCTCTGATATTCAGCCTGCTAAAGCAAAATCACAAGCCGAAGCTGCTGTAGCTGCCGGTGTTATGCAAACTAATGGGCAAGGTGCGTTCTTTAAAGCAAGTAATATTACTCCAAACAATTTAAACATGATTGTAAATAGCTGGGGTTATACTATGACAGCTTCTATGGAAAGTATTCTTGTGGGATATAATGATCCAAGGTTAGCAAAATGGTTCTCTAAAATTGATTCTGGTGTTTATCGTGGTCAGCCTATTGGAGGTTTAGAAGATCAGTTTGGAACCACTAAATTCTCTGCTTTTAACAATGACATTATGGGTAATGGTGCAGCAGGAAATCTTAGTGAAACTAAAAATATTGAGGTATTTATGGCTTCAGAAAATTATTTCAGCAGAGCTGAAGGTGCTTTGAATGGATGGAACATGGGCGGAACTGCACAAGATTTATATGAGGCAGGTATCAGAGCTTCGTTAGCACAATGGGGAATTACAGATGCTGCGGCAATAAACGCTTACATTGCAGGAAACACATTGCCAACTTTGCCAAATGTACTGACAATTTATCCAACTTTAGATTTACTGGATATACCTGTGAAATTACCGGTTGCATGGTCTGCGGCAGCTGCAAGCCAACGTACTCAAATTGCGGTTCAAAAATACTTGGCTATTTTCCCTGAATCCTGGGAATCTTGGGCAGACTTACGTCGAAGTGATGCTAAAATAATTTATGCGCCACTTAACACAGATAATAATGATGCAGGAGTTGGTAAAAGTTTGATGAAAAGAATTATTTATACAACTAATGAATATTCTTCAAACAAAGATGCTGTTACAGACGGAATCGTTAAACTAAACGGACCTGATACCGGAGGAACAAAACTTTGGTGGGATACAAAATAAAATAAGTAAGATAAAGAGATTCGTTACTTAAAATTGACAAAAGGAGAGGTAACTCTCCTTTTGTTTTATACAATAATTTCGATTTAATTCGTGCTGATTATTTTTTTATAGCCACACATTATAATGATTCAATTGATTAAAATGTTTGCCACGAATTACACTAATTTTCACTAATTAATTCGTGCTGATTATTTTTTATAGCTACAGATTATAATAATTAAATTGATTAAAATGTTGCCACGAATTACACTAATTTTTACTAATTAATTCGTGCTGATTATTTTTTTATAGCTACAGATTATAATTATTAAATTGATTAAAATGTTGCCACGAATTACACTAATTTTTACTAATTAATTCGTGCTGATTATTTTTTTATAGCCACAGATTATAATGATTAAATTGATTAAAATGTTGCCACGAATTACACTAATTTTCGCTAATTAATTCGTGCTGATTCGTGAAATTCGTGGCGATTTTTTTTAATACTTGAACCAAAAACAACATTTAACCAGAGACGGCAATGTAGATTTTTAATAATTGCCTAATCTTCAAATACACTATATTATGGTTAACAATACAATTTCACCCTCTTCTGAAAAGAAGAAAAACACATTAGTTCCAATTTTAATTATAGCCAGTCTATTTTTTGTTTTTGGATTTGTAACCTGGATCAACGGAGCTTTGATTCCATTTATGAAAACCATAAATGAGTTAACATCAGCTCAATCACTTTTAGTAGCATCAGCATCCTATATTTCTTTTGTCGTAATGGCTTTGCCGGCCTCGTATATTTTAGGTAAAATAGGATATAAAAAAGGAATGTCCTTAGGATTATTCATCATGGGATTTGGCGCTTTAATATTCATTCCAGCCGCAGAAGCCAGAACATATTGGATGTTTTTAACCGGAATATTTATTCAGGGTGCGGGAATGACCTTATTGCAAACAGCATCAAATCCTTATATTACTATTTTAGGACCCATTGACAGCGCCGCAAAACGAATCTCAATTATGGGGATTTGTAATAAAATAGCAGGTGCATTGGGATCGCTAATTTTTGGATCCATTTTATTATCCGGAATAGATGAAATCAAAGAAAAACTAAGTTTAGTAAATACGGTCGAAAAAGCCAAATTACTGGATACCATGGCAGACAGCGTTGTTGCACCTTATATAACAATGGCAATAGTTTTATTTATTTTAGGAATATTAATTAGAAAAGCTCCTTTGCCTGACGTTGAAGCTGAACCTATTGAAGAAGCTAAAGAAGGAGAAACCACAAAGACAAGTATTTTTCAATTTCCGCATTTATGGCTGGGTGTTTTAACGCTTTTTATGTACGTGGGTGTTGAGGTAATTGCCGGAGATACGATTATCGCATATGGTATTGCATTGGGTTTTCCGGCGAGCGATGCTAAATTTTTCACCACATTTACATTATTGGCTATGGTAATAACCTACGGAGTTGGAGCTTTTTTAATCCCAAAATATATTAGTCAGGCTTTGGCATTACGAGCGAGTGCCGTTTTAGGAATTCTGCTTTCGCTCTGCATTGTAGCGTCAAGCGGATTCACCTCTATTATATTTGTTGCTGCTTTAGGAATTGCAAATGCTTTGGTTTGGCCTGCAATATGGCCTTTGACTTTAAAAGGTTTGGGTAAATTTACAAAAACAGCTTCGGCATTATTGATTATGGCGATTTCCGGCGGTGCAATTATTCCTCCGTTATACGGAAAACTTGTCGATATGAATAAAGCAGATATGCTGTCTCAGGGAATGAGCGAAGTTGCATCAACCGCAAATGCCGCAACCGAAGGATATTGGATTTTGCTTCCTTGCTATGCTTTTATTTTATACTACGCGATTATAGGACACAAAGCAGGTTTAAAAAAGGAATATAATAAGTAATAATATTCCGCCAAGAATTCACGAATTTATAAAATAATAATTCATGAATTCGTGACGGAAAAACGATGTATAAATCTTAACACATAGAGACGTAGGTTTTTATGATTGTAAAGAAATAGAAATAAAATGATTCATTCACTATCACAAAGCTATGCGCGTTTAGACAAGTGAAACGCCTTTTGTGCACCAACCAAAACTATGTTTCTATGTGTTAAAAAACAGCATTCCCAACAGTTTAACTTTTACAAAATGATTTCAAAATTTAATTATCCGTTACTTGTATTAATTGTACTAAGTTTTTCTTGTTCATCAGTAAAACAAGTACCAAAAGCAATAAATATCACCCAAAATTTTATTACAGATCAACCCATTACAACAAATAGTCATGCAGCAACATTAGTAGAGCTTGAACCTCATAAATTGATGGCAGCATGGTTTGGAGGGAAATATGAAGGTGCGAAAGATGTCGGGATTTATTTTTCGGTTTATCAAAAGAATAAATGGTCTGCGCCAAAGAATCTTGTAGCACCATTAATAAGGCAAAATGATACTTTGCCTTGCTGGAATCCGGTTTTATTTAAAAGCAAAAGTCAGAATTTGTATTTGTTTTATAAAGTCGGTAAAAATCCAAGAGAATGGTTTGGTGCTATGATAATTTCAAAAGATAATGGAAATACGTGGACTAAACCTAAATATCTTCCTGACGGAATCCTTGGACCAATTAGAAACAAACCTATTGAAACAATTTTAGGCACTATTTTATGCGGAAGCAGTACTGAAAGTGTAGCTGATAATAAATGGAGAGTTCATTTAGAAAAATATACTGAATCTACAGATTCGTGGAAAAAAATTGCTCTCAATGACAAAAAACAATTTGAAATTATTCAGCCCACATTTTTAGTTCATTCTGATAAGGAAATTCAAATTTTATCCAGAAGCAAACATAATAAACTGATTTCAAGTTGGTCAAATGATAACGGAAATACCTGGCAGAAAACCGATAGTACTAATGTTGTCAATTCAAATTCAGGAGTTGATGCTGTCACTTTAAATAATAAATCATTTTTATTAGTAAACAATCCGCTGAAGATTGGAAAAGACTGGTTCAATGGAAGAAATGTTCTGGATGTTGAATATTCTAAAGATGGTGTTAATTGGGAAAAGTTATTTGATCTTGAAAACCAAAAAGAAGGTGAATTTAGTTATCCGGCAATTATTGAAACATCAGATCATAAAATTCATATTCTATATACTTATAATAGAAAATATATTAAACATGTAGCATTTGAATTAAGTAAGTTTTGAAATAATTCCTAACTTGTGTAACCAACTTTAATAATACAAAGGGAAATTATGCAAAGACACTGCCTTACTTTAGATTTAAAAAACGATCCTGATTTAATTGATCAATATATAAACCTGCACCAGAACGTTTGGCCTGAAATCAAAAATAGTATTCAGGATTCAGGAATTAGTAATCTTGAAATCTACAATTTAGGAGATCGTTTGTTTATGATTATAGAAGCAAATGCTGATTTTTCGTTTGAAAAAAAGGCAAAATTAGATGCTCAAAATCCTAAAGTGCAGGAATGGGAAACATTAATGTGGGAATTTCAAAAAGCTTTACCCGAATCAAAACCCGGCGAAAAATGGATCGTAATGAATAAAATATTTGAACTTAAATAATCTATAAAATACATCAGAATAAAAAATGCAATCTTTTCAGAATTTAAAAATCAAAACCTTTTTCATCAGTATACTATTTTCAGGTGTTGCTGTAAATGCACAAAATAGTATTGATGCCAAAACATTTTACAAACACGACAAATATCTTTCATCTGATAAAATGGAAGGACGTTTTCCCGGCACAAAAGGGAATAATAACGCAGCAGATTACATTAAAAAATATTTTAAGAAATATGGTTTAAAAGAATTCAGTGGAAATTATTACCAGTCTTTTAAACTTTTTGTGAAAGAAGGAATCAACAAAGTCAAATCAGATACAGTTACGACTCAAAATGTTGTAGGATATATTGAGGGATCAGATCACAATCTTAAAAATGAATTTATTGTAATAGGAGCGCATTACGATCATTGGGGTTGGGGCGGAAAAGGATCAAGCAGTAAAAATAAGGAAGTTATCGCCATTCATAACGGAGCAGATGATAACGCTTCGGGAGTTTCGGCTTTACTTTGTATGGCAGAAGAATTATCGAAATCTGCAGTTAAACTCAAACGAAGTATCATTTTTGTTTCTTTTAGCGGAGAAGAACAAGGATTATTAGGTTCTAAGTATTTTGTAAATCATTTGCCAGTCAAAAAAGAAGCTGTAAAAGTAATGCTGAATATGGATATGGTAGGAAGGCTAAATGCCGAGAAACAAATTTATATGGGCGGTGCGGGAACTTTTCCGGATGGTGTTGAACTCATGAAAAAATTAGGAGATAACAGCGGACTTAATCCTGTGATTCATGCCGGAGAAGTGGGAGGATCGGATCATATTTCATTTTACAAAGCTGGTATATCCGTTATAGGATTCCATACAGGCGGACATCCGCAATATCATACGCCCGAAGATGATATTGATTTGATTAATACTGAAGGGGGAGCTTTGGTAACAAAGTATATTTATACTGCTTTGATTGCAATTGCAAATTATGAACAGGATTTAAAGTTTATCAAACAAGATTAATTTTAAACAAAACTCAAATTTAACCGTTGGGTGTAATTATTTTTAACACTTAGTCCCGATAGCTATCGGACTATCTGTTTAATTGAACTTTTATTAATTACACCCAAACGGGTTCAAATTTATATTTTTTAAGAACCCCGGTCATTAAACCGGGGTTTTGTTTTTATTAGCCTATTATATTTCTTAAAAGCTAATTTAAAAAACAAGTAATAATTAATATGGATTTTTTCTTCAAAATACTTTTTGCTTCAAATCCACCTTTAATAGTATACCTTTTCGTATGTTTTTTGTAATAAATTGATATTTATAAAGCATTGATATATAATGCGTTAAATTTATAAGAAAAATCATCTTTAATCTGTTGAAGTACATTATAAAATATTTAATTATAGCTATATACTTACAATATTTTCTTTTAAATTTGACAAAAATAATTGTAAATAACTGCCTTTCAATACGTTGTAAAATGTATTCCCTCAAGAAAAAGAAATTTTATCGATTAATCCTACAATCATAAAAAATTTCTTTTTAGTACCCTCCTCATAATTTATGTAAAGAATTAATTCATTTTTTAATCATTTAAAAATTTATTATTATGAGACTAAAATTATCTTTATTACTCGTTTTTATTATTACGTTATCATGGTCTCAGACCATACAAACATTTACAACAAACGGAACATTTACTGTCCCCATAGGTGTAACCAGCATCTCTGTTGATGCTTGGGGAGGAGGAGGTTCCGGAGGAGGAGCCAGTGGAGCAGGATTACTCTTTGGTAGGGGAGCAGCCGGCGGTGGCGGAGGAGCTTATGCCAGCAATACATTAACCGTTACACCTGGCACAACTTTAAATGTAGTTGTTGCAGGTCAGGCATCAGGAACATCCGGTGCGAATGGAACGGCTGGCGGAAATTCTACCATTACAGGTTTTGAATCATTACTTTTTGCAGCAGGTGGCGCTGGTGGCGCAGCAAATAATGCAGGAGGTACACCAATTGGAGGAAACGGAGGCACAGTCGCAGGATCTGCAGGAACGATAAAACTTCCTGGTTTTAGTGGTGTAAATGGTAATACATGGTCACTTTTATCAATATTATTAACATCAGGTGCCGGAGGTAATGGTGCTAATTTTGGAGGTGCTGGAGGTGCAGCCGTGGGGAGTTTAATTTTAGGAACCGCACCGGGAAACTCCGGATCAGTTCCGGGTGGTGGCGGTAGTGGAGCAATAAACTCTGCTTTAGGAACTGCTCAGGCAGGAGGAACGGGAGGAGCAGGAAGAGTGGTTATTACGTACACAATTCCGCCTTGTCCTACTTATACTATTAGCGGAACAACGGCCACAAATACTTGTATCAGTGATGCCCAATCGACAGTAACAATTTCGTCAGGCGCTTTATCATTACCTGTTGGCAGTTATGTTGTAACGTATAACAGAAGCAATCCAAGTGCTACAGCATTAACAGCTAATATGACGGTTACAACTGCTGGAACAGGAACATTTACAGCAGTAGGACTTACTTCGGCAGGTTCCAGTACTATAACCATTACTAAACTTGATTCAGGATCTTGCTCGTCAAATATTTCGACTAATAACACAGTTACTATAACAGTATCCCCGGCAACAGTTGGCGGAACGGTAAGCGGCGGAACTTCAATTTGCTCCGGAAATACAAGTAGTTTATTGACATTATCAGGTCATACAGGGTCCGTTGTTAAATGGCAATCTTCTATAAGTCCCTTTACAACATGGACAGATATTGCTAATACAACGACAACTTATACTTCAGGATCTTTAACCCAAACTACTCAGTTTAGAGCGGTTGTAAAAAGTGGACTTTGTGATCCTGCAAATTCTGCAGCTACAACTGTAACCGTTGGTCCAGCGCCAACTATAACTGTAGATGCTACTGCACAGTCTGTTTGTATAAGCCCTAGTGCACAAAACACAACGTTAAGTTATAGCGGAACGACAGGATCACCAATTACATACAGTATTGTTTGGAGTTCATCTCCTGAAAATAGTTTTGAGGCAATTAATGATGCAGCTTTATCTGGCTCGAATATTACAATTTTAGTTCCTGCAGAAACAGCTGTTGGAACCTACACCGGTTCATTAACTGTCAAAAATGCAGATGGTTGTGTAAGTTCAGGTATTCTTTTTACTGTAACTGTAAACGATATTCCTTCCATTGGTACATTTGGTGTAATGTATTCTGTTTGTACCAGTACCAGCTCGCAAACCGGATCACTAGAGTATAGTTTTTCTTCTGGTAATCCTACAAGTTATGCTATCAATTGGGATTCAGCTGCAAATGCTGCTTTATTAGCAGATCAGCCTGATACTCCATTTGCGTTTCAGGAATCAGGAAATATAGATACAATTGTTATACCGGCAAATGTTCCGGGAGGAATTTATCAAGGTACATTGACACTAAGTAACGGAGGTTGTCTCGAGTCGAGATCAATAAAGCTAACAGTTTCGCCTACAACAGTTGGAGGGGCAGTAACCGGAGGAACTACAGTTTGTTCCGGGAATACAAGTGGTGAATTAACGCTGTCACGATATACAGGATTTATTATTAACTGGCAATCTTCGGTAAGCCCATTTACGACATGGACCGATATAGATAATACAGAACCTACTTATACTTCGGATGCATTAACAGAAACTACACAATTTAGAGCTGTTATTCAAAGCGGTGAATGTAATGAGGAGAATTCTGAAGCAACAACTGTAACATTGAATCCACCGCCAACTATAGTATTACCAGATCCTGTAGTAAATTTTTGTACAGATATATATGAACAACATACCTCTTTAAATTACGATGGAGCGATAGGAAATCCTGTAACATATAGTATTGTTTGGAATTCTTCTCCTGCTAATGATTTTCCTGCAGTTACTGATCAGGCATTGCCTTCTGGTTATCTTGATATTTCAGTTCCAGCTGGAGCACCTGCGGGAAATTATGGAGGAACCGTGACTGTAAAAAATGCAGACGGTTGTATAAGTAGTCCCATAACTTTTGGCGCAAATATAGTTGCACCACCTACAATTACTACTAATGGAACGATTGCTCCGTTATGTACAAGTTCTAGCTCACAAAATGCAACATTAGTTTACTCTGCTACTACGGGAAGTCCTACAAGTTATTCTATTGTTTGGGGAGAAGAGGCAAACGATCTTTTATTAGTAGATCAATCTGATACATTATTTTCATTTTCACCAAGTGGAGGTATTATAAATACAATTGTTATACCTGCAAATGTTCCAGCTGGGACTTACTCGGGTTCAATTAGTATTGGCCTTGGGGACTGCTTTGAGACCCAAGTAATATCTATAACAATATTACCCGCAACAGTTGGTGGGACAGTTACTGGCGGAACAACAATTACTTCTGGAAGCACAAGTGGTTTATTAACACTGTCAGGTCATACAGGTTCAGTAATTAAATGGCAATCTTCAGTAAGCCCGTTTACTACATGGACGGATATTGTGAATACAAATACGACTTATACTTCAGGACCATTAACAGAAACTACTCAATTTAGAGCTGTTGTTAAAAGTGGGGTTTGTGATGCTGTAAATTCTGAGCCAACAACTGTCACAGTGGGAGATTTGCCAACCATAACAACTTCAGATTCGGCAGCAGACATTTGTACAAATGCTAATGATGACTTTACTCGTTTATTTTATAGTGAAACAACCGGGTCACCTGTAACATATAGTATTGTTTGGAATTCATCTCCTGCAAATAGTTTTGTACCTGTTATTGATGAAGTATTAACTGAGGAATATGTTAAGATTTTTATTCCTGAGACAGCAATCGCAGGAGTATATACCGGCACAATAACGGTAAAAAATGCAAGCGGCATAAGCAGTTTGGGAACTACATTTACTGTAAACATATTAGCATCTCCTACTGTTACCACAACCGGAATAATAGATCCGGTTTTTACAAGTGCCAATTTACAAAATTCAACATTAGCATATTCCGGAATTACCGGTAGTCCGCAGGGATATTCTATTATTTGGGATTCAGCAGCCAATGCAGCTTTATTGGTAAATCAACGTTATACGTCTTTTGCTTTTTCATCAGCAGGAGGAGTAATAAACACCATTGATATACCAGCAAATGTTCCGGCAGGAACTTACTCTGGTATAATGTATTATGTAGAAGATTTCTGTTTTGGATTTAATCCTGTATCTATAACGATTATTCCATCGTCATCTGCTAAAATAGCATCAACAGATACAGAAATTTTAAAATCACTAAAAAATCCAATTACAGTATCAGCTTTAAACAAAGTGATAAATGTTGAAACTCCTAATCAGATTATTGATAAAGTCTACATTTTTGATGTTTCAGGAACCTTACTCTATGAAAAAGGAAACGTATCCGACTCTAAATTGACGATTGATAATTTAAGATCCTCTAATCAGGTTTTAGTAGTTAAAGTAGTGCTCAATAATAACCAAAGTGAGACGAGAAAAGTGATTTTTTAATTAAATATAATGCTGTTTAAAAGCCATTTGTCGAAAGATAAATGGCTTTTTTTATTAAATCAGGTATATATACGTAGTGGATTGTAACTTGGTAATGATATTTTTGAATAGTATTGACTATTTGTCAAATTATGGTTTTCCGTAAAAAAAACAAAAAGAAAAGAATCACATTTGTCAATATTGATAAGTAAGAAATTCATTTTCATGTTATGGAAGAAAGGTTGAAAAAGCCATAAATCTTAGAAAAGACGGACATACAATTATGCTCATTCACGAATTCGATTTTTCGGATATAATTGACGACTTATTATAATTATTTAAAATTTTAGCACATATGGATGATTCTATTATTGATGTTACCGGCGAATCGTACAGCCTTTCAAATAATTTATCAAGAAACTCCAGCGTTCCCTATTGGGGACATCAAAATGTATATTCCTATTCTGAAATTAATTCTGCGTCGAGTCAGCAGCGTGTTTTCTATAAAACCTATAAATTTAATTTTCTAAACAGCATTTACACAAATCTGGACGGCAATAATAACTATGCATTTATTTTGCTATTTGATCTTTTAAATGAATATGATAATCACAAGAATACAATTCGGCTTGAAAAACAACTAAAAGAATTACGGGCTTATCATCCTAAAACTAAATCGTATTGTGTTTCAAATCTGGTTAAAAAATTACTCGAACATGGCTTGCATAAAGATGTTGAAAGAATCAGGAAAGAGGAAAATTATTATGATGATTATGCCGGATACGATTATTTAAAATTAGGCGCACAATTTAGAGCAAAACTTGATTTAAGCGATCAGGATGTAGCATTGCTAAACAAATTATGGAATCCTGAAAACAACTTTTTCAGTATTGAATTTTGCGGTTTAGAAGTTGTTAAGTTTTATTTATACGTAATTAAAAAGATCGAAGAAAAGTACGAAAAAGAATCTTCATCTTTAAGTGCTGAACTGAATAAACTGGCTGACAGTATTGCTTACAAACATTATAATTACAGAAAAGGAAGCAGTAATTACAAATATTCCATAGAAACTATTGTGAATGAGCTTCACTCTAATATTTTTAAATACTGCGAAAATGCTGTTCGGGAGAATTTTGGACATAAAAGAAAACTGAATGTTGATTTACAATATACATCAGATGAAATTATTGAAGAATACAATAACAGGGTTATTTTAAAATTAAAAAAGATAATGCAAATTTATCTTCCCACGATAAATGAGCCGGATCAAAAAGCTGATTTTGAACTGAATACTCAAAACACAACACGATGGAAAATCAAGTTTGATCAATTGTCGATTCAATATAAAACCGATTCAAAAACATTTATTCAGGAGATTATTACTTTAGGAAATCAAAACAAAAATAATCCATCCGTTGAAAATATTTTTTACGAAGGTTCAAAGTTTATTGCAAGCTATGATAAAGAAGCCGCGCTTACTTTGTACATCTACTACATCTATTATGATCTTAATTCGGTAAAATTTGATAATAAACAATTGAATACGACAGCGCAAAAAAGTCTGTTTAAAACCAGCGAGCAGTTAAATGATTTTCAACGTATTATTAATGAGTTTGTACAAGATAAAAATTTAGAAAAAGCATTAAAATCGATTCCAGGTGTATATGCTGCCAAAAGAAAAAAAATACAATTAGACAGAAATGCCATTCAGGAAGTGCATAATAAACATTCCGGAACCGTTGAACTGCTTAATGAATATTTGCGTGATGAAGATGAAATACCAGAAGTTCAAACGCCTGACGTAAACAATGAAATAGTATTGCAAATAATCCCTCAACTACAAGAAACCAAAACAAGCTCTTTTGAAGAATCAATAAATTTCACCAAAATTCAGGAAGAAATTCTGGACCTTTTTTCAAAAGCAAATCTATCTGTTCTTCAGGCAGATTTTGAAATAGTAGCAAGATCAAAAGGAATGTTTAAAAACCAATTGATAGAAAGCATTAATGAAATTTGTTATGAAACATTAGACGATGTTTTAATTGAAGAAGACGAAGAATTTTACATTATAAACGAAACTTATTTTAACCGAATACTAGCAAAATGATAGAGAATATTAAACCAAAAGAAGCCACAGCAATTATCAATTCATTAATTGGAGGCGTAGTACCCAAAATTGGCGTTCAGCATATTACCGTAGGAAGATCTGAAGAAATAAGCGCATTTGTAAACGCGCTGGAAGATGTAAAAAACGGACATAGTATGGTGAAATTTTGGATTGGTGATTTTGGATCCGGAAAATCATTCATGCTTCATTTGCTAAATACCGTTGCTTTGAAACAAAAATTTGTAGTGACAAATGCTGATTTTACTCCGGATAACAGACTTTATTCTAATGACGGGAAAGGCGTTGCGCTATATTCGGCTATTATGGATAATATTGCGATCCAGACAAAACCAGAAGGAGGAGCATTACCAACTTTAATGGAAAAATGGATAGAACAAGTGGTTTCAAAAACGGCCCAGGATAATACTATTGCACTTGAAAATATCAGGGATGAAAAATATTTAAGCCTCATTCAGAATAACATCATGAAAACCATCAACGAAATTACCGAAGTTGGAGGTTTTGATTTTGGAACCGTTGTAATGAAATATTACGAAGGTTACATTAAAGATGACGAACAATTAAGACGAAATGCCTTAAAGTGGCTCAAAGGTGAATACCATACAAAAACCGAAGCAAAACAAGATCTGGGAGTAAGGGAAATCATAAACGACCTGAACTATTATGACATGCTTAAAAACTTTTGCAAGCTGTTTGTAAGCATGGGATACAGCGGTTTTATGATCAATCTTGATGAAGCGATAAATCTTTATAAAATTTCGACATCTGTAATGAGAGAGAAAAATTACGAGAAAATTTTAAGCATTTACAATGATTGTTTTCAGGGAAAAGTCAGTCATTTATTTTTCAATTTTGCCGGAACAAAAGAAGTTCTAGAAAACGAACGAAGAGGATTATTCAGCTATCATGCTTTAAAATCAAGATTAGAAAGCAATAAGTTTGAAACCGCCGAAATTAGAGATTTTGCACAACCTGTAATTAAATTATTGCCGCTCGATCATAATGAAGTTTTCGTATTACTTATAAAACTAAAATCAATTTTTGATTACAATTACAAAGTTACCACAAACATTTCTGAAGATGATATCCAAAATTTCATGGAAGAAATGTTTAATAAACCAGGCGCATCTGAGTTTTTAACTCCGCGCGAGGTAATTAGGGATTTCTTAAATATTCTAAATATCCTAAGGCAAAATCCAAATTTAGATAAATCCAAATTATTCGGAGATATCGAAATTTCAGATGAAAGACCTCATGATGTTTTAATTGATAGCATTGAAGAAATATAATGTCGTATGAACTATTATCAGAACCCATCCGAAAATACATTCGTGATAAACGATGGGAACAATTGCGTCCCATTCAAAATGCTGCAATTACAAGAATTTTAACCACAGACAAACATTATATTCTGGTATCGAGAACAGCATCAGGAAAAACCGAAGCCGCTTTTTTACCCGTTTTATCTCAGGTTAATTTTAACGACAGAGGCGTTCAGGTTTTGTATATTTCGCCACTTATCGCCTTAATAAACGATCAGTTTTTTCGTGTTGAAGAACTGTGCAAAAATTTAGAAGTCAATGTTGTCAAATGGCACGGAGAAGCCAATAAAACTTCAAAAGAAAAATTAGTAAAAGATCCAACAGGAATCGTTTTAATGACACCGGAATCCCTGGAAGCCATGTTTGTCAATAAACCTTATAATGTAAAGCATATTTTTTCGAATCTTAAATTTGTAATTATAGACGAGATTCATTCTTTTATCGGATCAGGAAGAGGCGTACAATTAAAATCTCTTTTGTCCAGATTACAAGATGTAAATGAAAATAACTTTAGGATAATTGGTCTTTCGGCAACTTTAGGAGATTACGTCGAAGTTAAAAAATTTGCGGGTAATACTATAGAAACCATGGTTTTAAGAGATAGCGCATCAAAAGAAATTGAAGCAAATTTTAGGTATTTTCAAAAAGATGCCAAAGATTTGCCCTCAGCTCTTATAGACGATTTATACCAGGAAACTAAAGATCGCAAAGTACTTGTTTTTCCCAATAGCCGTGGACTTGCCGAAGTTGTTGCAGTAGAATTAAAGAAAATTTCAGATAGGCAAAAAGGACATGTCAATTATTTCTCACATCATTCATCTGTAGATAAAGAAGTTAGAGAACATATAGAATCTTTTGCGAAAAGTAATAACCGACAAAATTTTTGCATTTCCTGTACTTCAACCTTAGAACTTGGTATTGATATCGGGGCTGTTGATGAGGTTGTACAAATCGATGCCACATACAGTATTGCATCTTTAATCCAGCGTATTGGAAGAAGCGGACGTAGAGATGGCGCCAAAAGTTTTCTGTTATTATATGCCACAAACAAATGGAGTTTACTGCAATCACTTGCCTGTTGGCATTTGTATAAAGAAGGTTTTATAGAACCTAAAGAATCAATGAGTTTTGCTTATGATCTTTTATTACATCAGGCATTGTCGATTACAAAAGGACATTCCGGTATTCAATATAGGGAGTTGGTGAGACTTTTAAAGAAAAACTTTGCATTCAATGACATTGAAATTTTTGATATAGAAAAAATCTTAAATCATTTGATCGAGATCGATTTGATAGAAAAATTGAGAGACGAAGTTATAATAGGAATTGAAGGCGAAAAAATCGTAAATGACAGGGATTTCTATAGTGCATTTACACTTGAAGACAATTTCAAAGTAGTAAATGCAGGTCTTAAAATAGGTGAAATTCCGTTAAGTTCACAAATTATAGAAAATGAAAATATTTTACTGGCGGCAAAAATATGGAAGATTGTATTTGTTGATGTCAAGGCGAAAAAAATTGAGGTTATACGAACAAACGATGGTAAAAAACCTTTATTTTCCGGAGGTGGCGGAATGGTTCATGCTGTAATTAGACAAAAAATGTTTGAGATCCTTTATCAGGATAAAATTTATCCTGAACTCAATGAAGAATCTGCGGATGAATTAGACGAAATGAGAAGCGATTTCTCCACTTTTGCTATAAAAAATACCGAATCAGAAAGACCGTTATTAGTTTCCGAAAAAAAACTTGTATTCTCTACTTTTACAGGAACAAAAACAAACAGAACATTAGAATTTCTTTTTGATATTTTAGACATAAAAAACGCATTGGAAGATCAGGAAAGTTCATTTAATATTTACATTTCTAAAGATGACTTTTTATCTAAGCTAAATTTTTTAAGTGCTAACGTTCAGCTTATTGATAAAATGATAACAGAAGAATTAGAAAAAAATACAGAATTATTAAAAGTTTCAAAATGGGGAATATATCTTCCGGCTCAATTTCAAATTGAATGGATGAAGCAAAATCATTTTGATATAAACGAAACGAAAGAATTTTTATTGAAAATTACCAGAATTGTAACCAATACTTGATCTGAAGAATTTTGAAAGTATGAAATAGAGTAAAGAACATGACTTTTTTCTGCAAGGATTTTTATCTTTATATTTACAGGATACAATTACATTTTCCATGAAAAGAAACACAACATCACACATTCAGTTTTTACTATTGTTCACAATCACTTTATTTACATGCTTTGCAAACGCTCAAAATGAGGTTTATACAAGTTCTGTTAAACAAGTAGTTGCAGATACTACATTTGTAAATTTAAAAGATTACAGCAATGATTTTATCTACGACATGAAGTACGCGACCGAAGATAATTTCCTGAAAGCAAAAGTTTATGATTGTGCCGAATGTGTGTTGCGTTACAAAACCGTTCAGGCATTGATAAAAGCCAATAAAGCTTTTATGCAAAAAGGTTTTAAAATCAAATTGTATGATTGTTACCGACCTTTAGCGATTCAGCAAAAAATGTGGGAGATTGTATCGAATCCCAAATATGTCGCCGATCCAAAAAAAGGCTCCATCCACAATAGAGGAGGAGCCGTTGATATTTCTATAGTCGATATAAATGGAAAAGAAGTTGATATGGGAACTCCTTTTGACTTTTTTGGTATTCGTGCCAGTCATAATTATACAATGCTTTCTAATGATGTAAAATCAAATAGAAAATATCTTAAAAGCATAATGATCAAAAATGGGTTTAATTCATTTGATTCAGAGTGGTGGCATTATAATTTAAAAGCGGGATTAAAAGATAATGTTTCCAACCAAAAATGGAAATGTGATTAATTATTCAACACATCTGATGTTTTCCATAAAATACGTATTCGGGTTATAAACCTTAGTGTTCAGCTCAGATGTTAATTCCCTTTTTACGATATAATCCTCAGTAGTAGTCAGGTATTTGATGCGCATAATCGAAATTGGAGATTTTTTAAGTTCCTCAAAATTTTCTTTCATGAACATAAAAATTCCCGTATTAATACGATTATCAAAACCTTTCTCGTCATGAATAAGCGTTCCGCAACTCTCCCTGTCCATATGGATTAGCGTCACTATTTTTCCGTTTTCTAATTGTAAAAAAACTTTTGAATTTTTATCAAAGCAATTCGCTTTTATAAAATCTTTGCTTTTCTGGATCAGCTGTAAATTTAAAGTAGGCATTCCGTCCGTTTTTGCTAACGAAAAGAAAATATAATCAAATGTTCCACCAAAGTATTTTTCACTCATCAGGTATTCATTCGTAACTTTATAAGTACCAATTGAGTCGGTTACATTTGCACTGTATTCACATGGTTTTTGGGCAAAAGCGGTAAAGGTTAATAAAAAAAAGGTTAGCGTAATTAGTTGTTTCATTTTAAATAATTTTTCTGCAAATTAAAACTATTTTACTCTCATTTTTATCAGTTGTAAAAAAACAATACAAATTTCCGCCATTTTTTATTTTCCATTTTTTTCGGATGTTTTCCACAGTGTCAGGAAAATTTCTCGTAGTGACATTTGCCTGTTGATTAGCGAGTTCCGTTTTCATCTCATTTTTACTGTACGGAATCACTTTTATTATTTCAAAACTGCGCCCGGGAAAATCAATTAATTCATCAGAAGTATATAAATGAGAATGTTTATGCAGTTTGTTGACATCAAAAACAGCACTGACTTCATCAAACCCGCCTGATTTCATAATAGCCGAATTGGGCTCATAAACATAACGCTGAGGTAAATGATACGAAGCAAAAAGGGAATCATCACCCAAAACAAATTCGAATGTTTCAGTTTTATCCTTTACTATATTAGCCGTTTTAATCGTGATATCGCCAGAATAATGATTGTGAATTTCAAAAAGTAGTTCCTTAACTTCATTTTCAAGCGCGATAATATGAATGTTTTTTACAAATTTAAGTTCGGATAATCCTGCCGAAATATCCAGTAACGGAGCTGTTTTTATTAAAATTGAAGAAGCTTTTTCAAAATAAAAATCCAGCAAATCAGGCACATTCGGCAAACAATCCTTCAGCATGAAAACTTTGCCTTTAGCATCATTTCTTCTCGAAGGATCAATATAAATCCAATCCCATTTTTGATTTGATTCGGTTAAAACATTCGTAGAATCATCAGCATAAAAAGTACAATTGTTCACTTTAATCTGTTCAAAATTATGTTTTACAATTGCCGATAAATCTTCGTTGATTTCGCAATGCGCAATACTTTTAAATTTCTTTGAAAAGTAATAATCATCAACGCCAAAACCTCCTGTAAGATCTATTAAAGTTTCTCCTGAAATTAATGAAGCTTTATAAACAGCTGTTTTTTCAGATGAGGTTTGCTCCACCGAAATTTTACTTGGATAAATAATGTTTTCGGTTGCGAACCAGGTTGGTAATTTTTCTTTTGCCTTAGACTTTGCTTCAATCTGATTTAAGATTAAAATCCAGTCCATTTCAGGAAACGGATTTTTTTGAAGCGCTAATTTTGTAATTGATGCACCACTATTTTGAGTAATAAATTCCTGTATATTTTTGTCTAAAATAGAAGTGTTCAATGCTAAATTCTTTCGGTTAATACGGAGACAATTTTGTTTTCAGGAAAAAATTCTTTCAGGATTACTTTCAGCATTGTAAAAACAGGAATTGCAATAATCATCCCTACAATCCCAAAAGTAATTCCACTGATTAAAGTAATCAGGAATATTTCCAGCGGGTGCGAATTTACACTTTTTGATGAAATTATGGGCTGACTTATATTATTATCAATTGCCTGAACTACTAAAAAGCCTATAATTACATAAATAGTTCTTGGCAGGATTTCAGTTTGAAAATCACTTCCAATCATGCTAATCATCGTTAAAATACCCGCTAAAACAGTTCCTATTATTGGTCCTATATATGGAATGATGTTTAAAATGGCACATAAAAAAGCAATTACAAAAGCATTTTTATTTCCAAAAATCACTAAAACAATTAAATACAAAATAAATACAACCGTTAATTGAAGCAGCAAACCTATAAAGTATCGGGTTAAAAAGTGATTTATTTTAGTGATTGAGTTGATAATTTTATCTTCATTATTATCCGGTAAAATTTTACGTGCACTTAATTTAAAAGAATCCTGATCTTTAATAAAGAAAAAAGTAATAAAGAATACAGAAACCAATCCCATACCCATATTAGCCAAAAATCCTAAAATTGAATTTAAAAAAACGGTAAAATAACTAAAATCTATTATTGAAGTAATTTTAGAATCCTTTAATACTTTATTAAAATCTAAATGCTGAACATTAAAATAGGCTTCCACATTGCGCTCCGCTTCCATAAATTGCAATTGTAAACTATGAGTATCCAATAAAGATAAATTATTAGCCTGCGATATAATCAAAGGAACAAATAAAAATATGAATCCTACTAACATTAAAATAAACACAATTAAAGTTGTGGTCGCTGCGAGCCCATTACCAAATTTTAATCTGGTCTTTAAAAATTGCACTAACGGATTTGCTATTAAACACAATAACAATGAGATGCATAAGTAAACAATAACAGTTTGTATTTCGTATAAAAAAAATAAAATAGCGCCAACAATTAGTATTGTTGCTAAAGCCCTTAATATTCCGTTAGAAATAATTTTTGATGTGATCATGATTTAATTTTAGAATATAAATATAGGAAAAAGCTTTTTGAAATTTGAGCGTAAACAAAAAAAAGCGAGATGATATCATCCCGCCTTTCCATTTATTCTATTAATCTGTTTTTTTAGATTCCAAAAGCTGCTCTTGCACCTCCGGTAACGAAGATTGCAGCCATTCTGCTTTTTTGTCCGTTAGAGAACATATACATACCATTATCATCAGTATAATCCATGTAGTTCATAGTCATTTCTACAGGAGTTCCTGAGCAAGTGCTATAATGTGGATAAGCCGGTACACCATAATTTGCAGTATTGTGTGTAGGAGTATCAGATACTAAATCGCTTCCGCAAGTTGCATCTCCCCAAATGTGACGTAAATTCATCCAGTGACCAACTTCGTGAGTTCCGGTTCTTCCTAAGTTAAACGGAGCATTTGCAGCACCGGATAATCCAAAATATTTAGAATCAATTACAACTCCGTCAGTAGCAGAAGCTCCTCCAGGAAATTGCGCATATCCTAATATTCCGCCACCAATTGTACATGACCATAAATTAAGTTTTGTTGTAGGCGTAGTTGGCGCTAAACCTCCCTGAGCCACTTTTTTAACAGCATCATTAGTTCCCCATGATGTTTTTGTAGTAGATTTTCTGATCACCTGATCTAAAACAAATGAAATTCCAACATTTGCTTTAACACCAGAAAATAGGGCAGGGACACTATTAAAATCAGAGTTTAATGCATTGAAATCTTTATTCAAGACATCAATTTGGGTTTGAATTTGAGC
Source organism: Flavobacterium psychroterrae (assembly GCF_018380615.1). Classification (GTDB taxonomy): domain Bacteria; phylum Bacteroidota; class Bacteroidia; order Flavobacteriales; family Flavobacteriaceae; genus Flavobacterium; species Flavobacterium psychroterrae. Next base: position 145,828 of record NZ_JAGYVZ010000007.1, on the reverse strand, counting down.
ATTAGAAATGTTTTCTGCAGTTGTTCTGTACAATACATTAACTACAACAGGAATTTGAACTTTTCCGTTAACAAGTTTACCACTTAATATGGCTTTCTCTGTAAAAGCATCAATTTCATTCATTCTGATTGCTAAAGTGGGATCAGCTTTTAATTGAGCTTCTAAAACTTCCTGTGATGCACATCCGCGATGCGCAATTGCACTTACATTTGAATCAGATGATTCTGTAGATTCATTTTGACAAGAAAACAGCACTAACGCTGCGAATGCGGTAATAAGAACATTTTTCATAATAATTTGGGTTTTTGTTATAAAATATTAAATTTGGTTATTTATACCGCAATTTTATAACAAAAATATTATTGTAACAAAATTTTTACAATAATTATTTTGTGAGAATTTTACAATCCCTTATGCTGTCTCGTTCTTACAAAAATTTAACGTTTATTTATTAAGAAGTAAATTCGTACAAAGCGATACTTGCAGCTTGTACAACGTTCATACTGGAGTTATTTCCGAACATATTTATGTGCACAATTTGGTTCGAAATTTTCAAAAGTTCATCTGATATTCCATCGATCTCACTTCCTATTAAAAGTGCAATTTTTTGATTATCAGGAATTACAACTTCTTTTAGGGGTTTACTATTGCTTGCAATTTCCAGCGCAATAATTTCAAAGTTGTTCTTAATTAAATAGTCAACAAGTTCAGTTGTTTCTTCAATTATAGTATGAGGCACATGAAGATGCGTGCTTCTTGAAGTTTTATTAATTTTACGGGGCGTTAGCGGAATATCTTTTCCTAAAAAGATAATATTTTCAACCCCAAAAGCTTCACTAATTCTAAAGAGAGAACCAATATTCTGTTGAAAATAAATGTGATCACAAACTAATGTTATCGGAAAAGTTTTTCTTTGAAATTGATTTTCTTCGTGAGTAAGCTGCACTTTTTAAGTTTTAATTAGTAAAAATATAATTGATAATGTTGGCGCCCATTTTTAAGGCTTTGTCCCTTGCAGAAGCCGTATCATTATGCACTTCAGGATCTTCCCAGCCATCGCCAAGATCACATTCATACGTATATAATAAAACCAGTTTGTTTTCTACAAAAATTCCAAAAGCCTGAGCGCGCGTTCCGTCATGCTCGTGAATTTTTGGTAATCCGTTAGGGAATGGATATGGTTTTTGAAATATAGCATGATTCGCAGGAATCTCCACTAAATTATTATTAGGGAATATTTTTTTAATTTCCTTTCTGATATATTGATCCATTCCGTAATTATCATCGATATGAAGAAAGCCACCGCCGTTTAAATAATTTCTAAGATTACTTACATCAGCATCGCTAAAAACGACATTTCCGTGACCCGTCATATGCACAAAAGGATACGAAAGCAAATCAGGATTACTTGGCTCAACCGTTGAAGGTTTTGCTTTTATTCGGGTATTAATATTTCCATTACAAAACTTAATCAGGTTAGGCAAAGATGTAGGATTTGCATACCAATCACCGCCACCGCTGTATTTTAGCAAAGCAATTTCCTGTGAAAAAGAAGAAACTGAAACCAATAAAAACAAAAGAAATATTTTTTTCATAATAATTTATATGTTTGTAATCCCCTCCTGTTTGTCATTTCGACGAAGGAAATCTCCGCAAAAAACTCCGCAAAGATTGACAATTAGTTTTTTAGTTTTCTTGTCATTTTGTTTTTTTGTCATTTCGGCGAAAGGAGAAATCACACTAGAAACTCCGCACAGAAAATCTTCAATCTTTGTCGAATTCCGCGGGTGATTTCTCCTCCGTCGAAATTACAAAATACAGTTTAATTAATTTGGTGTTTCATTCAAAAACACAACACTATGACACGCTACAATCGCAGCAGTTTCAGTACGCAAACGTGTGTTTCCTAACGTAACCGGCTGGTAATTATTTTCTAAAGCCAGAGCAATTTCCTTTTCAGAAAAATCACCTTCCGGACCAATCAGCATTGTAACGCTTTCATTCGGTTTCAAAATATCCTTCAAAGATTTTTTATCCGTTTCCTCGCAATGCGCGATCAACTGTAAACCGTCATTTTTTTGTTTTACAAATTCCTTAAATGAAATTGCTTCGTTTAATTTAGGCAAATACGTCTCGTTAGATTGTTTCATTGCCGAAAGAATAATCTTTTCAAAACGCTCTCTGTTAATTACTTTTCGTTCAGATCGATCACAAATAATTGGCGTAATTTCCTGAATCCCAATTTCGGTAGCTTTTTCCAGAAACCATTCAAAACGATCGTTCATTTTGGTTGGCGCAACGGCTAAATGCAAACGGTATTTCGGTTCGTCGGCTTTTGTAATAGAAAGAACATTGACAATGCATTTATTGTCAGAAGCCAGCGTAATTTCGGTTTCAAACAACAAACCTAAACCGTTTGTAACGTGTAAAATATCCGAATCTTTCTTGCGTAAAACTTTTATAATATGTCGGCTTTCTTCCTTGTCAAAATAAAAATTTTCGGTTGATTCGTCAATATCGGGATTGTAAAATAATTGCATAATTAAAATTGAATTCGCGCTTTTGAAACTACTGCTGAAGTTTCAAAACGACTTGATAAATATTTTTGATATCCTACAATGCCAATCATTGCAGCGTTATCTGTTGTGTATTCGAATTTTGGGATAAAAGTTTTCCAACCATATTTCCCTTCTGTTTCCTTTAATCTTGATCTGATTCCTGAATTTGCCGAAACTCCTCCGCCAATCGCAATTTGTGTGATTCCGGTTTCTTTTACGGCTAATTTCAATTTATCCATCAAAATTTCGATGATCGTATATTGAATAGAAGCGCAAATATCATTCAGGTTTTCTTCGATAAAATGGGGGTTCTCCAGTTTTTTCTTCTGAATAAAATATAAAATCGCCGTTTTTAATCCGGAGAAACTAAAATCTAATCCAGGAACTTTTGGTTTAGTAAATGCAAATGCCTTCGGGTTTCCTAATTGGGCATATTTATCAATCAAAGGTCCGCCCGGATAGGGAAGTCCTAAAATTTTTGCACTTTTGTCAAAGGCTTCTCCAACAGCGTCATCAGTGGTTTCACCGATAATTTCCATGTCAAAAAAACCGTTTACTTTCACAATTTGGGTATGTCCGCCACTTATTGTCAACGCCAGAAAAGGAAATTCAGGTTTATCAAAACCTTCTTCGTCAATAAAATGAGCTAAAATATGCGCATGCATATGATTAACAGCAATTAACGGAATTTTCAATGCTAATGATAATGATTTACTAAACGAACTGCCTACCAATAAAGAGCCCATTAAGCCCGGACCTTGCGTAAAAGCAATTGCGGTTAGTTGATCTTTTTGTACATTTGCTTTGTGAAGTGCGGCATCAATTACGGGAACAATATTTTGCTGATGTGCTCTTGAAGCTAATTCTGGAACTACACCACCATATTGGTTGTGAATTAACTGATTTGCCACAACATTTGAGAGTACTTTGTCGTTATGTAAAACCGCGGCGGCAGTATCATCGCAGGAACTTTCGATGGCAAGAATAAAAACCTCTGAATTTTGCATATAAAGGCACGAATTTTGAATTATATTTGACGAATCAAATATTTTGATTTTCTTATATATTAAGGAGATGCCAAAATTAAAGAATTTTTATCAAAAACAGTCGTTCTTTGTCTGTTCAAAATAAATTTAAAAGAAAACTAAAATAAAAGCAGCTATCAAAAAAGTAAAGAAAATAATTTCAAGAACCCTAATTGGGTTGATTTTACTTTTGTTAGTAGTTGCTATTACATTGGCATTGCCTGTTGTACAAACAAAAATTGCAAAATATGTCACGGTTTCTTTAAACACAGATTTTAAAACAAATATTAGCGTTGACAGAGTTGCCATCAACCTTTTTGGCGGTGTAAAACTGAAAAAAGTTTTAATTTTAGACCACCACAAGAAAACCTTAATTTATTCAGATATTATTACCACAGATATTTTAAGTATCAAAAGATTGCTGGATGGTGATTTAATTTTTGGAGATCTTCGTTTAACAGGAATGATTTTTAATCTGAAAACCTATAAAAACGAAAATGAAAACAATATTAATAAGTTTATTAAATTGTTTGAGACCGGGAAAAAAAAGAAATCAACCAAACGCTTTTTACTAACAGCCAAAAACGCTTACATATCTAAAGGTATTTTTACTGTTATTGATGAAAACAAAACTACACCCAAGTTTCTTGATTTTACAAAGCTGAACGCTTATATAAGTGATTTTAAATTATACGGACCAGATGTTAGCACTATAATTCACAGGTTTTCATTTTTAGATCATCGTGGTTTATATGTGTCTAATTTTGCCGGAAAACTAACATATACTAAAAAGCAGATTAAAGTTGAAAATTTAGCGATAAAAACCAAAAGATCATGGATTTACGGTAAGGCTATCTTGAATTATAAGATTGAAGATTTTCTTCATTTTACTGATAAAGTAAAGTTTGATGTTGCGCTTGATTCTGCTTCAATTGCATCAAATGATGTTCGTTTTTTTTATGACGGATTGGGTAAAAACCAACACTTTAAAATTAAAACAAAATTAAAAGGAACATTGAATAATCTTAATTTAAGAAATCTTAGATTGAGCGATATGAATGGTTCAAAAATCAACGGAACACTTAATTTCAAAAACCTTCTTGGAACCAAAACTCAAAAATTTGCCATGGAAGGCAAATTTGATAAACTGATTTCAAGTTATGATAATTTAGTGGTGATTTTGCCTGGGATTTTAGGTAAAAAACTTCCGAAAGAACTTAAAAGAATTGGAAAGTTTAATATCGTTGGTAAAACAAAAGTTTCTACAACGGAATTAGAAGCCAACTTTAAAATGATTACTGATATAGGTAACGGTCAGGCCGATTTGCATATGAAAAATATCGATTTTATCGATAAAGCATCGTATTCAGGAAATGTAATCTTAGATAATTTTAATGTTGGAGCTTTATTAAATAGAAAGGATATTGGCAGAACAACCTTAAATTTAGATGTTGATGGCGTTGGTTTTACAGAGAAATACCTGAATACAATTATTAAAGGAGACATTGCAAAATTAGAATATAATAATTACACCTATAATAATATTGTTGTAAACGGAAATTTCAAATTGCCATATTATAAAGGACAACTTTCTATAAATGATCCTAATTTAAGTTTGACATTTGATGGATTAGTAGATTTGAGTAAACGCGAAAGCCGATATGATTTTCATATTAATGTAGAAAATGCCGATTTAAGAAAACTGAAATTAGTTAAAGATTCTATTGCAGCATTTAGAGGTGACGCCGTTGTGGAACTTACCGGAAATTCTATTGAAAATTTGCAGGGAAATGTTTCCATTAGAGATGCGGTTTACCAAAACCCAAAAGCAACTTATGCTTTTGATGAAATCATAGTAAACTCAAATTTTGATGCTGACAGATTACGAACGATCACCATTAATTCTAAAGATGTTGTAAATGGTAAAATAGTTGGTAAATTTCAATTTGCACAATTAGAAAAATTGGTAATGAATTCTGTGGGAAGTCTTTATACTAACTATAAACCTTATAAAGTTAATAAAGGACAGTTTTTACGATTCAATTTTCATGTTTATGACAAAGTGGTCGAAATGTTATATCCTGAAATTAATATAGATTCAAGCACGGTAGTTCGTGGTAAAATAGACTCTGATTTACAGGAATTTAAATTCAGGTTTAAATCTCAAAAAATTACTGCGGCTAAAAATACATTTGATAATATCAGAATTAGTATTGACAATAAAAATCCGCTTTACAATGCTTTTGTGGAGTTAGACAGTATCAAAACGCCTTATTATAAAATTCGTGATTTTAACTTAATCAACGTAACTTCAAAAGATACATTATTTGTTCGTTCTGAGTTTAAAGGAGGAGAAAAAGGAGAAGATTATTTTAATCTGGATTTGTATCATACTATTGATAAAAACAAAAATAATATAGTTGGAATTAAGAAATCTGAAATGAAGTTTAAAGACTATTTATGGTATTTAAACGAAAATGATCAGGCAGATAATCAGATTGTATTTGACCAGTTCTTTAAAAATTTCACGATAGACAATATTATTTTATCACATGAAAATCAGAAAATCGATTTAAATGGTGTCATAAAAGGAAACGATTATAAGGATATAGTCCTCAATTTTGAAGATGTAGATATTAATAAAATTACGCCATTAAATTCCAAGTTTGTGTTTAATGGTAATCTGAACGGAAACATAAATTACAAACAGAATAAGGATGTTTACCAGCCCACGGCGTCTATTGTGATTGATCATCTCAACCTGAATAAAGTAGATCTGGGAACTCTGAATTTTGATATTTCGGGAGATGAAAGCTTTAAAAAATTCACAATAAATTCGTCTATTCAAAACGGCTTTACGGAATCCTTCAGGGCAAGCGGAACTTTTGCTGTCGAAAACAAAGAGACTTTTTTAGATTTAAATCTAAAACTCGAAGGATTTAATCTGGCAACTTTAGGAACAATTGGAGGTAATGTTTTATCGAATGTAAGAGGATCCGTTTCCGGAAATGCCGCCGTTGTGGGGAATCTTAAAAAACCGGAAATCAACGGAAGGTTATATGTTGAAAAAGCCGGAATGACAGTTCCATATCTTAATACTGACTATGAATTAAGCGATCGAACGGTTATTGATTTAACAGATGAAAAGTTTTTATTCAGAAACAATCAATTAACAGATACCAAATACGGAACCAAAGGCTTGCTTAACGGAAGTATTGAACATCATAATTTTAGCGATTGGAAGCTGGATTTAACCATTACATCTAAACGATTATTGGCGCTTGATACAAAAGATAGTGAAGATGCGGCTTATTTTGGTACAGCATTTATTAATGGTACAGCAAGTATAAAAGGTCCTACGGAAAGTTTGTTTATTAAAGTAGATGCCAAATCTGAGAAAGGAACGGAGGTTAAAATTCCAATTAATAATGCCCAAAGTGTGGGTGAAAGCAGTTGGATTCATTTTGTTACGCCAAAAGAGAAATACAATTTAGCGAATGGAATTGTTGAAAAAACCAAAAACTATAACGGTCTTGAATTAGAGTTTGATTTTGATATCACGCCAGATGCAGAGGTTGAAGTAATCTTAGATCGAAATTCCGGACATGGTATGAAAGGAAAAGGATACGGATCATTATTATTTAAGATAAATACGCTGGGTAAATTTAATATGTGGGGAGATTTCCAGGCATACGAAGGAACTTATAATTTTAAATACGGTGGTTTAATTGATAAAAAATTCGCGGTTAAAAAAGGGGGTTCTATTATTTGGGAAGGAAACCCAATGAAAGCGCAATTGAATCTTGAGGCTGTTTATAAAACATCTGCAAATCCTGCGGTATTATTACAAAATTCATCGTTCAATAAAAAAGTACCGGTAGAAGTTGTAATTGGTTTAAGAGGAGATTTAACAAGTCCTGAACCTAATTTTGATATTCAGTTTCCATCTGTAAGTAACGTTTTAAAATCTGAGATTCAATACAAGTTAGATGATAAAGATGTTCGACAAACTCAGGCTTTGTATTTACTTTCGACAGGATCATTTATGAGTCCGGATGGTTTTAATCAAAGTGATTTGTCAGGAACATTTGCAGAAACTGCGGCAAGTTTATTAGGCGGAATCATCAAATCTGACAATGATAAAATAAATATTGATTTGAATTTTATATCTGCAGATAAACGAATTGGTCAGGAAGCTGATGGTCAGTTTGTGGCAAATATAACGTCTCAGGTGAATGAAAGAATTACGATAAACGGAAAACTGGGAGTTCCTATTGGAGGCGTTAACGAGTCCGCTATTGTGGGAGATATCGAAGTATTATACAGAGTAAATGAAGACGGATCAATGAATCTTCGTTTATTTAATAAGGAAAATGATATCAATTATATAGGTCAGGGAATTGGTTATACACAAGGAGTTGGTATTTCGTATGAAGTGGATTTTGATACTTTTAGTGAACTGGTTAATAAATTATTTAAAAACCATAAATTAGAAAAAGCAGTAAAAAGTTCTTCAGATGATTTGCAGGACTCCTATCTAAATCCTGATTTTGTGAATTTCTCTAATAAAAAGAATGCGGATAAAAACAAAAAAGTACCTGAAAAAAAGGAAGAAGAGAAAAAACCACCGCCACAAAATAATAATGAAGGATTAATTCCGGACAATGACTTTTAGTCAATTTTGTTAAAAATATTTAAAAGAAACCATTCGTTGCATCGAATGGTTTTTTTTGTGCTAAATTTAGCGGCTCGTTAATTTTTGATAAAAATTAAAAACCTAAATTTTTATAACACTTCATTTAAGTATTGTTAATTTTAAGGATTTAATTAAAAAAAGTGCCTTTTATTATTTTAAATGAATTTTTTGCTATCGAAAAACTTATTAACGAAAACGTTTGAATTTAACATATATTATTAATTTATTACAAACATAACCTGAGAAGTGGTGAATGTTTGCTAATTTTACACTTTAATACTTAAATAATGCCAAAAACAATAAAAAAAGTTGGTGTTCTGACATCGGGAGGAGACTCACCTGGAATGAACGCCGCAATACGATCAGTTGTTCGAACATGCGCTTATCATAATATAGAATGCATAGGAATTTATAGAGGGTATCAGGGAATGATCGAAGGTGATTTCAAGGAAATGGGTCCCCGAAGCGTAAATAATATTGTAAACAAAGGTGGAACGATCTTAAAATCAGCTCGTTCGGTTGAGTTTAGAACCCCGGAAGGTAGAAAAAAAGCACACGATAATCTTATTAAAGCCGGAGTTGATGCTCTTGTGGTAATAGGTGGTGACGGAAGTTTTACCGGAGGTTTAATCTTTAATTCAGAATATGGTTTTCCTATTATGGGAATTCCCGGTACAATTGATAATGATATTTTTGGTACAAGCCATACTTTAGGTTATGACACCGCTTTGAATACTGTTGTGGATTGTATTGATAAAATCAGAGATACCGCAAGTTCACATAACCGATTGTTTTTTGTAGAGGTTATGGGTAGAGATGCCGGTCATATTGCCCTAAATGCGGGAATTGGTGCTGGTGCAGAAGAAATTCTTATTCCTGAAGAAGATTTAGGTTTAGACAGATTACTTGACTCTCTTCAAAAAAGTAAAGCTTCAGGAAAATCATCCAGTATAGTAGTTATTGCCGAAGGAGATAAAATTGGTAAAAACGTTTTTGAATTAAAAGATTACGTTGAAGCTAATTTACCGGAGTACGATGTAAGAGTATCAGTTTTAGGACACATGCAGCGCGGTGGTTCTCCATCTTGTTTTGATCGTGTTTTAGCAAGCCGTCTAGGTGTAAAAGCAGTAGAATCTTTAATTGAAGGTAAATCAAATTATATGGTAGGTCTTCAGGCTGATAAAGTGGCTTTAACGCCTCTTGAACAAGCAATTAAAGGTAAATCAGAAATTGATAGAGAATTATTGAGAGTGTCTGACATCATGTCAACATAATAAATAAAAAGTTTAAAAGGAAAGAAGTTTATTGTGAGGAAATTAGACTTTAATTATTAGTGTAATAAAAACAAAAGCAAAAAAATTAAGTAAAATGTCAAAAGTAAAATTAGGAATAAACGGATTTGGACGTATCGGAAGAATCGTTTTTAGAGAATCTTTCAACAGAGATAATGTAGAAGTTGTTGCAATCAATGACTTGTTAGATGTAGATCACTTAGCTTATTTATTAAAATATGATTCAGTTCACGGTCGTTTCAACGGAACTGTAGAAGTTAAAGAAGGAAAACTTTACGTAAACGGAAGAAATATCCGTATTACTGCTGAAAGAAATCCAGCTGACTTAAAATGGAACGAAGTTGATGTTGATGTAGTTGCAGAATGTACTGGTATCTTCACAACTATCGAAACTGCAAATGAGCACATAAAAGGTGGTGCTAAAAAAGTAATTATTTCTGCACCGTCTGCAGATGCTCCAATGTTTGTAATGGGTGTAAACCACGAAACTGCAAAAGCTACAGATTTAGTAGTTTCTAACGCTTCTTGTACTACAAACTGTTTAGCGCCTTTAGCTAAAGTTATCCACGATAACTTCGGAATTGAAGAAGCTTTAATGACAACTGTACACGCTACAACTTCAACTCAAATGACAGCTGATGGTCCTTCAAGAAAAGACTGGAGAGGTGGACGTGCTGCAAGCATCAACATCATCCCATCTTCTACAGGAGCTGCAAAAGCTGTTGGAAAAGTAATCCCATCTTTGAATGGAAAATTAACTGGAATGTCTTTCCGTGTTCCTACTGCTGACGTTTCTGTAGTAGATTTAACTGTAAAAGTGGCAAAAGAAACTACTTACGAGGAAATTCTTGCTGTCTTGAAAACGGCTTCTGAAACTACAATGAAAGGTATCTTAGGATATACTGAAGATGCTGTTGTTTCTCAAGATTTTATTTCTGATAAAAGAACTTCAATCGTTGATGCAACTGCTGGAATTGGATTAAACTCTACTTTCTTCAAATTTGTATCTTGGTACGATAATGAGTACGGATATTCTTCTAAATTAATTGATTTATCTGTGCATATTGCAGGTTTGAAATAATAGTATATATATTTGCAAAATCCCGTTATCTCAAAATAACGGGATTTTCTTATTTTGTTACGTCTTTAATTAATGTAAAAAATACACTTTTTATTTAGTTAAAGAAAACTAATCCAAAAACTAAATAAAATGAAATTAATAGTTGATAGTGGATCTACTAAAGCCGATTGGATTGCAATTGATGATAATGGAAAAGTATTATTCACGACACAAACTTTAGGATTAAATCCTGAAATTCTTGACGCTCCGGATATTCTTGAACGATTGAACGACCGTTTTGATATCTTACAAAATAAAAAAAATGCCACACATTTGTTCTTCTACGGAGCAGGTTGTGGAACTGACAGAATGAAAACAGCGCTTTCGCAAATATTTCAGGAATATTTCGTGAATGCTATTGTTGAAGTTCACGAAGATACGTACGCAGCAGTTTATGCAACTACTCCAAAAGGAGAAGAAGCTATTGTAAGCATCCTGGGAACCGGTTCTAATTGTAGTTATTTTGATGGAAAAGTATTGCATCAAAAAGTACAGTCATTAGGATACATTGTTATGGATGACTGTAGTGGAAATGTGTTTGGAAAAGAATTAATCAGAAAATATTATTTCAATAAAATGCCTAAAGAACTGGCAGTTGAATTTGAAAAAGAATATGATTTAGATCCTGATTTTATCAAGAATAAGTTATATAAAGAACCAAATCCGAATGCTTATTTAGCCACTTTCGCTAAGTTTTTAATCAAACATAAAGACACTGAGTTTTGCAGAAAAATCATCTTTAAAGGGATGAAATCTTTCGTGAAAAACTATATCAAGCAGTTTGATAATTGCAAAGAAGTTCCAGTTCATTTTGTAGGTTCTATTGCTTTTTATCTGAAAGATGAATTACAGGAAACATTTGATAAATACGAACTTCAATTAGGAAATGTTTTAAGAAGACCTATTGACGGATTGATTGCTTATCATGTTGCTAATCAATAAATAAAAGTAAATATGGAAATTGCTATTATTGCTCACGATGGTAAAAAGGCAGATATGGTTCAGTTTTTAAACAAAAACAAAACCTTATTGCTTCAGGAAAATATTAGGCTGATTGCAACAGGAACCACCGGAAGTAAAGCAGTAAATGCCGGATTTAAAGTAAAAAGAATGCTTTCAGGACCAATGGGAGGTGATGCGCAAATTGCTGCGCGTGTAGCCGAAGGTAAAACACAAATGGTTTTCTTTTTTAAAGATCCACTTGCAAGCCATGCCCACGAAGTCGATATTAATATGCTTATTCGTGTTTGTGACGTACACAATGTACCTTTAGCAACAAACGAAGCTTCGGCTCAGTTATTACTAAATGCTGTCGCATTGCAATTATAGATTTTCACATTTTTAAATATATTAAGAACCGTTTCATTATTGAAACGGTTTTTTATTGCTTATTAATTTACTATAAAAATAGAATTGAAGTGGTTTTATTGTTGTATTGGTAAATATTTGATTTTGATTTACTTGTAATTATATTCTTTCATTTTTTAATGTAAATTTGATGTAATATTTATCGCTGAATCATGAAAAAACAAACTTTAATTGCAATTATTGCTCATGATAATAAAAAAGCAGATATGATTCAGTTTTTAATCAAAAACGGAATCACGCTTCAACATGATAAAGTAAAACTTATTGCAACAGGAATACTAGGAAGAAATGCGGAAAAATCCGGATTTAAAGTAAAAAAGATGCTTCCGTGTTCTATGGGTGGCGATGCTCAGATTGCTTCAAAAGTAGCAGAAGGAAAAATTAATATCGTCTTTATGTTCACAGATCCTTTAGTAACAAACGCTCATGAAGTTGATATTAAAATGCTCGTCAGGATATGTGATGTTCATAATGTGCCGCTGGCTACAAATGAGGCAACGGCACAATTATTTTTAAACGCTATTGTACAGCGATTATAGAAATTTCAACGTTTACGTTTTTAGGCAAGCAGGCAACCTGAACAGTTTCACGTGCAGGAGCGGTTTTTTCGTCAAAATAAGAACCGTAAATAGTGTTTATTGCTCCAAAATTATTCATGTCCATAATAAAAATGGTTGCTTTTACAACATTTTCAAAAGTCATATTTGCAGCTTCTAAAATGGCAGCAATGTTTTGCATTACCTGAGTAGTTTCATCATTGATATTATCTGTAATAAGTTCTCCCGAAGCTGGATTTATAGCAATCTGACCAGAAGCATAAAGCGTATTTCCTGATAGTACAGCCTGGTTATATGGACCAATAGGAGCTGGTGCTTTGTCTGTAAAAATGATTTTTTTCATAATAATAGTGATTTGAAATATTAACTTTAAGCATTATAATTTAATAGAAATCATGAAATTAAGATTAAATCTGGAAAATCTAATTCCATAATAACGATAAAAAATTAAAGGTTTAAATGATGTTTTTATCGGTTTGAAGTGCTTCGTTTATTCCATTTAATGTCACTAAGCATTCCGGATTTGATCCCAATAAAGAAATTCCAGTTAGAGTTAACACCAAGTGGAGTCCAGTTAAAAGCCATTCTCCAGCTTAATAAATCTCTTTCAAAACGGAATTGAGTAAACGTAACACCTTTTTGCACAAAATCATAACCGGTAGAAACCCCGCCTTTCCATTTTGGCGTAATGTCCATATTTGCCGATACCATAATAGAGTTTCCTGTGATCTTATTTTCCCGGTTTACATTCGAATATGTTAATGAATAAGCCATTGTCATATCCCATGGAATTTTAGAATTAAAAAATTCTGTAATCACATCCTCTTTATCCTCGTCTTTTTCGTTTGCAAACTGACTGTTCCTGCTGTCATTTAAATCCGTATTTGTTCCAAATAAATCATCTTTACGACCACCATTCCGTTCACTCTGTTTATTTTCTTCCTTTCCGCCTTTATTGGAGAATGAATAATTTAAAGTCATATTAGCACTAGTCATTCTAAATAAACTTCCGCCATTGTCAATATTATAAGTGTTAATTCTGGCTCCGCCATTATCAATCGCGTATGGATCTAATGTTGCGCCAAAATTCACATTCATCTTATTATCAAAAAGCTGAGTTCCACCACTTACAAGAACTGGTTGCCACGCTAAAGTTTCTTTTCCGTCAGCATCAAAATTATAACTTGTGCTGAAGTTTAAATTGTTCAGCAGCATGATCTTTTTAGGTTCTGTTTTTGTGCTGTCCCTGTCTCTTACTTTAGCTTCAAAAGTGTTGCTTAAAGCAAATGATACAATATTTGAATTACTTTTTCCGGGAGCACCAAAAATACCACCGTCAAATCGTGAATAATTAGAAATTCTTCCGGAAGCATCAACCGTATAATTGTTGTAATATTGGTCAAAACTAGGCGTATATGAATACGTAATTGTGGGTCTCATGACGTGACGAATCGACTGGATTCTTTTATCATCTCCAAAGTTAAAAGTACCATAAATAGTAGTTCCTAAATTCGTACTGAAATTATAAGTTCTGTATGCGTCAAATCCATTTACGGTCTTGTCAACAACCTTACTTTGATCTATATCATAATTTCGGTCAATAGTTTTTGTAACCCAGGTTTCCTGAAAGTTTGTGGATGCTCCCGCACTAAAATATTTAAATATTTTAAAATTCGTACTAATAGGGATACTGTGTTGCATACCTATTTGTGCATCTTTAAACATTTGTGGCTTAAAAAATAATGAATCGGTTGTGGTGAAATTATTTTTTCCGCTTAAATTATATTGTAAGTTGATATTTTTTATGAAACCTTTTTTAACGCCATCTTTCCCTACAAACGGGTATACACGATCCACACTCGCTTGCAAAGCCGGCAAAGTCATTTGAATTTGCTCTGTCTGCGTATTTTGTGAATGTGTCGCGGTTAATGAAAAACGCGCCTGTGGAATGGTGTTAAAAGTTTTATTATAGGAGATAGACGAATTTAAAGTATTATTTAAATTCGATCCCACGTTTGCCTGATTAATAGATCGTTTAAAGTATTTACTACTACCCATGTTGACAGAAGCAGAAAAACTTGAATTAGGATTTGATTTTGTATCTTTTGAATGTGACCACTGAATATTATAAATCTTTTCTTTACTATAATCAGGATAACCGCGTTCACTGTTAATAAGATTTTCGTAACGAATATTAATGTTTCCCCTATACTTGTACCTTGTTGCATATGCTGATTCAAATCGCATGGCGTAACTACCATTTGTGTAATAATCTCCTAAAACCGTTAAGTCATAATTGTCGCTTAAAGCGAAATAATAACCTCCGTTCTGTAATGAAAAACCTCTGGTATTCGAGTCGTTGTAACTAGGTATTATAATTCCTGAAATACTTTTTTCCTTAGTCATTGGGAAAAAGGCAAAAGGCAATATTAATGGAGTAGGTACATCTGCAATAACCATTTGAGTGGTACCCACAACAACTTTTTTATTAGGAACAAATTTTACTTTGTTTGTTCTGAAATAATATTCGGGATCGTCAATATCTTTTGCAGTGGTAAAACGCGCGTCTTTTAAAAAGTAAACAGAATCATTTTCTTTTTTAGTAACCGCGGCTTTGATTTTAAATTCGCCTTGTTCCGTTCTTGAATTGTAAATTAATGCTTTTTTAGTTTTAAAATTAAATCGGATAGAATCCGGCTGAACTTCACTCGCCCCTTGTTTAAAATTTGGATATTGTGTTAAAACTCCTGCCGAATCTCTTATACGTCCTGCATAAACTTCATCTTTTTCCAGATTTAATACAATGATTCCGGATTTTAATTCGACATCTTTATAGTATAATTCCGCTTCATTATATAAAGTCAGCGTTCTTGCTTTCTTGTCATATTTAGCATAATCCTTAGCTTTATACTTCGTAACAGCATCTAAAAAATTCTTTTTAGGCTTAACGGTATCTAACTTTATGGTATCAAGAATTGGAGCCGGCGCTTTATCTGCAACAGTAATTTTAGGTTTATCTGTTTGTTTTGCAGCAGGTAACGGCTTTTTTTTGTTTTTTATCTCTTGCGAATATAAATTACCACATCCTAATGATAGGAAAAATGATAATAAAACGATATTAAATAAGTTTGTATGCAAAGGTTTAAATGCTATTTTTGTATAATTATGGCTTGTTTTTTGACATGTCAAACTTACATATAATTTTTTGTCAAAAATAATCAATTGTAAAAATTATAGGTGTTACGTTTTATTAAAATTAACTTTTAGATTTATGAATATATTTAACAAAATTAAAGTAATATTTACTTTTTTTCTAACGATATTGTCTTTTTGTGCCTATAGCCAGTCAAATGTTTTTAAGGTAACACTGGATGCCGGACACGGTGATCATGACTTTGGAGCTGTTTATAGCGGACGGATCGAAAAAAATATTGCTTTGGCTATTGTTTTAAAAGTTGGTAAAATTTTAGAAGCCACCCCAAATATCAATGTTATCTACACTCGTAAAACAGATGTTTTTATTGATTTGGTCGAAAGAGCCAATATTGCGAACAGAGCAAATTCTAATATTTTTGTTTCAATTCACTGTAACGCAAACAAAAATACGGCTGCTGACGGAACTGAAACCTACGTAATGGGTTTAAGTAAAGTAGCATCGAATCTTGAAGCTGCGAAAAAAGAGAACTCGGTAATTACATTAGAGAAAGATTATAAACGTAAATATGAAGGTTACGATCCTAATTCGCCTGAATCAATGATTGGAATGACTTTGATGCAGGAAGAATATTTAGATAATAGTATCTCACTGGCAAGCAAAGTGGAAGATAATTTTGAAAAACTTGGAAAAAAATTAAGACAAGGCGGAGTAAAGCAAGCTCCTTTTATGGTACTTCATAAAGCGTATATGCCGAGAGTTTTAATTGAAACCGGATTTGTTTCCAATCCTACCGAAGGAAATATTTTAAATTCTGAAGAAGGGCAAGACGATATCGCAAAAGCTATTGCCGAAGCTATTATTAGTTATAAAAAAGAGTATTTTGGTTCAGGAGCTTCAGAAGTGCCAGATGCAAGACCAGCAAAAGACACCTCTACTCCGGTAAAAGCAAAGGTGGTAGAAAGTGCTGCAGCGGCTAAAAATGCTCCAAAAGGAATCTTCTTCAAAGTTCAGCTTATTGCCAGTATTAAAAAAACACCACTCGAACCTAAAAACTTTAAAGGCCTGAAAAATGTAACAATGTTGTATGAAAACAATATTTACAAATATTTCTATCAGGAAACTTCCAATTATGAAACTGCTAAAAAATATTTGGAAGAAGCTAAAAATAAAGGATATGGAGCTGCTTTTCTAATTGCAAATAAAGATGGAGAGAAAATCAATATTCAAGACGCTATTAAATAATAGCTTTTAGTTCGAATATTTATATTAATTTTGTACAAACACTTAGAATTTTGAAACTAACAAGAGAAATTAAAACGGCTATATTAGTCATTGCGTCTATTTTATTATTTATTTGGGGCTATAGCTTTTTAAAAGGC
Source organism: Flavobacterium psychroterrae (assembly GCF_018380615.1). Lineage (GTDB taxonomy): Bacteria > Bacteroidota > Bacteroidia > Flavobacteriales > Flavobacteriaceae > Flavobacterium > Flavobacterium psychroterrae. Next base: position 128,676 of record NZ_JAGYVZ010000007.1, on the reverse strand, counting down.
AAGGACCTTTTTACAAATTATAAAACATTATATGTTGAATATAATAATGTTGAGGATTTGTCACAATCTGCACCTGTAACTATAAATGGTCTTACAGTAGGTAAAGTGACTAAAATCACAATTAATGAAGTAACTGGTAAATTATTAGTTGAACTTCAGTTAAAAACAGATTTTCCAATCTCAAAAACAAGTAAAGCATCTTTATATTCTCCAAGTTTAATTGGCGGAAAACAGATTAAGATTTTACCTAATCTGGAAGATAAAGATCCTGCTGTTGACGGGCAGACTCTTGAATCTGCCGTAGAATTAGGATTAACAGAATCTCTTGGAGGTAAAATTGAGCCAATTCAGCAAAAATTAGATCTAATGCTTCTTAACATTAATACGCTGGTTGCCGGCTTAAATAATGTTTTGGACAAGCAAGGACAGGAAAATCTAAAAAAATCATTAGCAGAATTAAGCCAGACAATGGAGCAATTTCACAGAGCTTCAGGAAGTTTAAACTCTATTTTAGATACTAATAAAGGTCAAATTAATGGAGTTGTGACAAACTTTAATAAAATGTCAAGCAATTTCAATAAAATATCGGACTCTTTAAACAAAGCTGATTTAGGTAAAACAGTCAGAAACCTGAACAAAACTTTGGCTAAAGTAGATGGTATTATGAGCAACTTAAACTCAGGAAAAGGTACTGCGGGTAAATTATTAAACGATGATGCCTTGTACAATAACCTTTCTAAAACTTCAAAAGAGCTGGAGTTATTATTACAGGATGTTCGCCTTTATCCAACGCGTTATGTAAATGTTTCTCTTTTCGGAAAGAAAAATAAACCATACGTTGCACCGGCAGAAGATGCAAGTTCAACTACTGACAAAAAATAATTAATATTATAGAATGAGTTATTTAGACAATATTTTATTCGCTATACTTCTGATAGCTGGTTTTGGTTTTTTTGCGACGAGTGTAAAAAAAATTATCCGAAACATTAATTTAGGAGTCGATGTAGATCGAAAAGACAATCCAAAGGCACGTTGGGCAAATATGGCTTTGATTGCGCTTGGACAATCTAAAATGGTGAAACGTCCCGTAGCGGGCGTATTACATATTGTCGTTTACCTGGGTTTTATAATCATAAATATTGAATTACTTGAAATCATCATTGATGGTTTATTTGGTACACACAGAATTTTTGCGCCTTATTTGGGCGTAGTTTACGATATTTTAATTGCTTCATTTGAAATATTGGCACTTTTGGTTCTGGTAGCTGTTTCAGTTTTTTGGATCAGAAGAAATATTATACGATTAAAACGTTTTATTAATCCTGATTTAAAAGGTTTTCCTAAAAGTGATGCAAATTACATCTTGTATTTTGAGATGGTTTTAATGACATTGTTTTTACTGATGAATGCAGCTGATTTTCATTTGCAAAACGTTCCTGGTAAAGTCTTTCATACGGCAGGAAGTTTTCCTGTAAGTCAGTTTATTGCACCAATATTTAACGGAATGTCGAATGAATTGGTCGTAATATTGTTTGAAGTATTCTGGTGGTTGCACATTGCAGGTATTTTAGTTTTTATGAACTATTTGTACTTCTCTAAACATTTACATATTCTTTTAGCTTTCCCAAATACCTATTTTGCAAACTTAAACCCGCAAGGGAAGTTTGATAATTTAGCATCGGTAACACAAGAGGTAAAATTAATGATGGATCCAAATGCAGATCCATTTGCAGCGGCTCCGGTTGATGCAAATGCTGCACCGGCTAAATTTGGAGCAAGTGATGTTCAGGATTTAAACTGGGTTCAATTGCTAAATGCTTACACTTGTACAGAATGTGGTCGTTGTACATCAGCATGTCCGGCAAATCAAACAGGTAAAAAATTGTCTCCTCGTAAAATTATGATGGATACAAGAGATCGTTTGCAGGAAGTAGGGAAAAACATTGATGCTAATAAAGGTGTTTTTGTTCCTGATAATAAGACATTATTAAACGATTATATTACTCCCGAAGAATTATGGGCATGTACTTCATGTAATGCTTGTGTTGAAGAATGTCCCGTAAATATTAGTCCATTATCAATTATTATGGACATGCGTCGTTATTTAGTGATGGAACAAAGTGCTGCTCCAATGTCACTAAATGCAATGATGACAAATATTGAAAATAATGGAGCACCTTGGCAATACAATCAGCAAGACAGATTGAATTGGAAAAATGAGAATTAAGATAGTTTAATTGGCTGTTTGTTTAATCGTTTATTCGTGTGTTTCAATACCGATTGAACAATAATATGGTTTAACTGGTTATTTGTTTAACCGTTTGTCCGATTGTAAAAAATAAAAAGTTCGGTTTTTTAAATTATTGGTCTTATTAGTTGTTTTCAATACCGATTAACCAAATAAAGAATTAACCGATTTAACAATAAAATTACGGTTTAGAAAAAAAGGTTCTTCATGAGAGCGATTAACCAAATAAACAATTAACCGATTTAACAACAAAAGAAGATGTCAGAAAGTTTAGTAGTACCAACAATGGCAGAAATGCTGGCCGAAGGAAAACAACCAGAAGTTTTGTTTTGGGTGGGTTGTGCGGGAAGTTTTGATGATAGAGCAAAAAAAATTACAAAAGCATTTGTGCGAATATTAAATCGTACTAATGTTTCTTTTGCAGTTCTTGGTACAGAAGAGAGTTGTACCGGAGATCCTGCAAAACGCGCCGGAAATGAATTTTTGTTTCAAATGCAGGCCATGATGAATATCGAGGTTTTAAATGCATATGAAGCTAAAAAAATCGTAACCGCTTGTCCGCATTGTTTTAATACTTTAAAAAATGAATATCCTGAATTAGGAGGTCAGTATGATGTAATTCACCATACTGAATTTTTGAAGTCATTAATTGATGATGGAAGATTAACCGTTGAAGGAGGTCAGTTTAAAGGAAAAAAAATAACTTTTCACGATCCATGCTATTTAGGAAGAGCCAATAAAGTATATGAAGCGCCAAGAGATTTAATTCAGAAACTAGATGTTGAATTAGTCGAAATGAAACGCTCAAAAGCAAATGGTTTATGCTGTGGAGCAGGTGGAGCACAAATGTTTAAAGATGCTGAACCGGGAAACAAAGAAGTAAATGTATTGCGTACAGAAGATGCACTTGAAGTTCAACCGGATATTATTGCAGCGGGTTGTCCGTTTTGTAATACAATGCTAACCGATGGAATTAAACATCAGGAAAAAGAAGGACAAGTGAAGGTGATGGATATTGCTGAGTTAATTGCTAATGCGCAGGATCTTTAATCTGAGGTTCAAAAGTTACAAAGGTTCAAAGTTACAAAGGTTCAGAGGTACAGAGGTACAGAGGTTGAAACCTAAACTCTTCCAAATCTAAAATCAACAATCTAAAATCAACAATTAAAAATGTATATACCTTTTGAAGATTTACCTGGTGAGTCCAAAATTTGGATTTATCAATCAAACAGAAAATTTTCTGAGGAAGAATTTTCTGAAATAGAAACTGACCTGAAAGCTTTTGTTGAAGGTTGGGCAGCCCACGGAACAAGTTTAGAAGCTTCGTACGAACTTAAATACAACCGATTCATTATTTTGGCTGTAAATCAGGATGTGCAAGCAGCTACAGGATGTTCCATAGATAGTTCGGTGGAATTTATTCAGAGTTTAGAGAAAAAATATAACGTTGATTTGTTAGATAAAATGAACGTTACTTTTAAACTTGGTGAACATATCGCTCACAAGCCATTAATTGATTTTAAGAAAATGGTTAAGGATAAATCGGTTTCGGAGAATACGATTGTTTTTAATAATCTTGTAAATAATATCGAAGAATACAACGAATCCTGGGAAGTTCCTGCTGCCGATAGCTGGCACAGCAGATTTTTCTAAGAGAAATTCATATAATATCAAAGGCGCAAAATTTAGATTTTGCGCTTTTTTTGTTTTTACCTATTTAACCCTATAGGTTTTTAAAACCTGTAGGGTTTACTTTTTTCAGCATACTTGTCGTTGCGAGGAACGAGGCAATCTTATTGCTAGATGTAACATTATTTTGAGTTAAGATTATAGGATTATGTGTAGTCCCTACGCGACAATTATCATCGGAGCGTTATATTTTTTTCTACCGACATTTAACCTCTACGAGGTATATTTTGATAGAATTGAATTTGATACAAATGATTTGATGCAAATGAATTTTGGACAATTTTCAAAACACTTAAATATACACAAACTATACTCCGTTAGGAGTTATATGTTGGTAGAAAAAAAAGCGACCGAACCCAAATGTTCTGTAGGGACTACACAGAAACTATAGAATAACTTAATGTGGTTGCTTCGTTTCTCGCAATGACAGCTTTGTCGAAAACTTTTGCGAAAGACCTTTGTTAAAGTTTTTTACTTTGACAAAGGTTATTGAAGAGGGGGTCTTTTGAAAACAAAAACCTCTAATTTAGCCCCGATGGGAGTGATATCCTTTTATGGTGGGGTTCACCATAAAAGATATAACGGACAGCGGGTGGAATGTTTATTTTGAAAATAAATTTTCTGCTACTGATAAAAAATTATGAATTATTAGTTATGAATTTTGAGTTGTTTTGTTTGCTGAACTTTTGGATCGCTCTGATTATAAATTAAATCCTGCATAAAAAAAATCTAAGAATCTGATAATCTAAAGATCAGATTTGGTCTGCGATCTAACAATCTAATAATCTGTAACATCTAATATTCACAAAAATCTAACAATGTAAATCTTCGATTAAATGCTATTTTTGAGTACTTTCGTAGTATTAAATTTAATACATGAAAATAGCAATAGTTTGTTATCCAACATTTGGCGGAAGTGGTGTAGTTGCTACAGAACTAGGCCTTGAATTAGCCAGACGCGGACACGAAATCCACTTTATTACTTATAGTCAGCCCGTTAGGTTGGCACTTTTGAATCCTAATGTTCATTATCACGAAGTAAACGTTCCTGAATATCCTCTTTTCCATTATCAGCCTTACGAATTGGCTTTGTCAAGCAAATTGGTTGATATGGTGAAATTGTATAAAATAGAAGTGCTGCATGTGCATTATGCAATTCCTCACGCGTATGCGGGTTACATGGCAAAGCAAATGCTTAAGAATGAAGGAATTAATCTTCCGATGATTACAACGCTTCACGGAACTGATATTACACTGGTAGGAAATCACCCGTTTTATAAACCTGCGGTGACTTTTAGTATCAATAAATCAGATTATGTGACATCGGTTTCTCAAAGTTTGAAAGATGATACTTTGAAATTGTTCAAAATCAAGAATAAAATCAGAGTGATTCCGAATTTTATTGAATTGGATAAAATGCGAAAAGATCCTCTGGCTCCTTGTCACCGTTCTGTAATGGCGAAGGAAAACGAACGTATTATCACGCATATCAGTAACTTTAGAAAGGTGAAACGTATTCCGGATATTATTAAGATTTTTTATAATATCCAAAAAGAAATGCCTGCCAAATTAATGATGGTTGGTGATGGTCCTGAAAAAGAAAAAGCAGAAGCTTTGTGCATGGAATTGGGAATTTATGAAAAGGTAATTTTCTTTGGAAATAGTAATGAAATTGATAAAATTTTATGTCTGACTGATTTATTTTTACTTCCGTCAGAAACAGAAAGTTTTGGTTTAGCTGCTTTAGAAGCAATGGCTTGTGGAGTTCCTGTGATTTCGAGTAATTCAGGAGGTTTACCGGAAGTTAATTTTGATGGATTTTCAGGATATTTGAGTGATGTGGGAAATGTAGATGAAATGGCTGCAAATGCTATTAAAATTCTTAAAGACGACACTATTTTAAAACAATTTAAAGCAAATGCTTTAGAAGTAGCTAAAAAGTTCGATATCATAAATATACTGCCTAAATATGAAGCTTTATATCAAAGAGCAATTGACGATTATAGAGAGTAAAAACTTAATTTAAAATATAGTAGATGAAAAAAGCAATTCTGGTTTTAATAGTTTTTGTTTTGGTTTCTTGTGGCGCAAAAAAAACTTCAGGTTCAGGTTCGAAAATTTTATATGAAGTTTTAACGGAACAATCTGATGGTGGCGGTAATATAAAGTTTTTTGAAATTTTAACGGAACCTAACGAAATCAAAATGCTGGAAAATGATCCGCTTTTGAAAGATAAAATGAAACAGGATGATATTAGTAATTCAAATTACATTATCCTGAATATGGGAGAAAAAAGTACTGGAGGTTATTCTATTAGCGTTGAAAAAGTCGAAGAAACAGACAAAAATATTATTATCACAGTAAAAGAAAATGGTCCTGCGCCGGATGCAATGACAATGCAGGTCATTACATATCCTTACACGGTTGTGAAAATACATTCTAAAAAGGAGATTATTATCAAATAACAGTTTTAATCGCAAGGGGCACAAAGTTTTTTTTATATAAATTGCTCAGAAAAGACAAAGTTCGCAAAGCTAAATCAATACAAAGCTTTGCGAACTTTGTGTTTTTTAGACATACAATTGGTAAAATATTAGTGTGCTTTGCGGTAAAAAAAAAACTTGCTACTTCAATACTCCGCTCAGCCTGACATAGCATTTGCTTGGCTTGACATTAGTGTAGCTTTGTTTACATTTCGACTTCGCTCAATGTTACAAACAAAAAAAATCCTGTCGCTTTAAACGACAGGATTTCTTTTACAATTATTTTTTAGTTTTAATTTAGAATCTAAATTTAACTCCTAAACCTACGTCAAATCCAAAGTTATCATCATCATAATATCCTGATCCAACTTCTGGTCTTGCATCTAACGATAATGTTATTGGTGCTTCGCTAAATCTATATTCTATACCGATATCTCCAGCAGCAAACACGTATGTTCCGCTGTCGTTAAATTTATTGTTGTTTGCATAGTAGTCATGATCCCAGGCAGCAATACCACCACCTACACCAGCGTACCAGTTAAAACCTCCATCAATGTTCCAAACCCATTGGTAAAGAGCAACAGCTTTAATAGCATCTACATCACTACTGTTTCTAAAGCCTAAATCAAATTCAAGTCTGTTTTTTTGATTTAATCCTAATTGATATGATACTTCACCACCAAAACCGTTATTGTCTCCTAAACGCAAACCTAAAGCGTTTTTTGAAATTTCTTGTGATTGAGCCGTAAACGCTAATCCTAATAGCATAATGGCAGATAAAATAATTCTTTTCATAAAAATGGTTATTAATTTTTTTCAAATGTACATTGGTGTACAAAGTCATAACGTATACTATTTTTGAAAATTGTTATATAATTCACATTTAGGCTGTGGTTAAAGTATAACATGCATTATCATACTCAAATGAATAAAGAAAGAAATTATTTTTTTAGGATTATTGAAGAGATTAGTTGTGAAGTTAAGATATCTTCCATTTCAAAAAGATTTTCTTCTTCAGTAAAATTGCTTTCGGCGTAAGAGTATAATTTCCAGCGTTTTTTATGGTATTCCAATGCTGTTAAATTTTCAACCCAATCACCGGAATTTAGGTATAATGTAGATCCGTATTTGTTTTCTATATTGATTATTTTTGGTTCATGGATATGTCCGCAAATTACATAATCGTATTTTTTTTCGATGGCTAAATCAGTTGCAGTAGTTTCAAAATCCGAAATAAATTTAACTGCTTTTTTTACGCTTGCTTTTATTTTTTTAGAAAATGAATACGGTTCACGTCCTAATTTTGCCAGACACCAATTTGCAAATCGGTTGCTTAAAATCAAATAATCATAGCCTAATCCGCCTAGTTTTGCAATCCATTTTGAATGCTGAACCGAAGCGTCAAAAACGTCTCCGTGAAAAATCCATGCTTTTTTATCGTCTAATTCTAAAACTAATTTATCGACCAAAGAAAAATTCCCCATGTTCATGTCGCTAAACTTTCTAAGAATTTCATCGTGATTTCCAGTGATATAATACACTTTTGTGCCTTTAGAAGCCATCCCGATAATACGCTGAATGACTCTTAAATGTGCCTTTGGAAAATATGATTTTCTAAATTGCCAGGCATCAATAATATCGCCGTTTAAGACTAATGTTTTGGGTTTAATACTTGATAAATAGTTGTTTAGTTCTTTAGCGTGACTTCCGTAAGTTCCTAAATGGACATCTGAAAGAATGACCAATTCAACATTTCGTTTTTTCAATTTTTCTTTTTTTGAAGTTCCACAAATAAAAGAAACTTCAAGTCGATTTGTTTTATCAAAAGGTTATCAATTTGGCTACAATTTTAATAAATTGTGATTTTTAAAGGGCGCAACCTTTATTTAATAATACTAATGTAAAATTTTTTAATTTAATTCATAAAACTTACATTTGCTCAAAACAAATTACAATGGCAGGAAATAGCTACGGCACCCTATATAAAGTTACAACATTTGGAGAATCTCATGGTGAAGCTTTAGGCGGAATTATAGATGGTTGTCCATCAGGAATTGAACTTGATTTAGAAGCAATTGAAGTTGAAATGTCTCGCAGAAAACCAGGGCAATCAGCAATTGTAACGCAACGTAAAGAACCGGATGCAGTTCAGTTTTTATCCGGAATTTTTGAGGGAAAAACTACAGGAACTCCAATAGGTTTTATTATCCCGAATACCAATCAAAAATCAGACGATTACTCGCATATAAAAGACAATTACAGACCAAGTCATGCCGATTATGTGTACGACCAAAAATATGGTTTTCGTGATTACCGCGGTGGCGGAAGAAGTTCTGCCAGAGAAACTGCGAGCAGAGTAGTAGCAGGAGCAATTGCAAAGCAAATGTTACCTGAAATTAAAATTAATGCATACGTTTCATCTGTTGGTCCAATTCATTTAGATACACCTTATCAGGATTTGGATTTTTCTAAAATAGAAAGTAATCCTGTTCGTTGTCCTGACGAAAAATCAGCAGCAATTATGGAAGAATATATACGTGATATCCGTAAACAGGGAGATACTGTTGGCGGAGTTGTATCGTGTGTGATCCAGAATGTTCCTGTTGGTTTAGGAGAGCCGGTTTTTGATAAATTACACGCCGAATTAGGAAAAGCAATGCTTTCTATAAACGCAGTAAAAGGTTTTGAATACGGAAGCGGATTTTCTGGTTCTGAAATGAAAGGAAGCGAACATAACGATTTATACAATCCTGATGGAACGACAAAAACGAATCTTTCAGGCGGAATCCAGGGCGGAATCAGTAACGGAATGGACATTTATTTCAGAGTGGCTTTTAAACCCGTTGCAACGATTATGCAAACTCAGGATTCATTAGATAATAAAGGAAACATTACACCCATGACCGGAAAAGGACGTCATGATCCATGTGTGGTTCCGCGTGCTGTGCCTATTGTTGAGGCAATGGCGGCAATTGTTTTGGCTGATTTTTACTTAATCAACAAAACATATTAATAAAAATTAAGACAGTGAGGGTCTTAGTATTTTAATTCTAAAACAAAACAAATTAATGCAAGTTACAGAAACCAAAAAAAAATCATTTCTTTCAGGATTAACAGGGCAAATTATAATTGCAATGGTGCTTGGAGCAACTTTAGGAATTATATTGCACAATTCGGTTTCGCAAGAAGCAGCGGTATCTTTTAGTAATAAAATAAAAATGCTTGCAACCATTTTTATCAGATTGGTACAAATGATTATTTCTCCTTTAGTATTCACCACATTAGTAGTGGGAATTGCAAAATTAGGAGATATTAAAACCGTAGGAAGAATTGGTGGTAAGGCACTTGGATGGTTTTTTACAGCTTCGTTTATATCCTTATTAATTGGTTTATTTTATGTCAATGTTTTAGAACCGGGAGTTGGTTTGAAATTGGAACATGTTGATATGGCAGCGGCATCTGAAGTTACAGCTAAAACAACCACATTATCATTTGAGAATTTTGTTGAACACATTGTTCCTAAAAGTATTTTTGAGGCAATGGCAACCAATGAGATTTTACAAATTGTGGTATTCTCTATCTTTTTTGGGTTAGCGGCTGCATCATTAGGATCTACTGTAAAACCGGTTATAAATGCATTGGATAAAGTATCGCATATTGTTTTAAAAATGGTTAATTATGTAATGAACTTCGCTCCAATTGGAGTTTTTGGAGCTATTGCGGGAGTATTTGCCATTAGAGATGCAGAAGAATTAGTAATTACATATTTCAAATTCTTCGGATCATTTTTAATAGGGATAAGTACCTTGTGGTTTGTGTTAATTACAGTTGGATATATTTTCCTTAAAGGAAGAATGACTGAGTTATTAAAACGTATTATTGGACCATTAGCAATTGCTTTTGGAACAACAAGCAGTGAAGCTGTTTTTCCTAAATTAACAGAAGAATTAGAAGAATTTGGCGTAAAAAATAAAATTGTATCGTTCATGTTGCCTCTTGGTTATTCGTTTAATCTTGACGGAAGTATGATGTACATGACTTTTGCCAGTATTTTTATTGCTCAGTTTTATGGCGTTCACCTGGATTTAGGAACGCAAATGGTCATGTTATTGGTTTTAATGTTAACCAGTAAAGGAATTGCCGGAGTACCAAGAGCAAGTTTAGTTGTTGTAGCGGCAACTTGCGGAATGTTTAAAATTCCGATTGAGGGAATTGCTTTGATTTTACCAATTGACCACTTTTGTGACATGTTCAGGAGTGCTACAAATGTATTAGGAAATGCATTGGCAACTTCTGTAGTTGGGCAATGGGAAAATGATAACGATTTAGATACTCTTCCTGAAACTAAAGATATTGCTTCTGAATAATTAGAATATGCTATATTTTTCAGATTAAAAAGTTCAAATTCTGAGTAAAATTTAAATAAAGTAAGTAAAGCCGTATTTTTATATGAAATACGGCTTTTTTTTATTTTTAAACGTATATTTGATGAAATTAGCCGATTTATGCCCCAAATGCGGATTTTTTTACTGTTACTTTTTTTACTGAATTGTTTTGCCAATTCGGCAATTGCGCAATCTGAAAATATGACAGATGAGAAAATTGCTGCGATGATAAAAATGGCATGGAATGATTATAAAGAATCTAACTTCGAAAAATCATTAATTACTTCACGCAAAGCTCTAAATCTTGCTACAGCTTCAAAAAATGATTTTTTAATTGCTAAATCATATAAAATTATTGCAGGAAATTATAGTGAATTATCAGAATTTGATAAAGCCATTTTTTTTTACAATAGAGGTTTATTCTACGCAAACCGAACAAATAATGATTCTATAAAATACAGTCTCCATAATAATCTGGGCAATATTTATTGTTTCGAAAAAAAACAATTTGACAAAGGAATTGATTACTATAAAAAATCAATTGCTTATAGTTTAAAAATGAATCAAATGAACCAGGTTTATTTTACAAACGTAAATTTAGCATGGGCATATTTTGATATCGGGCAATATAAAGCAGGGTATTCTTTTTTGAAATTTGTTAACAGTAGCAGGAAAAAGTACGGCGATGAGTCAACGGAGATTGTTGTCAATATGCTTAACGGAATGTATTTGAGTTCTATAAATGAATATGATGCGGCAAATGCATTTTTTATAAAAGCCATTGAACAAGGAAAAAACACCGGTGAAAAATCAGATTTGTCATATGCTCATTTAGAATATTCTAAGTTTCTCAAGAAATTTAAAAAATATAAAGAAGCTTATGATAATCTCGAATCTTATAATAAAATTACCGAAGAATTATACAATCAGGAAAAGCTTAAGAAAGCTTCTATCGCAGGATTTAATCTTGAATTAGATGAATATAAAAGGCAAATTGATAAAATCGAAAGTGAAAAAGATTCCCAATTTCAAAGTCTGAAAAAATCCAGAATTATTGTCATTTTGTTTGTTCTGATTTCGCTGATTCTTCTTTTTCTGATTATCACTTTAGTTAAAAATATCAGATTTAAGAAAAAACACAATTTAGAGCTTTTAGAAGCAAAAGAAATTGCTGAAGAAGCCTCTTTGCTCAAAACGCAATTTATTTCGACTATAAGCCACGAATTGCGTACTCCATTGTACGGTGTTGTTGGTATTACTAATATGCTGCTTGAAGAACATAAAGAATTATCCCGAAGCCTGCATTTGAGTTCTTTAAAATTTTCGGCCAGATATTTATTATCGCTGGTAAATGATATTTTACAAATTAATAAAATCGAGGAAAATAAAGTCGTATTAGAGAATTTGACATTTAATATTTCAGATGAAATTACGATGATCAAGAATTCTCTTTCTTTTTTATGTCAAAAAAACAAGAATGAAATATCGGTCTCTATCGACGCTGATATTCCGGAATATTTGATTGGAGACAAACTACGACTGGCTCAAATTTTAATGAATTTAGTAAGTAATGGCTTGAAATTTACTAAAAACGGTGAAGTTGAAATTGTTGTAAAATTGAATAAAATAGAAGGGAAAATATATTTTCTGGATTTTCTGGTCAAAGATAACGGGGTTGGAATAGCAACTGTAGATCAGGGTAAAATCTTTGAAAAATTCGTTCAGGTAGGTCGTAAAGATGAGGATTATCAAGGAACGGGATTGGGATTAAGTATTGTGAAAAGATTGTTAGGGCTTTTTGGGAGCACTATTTCTTTAGAAAGTAATATTGGTGAAGGAACTTCATTTAAATTCGTTATTCCTTTTGAGCATGATCCTCAAAAGACAAAGAATATTATAAACGAAATTGAGGTTGATTTAACGTCGAGTGAAGTTTATAAAATTTTGATAGTCGAGGATAATCTGATCAACCAATTAGTGACAAAGAAAATTATCGAAAAAAATAATTATAGCTGTAAAGTAGTTGATGATGGTTTTGCTGCTTTGGCAATATTGGAGCAGGAAGAGTTTGATCTTATTTTAATGGATATCAATATGCCGTTAATGAACGGATTTGAAACCACAAAAAGAATTCGTTTAAAAGATGTAAAAACACCTATTGTTGCGTTGACTGCGTTTGATAAGGATGAGATAACAGATGAAGCAATTTCATCCGGAATAAATGATATTATCATCAAACCGTTTGAACCTGTTAAGTTGTTTAAAATTATAAGTTACTTAATACACGAATCAAAAAACGAATTAAGTATAAAAAAATAAAAAACGAATTTCACAAATTGCCACTAATTTAATTATTAAATATTGTGCAATTTGTAAAATTCGTGTTCAGAGTTTATTTACAATATACTTGTACGAATGACAGGTTTAGTACCAGCGTTTTTTATTTTGCTTTGAAGCTTCTGATTTTCTTGATTTATGCGCTCCACCGCTTCGGTTTGAATTTTTAGGTTTCTCTGCCGTTGCTTCAGGACTTCCTGCATGCCATTGATACGGATGATCTGAAATAGTTTTCACATCAACTTTTATCAATTTCTGAATGTCTTTCCAGTAAGCATGTTCGTCTTTACTACAAAAAGAAATCGCAATTCCTCCGTTTCCTGCACGTCCGGTTCTACCAATTCTGTGCACGTAAGTTTCAGGAATATTAGGTAAATCAAAATTAATTACAAATGGTAATTGGTCAATGTCAATTCCACGTGCAGCAATATCTGTAGCAACAAGAACACCAACTTCTTTGTTTTTGAAAGCATCAAGAACACGTTGTCTTGCATTTTGCGATTTATCACCGTGAATTGCTTCGGCTGCGATATTATTTTTTCTAAGTGCTTTTACAACATTATCAGCTCCGTGTTTTGTTCTTGAAAAAACCAAAACGTTTGATAAATCTTCGTTTTTGATCAAATGATATAAAAGATTTCTTTTTTCTGTTTTTTCAACAAAATAAACGCGTTGTTCTACATTTTCGGCTGTTGATGAAACCGGAGAAACTTCTACTTTTGCCGGATCCTGTAAAAACATCTCGGCTAATTCGCGAATTGCAATTGGCATTGTAGCAGAAAACAGTAAAGTCTGACGGTTTTTAGGCGTTAATTTTACGATCTTTTTTACGTCGTTAATGAAACCCATATCAAGCATTTGATCTGCTTCATCTAAAACTAAAGTGTGTAAATGATCTAAATCAAGAAACCCTTGTTTTTGTAAATCCAATAATCTTCCCGGCGTTGCAACTAAAATATCAACTCCGTTTTTTAACGCATCGACTTGCGGATTTTGCGAAACTCCACCAAAAATGGTCAATTGAGTTAAGTTGGTATATTTGCCATAAGTGTCAAAACTTTGTCCAATTTGAACCGCTAATTCACGAGTAGGCGTAACTATAAGAGCACGAATTACTTTGGCTTTTTTTGTTGAACCTACAATTCTGTGTAACTGATGTATGATTGGGATTGCAAATGCAGCGGTTTTTCCTGTACCGGTTTGGGCACAACCAATTAAATCCCTTCCTGCCAAAACAATCGGGATAGATTGTTCCTGAATAGGAGTAGGGTTAAGGTAGCCTTCTTCAAATACGGCTTTTTGTATACTTTTTGAAAGTGATAAATCTTCGAATAACATATCTTAGGTATTAAGAATTTAGTTTTAAGTACTAAAATTCTGTGCAAAGATAGGTTTATTCGACCAATCGTTTATTTGAATCTTGTATTATTTGCCAAATGCGCTAATTTCCAGTCCTTAATATCTTAACAAATTAAAGCTTTAGTCGCAAATTATAAATTTATTGAACACATAGAAATATTGTATTTTGCGTAAACACTGTGCTTTTTAAAACAAGTAAAAAACGACTTTTTAAGTGCATTAAATCTATGTCCCGATAGCTATCCTAACGTCTGGACACAAGTACAAAACAAACACGAATTTCACTAATTGACACTAATTTAGTTTGTGGAATTAATTTCACAAACTAGATTAACCTATTAAAATTTGTGCAAATTCGTGAAATTCGTGTTCAAAATTGATTAATAATATTTGTGTCCAGATGGTAGGATAGCTATCGGGACTATGTGTTTAATTGAACATTTATTAATTACACCAATCGGTTAAATTACTCTTTTTCGTTATTGGCTTTGATAAAATCAGTAATCAGATAACCAATTAATTTACCAATTAAATTATTGTTTGGAGAGTCGGCTAAATCCGGCGCGCCTTCGCAAATATGCAAATAAGTGGCATTTCTGTGCTGTCCGAAAAACGATATAAACTGGCGTAATTCTTCCACAGAAAATCCGCTGATTGTCATAGCGCTGCTGGCAATATTAGGAATTGCATCCAAATCTATTTCAATACCAAAAGAATCTGTTTTGATAAATTCTAAAGCCAAGGCCATTTCCTTTTCAAAATCTTTTTCCTTACGGATATTTACGCTGTCATAAGTATTGTAACGAACTCTGTCTTCCAGTTTTTTGATAATATCCAAAACACTTTTTGAAGTGTAGTTTTCGTGCAAACCAAAAATGAAATATTTTTTCAGGAAACCTTCTTCATAAGCATAAGAGAAACCGTTTCCGCTGTGACGCCCTTCCAGAATTCTAAAATCCGAATGTGCATCAAAATTAATGGCGTTGATTGGTTTTCCTTTGGCTAAAGCCGAACCTTTTATATTCCCGTAGGCATTATTATGGCCTCCGCCGATGATAATTGGAGTTTTTCCGGCTTTTATAATCGTAAAGATGATATGGGAAACTTCTTTGTCAATTTTTTCAACTAACTGACTTAATTTTGAGCGATCGTCGATATCGTTGAAATCGAGATTTTCGACATCACGCATTTCTTCAGTAACATTAATATGTCCTAAAACAATGATCTGACTTCCTTTTGAAAAACGATTGTGCTGAATGTTTGCAATGCTCTTTATAGCATTTTCCCATGCAGATGCTGTTCCGGGTCTTCCGTAGTTGGCACGCACACCAATATCTTCGGGAATTCCCAAAAGAACATATTTGGCTTCGCTTTCTTTTAGAAATTCGACCTTATCGACTCCTTTTGGGATGATAATCATCTTTTCTCCAAACTTTATTTCACCACTTCGATGATTTGTGACTTTTGCTAAATCATTGATAGTAAACGGGACTAATTTCTCCATGAAAAAAATTTATTTTCCAAAAATAATATAATTGTATTAACTTACGTTATAACCTTATATTAATTCTTAAATTTGTTTTAAAGAAAATTTTTTAAATATGGAAAACCCGAAGAACAACAACTCAAGTCTAAAAGCGGTAATCGCAGTTTTAGCAGTCCTACTGATTGGTAGCTTAGTGTATATTTTTAAATTGTCGTCAGATTCAGATGTTACAAAAACTGAACTTACGTCAACATTGACAGAGAAAGAATCTGTTATGAAAGATCTGCAAGAGTTAAAAACAACTTATGATGCAGCAATCGCAGAAAACACGTCAATGTCTGATGAGTTAATTCAGGAAAGAGATAAAGTAGTCGCTCTAATGGATGATTTAAACAAATCAAAAGGTGATGTATCTAAATTTAGATCTCAGGTTCAGGCTATGCAAGGTAAAATGAAAACCTTAGTGGCTGAAAATGACGAATTGAAAAAACAAAATGGTGTTTTAACAGTTCAAAGAGATAGTACAATTGTAGTTTTAGGTGAATCTAAAAAGTATAATGAAGTATTAGTTGGTCAAAACGAAGAATTGGCTAAAACTGTTGAAAAAGGTGCTAAATTGTCAATTTTGAATACAAAAACTGCAGCTTACAAATTGAAAAGCTCAGGGAAACAAGTTGAAACTGATAAAGCAAGCCGTGCTGACGTTTTGAAAATTAGTTTTACTGTTGCTGAAAACTCAATCGCTAAATCTGGTGATAAAACGTATTATGTACAAGTTATCGACTCTAAAAACAATGTTTTAGGAGATAAAAAAACAGAAAGCTTTGGCGATAACACTTTAACTTATAGTTTTAAAACTACTGTTAAGTACGAAAACAAAACAGTTAACGTAAGTGAAGATTTACCAGGTAAAGATTTTGCTAAAGGAGCTTATTTTATCAATGTTTTTGATAATGACGAATTAGTTTCTAAAACTAGTTTTAACTTAAGATAATAATATCTGTCGTTTAAGTAAGAATACCACTAAAATATTAAAGGTCTGTGATTTTTCACAGACCTTTTTTTATGGAATAATACTAATTAATTAGTTAAGTTGTGCCTTTAGGTACTCAATATTGGTAGGATTATAGTTTCGTAAATATGTTAACGTGCCGTAGGTACGCAATAAAATGATAGCTATTGCGTACCTACGGCACGCTAAATTCATTCCCATTTCTGATTTCTACCAATATTTAGTGCCTGACGGCACAAAATGCAGACTTTTAATTTTTGATCTGCGATTATGTATTGAAAAGAGGATGTCTCAAAACTAAAACAACTCCTTGAGAATTGAATATTTGAGATATGCGCTCCGACAGGAGTCCGAATAAAAAACAGAAAAAGAGGCTATTTAAAGAGTTGTTAAACAGCTTCTTATAATTTATAAAATTTCACCTTCGACAAAAACACTTTCAATCAGGTTACTGCCAAAAGCATACGGAATTTGATAATACGATGAAATAGGTTTTGTAAGGATCAGGTTGGCTTTTTTGCCTTTAGTAATACTTCCGTGAGTTTGGGAGATTCCCATTGCGTACGCGCCATTTATAGTTGCTGCGTTGATGGCTTCTTCAGGCGTCATTTTCATTTTGATACAAGCCGTTGCAACCACAAAGTTCATATTTCCTGATGGAGTAGAACCAGGGTTAAAATCTGTTGCCAATGCCAGCGGAAGTCCGGCTTTTATCATTTCTCGTGCCGGCGTATACGGAATACTTAAAAAGTAGGAGCATGATGGTAGTGCTACAGGCATTGTTTCGGTTTTTTTTAAAGCTTCAATATCTTCCGGTGTCATAATTTCAAGATGATCCACAGAAAGGGCGTTAAATTTAATTCCTGCCTGGATTCCTCCAATAGAATTAAACTGATTGACGTGAATTTTCGGCTTTAAGCCGAATTTAATTCCCGCTTCCATTATATTTTCTGTTTCTTCAACAGAAAAATAACCCGTTTCACAGAAAACATCAACATAATCTGCTAATTTATTTTGGGCGATTTCAGGAAGCATTTTAGTTATGATTTCATCAATATAACCCTCTTTGTTTTCTTTATAATGAACAGGAAAAGCATGTGCACCCAAAAATGTGGCTTTGATAGTAACTGGATAATTATCAGCCAGTTTTTTAATAACTCGTAACATTTTCAGTTCGCCTTCGATCGTTAAACCGTAACCGGATTTTATTTCGACAGCTCCGGTTCCTAAATGCATGACTTCTTCTAACCGAAGTTTTGATTGTTCGTAGATTTCTTCTTCAGAGGTTTCATTCAGTTTTTTAGCCGAATTTAAAATTCCACCACCGCGATTGGCGATTTCTTCATAGGAGAATCCGTTGATTCTGTCTACAAATTCCTGTTCGCGATTTCCTGCATATACAATATGTGTATGGCTGTCGCACCAGGATGGCAAAACAATTTTTCCTGTAGCATCAATAACTTTATCAGCTTTGATTTCAGGAAGATTTTCCATAGCACCAAAATCCTCAATTAGATTATTTCTTAAAATTAAAAAAGCATTTTTTATGGTAGGAAGTATTGCCATTTCTGCTCCTGAAATTTTTGCAATTGAAGTTTCACGAACCTGAAGTAATTCTTTTATATTTTTGATAAGAGTAATCATAATTGGTATTTAGTTGTATTGAAGAAAAAGCTTTTTTGATATTTAGTTATCAAAGTAAAACACAAATTTGCTTCGCCTATTCCCTTCGGTCGGGTCACAAATTAGCACTAATTTAATTCGTGAAAATCTGTGAAATCTGTGTTGTTATTAAAATTTGAGTTGAAATATTGGAATTTGGAATTTAAAAATTGAATATTTCCCTTTAGTTTTTATTCCGAAACTCTGATTTCGAACATTTTGCTCCAGTTTTTACCTGTTACAAAAATTGTTTTGGTTTTAGGATTGTAGGCAATTCCGTTTAAAACATCATCTTTAGTAATGTCAGTCATAGATTTGCGCAAATCCGGCATGTTTAAAATTCCTTCAACAGCTCCCGAAGCTGGATTTACAACCGCAATTGCATCTTTGAACCAAACATTAGTATAGATTTTTCCGTTAATCCATTCTAATTCATTAATAGCTTTAATTTTTGAATCTCCTGAATATACGTTGATATAATCTACCATTTTTTGAGTAGCCGGATCAACTTTCCAAATTTTCTCCGTTCCGTCAGTTTGATAAATGTATTTACCGTCATTTGTCATTCCCCAGCCTTCAATTTCTTTCTCGTAATCAAAAGTTTTTTCTAATTTTAATGTTTTGGCATCATAGATAAAACCTTTTTTGTTTTTATAAGTCAATTGAAATAATTTTCCACCTATAAAAGTGATTCCTTCACCAAAATATTCTTTGTCAAGATCAATTTGTTTGTAAATTTTTCCTGTTTTGTAATCGTATTTTTTAATGTGCGAAGCGCCTTCTTGCCCTGTGCTTTCATACAATGTATCGTTGTAAAATTCAAAACCTTCAGTAAAAGCTTGTTTGTCGTGAGGATAAGTATTGACAACTTTGTATTTTAATAATTTAGGCTCAATATTCGAAACTAATTCGATACGTTTTGTAGCATCAGAGGAATCAGATCCAAAATACACTGTTGCTTTTAAATATTGATATCCTAGTTTTTGATCTTTTAATGCATATTTAAATTTTTCGGTACCTTTTGTACTTCCTACTTTTTTATCATTAATAAAGTATGCAACGCTGTCAATTTCTTTCGAATTTGGATTCAAAATTCCAATAGAAATTGATTCTTGTTGTTTAAAATGTGCCGGAAAAGCCGAATCATCGATGTTAAATAAAGAATTTTCACCTTTTTTTGTATCTCCACATCCAATTAATGTGATTCCTAATAAAATGATAGTTAGGAAGTTATATTTTTTCATAGTTTAAAATTTGAATAAGCCAATATACGACGATATTTTTATAGCAACAAGGCCTTGCAAAAATATAAAAAGATTGTATATTTGCACCGGCAAGTCCTACACGACCAGCTCCTGCAGACTCCCCCAGGATGGGAACATAGCAAGGGTACGTGGTTGAGCGGTGCGATGTAGGTCGCTTGCCATTTTTTTTTAATCTGAATTTATATTCAGATTTTTTTTTAGAATTAATTCAAATGCAGTCTTCCTTATGGAAGATTTTTTTATTTTTGGAAAATGTTAAAATTTTTATAGGGCAATTAGTTGAATGTAAAAAGTAGCTTTAAGGTTTTTAATGTATGAATAATTAAAACTAAATAAAATAAAAATGCTTTTTAATTCTTTGAATTTTGCACTGTTTTTTATCCTGATTTTTATACTTTATTGGTTTGTAACTAATAAAAGTTTAAAATTACAAAATATACTTCTATTAGTTTCCAGTTATGTTTTTTATGCTTTCTGGGATTGGCGCTTTTTATTTTTACTTATTTTTTCAACTTTACTGGACTATTATTCGGGAATTAAAATTTCGAATGCTAAGAATGAAAGCTCTAAAAGATTTTGGTTTTGGTTGAGTATTTCTGTAAATCTTGGCTTTTTAGGCATTTTTAAGTACTATAATTTTTTTGTAACGTCATTTGCAGATCTATTTTCAAATTTTGGATATGTTCTAAATCCAAAAACTTTAAATGTTATTTTACCAGTTGGTATTTCATTTTATACCTTTCATGGATTATCATATGTTATTGATATTTATAAAGGAAAAATTAAAGCAGAGAGAAACTTCGTTGATTATGGAGTCTTTGTTAGCTTTTTTCCATTATTAGTAGCGGGACCCATTGAGAGGGCAACTCATCTTTTGCCTCAGATAAAAAAAGCAAGAAAGTTTGATTATGAAACGGCTGTCAATGGTTTAAGGCAAATCTTATGGGGGCTTTTTAAGAAAATTGTAATAGCTGATACCTGTTCAATTTTTGTTGATGATATATTTCAAAATTATTATAATTATACTGGAGGTACACTAATATTAGGTGCTTTTCTTTTTTCTTTTCAGATATATTGTGACTTTTCAGGATATTCTGATATAGCAATAGGAGTAGCAAAATTACTGGGAATTGATTTGATTATAAATTTCAAAATGCCTTATTTTTCAAGAAACATTGGCGAATTCTGGAGACGATGGCATATTTCGTTATCAAGTTGGTTTAGGGATTATGTTTATATTCCGCTTGGTGGTTCAAAAGGAAGTCAGTTTAAATCGATTCGCAATATTTTAATTATTTTTATTTTAAGTGGTTTTTGGCATGGAGCCAATTGGACTTTTATAATTTGGGGATTGCTAAATGCGCTATATTTTATTCCGTCATTTTTAATGAAGAATAACAGAAAATATGTTGGAAATAGTTTTCAAAGTGGTTTTTTATCGAAAATAAAAGAAGTTTTTGATATTTTTATAACCTTTGGTCTCACAACTTTTGCCTGGATATTTTTTAGATCAAATACATTAACTGATGCTGTTGGCTATCTGAAAGGGATTTTTAAACCTTCAGATTTCTTTAATATTCATACTGCTTTAACTTATGAAGTCAGTATAAGACCTTTATTTATTTCTATTTTTATATTCCTTATTATTGAATGGTATTATAAAAATGAAGAAGTTATTTTTACAAAGTCTTGTGATACGAGAACGGCAACATTTTTCAAATACATTTGTTACATATTTGTAATAATTAGTATTTTGTTATCAATTAGAAATCAATCAACTAGTTTTATTTATTTTCAATTTTAAACTATGAGAAAATTTATTTTAAAATTGACAAGTACGACTGTTGTAATATATTTGCTATTGTCCGGATTGCAATTAATAATTGATTTTTATTTAAAAAAGGACAGTTGTTGTAATAATAATACCTGGCATCATATATTTGAAGGTGAAGTTCAGGCAGAAGTGGTTGTTTTAGGAACATCCAGAGCAGAGGTGCATTATGATACTCAAATTATAAAAAATATAACAGGGTTGAAAACTTATAACATTGGATTAAGCGGTACACATTATAATCTTTTGAAAATTAGATGGAAATCATATCTTAATCATAATAAAAAGGCTAAAATTTTAGTATTAGATTATAATTCATTACTGGACTCTGAAAGTTTATTTAATAAATTTCAATATTTACCTTATTTAAATACAAATGAATATGGAGAAGTTGCAAAAGGTGTAGATAAAGACTATTATTTTGAGAAGTTTATTCCGATTTATAAATACAGGGGATACAAAATGAATGTTTACAATCAAATCAAATCATTAAGCAATCCTGATTTTTGTTCTAATAATGTGAATGGATATGTTGAAAACGATATAAATTGGATACAAAAAGATCAGTTGAGTTTTAATAAAATTATCAAAAGAGATAAAGCAAAAGATATATTTTCTGTAAAGAATTATAAAAAAGGATTGGCTGTTTTACGTGAAATAATTAGAGATTGTAAAGCTAACAATATAAAAGTGATTTTTGTTGAGTCTCCATCTTATTATAAATCAAGTGAGTATATGGCATTTAATAAAAAAGGGATAAACAGTATTATAAGGAAGATTTCAATGGACAATGAAATAAAATATTATAATTTTTCAAAAGATTCTTTATGTTTTGATAAAGGAAACTTTTATAATTCAATGCATATGAATAAGGTTGGTGTAGGTGTTTTTTCAAAAAAAATTGCCGAAATACTTAATAAGGAAAAGTAAATTTGTGTTTGTCACTTTAGTTTAAAGTGTTTTCTGGTTTTTACCGGAAATTTAGAATATTAATGAAATAATATAATTAGTTAAATGAATAAAGTCGTTTTAATTACCGGAGGATCCTCAGGGATTGGAAAATCAATTGGAGAATTTTTACATAAAAAAGGTTTCGTGGTTTATGGAACGAGTCGAAATCCTGAAAAGGTATTCAATTCAATTTTTCCATTGATTGCTTTAGATGTTCGAAATGCTGAATCAATTCAATCTGCCGTGGCTAAAATTATTGCCACTTCCGGTCGATTAGATGTTGTAATTAATAATGCTGGTGTTGGAATCACAGGACCGTTAGAGGAAATCCCGACGCAGGAAATCAGGAATAATTTTGAAACCAATTTTTTTGGTCCAATTGAAGTTATGAAAGCGGTTTTGCCACAAATGCGGGAACAAAAATCTGGTTTGATTATTAATATTACGTCGATTGCTGCTTATATGGGATTGCCTTATCGTAGCGTTTATTCAGCATCAAAAGGGGCATTAGAATTAATTACCGAGGCTTTGCGTATGGAAGTAAAGTCATTTGGAATCGAAATTACAAATGTAGCACCTGGCGATTTTGCAACAAATATTGCTTCAGGTCGTTACCATGCGCCGGTTGTAAAAGGTTCTGCTTATGAAAAAGTCTATGGTGATACGCTTGCAACTATGAACGAACATGTTGATGCGGGAAGTAATCCTAACGAAATGGCAGAAGCAGTTTATAAAATCATGCAGCAGAAAAAACCAAACGTACATTATAAAGTAGGTGCTTTTATGCAGAAGTTTTCGATTGTTTTAAAGCGCGCGCTTCCGGATAAAATCTATGAAAAGATGTTAATGAATCATTATAAGTTATAATAAATAGAGTGGGAGCAAAATTTGATATTTTTATTCTATCGGAATAAAAATATCAAATTTTGCTCCTTGATTTAAAGCTCCTTCTGCTTTAATAAAACCGTTATGGTTTTCTACAATTCGTTTTACTATAGTAAGTCCAATTCCGGTACTTTTCAAGGGTTTAGTGTGCAATGCCTGGAAAAGTCCAAATATCTTTTCGCTATATGTTGGCTCGAACCCAATACCGTTATCTGCAATTGTTATTGTATAATATTTAGTAAGCGGCGAAAGCTTTTCTAATTGTCCATTTGTGATTTTTGCTGATACCGTTATGACTAAATTTCGGTCAGGGCTTGCAAATTTTAATGAGTTATTGATAAGATTATAAAGCAATTGCCTGAATTGAAATTCTATTATGGAGAGTTTTCCTAATTCCTGTATATCAAAAGTTACATTTTTGTTTTCAAACTCATTGGTAAGATCTTCAATAACATCTTTAGCGATAATATTTAAGTCTTTTACTACGAACTTTCTATCGTCAAATTTCGTTTTAGAATAGATTAAAAGATCATTTATAAGGTTTTGCATTCTAAAAGCCGAAGTCTTGATTTTATGAAAAGCAGCTTTTCCTTTTTCGGATAAATTGCTGGATTCTTCTCGTTCAATTGTGTCTGTAAAAAGCTGGATTTTTCTTAAAGGTTCCTGCAAATCGTGGCTTGAAATATAGTTGAAAGCTTCTAGCTCACTGTTCATTTTTTCAAGTGAGATATTTTTTTCAATCAGTTTTTTCTCGATACTTTTTTTCTCATCAACTGTTTTTTTAAGAAGATTCGTTTTTTCTTTTAAAACCTGCTTATTTTCTACTGATTGTTCAATTGCCGAAAGGTGAAACGAAATTAGCAGAGCAAATAAATTGAACATTTCGCTAATTCTGAATTCTTTCAGGCTGTTTGGTTTTGGGTCAATGGCACATAAAGTTCCAAAAAATGTTCCGTCCTGACGAATAATGGGTACAGAAATATAGCTCTGTAATTTATACATTGCTGGAGTATGATGATCGTGATAATGGGGATCTTCGCTTACATTGTCGATTATTACAGGTTTTGGATCTTTCCTGATTTCGTTGCAAATCGTTGTTTTTATTTTTAATTCGTCTCCTGGTTTTAAACCAAAAAGAACGTTGTCCTGAACGCTGCAAGTTATCCATCGATCCTCAGTAACCCGCGCTATTGCTGCAAAACCCATTCCGGTTGTTTGGCAAATAACGTTGAGTAGAGTAGGAACAATTGATATGTTCCCGATATTGACTATATCTTGTTTGAAATTATCTTCTAGCACTTTTGGGGGGAATTTTGATGGTATAAAAGTACAAAAATAAAATTGGTTACATCTTACATGATTACCACTAATGGATTCTGGTTTTTAGAATTTTTTTTTAGTTTTTTATTTTATGGAAATTATAAATCGTAATTTCGCACGGAATTTGCGTTAGGGATAGGAACGATATCCTTTTATTTTTTTTCTTTAGAAAAATAAAAGATATAGTGGATAGCCCGACCCTTGGGGAACGCCCAAAAAATGAACACAATTAAATAGATATAATTATGAAATTTTTTATTGACACAGCTAATTTAGCTCAGATTAAAGAAGCACAGGCTTTAGGTGTTTTAGATGGTGTAACGACTAATCCGTCATTGATGGCAAAAGAAGGTATTACCGGGAAAAACAGCATTTTAAAGCATTATGTTGACATTTGTAATCTTGTTGAAGGTGATGTTAGTGCTGAAGTTAATGCGCTGGATTATGATGGAATGATCAAGGAAGGTGAAGAATTAGCGGAATTACATGAGCAAATCGTGGTGAAATTACCTATGACAAAAGAGGGTGTGATGGCTGCAAAATATTTCTCTGATAAAGGAATCAAAACAAACGTTACACTTGTGTTTTCTGCAGGTCAGGCTTTATTGGCTGCAAAAGCCGGAGCTACTTATGTTTCTCCTTTTATTGGTCGTTTAGATGATGTATCAACTGATGGATTGAATTTGATTGAAGAAATCAGATTGATTTATGATAACTATGGTTACGAAACTCAAATTTTAGCTGCTTCTGTGCGTCATACAATGCATATTGTAAATTGTGCTAAAATTGGTGCTGATGTTATGACCGGACCGCTTTCTGCAATTTACGGATTGTTGAAACACCCGCTAACTGATATTGGATTGGCTCAATTTGTTGCTGATTTCGAAAAAGGAAATAAGTAATACTTTAGATAAATAATTCTTAAAATCGTCATTTTTCAATAGAAAGATGACGATTTTTTTTATATTTATATGTCTCAAAAAGAATTATATATGAAAAAATTTATCTTGGTTTTAGTTTTTTTGATTGGAAATATGGCTGTAAATGCTCAGGCGGCTAAAATTTTAAAGCATGTTAATGAAGCGGGCGACGTGGCTAGTTTTGAGCTGGATTGCTCGAAACAATTTCAGACTCTGGCGAAAGGTTTGCGGTATAATATTACCCGTCATGAGTTTAAAGGTCCGGAATTAAAAAATACGTACCGATTGTTGTTGGTTATGGATGGTTTTTATTCGAAGATATTGAATAATACAATGACTATATCGGCAGTTTTAACTGATGGAACTATTATCGACGCTAAAAAAATTATTGAAGAAGATGGTTATTTTGATGGCGCTTGTACGCTGAAAATAAAAGATCCTAAAGCACTTTTAGAAGCAAATATCGATAAGGTGATAATTCACGCTGATAAAGATGTTGTTTATACCTTAACGGCGCAAAATAAGGCTGTTTTTAAAAAGAATTTGGAGAATGTAATTAATGCGAAGTAGCTTTTTTCTAAGGTTCTGAGTTGCTGAGTTTTTAAGTACAAAGGTTCAAAGATGCAAAGGTTCAGAGGTTTTGACTTAATATATTAAACTGAGTGGTTTTTAAAAGCTGTGGGGTTTAAATAATATAGTTGTAAATAAAAAATCCCAAATTTCAATTTAAGAATTGGAATTTGGGATTTTTTTATTGTTTTTTATTTTGAATTAGTGACCTCCTGAAAGTTTTTTGTCAAAATTGATTCCTTGTTTTTTAAGGATTCCGCTTACGCTCCAGGCATAAAATGCAAGGTAAGCAAAACATACAACTCCAACTAAATAACTACTGTGAATACCAATAAATTCTGATGCAAAACCTTGCAGCCAGCTGATAACTCCACCACCCATAATCATCATAATCAAGAAACTACTTCCCTGACTTGTGTTTTTTCCTAATCCGCTTACAGCTAATGTAAAGATACATGGCCAAAGTGTACTACAGAATAAACCAACGCTTGTGAAAGCATAAATACTTACAATACCATTAGTTGACATTCCGATCGCTAATGCAATAATTCCTAATAAAGAAAATATTAGTAACATTCTTGCAGGATTTCCTTTGCTGGCAATATCAGCAGCAATTAATACCAAGATGATTAATCCATAGATATAAAATGGTGTCAAATCATGTTTCGCAATTGCATTTACGCCTAAAAATACTCCAAATGCTAAATAAGGCGCAACAAAACGTAATATTTGTTGTAAGCTTGCTTTTTCTGTAAAAGCTTCAATTGCACCAGTCCATCTTCCGATCATTAAACTTGCCCAATAAAGAGAGATGTAAGGTGAAATTTCCTGTAAAGTATAAAGAACGCCTGTTTTTGCATTTATTAGAGATTCCATATAAGCAGGTAAATTACTTGCTGTAGAAACTTCAACACCAACATAAAGGAAGATCGCAATCATTCCCATAACTAATTGTGGATATTGTAATGCTGAACTTTTTGCAGTTACGCCATCTGTAGCAATTTCTTCTTCTATTAAAGCTGGTCTGTCAGGTAAAGAAGAGAATTTTAATAAAATAGCAACTAATAAAAATGCTAAACCAAGTATTAAATAAGGGATTTTTACGCTTTCGATACTTAAAGTAGAAGCTCCTGTGCTTGATCCGAAAATAGCAAAAGTTACAATTAAGGGTCCAATTGTAGTTCCTAAATTGTTTATTCCTCCTGCTAGAGTTAAACGTTGAGATCCGGTTTTAATAGGACCTAAAGCAATTGCTAAAGGGTTTGCAACTGTTTGTTGTAATGAAAAACCTAAGGCTACAATAAATAATCCGGATAACATTAAAGGAAATGATCCGGTATTAGCAGCCGGATAAAATAATAATGTTCCTACTGCAGAAATTAATAAACCTAGCGAAAGACCATTTTTATATCCTATTCTGTTCACTAAATCTTCTTTGATTAAAGCAGAGATTCCCATATATATAAGAGATCCAACTGTGTAAGCAATATAAAATGCTAATGATACTAATTGACTTTCTCCTTGTGATAAATTGAAGGCTGTTTTAAAAACAGGAATTAGGATATCGTTACTTGCGGCAACAAATCCCCAAAAGAAGAATACGATAACAAGGGGAATAAACTGTCCCCACTTGGTTTGTACATTTTCTGAACTCATAATTTTAAATAAGGTTAATTTTTTATTTTATTGTTTTTTGAAGACCGTAAATATATTTGTTAAGTATATCAAAAAAAAATAAAAAGGCACAAATAATGTTAAATTTAAACCAACGGCATCATTTTTTCAACAATGTGTTAATTTATACCTAGTTAGAAAATGAATTTGTGAATTAGATTTTATTCAAGAATTTTGTTTTTTACCTCTTTGCTGTAATTTCTGCCTATGGGAATGGTATAGGATTGGATTTGAATACGATTTCCTTCAATAGATTTTACTTTATTCAGTGCAATTACATAAGATTTATGTATGCGTAGAAATCGATCAGCAGGTAATTCTTCAGATAATGAGGTCAGGGATTTGTGGGTAATGTAGGTTTTATCAGGGGTTACAACTTTTATGTATTCCTTCATTCCTTCAACAAATAAAATTTCCTCGATATTAATTTTCATCATTTTTTTATCGACTTTGATAAAAATATGAGAGTCGCCTTTTGTGTTTTCGACCTTAATATTATTTTTTAAATTGTATTCGGTAGTGATTTTATTGATGCATTTTATAAATCGCGGTAACGGAATGGGTTTTACTAAATAATCTAAAACATCAAGGTCATAACTTTCGGCAGCAAACTCCCTAAACGCTGTGGTTATGATTACTTTGGTTTTGTTTTCGATTAAACTAATGAGTTCAAAACCTGTCATCATAGGCATGTTAATGTCAAGAAATACGGCATCGACAGGAGTACTGTTGATGAAATCAAGCGCTTCCAGAGAATTATTGAAGGTGCCGATTACCTCAAAATCTGTAAAATTGATGAAATAATTTTGCAGGACTTTGATAGCTAATGGCTCATCGTCAATCAACACGCATTTAATCTTCATTATTAATAGGTATTTGCAAACGGATTATATAGTAGTTTAATTTCGTTTTATGTTTTAAACTGAAATCGTTTTTATAAATTAATTTTAATCTCTTTTTAGTATTCACTAAGCCAATTCCGCCTTTAGCATTTAGATTTTGTGAATTTACAAAATTATTTAAGATTTCAAAATCTAACATTTTGTTGTCGATAACTTTACAATTGATCTTAATTTTTAGATTATTATTGTTCACACCTCCGTGTTTAAAGGCGTTTTCGACCAATGAAATGAATATTAAAGGAGGCACAACAATGTCTTCGATATTGGATTCTAAATTGACCGTAACCTCAACGTTTTCAAAGCGTAACTTCTCAATTTCGATATAATTTTGAATGTAATCAATTTCTTTAATTAATGGAACAAATTTGGTTCCTTTTACATCATATAAAACATATTCCATCAAATTTGACAGTTTTATAATCACATCGGGAACTTTATCAGATGATTCTAATGATAAAGCGTATAGATTATTTAGCGTATTGAAAAAGAAATGTGGCTGAATTTGATTTTCAAGATACTTTAACTTGATTTTGAATTGGTTTTCTCTTAATGATCGGTTTCTTTCGCGTTCCCTTAACCAGGTTAAAGTCAAATAAACTGATGAAGCCATGGCAAGAACATACAATTCGCCAATACAAACGGCAACAATATGGTTGATTTCAAAAGGATGATATTCCCTGTTTGCCTCTGGCCAGATATTTTCGGAAATGATATAATAAGTTAAGGCGGTTTTTAATAAATAAATACCAAACAAACTTACTATTAATGAAAACGTATAAGTAATGTATTTCTGTTTTAGAACGTAACGCGGAACCAAAACAAAAAGATTAAAATATACTAAGGGAATGTGTAAGGAAAACTCAATTAAATTTGATTTAAACGAGTAAGGATAATCATTAAAGTACGCTCCCCATCGTAAAAAGTTAAGGGTGAAGTAGCTTCCCCAAAACCAAACGTGATTTTTAAGCTTAATGTCAAATTTTAATTTTTGAATTTCAGTCAACTTTGATTTAATGATTTAGCTGGGTTTGTTTCTTCTTAATAAATATTGTGCAACTTTAAACAATTACTGGCTAAAACGCAATTCTTTTAAATAAAATTTTATAAAAAAACGGAATTAATATATTATTTACTTGGGATAACGTTTTCGTAAAACGTATTATTGATTGTTTTGTGTCGTTGGTTTAAGGTTTTGGGTTGTTTGTTTAAAATGTTTTATTTATGTTAATTTTAACAATAAATTTATCACTTAACCAAGAAAACCATGACAAAATGAAACAAATTATGTTAATCTTTATGATTGCATTTACTGCGCAGGTCTCGCTTGCACAAGTAAAAACAATCAAAGGTTTAGTAAGCGATCAAAACGGATTGCCGCTTCCGGGAGTAAGTATTATTATTCAGGGCGGAAAAACTGCAACCCAATCTGATTATGACGGTATGTATACAATACAGGCATCTACAGGAGATGTTCTTGTTTTTTCGTATATCGGAATCAAAACTAAAACGGTAACAGTATCGACTTCAGCTACAATAAATGTGGTGCTGGCAGAAGATGCTCAAAATTTAAATGAAGTTATAGTTACTGCTTTAGGTATTAAAAGGCAGAAGAAAGAACTGGGATATGCCGTTCAGGATATAAAAGGCGATCAGTTAAATAAAGTAATTACAACCAATGTTATGACATCGCTTTCAGGTAAAATTGCCGGAGTCGATGTTTCGATTCCTGCCACCGGAGTTGCGGGAAGTACAAGAGTTATTATTAGAGGTATTTCAAGTATAGGCGAGAGTAATCAACCGCTTTATATTGTTGACGGAATCCCAATTGATAATGGTGGTTTGTCAAATGATAGTGCCGCAACAAGCAAATGGTTTGACGGAAGAGATAACGGAGACGGAATTTCCGGGATTAATCCAAATAACATTGAAAGTTTAACAGTATTAAAAGGTGCGGCAGCAGCAGCATTATATGGATCAAGAGCTTTGAATGGTGTAATTTTAATTACCACTAAAAAAGGAAGCAAAGGAAAACTTCAGGTCGAATTAACCAGCGGCGTGAGTTTTGACCGAGTAAATGCTAAATATAAAGATTTTCAAAGCGATTACGGAACTGGATCAAACGGTGTTTTACCCGATCCTATAAAAGCTCCTACAGAAATTTATGGTTATACAACAAATGCCTGGGGACCTAAGTTTTCTGAAGCGGTAGGACAACAGGTGAAAATATTTGACGGTTCAATGCGACCTTACGAAAAAGTAGAGAATAATATTCAGGATTTCTTTAGAACCGGATTTACAACTACAAATGGAGTAGCTTTATCTGGCGGAGGCGAAAATGCATTTGTCCGTTTTGGTTTTAATAACCTGAAAAATGATGACGTGATTCCGGGTTCAGGTCTGGAAAGAAATGATGCCAGTTTAAATGCTACTTTAAAATCGGATAAATTTACTTTGGATGCTAACGTAAATTATATTGCAGAAAACACCAATAACAGACCCGGTTTAGGAGATTCGCCTAATAACGTGGGATACTCATTAAGCGGATTGGCTCCGAATATCGATCAGGCATGGCTTAAGAATTATAAAAACGAGGAAACGGGTCAAATTTATCCCTGGAACAATAATGTGTATTTGCTGAATCCTTATTTCACAACTCAGGAAAATCATAACGCATCTGTAAAGAATCGTTTTATTGGGAATGTTGCCGGAACTTATCAGTTAAAAAAATGGGCAGCGTTAACATTTAGAACAGGTTTAGATAATTATGCATTTAATGCTAAGGATTTTATGGCGGCAGGAAGTACATGGCCGGGAAGAGATGAAGGATATCTTGGTTTGAATAATATCAATGTATCAGAAATGAATACTGATTTAATTGCGACTTTCAGCGACATAAAATTAGCGAAAGATTTTACTTTCTCCGGAATTTTAGGAGCGAGCAGAAGAGATTTTAAAAGAGAACAGAACTCAAGATTTGGAACAAAAATTATTGAGCCGGGAACAGAATATATCAGCAATTTTGTAAATCAGACAGAAAATGCTCCGGTTGTAACCGAAACAAGAACAAACTCCGTTTACGGTTCTGCAAAATTTGACTACAAAGGATATTTATATGCTGAGTTTACGGGTAGAAATGACTGGTTTAGCGTTATTAATAAAGATGCTTTTTATCCTGCAGCTTCGTTAGGTTTTGTGTTTTCTGATGCTTTTGGAATACAGAGCGATTCTTTTTCTTATGGAAAATTAAGAGGTTCATGGGCGCAGGTTTCAAATGCTCCGGGAGCTTATAAAAATGCATTGAACTATACCACTTTTGCATCTTATAATGGTCAGAGTGTTGTCAATATTAAAAACAGTGCCGCACCAAATCCTGATTTAACCTATCAGTCAAAAACAGGAATTGAATTTGGACTTGAAACGGCTTTCTTCAAAAACAGATTAAGAGCAGATATTACAGTATATCGTGAAGATACATCAGATCAGACACTTGATTTGCCTTCATCTGCCACTTCAGGATATGAATATATATCTGTAAATGCAGGAGAATTACGAAACGAAGGTATCGAGCTTTTTATATCGGGTTCGCCTATAAAAACGAAAGATTTTGAGTGGGGAATTGATTTGAACTTCTCAAAAAATAAAAACTCAATTCTTTCCTTACATCCGGATATTGATACTTATACTATTTCTGAGGCGCGTTGGGCCGGAGCTGCAATCGTGGCACAAGTTGGCGGACAATACGGAACTATTATGGGCAGGGATTTTTTAAGAAATGAAGCTGGAGAAAAAGTAGTTGCCGCAAATGGTTTACCCTTATTTACAGATGAAAAAGTAGCATTAGGAAAAGGACTTCCGGATTGGGCTGCGGGTTTAACAAACAGATTTTCCTATAAAGGGATTACACTTCAGTTTTTACTTGATATGAAATTTGGAATGGATGTATATTCAATGACAAATTCAGTTGCTGCCACAAAAGGACTCCTTGATGTAACTACAGAAGGCAGAGATGCATACAATCAGGCAAGAGCTCAGGCTGTAGCCAATGATCCCAATTTTAGCCAGTCTACTTGGGTACCAACTGCGGGTTATGTTGCCGAAGGTGTTGTAAATACCGGAACCGCTGATAATCCTGTATATACAAAAAACACAACTCCTGTTAATCCTCAGGATTACTGGAATACAGTTTTTAATAATACACCGGCACCGTTTGTTTATGATGCTTCATATGTAAAATTAAGAGAGGTAAGTTTAGGATATACAATTCCGAAAAGTGTGTTTGCAGGAGCAAAAATTAATTCAATTTATATCTCGGCATTTGCAAGAAACTTATTGACTTTTAGTAAAGATCTGCCAAACGTTGATCCGGAGTCAATGTATACTTCCGGAAACGGACAAGGATTTGAATATGGTTCATTACCATTTAGAAGATCATTTGGTTTTAATATTAAAGTTGCATTCTAAAAAAAGAAATTATGAAATTTAAACAGATAATAATAGCCATACTCGCATTGTTTACCGTAGTAGGCTGTACCGAAAATTTTGACGAACTGGAAAAAGATCCAGTAGCATTGTCTGCAAATCCAGCCGGTCAACTTACGTTTACCCAGTTGGCAATGTCAGGTGATGGATTTTACCAATGGCGAACTAACTTAATTTATTCAGGTGGTTTTGTGCAGCATTATGCAGGTGCTTGGAATGTAACTGAATTTGGGAGTAAATTCAAAAAAGACGACGGATATGCAACTGCATTATGGAGAAATGGTTACCAAAACGAATTGAAAAATGTAGTAGACATTCTGGAAAAAACACAAGCCGATCCTGCTGCTGTAAACATGAATGCTGTTGCAAAAATCATGAAGGTAATGGTGGCGCAACGCATTACGGATATTTATGGAGATATTCCGTATTCTGAAGCCGGATTAGGTTTTTCTAAAGCAATTGTAACGCCTAAATATGATAAACAGGAAGATATTTATACCTCCTTTTTTAAAGATTTAGAAGAAGCTCATAATCAGTTAAATGCTGGTGGCGGAGCTGTAAAAGGTGATTTGTTCTATAATGGAGACATTACAAAATGGAAAAAACTAGCCAATACTTTACGACTGCGTTTAGGAATGAGAATTTCTGAAGTAAAACCGGCAGAAGCTGAAAAGCAGGTAAAAGCGGCTTTACAGGCGGGCGTATTTACAAGCAATGAGGATAACTGTATCATGCAGCACTTAGATGCAACATTTAATGATGATCCGGCATCTATTGATTTTAGAGGGAATGGTCTGGCGTATGCTTTTAACGGAAATGAAAATGGAGATCACTTTAGTACTTTGGTCATCAACTTTTTAAAAGACAACGGAGATCCAAGATTAACAATGTACGCAAGCCCTAAAACAACAAGTGGCATTGCTTACGGAGGCGCAATACAACCGGGCGAATCTTTATATGAAGGTGTTAAACCAGGACTTTTTCAATGGGAAGTTCCAATGGGAGCAAGCTCAACGTCAGGAATACAATCTTATTTTAAGAAAAAAACAACACCATTTTTACATGTAAGCTATTCAGAAACTCAATTATTACTTGCAGAAGCCGCTTTTAGAGGCTGGGTTCCAGGAAGTGCGGCCGATTACTATAAAAAAGGTGTTGAAGCAGGAATTAAACAATTAGAAATTTATGGTGCTGAACCGGCAACTCAGGCAAGTATTGATACCTATTTAAATGCGAAACCTTTAGTAGCAGGAAAAGAAAAAGAACAAATTGGAACGCAACTTTGGATTACCTATATCTTTAATAGTATTGAAGCATATTCAAATTGGAGAAGAACAGGATTTCCGCAATTAATTCCTATCACAAATCCGGATTCTGAAACGGGAGGAATCACACCAACACGTTTGTATTATCCAAATGATGAAATGCAGAAAAACGAAACAAATTATTTAGAAGCTTTGTCCAGAATGGGTGGTAAAAATGATTGGTTGAATAAAGTTTGGTGGGATAAAAACTAGATACTAATTTCAAAATAAAGTCATGCCTGATGAGGTGTTATTTTCATTCTAATTAAAAATTAAAAACAATACGTTTAAATTAAAAATTATGATAAAAAATAAAGCCTTATTAGGCATCCTTTTTTTTATAAGTTCGCTTTTTTCAGCTTACAGTTGTTCGGTTGAAAAACAAACTGATATTGAAAATTCAAAAAAATCAGCCAGAGTTGTAGGGTATTTATCATCGGATAATATTAATAAAATGACCTCAATTCAGTTTTGTAAATTGACACATCTTAATGTCGCTTTTGCAAATCCTGATCAAAACGGAAATTTAATTTTTAACGGAGATATTGATGCTTTAATTCAATATGC
This sequence comes from Flavobacterium psychroterrae, assembly GCF_018380615.1. GTDB lineage: Bacteria > Bacteroidota > Bacteroidia > Flavobacteriales > Flavobacteriaceae > Flavobacterium > Flavobacterium psychroterrae. The sequence continues at coordinate 93,347 of NZ_JAGYVZ010000007.1, read as the reverse complement.
GAAATCGGTTAATCCTAAAATTGTAATTAGTATTTCGTTAGCCGGTGGTGTTATATCAGAGGAACAGACTTCAAATTGGTCTTTTTTGATTGATAAACCAGAAAACCGACCAGCTTTTATTCAAAACATTATAAATTTTGTCGAATCGCATCATTTAGATGGAGTAGATGTTGATCTTGAATGGAATGCGGTGACCTCAGGATATAGTGATTTTGTTATTGAGTTAAAAAAGAACCTGATAACACATAAAAAATTATTGACAGCATCTTTGCCCAATAATTCCCGATTCGAAAATATAAATTCAGAAGCATTAAATACATTCGATTTTATAAATATAATGGCTTATGATAGTACCGGACCGTGGACTCCCAATAATCCGGGGCAACATAGTTCTTTTGATTTTGCTAAAGAAGGAATTGATTTTTGGCACAAACTTCAAAATATTCCAAGTGATAAACTAACTCTTGGCGTTCCGTTTTATGGTTACAATTTTACTTCTCCGGATGTTAAAAGTGCTACATATAGTGAAATTGTCGAATCCGGAATTCAATTTGCAGATCAGGACGAACTCGGAAAAATATATTATAACGGAAGACCAACAATTGCCCAAAAAGTGGAACTCGCTTTTCAAAATTCCGGTGGAATTATGATTTGGGAAATAGCACAGGATTCTTTTACAGAATATTCTTTATTAGATGTAATTCATGAAAAATATACAAGTTTAAAAGTTAGAACAACACGATTGTGCGGTAATTAATCATTTTAAGAATAAAAACACGATTACTATATATTAATAAGATTTTAACTCTTTGCATTTTTCGAATTAATATAAATTATATGCCATTTGAGATGCTTTTTATTCTAAATACCACAGTATTAGGTTTTTATTATAAATGATGATTTTTTATCAAATATCTAAAAACACTGCATAAAGCTTTAGTAAAAGTGATAAAAGGAATAAATAATTCAACTTGAAAACGTTTTCGTAAAACGCATTATTGATTGTTTTATGTCGTTGGTTTAAAATTTAAAGTCGTTTGTATAAATTATTTTTTTTAACAATACGTTAAGAATAAATTTACACCATAACTAACAAAATAAATAAACATGAAAAAAATTTTCTTAATCTTTATGATTGTTTTTACAGCGCAAGTTTCGCTTGCACAAGTAAAAAGTGTCAAAGGTGTGATTACAGATTCTGATGGATTGCCATTACCAGGGGCATCTGTTGCAGTGCAAGGAGGTCAAAAAGGTGCTACTACCGATTTTGATGGTTTGTACACAATTGAAGCACAAAAAGGACAGACTTTAGTTTTTACTTATGTAGGTCTTGAAACACAATCAATAGTTGTAGGAGATGCTGCTACAATTAATGTAAAAATGCAACAAGGAGCATCTAATGCGTTAAATGAAGTTGTTGTAACTTCATTAGGTATAAAGAAAACAAGAAAATCATTGACTTATTCAGCTCAGGAACTTAAGGGAGAAGAGTTAACTCGTGTAAAAGATGCCAACCTTATCAATACAATTGCAGGTAAAATTGCCGGTGTTGCCGTAACAAAAAGTTCTGGAGGTACTGGTGGATCTACTAAAGTTGTGATTCGTGGAAACTCTTCTGTGACAAATAATCAACCTTTATATGTTATCGATGGTATCCCAATGTTGAACTCAGGATCAGGTCAGCCTAATGATACATTTGGTAGTTTATCAGGAGGAAACCGTGATGGAGGAGATGTTGTTTCATTGATTAATCCTGATGATTACGAAGGAATGACAGTTCTTAAAGGAGCTGCAGCTTCTGTATTATACGGTTCTCAGGGAGCAAACGGAGTAATTTTACTTTCATCTAAAAAAGCTAAAGAAGGAAAAGGAAACATTACAGCTTCATCTGTTACAACTTTTGAAACAGCTGCTTATTTACCAAAATTTCAATCTGATTACATTGCTAATGTAGGTGAAGACGAAACTTGGGGTGACAAACAAAAATCGAAAGATCACGTAAAAGATTTCTTTAATACAGGAACGACACAAATTACATCTGTAGGATATTCTGCAGCAACAGCAACTACTTCTACAGCATTATCTTATGCTAATACATCAGGAACAGGAATTATCCCTGGAAATAGTATCAAGAAAAATAATTTTGGTATTCGCCAAAGTGCTAAGTTTTTTGATGATAAATTAACAGTTGGAGTAAATGCAAACTATACAACCCAATCAATTGCAAATAAACCAGTTAACGGTCTTTACTTTAATCCTTTGACAGGAGTTTATTTAATGCCTAGAGGAAATGACTTTAATGCATATAAGGAAAATTATGAAGTTTTTGATACAGACAGAAATTTAATGGCTCAAAATTGGATGACTAACAGAGATATTATGCAAAACCCATATTGGGCAATTAACAGAAATAAATCTGAAGACCTAAATACTTTCTTTAATGGTGCAATTACAGCTTCTTACAAAGCTAATAATTGGTTAACTATTGCTTCAAGATATAGTTATAACAGAATTGACAGCGAATTTGATAAAAAAATATTTGCTACAACTCAGGGAACATTGTCAAATGCAAATGGACGCTACATCAACGAAAACTCTTATAGCACACAACGTTACGGAGATTTAATTGCTACAATTAATACAAAAATTACTGATGATATAACATTCAATGCTAACGTTGGTACAAGTATAACAAATACATTAACAAATCAAAAAACAATTTTAGATTCTGGAATTGGTGGAGGATTAACTCTTACTAACTGGTTTACACTACATAACTTTGTAAATAACACAGGAAATTATCAAACAATTGGCTCTAAAAGAGAAGTACAATCTGTATTTGCAACTACTACTTTTGGATATAAAGAAATGTTGTATTTAGATTTAGCGGCTAGAAATGACTGGTCATCTACATTAGTGAATACAGATAGTCCATCTTACTTTTATCCTTCAGTGGGTGTAACAGGAATTCTTAGCGAAATGTTTACAATGCCTGAATTTATAAGTTTTGCTAAAGTTCGTGGAACTTATGCTCAAGTTGGTAATGACATTTCTTCTTTCGTTACAACTCCTGTAAATTATTTCCTTCCTGGACTTCCTGCACAGCCTCAGGTTGGTGTACAAAGTGGAACGACTTTAAAACCGGAATTAAAATCAGAGTTTGAATTTGGTACTGAATGGAGAATGTTTAACAACAGATTAGGTTTTGAAATTTCTTACTATAGCTCTGAAACTAAAAATCAATATTTACAGGTTATTGCTCCCGAAGGAAACCCAGAAGGAGTTAAATATTACGGATTTAATGCAGGAAGTATCGAAAATAAAGGTTTCGAGATAGTATTAAATGCTGGTATTGTCAGAGGTGATAAATTTTCATGGGATTCATCAATAAACTTCTCTCAAAATAGAAACAAGGTAAAAGAACTTCCTGATTCATTAGAAAAAGTTGTTAACCTTACAGATCCTGGAGTTAACAATTACCAATATTCAATAATAGAAGGAAGACCATTTGGAGCCATTATGGGTAAAAATATCTTAAGAGATGCTCAAGGTAGAATTTTATTAAATGCAGATGGAAAAATTCAAAATAACGGTTCAGATTTTGTTGAAGTAGGTAATGCAAATCCTGATTTTATGTTAGGTTTTTCTAACTCTTTCAAATTAGGAGCATTCTTTGCAAATGTTTTAATTGACGGACGTTTTGGTGGCGAGGTAATGAGTATGACTCAGGCTCAAAATGATTATTTTGGAGTATCTAAGGCTACAGGTGATGCCAGAAATGCTGGAGGAGTTGCAATCAATGCTGTTATGCCTGATGGAACAGCAGTTACCACAATGGATGCTAAAGATTATTACAAAACAGTTGGAGGAAGAGACGGAATTACGGGAGAATATGTTTATAGTGGTACAAATGTAAGTGTAAGAGAAATTTCTATAGGATATACTTTTAATCCTAAAAGACTTCCTGTTTTTCAAACAGCTAGTATCTCTTTAATTGCCAGAAACTTATTCTTTATTTATAAAGACGCTCCATTTGATCCAAATATTGCATTAAGTACAGGAGAAGGATTGCAAGGTGTTGATATCTATGGTTTACCATCTACTAGAAGTGTCGGTCTTAATTTAAATGTAACTTTCTAAATTCAAAAAAAATGAAATTAAAAAATATAAAAACAACAGCTGTCTGTATTTCATTACTTGCTGCAATAGGTTGTACAGATAATTTTGAGGATATTAATACAAATCCTAATGGTTTTAGTGAGGAGCAATTAACGCAAGACTTTAACCACATCAAAGGAGGTTTTGCTCCAATGTTTAATAATATTCAGGTATTAGGGAATCAAAGAGAAGATCAATACCAGCTGCAACAAAACTTAAATGCTGATGTTTGGTCTGGTTATATGGCTACACCAACTGGTTTTAGAGGAGGAAGTAATAATACAACTTACGATTTAGTTGATGGATGGAACGTTGCAATATGGAGTAATGCGTATCCAAATGTAATGTTTAATGCATATAATATTGCCAATAAAGCAAAAGGGAAATACGATCAGTTTTATGCACTTTCTCTTATTTTAAAAGTAGAAGGAATGCACAGAGTTACGGATATTTTTGGACCAATTATTTATTCTCAATACGGTAAAGAAGCACCAATACCTTACGATTCTCAGGAAGAGGTTTACAACCTAATGTTTTCTGAATTAGATATTGCTGTTACCGAATTGACAAAAAGGGTGGATGCAGGTGAACCTTCAGCTTTTACCGCTACAGATTTATCAGGTTATGAAGGTAATTATAAACAATGGGTAAAATTTGCCAATACTTTACGTTTAAGATTAGCAATGCGCATTGTAAAAGTAAAACCGGATATTGCAAAAGCTCAGGCTGAAAAAGCAATTGCACAAAAATTTGGAGTAATGACTACAAATGGAGATGCGTTTAAAATTGTATCGCCGGATTTTACAAATCCTATTGCTACAATTAGTGGTTCATGGTTAGATATTCGCATGTCTGCAGATATGGAATCTATTTTAAAAGGTTATGAAGATCCTAGAATAGCTACATATTTTGATACATCAACTCAATTTCCAGGACAATATAAAGGAATTCGTACTGGTATTACTATTGGAGGAAAAGGAGATCACCAGGATTTTTCAGGAATTGGTGCTGTTGTAAAATCGAAAGAAATTTATCTTTTTACAACTGCCGAAGCTTATTTTTTAAGAGCTGAAGGAGCTTTAAGAGGCTGGAATATGGGTAGTGATGCTGAATCATTATATAAATTAGGTATTCAGGCTTCATTTGATCAAAGAGGTGCTTCGGGAGCTGCTGCATATTCAGCAGACAATGTTAAACTACCTGTAGCTTACACAGATCCTAGTTTTCCTGTCAATAATGCTGCTCCAGTAAATAATGTAACAATTGCCTGGGATGCTGCTGCGACTAACGAGGTAAAATTGCAAAAAATTATTACTCAAAAATGGATCGCTGGTTTTCCTGAAGGACAAGAAGCATGGTCTGATTACAGAAGAACAGGTTATCCAAAATTATTTCCTGTAGTTGTAAATAACAGTGGAGGAAAAATTTCTACAGCCCTTGGAGTAAGAAGAATCAACTTTGTTCAGTCTGAGATTGCAAACAACAAAGAAGGTGTGGCAACGGGAGTTGCTAAATTAGGAGGACCGGATAATGGCGGAACCAGACTTTGGTGGGATACTACAGCTCCAAATTTCTAAAAAAAAATATCAAAAGAATTATAAGAATTTAAGTTTGGTAAGTAAATGGTATGAGTGACGAAAGTTACTTATACCATTTCAAAACCAAAATTGTAAATAGCAAAAAAAAGAAAAAGAAATGAAAAGTGCTTTAGAAATCAAACCTGATATCAGCTATAAAAGCGCGGGAAAATTTGAAGAAACCAGATTTGAAAAAATCCACAATGAAATCTTCAAAAATTCAGCAGAAGCTTCGATAATTGTAGCGCAGGAAATCGCGCAATTAATTAGATCTAAACAAGAAAAAAATAAATCTTGCGTATTAGGTTTAGCAACAGGTTCTTCTCCTATAAAAGTCTATGAGGAATTAGTGAGAATGCACAAAGAAGAAGGATTAAGCTTTAGCAATGTTATCACTTTTAATCTGGATGAATATTATCCAATGACAAGAGAGAACAATCAAAGCTATCATTATTTCATGCATCAGCATCTTTTTAATCACATTGATATCAACCCTGATAATGTTAATATTCCTGATGGAACCATCAATATTGAAGAATTAAATCAATATTGTATCGACTATGAAATGAATATTAAAAATGCAGGAGGACTTGATTTTCAACTATTAGGAATTGGGCGTACAGGTCACGTAGGTTTCAACGAACCAGGATCACACATCAATTCCGGAACCAGAATTATTACACTGGATCACATTACAAGAGTCGATGCTTCATCAGATTTTAATGGTATTGATAACGTTCCTAAAAGAGCGATTACCATGGGAGTTTCAACCATCATGAGATCAAAAAGAATTGTACTGATGGCATGGGGACAAAACAAAGCCGATATCGTCAAAAGAACCATTCAGGGGGATATTACTTCAGAAGTTCCGGCTACATTTTTACAAAATCATGCCAATGCAACTTTCGTATTGGATCAGTCTGCAGCATCAGAATTAACGCGTTTCAAAACGCCTTGGTTAGTGGGAGAATGCATTTGGAATCAGGAATTAAAAAGCAAAGCGATTGTTTGGTTGTGCCAAAAAACAAAACAATCGATATTAAAATTAACCGACAGAGATTACAATAACAACGGAATGTCTGATCTTTTGGCACAAGAAGGTTCTGCTTATGATTTGAACATCAACATGTTCAACGTATTGCAACATACCATTACAGGATGGCCGGGTGGAAAACCCAATACCGACGATTCACACCGTCCGGAAAGAGCAAATCCTGCAAAAAAACGAGTGATTCTTTTTAGTCCACATCCTGATGATGATGTGATTTCTATGGGAGGAACTTTTTCAAAATTGATAAAACAAGGTCATGATGTACACGTAGTATATCAAACCTCCGGAAATATAGCTGTTACAGATGACGAAGCATTGAAATTTGCTGAAGTTGCCAAGGATTTTGTTGGCGATGCTGCAAGTGGAATCAACTTCAAATCGATCATTGAATTTTTAAACAATAAATCAGAAAACCAGATCGATTCTCTTGAAGTTCGAAAATTAAAAGGACTTATCAGAAGAAGAGAATCTTATGCAGCAACAAGATACATAGGTTTAAAAGATGAGAATACACACTTTTTAGATCTTCCGTTTTATGAAACAGGACAAGTAAAAAAGAATCCGCTAGGGCCTGAAGATATTGCTATTGTAAAAGATATTATTGCTCAAATAAAACCACATCAGGTATTTGCTGCGGGAGATCTTGCAGATCCACACGGAACGCATGAGGTTTGTTTAAACGCAATATTTGCAGCAATGAAGCAATTGAAACCAGAAAAATACATGGACGATTGCTGGCTTTGGTTGTATAGAGGCGCTTGGCACGAATGGGACATTCACGAAATTGATATGGCAGTGCCGCTTTCTCCATCAGAAGTATTATTGAAACGTCATGCGATTTTATACCACCAGTCTCAAAAAGACAGAGTAATGTTTCAGGGAAATGACTCAAGAGAATTTTGGGTAAGAGCTGAGGACCGTAATAAAAATACAGCAATTCTATACGATGATTTAGGATTGGCAGAATACGAAGCAATCGAAGCATTCAAACGTTTTGATTACTAAAATTAAAATTTAGATTCGGGTGAGAGCGAATCACATTACAAAATTCAGATTGATTTCATAATGATAGTGAGGGTCCGGAAGTCACTCTGAGTTTTGTTTCTTATTATTTAATACCGTTATCTCAGGATAACATCTTTCAAAAAAATTAAAAATGAAATATTTATTAGTCCTAATATTAGCAGGTGTAACATCTAGTGCTCAAATTCAAAAAGAGCAATTAAATCTTATGCCCTGGCCTCAAAGTGTTGTTTTAAACGATGGAAATTTTACTTTAAATAAAAATTTTAAAGTAAACATTACCGGAAATCCTAATCCAAGAATTTTTGGAGGAGTAACTCGTTTTTTGCGCCGCTTAGATGGTAGAACCGGTATTTTTTTCGAACAGGGTTTTATTGCAAAATTAAATGAAGTTCCTAATGCGACACTTCAGATCAATTGTGAGAAAGGCGGAAAAATTGGTTTGTATGAAGATGAAAGTTACCATTTAGACATCAAACAAAATCAAATTACAATAAATGCAACCAGTGATTTAGGCGCACTTCACGGCCTGGAAACGTTATTGCAAATGTTGCAAAATAATAGTACTTCATTTTATTTTCCAAACTCAAAAGTTTCAGATTTTCCAAGATTTACATGGAGAGGATTAATGATAGATGCTGCAAGACATTTTCAGCCGGTTGATGTTATTAAACGAAATGTCGATGCATTGGCAGCCATGAAAATGAACGTTTTTCACTGGCATTTAGTAGACGATCAGGGTTGGAGAATCGAAATGAAAAAACATCCAAAATTAATCGAATTAGCTTCGGATGGACAATATTACACACAAGAGGAAATTAGAAATATCGTAAAATATGCTGATGAGCGTGGTATTTTAATCGTTCCTGAAATAGACGTTCCGGGTCATGGATCGGCAATACTTACCGCTTATCCGGAAATAGGAAGCAAAGTGATTACACTGACAGGAGGAACATCTGAAAAAAATATTCAGGGAACAGCAATTGCGACCTATGGAATTGAAAGAAATGCTGGGATTTTTTCGCCAACATTAGATCCTTCAAATCCTAAAACATACCAATTATTAAGTGAGATATTTGATGAGGTTTGTCCGTTATTCCCAGGCTCTTATTTTCATATCGGGGGCGATGAAAACGAAGGTAAAGACTGGGATGCAAACCCAAAAATTCAGGAATTCAAAAAGAAAAATAAGTTAGCATCCAATCATGAATTGCAAACCTATTTTACCATGCAATTAGTTCCAATGTTGAAAAAACACGGAAAACAATTAATGGGATGGGAAGAAATTTTGACTAAAAACATGTCAAAAGAGGCCATTATTCATTCCTGGAGAGGTCCTAATGAAGGAGTTGTTGCAGGACAATCATTAACGGATGCCGTAAAAAAAGGCTATAAAACAGTATTGTCAAACGGCTATTATATCGATTTGATGTACCCAATTGCAAGTCATTATTTAAATGATCCAATGCCAAAAGGAGCGGATTTAACAGCAGAAGAAAAAGCAAGAATATTAGGTGGAGAAGCTACAATGTGGACAGAATTAGCAACGCCAACAACAATTGATTCAAGACTTTGGCCAAGAACAGCTGCAATTGCAGAAAGACTCTGGTCAGCCGAAGATATCACAGATGTGGCAAGTATGCGCAAACGTCTTGAAGTAGTTTCTTTTAGGTTAGAAGAACTTGGATTGACACACATTCGAAACAGAGCCGTTATTTTAAGAAACATCTCAAATAATCAAAATATAAAATCCCTAAACGAATTTGCAAATGTTTGCGAACCATTAAAAGGATACACACGTAACAAAGGCGGAACAGAATATCAAATGTATTCTCCATTCACACTTTTTGCCGATGCCTGTACGCCGGATGCCAAAGAATCTTTAGCTTTTGATGATGCCGTAACACAATATTTAGCCAATAAAACGCCAGAAAATAAAGCAAAAGTAACCGCATTTTTTAATAAATGGATTGCAGTAAACAAAGGATTAATCGAACTGAGTGCCAATGCTCCTTTAGTGCAATCTCTATTACCATTGTCTAAAAAACTAAATGACGCATCACAGGAATTGTTGCTTGTTTTAGACAAAAAATCCACATTAAAAACAGATGATTTAAAAAATTTAATTGAACAATGTAATTCTAAAGACCATGCTGATGTTGAGCTATCAGTATATACAAGTCTTAAAAAATTAATATAAAGTTTAGTTTGAGTTAGTATTTAGTACGTTTTGTTACCATGATTATTAGTAATTTTTTTATCTCTGCCAGAATTCCTCTCTGGCAGAGATAATATGGTAACGCAATACATTTAGAACAATGAATCAAAAAACATAAAAAATAACCACCAAAAAGAATTATTAACATTTAAAAACCAAATAAGTAGAGTAAAAACAAAACATGACAAACCAAGTAGTGAAATTGATGAATCCCAAATTTATCAGTTGTAGTTAACCTAATTTTTTAAACAATTAAATAAATATCAATCAGTACTATTTACTAATGATTATGGATGATCGGTAATAGTAGTATTTATTTCTAGAAGTTATATGAATTAATTTCCAGTGAGTTGCAATGTTTTCTATTTGCAATGAACTGAATCCCAGTTGTTGTATTTACATGCTTTGTTGGTATGTAAGGTATCGTAATTGGAATATTTATTTTCTATTAACCAATATTAATTTAATTATGAAACATTATTACAGATTGCTTTTTTTGTTACTGTTTCCCTTACTTGCGTTAGCTCAACCGGCTCACGGTAAAAAGGTAGTAGGGTATTATGCGCAATGGTCTATTTATGCCCGGGATTTCAATGTCCCAAAAATAGATGGAAGTAAAATTACGCATTTGAATTATTCTTTTTATGGGACAACTTTTGATCCTGCCCATCCGGAGAATACGAAGTTGTTATGTTTAGATTCCTACGCGGATTTTGAACATATGGAAGGCGGAATCCCGTGGGATGCTCCGGTAAAAGGAAACTTTTATGACTTGATGAAACTCAAGCAAAAGTATCCGCACTTAAAAATTCTTATTTCTGTAGGAGGATGGACAAAAGGTCAGGATCTTTCTCCAATTGCAGCAAGTCCAGTTGCAAGAGCCGCTTTGGCAGCAGATATGGCAAAATTTATTGTAACATATCCGTTTATTGATGGATTTGACATTGACTGGGAATATCCTCTTTCCGGCGGAACAGATGGTACCGAAGTAATTAACGGCGCACCAATTCCTCCACAAAAGTACAGTCCGGACGACAACAAAAATTTAGTGTATTTATTGAAAGCAATGCGTCAGGCAATGCCAAATAAATTAGTGACAATTGCTGCCGGAAACAATGTTCGTAAAGTTGGATCTCAATATCTAGGACCAAACAACAGAACACAATACGGAATGACAGAAGACATTTCGACTTATTGTGATTACATCACTTATTTTGGATATGATTTTGGCGGAAACTGGTACGATAAAACATGCTACAATGCACCATTATATGCAAGCGGAAACACAAACGATCCACTTTATGGCGCAGCACAATCCGAATCATTAGACGAATTAACGAATCAATATTTAAATGTTGTTGGTTTTCCTGCGAATAAATTAATCATGGGATTGCCTTTCTACGGAAAGAAATTCGATAATGTTGCCAATAACGGAACCAATCCTAATTTACCGGGATTATTCGTTTCTGCACCAAGATATACAGTTTCAGGATGCACAAATCCGCAAAATCCAACAGGAACATGGGACGGTCCCGCTGCCTGCGAAAAATCAGGAAGCATCGAAATTTGTGATTTAGTCGGGAATCCCGTAACAAATTCACATGCTTATTTAGATCCAAGTACCATGTTAGTTACACCAACTGCAGCAGCTGCAGGATGGGTTCGCTATTTTGACAATACAACAAAAGTTCCTTATTTGTATAATGCTACTTTAAAACAGTTTATTTCTTATGAAGATAAGCAATCAATGGATTTAAAAGTACAATATATTAAATCAAGAAATCTTGCCGGAGGTATGGTTTGGGAATTATCTCAGGATACCAGAGGTTCTATCCCAAATTCATTATTAACTCAGGTTGACACATCATTTGGAAGCGTTGTTCCCGGAACAGTAAGTATTTCAGGATCTGTGAAAAACGGATCAGCTTTAGTTCCGGATGTAACCGTTGATTTACGTAATGCAAGCAATGTAGTATTACAAACAGTAGTTTCTACAGGCGGTAATTTTACCTTCAGCAATTTAACATCGGGACAAAATTATATTCTTACCGCTTCAAAAGCGACGTATACTTTTACTGCCGTAACGTTAACAAATGTTACAGTAAACCAAACCGCTGTCGTTATCAACGGAACTCAACCAACTTATACCGTTGGAGGAACAGTGCTTAACGGAGCAACTCCAGTTTCTGGCGTAACAGTTACAGCAACTTCAGGAGCAACAGTTTTAACTGCAGTTTCAAATGCAAGCGGAGTTTACAGCGTTGCAGGTTTAACAGCAGGACTTAATTTTACAGTTACAGCTGCAAAATCAGGATTCTCATACACACCGGCTTCAACTGTTTACAATGCAATTGATGCAAACAAAACGTTGAATTTTGCTCAGGGATTACCAGTTGTTAACTACACAGTAAGCGGAACTATTTTAAACAATACAACTCCGGTTTCTGGTGTAACAGTTACAGCAACTTCTACAGCAGGAAATTTTACAGCAGTTACAAATGCAAGCGGCGTTTATTCGCTTAGTTTGCCTTCTGCAGGAAATTATACAGTAACAGCTGCTTTAGCTGGACAAACGTACACGCCGGCTTCAACAGTTTATACTAATTTAAATGCAAATAAAACATTAAACTTCGCTCAGGATGTTGTTGTAATTGGTACAAACAAAATTAGCGGAACAGTTAAAAACGGAACTAATCCGGTTGCTGGTGCAAAAGTAGAATTGGTTTTACCCTGGACAGATAACACGCACAATTGGAAAAGTGTTATTGCAACAACAGATGCACAAGGAAAATACAGTTTTGATAACGCAGTTGTAGCACGATATACAACAGTTACAAGCTTAAAATTAAATAGTTGGGAAAACGGAGAAGTAGTTTATTTACCATCTAATCTGGCAAACTTTCCAGTTCCTGCAAACCCAACCGTGTATAACTTTAATACAAGTTCTACTGCAAGAGCTGCGCTGGCGAGTACAAACTTTATTAGCGGTTCTGTAAAAAATGGAACAACTGCTGTTGCAGGAGCAAAAGTAGAATTAGTTTTACCATGGACAGATAACACACACAACTGGAAAAGTGTTATAGCAACAACAGATGCATCAGGAAATTATACTTTCGATAATACAGTTGTAGCTGGTTATACACAAGTTTTAAGTTTGAAATTAAATGCTTGGGAAAATGGTGAAGTGACTTATTACCCAAATAACTTAGCCAACTTTGCAGTTCCAACAACTCCAACAGTTTATAATTTTAATAGACAAGCGGTGGTTGCGACTAAGCCAGTGGTTACGATCACAGCGCCAACAGCTTCAACGATTGCTATAAATTTAGGATCAGCAATTAATTTTGTTGCAAGTGTTGGTTTAAGTGCTGCTGATGCCACTACAATCTCATCGGTTGTATTTAGTTTAGATGGACAAAGCCTGAGTGTTACAAATTCATCAGGAACTTATACATCCGTTTGGACACCGGCAGCAAATCAGTTTTCGCTTAGTCATACTTTAACCGTTACGGCTACTGCATCAAACGGGACAACAGATGCAAAAACATACAGTTTTACATTAAATTGTTCAGGTGCAAACTGTCCAAATTCATTGCCTGTAATTACTTGGAATTCACCATCGAATACGACTGTAAACCAAAGTACTTTCCAGGTTGTGCCAATTTCAGTTACAGCAGTAGATAGTAACGGATCGGTTTCAGGCGTTACTATTACAATAAATGGAGGTACGTTTAACATGACAGCAGGTACAAATAATACCTATACGTATAATTTTACACCATCTGCTTACAAGGATTATCCAGTTGTAATCAAAGCAACCGATAATCAATCTGGTGTAACTACATTAAACAATACCATTAAAATTGCTCCGGTAAGCACGAATAGATTCATTCCGCTTCCATCCAAAATTATTTTAGGATACGCACATTCTTGGGAAAATGCTGGTGCTCCATTTTTGTATTTTTCTCAAATGGTGGGAAGTAAATTTAACGTAGTTGATTATTCTTTCGTAGAAACAGTTAATCGTGATGGTTACACACCAATATTAACTACAAATGACACAAGATATTTGACTAATGGCGTTTTCAATAAGCAATTGTTGAAAAATGATATAAAATCCTTAAGAGATAGCGGAGTTCCTGTTATTGTCTCTATTGGAGGTCAAAATGGTCATGTTGTTTTAGACAATGTAACTCAAAAAAATATTTTTGTTAATGGCCTGAAAGCAATTATTGATGAGTATCAATTTGATGGAGTTGATATTGATTTTGAAGGCGGATCAATGAATTTTAATGCAGGAGGTTTAAGAGATATTTCTTATGCAGGTATTTCTGCTTATCCAAGATTAAAAAACGTAGTAGATGCTTTCAAAGAATTAAAAGCGTACTATGGTCCTGGATTTTTATTAACTGCAGCTCCTGAAACACAATACGTACAAGGAGGATATTCTACCTATACAGATACTTTTGGTTCTTTTGTGCCAATCATTCAAAACTTACGTAATGAATTAGATTTGTTAGCGGTACAATTGTATAATACAGGAGGAGAAAACGGATTAGATGGTCAATATTATGGTTCAGCTAAAAAAGCAAACATGGTAACAGCCCTAACCGATATGGTGATAAAAGGATATAACATTGGTACAACAGGAATGCATTTTGATGGTTTACCGCCGTCAAAAGTTCTTATTGCATTACCGGCATGTCCAAGTGCAGCAGGCAGCGGTTATTTAACGCCGGCAGAAGGAATTAGTGCTATGAATTATTTAAGAACCGGAACCACTTTTTCAGGAAGAACATACACTATGCAGCCAGGCGGACCTTATCCTTCGTTAAGAGGTTTAATGACCTGGTCTGTAAACTGGGATGCATCTTCATGTGGTAATTCATCTGAATTATCTAAAGCGTATGCCGCTTATTTTGCTTCACAGTCAACAGCAAAAATGCTGTCATTGGATAAAATCGAAGCGAATGGTAAAACGATAGCTTATTTCAAAAACGATTTATTATCAGTTACAAATGACACCGAAGATATCGCACAGGTTGATGTATACAACACCATCGGACAATCAGTTCTAAGTCATAAAAACATTCAGAATAACAAAGAAATCTTGCTTCAAAACCAAAGTTTCACAACAAAACAATTGTTTATAGTTGTAGTAACCGACAAAGCAGGAAACAAAAAATCATTCAAAGTAATGAACTTTTTAAACTAAAGTTCAACGAATGAAAATCTAGAAATAAAAAAATTGGAACGGTTAAAATTGAGTTTGGTTATTTATTTTTTAATCTGGTTTTTATTTCGAATAAATGCATCAAGTTTAGGTGATTTGTTATTTGGTTTTCACCTAAAGGAGAGCATTATGAACCTGGCAATTTTATTGTCAGGTTTTTTTGTTTGGAACAATTTCTATTAATTATTTAGGATTAATGCCAAAACCTGTGGAGTTATAAATTAGGAATGAATTTTACCGCAAAGTTCACTAAGATTTAATTTTACTGTACACATAGAAAACACAAAGTTCACAAAGCTGGATCGAGACAAAGCTTTGTGAACTTTGTGTTTTTTAAACATCCTATTCGATAAAATCTTAGGGAACTTTGCGTTAGAATTATTTACAATATTTAATCTTCCAAATAAGGATCTAAAATTTCTGCCAGTTTATTAAGCCAGTAAAAATTATCTTCAATATTCTTTATTTCAGATTGTATAGTTTCACACCCTCTCATAACGCTTAACGAAAGCGCATTATTTACTTCTCGTATTATTTTTGCCATTTCTTTAGAATCAATATCATCATTAAAAAAAATGTTTAATCTCGTTTCAACTTTATTTGAAAGGCTATCTGTAGTCATTGTCTTATTTTTTTACAAACTTAAAGAACATTTATTTTTGATATGACACAAATTTGTGTCAAAGTGATGTATTTCTTGATATTAGAGTAACTTTTTAAATTTTATTTTAATTATAAGCAATTTTTTCAGGAGCTAATCCCGCTATCCGTTTCAATCTTTTATGTCCGCCGCGGCGGACACAAAAGGATTTCCACTTCTATCGGGGCTATGACATTAGAATTCATAAGAAATCTAGAAGTATTTAACATCTTGTTTTTCATCCTGAGATTGTATAAAAACACAAAGTAACCCCAGTATTGTCATCCTGACGAAGGAAGGATCTCCGCAAGATACTCCGTACAGAATGTGACCAATCTTTGTCGAGCTACTTACGGAGATCCTTCCTTCGTCAGGATGACAAAAAATGCGAGTAAAAACAAAAAGAAAATCCGTGTAAATTAGTTAAATCCGTAAAACCCGTGCGCCATTACAACACAAACTAACCACAATCATTTTCGACAAAAAGGAGAATAAAAAATCCGTGTCAAATCCGCGTTTTCGCGATAGCAAATCCGTGTCATCCGCGTGCCATTTTTTTGCGCAGTAATTTTAAGTACTTTTGAATCCCAATTATTCCATTAAAAATTCCATGCAAAAATCAATCAACATCATAATATTTTTAATATTCACTTCATGTTTCAGTCAAACAAATCATGAAACCCCGAAAGTTGACCCAATCCAAATTCAGAATAACTTCAGCAATTGGTCAGTATATCAAAGCAAAAACATCATGCTTTCCAGAGATTTTATTGCATTTGATTCAAATTCAAAAGAAATTTCAAAAGAATCTTTTTTAGACCAATTAGCAAATGGAAACTATATTCCAATTCAATTAAAATCAGAAGATTCAATTTACTATTTTAAATTATTTCAGATTCAGCCTAATTCAGATACAAGCATAAAAGCCACCATCAATCAAATTGCTTTTGACGCACTTAAGAATTACAAAATGGAAGGAACGCCTTTCCCTAAATTTTCCTTCAAAGATTTAAACGGAAATCTGGTTTCAAACGAATCAATGAAAGGTAAAATTATTGTCATAAAATGCTGGTACATTCACTGCACGCCTTGCATAAGAGAATTTCCCCAAGTAAATAAACTAGCAGACAAATACAAAGACCGAAAAGATATACTATTTATAAGCCTCGCCGAAGATTCTCCCCAACAATTAAAAGTATTTTTAGCAAAAAGACCATTGGCATATTCTGTAATTCCGGATATGAAAATTTATATGAATGAAAAACTCGATTTAAATGCTTTCCCAACACATTTTATTTTAAATAAAGAAGGTTTGATTTCAAAGGTTCTTCCTAATTTCGAAAGCTTGGAAGTAGCGCTATCGAAGGTAAGTGAATTGTAGTTTTTAAACCATATAAGTGATATAAGAAAATATAAGGTTGATTTAAATTGCAAAGAAGTTTAATTAATCTCGCAAAGGTGCAAAGTTTTTATTAGGCAATAAGTTTAGTTTAAATGAACTTACATCACTTATATGGTGAAAATTTCGCCCCGAAGTTCCTTTGCAACTCTGAACCTTTTTCCGTACTTTTGCACAAAATTAATTAAAAAGACATTCATGTTAACAGTCAATAATTTATCAGTTCAATTTGGCAAACGAATTTTGTTTGACGAAGTAAATACCACATTCACACACGGAAATATTTATGGAGTTATTGGAGCCAATGGTGCTGGAAAATCTACTTTTCTAAAAATCATTTCAGGCGATATTGACCCAACTTCCGGACACATTCATTTAGAACCGGGAAAACGTATGTCGGTTTTAACCCAAAATCACAATTTGTTCGACGAGCATACGGTTTTGGAAACTGTTTTGATGGGAAATAAAGTTCTTTATGCTGTTAAAAAAGAAATGGATGAACTTTATTTAGACTACAACGACAAAAACGCAGACAGAATTGGAGAACTTCAGGTTCAGTTTGAAGAAATGAACGGTTGGAATGCAGATTCTGATGCAGCTTCGATGTTGTCTAACTTAGGAATCAACGAAGAACATCATTATACATTAATGGGTGATCTTGAGGGGAAAATTAAAGTGCGTGTACTTTTGGCGCAAGCCCTTTTCGGAAACCCTGATTTGCTTATTATGGATGAGCCTACCAACGACCTGGATTTTGAAACCATTTCCTGGTTAGAAAATTTCTTAGCAAATTATGAAAATACAGTAATTGTAGTTTCTCACGACCGTCACTTTTTAGATTCAGTTTGTACACATATTTCAGATATTGATTTTGGAAAAATAAACCATTATTCAGGAAACTATACATTCTGGTACGAGTCTAGCCAATTAGCGGCAAAACAACGTGCACAGCAAAACAAAAAAGCAGAAGAAAAGAAACAGGAATTAGAAGAATTTATTCGTCGTTTTAGCGCCAACGTTGCAAAATCAAAACAAGCAACATCCCGTAAAAAAATGATCTCTAAATTGAATATTTCAGATATTAAACCTTCAAGCCGTCGTTATCCTGCGATTATTTTTGATCAGGATCGTGAAGCAGGAGATCAGATTTTGAATGTAGAAAATTTAGAAGCTTCTGTAGATGGAGAACTTTTGTTTAAAGGAGTACACTTGAATATGGCAAAAGGCGACAAAATCGTGCTTTTCTCAAAAGATTCACGTGCTACAACAGCATTCTACGAAATCCTAAACAATCAGCAAAAAGCTGACGCAGGAACTTTTGATTGGGGAATTACTACGAATCAAGCTTATTTACCAGCTGAAAATCACTCATTCTTTGAAAACGATTTGACACTAGTAGACTGGTTACGTCAATACGCAAAAACAGAAGAAGAACGCGATGAGGTATTTATTAGAGGATTTCTAGGAAAAATGATTTTCTCTGGAGAAGAAGCTTTAAAAACAAGCCGTGTGTTATCAGGAGGAGAAAAAGTACGTTGTATGCTTTCCAGAATGATGATGGAAAGAGCCAATATCCTTATGCTTGATGAACCAACAAATCACTTGGAT
Organism: Flavobacterium psychroterrae; assembly: GCF_018380615.1. Classification (GTDB taxonomy): domain Bacteria; phylum Bacteroidota; class Bacteroidia; order Flavobacteriales; family Flavobacteriaceae; genus Flavobacterium; species Flavobacterium psychroterrae. The sequence goes on along the minus strand of NZ_JAGYVZ010000007.1, from coordinate 74,440 downwards.
TTGGAATCTATTACAGCTTTCAATAATTCATTAAAAAACTTCAAAGGTTCTGTGATTTTCACAACACATGATCACGAGTTTGCACAAACTGTTGGTAATAGAGTAGTAGAGCTTACACCAAACGGAGCAATCGATCGCTACATGACATTTGATGAATATTTAGACGACGAAAAAGTTCAGGAATTAAGAACAAAAATGTACGCTAAATAAAACATAGTTTTATATAAAAAAGAAATCCCGTTCGGTAATCGAACGGGATTTTTTTATATTTACTTTCTTCCGAAAAGCTTAGCGAATATAAAGATGATTATTGCAACAATAAAAATCACAATAAAGATCCCGAATCCCATTCCGGCCTTAAAAATGTCTCCAATAACTTCGCAACTTGTAAATGAAAATAGTATTACGAATACCATTAACAAACGTGTAATGTTCTTTTGCATGATTTTGCTGTTTTTAATTGTTTTAAAAAGAATTTAATATTCTAATTATCGTAGAATAAAATTACTTCAAACAACAAAAAAAGTGTTATATAATTTTACGGGAAAGTTCTATGATTTGGATAAGAGTTTTGTTTTTAGAAAATGCTCATAAGAATTTTTCAGACACAGAAACAATTAGCTTTAATATTCTGTGGTTATTTCGTATGTAGATTTTATTTTGAAACTATCATTTGATACTATAAAAAGTAGTCATATGAATGATTGAAGTTAATTTTATTTCAAATATTATTATAAGAAGAAGACAAAAAAGAAAATAAGGGTATATGCTGCAAAATAATCGCCTTCCAAATTCATAAGAGCTCCAGCGGAGCGATATAATATTTATAGCTTAATTAATATGTTCAATGGTTAAAGCTAGCGGAGCGATATAATATTTTGAATTCAATACATGCCACCCCGCTGGGGTTCATATGAAATAATCTATAATCTGATATAAATATAACGTCCCGCTGGGACTATTCAGAATGATGAACATAAATTAAGATAACATTTCCATTAATTGAATTTTATTCCCGCACGAATCATCCCAAAATCGCAATTGTTGCAAATGGTTATATAATTGGATCAAAAGTTTTAATTTAGAGATTGTTTTTTAATAATAAATAATCGCTTTCCAATACATAAAAGCTCCATAGGAGCGCCATATTTATAGCTAATAAATACGTTCGATTGGTAAAAGCTCCATCGGAGCGATATATTATTTGAATTCAATACATGTCACCCCGCTGGGGTTATCTGATATAATCTATAAATCTGCTATAAATATAACGTCCCGCTGGGACTATCACTGATGACCGTACATTACGATAACATCTCAATCAACTGAATTTTATTCCCGCACGTATCATTTAGAATCGCAATTTTTACATTTCCCATTGCTGTTGGTTGCATGGTAAATTCGACACCAAGATTAATCAATCGGTTAAATTCATCCTGAAGATTATCAACATTAAATTGAGTGTACGGAATTCCAGCTTCAAAAAGTGCGCTTTGATATGTTTTTGACGGTTCAAAATGATTTGGAGAAGGTTCTAATAAAACTTCAACTCCGTCTGGTTCGTCTTTAGAAACTACCGTTAACCATCTGTTGTTTTCACCTAGAGGAATATCATGCTTTTTTATAAAACCCAATTTGTTAGTATAAAACTGCAATGCTTTTTCCTGATCTAAAACTGGAATTCCGATAACTTTTACTTTCATCTTTATGCTTTTTTACTCGCATAAAGCTAATTATTATTTTTTAATTATTATTTTTTAATTATTATTTTTTTTCTGGCTGAAAATTGCTCCGCTTTCATTTCAATAATATAAACAGCGTTGCTTAAATCCTTAACATTCACTGTACGTTCATTATCGCTTAAAACTTTTGATTTCACGATAGCCCCATTTATATCAATAATATGGATGTTTAAAGCCAAATTTTTATTGTTATGTAACTCTATTGAAAACGAATCAGAAACAGGATTTGGATAAACTATTACCGAAGCATCTTCTTTAATGTTTTCAGCAGTACCTAAAGTAGCTACATCAGTAATTATTACTCCCTGATCTCCTACGGCAATAAATCTATTATTAAAATAAATAATGTCGTTTATACTATTTGCACTACTGACTCCGGAAACTTCTGGCGTCCAGGTTAATCCTCCATCAATAGTTTTAAATATTTTTCCGTTAGCACCTCCTGCATATCCTGTTAATGCATCTTTGAAACAGATTGCATATAACCAGCTGGTAAATCCTGAACTTAAAGCAGCCCAGCTTTGTCCGCCATTTGTTGTTTTAAGTATTGTACCTGTTCCTCCGGCTATAAAACCTGTATTTGCATCTAGAAAAAAGAGATCATATAGATTTTGCGTAGTTCCGCTTGCTATTGTAACCCAGTTTGCACCGCCATTTGTTGTTCTTTTAATTTTTCCGCCATCTCCAATACAAATACCGGTATTTACATCAAAAAAATGAACTTCTTCTATTCCGGTTGTCAATCCCGAAGTTTGAGGTGCCCACGTTGATCCGCCATCAGTTGTTTTTCTGATTGTTCCTGCGTCACCAACTGCATATCCTGTAGTTGCGGTGGGAAAACTAACAGATAAAATTGCATAAGGACTTGCATTTGGATTCTGATTTGTCCAGGTTATACCTGCATCCGTAGTTTTTGCAACAATATTATTATTGCAGCCATAATATCCAACAGTAGCACTTGGGAATGAAAAACTATTTATTAAAAAATTACTAATCGATTTTGATGTCCACGTTACACCGCCATCAGTAGTTTTTAAAATGGCAGTGTTTCCACCTATATATCCATTTTGTGCATCAAAGAATTTAATGGTCCATAAATTTCCGGCATATGGCGATGTGATTTTGCTCCATTGCGCATTGCTGTTTTGTAAACCGAATAAAAAGAATACTAAAAGTAATGTATGTTTCATATTTATTGTGTCAGTGTTTATGTGTTGACTCCTCACTTTCTTGGTTAAAAATGTAATTAGGTTCGAGAATTTTATATAACGCTTTAGGGCTTCGTTGTGTAAATATAATTAGTATTCTTTTCGTTCAAATAATATTATTCTGTTTAGATCTTTTTCAATTGCTTCCAAATAATCATTTTCGCTAGGATATCTATCATATGATTGTTCCCAAGGAGAATTCGGATCTTCATTAGAGTTCAAATATTTTTGAATATTATTTAATAGAATTTCGCGATTAAAAATTGGCGTATTAAAGTTTTCTATACGATCATTCTCTTCTTTGTTAAGTAGAATATTATATAGCTTTTGTAAATTAATTTTGAAATTGTTTTTGCCTAAAACTTCAATTGTATATTCAATATCTGATAATTCAGGATTAATAGATAAATTAAAAATTGGTATTATATTTTCGTAAGGTTCTCCCCAATCAAATTTTTTTTCTTCGATATAAGAATGTGGAAATGTACTTTTATCTATGTAAATCATATATCTGATCGGTCAGGTTTTATGTTTTTTAAATTTACTGTTTTTTCCATACTTATTTTTTATATCTATCAATTGTAATGAACATTATCTAAAAAAAAGAGCCATCGGCTCGAACATATCGTAGAGCTGGATTTTAATCCAGTTTACAAGCACAAGAAAGGAAAAGAGTAATAGATATTCTACCTTTAATTTACACCGTCTTTGTGAGTGATTCTATTAATTGAAACTATTATGATTTAATTTATAGGTTCCTTATACAATTCTTTTCCCCAATCTTGAATATCTCTTTCAGGATAACCAGATCTGTAAAATAAGTCATCATGCTCTTTTACAATTTTATCTACAGCAGTTTTATCTATAGTCCTAATTCTTGTTTCATAATTATTTGTTGTGCCGCTATAGGTAAAATTTAATGAACCCATAAAAACTATTTCGTCGTCAATTATATATATTTTACCATGAATAAATGTATTTGCGTTAGTATTCGTCTTTTGATATGATATAAAAACTTTGAAAAGAAATAACTGATTATATTGATAATGATAGATGCGTTTATTTCTTATTTTATTTAAATAAGCTTTCCTTACAATAAAGATTAAAGATAAAGGAATTAGAATATAAAAAAGTTTAAAATTATTAAATAAAAATAATGTAAAAACTAAAATAGCAGATAATCCCCAAAATATATAACGAAGTATTTCTTCAACATTAATCCATTTATTTCTTATTTCTTCAGCATCGTGATCTAAAGTACGTTTTTGAAGAATTAATTTATAAATATTTTTATCAGAGTCTTTGTGGAAATCTTCAATTGTATCATTTGTTATTAACGAAATTTTGATACCTTTTAAATGAAGGACTATTAATTCATTTATTAATGAAGGGGAAAGGTATGGAGAAATTATTTTAACGGATTTTTTCGCATTTGAAATCTCTTGGAGTAATTTTTTACCAGCTCCTTTACCTATATAAATATCGCAATTAGCACCATTATAAAACACACCCATTTTTCTGTATAATTTCTTACAAATTTAAGATTTTATTTTTAAAGTCATTGGAATAAATTTGTATAAAAAAAGCTGCTTTAAATTCTTCTTCTTGCTAAAAATCAAAAAAAAATATTTCCCCACATAACACCCCAACAAATAATTCTGATTTTGTATATTTGCCCAACCAAACATCACACTTAATTATGAGCCAAAAAGTATTACTTAATTCAAAAGAAGTTACTATCATACTCCATCGTTTGGCTTGTCAGTTAATCGAAAAACACTTAGATTTCTCAGATACTATTTTAGTCGGAATTCAGCCGAGAGGCGTTTTTTTAGCTGAACGTTTAAAACAAATATTAGAAAACGAATATCAGGTCCCTGAAATTTCTTTGGGATATCTGGACATCACTTTTTTTAGAGATGACTTTCGCCGAACTGATAAACCATTAGAAGCCAACAAAACACAAATAAATTTTATAGTCGAAAACAAGAAAGTCATTTTTATCGATGATGTATTGTTTACCGGACGAAGCATTCGTTCTGCCTTAACCGCAATTCAGTCTTTTGGGCGACCTTCAGAAATCGAATTGTTAGTGTTAATCGACAGACGTTTTAGTCGTAATTTACCTATTCAGCCCGATTATCGCGGTCGTCAGGTAGATGCAATTAATGGCGAAAAAGTAAAAGTAAGCTGGAAAGAAAATGACGGAGAAGACACCGTTTTCCTGATAACTAATTAAAGTTTAATCGGTTAACCGGTTAATTGTTAAATCGGAAAATGAGAGGATTAAAAAGTTTAATAGGGTAAATCGTTAAACTGTTAATCGCAAAAACGAGACGATTAAACAATTTAACAAATAAACAAACAAATAAACGGTTAAAAAATAAAACGATTAAACAAAAAAACATGACAGAGAACGAAGCGTTTATTTATGAATCAATTTTTAATCAGGTCAGAATGGGATTTCTTTCTCTTGATGAGATTCAGGAAAACATTTTAGAAGAAATTGAAGACAACGAATTTGCAGACGAAATTTCAGAAGAGTGGGCTTTCGATAAAATAAAAGAGGAATACCAAAAGTTACTTGCAGAAAGTAAACAATGGAAAAGCCCAACAGATACTGAAAGGCTAATAAAAGCGTTTGATGAATTAGGTGATGAAAATATTGTAGCGCTTCACAACGCTGGTTACACGACAACCGAAGGTGAATATGAAGTAGTTGAGGTTGAAAGAGAATTGCAGGAAAACGAAGTTGAGTCTGATGGTTATTGTTTTTATCATGGACAGGATTTGGCAAGAGCAGTTGCTGTTGAAGATTCGAATTTGTTTATTGCTTTTCAGAAAGTAGACAATACTGATGATGCAACTACAATAGAAGTAGGGAAGCGAGTTGCCGAAGTTTTAATAAACAACGATTTTAAAATAAAATGGGACGGTTCTGCAAAAACAAAAATTGAAATTCCAGGTTTCAGATGGCAGAAGATTTTTGATGAAGATGCAAGAGATTTGCAGGATTATAGTGAAGTGGTAGACAGAATGGTTCAATAGAGAAGTTCTCTTTAAAGCATTGAAGAACTGAATATTTTCAGAACTTCAGGAATTTGACAAATAAATATTAAAGAAATAAAAATGAAAGAATTAAGCGTAAATCATTTATTAGGAATAAAATACATCAACGAGAATGATATTAACCTGATTTTTGAAACTGCCGATCATTTTAAAGAAGTCATTAACCGACCTATTAAAAAAGTTCCTTCATTACGAGATATTACGATTGCTAACATTTTCTTCGAAAACAGTACCAGAACAAAACTTTCGTTCGAGTTAGCTCAAAAAAGATTATCCGCCGATGTTATTAGTTTTTCGGCAGCTCAGTCTTCGGTTAAAAAAGGAGAAACCCTGATTGATACTGTAAATAATATCCTTTCCATGAAAGTTGACATGGTTGTAATGCGCCACTCCAATCCCGGAGCGGCTTATTTTTTATCTAAAAATGTCAAAGCAAGTATCGTAAACGCCGGAGACGGAGCACACGAACATCCCACTCAGGCTTTATTAGACAGCTATTCTATCAGAGAAAAATTAGGCGATGTAGCCGGAAAAAAAGTAGTTATTGTAGGTGATGTTTTGCATTCAAGAGTTGCCTTATCAAATATATATGCTTTGCAAATGCAAGGTGCAGAAGTAAAAGTGTGCGGGCCTAAAACGCTTATCCCAAGATATATTGAATCACTTGGAGTTACGGTCGAGCCGAATTTACGAAAAGCATTAGAGTGGTGTGATGTTGCGAATATGCTTCGGGTACAAAACGAACGTATGGACGTCAATTTTTTCCCTTCAACACGTGAATACGCACAACAATATGGAGTCGATAAACCATTATTAGATTCCCTTGGTAAAGAAATCGTAATCATGCATCCCGGACCAATCAACAGAGGAGTAGAAATCACTTCTGAAGTTGCTGATTCCAGTCATTCGGTGATTTTGAATCAGGTGGAGAATGGAGTAGCGATCAGAATGGCGGTGATTTATTTATTGGCGTCTAAGATTCAGTAGGTTTTAGTTTTCAGTTTTCAGTCGCAGTTTTCAGTCTCGGTCTCAGTTTTGAAATGATTGTCACCCTGAGCGAAGTCGAAGGACGCACCAATAGGAACAGGTTTCGACTCCGCTCAGCCTGACAAACCTGAAGCCTCAAAATTGAAACTAACTTTTACCCTAAAGCTTTGTATTGATCTAGCTTTGTGAACTTCGTGTTTACTAACCGCAACGCCAGACAAAAAACTTTGCGTGCTCTGCGGTAAATTTTTTCATTTACTTTGTAAAGCTTTGTATTGATCTAACTTTGCGAACTTTGTGTTTTCTCAACATAATATTAGTTAAAAAACTTAGCGGCCTTTGCGGTAAATTCTCATTTCAATATGAAACAAAAAATAAAACTAAAAAAAACGTACCTTAGCTTTTGAAATAAGCGCCCATAAATAAGAAGATGAAAGTAGATCAAAAAGGACATACCGTTACAATTAAAAATACACAGGGAGATTTTAATGCTTTTCTGGAAAAAGTAACGCAGCAGTTTAAAACCTTTGAAAAACAAAATATTATAATCGATTTATCAGCTGATTCCGGATTGACTGAGAAAGATTTGAAACTTTTTTTACCCCTTTCGAAACAACAAAAAAAATCAAAAAAGTCATTTGTAATCGTGGTTGCAGATCTTGATTTTAATGCAATTTCTGATAAATTAATCGTAGTTCCTTCTCTTTTAGAAGCACACGATATTATTGAAATGGACGAAATAGAAAGAGACCTGGGATTTTAAAATTGGTTTAATTGTTTAACTGTTAATTGGTTAATCGTTAAGCTGTTTAATCAATTTATGATTGACAAATTACCAATTTCACGATTCAACAATAAACAATTAAACGAATAAACATAAAAATTGAAGCTCACCATACTTGGCTGTTATGCCGCAACTCCCAGAACACTTACTAATCCGACCTCGCAGGTTTTAGAAATTAAAAACAGATTGTTTTTAATTGATTGTGGCGAAGGAACTCAGGTTCAATTGCGTAAAAACAAGATTAAATTCTCAAAAATTAATCACATTTTTATTTCGCATTTGCACGGAGATCACTTTTTTGGATTAATAGGAACCATTTCTACATTTGCACTTTTAGGACGTACAACTGATTTACATATTTACGGTCCAAAAGGAGTGAAAGAAATTATCACTTTACAACTTAAATTGTCCAATTCATGGACAACTTATGAATTGTTTTTCCATGAATTAGAATCGAAAGAAAGTGAAGTTATTTTTGAAGATAATCGCGTAATTGTTACAACAATTCCTTTAAAACATCGCGTGTATACGAATGGTTTTTTGTTTCAGGAAAAACCCGGAGAAAGAAAACTGAATGTTGAAGCGGTTCAGCAATACGATATTCATACCGCATATTATCAAAAGATAAAAAATGGCGGAGACATCACGCTGGATGACGGAACTGTAATCGAAAATGAGAAATTATCTTTTGATCCAATTCCTCCATTGAGTTACGCATTTTGTTCTGATACCGTATATCACGAAGTTATACTTCCGATTATTAAAGATGTGGATGTTCTGTATCACGAAGCTACTTTTTTAGAATCCGAAGCTGCTTTGGCACAAAAAACATTGCATTCAACAGCAAAAGAAGCCGCCACAATCGCGCTTAAAGCAAATGCCAAACATCTTGTGTTAGGTCATTACTCAACTCGATATGACGGAATTGAACGTTTTAAAGAAGAAGCCGAAACCATTTTTCCAAATGTTTTATCCGGAGATGACGGAGTTAGTTTTGAGTTTTAGTCTAAGGTTCTAAGTTGCTGAGGTTCTAAGTTACTAAGTTTAAAATCTAACAATCTAAGGATTCCAAAAATCTAACAATCTAAAAAAATGAATGATTTAAGCAATTATAGAAAATCTTATGAGAAAAGTGAATTATTAGAATCTAATATTCCGGAAGATCCCATTAATCTTTTTAACAGATGGTTTCATGAAGTGGAGGATTTCGGCGCAAACGGAGAAGTAAACGCCATGACAGTTTCAACAATTGGATTAGATAGTTTCCCGAAATCAAGAGTTGTTTTACTAAAGAAATTTTCTGAGGAAGGTTTTATTTTCTATACCAATTATGATTCAGAAAAAGGAAAAGCAATTGCTGCAAACCCTCATGTTTGTTTGTCTTTTTTTTGGCAGGAAATGGAACGTCAGGTAATCATAAAAGGAATTGCACAAAGAACATCTGAAAATATATCTGATGGTTATTTTGATTCCCGTCCTGACGGAAGTAAACTAGGTGCGATAGTTTCGCATCAAAGTGAAGTAATTCCGTCAAGAACATTTTTAGAAGATAATTTAAAAAAACTAGAAGCTGAGTTTGAAGGAAAACCAATTCCGAGACCGGACAATTGGGGAGGATTTCTAGTAACTCCTTTAGAAGTAGAATTTTGGCAGGGAAGACCTAACAGGCTGCATGACAGGATTCGTTATCAAAGTCAATCTGATTTTTCATGGAAGATAGAACGACTATCTTCTTAATGTAAGATTTTTATTCTGAATAAAGGATATAATATGTATTTCATCGATTAATTTTGTAGTTTGCCGATAAATTGAATATGTTTGAAGAAGAAAAAACAAGAACAATTTATTAAAATAATATATTAAGGAATTTGCCCCAACATCTACTTTAATTTTAACTGCTATTGATTTATGAAAAAGATTATGTGTGCCATGATGTTCGTTGTGATGCTTATTGCAATGAACTCATGCTCAGCAGATGACAATGCCGAAGGAACAGATAATAGTATTACAACAGGAACTCTGATTACGAACTACGCGTACAACGATTCAGAGATTGAAACCATGAAACTTATCAACGATTATCGAGTAAGTATTGGTTTAAATGCATTAGAAAAAATAAATCATATTTCGTTTAAATGTGAGGAGCATAATAAATATATGATCGCTAATAATGTTGTCGATCATAATGATTTCACTTCACGTTCAGATAATATTATAACTGTTTTAGGAGCAAAAAAAGTAGGCGAAAACGTCGCTTATAATTACAAAACATCTGAAGCTGTAGTAAAAGGGTGGTTAGATAGTCCTGGACATAAAGCAAATATCGAAGGTGATTATACTCATTTTGGTTTATCAGTAACAACTGATGCAACCGGAAAAAAATACTATACGAATATATTCGCAAAAATTTAGATATATTATTGGACTGGTTGGTTTTTAGGAGTCGTTGTGAATCATTGATTTACAACGACTTTCTGTTTAGAAGAGAGATGAAAGATGAAAGAAGAGAGATGAAAGATGAAAGATGAAAGATGAAAGATGAAAGATAAAAGATGAAAGATAAAAGAAGAAATTCCAAATTCCAATAACGGATTCATTATTGGAATTTGGAATTTAAAAAACTTGGAATTTCAAAAATTTTGAATTTATCCTTTATAGTTCGGTAATAATAAATTCGCTTCTTCTGTTCATTTGATGTTCTTCCTCTGTACATTGTACGCCATCAGAACAGCCGTTTACAAGTTGGGTTTCACCGTAACCTTTTCCGGTTAATCGGTTTTTGGCAACACCATTTTTAATCAGCCATGAAATAGTCGATTTTGCTCTTCTGTCAGATAAAGATTCATTGTATTTAAATGTTGCCCGACTATCTGTGTGTGAACGAATGTCTAATTTCATTGTGGGATTGTTGTTCAATACGTCGAGGATTTTTTCTAAATCTAAAGCGGCTTCAATTCTGATATTGGATTTATCCAAATCAAAATAAATCATTTTAATTGCGAAACATTTCCCTAAATCATCGCCAATCATGACTTTGCAAGTTGATTTATCCAAGGCAATTGGCAAACTTGTTTTTCCTGTCAATTTGCTAATAGTAATACTGACTTCTTTCGTGGTATAATCTTGTTTTTCGGCTCTTAGATTATAGGTTTTTCCACATTCTACAGGAAAAGTATATGCGCCGCTTCCGTCAGAAATTGTAGTGCTTTTTATGTTTTGACCTTCATATATAGTAACTTTTGTTTCAGGTAAAATCATATTTGTTTCAGCATCAGTAATGATTCCCGTTAATTCCTGAATACATTGAAGTTTTCGGGTTTCCAAGAATTTATAGATATCGTCAGAACCTTTGCCACCATCTTTATTGGAACTAAAATAGCCTCTTCGGGAAACCGGACCTATTATATACGCAAAATCATCTTTAGGAGAATTTATATCAGCGCCCAGATTCTGAATGTTACTTATAGTTCCGTCATCCTCAATTTTGCCCACAAAAACATCCAATCCGCCAAGTCCGGGACGACCGTCAGAAGCAAAATAAATTTCGTTCTCATTAGTAATGTACGGGAAAGTTTCCTTGCCTTCGGTATTAATGCTGTTTCCCAAATTCTGCGGAGCTCCGTAATTATCTCCATTAATCGTCACTTTATAAATGTCTGATTGTCCTAAAGTTCCCGCCATGTCTGAGGCAAAATATAAAGTTTTATCGTCAGGACTAAGTGCAGGATGAGCCGTACTGTAATTGTCACTATTAAAAGGAAGTTCGGTTATATTCGCCCATTTTCCATTATTATCCAGCGTGGCTTTGTATATTTTTATTAAAGTAATTTTGTTGTCATCTTTTCCTTTTTTGCCGTTTACATAATTGTTTCGGGTAAAATAAACTGTTTTTCCATCTTTGGCGAAAGCCGGAGAAGATTCATGAAATTTAGTATTTATCGAAGTTTTGAATTTATTGACTTTCGAACTTTTGTTTGTTGTTGGATCAACATCGGCAAAATATAAATTGGTAAAATATTCATTCGTCCATTTGTGTTTGCGCTGCGAAAAATTTCCTGTATCTCTTGCTGAGGCAAAGTAGATTTTATTGTCGTAAACATAGGAACTGTAATCAGAATATTTTGAGTTGATTCCCGCATCTTCAATTGTATAGCGTCCTGAATTTGCTTTGATTTCATCTAGATAATTGACATCATCTTTGAATAATTTTCCTCTGTTGTCGTTTTTGTATTTGGCGGTGAACTCAGATAAAATTTTATTTGCCATTTCGTTTTGTCCCGTTGATTTTAGCGATTGCGCATATCTGTAATAATACTCAGGTTCTACCGCTGTATTCATTTCAAATAATGCACCGTACCATTTTGCAGCGCCTTCAAAATCAGAATTAAAGTAATAGGAATTGCCTAGTTTTTTAAACATATCTTCAGACTTGTATCCTTTTTGAGCAACACGTTCATAGGTTTTAATAGCATCAATATAAGCGTAACTGTCGTATTTTTTGTCTCCGGCAGCTGTTTTTGATTTCTGCGAATAACTGTTAAATGAAAAAACAATTATAAGGCTGAAGCAAAGGAATATATAATTTTTCATAATCATTTATTTTTAGAAGAAACGAGGAGTTGTCAGTTTACCATTGTTTTTGAAGAATTCATAACGCAGGAATATTTCGTGAGATCCTGAATTATAGTTGTTTAAGTTGGTGGTTTCGCGATCGTAACCATATCCAATATAAAGTCCGTCTGTAACCTGAAATCCCACCATGGCACTTATAGAAGCGCTCCATCTATAAGCAAGACCCACAACAAATTTATCAATGAACATAAAATTTGCCGAAACATCAACCTGAAGCGGCGCTCCTTCGACCATTTTTGTAAGTAAGGCAGGTTTGAATTTTATGTATTGGTATTTATCCAAATCAAAAACGTAACCTGCAATGAAGTAATAATTGATTTTATCCTTAAAAATGGCAATTTCATTATCATCATAACGATTGGTTTCGATAAAATTAGGAACTGATAATCCAATGTAGGCTTTATCAGAATGCCAATAAACTCCGGCTCCCACATTGGGCGAAAATTTATTATCCAAATCCTGAAATTGTGGATCTCCCTGAATCTCGGGATTTAATTTATTGATGTCAAGATTGAATAAATTAGCAGTTCCTTTGATACCAAACGACAATTTAAAATCTGCCGAAGTCTGAACAGTATAGGATAAATCTACAGAAAGATTGTTTTCGTTAGTTGGTCCTATTTTATCGTTTACAAGTGATACGCCAATTCCTAAATTACTATTATTAATAGGTGAATTGACAGAAAAGCTGCTGGTTTCCGGAGCTCCGTCAAGCCCAACCCATTGGGTGCGGTACAAACCAAAAACACTTAAAGCTCCCCGCGATCCCGCATAAGCTGGATTAATAGCTATTGTGTTGTACATGTATTGCGTAAATTGTGCATCTTGTTGTGCATAACCGGCAATGGTGACAAACATAATGACGAAGAAAAATAATTTTGTTCTCATAGTAGATTATTTATAGTATTACTATTGATTTTATTTGGATAGATATAAATACCCGTCTTTTTTATTATTTTGAAGTACATTATTGCCGTCTAATGATTTGTAATTAATAATGTAGAAATAAGTTCCCGTAGGTAATCCGTCAGATTGTTTTACCGTTGTTCTTCCTCTGGATACTCCGTCAAATACATTTGTAATATTGTTATAATTTTCAGTTTCAAATACTAATATTCCCCAGCGATTGTAGATTTCTACGTCGTTTTCAGGATAACAAGTTATATCGTCAATACTGTCTATTTTAAAAACATCATTTATTCCGTCACCATTAGGAGAAAACGCGTTGTGAACAATCACATTTCCGCACGCTAATACTTTACAATCATTATTAATTATCATAGTCAGTAAAATGCTTCTTGGACAAATTTGGTTGGTTATTTTATACTCAAATGTATAATTGCCAAGTGCTAAACCTAATGCGTTAAAAGTATTGCCTTGTATCGTATTGCTATTATTTGGATCAATCCAAATTCCTGTTGTTGGCGTATTTTCCGGTAATAAAGCCAGTAAATCAATAAGTGTCGAATCATCATTACAAGCCGTACTCGATATATTTGTTACTGCATTTGGAACCACAATAATTGTCACAGTTGCAGTATCGCAATTATCAGCATTTAGTTTATCACAAATCTGATAACTGTAAGTATAAGTTCCCGCAGGTGTTAAAGCCGAAACGGTTGCGTTTCCTAAAATGTCAAAAGTGATATTCGGATCCGTTTTTGTTCCGATATTAGAACTCAATAAGGTGAAGTTTACCAGATCTAATGAAGCTTTTGTCAAACCTTTAAAATCATTGCTCAAAACATTGCCGACTAATCCAAAAGTGTTACAGCCAATGTTATTGTAAGTATCATCATTAGCAATTATTGCCGGAATTGAAGCACTAATTATAACAGTTACAGTTGCCGTATCACAATTTGATGTTTGATCTGCCTCGCAAATTTGGTAGACCAATGTCAATGTTCCAACCGGCGCATTTGGTAAAATTGCAACAGATCCGTCCGGATTTAATTGTAAAAATTCATTTGGTGTTACAGTCGTTATAATTACATCAGATGCTTTTACAACAACACCTTCGAGCGTATCGTTATTTAATACGTTGAGGACATTTTCCGTGATATGGTTAACGCTCGCAATTGGTCCAGCCGAATCATCATTAGCCACAATATCAGCGAACACTTTGCAATTCACACCAAAATCAGCATTTAAATGAACTAAATCTTCAGGCGTAATAGTTACAATGTATCCGCTTGCACCGCCGGTTGTACTGCAAACTGTGTGTAATTGTGATTTACTGGTTTTATTGGTCGCTTTTTTATCTGTAATAGATGGAAGCACTTTTACCAAACCAGTATTTCCTAAAGCCGAAGCAACAGCATTAAGATTAGCATCTTTTACGAGTTTAATCGTGTAATCTCCATAAGGATTTACAGCATTTGGTCTCGTTCTCCAGAAACCTTCAATACCTACAATTACTTCCTGATGATAGCCGTTAGGACCATCAATAATAACATTCGGGCTCAAAGAATTCCCGAAACCGCCTGCATTTAATTCCCCAACATTCAAAGTTCCTTTGTAACTTCCGTCGCCATTAAGGTCAATCCATTCCCATTGACTGTAATCAACGGCGCCGTTTCCGTCTGGGATATTTTTAGTAACAATTCCGTCATTATTAGCGTCATACCATTCATCCTGAATTCCGTTACTATTTGTATCATACCAAACATAATCACCTAAAACGGGAAGCGTTGATGCGCCATATTCAAAATTATGTTGCTGAATTTTACAGTCTTCAAGAGTGGTAAAAAACAAACTGGAATCTACAGGATACAATTGATGTGCGCTATTTAAATTAGCATCTTGAACCTGAACTAAATAACTTCCGGCCACCATACCCGAAAAAGTATAAAAACCATCAGCACCCGTAATACGCAATAAAACAGGACCAGTTGTAGCACCTTGCGGAACTAAAGTAACCGGCACATTTGCAATGGGCGTATTCGTGTCTTTATTAATGATTTGTCCGGAAATTTTAACCGTATAAATGGGTTGCGTAATCACAACAGTTACAATTGCAGAACAAGTCTGGTTTCCTGAATTTACTGCTGATGTTGCTGTAAGGGTGTAAGTTCCGGCAGATAAATTCGAATTTCCAACAACTTCATTATTTTCATTGGTAATAACAACAGTTGATCCAGGACTATTGGTAACTAAAATAGAACCATCTTTTCCGCCAAAACAAGTTGCATTAGTAGCAATTCCTGTTACCGAAACTTTATTTTCGACAGTAAAAGTTTGTTTTAATTCGGTTTTATTGCCCGCACAATCCGTCAAAATATATGTTCTGGTTAAGATATAAGCGTTTCCTTCACAACCAGTGCCGCCATTATTAGCATCACTAACCGTAATATTTACCGTAGCACTGCAATTATCAGCGGGATTTATTATGTCGGTCACATTTCCAACGGGAATATCGGCAACAGTCTGCAAATTAGTGACATCGGCAGGAGCAGTTCCCGTGGGCGGAGTAGTATCTCTAACCGTAATAATTTGAGTGTAAGATGCTGTATTTCTGCCACAATCGCTGGTCTTCCAGGTACGAGTTAAGGTGTAATTTGTAGCACATTCGTTTACGATATTGCTTTTTATTTCGCTGAAAACAATAGGTAAATTACCGTTGCAATTATCCAAAGCCTCTACATTTGCAGGTTCAGGAACAGCGTCGCAAGAAACAGTACTATCAGATGGAAGATCTCCAATAAATATTGGTTTTGTAGTATCTTCAAGTGCAATTATTTGTGTAAAAGTTTCAGAAGTATTTCCGCAATCGTCTTTCACCGTCCATTTATTCGTATAAGTTCCCGAATTCGAACAATCGGCAGAAGCTATAAAACCTCCGCTTACTTTTACAATATTCGAAACATCGCTATCACATAAATCTAAAGCCACATGAAACAACGCTTGCGCAGAAGTTAAAGCCAAAGCATCGCTGCATTCAATAGTTTTATTTAAAGAAGCAATTTGAGTTATCCATGTTGGCGCAGTAGTATCTTCAATAGAAATCACTTGCGTAAAATTATCAGAGGTATTTCCGCAATCATCTTTCACCGTCCATGTATTCGTATAAGTTCCCGAATTCGAACAATCGGCGGAAGCCACAAAAACACCGCTTATTTTTACAATATTCGAAACATCATTATCACATAAATCTGAAGCCACAGGAAATAACGCTTGCGCGGATGTCAAAGCCAAAGCGTCGCTGCATTCAATAGTTTTATTCAAAGAAGAAATAGGAGTTGACCAAGTTGGAGCAGAAGTATCCTGAATCGTAATTATTTGCGTAAAAGTTTCAGAAGTATTTCCACAATCGTCTTTCACCGTCCATGTATTCGTATAAGTTCCTGAATTCGAACAATCCGCGGAAGCCACAAAAACACCGCTTACTTTTACAATATTCGAAACATCGCTATCACATAAATCTAAAGCCACAGGAAACAACGCTTGCGCGGAAGTCAAAGCCAAAGCATCGCTACATTCAATAGTTTTATTCAAAGAAGAAACGGGAGTTGACCAAGTTGGCGCTGTAGTATCCTGAATCGTAATTACTTGTGTAAAAGTTTCAGAAGTATTTCCGCAATCGTCTTTTACCGTCCATGTATTCGTATAAGTTCCCGCATTTGCACAATCGGCAGAAGCCACAAAAACACCGCTTACTTTTACAATATTCGAAACATCATTATCACATAAATCTAAAGCCACAGGAAATAACGCTTGCGCGGAAGTCAAAGCCAAAGCATCGCTGCATTCAATAGTTTTATTCAAAGAAGCAATTTGAGTTGACCAAGTTGGCGCAGTAGTATCTTCAATAGAAATTACTTGTGTAAAAGCATCAGAAATATTTCCACAATCGTCTTTCACCGTCCATTTATTCGTATAAGTTCCCGCATTTGCACAATCTGCGGAAGCCACAAAAACACCGCTTACTTTTACAATATTCGAAACATCATTATCGCATAAATCTACAGCCGCAGGAAATAACGCTTGCGCGGAAGTCAAAGCCAAAGCGTCGCTGCATTCAATAGTTTTATTCAAAGAAGAAACGGGAGTTGACCAAGTTGGAGCAGAAGTATCCTGAATTGTAATTACTTGTGTAAAAGTTTCAGAAGTATTTCCGCAATCGTCTTTCACCGTCCATGTATTCGTATAAGTTCCCGAATTCGAACAATCGGCGGAAGCCACAAAAACACCGCTTACTTTTACAATATTCGAAACATCGCTATCACATAAATCTGAAGCCACAGGAAACAACGCTTGCGCGGAAGTCAAACCCAAAGCGTCGCTGCATTCAATGGTTTTATTCAAAGAAGAAACGGGAGTTATCCATGTTGGCGCAGTAGTATCTGTGATTGTAATAATTTGTGCCGAAGTACTATTTCCGCAACTTGTCGCCACTTTAAAAGTTCGGGTAACAATTGTTGGGCAAGTTCCGGATGCAACATCAGAATAAGAAATAGTATAATTTCCTATTGAAGCATTGTTAGGCAATATTCCTCCTGCAGTTGTTAATTGAGCCAAAGTTATAGTCGTGCTTGCCGTACTATACAAAAGTCCGGTTATTGCTGATGTTCCGCAGCCCGAAATATTTGCATTTGCAGGAGCTGTAAGTGCCGCTGCCGGACTAATAGAAACTGTAGATTCTGCTGAGGTTAATTCACAATTTGTAACGCCATTTTTTACTTTTACCTTATAAGCACCGCTTACGGTTACCAAAAGTGTAGCAGCAGTTTCTCCGCTTATGACATTTCCATCTTTATACCAAACATAGGCTGGCGAAGCTGCATTTGTTGTAGCGGTTAATGTAGTTGATCCGCAGGCTGTTAAAACCCCTGTAATTACAGGCGCACAAGGAACAAAATAACTTGGACTGCTGATTGCTTTTGAATCATTGGCACAAGCTGAATTTTGATAATTTAAAGTCGAAGTACTCACCGTTTGAGTTCCGCACGCGGTTCCCGTAGGAGTTAATTGGTAATTTAAAGTAATAGTTTCCGAATTTAAAAAATCAGTATTCCAAGTAATCACCTGTCCTGATAACGAAGTAGTTCCTTTGCTTGTTGTAATCGAAGCAATTGTAAAACCGGGAATAACAGTTTCTTTTGTAATTAAATTTTGAGCAATCCATGAAATTTGAGTCGCTATCTGGTTGTATATGGCGGTTAAATTAGCGCCGCTTTGCGTAATAGAAGCCGGACTTCCCTGGATACCATCCAAAGTAAATTTAGCAATATTCTGATCGCTGTTATTAGTATTGATATTGCCGCTGATACCTCCAAAAAGCCCCACCGAAAAAACCTGATTATTATAAACAACACTTGATTTTGTTGTCGTTTTTGCATTTGTTGCAGCATTTATAGCATCGGTAACACATTGTGATGTTTTGCTGACACTACAATTTGTATTTCCGTTTGTGCCAGTTACATTAGTTACACCATCTGTAAGTAAAATAATTGCCCTTGCCGTGCTGCAATCAAAACGTCCGTTTGTTTCTAATTCAGTTTCAGCTTTAACAATTCCCGCATAAATATTGGTAGAATTTGTTGCCTGCAAAGCATTAATCTGGTTGGTTATCAAAGTTACACCCGCCGCATTCAAATAAGTAAGTCCTATTTTTAAAGACGCAGTTGTACTGTAGGCAACAATCGCAATTCGGTTTTGAGGATTCGCTTTTGCCTGAGTCAGAAACGCTTTTGCAGCATCTTTCGCATAATCCATAGATGTTTTAAAATCTCCCGAAATCGTATTTCCCATACTTCCGGAAACATCAATTGCTAAAATTACGTCAGAGTTACGAGTAATAGGATTCGCGCCCGTAATAGCAACTTTTACATTCACAATGCCACAATTTGTTGCATTGGCAGTTACGGTTTTGTTCGTTGTGATTGATTGCGCAAGTCCACATAAAGGCATAAGAAATAATACAGTGAAGTATATTTTTTTAAAATCTCGTAAATAATTGCTTAAAGAGAGTAATAGTTTTTCCATTTTAAATTATTTTAAGGGAATACTTGATCTTTTGTTTTTAATCATTAACCGGATTAATGATATAAGTATGTAAAACAGTCGTAACAGCGTAGTTTGAACAGTTTTTTGAAGTTGCAGTAATCTCATCACAAGACCATTTTTGAATAGAAGTCCCATTTGGTATTGTAATATGAATGTAGAAATTGACAGATTGCCCCGCATTTAAGGTAATTTCGCTGATAGAATTCCTTTCAGAATCTATAAAATCTGCGTTAATCGTTATATTTCCTGCTGTAGAACTTCCGTCAGTATTGGCGCAGGAAACATTAATATTCTTTTTACTCAGGACATAAGTGTCTGTCGATGAGCTGTTATTGGTAAGTACCATCGAATAATACGTTCCGTCAAGCGGAGTGCTTCTGATATTTCCATTATTTTCAACAATCAAGATACCATTGCACGAACCAGACTGAGCAAATGAAATTATTGGAATTAAAAAGAATAAGAGAAAAAGGTTTTTCTTAAAAATATTTCGGAAAGAAAAAATGAACTTACAATTATTAACAAATTTCACTGCTTTTTCAAGAGTAGTTTTAGTTCTCATAACTTATGATTTTTGTTTGTGATATTTATAAAATTTTAACACATTCAAAGTTATATAGAGCAACTATTTTTGATTTTTTTTATCTGTAACTAACCTAAAAACTCGTTGAAACGTCACTTTTTTGTTAAATAACAGTTTAAAAAGCAATTTTTTTGGTAATTTCTAACAAATAAAAAAAGGAAGTTTCTTTCATTTTTGATTAAATAGTCAATTTTTAAAATATTTTAAATGATTAATAATCAGTTATTTAGTTAATTTATTGCAAATATGCGCAAATCGACTAAGTGTTTGATTTTACAGATGAAGAGCACATTTTAATAAATATTTAATTTTTACTTTTTAGTGAGTTTTACACTTAAAAGTTAAAATGTTCCTGTTAAAATTTAGAATAAATGTTAACAGAATTAAAAAAGTAAGAGGGTTTCATATTTCTTTTGTAAATTAGAAGTTCTATAAAAAAATGTTACCTCTTAAGAGGTATCTAAACCTTTAGCTTATGAAAAATTTAATTTTAATACGCCATGCAAAATCAAGTTGGGAAGCACCTTTAAAAGATTTTGACAGGCCTTTAATGAAAAGAGGAATTTTAGATGCTCATGATGTATCAGCAAACATTTCAAAATTTCTTCCTAAAACATATATAATGTGGAGCAGTACTGCCGCACGAGCCTCAGAAACGGCACTTATATTTGCTCAAAATATTTCATACCCTATAGAAAGTATCATTTTTAAAGACGATTTATATACTTTTGATGACAAACAGCTCGAAAAGGTTATCAAATCATGTGATAATAGTTTCGAAAGCGTTATTCTTTTTGGACATAACGAGGCTATTACAAATTTTGTTAATAAATTTGGGGATGTTTTTATCGAAAATGTTCCTACTTCCGGTTTTGTGTCCCTACAATTTGATGCAGAAAGCTGGAATACCATTAATAAAGGTAAAACTCATAAAACAATTTTCCCCAAAGATTTAAAATAAATAAAGTGTACGAACAGAAATATATCGATAGAGAAAAAAGTTGGTTAGCGTTTAATGCCAGAGTTCTTCAGGAAGCAGCAGATAACACGGTTCCGCTTTTAGACAGACTGCGTTTTGTTGGAATTTTTTCGAACAATTTAGATGAGTTTTTTAGAGTTCGTTATGCCGCAATCAGACGATTAAGTCTTTCTGGAATTTCAGGTGAAAAATATCTTGGAGGAGTTTCTGCACACCAGTTAATTAAGGATATTACCGAAATCGTGATTCAGCAGCAATCTGAAAGTCTACGTATTTTAGGCAATATCGAAGCAGAACTTGAGGCTGAAAACATCTTCATGATCAATGAAAATGAAATTACAGCCGATCAGGAAATTTTTCTAAAAGATTTTTTTACCCAAAGATTAAGTCCGGAATTAGTGACGATTATCTTAAATGATCTTGCCGAATTTCCTATTCTGAAAGACACTTTAGGATATCTTGCCGTTCGTTTAGAAATGAATACAAACGATGAAGTTCGTTACGCTGTTATCGAAATTCCAAAAACTATAAACAGGTTTGTTGTCCTGCCATCGCACGATGAAAAACATTATGTTATTTTAATTGATGACGTAATAAGATATAATCTAAAAAACATCTTTAATATTTTTGATTATAAAAGTGTTTCGGCACATATGATCAAAATTACGCGAGATGCACAATTAGATATTGATAGTGATTTGAGTAAAAGTATGCTCGAAAAAATCGCAACATCAGTAAAAGACAGAAGAATAGGCGAGCCCGTTCGTTTTATATATGATAATTTAATCGAAGAAGATACATTACAATTCTTTCTTGATAAAATGAAAATCGTAGAAATGGACAGTATTATTCCAGGCGGAAGATATCATAATCGTCGTGATTATATGAATTTCCCCAATTTAGGAAGATATGATTTACTCTACAAACCAAACGAGCCATTGCCAATTCCCGGATTAAGTTTGGGAGGAAGTATTCTGGAAAAAATCAGCAGAAAAGATTATTTATTACACGCACCATATCAGTCATTTTCATATTTGACCAAATTTTTGCGTGAAGCCGCTTTAGATCCAAAAGTAACCAGTATAAAAATTACCCTATATCGTTTGGCTAAAAATTCGCAAATCATTAGTTCCTTGATTAATGCGGCGAAAAACGGAAAAAAAGTAACCGTACAAATCGAACTTCAGGCGCGTTTTGATGAAGCAACCAATATCTCGTATGCCGTCTTCTGCTTGAAAAAAAAAAATAATTTAATCTTTGGAATAAAAGGCTTAAAAGTGCACAGTAAAATTTGTGTTATTGAAAGAGTTGAAGATGAAAAAACACGCCGTTACGGATTTATTTCAACAGGAAATTTCAATGAATCAACAGCAAAAATTTATACAGATGTTACCCTTTTCACCTGTCATCAGGGAATTTTGAAAGACATTTCGAAAATATTCGAATTTTTTGATATCAATTACAGAGTACACAGATACAAACATTTAATAGTATCGCCACATTATACGAGAACCAAATTCATAAAACTAATTGATCGTGAAATTCTGCACGCATTAGCAGGTAGAAAAACACATATCAAATTAAAAATGAATAGTTTGTCAGA
The DNA here is from genome assembly GCF_018380615.1 of Flavobacterium psychroterrae. Lineage (GTDB taxonomy): Bacteria > Bacteroidota > Bacteroidia > Flavobacteriales > Flavobacteriaceae > Flavobacterium > Flavobacterium psychroterrae. The sequence continues at coordinate 51,848 of NZ_JAGYVZ010000007.1, read as the reverse complement.
TTTTAAAATGATCGATAAATTATACGAAGCCAGTAATGCAGGAGTAAAAATCCAGCTTCAGGTAAGAGGAATTTGTTCCCTGATTCCTGGAATTCCTGGAATGAGCGAAAATATCGAAGCCATAAGTATTGTCGATAATTACCTCGAACATACCCGGGTTTATATTTTCGGGAATGCCGGTTTAACCGAAGTTTACATATCATCAGCAGATTTTATGACCAGAAATCTTGACGGAAGAGTTGAGGTAACCTGCCCGATCTATGATCTTGAAATAAAGAAAGAACTAATTGATAATTTTAGTATTGCATGGAAAGGGAATGTTAAAGTGAGATATCATTCCTATAAATTAGATAATAAATACAAGCCACGAAATCATCATGCCCCATTTAGAGCTCAGCTTGAAACTTATAAATATTACCAAAATAAAGTTTTGTTGTCAGAGCAGATTCCACAAAAAATAAATTAAAAATAAATTTCAAATCATAAAGTGAGCATGATTAATATAAAAAAACTTGCAGCAATAGATATCGGTTCAAATGCCATGAGGCTTCTGATATCCAATGTTGTAGAACAAGATGGCAAAGAACCGCAATTCAATAAAAGTTCGCTTGTTCGTGTACCAATTCGTTTGGGACAAGATGCCTTTACAGTAGGAGAAATTTCGGAAGAAAATATAGACCGAATGGTTGATGCCATGAAAGCATTCAATCTTTTGATGAAAGTACATAAAGTAGAACGTTATATGGCGTTTGCCACTTCGGCAATGCGTGAAGCCTATAATGCCAAAGAAGTTGTTGCTATAATCAAGAAAAAAGCCGACATAAAAATCGAAATTATTGATGGTAAAAAAGAAGCGGCAATTATTGCTTCTACAGATTTACATCATCTTTTAAAAACAGACGAAACCTATCTTTTTGTAGATGTTGGCGGCGGAAGTACAGAGTTTACTTTATTCTCAGACGGGAAATTGGTCAATTCAAGATCTTTTAAAGCCGGAACAGTTCGTTTATTAAACAATATGGTTCATGGTGTGGTTTGGGATGAAATCGAAAAATGGATTAAAACCAACACCGCAGGGTATGAAGAAGTTACCTTGATTGGTTCTGGCGGAAACATCAATAAATTGTTTAAAATGTCCGGAAAACAACAGGAAAAACCGCTTTCATACATTTATATTAATTCGCAGTATGCGTTTTTAAATTCATTGACTTACGAACAAAGAATCGCTGAATTAGGTTTAAACTCTGATCGCGCCGATGTTATTATTCACGCTACAAGAATTTACCTGAATGCTATGAAATGGAGTGGAGCACGCCAAATTTACGTCCCAAAAATTGGACTTTCTGACGGAATCGTAAAAGCAATGTACTACGGTAAAATCTAAGAGTTAGATAAAGATGCAAGAAGAAAGATTTTTTGCCACAAATTTCACAAATTTTCACGAATTACTATTTTGCATATTAAGTATGAAAAATTAGTGAAAATTCGTGAAATTCGCGGCGAACTTTTTCTAATATTTGCTACACTAAGAAAATACAATAAATATAAATAAATGAACAAAACAAGACTCGAAGCCTTTAGTGACGGTGTATTAGCCATTATTATAACCATCATGATTTTAGAAATAAAAGTTCCTGAAGGGCACGAATTCGCTGATTTAAAACCGCTGATTCCGAAGTTTCTAAGTTATATTTTGAGTTTTATTTATGTTGGAATTTACTGGAACAATCACCACTATTTATTTCACGGATTATCAAAAGTAAACGGAAAAGTTTTGTGGAGCAACTTACATTTACTTTTCTGGTTGTCGTTAATTCCCGTTTCAACGGGCTGGATGGGAGAACATAATTTTGCTAAAGCCTCAATGGCATTGTATGGCGGAGTTTTGTTTTTATCTTCTGTAGCATATTTCATTTTACAGAAAATTGTCATTAACAACGAAGGTGAAAACTCCATATTGGCAAAAGCAATTGGACGAGATGTAAAAGGAAAAGCATCTTCAATTTTATACGTAATCGGAATAATTTCTTCATTTTATAACGAATGGATTGCCGGTGCAGCTTACTTTATTGTTGCTTTATTATGGTTAATTCCCGATAAAAGGATAGAACGCGCTTTTGAATCTAAAAATTAATTTCCTTTAAAATGGTTTAGTTTTCTATTATTAAACGCTCCATCGGAGCGGTATGTATAGAAAAGAAGATCAGATCTCTGGCAAAGCTCCAGCGGTGCGACATATTTATAGACAGATCAGATCCCAACCAAAGCTCCAGCGGAGCGATATATTTATAGAAAGATCAGATCCCAGCCAAAGCTCCAGCGGAGCGACATATAATAATATAGTTTTTCAACCCTAAATAAATAATTTTTTTCCTTATAATGAAATCAGTTTTTCAATCGATTCAGGATTTACCGCAAAATGAATTAGATCAATTAGATGATTTGATTACTTTTAGAACACTCAAAAAAGGAGAACTTTTATTAAAGGAAAACCAGGTTTGCGATGAAATTGTATTTATTAAAAAAGGAATTTTACGTTCATATTTTTTCAATCATCAAGGAGACGAAATCACGAATTGTTTCGCTTTCGAAAACGAATTTATGGCATCTTTTTCCAGTTTTATAACACAAAATGTAGCCGAAGAAAACATTCAGGCATTATCAGATACAGAGTTGCAAGTCCTAAGCCGTGAAAGTTTAGAAAAGCTGTATCAATTAGGTATTCATTGGCAGCAAATAGGGCGTAAACTAACTGAAATGGAATATGTAACGCTTCAAAAAAGAATGATTTCTTTCCAGAAATTGTCCGGAACGCAACGTTACGAAGAACTTTACAAGCATCATAAAAAATACCTTCAGTTGATTCCGCTTCAATATTTAGCGTCATATTTAGGCGTAACGCCAAGGCATTTAAGCCGAATCAGAAAAGCGATTTTATAGGACATTTGTCTGGTTGTTAAGAGATATTCCGTCATTATTTTTGCTGAAAACAATATATAATGATGAGAAAAAATATTTTAGTAATTGGAGGAACAGGATTAGTAGGCAAAGTCATATTGCGTATTCTTGAAGGAAGAAATCCTGACTATAACTTGTTTGTTGGAAGTCGCCAGTTAGGAAATACTAACAATGATTTAGTTATTGATGTAAATAATCCTAAAACTTTTAATTGCATTATACAGAATAAAATCGATTTGATTGTAATGTGTACCAAAGATAGTAACAATGAAATTTTACAGTTTGCTATAAAAAACAAACTTGATTATATTGATATTACAAAGCCAACTCCGGATTTAACTGCTGCATATAATTTAGCGAAATCAGTTGAACAAATAAATAGCCGAATTATTTTTAGCTCTGGTTGGATGGGAGGTATCGTAGCAAGTTTAATCAATTTTACAGAGCCCGAAAAACATAAAATTCAGGAAGTAAATATCTATATTTATTACTCTGTGAAAGATTTGGCTGGAAAAAGTTCAGCTAATTTTTTAGCCGAAAATGTATGTAAGCCATTCATTGTTTATAGAAATAACCAGCCAAAAAAAGTCAAGCACTTTTTAGATGCTGAAAATTTTGATTTTTCATTCGGAATAGGGAAACGTAAAGCTTACAACCTTGATGTTCCGGATTTATTCATTTTAAATCAGATAGAAAAAGTACCAACCGTTTCTGTTAAGATGACGTATAACTCAAAGTTTATAACTAATTTAATGGGATATTTTCAATCGCTTAAGATTTTTAATATCATGTTTCTAAGAGAAAGACAATTGCTGTTTGGTTCAAGTGGAAATGGAGATCAGACTATTTTTGAAGTAGTTATTAAAACTAATGATAAAATAAAAAAAGTCAGCGTACAAAGTAGTAAAGGTCAGGCTGAATTAACTGCATTTTCTACAGTTTTACATATCGAAAAAATGTTGAGTAACACTTTACTGAGCGGAGTTTATTTCAGTCATCAAATACATTCATCACATGAAGTTTATGATGCATTCCAGGATTATAGTACAATTAATATTAAATTAACTTAACGGAAAATGAAAAATATACTCATTATAAACGGACACCCTAATCCGTCAAGTTTTAATTTCGCAATAGCCGAATCTTACTTAAAAGGCGCAATTGCTTCCGGAGCAGAAGTTGATACGATTACAGTTGCTTCTTTAAATTTTAATCCGAATTTACAATTTGGTTATCAAAAACGAACCGAATTAGAACCTGATTTATTAGAATCATGGGAGAAAATTAAAAAAGCCAATCATTTAGTTTGGATTCATCCGGTTTGGTGGGGCGGACTTCCCGCAATTACAAAAGGATTTATCGATCGTTTGTTTTTACCCGGAATGGCGTTTCAATATCGCGAAAATTCGGTTTGGTGGGATAAATTACTAAAAGGAAAAACGGCACATATTATCACAACATTAGATCAGCCAAGCTGGTATTACAGATTTTTTTATGGACGACCAAGCGTCAATCAATTAAAGAAATCAACCTTAGAATTCTCTGGAGTAAAACCTGTAAAAGTAACTTACATCGGAATCATAAAAGGTTCTGAAGATACTCAGAGAAAAAAATGGCTTGAAAAAGTGTATGATTTTGGAATGAGAAATAAATAAAAAAAGGTTGCTACGAATTTCACGAATTTTCACTAATTAATTTTTACACATTCCTCATAAAAAAATTAATGAAAATTCGTGAAATTCGCGGCAAAAAAACATAGTAATTTCGCGTACAGCAAATAAAAATTCGTGAATTCGTGGCTAAAAAAAAGTCAATGTAAAATCTTAAGTATGTAAATCCAATCCAAAAGTAGAACGTAAAAGCTCAATATTTGGATTCAGCTCTAATAAACGATTGTAACGATCCTGATCATTTAAACTTCTTTTACTTTCTACCGCTTCATTTACATTAACATGAATTGTGATGTCGTGATTGTGTAAATGACCTTTTAAATGACCTAAAAGTCCATTAATCTGACTTTCAAAATCCAGTTTAGAACCTTCATTTGGCAATTCTAGCGTAATCTTAGTTCCGTCCAAAGTTGGATCGTTAATGAGTAATAACGATTCCATAATTTTCAAACCTTTATCGCCCAAACGCTGCGCATATTTATTCCATTCCACTAACATTTCAGTCTCTGTAAATTCTTCCGTAGGCATTACCGACGTAGGTTTTACATAAGATTTATTGGTGGCTTCCAATTCTTTTTTCTTGCGAATACTGGATAATGAAAAAGCCGAAATTTTAGGTTCACCGCTAACTTCAGGTTTTGGAGTGACAGGAGCTTCAGCTTTAGGAGTTACAGGAGTTTCATCCTTTTGTGGGGTTTCAACAGCAATATTTCCAGTTGTTTTTTCAGTCTCAGGTTGACTTTCGACTTTTGACTTTTGACTTTCAACTTCAACTATTGAGTAGCTGCCGTTTTTATAATAAGTAGGTGGAATTATGAATTGCTCAACTTTTTTTTTTCTCCATCAAAAGTGATAGAGGCCAATTGCATCAGGCATAATTCAACTAAAAGACGCTGATTCTGACTTAATTTATATTTTAAATCACAATCATTTGCAGTATCAATTCCTTTTAATAAAAATTCCTGAGAGCATTTTTGAGCTTGTACGCCATACATTTGCTGTGCTTGTTCGCCCACTTCAAGTAAAGAGATTGTAGCGGGGGTTTTGCTTACCAATAAATCTCTAAAATGTGATGCAAGACCGGCAATAAAATGATGTCCGTCAAAACCTTTTGACAAAATATCATTGTAAGCCAATAAAAGATCCGGAATCTTATTTTCTAAAAGTAAATCGGTAATACTAATGTAAGTTTCGTAATCTAAAACGTTAAGGTTTTCGGTTACAGCCTGACGCGTCAAATTAGTTCCGCAATATGAAACTACACGGTCAAAAATAGATAAAGCATCACGCATTGCACCATCAGCTTTTTGAGCAATAATGTGCAAAGCATCGTCTTCAAAATTGATTCCCTGACTTGTAGCAACTTCCGCTAAATGTTCTTTAGCATCTTTTACGGTAATTCTTTTAAAATCAAATATCTGACAACGAGATAAAATCGTTGGAATAATTTTGTGTTTTTCTGTTGTTGCTAAGATGAAAATAGCATGTTTAGGCGGTTCTTCTAATGTTTTCAAAAAAGCATTAAAAGCTGCCGAAGACAACATATGAACCTCGTCAATAATATAAACTTTATATTGCCCAGTTTGTGGCGGGATTCGAACCTGATCAATCAGGCTACGGATATCATCAACAGAGTTGTTTGAAGCCGCATCTAACTCAAAAACGTTAAAAGCAAAATCTTCGTTAGGATCATCATATCCCGGCTGATTTATTTTACGAGCCAAAATACGGGCGCAAGTCGTTTTTCCAACTCCACGCGGTCCTGTAAATAAAAGGGCAGAAGCAAGGTGATTGCTTTCAATAGCATTTAGCAAAGTGTTGGTAATGGCTTTCTGACCTACAACATCCTTAAAGGTTTGTGGGCGATACTTACGAGCCGATACTACAAATTGTTCCATATTCTTTTTATTCGAGAACAAATATAGGCTGAAATTTACCAAATCACAAATCTGAAATTCATAAATATTCAAGTGATTTTTGAGTGTTTTGAATATGAGAAAGTAAGGAGCGATTTTAATATAAGCTTGACGAAATGGAACGCTGATAAAACGGATTCGCTAAAGCGAAAACGCGGATTTGTGCGGATTTTTTTTTTCCATTGTCTTCCTGAGCGGAGTCGAAGGATCACAAAGATTGTGGACAATCAACTTTTTGCGTTGAATGAAGCAATCTGGTGAAGTTTAGGCGTAAAATATTATGATAACAACATATAATTTAATTTATGATGAAAAAGAATTATTTTAGCATCAACCAAAACAAACTAACCTTATCAAAATGGAAAAAATATTTTATAAAATTTTAAAATTAAAACCTGCAACTTTAGCGATATTATTACTATTAGTTCCTTTTCTTTCAATGACAATAACAGCAATAATCACCATTATATTATTGTTTACAGATTTTGAATTTATCTTTCCATTATTTACTATTTCCATTACAATAGACGTTTTAATTTATTTAATTTGGACTTGGGCTATTGTTTATTATGTTGAAGAAAAGGAAATTGTAGATAAGCTGTATTTTAAAATTTCATATTGGATATTTTTTTCCTATTGTATCGTTCAGTTTACATTAAATCTAGAACTTGATATCACCCATAAACCAGTTTTATTAGATAATTCTATTTGGACAATTTTGGGAATAATAGCAGGTTTGTATACTTTGATAGTATTTGCCAGTTATATTTATCTTAGCTATTTTGTTTCAAAAAAATTAACGCTGTTACTTAAGAACGAACGAATTCCTAATTTTTTATATTTTGCCGGAGCATGGTGTTTTCCTGTTGGAATTCCATTTTTGCAAGGCAAATTATTAAAGGAAAAGACCATTTTTGATATAATTTCGAAATAGTAAACAACGAAATTATTTAATGATTAAATATTCTTTTCCAATGAAAAAATACTTTTTATTATTTACAATTGCTTTATTTTCTTTTCAACTTCAGGCGCAAACTGCTCAAGATACACTTGACATAAAACGTGTTGCTTTGGCATATATTGAAGCACAACACAATCCAAATCCGAAATTGATGGAAAGTGCTTTGCATCCAAGAATGGTCAAGAGATCCGTATTTAGAAATAAAACAGCCCAAAAAGATTTTGTATCTGAATATTTTACCGAAAACATGATTATTCTCGCCGAAACTTACAATGTAAAAGGAGATAAATTCCCAAAGAATCCAAGAAAAGAAATTAAGCTTTTAGATGTTTCTGCCAGAACAGCATCTGTAAAATTATTAGCCGATGCCTGGATTGATTATATGCACATTGTAAAAACAAATGGAGAATGGAAAATAATAAATGTGCTTTGGCAATATAATGATGTGACGCAGCATGAGTGAATCTCTTTGTAAAAATTAATTTAAATTAATTGTAAAATGAATAAATTAGTAAAAACCGGGTTGATAGCTTTGGGAATTTTTCTCCTTTTTATTGGATTAATCGTATTCTATTTTGCCTTTATATTCAGTTTTAATTTTAGTTAATTAAATAAAAAAACAGAGTAGAAAAAACTAAAAATTGCTTAAAAAATGAAAACTCCAAACCCAATCATAACTGTTAACGAAACCCAAGGTCAAAAACTAAACATTGCCGGAGGAAATTACCGAATCATAATTTCGGGAAAGCAAACCGATGGAGAATATGCCGTAATCGAAATGTCGGTTCCTCCGGGAGCGGGACCAAATCCACATTCTCATGCTGATTTTGCGGAGACTTTTTATGTGTTAGAAGGGGAAGTTTCTTTTAAATCAGAATTAGGAAGTTATGTCGCTAAGAAAAATTCGTTTATCAATATCCCAAAAGGCGGAATTGTTCATGGTTTTAAAAACCTGAGTAACGAAACGGCTAAATTATTATGCACCGTAACTCCGGCAGGATTGGATGGTTTGTTTGAAGAAATGGCGGAATACATGGAAATAGCTTCTACGGACGATGAATCGACTAAAAAAGAGAAAGTACAAACTCTTTTTGAAAAATTCGGTCAGACTATGTATCCGGAAAATTATCTGGATTAGAGAATGATATTAACAACAACTCCATTTTAATTTAACTTCTAAATTAAAAAAATATAAAATTGTAAGATTATTATGTAATATTTAGTATTTTTATTCGTTTAACTTTATTAGTAATTAATTAAAAATATCGATTATGAAGATTAAATCAGTTTTATTAGGAATGGGTCTTGCGATTTCGTTAGTAGCTTGTGGACCAAAAGATGCAGATATTCAAAAAGAAATCAGTGCAAAATTAAGCAGTACTCCTGAAGTTCAAGTTACCGTACAGGATGGAGTTGCTACGATTTCAGGAATTTGTAAGGATGATGCATTAAAGCAAAGTGTTGAAAGTTCTATAAAAGAAATTAAAGGGGTAAAATCTGTAGTAAACAACTGCCAGATTGTAGCGCCGGAAGAAACTGCCGCAGCTGCTGTGATAATTAGCCCGGATACTGAATTAGATAAAGCGGTACACAAAGTAGTTGATAATTATGATGGTGTAAGTGTAACTGTTGTAGGTGGTGTTGTAACACTTTCTGGAGAAATCAAAAAAAGTCAATTGCCAAACCTGATAAAAAGTGTACAGGAATTGAAACCTAAAAAAGTCGATAATAAGTTAACTATTAAATAAGGATATCATGAGTTTAAAAGATAAATACAAAGAGTTAACAGATCTTGCTACTAATTTAGGAATCGCTAATTTGCAGGTAAGAGAGCAGGATAATGTATTGTATATTGATGGTACATCAAAATCTGCAGATGATAAACAAAAAATCTGGGACGCTTACGGAAAAATTGATCCTGACTTTAGAGCTGGTGATGTGGTAATGAATATTGATGTTACCGAAGGTGCAACTACAGAATATACTATTGCAAGTGGCGATTCGTTATCAAAAATAGGGAAAGCACACGGTGTTTCATGGGAATCAATTTTTGAAGCCAATAGAGATATTATTAAAAATCCTGACCTGATTCAACCGGGTTGGAAAATAAAAATACCAACAGCATAATTTATTTATAAGCTGTTATTGAAAGTCCGTCATTTTATGATGGACTTTTTTTTGTGCTTATTGGTGAGATATGGCACGCGGATGAGACGGATTCGCTAAAGCGAAAACGCAGATTTAAGCGGATTTTTTATTTTTTCTTCTCTCATTGCTTGTCATCCCGATTTTATGATAAAACATTTTTTTTTCAGGAGCTAATCCCGCTATCCGTTTCAATCTTTTGTGGCGAACCTCGCCACAAAAGGATTTCCACTTCTATCGGGGCTAGGGAAATCATTTTCATAACACTATTTTTGTATGGTTTGTCTTCCCGAACGAGGGATCTAAGCAAGTTGCTAGATAAAAATTGTCTTTTATTTTGCCCGCAGATTTTAAGGATTAATCGTAAAGTCTGTCATTCCGAGGAACGAGGGATCTCCGTAAGAAACTAACGCAAAGTTTATCTTGCATGTCGAGCTACTTATGAAAATCCCTCGTTCCTCGGAATGCCAGTCTTTGTCAAAATAAAAAATCTGCTTAATCTGCAAAATCTGCGAGAAATTAGAACCAAATCCCTTATCAAAAAGATTTGGTTTTATTATAGAAATCGGATGACATAAATTGTGGTTACTAAGTTTAAATTGTAGTAAAAAAATCCCCTTATAAATCCTAAAGCCCTAGCCCTGATGGGAGCGTCATCCTTTTTCTTGCTTCTTTAGCAAGAAAAAGATATAGCGGACAGCAGGAATTAGCTCCTGAAAACAATATTACTATTCATCATTATCACTTAAAGGCTGTTTTAAAATCGCCTTTCTCAAACGATCTTCGTTTTCGTCTCCCCAGTTTCCCAAGGCTGAAATTATTGGAATTAATGTTTTGCCAAAATCGGTCAGGCTGTATTCGACTTTGGGAGGCATTTGTGGGTAAATAATTTTGGAGACTAATTCGTGCTGTTCAAGTTCTTTTAGCTGAATGTTTAATACTCTTCTTGAAGCATCGGGAATTTTGCGCTGCAGTTCGCTTGGACGCAGAACCCCTTCATTGATAAACCACAACAAACGGATTTTCCATTTGCCGTAAAGGACTTCGCCAATGAGGTCGAGTCCGCAATTTAAATTCAAAGGAATTTTTCTTTCGTACATAACACAAAAATAACCTAATGTTCGAAACTGCACAATAGGGGAAAAATTTATCCGTATGCAATTCGGTTTTCCGTAATTGTGAGAACCGGCGATACTGCCGAAATTTGCGCTATAGAAAACTAAATAGCACAAAAAATGGAAAAACAATTTGATTTTAATATGGAGTTATCGGGCAAGATAGCTTTGGTAACCGGCGGAACAAAAGGAACAGGAAAAGCAATCGCTGATCGATTATTGCAAGCGGGCGCAACTGTAATTATTACGGCAAGAAACAAACCCGAAAATGAGAACGCGAACGTGCATTTTATTTCGGCTGATTTGAGTATTTCAAGCGGAACTAAAAAGGTAATTGAGGAAGTACAAAGGAGTTTTGGAAAATTGAATATCCTGATTAATAATCTGGGAAGCTCTGAAACTCCAGGTGGCGGTTTTGAGGTTTTGAATGATGAAGACTGGGAAAAAACTTTTCAGGCGAATTTGTTTGCGCCAGTACGATTAGATCGTGGTTTTTTGCCCGAAATGATCCAGCAAAAGTCGGGCGTGATAATTCATATTGCTTCAATTCAGGGAAAATTACCTTTGTATGATTCGACTTTGCCTTATGCGGCGGCAAAAGCGGGATTGCGAAATTACAGCAAAAGTTTATCTAATGAGGTGGCGCCAAAAGGTGTTCGCGTACTTACGGTTTCACCAGGCTGGATTATGACAACATCGGCAATGAGAATGATGGAACGAATTGCCGAAAGTTCAAACGGAACAATTGAAGAAGCTACTGAAAGTGTGATGAACGCTTTGGGCGGAATTCCTTTTGGGCGACCTGCACAACCAGAAGAAGTGGCCGAATTAGTTGGTTTTCTGGTTTCGCCAAGAGCAAATTATCTAACAGGAACTGAATTTGTAATTGATGGCGGAACAATTCCGACGATTTAAATTGTAATAATTAATAAAAGAATAGTGATGAATTTACCGAACATAATTTTAGATTTAATTGCAGCACAATCAAATTTTGATAGTAAAGCTTACGCGAAATGTTTCTCGGAATCGGCTTTGGTTTTTGATGAAAATGAAACGCATAAAGGTCAAAACGAAATAAAGAAATGGAATGAAAAAACAAATGAAATGTATCAGACTCAACTTGAAGTTTTAGATTTTTTAATAGCTGATACAACTATTGTAAAAACAAAAGTGAGCGGAAATTTTGAAGGAAGCCCAATTATTTTAAAATATCATTTTGAATTGAAGGACGGAAAAATTGATAGTTTGAAAATTACGGTTTAAAATCGTAAAATTATTTTTGTCGGTGAGTTTTAAAGCAATCTCTAAACTCACCGACTTGTTATTATCTTCCTTTAATGGTCAAATCATTTAAAAGCATTGCGGTTTCCTGATCTGAGTCGGCGGAGAAGCCTGCTACATACACGCCTTTTTTGCCTGATGTTGATTTAATTCCGTATACAACTGCCTCATCGCCAGGGTCTGATTCCCCTTCGTATCGATACACATGTACAATTTCAAATTTTTCAGGATTTTTTTTAATCAGATCTGAGTTCAGATTAAAATCACATGTAAATCCTTTTTCATGAAGTTGATCTAAAGCTTTTGAAACAGTTGCGTAGTGATACATTCTTGTCATGATAATTGAATTTTAAAATTATGGATTTTAAAGATAACTAATTTAAAATTAAATCGTTGCGAATTTTATGCGAAAATCTAAAATTTAAAATCATTATTGTTAGGGTATAAATCGCTACTTTTGCCGCGCAGACCGCCTTATCGTCGCTCAATTCGTTGGGGGGAGGAAAGTCCGGACACCAGAGAGAAGCATAGCGGGTAACACCCGTCGGTCCCGAATCTTCGGGACAAGGACAAGTGCAACAGAAAGTATGTACAGGTAATGCTGTAGTGAAACCAGGTAAACTCTATGCGGTGAAATACCAAGTATATCAGCATTTAAGGGCTTCTCGTCCGTTGTTGAAGGGTAGGTAGCTTGAGTTCCGTAGTAATGCGGAATCTAGATAAATGATAAGGCTCTGATTTATCAGGGACAGAATCCGGCTTATAGGTCTGCATTTTTTATATATTTGTGAAATACCTAATCTATCTTCATGAATATAACCGCTCCAGAATCTTCGAATAAACCTAAAAAAAGTACTTTTCAAATTATAATTACCAATCTTACTTTTTGGGTATTGATTGCTATTATCGCCGGTATTTTGCTTGGACATTTTTCTCCTGAAAATGGGGTAAAAATGGAAATATTAGGAAAAAGATTTATCGATATTATCAAACTTTTTATTGGTCCGATTATCTTTCTGACGATTGTTTTGGGAATTTCCGGAATGGGAAATCTTAAAAAAGTGGGGCGAATTGGGATCAAAGCTCTCGGATATTTTGAGGTAGTTTCAACAGTTGCGTGGCAATTGGCGTTAGCGTTGCTTATTTTTTTAAGCCCGGAAAAATTGACAGATCAGGTTTGACTCTTGGCGATGCAAGTCAATATACAAAAGGAAATGCCGAACATTTTTCGTGGCTGCAATTTTTCTTTTCGAACTTTACATTACAGGTTTTATTGGCGGCAATTATTTGTGGAATTGCCTTGAATTTTTATAAAAAACGTGAACAGACAATTTTGGTTTTAGAACGTGTTTCAAAAGTGGTTTTTACAGGTTTGAAATACGTAATGTATCTGGCTCCAATAGGTGCTTTTGGCGGAATGGCGTTTACAATTGGTAAGTTTGGACTGGCAACTTTGATTCCGCTTGGGAAATTGATGTTGTGTGTTTATTTGACAATGGCTTTGTTTGTGTTTCTGGTTTTAGGAAGTATTTTAAGGTATTATAAAATTAGCATGCTGTCGATTTTAAAATACATTAAAGAAGAACTTTTGCTGGTTTTAGGAACTTCATCTTCTGAAGCCGCTTTACCAAGTATTATGGTAAAACTAGAACAAATGGGCTGCAGTAAGTCGGTTGTGGGATTGGTGATTCCTACCGGATATTCCTTTAATCTCGACGGAACTTCGATTTATTTGTCGATGTCGGTGATATTTTTGGCGCAATTGTATGATGTTCATTTGAGTTTTTTCGAAATATTAAGCGTAATCGGGATTCTGATGGTTACTTCAAAAGGTGCGGCGGGCGTTACCGGAAGCGGATTTATTGTGTTGGCGTCGACTTTGACGGCTTTACATAAAATTCCGGTCGAAGGTTTGGCTTTTTTATTGGGCGTTGATAAATTTATGAGCGAAGCGCGTGCCATAACGAATTTGATAGGAAATACGGTGGCGACAATTGTAATTTCTAAAAGTGAACAAGATTTTATTGAATTGAATTTAGAACCTGTTGCAGGAGAATAATGGCTTGCTAGCTGTGTGGAAAATGGCACGCAGATGAGACTGATTCGCTTTCGCGAAAGCGCGGATTTTTGCAGATTTTTTTATTGGTTTGTGTTTTGTTTATCAGTTAGTCTGCGCATTTTTTATAGTATTGGAATTTGGAATTTTAAATTTGGAATTTATGAGAAGAATCGGAATTTTAGGACTTGGTGGAGTAGGTGGCTATTTTGGAGGACTTTTGGCAAAAGCCTATTATAAATCATATGATATCGAAATTATCTTTATTGCTCGTGGTGAAACAAAACAAGCAATCGCTGAAAGCGGATTAAAAATCATTACAGATGATGCTGAAATGGTAGCTTACCCAAAATTAGTTTCTAATAATCCGGATGAAATTGGCGAATTAGATTATTTAATTTGCGCTACCAAAACGTATGATATTGAGGACAGTTTGCTTTCGTTACAGCAATGCATTACTTCAAAAACTATAATTCTTCCGTTATATAATGGCGTTGATGCGCCGGAACGCATTCTTGAACTATTTCCTGAAAATGAAGTTTTACATGGTTGCGTTTATATTATTTCGATGATTTTTTCGCCTGGAACCATTCGTAAAATTGGTTTTTATGAAAAGTTGTTCTTTGGTTCAAAAACAGTTTCGGCTTCAAAAATAAATGAATTACAAAGTATTTTTCAAAACGCAAAAATCGAAAGTTATATTGCCGAAAATATTGAAGAAACCGTTTGGGAAAAATTCATTTTTATATCTGCATTAGCCTCTGCAACTTCTTATCTCAATCAGAATATTGGAAAGATTTTAAGCAATCCGGAATCTAAAGCGGTTTATGTAGAATTGCTGAATGAAATCGAATTAGTTGCGAAAGCAAAAGGTTTGAGTTTACCCGAAGATATCGTAAATCAAACCATTCTAAAACTAGAAAAATCGCCTAAAGAAGCGACTTCATCTATGCACAGGGATTATTTGGCAGGGAATAAAATAGAAGCATCTTCGCTTACAAAATTCGTTGTGAGTGAAGGTGTAAAATATGGCGTAAAAACTCCTCTGTACGAAAAAATATCAGGTATATTATTGTCCTGAAAAGTTTATGCTTCGTCTTTTGTAGCGCGAACTAAACTGATTCCAGACATGAAAAATACGATTCCAAGTATACCGTAAATAATTAATGATTTAATATCTCGTGTTTCGCCTGATGTACCTGCAAATATAACAGCAGTGTAAATCAAACCAACAATCCCGAGGATGGTTAATAATCCTCCGAAAAATCTTTTTAGGTTCATGATGTTTGGTTTTAATGTTCTGTACAAATGTATAATCTTCATAAAATGAAAATGTTATACAATTGATGTAAAAAACTTATATCATTCACAGTAAACTTGAGGTTGATTTATTTTTCAAGGTATTATTTTAAATTCCAAACCAATATTTCGAACACTTTCAATGCTGATTTTTGGATCTGAATTAAAATATTTCCTTAGTCTGCTGATAAAAACATCCATACTTCGCCCTGAGAAATAATCATCTTTTTTCCAAACCGACATTAAAATTTGGTCCCTCTTTAATAACTGGTTATGGTTTAAATATAGATATTCAATAAGTGAAGCTTCCATTTCTGTGAGCTGTTGGACATGATTTTTATTATTTAGGGTCAATCTTTCATTATCAAAAATATAAGAACCAATTTCAATTATATTATTTCCGTCCAGACTTCTCTTTTGTTCGATTCTCTTTAGAATATTCTGCAAGCGCAGCACCAGTTCGTCTACTTCAAAAGGTTTGATGATATAGTCGTCTGCACCTAGTTTTAATCCAATGATTTTGTCTTCTTTTAACTTTCTTGCCGTTAAAAAAACAAATGGAATCTCAGGATTGATTGTAATTATTTTTTCGGCCAATGAAAATCCGTCCATTTTTGGCATCATGACATCAAAAACACAAATGTCAAAAGTCTGGTTTTTAAAATAGTCCAAAGCTATTTCTCCATTTTCTGCACAGATTACTTCAAATTGATGCAGTTCTAAATATTGTTTTAAAATTGCGGCAAAATCAAAATCGTCTTCCGCTAAAAGTAATTTTTTCAAAATAATGTAATTAAACTTTTAATAAAATAGTAAACAGAGTTCCTTTTCCTAAATCACTCACAACGTTAATTGAGCCCTGATGCGCTTTTATAATTTGATCGACATAATACAATCCTAAACCTAATCCTTTTGTATTGTGCAGATTTCCTTGTTCTACGCGATAGAATTTTTCAAATAGAAGTGATTGCTTTTTCTTTTCAATTCCAATTCCGTCATCTTCAATACTAATCGAGAATTGATTCTGATGTATTTTTGTTTTTATTGTAATCGTATTACAACCATATTTTACGGCATTTTCCAGTACGTTTAAAAGTGCCGTTGTCAAATAAAATTTATCCAGAACAAGATTTGTGTTTTGGGTTTGAAAACTGGTTTTAATATCGATTTCAGGATAAGTAATCTTAAAATCATTGACTATTGTAGCTATAAAATCTTCGGTTTCTATTGTTTCCTTTTGTAAGTCGATTCCATTTTCGGCCAATGAATTCGCCATGACCTGATCGATTAAATTTTGTAAACGATTGTTCTGACGTGAAATGGTATTGACAATTGTATTAAAATTTTCATCATTATCACGAATGTCTTTTCGTTCTAATATTTTAGTCGAAATTCCTAAAGTAGCCAAAGGCGTTTTAAGTTCATGCGTGATGTTATTGATGAAATCAGTTTTGATTTCGTTTACTTTTTTTTGTTTGATTAAAGCTTTTATGGCAATTACAAAAAGCGTTATCAGGGTTAAAATCGAAAGTAAGGACAAAATCAGAACGATCATCATTCGTCTTAAAATAATCATTTCCCAATCGATTACAGAGATGTACATAGAATCCTCGGTCAATAATTGATAATCCTGATTTGCATAAAAACCATTTGTGGTTCCAACATAATTGCGAACTAAAAAAGCATGATTTAATGACGCAAGATTGCCGTATAGTTTGTTTTGTATAAGAGGTTTTTCAGAGAAAATAGTATCTGCCTTTTTGGTGTTTTGAGATAGAATAAATTTATTGAGTACAATGGCAAAATCTATTTTTAAATTGGGTAATTCCATTTCAAACTTACGTTGGATTTTCTGTGTCAAAACATCCCGATATTCATTTTCAAGAATATATTTTTTTACTTCAAGCCTCGTATTTTTCTTCTGAATATAATTTTGTGATAGTTGTTTGTAAAGCGCTTCTTTTTTTGCAACTATTACAGAATCAATATCACTATAATTATTAGAAATTTTAGCAATTTCATTTTTGATTTCAGTATGAAACTGCGCTACTTTATAATCATAAGTAGTTTTTACCAAATAACATTGAACCGTTGATAAAACGATTAAAGCAATGACAGAAAACGCGATTAATAAGTTGATCCTTTGTTTCATTAGTTTTTATGGCTCGCGGATGAAGCGGATTTAACTGGTTTAGACTGATTTTTTTCTCCCAGATTTAAAAAATTATTTAAGCAGATTTTATAATAAGTGAATTGTGTAAATCAGTTCAATCTGTAAAATCTGTGGGCTATTTTCAAAATCAAAAATAATCTTTTTACCGTTCCAAAAGTGCGTTAACTCCGCATTAACCTTCAATTAACCTACAGAACATTTTTTTAGAAGCACTTTTGCAGGATTACAATCTTAATCAAACCAAAAATGAACCTTTATTTGCCTTTAAAACTTTTTTTAATTCTCTTGTTTTTCCTTATTTCTTTAATGGGATATTCTCAGAATGAAACTCCGAAAGATAGTATTTCGAATAAACTAAATGAAGTTGTTGTTAATCAAAACAAAAAAACTTTCACCAATACAAACGGAAATATAAAGGTGGACGTTGCTAATTCTATTTATAATTCGATTCCCAATACAATTGATTTAATGGCAAAATTACCAACGGTTCAGGTGAGCGCTGATAAAGAAAGTATGTCGGTTATTGGCAGAGGAAATTCTTTGATTTATATTGATAATCAAAAAGTTGGAATGAACGATTTGAATGCTTTGGCTGTAGCCGATATTAAAACCATCGAAATCATCCAGAATCCATCTTCAAAATATGAAGCCGAAGGGCGGTCAGTGATTTTAATTACACGAAAATTTAGTAAAAAAGATAGTTTTAGAACTGAAGTTTCTGAGGTGGCTTCGTTGAAAAAGAATTACAATAATTATCTCGGATTTAATTCCAGTTTCAAAAAGAATAAACTGGAATGGAAAACTAATTTTAATTACAACCAACTCAATCCTTGGGAAAATCATAGTATTGACTATCAAATTCCATCCGCTAAAATTGCTTCTAAATATGATGTTATGGCGAATTCTAAAAAAAGGCGATTTATTTTTGGCGGCAGCTTATTTTATAAAATGAACGAAGATGATTTTTTTTCGTTTAGCGTCAATAGTAAATTGCAGAAAGACATTTTTCCTATCAACACAATTACGGATAATAAAAACCAAAATATTGAAAATCATATTATTACTTTTAGTGATAATAACAGCAAAAAGAATTTTGTTAATTCATTTTTGAATTATAATAAAAGGATAAAATCAATTGATACGCAGCTTTTTACAGGTTTTCAATATTCAAATTTCGATCAGGGATTGTGGAGTAATGTCGAAAATAATTATGATAATACCCAGTTTGAATTGGCACAACTTCGGGATCAAAAATTTGAGGTAAATGTTTTTTCAGGCAGAATTGATATAGAAAAAAAGTTTAAAAATGAAATGAAATTTGAAATTGGAGGATTATATTCTTCAGCGGATTCTAAATCAGATTCTGACATATTTTATTATGAAAACAATACTAATGAAGTGAACCATTATGATTTTAAAGAGCAAAATTTAGCTGGTTACAGTCAATTTTCAGGAAAGGTTAAGAAAGTAGATTTCTCAATTGGATTTAGAGTGGAGAATACAAATGTAGACGGAAAATTTAAAACTGATCTTGTGCCTTTAATTGATAAAAATTATACAAAATTTTTCCCGAAAGCTCAGTTTTCATTTGCAATAGATAGTGTAAAAAGTATTAGTTTAAATTTGGCCAAAAGTATTTCGAGGCCCAACTATTCCTCTTTAAGTCAGGGAACAACTTACATAAATCCAAACTTTCTGTATGCAAGAAATATTAATCTGGACCCGGCAATTGTTAATGAAATTTCATCTACTTTTCAATATCATGATAAATCTGTGAAATTCACGTATTATCAAAATACAGATCCCGTTTATAGTAGTTTCTTTTTTGATAAAGAACAAAATATTATGACTTTTAAGGATGTCAATTTCGACAAGGAATCTGTATTCATGCTTGATTTTGAGTTGCCTTTTACTTATAAATTCTGGACAATTACGAATTCACTTCTTTTTGTTTCACAGAAGATAGAAGATGCTTCAGCGGTGTTTGTATCATCAAAACCCTATTTTTATTATTATTCTAATAATGAGTTTAAACTTCCAAAAGGATATTCGGCTGTTTTAGCGTTGCGCGGAGTTACAAAACAAAATAGCGGCGTTTATGAAACAAGTGGAAGATTTATTGTAGATACGGCAATTTCCAAGACTTTTTTTAAAAAATTAAATTGTACTTTGAGCTGTAATAATGTTTTTAAAAGCATTGTTCAGCAGGAAGAATTTACTATTAACGGAATTTCTTCAAAATCACGTTATTTCCTTGATGAGCATGAGATTTCACTTTCGATGAAATATTCTTTTGGAAAGGTGAAGGAATCTGAATTCAAAGGAAAAACCATGGAAGAAAGTTCAGATAGATTGAAATAAAACATAAAAACTCCCTTGAATTTCAAGGGAGTTTTTATGTTTTAAATAAAAATTAACCTTCGTCGTCTTCTGTAGCTTTATCCAGTTTAATCGTCAGTTCCTCATCATCATCTGTAGAGTTTAATTCGAAGAAACTAAAAAATGAACCTCCATAATTCTTCTGAAAAGAGAAATTACTCAAATGCTCCATTTTTGTATATTTTGAATGTTCGATAATCATCATTCCGTCTTCGTGAAGCAATTCTCTTTCGAAAACCGTCAGAACAATTTTTTCAAACGCAGCCTGATCTAATCCGTAAGGAGGATCGGCAAAAATAATATCATAAGATGTTTTGCAGTTATCCAGAAATTTATAAACATCGCTTTTAGTTGCAGCAATGTCAAAATCATATTCTGATGAAACTTGTTTGATAAATTTTACGCATCCAAAATCTCCATCAACAGATGTAATTGGTGCGCTTCCGCGTGAAGCGAATTCGAAACTAATGTTTCCCGTTCCTGAAAACAGGTCCAAAATCTTCAGGCCTTCAAAACTAAAATGATTATTCAAAACATTAAACAATGCTTCTTTACTCATGTCGGTCGTAGGTCTTACAGGAAGGTTTTTTGGCGGAAAAATGCGTCGTCCTTTGTATTTTCCTGAAATGATTCTCATGATTGAAATAAGATATAATGTTTTTGATTCTGTGCAGTTGAAAAGCTGTTTTTTTCTTGTAAAGTGCTTACATCCAAGAATGAAATATGTCGGATATATTTGTATGCAATTTCATAAAACGCGTCGTTTTGATGAATTGTACCTAACAATTCAAGTGGAAAACTTTCCGGATTTAAACTCAATTGTTCGGCTGTAAAAAGCAAATAATAAATAAAATCTTCAGGCGTTTGGTATTCAAATGAATTAAATAATAAAAGCTTTTGATTTTGAACAACGATAACTTCGAAATGATTTGGATTGAAATTCACTACCATTTTTTTCTGGTCGTTATTTTTTGAACTTTCCAAAATTTTCTCTACTAAAATGCTGTTGACGTGTTTGTAGTCGAACGAACCAACAGTATCAATGAGGAAATTATTAATGTTGATGTACGGAATATAAACGGAGTGCATTTCGTATTTTGAAATTTGATCGAAAGTAAAAAAATCGGTTTCAAAAACTTTTGTATTGTACTGTAAATAACTGCCTAAGTAATCTTCGTCGAATAAAGCAGTGGGCACAAAAGTCGAAAGATTATTGTTGTGAATTACTAAAATTTCGTCGTAAGTTTCTTTTAACTCCGGAAATTTTTTAAAAGCTAAACTATATAATTCTTCGATTTTAGATGCTTTTTGTGCACTATCAAAGTTGACTTCATTAAAAGCTGTAATGGTATTATTTAGTGTATCAAAACAACAAAACGAAAATCCATTCAATGAAACCTGAATAGAAAGCTTTTTGTAATTTTTAGAAGTGATGTTTGTATTTTGCAATGACATATTGATTTACAATTCGTTACCTGTTTTGCAAGAAAGAATTTAAGGCGATTACAAACTTACAAATAAAATAAATAATAATATCAATATCAATGTCAATGTCAATGGGAAAAATCAAAAATGAAATTCAATATTAATTTAAATAATTTTATAACGTTTTAAATTTTGAAAGTATTAATTTTTTTTAAAAAAATTATTTCAGATTTTGGTTTTTCGTTATTTTTTCCATTGACATTGAAATTGATTTTTGTAATTGACATTGATATTGCCATTAAAAAAGCCGAACTTTGTATTTCAATTTTCCCTTATGAATTCATCACTTTTTTACGGCGTTTTACAAAAAAGATTTCCTTTTGTACCAACTTACAAACAGGATATTTTTTTTCAGAAAATTGCTATTTTCCTGACAGATACGCATAACGATACGATTTTTGTTTTGAAAGGATATGCAGGAACAGGAAAAACGACTGTGATTTCTACGATTGTAAATAATCTGGGAGATATCAATAAAAAGTTTGTTTTGCTGGCACCAACAGGTCGTGCGGCAAAAGTAATTGCCAATTACTCGAATACGCCAGCTTTTACCATTCATAAAAAAATATATTTTCCTAAAAAATCAGCTGGTGGAGGTGTGGCTTTTACAAAGCAATTAAATAAGCACAAGAACACCATTTTTATCGTCGATGAGGCTTCGATGATTTCAGACAGCAATTCAGATTCTAAATTGTATGATAATGGATCTCTTTTAGATGATTTGATTTCATACGTGTATTCAGGAACTAATTGCAAAATGATTCTTTTGGGAGATACTGCACAGTTGCCGCCGGTGAATTTAGATATTAGTCCGGCGCTTGATATACAGACTTTGGGCATTCATTATGATAAGGAAATTGAACATATAGAATTGGACGAAGTTATGCGTCAGGAGGAAAGTTCAGGGATTTTATTCAACGCAACTGAACTGCGCGAATTACTAAAAGATAGTTTTATTACCGAGTTTAAATTCAACGTTAAAAAGTTCAAAGACATCGTTCGTTTAACAGATGGATATGATATTCAGGATGCTATAAATTCTGCATATAGTAATTATAGTATTGAAGATACGGCTTTTATTGTGCGTTCAAATAAACGTGCCAATCAATATAATGAGCAAATCAGAACCCGAATTTTGTTTAAAGAAAGTGAACTTTCTGTTGGTGATTTTTTGATGGTCGTGAAGAATAATTATTTTTGGTTAAAAGATACTGATGAAGCCGGATTTATTGCCAATGGTGATATTATCGAGGTTTTAGAATTGTTCGGTATAAAAGAACTTTATGGTTTCAATTTTGCAAGAGTAAAGATCAGAATGGTCGATTATCCGGATCAGAAACCTTTTGAAACAGTATTACTTTTGGATACCATTAAAAGTGAATCTCCATCATTAACTTACGAAGAATCAAATCGTTTGTATGAAGAGGTAATGAAAGATTATGAAGGAGAATCGACGAAATACAAGAAATTCCAAAAGGTTAAAGAGAACGAATATTTCAACGGATTGCAAGTGAAATTTTCCTATGCAATTACGTGTCACAAATCACAAGGAGGGCAATGGAACACTGTTTTTATCGAACAGCCTTATTTACCAAACGGAATCGATCGTGATTACATCAGATGGCTTTATACGGCGATGACGCGTGCCAAAAATAAATTATATTTGATAGGATTTAAAGACGAGAGTTTTGAAGAATAAAACATTAATTTCACGAATTAGCACTAATTAGTTTATAAAAAGTAATTTGTGGCTAAGAAAAACTTTGTGACTTCGTGTCTTCGTGGCAAAAAAATCTGTGTTTATCCGTTTAATCCGCACAATCCGCGGGCAAAACAATTTTAAAATGACAACATTAAATGACTTACATTCGATTTCATCTACGTTCTCGAATACAGATAAAATGCCGGTTTTGTTTTTAGGACACGGCAGCCCAATGAATGCTATTGAAGAAAATCAGTTTGTGGCAGGTTTTCGTGATCTTGCCAAAACATTGCCACAGCCCAATGCAATTTTATGTATTTCGGCGCATTGGTTTACAAACGGAACCAAAGTTACTTCGATGCAAATGCCAAGAACGATTCATGATTTTGGAGGTTTTCCGCAGGCGTTATTCGATGTAGAATATCCTGCAAAAGGAAGTCCGGAATTAGCATTAGAAACTCAAAAAATACTAGAACAGGTTCATGTTGATTTAGACGAACATTGGGGTTTAGATCATGGTGCATGGAGCGTAATTAAGCATTTATATCCTGAAGCGAATGTTCCTGTAATTCAGTTGAGTATTGATTATACAAAATCAGGACAATACCATTTTGAGTTGGCTCAGAAGTTACAATCTTTGCGTCATAAAGGGGTTTTAATCATCGGGAGCGGAAATATAGTTCACAATTTACGTTTGGTCGATTTTAGAAACTTTGACAAGGATAATTATGGTTTCGATTGGGCAATTGAAGCACGCGAAACGATTAATAATTATTTGTTAGATGGAAATTTTCAGCCTTTAATTGATTTCGAAAGAATGAATAAAGCAATCCAGCTCGCAATTCCAACGCCTGAACATTATCTGCCTTTGCTTTATACTTTAGGTTTAAAAGAAGATTCAGAAGATTTGAGTTTGTTTAATGATAAATTATTAGCTGGATCCTTAAGTATGACTTCGGTGAAAATTATGTAAAAAAACTTTGCGAATCTCTGTGAAAAACTTGGTTTCCCTCTGTGGTAAATTATAGCACAAAGCTGCACAAAGTTTTTCACAGAAAATAAAAAAAATAGAAAATTAAAGATAGTACGAATGAAAATAATAGCTGTAATTCCGGCGCGATATGCATCAACACGTTTTCCTGCTAAATTAATGCAGGATCTTGGAGGAAAAACTGTAATTCTAAGAACTTACGAAGCAACTGTTGCTACAAAACTTTTTGATGATGTATTTGTTGTAACAGATTCTGATTTTATATTTCATGAAATCGTTTCAAATGGCGGAAAAGCCATTATGAGTATCAAAGAACATGAATCTGGAAGTGATCGAATTGCCGAAGCCATTGCTAATTTAGATGTTGATATTGTAGTAAATGTTCAGGGAGACGAACCTTTTACAGAAGCCGGACCATTAGAACAAGTTTTGTCGGTTTTTAAGAACGATGCAGATCGTAAAGTCGATTTAGCTTCGTTAATGCGTGAAATCACAGATGAAGACGAAATTAATAATCCTAATAATGTAAAAGTTGTTGTAGATCAGTCGCAATTTGCATTGTATTTTTCAAGATCAGTAATTCCGTATCCAAGAGATAAGGATGTTGGCGTGCGTTATTTTCAACATATTGGGATTTATGCTTTTAGAAAACAGGCTTTGTTAGACTTTTACAGTCTTCCAATGAAATCTTTAGAAGCTTCTGAGAAACTGGAACAACTAAGATATTTAGAATTCGGAAAACGTATTAAAATGGTCGAAACTACTCATGTAGGTATTGGGATTGATACAGCTGAAGATTTAGAAAAGGCTCGTGTTATTTTAGCGGCTAAATAGTTGTGAAATTGCTGCGAGATAGCACACGGATGAAACGGATTTGCTATCGCAAAAGCGCGGATTAATACGGATTTTTTATTCGATGTTTTTGTTTTTTACGTGTGTCAGACTTAGCGGAGTCGAAGTTCTGGTTTGCGAAATGGCACACGGATGAATACGGATTCACTAACACGAAAACGCTGATTGTCGCGGATTTTATCTGTTTTAATAACAAAAAAAGCATAAAAAAGCTCCAAATCATTACGATTTGGAGCTTTTTTTATATTGAAATTCAAACTAAATTATTGGTATAAATTAGGATATTTAGCAGGATTAACTTCATGCATCATACTATATACTTTCTCAAAAATATCTTCGGCTGAAGGTTTAGAGAAATAATCACCATCAGTTCCGTACGCAGGTCTGTGCGCTTTTGCGGCTAGTGTTTGCGGTTTACTGTCAAGATGAATGTAAGCGTTTTGTTCTTCCAGAATTTGTTGTAAAATATAAGCGGAAGCTCCTCCGGGAACGTCTTCGTCGATTACTAAAAGACGATTTGTTTTAGCAATACTTTTTACAATATCTTTATTAATATCAAACGGGAGCAGAGATTGAGCATCAATTACTTCACAATCAATTCCTAAATCAAGTAATTCTATTGCTGCTTGTTCTACTAATCTTAAAGTTGATCCGTAAGATACTAAAGTAATATCTGCACCTTCTTTTAGAGTTTCAACAACACCAATTGGCGTTTTGAATTCACCAAAATTCAGCGGAGTTTTTTCTTTTAATCGATAACCATTTAAACATTCGATTACTAAAGCTGGTTCATCACACTCTAAAAGAGCGTTGTAAAAACCTGCTGCTTGTGTCATATTTCTTGGAACCAAAACATGGATTCCGCGAACGGCGTTAATAATCATTCCCATTGGTGAACCAGAATGCCAGATTCCTTCCAGACGATGTCCGCGGGTTCTGATAATTAATGGTGCTTTTTGTTTTCCAACGGTTCTGTATTGTAAAGTAGCCAAATCATCACTCATGATTTGAATCGCATATAATAAATAATCTAAATACTGAATTTCAGCAATTGGACGTAAACCTCTTAAAGCCATTCCAATTCCTTGCCCAATAATAGTGGCTTCACGAATACCAACATCGGCAACACGAAGTTCACCGTATTTTTCCTGCATGCCTTCAAGACCTTGATTTACATCACCAATGTTTCCTACGTCTTCACCAAAAATTAGTGTTTCAGGATATTTGGTAAATAAAGCGTCAAAGTTATCACGAAGAATCATTCGACCGTCTAAATCAGGTTTTGCATTATCAGCATATTCCGGAAGCACTTTTTCTACTGAAAAAACATTTTTATCTGAATCAGAATGCAAATTGCTGCTGAATCTTGGTTGTGTGATTTCGATATAATTCGTAATCCAGTCTGATAATAAAACCTTGCTGTTTGGAACTTCGATAAAACGCAATATTTTTCTGGCGATTACCAGCATTTCCTTTTTTAAAGGAGATTTAATTACGCTTAATTCTGAGATATATTTTTGAATTTTATCTTTATGATTAATACTCGCAGCAGAAATTTGCTCCAGTAAAACCATTAGATTTTTTTGATCTTCAATAATTGGATTAATGAAAGAATTCCAGGCTTCTTTTTTAGCTTCCAGAACTTCTTTTTTCAATTCATTTTCAATTTCCGTCAATTCTTCAGGAGATGCAATATTGATGGCAATCATCCATAAACGCATCTGACGAACACAGTCAAAATCTTTCTCCCAAGCCAGTCTTTCTGCATTTTTGTAACGCTCGTGAGAACCTGAAGTAGAGTGACCTTGCGGCTGTGTTAATTCGTTTACGTGAATTAAAACCGGAATATGATGTTCGCGGGCAATTGCAGCAGCTCTTTCATATGTTGAAACCAGCTCTGCATAATCCCAACCTTTAACTCTAAAAATTTCATACCCGTTTGATTCTTCGTCGCGTTGGTATCCTTTTAAAATTTCAGATATATTTTCTTTAGTAGTTTGATGTCTTGCGTGAACCGAAATTCCGTATTCATCATCCCAAACGCTCATTACCATTGGTACTTGTAAAACTCCGGCAGCGTTTATGGTTTCAAAAAACAAACCTTCAGATGTACTTGCGTTTCCTATAGTTCCCCAGGCGATCTCATTTCCGTTTACAGAGAATTTGTCTTTGGTTGTGATTCCGTCAACGTTTCTATAGATTTTAGATGCCTGAGCTAATCCCAATAATCTTGGCATTTGTCCGGCTGTAGGAGATATATCTGCGCTTGAATTTTTTTGTTTTGTTAAGTCTTTCCAGGATCCGTCTTCGTTTAAACTGTGCGTTACAAAGTGTCCGCCCATTTGTCTTCCGGCAGACATTGGATCATATTCTAAATCAGTGTGGCCGTATAAACCTGCGAAAAATTGTTTAGGAGTTAATTCTCCAATAGCCATCATAAAAGTCTGATCGCGATAGTATCCGGAACGGAAATCTCCGTTTTGAAATGCTTTTGCCATTGCAAGCTGCGGCACTTCTTTTCCGTCACCAAAAATTCCAAATTTGGCCTTTCCTGTTAATACTTCTTTACGACCTAAAAGGCTACATTCGCGGCTGGTAACTGCAATTCTGTAGTCGTTCAATACCTCAGTTTTGAAATCTTCAAATGTTAGTGTAGTATTGCTTTTTTCTTTTATCATAATCTTGAGGGTCAAGTTAGACTGCGAAATTACTTAAAAACAATCAATAATCATAATTCTTTAAAATAAATATAATTTAATTATTTGTATTTAAAATCAAAAAACTACGTATATTTTTTAAGGTATATTGATATAAAAACGTAATTTAGTGATAATAACGCATGTTTTTATTTAAAATTTATTCAATTAAAACCATTTTCTAGTAAAAAGATTGACTAATGTTTTTGGTGATAATGTGATAACAAATCGTATTTTTTCGTTGTATTTATTTTGAGAAATTTCCCACCCGTTATTAGAATAAACAGGAAAATAGACTTCAAAGTAATCAGGAACCAGATTTAATCGGATACCGCTATCGTAAACAAAATTCTCACTTTGATGTTTATTTCTCATAAAACCAATGTCGCCATAAGCCTCAATCCAATTCCATATGGAGTAACTTGCATTTAATGCCGTCATCCATTGATTGGCGTATCCTGGCTGTAATTTTGATTTAAAACCACCTTCGGCCATTACATATTGCTGACTAAAAAAGCCGGTACTTTCAGATCGTCCGTAAAAATTATAATCAAACATATAATCGGTCGGACGGTCTAAACCAAAACTAAAATAATCAGAATTTGTTGTGTTATACAAAAAACTTCCTGCATAAAATCTCAAATTCAGTTTATGATTGTTTTCAAATAAGCGTCTGTATTCAATTTCTCCGGCAACTTTTCCAAAATTTCCCGCAAATTGTAGATCAGTCATAAAGTTAAAATGATTAATCAATTCCGTTTTTGTATTCGAATAACGAGCATTAAAAATCGAATAATTAGGTTTTGAATTGTCTGTGATATATTGACTGTCTTCCCGATTTACGATCACTTGACGAAACATAAAAAGCTGTTTTCTATTGTCTCTGAAATTTTCCTCCCGAATTCTAAATTGAACCATCGGATTTAACCTTAAATACGTTGCGTCAGGCGCATAATGAAAATAATTCTGGCTAATAGAATATCTTACATTATAAAGTGTGCTGTTGCGATAGTATTGGTTCCAGACAAAAGCAGATGAACTGGATATAGTTCCAGCTTTAATAGAATAGGCAGGATTAACATCAAACGTAAATGGTTTATCCAGAATGGTTTTATTATGAAAACGAATTCCCGGCGTAAAACCATCATATAAATTATAAGTAAGGGTAGGGATATATAAAATCTGATTGTAATAAGGATCTTCTAAATCTTTAGCAAAATTAAACTTGATAGGTCGATTTGTGATTACCAGACTTTTCAATGATTTCCAGTTATTTCTCAAGTTGTATTCCGGAACTTCATTATCGTAGTTTAAAACTATTTTATCGGCATTTTTTCGATCAAATTCATAAATCGAATCATTGTTTTTAGGTTCGATACATTTTTTAAAAACGACTGTATTTTTTTTCAGTCCATAAACCGGAATAGGAACAAAATTATTGGTTTTGTTTTTTACTTTAAATTGAACACTGTCTTTAGTTCTTGAAACGTTCGAGAATTTATAATCGATTATATCTCTTGAATCGATGATCGTATTAAAAAACCAATCAATTTTTTTAGGACTATTTTTAGTTAGAATTTTCTCAAAATCAAAACGGTTAGTTTGTTCTGTTTTGTTCAGGTTATAAAATTCCTGCACACTTTCCGGAACAATATTATGATTTAAATAATCATCTAAATAACTAAGGCTTAAACCTGCACGATATTTACTGGCAATTTGTTCGTTGAATTTTATTAAAGTATTCTTTGAATCCCCAAGCGGCTGATCCAGATTTTTTCTCGCCATCAGCATATAATAATAACTGTATTGCTCATTAAAAGTCAAATTAGCAATATTGTAACTTTTAAAGAGTTTCCAATCAGACAGCTTTCCAAGCATTTTTTGATCCAGATGATTTTCCTCCATGAATTTCATCATTGTATAAATCTGGATTCCATCATAAACCCAATTGTCTTTTCGCGGATCCAGTTTTAAACTATTCTTAAGATAATTATTAAGATACGTTTTTAAGAAGGTGATTTCGAAAATAAAATCATCTGTAAACGGACTAATAAATGATGGTAACTGATTCAGTCCATAAAACGGATTTCGATCATAATCTGTTTGAGAAACTGTGATTTTTTGATGCGGATATTTCCCAATAAAACTATTTGCAAAAGTCACAACGCGATTGATAATAATTGCTTTCTGAATCTCGGTAATTTTTTTGTTTTTAAGATTCGACAGTACTTCTACAGAGCCATTTTCATAACTTATAAAGCTATTTTGTTTTTCGATAAAAAAGTTAAAGTCCGTTCTGTTATTTCCCGAAAACGAGTATGTTTTAAAGGACGAATTTACTGCATCTTCACCAACCAAATTCAAATCTGTAGTAACCGAATATTCATTCGGAATCTTGATGTTTACTTCATAATCTGTGCGTGCATTTGCAATATCATCCAGATTGAAATTATTATAGGTCACAAAACTATGATTTTCAAAACGAGCAGGAATTAAAAACCAGTTTTTCAAATTCATTCCGCCATTTTGATCAAAGCCATAATGCGTAAATTTATCACTCGGAATTTTAGAAATATATATTAGATGTAAATCTAATTTTTCGCCCGGAAAAAGTTTTCTCCTAAGTTTAACAACAACAAGATCAGGATCTTTTTCAGTTCGTTCCCATTCGAGCGCCATATTATCAGAATCGGTTAGATTTATGATTGTAGTATTTCCTCTTTCCGCAGCTTTCGCTAAATGAAAACCTCTGTAAAATTCATCTGAAAATCTTCTTGCAAGCGGCGTATTTTTATCAGAGAAAGCGTTGTTCCAATCGTTCAAAACAATCGAAATCAAAGAGTCGTTTGAAGTGTTATAATACGTAATATCCTGTTTTACGTTTAAAGTTTTCAGCTCAACATTAAATGCCACTTCCATCTTTGACTGATGTTGTGCATATTGTTTTAATGAGCTCATCAAAACAAAAACGAAGAAAATAATTTTATAAAATGGTTTCAAGGATGGCTTAGAATGATTAACGATATAGCTTAAGTTACGTTTGTAAGTTTATTTTGGTTTTCTGTAAAAATAGTATAAAAAAAGCTGTTTTAAAAAACAGCTTTAATTTTTTGTAAGATTTAATGTCTTTTTACCATATAAGTTGAAAAATAAAATTCCAATTTTTTAAATTCCAAATCCCAAATAAATCCGTTTTTATCAGCATCTTCGCTTTAGCGAATCAGTTTAATCTGCGTCAACTTAAATTATCTTATATCACTTATATGGTAAAAAAAATAATTTAGAAATTAGGACTTAAATCGTATTTTTTGTAGAATTTATCTAATACATCAACAACTTCATCTTCAGTATCTACAATCTTGAATAAGTTTAAATCATCAGGACTTACAGTTTGCATTTTTTCAACCAAAACCGTTTTTACCCAATCGATTAAACCAGACCAGAATTCAACACCAACTAATATAATTGGGAATTTTCCAATTTTTTTCGTCTGAATCAAAGTAATCGCTTCAAACATTTCGTCAAGAGTTCCAAAACCTCCAGGCATAACCACAAAACCTTGCGAATATTTAACGAACATTACTTTTCTCACAAAGAAATAGTCGAAATTTAGGTTTTTATCGTGATCGATATAAGGGTTAAAGTGTTGTTCAAAAGGCAATTCGATATTTAATCCCACCGAAATTCCGCCACCTAAATGTGCACCTTTATTTCCGGCTTCCATGATTCCGGGACCACCTCCTGTGATTACTCCGTAACCAGCTTTACTGATTTTGTATGCAATTTTTTCGGCCAATAAATAGTATTTATCCTCCGGTTTTGTTCTCGCAGATCCAAAAATAGATACACAAGGACCAATACGTCCCATGCTTTCGTAACCATTTACAAACTCGGCCATGATTTTAAAAATCGCCCAACTATCATTCGTTCTAATTTCATTCCACGTTTTTTGTTTCAAACGATCCTGGATTATTTTATCCTCATCATTGTCAAAATCTTCTAATCTCATTTTAGATATTTTAATAATTT
This sequence comes from Flavobacterium psychroterrae, assembly GCF_018380615.1. Classification (GTDB taxonomy): domain Bacteria; phylum Bacteroidota; class Bacteroidia; order Flavobacteriales; family Flavobacteriaceae; genus Flavobacterium; species Flavobacterium psychroterrae. Next base: position 20,140 of record NZ_JAGYVZ010000007.1, on the reverse strand, counting down.
ATATTTTTGTTTAAGTTGTGTCTTTTTTAAATTGTCATTCAAGTTGTTACATTGAGCGGAATCGAAATAAGGAGCTGTTTCCTGCTGTACGCTATATCTTTTCCTGGCTAAAGAAGCCAGAAAAAGGATGCCGCTACCATCAGGGCTAGGGCACCAGTTTTCAATTGAAACATTGTTTTGTAGAAAGGAACAATTCTCTTTAATTAATACGTTTGTTCTTCAATTGATTTTGTAATGTTACTTTTAACTTTTCCGGTATGTTCTGTAGTTTTCGATTCAATTAGCATTATTGAACATTCCTCTACCGATGAAACCCTGTGATTAACGCCTTTTTTTACAACGAATAAATCACCTTTTTTCATGGTGAATGATGGCTTGTTTTCAATTTCCATTAAAAGTTCACCATCGACGATGTAAAATAATTCGTCTTCATTCTCGTGATTATGCCACGGAACTTCCTGACCTTTTATTTTAGCCACTTTAATATATTGATCGTTTACTTCATCAATAATTTTAGGCGAAAAATATTGGTTTACGCTACTGAATTTCTCTTTTAGATTCATACATTTTATCTTAATCTTGCCAGATTCAAAAGCTTTGGCAAAAAGGGCGTACTAAATTACTGCTTTTTTCGATAATTGTTACAGAAATGGGGATTTATTAATCTAAATGTAACATTTTCTAGTGTATGTTTTTGGTTGGGGATTCATTATCAGGAGATTAATATAATAATGCGACAAGATGAATTGTTATTGCGGAATAATCTGTGGTTGAAATATTCAATGATTAAATCTTTGGCACGTTGAAATTTTCAATGGATTGAATACTTGATTATAATTCCTAACATATTGAAATGTGTTATTACAAAACGTGTTCCAGGGGGGACAATCGATTTTTTTACTTAATTCAATTTTATAGTTTGCGAACCTGTATATTGAAATAATTGAAATCCTAAATCATTGATTTCAATATGCTCCATTTCAATTCCATCAGGTACTAAATTGTTTAATCTGTTAAACGCATTTGGAGCATCAATGGTAATTGAGGGGTTAGTAGATTGTTTATTGCAATAACAACATCTTTTTTGGGTAAAAAGGTTTATAAAAGTATCAATAGATGGAGTTGTTTTAATTAATTTTAAAGTTTTAAGCATTTGAGAAATTGCACCTGAAAGTACTTCTTCTGATGCGTTTTTATCAACGATTTTTCTATTTTTTAATTCATTCAATAGAAAATAAGATTTATTTTGAGTGTAAACTATTGCATCACATCTACTTTTACCTTGCTTAAATCTATGTGATAACTAGTTAGAAAAGTATCGTAATCAATTATAGCTACTTCTAAATTATTAGGATTAGTGTATTTTGCTGTTCCTGAATCTTTAATACTAGATAGTGTTAAAACTGTATCAATATCTTCTAATTCAAAATATGGTAAAATTGTATCTTGACGTATGTTTAGATTAGAAAGAGGTAGCTGATGGAATGAAGTAAAATCATTTTTTAACAAGCTATCCATAATTATCCTAATTTTTCATATTCATTATAAATATCATTTATGGTGTCAGATAGAGGATTTGTGTTTACTAATCGCTCATTTTGTGCCATTAAATTAATTAAAGTACCATTAGCAACTTGATAAACTGCTAATTCATCATAATTGTATCTTGCTTCTTTAATATTTTCGTCAAATCTTTTAATAAGTAGATTAAGATAATTTATGATGTATGGACTATGAGTAGAAATTAACAATTCTACGGGATTTGTATTACTAATAAAACAATTTTCTACCAAATTATCTATTAATTTACATTGTGCATCAGGAAATAAACTTAATTCTGGTTCTTCTATATGAATGTATATTTTTTTATTTAAATCACTTAGATTTTTTACTGCTTTGAACTCTGTTAAGCTATCTGTAGAAGATAAATATTTTAAAATAGAAGTATTAAAACTGTCCTCAAATTTGAAATTTTTTGCAAAAAATTGTGAAATCAAAAGTATTGGAACCGAAGTTTGAGTTCCTGATGAGCTATTTCTGAATTCGATATTAAATTTTTCATTGGTATTAGATTCTATTTTGTAGGTTTTTCCAAAAGGATTTTTATCAACAAAAAACTTTAAATCTAAATGTTTTAATTCTATTTTTTTTATTGAACTAGAAGCTAAATCAAAATCTTTGAATACTTCTTGAAAGTAGAATCCTAAATTCCCCCCTGTTAAAGAAGAAATCGAATTACTCCAAAGTGGAATAATATTTCGAGTCTCAGAAATGAAACTAATCTTGTTAAAAGATAAATAAGATGCATTGATTGTTTGATTTGAAAAGCTTAAGGTATTCATTCCCAGGAATTTGATCTCGTAATTTACGTTTTTGTCAAATGTAGCTTTATAGATAATTTGAGTGTTTGGTGTTATGAATTCATCTATACCGCTATTTTCAAAATAAGAATGTATATCGGATTTAAATTCAAATGGAATATTAACATTACTTATCTTTAGATATGAATAAATATTTTGCATTTTATATATCCATCTAAACAAAGAAATAACTTTCATCAAAGTACTTTTCCCGCTTCCAGATTCTCCAATAAAGACAGTAAATGGTTTTATTTCTTCAATAGAGATGTCTTTTAATGGACCAAGATTTTTTATGATGATAGATTCTTTCATTTTGTTTTATGTGTTTAGAACAAATATAATTACTTTTTTAAAATTCCTTTGCGAGGTTTTTTAAGATAACTCCTTTTTCAAAAACTTAGCCGTATAGCTTTTTTTATTTTTCGCTACTTCTTCCGGAGTTCCTTTTGCGATTAATTGTCCGCCGCCTTTTCCACCTTCTGGACCAATATCGATAATATAATCAGCAAGTTTTATAACGTCCATATTGTGTTCGATAATCAGGATTGTATTTCCTTTATCAACTAATTTGTTGATCACGTCCATCAAAACACGAATGTCTTCAAAATGCAATCCTGTAGTGGGTTCATCGAGAATATAAAACGTATTTCCAGTATCTTTTTTAGACAATTCTCCTGCTAATTTTATACGTTGCGCTTCACCACCCGAAAGTGTTGTACTTTGTTGACCCAGCGTGATATATCCTAAACCAACATCCTGAATTGTTTTTACTTTTCTGTAAATCTTCGGAATCATTTCAAAAAACGGAACCGCTTCATCAACTGTCATATTCAATACATCCGAAATTGATTTTCCTTTATAACGAATTTCCAATGTTTCTCTGTTAAAACGTTTTCCCTGACAGGTTTCACATTCTACATAAACATCAGGTAAAAAGTTCATTTCAATAGTTCTAACACCAGAACCTTCACAGGTTTCGCAACGTCCGCCTTTTACGTTAAAACTAAAACGTCCTGCTTTATATCCACGAATCATACTTTCAGAAGTCATCGTAAACAGATTCCTAATTTCTGTGAAAACTTCGGTATAAGTTGCTGGATTAGAACGTGGTGTTCTCCCAATCGGACTTTGGTCAATATCAATTACTTTGTCAATATGTTCAAGACCTTCAATCTTTTTATAAGGTTGTGGTTTTTTTACGCCATTAAAATAATAAGCATTCAAAATAGGGTATAGGGTTTCATTTATCAAAGTCGATTTTCCACTTCCTGAAACTCCCGTTACGCAAATCATTTTCCCTAGGGGCAATTCAATCGAAACATTTTTTAAGTTGTTTCCCGTTGCTCCGGTTAGTTTTAGGAATTTTCCATTTCCTTTACGGCGCTCTTTCGGAATCTCTAATTTCATTGTACCGTTCAAATATTGAGCGGTAATTGTATTTGATTTTAAAGTTTCTGCCGGAGTTCCGATACTAATAATTTCTCCACCATATTTTCCCGCTTTTGGTCCAATATCAATAACATAATCAGCGCGTTCGATCATGTCTTTGTCGTGTTCAACGACAATAACAGAATTTCCTATATCACGTAATTGTTCCAATGAGTGAATCAGTTTTTCATTATCTCTTTGGTGTAAACCAATACTTGGCTCATCCAATATATATAAAACACCAACCAATTGTGAACCAATTTGTGTTGCCAGACGAATACGTTGCGCTTCACCACCCGAAAGTGATTTTGAACTTCGGCTTAAAGCCAAATATTCTAAACCAACATTCATTAAAAAGTTCAAACGATCCTTGATTTCTTTCACAACTTCTGAAGCAATCAAAAGCTGTTTGTCTGATAAATGTTGATTTAAATCCTGAAACCAGATCGTTAAATCAGAGATATCCATATCGCACAATTCTACAATATTTTTTCCGTTGATTTTAAAGAATAAAGCTTCTTTTTTTAAACGTGAACCATCACAAACCGGACAGTTTACTTCGTCCATAAAATCTTTCGCCCAACGTTTTATTGTGGTTGAAGAAGTTTCATCAAATTGATTTTTTATGAAATGCGAAATTCCTTCAAAATCTATTTTATAATCACGGGTTACTCCTAAATCTTTTGAGTTCACAACGAACTTGTCTTTTCCACCATGCAAAATCATTGTCATGGCTTCTTCCGGAATTTTCTCAATAGGGTCTGTTATTTTGAAACTGAATTTTTCGCCAATAACTTCCAGTTGTTTAAAAATCCAGGACGATTTGTATTCACCAAGCGGAGCAAAACCTCCAGCTTTAATCGATAATTTAGGATTTGGGATTATCTTTTTAACATTGATTTCGTGTACTGTTCCTAATCCGTTACAATGCGGGCAAGCTCCTTTTGGGGAGTTGAACGAAAATAAATTTGGTTCCGGATTTTGGTATGAAATTCCAGTTGATGGACACATTAAATTTCTGCTGAAAAAGCGAACTTCATTGGAATCCTGATCCAGGATCATCAAAACGTTTTCACCATGATGCATCGCAGTATTGATACTTTCTGATAATCTTTTTTGATTGTCTTCAGTATCTTCAATCAACATTCGATCAACTACAATTTCAATATCGTGGGTTTTATAACGATCTAATTTCATTCCTGAAACTAAATCCTTTACTTCGCCATTTACACGAACTTTAAGGAAACCTTGTTTGGTAATTTGCTGGAATAACTCAGCATAATGACCCTTTCTGGCTCTAATAATTGGAGCAAGAATATTGATACGTTTTCCTTTAAAATCCTGAATAATCAAATCTTTAATTTGTTCATCAGAGTAGGAAACCATTTTTTCGCCAGTGTTGTAACTATAAGCGTCAGCGCCACGAGCGTAAAGAAGTCGCAGGAAATCGTATATTTCTGTAATAGTTCCCACAGTTGAACGCGGACTTTTACTGGTTGTTTTTTGTTCAATCGCAATTACAGGCGAAAGTCCGTCGATTTTATCAACATCAGGACGTTCAAGCCCGCCAAGAAACTGTCTGGCATAAGCCGAAAAAGTTTCAACGTAACGACGCTGTCCTTCGGCATAAATGGTATCAAATGCCAAAGACGATTTTCCCGATCCTGATAAACCGGTAATTACAACCAGTTTTTCACGCGGAATAGAAATGTCTATATTTTTTAGATTATGAACTCTTGCACCAAGAACTTCAATAGTATTGTCTTTTTCTAACATAATTTTGAGCAAAACGCAAAGTTAACACTTTGATTTGTTCTTTTGTGCTCGATAGCAAAACTTTATGTTACAAATAGTAACAAAAAATGCCAAAAAAATAAACATGAATTGCACGAATTGTCACTAATTAGTTTGTGAAATTAATTTCACAAACTAATTTAATCTTAAAGATTTAGTGCAAATCAGTGCAATTCGTGTTTTAATTGATTAAAATATTTGTATCCTGACGATAGAACCTAAGTTAGCGTTTTCTTTTTCGGGTTGCCATATACTCTTCGATGGCTTGTTTGGTGGTGTACCAGTTGCGACCTTCTTTATAAGCATCAATTTTGCCGGTTCTTGCCAGTAAACTAATGTATTCCTGACCGTAAGGAGTTTCAGGTTCACTTACAATATTTTGTATGGGCTGAAAATCATAAGTACTTCCCGGCATCGAACTTAAGTATATGTTGAGCGTACGTTCTAAAGCCTGACACATCAAAAGAGTTAATTTTTGATAATTACCAGTATTAGCCTGATTAAGTGCTTCATAATATTTTTTTCTATCATTTTTTAAGATGATAGCGGGCGGAAAACCGCAACGCATCAATAATAAATTCATGCTTAAACGAACTGTACGGCCATTTCCATCAAAAAATGGATGAATCCAGACTAGTTTATGATGGTAAATTGTGGCAAGTTCTATATCGTTTAAACTTAACGGATTTGTATTGATAAAATCAATCAATTCATCCAGATAATCTGAAACTTTGCTGGCATTGGGAGGCATAAAATTAGCGCCTGAAATTCGAACGCCTCCGTTTCGTAATCGCCCGGCAAAATCATCTTCGATGGAACGTAAAACTAATCCATGAATAGATAGAATGTCTATACTTCTTAAGTTGTAATTATCATCAACAATCGAGTATAAATAATCAATTGCTTTATCGTGATTATGGGTTTCAAAATGTTCCCGAAGCGATTTTCCTTTTATAGTAATTCCTTCCTGAATTACCATTTGTGTTTCTCGTAAACTCATTGTGTTGCCTTCGATACTATTTGAATTGTAAGTCCATTCAAGGGATAGGCTTTCGCGAATTTTGTGTAAAGCAATATTGGGCAATGGTCTGCTGTTTTGCAAATCAAGCCTTTTTTGGTACAATCGATCAAATGTTGATTGAAATTCTTCTCTGTATGTCAAGTCTATATTCCACATAATCCCACAAAGATACGTCTTAATATCGGATAACTCAAATTTTTAACTATCCGATATTAAGCTTACTCAATTGTCATGGAACGGAGTTTTGTTCTATAGGCTTCAAGTGCTATAGATTTGGATATAAATCCAAAGTATTTCTCATTTCGTAATACGGGAAGAAAAGCCGATTTAGATTTTTCGAATTTGCTCATTACGATTTCCATGCTGTCATCAGATGAAATTGTAGCAGCGGGAGTTTTCATTACATCTTTAATCAAAGTATATTTAACGCGATAACTGTTGAATATAATTTCCCTGATATCATTGAAATGAACAATTCCAACAAGATCTTTTTCATTATCAACAACTGCAAAAACAACCTGATTTGAATGTGAAATAAGATCTACTAATTTGCTGAGATTTTCGTCAGGATGAACCGTTAAATAATCGCATTGAATTATGGTGTCAATATCTAATGTAGATAAAATATTAGAATCTTTATTACTTGTGAATGCATGACCTTTTTTAGCCAGACCTTTTACATCAAGTGAATATTTCTCAAAACGTTTAGAGATTGCAAAACTTATAGAGGAAACAATCATAAGCGGAATCATCAGGCTGTAACCACCAGTAATTTCGGCAATTAAGAAAATTGCAGTAAGCGGAGCATGAAACAATCCGCTCAAAATACCTGCCATACCAACCATAGTAAAGTTACTAATGGGCAATTTTGATAAACCAATCATGCTGATAAATTTCGCAAAGAAATAACCCAGATAGGAGCCTAAAAATAACGATGGGGCAAAGTTACCTCCGTTTCCACCGCTGCCAAGAGTTAGTCCGGAAGCAAAAACTTTTACCATCATGGTACATCCTACAAAAAGAAGTAAAACCCATTGATTATCTCTAAAATTTGCAAATAATGTATTGTCTAATAATTTCCCCGGATCTGATTCAGATAGTGTTTTAATGCTTTCATAACCTTCACCAAAAAGGGTGGGAAATATAAAGATAAGTAATGCGAGTAGTGAAGATCCAATTAACGCTTTTCTGTAAGGACCAACTTGTAACTTCGAAAAATAATGCTCGACTTTTTGAAAATTACGTGCGTAATAAACAGCCATGAAACCAGTTAAAATTCCTAACAGAACATAAAAAGGAATATTATGATAATTAAAAGCTTCTTGTTTTTTGAACGACAATAAAATAGTTTCGTCTAAGACGATAGCAGAAACCAAAGCACCGGTCGCAGCAGAAATCATAATAGGAGTAAAGGCTGAAATACTTACGTCGACTAATAAAACTTCTATAGCAAAAAGAACTCCGGCAATGGGTGCGTTAAAAGCAGCCGAAATTCCGGCAGCAACACCACAACCAATAAGTAATGTCCTGTCTTTGTAAGGTAATTTGAAATTTTGAGCAAAATTAGATCCAAATGCTGCACCTGTAATAACGATAGGGCTTTCTAAACCTGCAGAACCTCCTAAACCAACAGTAAGTGAAGAGGTCACAATTTGAGCATACATTTGCTTCTTCGGAATAATACTGGCTTTTTTAGCCACTGCATATAAAATCTGAGAAGTTCCTTTTTCGATGCTTCCGTTAAGAACCCTTTTTACCACAAAAACCGTCAGTACAATTCCGATGATTGGAAGAATACTATTAATGAAACTCAGTTTTAAAATACCATTGATGTAGGTGGCAAAAGAGAAAACGCTATGGGCAAAAGTTTTTAATACAATTACTGCCAAAGAGCACGAAACACCAATTAAAACACTTGATAAAAAAATAAATTGCTTTGGAGTCATTAATGATTGTCCTAAAGCGATAATGCTTTCTAATCTTCTGAAATATTTTTTTAGCATTCTGTTTGTAAAAAGTTAGGGAAACTACAAATTTAACTCATAATGTTTGAATATAAATGAAAATTATCAATAAAATTAAAAGCCTACAGCAGTATCGTCTCCTCGAAAATCTGCTCCGCCTTCAAGATTATTATTTGGTAAAACCAAAATACAATCAAGTTTGCCAATTACTGGCGTAGTTTTTTCATTGATTAAATATCCTTTAGCTTTTAGTTTGTCTGTCGTAATCTTGTCAAATGCATCAGGTTCAAACGTTATTAAATCCGGTAACCATTGATGATGAAATCGTGGTGCATTTACCGCTTCCTGCATACTCAAATTGTATTCGTAAACATTTAAAATGGCTTGTAAAACAGTTGTAATAATAGTCGATCCGCCTGGAGAACCTACGACCATAAATAACTTTCCGTTTTTCTCGACAATTGTTGGCGTCATTGAACTTAACATTCTTTTTTGCGGAGCGATACTATTGGCTTCATTTCCTACCAAGCCAAACATATTAGGAGATCCGGGTTTTGCGCTAAAATCATCCATTTCGTTATTTAGAAAAAAACCTAATTCATCACAATAATATTTTGATCCGTAACCGTCATTAAGTGTTGTGGTTGCAGCAACGGCATTTCCCTGAGCATCAATAATCGAATAATGAGTAGTTTCGGTACTTTCGTTAAAATTTACTTTTCCTTCTTTTATTTCTGATGATAAACTGGCTTTGTTTACATTAAAAGTTGACATTCTGTCTTTCAAGTAAACATCAGACAATAAACCATTAATCGGAATTTTTACAAAATCAGGATCTCCTAAAAACTGGCTTCTGTCGGCGTAAGCCCTTCTTTCGGCTTCAACAATTATTTGAATAGATTCTTCAGAGTTATGTCCCATTTTAGCTAAATCATAAGGAGCAATCATTTTCATGATCTGCGCCAGACAAATTCCGCCGCTGCTTGGAGGAGACATCGAAGTAATTTTTAAATCTTTATAAGTAAATTGCAATGGTTTTCTCCATTTCGCTTCATATTTTGCTAAATCCTGAAGTGTGATAATTCCGCCTTTTTTATTAAGATACTCGACTAATATTTTAGCTGTTTCGCCTTTGTAGAATTCATTTCTTCCGTTTTTTGCAATTCGTTTTAACGTTTTGGCAAGAGCCGGATATTTAATAGTGTCATTTTCTTTGTACAGAGTTGCCAATGGCGTTTTATCACCGTTTATTTTTACAATAGCATCCCGATAATCATTTATATTTTTTTCCTGTTTTTTGGTGACAACCACACCTCTTTCTGCTAGAGCAATAACAGGTTTTAAAATTTCAGCCATTGGTAAAGAACCTAATTTTTTATGTACGGCAAAAACTCCCGCAATAGTTCCCGGAACACCAATTGCTAAAGCAGTTTGGGTACTTTTTCCTTTTATAACATTTCCGTCTTTGTCCAGAAACATATCTTTTGTTGCCGCTAATGGTGCTTTTTCACGATAATCTAAAGATCCAACTTCGCCATTTGCTTTTCGGTACACCATAAATCCGCCGCCGCCAATATTTCCTGCAAACGGAAATGCGACTGCCAAAGCCAATTCGGTACCAACCATTGCATCAAAAGCATTTCCGCCTTTTTGTATAATTTCTAAACCTACTTTAGATGCCTCCTGACGTGCCGAAACGACCATTGCTTTTGTAGCGACTAATCCGGTTGGTTTTGCGGTTTGTTGGGCAAAACTATAAATAGAAATAAAGCTGAATAAAAAGGCGATTTTTTTCATGAAAAGAATTGTATTTGTTTTTATAAAATTTTGCTGATTCTATAAAGAGAGTAATTTTTGTTTTGAATGCTTTTTGATATCTTCAAAAAAGAGCGTGAATTCCTGTTCAAATTCCGAATAAAATTCAACTAATTCTTCACTTGCAAACTGCATTTTTGATGTGTTTTTTGAGCGTCGGTCCATTTGTGTCAAAATGTTCTTGATTCCTTCAACGGTTTGATAACTTAAAAGCCAGTTTCTTTCGATCATATACGGCATTAAACCCTGAGTTTTTTCGGTCAGGATATCATAATTAGTATGTAATGAAGTATAAAACCGATTGATGAAATCTTCCAGTTTTTCATCTGAATATTTTGTCCAGTTTTTGGCTAAGAAATGATCATAAACAATATCAACAATAACGCCTGCATAATGATGGTATTTTTCATGTAACCGTTTGGTACTTTGCCTAAAAACATCATGAGAATCTGTGTAAGTGTCTATGGAGCGGTGCAAAATAATGCCTTTTTGAACTTCTTCAGGAAAATGTTCAAATTGTTTCCCGCGAATTCCATCGGCCATAAAATTACCAATTTTGATTAAATCATTGTCTCCGGACAAATAGATGTGGGCTAGGAAGTTCATTCTTTATAAGTTGCTAATTTTCTGAGAGGCTAAGATTCTAAGTTTTTCTTTTTTAAAGTTGCTACTAGAAACTTCGGGACTAAGAAACTAAGTTGTTTTAGTAAAAGTATGAAATCTTTTTTAAATCGCTTTTAGAGTAGACTTCACAATATAAACTTAATATTTTGGTTTCTTTTTAAATCTTAAAACCTTAGCAACTTAGTATCTCAGCACCTTAGCATCTTTAAAAAAAATCTATATTTGTAACTGGTAACCATAACTCACAAAACATGACTTTAATAAAATCGATCTCAGGAATACGAGGAACTATTGGTGGGAAAGTAGGAGATAACCTGACTCCTGTTGACGCTGTAAAATTTGCATCGGCATACGGGACTTTCTTGAAAAACAATACTTCAAAAGAAAAATTAACGGTTGTAATAGGTCGCGATGCCAGAATTTCCGGGCCTATGATTCACAATCTGGTTGTAAATACTTTAGTAGGTTTAGGGATTAATGTAATTGATCTGGGACTTTCGACAACGCCAACGGTTGAAATTGCTGTTCCTTTAGAAAAAGCGGATGGTGGAATTATTTTAACAGCATCTCATAATCCGAAACAATGGAATGCCTTAAAATTATTGAATGCTAAAGGAGAATTTTTAAGTGGAGATGAAGGAGCAAAAATTTTAGATATTGCTGATGCTGAAGCTTTCGATTTCTCGGATGTTGATAATTTAGGCGAAATCACGGTAAATGATTCTTATATGGATATTCATATCGACGAGGTTTTAAATTTACCTTTAGTAGATGTTGAAGCGGTAAAAGCGGCAAAATTTAAGGTGGTTGTTGATGGAGTAAATTCGTCAGGCGGAATAATTATCCCAAGATTATTAGAATTAATGGGCGTTGAAGTGGTAAAATTATACTGCGAACCAAACGGACATTTCCCTCATAATCCGGAACCTTTAAAAGAGCATTTAACTGATATTTCTGAATTAGTTGTAAAAGAAAAAGCTGATTTAGGTGTTGTGGTTGATCCGGACGTGGATCGTCTTGCTTTTATTTGTGAAGACGGAGAAATGTTTGGCGAAGAATATACTTTAGTGGCTTGCGCCGATTATGTTTTGAGTAAAACTCCCGGAAATACAGTTTCGAATATGTCATCGTCTCGTGCTTTACGCGATGTAACGGTTGCTCATGGCGGAAAATATGAAGCCAGCGCAGTTGGAGAAGTGAATGTTGTTGAATTAATGAAAAAGAATAACGCTATTATTGGTGGTGAAGGAAACGGCGGAATCATTTATCCTGAATCTCATTACGGACGTGATAGTTTAGTTGGGGTAGCATTGTTTTTAACACATTTGGCTAACAAAAAAATATCAGTTTCGGCATTGCGTGCTTCATATCCTGAATATTATATGAGCAAAAATAAAATTGAATTAACACCACAAATTGATGTTGATGCGATTTTAGAAGCTATGACAGATAAATATAAAAACGAAGATATCACAACGATTGATGGTGTAAAAATTGATTTTGCTACAGAATGGGTTCATTTAAGAAAATCAAACACAGAACCAATTATCAGAATTTATACTGAAGCTCCTTCTCAGGAAAAAGCAGATGTATTAGCACTTCGAATTATAGATGAAATAAAAGCAATTGCAGGAATTTAATTTTTGACAATTATAATACAGAAAACACCTCTTTCGTTGATTTCGAAAGAGGTGTTTTTTTGTTTAAAAACGGCCTTGTATTTAACCGCAAAGTTCGCTAAGATTTATTTGATAGTGCGTTCACAAAACACAAAGTTCGCAAAGCTGATTCAATATTTAGCTTTGCGAACTTTGTGTTTGCTATGCATAAATTAAAATTAAAACTTTGTGCACTCTGTGGTAAAATTTTAATCTTTGATGATTTTCAAGGATTTTTTGACTTTACCATAAGTTGCGGTTACGATATAAATTCCGCTTGAAAGTTTGTCTCCAATTTTAATATCTTCATTTGTAAAATTTGTATCTGATAAAAAACAAATACTTCCCTTCATATCTGTTATTCTTAAAGTCAAAGGTTCTGTAATAGCAGATTTTATATGAAGTGTAGCCTGCGTTTTAATCGGATTTGGGTAAACCGTAAAATAATCTGTTTCAACCGCAGGATCATTTACGCCTAAGTTTGCTGTTGAAACATCGATAAAATTAAAATTCATATCGTTTGATTTGAATTTAATTTTCAGGTAAACTTCTCCTTTTGGTAATGCGATTCCGTTTACAATTTTGTTCGTATACGTTTGCAAACTTCCCGTTGCTGGAAATGTTTCATCTGTTTTTGCTACAACATCATTAACTAAAATATCAAATTTTCCCTGACTTGTTGATGCAGCTCTAAACGTGAAATTATAAGTTCCTGCGTTATCAACATTCAGCATAAATTCATTCCAATCGCCTGTTTCTATATTAGATACATTTTGTATTGTTCCTGAATCAGTTGTGTTTTGCAGTGTTGTTCCTTTTCGGCGATAATGTTTATTGGCAATTATTCTGCCCGGAACATTCATCTTTTTTGAGGTATAAGTTGTATTTATATATTCAGTTCCTATTGGTCTTAAAACGCCGCTTTGGGGAGCTAATAAAGGACCTTCTGCCATATCTAACCAGTCGGCTGGAACTCGTCCTGTAAACCAGGAATATCTGTAAATGTCCGGATCATTTTCAAAATTAGTTATGATATCTTTCATAAACTTAGTTTTGTCAGCGGCACTTTGAATTACTCTGTTCGCAAATTCGGTCACCCAAACCGGACGATTGTATTTTTTTAAAAGACTGGTAACGCCAATAACTGATCCAGAAGAGCTATCATAAGTATGAAAAGCAATATAATCGACTTTGCAATTGGGGCATAAAAGAAAAAATTGATCGTGCCACGCAGTTGGACTACTATAACCGCCATAATTATTATTCGGGTCATTATAGGCTGGTGAGGCACTTACTATTTCTAAGTTTTTGGCGGCAGCAATTTTCTCAACATTTTTCCATGCATTTACGGCTTCTTGCGGAGTTAATCTTGCGCCATCATTAAAATTAGGTTCATTAAAGGCGAGTAAATATTTTGCACCGGGCTTTATTCTGTTTATAAAAGCTTGTACATCAGCATCGCTTACCGCATTCCATGTCATCGGGACATATTCAATACCAATAGATTCATAATTAGCATTAGTGTCATTTTCTGGGGAAGATCCCCAATTGTACCACCATGAAACTCCTGGTTTTAGAGCAAGTAAATCTGCCGTTGAGTTATTTCCGTAAGCAATTCCGCGTTTGGGGCTTTGAGCGAAAGCAGCTATTGAAATACATAAAATTAAAGAACATAAGTTTTTCTTCATAGTAGGTTATTTTAGATTTAAGTAGGGTTAATCTTTTTCAAATATATGTTCTTTATGTAATTTATCATTTGATTCTTTCAGAAAAAAAATAGTACAAAAACACATCAAAATTTATTTTTCTACTTTGAATAACGAGTTTCTGTTATTATAAAGTTTATAAAATGAAAAAATCCAAAAAAGCAATTGTTACTTTTTTGGATTTTTATTTTTTTTTGAAGAATATTATTCAACTCGATGTTTCCATCTTTTGTGCGTCCATAAATAAAATTCAGGAGCTTCGTAAATTTGTTTTTCGACTTCTCTTAAATACTTTTCTGTAATATCAAAGTTTTCATAATCGTTTGGATTATCTGCAATAGGTACAAAAGTTGCTTCATAATACCCTCTTGCTACTTTTTTTACTTTTACAAAAATCACGCTTAAGTGGTATTTTTTTGCCAGCATTTCGGCTCCTGTATGAACCGGAACTTCGATTCCCATGAATTTCATTGAATGAAAAATTCTATCCAGTTTAGGCGATTGATCACTTGCTAATCCATACATGCTTAAAATTCCGTCACGCTGATTTTGCGCCATAGTTGGGATTGCCTTTCTTGTTTCAACTAATTCTGTATCATATTTAGAGCGTATTTTTCGAACCAGTTTATCAAAATATGGGTTTGCAACTCTTTTGTAAACGGCAATTCCTTTAAAGTCAATTTTAGGGTTAATTGTCAAAAGCCATTCATAACTTGCATAGTGCGAAGCTACAAGAATTACGCTTTTACCTTTTTTTGCATAGTCGTTTACAAGATCAATATTGGTCACATGAAATCTCTTTTCCATTTCTTTAGGCGAAATGCTCATTGTTTTAATTGTTTCCAAAAACATATCACACATATGGTGGTAAAATTTCTTTTCAATTATTTTTAACTCGCTTTTACTTAAGTTGGGCAAAGTAAGCGCCAGGTTTTCACGTACTACTTTTTTGCGGTAGCCTACGATCCTATATATAATAAAACAGACAAAATCTGATAACCAGTAAAACAATCGAAAAGGAAGTATAGAGATAAGCCAAAGTAAAGGATAGGCTAATATATAAACGAGAAATTGCATGTACTATTTTTTTTAGCAAATATAAAGTAAAAATGGATAATGAGCGATAATTTGGTCTGAAGGTAACATATGTTTAAGAATGACTATATTTACAAATCACAATAAATATTTTTTATGAATACCATTTTAATAGGGATTATACTGGCTAATGCTGTAATTAGTTACAAAGGTTTTAATGATCTTGCTTTTTTTAGAAAATACGAATTTCATGTAGGAAGTATTCGTTCAGGAGAACAAATCAGAATGATTTCATCCGGTTTTTTACATGCAGATATGATGCATTTGGTATTTAATATGTTGACACTTTGGTTTTTTGCTCCGGTAGTAATTCAATGGATGGGTCCGATTTCTTTTGTTTTAATTTATTTTGGAAGTTTAATTTTCGGAAGTTTACTAACCATGCTTTTTCATAAAAATGATTATAGTTATCGTGCCGTTGGAGCTTCTGGCGCGGTGACGGGTATTTTATATTCTGCAATATTACTTCAGCCTGATATGATGTTGGGGATTTTCTTTGTGATACCAATGCCGGCATATTTATTCGGAATCTTATATTTATTATATTCAATTTACGGAATGCGTGCTAAAAATGATAATATTGGGCATACAGCGCATTTTGGAGGTGCTATAGGCGGGTATTTAATAACTTTGGTAAAAGAGCCTTCGCTAATTGCAGACCATACATTGATGGTGGTGTTACTGGCGATCCCAATTCTAATACTTTTTGTAATGGCAAAATTGGGGAAATTATAATATTGGCACAACTTTTGAAATTCGATAATCAAACAATTTAAATATAACAAAAATGAAGAAAGTAGTATTATTTTTAACAATCATGTTTATGACTATGTCTTACGGCCAGGAAATCAAACAAATTCCTCAAATCAATGTAAATGGCGAAGGAAAAGTAAAAGTAGCACCGGATCAGGTTTGTATTTCAGCAACTGTTGAAACAAAAGGGAATAATGCTAAAGATGTCAAAAAACAAAATGACGAAAAAATCGACGCAGTTTTAAAATTTATCAAAAAGATGAATGTGCCAACAGCAGATTTTAAAACAAAACAAGTAGCTCTTAATCCGCAATATGATTATGAAAAAAAGAAAACAAGTTACAACGCAACTCAAACAATAGAAATTGTATTAAAAGATTTAACTAAATACGATGAGTTGATGGAAGGTCTTGTTCAACAAGGTATTAACCGTATTGACAAAGTGTCTTTTGAAACATCGAAATTAGCTCAAATTGAAACAGAAGCCAGAAAATTAGCGATAAAAGATGCTAAACTAAAAGCAGAAGATTACGTTTCGGTTTTAGGACAAAAAGTTGGTAAAGCATATACTATTGCTGATAATACTCAGGTTTATCGTCCACAACCAATGTACTCAGCAATGAAAACTATGGCTATGGATTCAGCCGGTGCCGAAAATCAAACTTTAGCAGTGGGTGAAATCGAAGTTGTTGCAAACGTAAGTGTGAGTTTTATTTTAGACTAACGACATATAAATTTCCAAATACAAAAATCCAAATCCCAACTTTAAAATTGGGGTTTGGATTTTTTATTGTTTAAAATATAATGTAAATTTTATTTATTGAATAATTTCTCGATAAGCTTTACTATAAAGCAAAAATACAATTTTTCGGACAGGCTAATATGTCTTGTTCTAAAAAGGATGACTTTAATGAAGTTGACAATAGTCACAAATAACTCTAAAAATAATTAGATAATTTATTTAATTATTTTTTTATGAGTTCTCTAAATATGAATTTGAACAGAAATTGGAGAAGGGGTCACAAAAATAACTTCATCTTTTATATTTGTTTATTTGCATATTCGATGTTCGCAAATAAAATCCGAGTATCTTTGGCCATGATCAAAACAAAGATTACATTGTATTTACTAGATTTCTCATTGCCATCATCAGAATTTTGGCAAAATTTATAATAATAGACATCGCTAATTTTATTTCTTTTTAGATTCTTATAATTTTAATATATAACACTAACAAACATATTTAATATTACAACATTATGACATTGATATCCAAAGAAAAATTTTCTGAAGTTACTGGTCTTTCTAAAATTCCTATTCCCGGTTTATCATCGTGTTTAATGAAAGTATTGAAAATTAACAGCTTAAATACCGTTGTAAAAGAGGCGGGTAATCTGGAGAATGCAGATTTTGCCAATTATGTTTTAACGAAAATTGGTGTAAAAGTGCAATTTGATGCAGCCGAGTTACTTAATATTCCTAAAGAAGGAGCATTTATAGTTGTTGCTAATCATCCGTACGGAGGTATTGAATCATTGGCTTTATTAAGTACAATTTCAAAAATTCGTCCTGACACTAAGTATATGGGAAATTTTTTATTAAAGGAAATTCCCAATCTTGCAAAATGTATTATTGCAGTAAATCCATTTGAAAACGTACAAAATTCTGCTAGTATTACTGGATTAAAGATGACACTTAAAACTTTGTCTGAAGGTACGCCTGTAGCAATATTTCCTGCCGGTGAGGTTTCATCTTATAATTTTAAGACCAGTGAAATTACAGATCCTGAATGGCATCCCGTTGTGGGGAAAATTATTGGCAAAGCAGATGTGCCTATTTTGCCTGTATATTTTCACGGAAATAATGGTTTCTTCTTTAGTATGCTAAAATCAATTCATCCTATGCTGCAAACTTCAAAACTAATTTCTGAGCTTTTTAACAAACAAGGATGTGCACTTAAAATGACTATTGGAAAACCCATTCATTTAAATGATGCAAAAGGAAAAGATCCTTTATTATTACAAAAGCTTAGGGAAAAGGTGTATGCTCTTAAGAACCGGACAAATAATTAATTGGCAATTTTTAAGTAATTACCGTTTACTTGTTAAGTAATGATCACAATAAAGAAGAAACTGGTTTGTAAATAAATTTGATAGTTGATTTAAATTTTTCTCATCACGTAGATCAATACTTCTTCTTCTAGTTCTTTTGATAAATTTTCGGATTTTAATTTATTACTAAAATTTTTCTCAAATTTTCTCTTATACTTTTCGGTATTCATTTTACTATTACAGTAATCATCACAAATGTTTTTGAACTTATCATCTACTAAATACAATTTTTTTATAGTCTCTATAAATTCTGCAAATTTAACATTGTACAATTCGTTAGGGATTAACATGTTTTTTATTTTTTTAACTATTGGAATAACTATTGTAAAGTTACATATAACTAAAAAGGAATATTAAAAAAACAGGTTTCAAAATATAAAATGAAACATGATTTGTGGCAAAGAGTTAAGGTTATGATTTGTAGAAATGAAATAAAACGACAGTTTTAAATTACATGTTAATGGATTGCTTAGATTTGCATTACCCACCATAAAAACTTTTTTGTTATGCCTTTAATTGAACAATCAGAATATAATTCACCTATTATTCAGCGCAACAGGCATATTTCGACTATTTATGCTGCTTTGTTCAAAAGGTTTGATGCTCCTGGATACACCAGAGAAAAACTGGAGTTGAGTGACGGAGATTTTATTAATATTGATTTTATTATAAGTGATCCTAAAAAAGCAGTTATTTTATGTCATGGTTTAGAAGGAGATTCCAGAAGAACGTATAATAATAGCTGTGCAACTTATTTTCAGCAGAAAAATTTTTCAGTTTTCGCATGGAATAATCGCACTTGCGGAGGTGAAATGAACCGTCTTCCGAGGCTTTATCATCACGGTGCAGTTGATGATCTTGATGAAGTGGTGCAGTTTGTTTTACAAAAAGGATTCGAAGATGTTTATTTAATTGGATATTCAATGGGAGGTGTTCAGCTTTTGAATTATTTAGGCTGGTCAAAAATCGATAAGCGTATAAAGGCAGCAGTCACTATTTCAGTGCCAACTCATATCGCAACAAGTGCTGCAATACTTAAACAAGGCTTTAACAGAGTTTATTTAAAGAATTTTACAATTGATATAAAAAGAAAACTGAAATATAAAGCCGCACAGTTTCCTGATTTTATAAACCGTGATCAAATTGATAAAATTTCTTCGTTTGACGAAGTTGATCATTATTTTACAGCACCGCTTCATGGCTTTGCAAGCCGTGATGAATACTATCAACGTGTCTCTCCGGAATTTTCGCTTAAAAATATTACAACACCGGTTTTAATTATTAATTCACTTGATGATCCTTTTTTAGGTGAAAGGTGTTATCCCAGAGCTATATCAAAAGACAGCGATTATGTTTATCTCGAAACTCCAAAATATGGTGGACACTGCGCTTTTCCATTGCGTAATTCAACATATTCTTATGCAGAGAAAAGAGCCTATGAGTTTTTTACCGGCAATAATATAGAGCGCTTTAAGGCTTAATATTCTGAATTTCCACATTGAATTTACCCCAAAAAGGATTATCAGCCATTTGCGAATGTCCAATTACCAAAATATAGTTTCCTTTTTGATTAAGATTAATTTTCATATCCATTCCAAAGGGTGGATATTCTGGATAAAGTGAGCACCTAATTCTGGATAAAAGTGAGCAGTATAAATGAACTCAAAAAGGTGTCTAAAAAGTAGTTTAAAAATATAAAATTATTTTATTCTATTAGTTGTTTTTCTATTTTCTTTTTTCTCATTGATTCTCCTTTTAATTCTATCCGAAGAGCATTGTGAACGATTCTGTCTAAAATTGCATCTGCAATG
>NZ_JAGYVZ010000078.1 GCF_018380615.1 Flavobacterium psychroterrae | reverse complement strand
ACCCGTTGGGTGTAATTATTTCAAGTAAAAAATACGGACTAGATATTGTTCAAGATACTGAAATTCAGTATCTTGATGTCGCCAAACAAAACAATATCTATGTCAAATATAATAAAAAATTATCTAAGAGTTTTAGAAGTTATAAGTTCTTTGAATTGTGAATTAGAGTTTAAATCTGATGTTGGAAGGAAACCAAAAATGTCTGATTTAGAAATAGTTGCACTAAGTTTAACTGCTGAATTTATGTCCATTGATAGTGAAAATTCTCTTTTCAAACAGATAAGTTCCAATGAAATATTTAATCTTATTGATAGAAGCCAGTTTAATAAAAGAAGAAGAAAGCTATTCTTATTTTCGGAAGAAGTTAGAGCTAAATTAGCTTCTTTTTTTCTTGAATTTGAGGACTATTATATTGTGGACAGTATGCCATTAGAAATATGTAAATTTTCTCGACATAACAGAGTTAGAATCTGTAAAGATGAATTTGAAACGGCTCCTTCAAAAGGATTTTGCGCTTCTCAAAACAACTGGTTTTATGGATACAAGCTTCATGGAGTTTGCTCAGTAACTGGAGTTTTTCATTCATTAAACATTACAAAAGCAGAAGTGCACGATGTTCATTTTTTGAAAAACATAAAACAACAAATGTCTGACTGTGTGATTATTGGGGATAGAGGATATTTATCTGAAACAATCCAGTTGGATTTATTTCAAACGGTAAATATCCAATTGGAAACTCCAAAAAGGAAGAATCAAAAAAACTATAAGCCACAACCTTATATTTTTAGAAAATCACGAAAAAGAATTGAAACTTTGTTCTCGCAATTATGTGACCAATTTTTAATTAGAAGAAATTATGCCAAAACTTTTGAAGGTTTTAAAACAAGAATATTAGCAAAAATAGCAGCACTTACATTGGTTCAATATATTAACAAATTTATATTTGACAGACCAATTAATAATATTAAAAATCAAATAATTTAATTTCACCCAACGGGT
>NZ_JAGYVZ010000077.1 GCF_018380615.1 Flavobacterium psychroterrae | reverse complement strand
ATTAGCTGGCTCAAACAATTCTAATAATTTATGTAAAGCAATGAAGCTATATTTTCTTATAAACAATTGGCTTTGTATTAGATATAGTCAATTGCTTTACATAATATTTTGCTTTGCATAAACAGCAGATGCAGTAGTTCAAAAAGTGAACAGCGAAAAACAAGTGGTCAATTTCAGCATTGCCATCAATGACAATTACAAACCTAAGGGCAGTACCGAAGTAAAGGAAGTAGTTACCTATATCGATTGCTCCTATTGGTTAAATGCCAAAACAGCACAGTGGCTGAAAAAAGGAACACTCGTACAGCTCTTCGGACGTATTGGTATGAGTGTATACAATAACAGCGAAGGTTTAGCGGTAGGCAGTCTGACGTTTCACACCAGCAATATTAAAATTTTGGTTTTTGCCAAAAAGACAGAAACGGCTAAAGCCAATTCAGCGGTAAAAGAAAAAAAAACAAAAAAATCACAGGACGTACCTTTTTAATTCTATCACAATCACTTAAAATATAACATCATGGCACACAATATAAATTACAACGAGCACACAGAAAAACACAGTTTTTTCAGCACCAAGCAAACAGCATGGCACAATTTGGGGCAGATTATTAGCGATTACCCAACAAGCTCCGAAGCAATTATCCACGCAGGTTTAGATTATGAGGTAGAAAAACGCAGACTCTTTACAGCCGGTTCTGCCGAAATTATTTTGGATAATGAAATCATTCACAATAAAATTGAAGTACCTAATTACTACAGTACGGTGCGCACCGATAATGATGCCGTACTCGGTGTGGTGGGCAAAGACTACCAAATTGTACAAAACAGGGATGCCTTTTCTTTTTTTGATAGCATCGTAGGCGGTGACGGTATCCTATACGAAACCGCTGGGGCGCTCGGAAAAGGTTATGGAAAGTAAAAGATTATGTAAAATAGTCTGTGTCAATCTGTTCTTTTAGCTGTAGCTACACAATGTGTATTCTATTTTACTTTACATTATTTTGTTGTCGGCAATTATGCCTTAACA
>NZ_JAGYVZ010000076.1 GCF_018380615.1 Flavobacterium psychroterrae | reverse complement strand
AAAATCTTTTAGAATGGCTCAAGAATTTTAAATAAGATATAATGTAAAGTAGAATGTCTTAATTATCACAAAAGTAATGGTTAGTCATATTCTACTTTACATTATTCTTTACTTTCCATAACCATTGCCTAATGCTCCTGCGGTTTCGTATAGAATGCCTTCACCACTGCCTACAATAGCATCAAAGAAATTAAAGGCTTCACGGTTTTGTACAATGTGGTAATCTTTGCCCACTATACCCAATACAGTATTGTTATCGGTACGTATGTTGGCGAAATAGTTGGGTACTTCCAATTCGCTACTGCCTATTTCTATACCGTTTGCGGTTTCGATAATGCCCGAACCTTTGGTAAATAAAGGTGCTTTTACGACTTCGTAATCTAACCCTGCGTGTTTGATAGCTTCCTCACTTGTCGGGTATTGCTCCACGATTTGCCCCAAACCGTGCCACGCTTTTTGTTGTACGCTAAAGAATGAATAACGTCCTGTTCTCTCGTTGAAATTGATATTATGTGCCATAATGCTAAAATTTTGATGTTAAAAAATGATTGAATACTCGTTGTTAAAATGGGAGGTCGTCCTCTGTTCCCTGTGCTGTAACCTTGTTGTTTTCGGCTTGTGCAGTAGCCTGTACAGTTTCCGTTTTTCTGCTACCTCCGTGCAATTTGATTTGTGAGGTGTGGAAATTCAGACCTGCTCTTGCTTCTCCGTCATTGCTTGTCCACGCTCTTGTGCTTACCCTGCCTGATAGTTCTACCAATGTGCCTTTGGTCAAGATTTTGGCAACGTTCGGCGTTATCCAGTAGGAGCAATCAAAATAGGTTGTCTGCTCTATGCGTTCGCCCTGTTTATTGCGGTAGCTATCGTTGGTGGCTACTGAAAAGTTCACGACTTGTTTTTGCTGTGACGTTGTGCGTACTTCCGCATCTCTTGTTTATGCAAATCAAAATATTATGCAAAAAAAAACAACGTAATTGTATTATTACCAGTTCTTTATATCGAATTTACTTTACATAATATTCTTAGTCATACTCAATAATATTGTTATTTAGTGGTA
>NZ_JAGYVZ010000075.1 GCF_018380615.1 Flavobacterium psychroterrae | reverse complement strand
AATGAAAATCTTTTAGAATGGCTCAAGAATTTTAAATAAGATATAATGTAAAGTAGAATGTCTTAATTATCACAAAAGTAATGGTTAGTCATATTCTACTTTACATTATTCTTTACTTTCCATAACCCTTTCCCAGTGCCCCTGCGGTTTCATACAGGATACCATCACCGCCCACGATGCTGTCAAAAAATGAAAATGCATCCCTATTCTGTACGATATGGTAGTCCTTACCTACTACACCCAGTACACAATCGTTATCATTTCGTACGGTACTGTAATAATCTGGTACTCTTATATTTCCTATACTGTGTAGGCCTTCAGAAATAATTTCCTGCGACATCGTAAAAAGTGGGCGTTTCTCCACGCCGTAATTTAACCCCGCGTGCATAATAGCTTCCGCACTTGTCGGATAATCCTGCACCACCTGTCCAAGATTGTGCCATGCTTTTTCCTTTACACTAAAAAAACTGTGTTTTCCTGTCTGCTCATTGTAATTGATATTGTGTGCCATGATTTCTAAATTTTAATGATTAAATTTTTTAAAGAATTGAATGCTGACCTGTCTTAACACTGAAACCAGATCAGATCAGCATTTCTAAAATAGTTTGTGATCAAAAAGAAACATCCTCTGTTACCTTTTCCTTTCTGCCCTTTGCAGCTCTTTTACTGTTTCTTTTTTCTGCGCTGATTGCCTTTTTAGCAAACACCAAAATCTTGATACTGTCCACATGAAAATCCAAACTCCCAACTGGATTGCCTTCATTGTTGATATACACATGCATACCAATACGCCCAGTTACCTGAACAAAAGCGCCTTTTTTGATCCACTGTACCACTTTGCTGCTGAGCCAATACGAGCAGTTGATAAACGTTGCTACTTCTTTGTATTCTGCACTCCCTTTGGGCTTATAGCGATCATTGATCGCTATGCTGAAATTCACGACTTCTTTGCCTTCGTCCCTTTTTTGAACAATAGCATCTGCTGTTTATGCAAATCAAAATATTATGCAAAAAAAAACAACGTAATTGTATTATTACCAGTTCTTTATATCGAATTTACTTTACATAATATTCTTAGTCATACTCAATAATATTGTTATTTAGTGGTAT
>NZ_JAGYVZ010000074.1 GCF_018380615.1 Flavobacterium psychroterrae | reverse complement strand
TTTGAGGTGGTCACTTTGAACCGGAATCAACTGATCTCTTTTACAAGAATAGGGTGGTCACTTTAAACCGGAATCAACTGATCTCTTTTACCGGAATGGTATGCTCACTTTTGCCAGAATTTGCAGTTTTGTATTTAGATTCTATAATTTTGTTGTCTGTAAATAAAAGTAATTTTACATATCCGGCGAAGGCTTATATTTTAAAAAGCGAATATTTATTATATGATAATTACTGGAATGAAGGGCTAATTAATTTGCTTAAAGCAGAGAAGTATTCAGAAAAAGAAAAAAATATAAAACAGAATAGTTTCATCAAACAGCAAATAGGTTTAATCAAGACTAATTTAGGCAAGTATGAAGAAGCGCTACCATTAGTAAGGCAGCATTATTATTATTTAAAATCAAATAATGATAATTCTTCAGATGAAATTAGTTATTCTACCTTTCTATTGTCTGACTTGTATAACAGATTGGGAAAGACTGACTCAGCGTTATTTTATAATAATGTACGTTTAAGAGAGATTAATAAAAAAGATCGTTACTATAAATATTTTATTCTTAGTAATGGAATTTCGTATCATTTAAAAAAGCAATACAAAACTAGTAACAATCTATTGGATAAGGTTATTTTATGGATTTATCCTTCTCCTGATAAATTAAATTTAGCGATTAGTTATTATTACAGAGGTAAAAATATTTTAGAAGGTGAAAACAATTTGCAAAAAGCTAAAATGTATTTCGAAAAAGTAGATTCTATAATGGTTATTTCTAACGAATATACTCCGGATATTAGAGACAATTATATTAATCTTATTGAGATTTCTAAAAAACTAAACGATGATAAGAAGCAATTGTATTACTTAAATCGTTTAATTGAAATAGATAAAAGCCTGAATAAAAATGATCATGTTTTATCTAAAAATGTAACCCAATATTATGATACCCCGCATCTGTTATTTGAAAAAGAAAAGATTATTTCTAAAATTAATAATGAAAAACGTTTATATGTACTCACGGTTGGCTTTATTTTTATTGTGTTAGTTTTTTCTTTATATTATTTCATTGTTGTCCGATAAAAAAAGAAGCCAAAAAGATGGCTTCTTTAAATGAATCGTAAATTTGTGTTTCGACATACAAAATACGATGAGTAAAAGTAATTATTTTTCTAGTAAATCTGTTTTCGGA
>NZ_JAGYVZ010000073.1 GCF_018380615.1 Flavobacterium psychroterrae | reverse complement strand
TCATTGTTGTCCGATAAAAAAAGAAGCCAAAAAGATGGCTTCTTTAAATGAATCGTAAATTTGTGTTTCGACATACAAAATACGATGAGTAAAAGTAATTATTTTTCTAGTAAATCTGTTTTCGGACAGCTGATTTCTTTAATTGATGATTCGATTATAAAAAAAGAAGTCAAAAAATGTGAATCAGATCGCTACACAAAGCGATTTACCACAAAAGATCATTTAATAAGTATGCTCTTTTGTTCGTTCTCAAAGTGTACATCACTTAGAGAAATATCTGGGGCAATGCTCGGATTATCAGGTAAAACAAGTAGTTTTCAGTTAAATCATATCCCTAAAAGGAGTACTTTATCTGATGCAAATAAGAAAAGAGACGTTTTAGTTTTTGAAAATATTTATCATCAATTACTAAGGCAATATGGTGGTTTTTTATCGGACAGCCGCATTAAGGATGTCATAAATAAACAGGTTAAAATTTTTGATAGTACAACAATTAGCCTATTCAAAGAGATTATGGGTTGTGTAGGTAGAAATCCAAAAAGTGGAAAAAGAAAAGGAGGAATTAAATTGCATACGGTTGTCAATGCTGATGAAATGGTACCGAGCTTGGTTTGGTTTAGCGAAGCCAAAGCACATGATCATAATTTTTTAGAAAAATTAAAATGCGATGAAAACACTATTTATGTTTTTGATAAAGGTTATAATGATTATAAGGCTTTTGAGCACTTTGCAACTCAAAAAACAGGATTTGTAACTCGAATAAAAGACAATGCATCGTATATAAGAATCGAAAAACTAGACATTGGAGAACGAATTCACAATGGTGTTTTAGAAGATGAAATTATTGAAATTGATGTAAAAAAAGGAAAAGAAACATCAAAATTAAGGTTGAGAAAAGTCACGTTTTATGATCGGGTAAATAAACGAGAATTTGAGTTCCTAACTAATTTATTTGATTTGCGTGCTGATTTAATCGCAGCTTTATACAAAACAAGATGGCAAATAGAGTTGTTATTTAAACAACTAAAACAAAATTTTCCCTTGAAATATTTCTTGGGTGATAATGAAAATGCCATTAAAATACAGATTTATTGTGTTTTGATCGTAAACTTGCTATTAACAGTGGTTAAAAAGAGATTAAAGCGTAGTTGGGCATTTTCAAATTTGGTTAGCTTTTGTAAAATTCATCTTTTCAATTACATCAATTTGATGAAATTTCTAGAAAATCCAGAAAAAGATTGGATAATTGACAAGGCTGAATCAGAACAACTATCATTTATTTTATAACCTGTTTTTAAAAAAATACAATAATAAAAAATTAAAACACTGACAATGAGAC
>NZ_JAGYVZ010000072.1 GCF_018380615.1 Flavobacterium psychroterrae | reverse complement strand
TCAGGGATTATTTCATCTAAATATGGCGCAGGTGCAATCGCAATAGAACATAATTTCAAATTACCTTGTGCGTCAGTTGTTAGAACTTTATTTACCGAGATTTGTCCATCATTTCTAGTACTTGGATAAGCCGGGAAACGAATTTCGCCCGCAAAAGGATCACTATCGTCACTGTTACCGGAATCGGCAATAGTATTGCCAAAAACCAAAACATAACCAAGTTTTATCGTTCCGGGTGGAACTGGTGGTTCTGCCGCTGCTCCACCTGTTGAAGCTTCGTCACCCTGAATGATTTCGTATGTACCAACTTGGTTTCCAACTACTATATTATTTCTATATTTTCCCGCAGTTGCGGCACTTATTGGACTGGAAAACGCAGGCGGGTTTAGGAATTGATTTCTATACAACACCCATGCAAACGCATTAGCTGCAATTGAAAGATTTAAACCTGTCATTGTAATAGTTCCGTATTTCAAAACCTTGTCAGGCATTTCGACCGCGGCAATACGGCGGTCTAAATCTTCAGCGTTTCCGGGATAACCTGCTTTGTCTAATTTTCCTCCTATCGATTCAGCATGAGCGTTTGGATCAGTCAGGTGAGCATCAAACTGAGATTTTTCAGCTTTTGCATTAAGAGTATTTGAAAGATTTGCAATATCACTTTGCGCGATAGCCTCTGCTTTATGCCTGAAACTTGAAAATGTTGCCCAAAACTGCGCTTGCGTTGGTTTTTTACCGGTCATGAACCAGTCGTATATTTCGCTTAAAGATGCCATATTAAAGTGGTATTAACGCATAACCCAATGTTACGCTTTGTGTTTGATTTGCTATTTCACGTAAGTAAAGCTCGAAAGATGTGGCTGTTGTTGCTCCATATGTCCAAATAACATCGTTGGAGAGATCCCATTGCGATGAATTATTAACTTTTATCCCTGCTACTACCAAGTAATTTGAAGAGTTAACAGATGGAAAAGTAACAGTGTATTTCTGATCAATAGCAGGATTGCCAATGAAGAAAGTTGAAACTCTAAGGAATGGGCTTAACATTGCTATTTTGTTTTTGATAAATGCGTCAGAATTAACATCCGTTACATTCCAGTCGCTTTGAACGTTCACTTGTGCGCCTGAAGCGATTGTTATCAATTTAGCCTCAGCAGTTACAAGTCTTGCGTTAATAGCATTTATAGTGCCTGCAATACCATCTAATAAACCTTTTATTAGTTTTGTTTCGATAGGTTTTGCGAAATCTGTCCATGCCCACGAAACATCTGAAGTTCCAAAAGTGGCGTAACGAATTGTATAAATTTGTTTTACTGAACCATTTTCAAAAGGACGGCTTACAGCCTCTTCGATAATTATTACTCGTGAAGTTCCCGATA
>NZ_JAGYVZ010000071.1 GCF_018380615.1 Flavobacterium psychroterrae | reverse complement strand
GGATCAAGAACAAAACCTGGGGAGGAATGTCAAAATAAAATCAGAAATTTGCAATCTAAGAATTTGATATGACTCCTATAGATCTTTTAAAATTTATGCTTCCTGATTTTTTAGTAGAACATTTTGAAGTAGTTTCTACCACTAATACAGAGGAAGTATTACATCTTTATTTTGAGGAAAAAATACAACCTCCACAAGAGTTTAATACATTTGAATTGGTTTCAAAGGGTTTTCTCGATGAGATTACTATTCAGGATTTCCCCTTAAGAGGTAAGTTTGTCTATTTACATATCAAAAGACGTCGTTGGACTAATAAAACTACTGGAGGAATTATTAAAAGAGATTGGACTTTGGTAGCCAAAGGAACACGCATGACTCACGAGTTTGCGACTTTTTTAAAAGAAATTAATAGATAAGAGCGCTACAGATTGCCATACCATTGGAGGATTCTTTGGAGTCAATGGTAAAAAACTTCAAAGACAATATAAAAAACATTTAAGTTCCTTTACCACATGGGCACCACGAGAACATGCACACCAGTGGATCATTTACCCTGAAAATATGGGTAGCCATTTATCTATTGATGAAGTAGCGTTATCCCAGGGTGAACTTTATACCATTTTGACCAATAAGAAATTCAAAGGTAAGAAAGGTTCCTTAGTTGCTATTGTTGCTGGAACCAAAGCTGATCAGGTCATAGAGCATATCTGTAAAATTGACTATAAAAAAAGGTCTCTTGTCAAAGAAATAACACTCGACATGGCTAATTCCATGAAATTAATATCAAAGAGATGTTTCCCAAAAGCCACACAAGTTACCGACAGGTTTCATGTCCAAAAATTAGCTTTGGAAGCATTACA
Organism: Flavobacterium psychroterrae; assembly: GCF_018380615.1. Lineage (GTDB taxonomy): Bacteria > Bacteroidota > Bacteroidia > Flavobacteriales > Flavobacteriaceae > Flavobacterium > Flavobacterium psychroterrae. The sequence continues at coordinate 555 of NZ_JAGYVZ010000071.1, read as the reverse complement.
GGAAATTAGAATTAAACACCGTTGGGAAGCTATGGATTTTGAGAATCAATTAATACTAAAGACAAAATCAGAAAACAAAACTTATATTCCCCTGCTTTTACCTAACGGAGATTCTGTAAAACAGCTATTAGCCAGAAGCAGGTATATATTGTATAAATCTCGCGAAAAATGGACTCAAAGTCAAAATGAAAGAGCTCAAATACTATTTGGGTTGTATCCTGATATAAAGCAAGCTTATAATTTAAACCAACAACTTCGAGGAATTTATAATAATCACAATGACAAACACATTGCCATGACAAAACTAGCACATTGGTATAGAAATGTAGAGCAATCAGGTTTTAAAAACTTTAATATTCTGCTCAATACTATAACGGTTAATTATCAGTCAATTTTAAATTATTTTGACAACAGAAGTACAAATGCTTCTGCAGAATCTTTTAATGCGAAAATTAAAGCATTTAGATCTCAATTTAGAGGAGTTAGAAATGTAGATTTCTTCTTATTCAGATTATCTAATCTTTTTGCTTAATCCCCAACTTTTGCACCTGATCC
>NZ_JAGYVZ010000070.1 GCF_018380615.1 Flavobacterium psychroterrae | reverse complement strand
TGGATCGTAAGCATAAACGCATTTTGAGAAGAATATATATATGTGGTGTAATATTTGCAATACTTATACTATATTTCTGTTTTTTTTAGATAAATTTGAACTTAATAAATATACAATTATGAAGAAAATATTATTAGTAACATTCATGTTCATTGTTTCATTAGTTAATGCACAAGATTTCGAAACGATTAATAAATTGCAAAGTAGTTCTTTGTCATCTTTAAAAGTAGTTACTTCTAAGCTAGCAAATCTTAGTAGTGAAAAATTTGAATTTTATAAAGAGAAAGAAACGCCTGAATATTATGTGCTGGTATATTTACCTATTGGTTTGACTGTTGAAGAAAAAGAAGAATCTCGTATTAATCGTTATGAAAATGGAATAGTTTTTAAATTATTAAAAAATGAGGAAGGTTTGTATAAATTGAAAGAGTTCCTTGTTAATAGAGAACTAATGTATGCTATAGTTAATTCTGTCTTTTACCCAAATTCAAACGAAAAAGATTTTTTTAGTGCTTCAAATTATCGTGATTATATTGACAACACTAAGGGATATAAATTTAACTTTTACTCTGGTGACTCTAAAAAAAGCAAGTTTAGATTTTATTCTAATTAAAAAAAAACCGCTATAATTAGCGGTTTTTTTATGTTTCTGTTTTAAATAATAATCAATAACAGATATTTGGTTATAAACTGTAACTTAATTATATTTGTTGCATGTCAATAACCTTAAACAGAAGTCTTGGAGTTCAGCGTAATAAGTTATTACGCTACAAGCTTATTAAGGAGCTTTACCAAAAAAGCGTGCAGGAGCATCCTTACACACCAACGACAAAGATTCTAGAAATATATATCGTTCCGATATATCCTATCTCCCGTACTACTTTATACGAGATTCTTTGTACATCGATCACAACAGAATTAAAAGAAGTTGAGTCTGCTATTGAAAAGCAACGTCAATTAAAAGCTACACAAATACAGTTATTCAACTAAACATTTCCAAATCCAATCGAATAAGTAATTTGATATTCCTGAATTCCGTCATCCCGCCTGATTCTTTTAAAATTGGTTCGCATTAGTGCGCCTGATGCATCAATTGGTTTCCATCCGTGGATAGTTTTATGTAAATCATCAATAATAGTCCAAATTGTCCAGGCATTGTCCTTTTGAGATTGTGGCGCTCTGTGACTTGTATTTGTCAGTTTTAAATTGGCAATAATAAAAGTTACGGTTCCTTCACCTAATTGCCTGTTTGGTGGATTTGCTGTATTATCCTTTCCTATGTTGCTAAAATTTAAAGATGTAATGTCAATTAACGCACAAGGAAACTGCGCCGGAGGATTCGGACTATAACTGTCCATCTGCCCCCAATCTTCATCAATGTATTTAAGCGCCGTGATTGTCGCTAATCTGTTTTGGACAGCTTCTAAAA
>NZ_JAGYVZ010000069.1 GCF_018380615.1 Flavobacterium psychroterrae | reverse complement strand
TGGATCGTAAGCATAAACGCATTTTGAGAAGAATATATATATGTGGTGTAATATTTGCAATACTTATACTATATTTCTGTTTTTTTTAGATAAATTTGAACTTAATAAATATACAATTATGAAGAAAGTAGTTTTAGTTATTTTTATGCTTTTTAGCATTTTCGGCAATAGTCAAAACCAAAGTATTATTAACAAGATGACAGAAAGCAAAAGTATTGCTGACATCAAAGATGTTGCCGATGCGATAGTTCTTAATAGTAAAGATAAATATGACTTTTATAAAATAGTTAGGAGATCACCGAGATCAGATGAAAACTATCAATATATAATTTATACTAAAGAAGGAATGAGCGAAGTAGAAAAAAAAGAATTATCTTCAAATAATTGCGCTAACTGTATTATAGTTAAATTTAGTGAGTGGCAAAAAGGTGAAAATGCCGACTTAGAAATTAAAGGAGAGTTAATTTATGATTTTAAGGAAGTAACTGGGAAATACCTTGACTTGGTGGGGTTTTGGACAAATACATTTTATCCTTTAAATTCAAAAGAGCAAGTTCTTGATGGCTATAATTTACGGGAGTACAGAGTTAATAAAGAATTAAAATTTAATTTTAGAAAGAATGAAACCACTTGGACAATGTCGCGAGGATATTAAACATAGAAAAACCGCTATAATTAGCGGTTTTTTTTATGTTTATGTTTTAAATAATAATCAATAACAGATATTTGGTTATAAACTGTAACTTAATTATATTTGTTGCATGTCAATAACCTTAAACAGAAGTCTTGGAGTTCAGCGTAATAAGTTATTACGCTACAAGCTTATTAAGGAGCTTTACCAAAAAAGCGTTCAGGAGCATCCATACACACCAACAACAAAGATTTTAGAGATTTATATCGTACCGATATATCCTATCTCACGTACTACTTTATATGAGATCCTTTGTACATCGATTACAACAGAATTAAAAGAAGTTGAGTCTGCTATTGAAAAGCAGCGTCAATTAAAAGCTATGCAAATACAGTTATTCAACTAAACATTTCCAAATCCAATCGAATAAGTAATTTGATATTCTTGGATTCCATCATCACGTCTTATTCTTTTAAGATTGGTTCTCATTAGTGCGCCTGATGCATCAATTGGTTTCCATCCATGTACAGTTTTGTGTAAATCTTCAATAATTGACCAAACTGTCCAGACATTATCCTTTTGTGATTGTGGTGCCCTGTGACTGGTATTACTAAGTTTTAAATTAGCAATAATAAAAGTAACGGTTCCTTCACATAACTGCCTATTAATAGGATTGTCTGAATTATCCTTTCCTATATTGCTAAAATTTAAAGACGTGATGTCAATTAACGCACAAGGAAACTGCGCCGGAGGATTCGGACTATAACTGTCCATCTGCCCCCAATCTTCATCAATGTATTTAAGCGCCGTGATTGTCGCTAATCTGTTTTGGACAGCTTCTAAAA
>NZ_JAGYVZ010000006.1 GCF_018380615.1 Flavobacterium psychroterrae | reverse complement strand
ATAATTTTTTATTATATTTGACATAGATATTGTTTTGTTTGGCGACATCAAGATACTGAATTTCAGTATCTTGAACAATATCTAGTCCGTATTTTTTACTTGAAATAATTACACCCAACGGGTTAATTTATAAAAATAGTATCAATGTAGGTTAAATATTTATCTGCATCAATATCATTTTTTGTATAGTGTAATATGGTAAATTTAAAAATACTTTTGTCATAATTATTTTCTTGTAAATATTTTTCTTGTAGATCAGTTAACTCTTTTAAAGTTTTAATTTCACCTTTTAATAATTTATGTAATATTTCTTGATTAATCTCTAAGTATTAATAATCTCCATATCTATCAGTATTTAACATCTCAGATCCTGCAAAATCATAAATACGTATTTGTCTTTCTTCATAGAAAGTTCTTTCTGCTAATTCCTGAATGTCTTTATCAATTAAATAAGCTATCATACTGCCATTAGTCATATTTATCGTTTGTCGTAGAAATGTCAAATTATATACTTTAAAATTAATTGAAATCGTTGCACCATAATTCTGAATTATATTATCGTTTGAATCTTGAAAAAAGAATCTTTTACTTTTGGAATTATAATGGAACTGACATTTGTTCTTTTTATTTGTAAGTACTAAAAGATCGGCATTAATCACAATGCTTACGTCTTCTACTGTTTTTATCATAACTTAACGTGATTTAAACTATCATTTTTGATATTCATAAGTATGTCCTCTATACCAATCTTCCACATTATCTGGATTTATAGGTCTAAAATCATAGTCAGTTTCTTCATTTTCTTTAACATTCTGATATGTTGTAACCATTTGATAACCTGAATCTTGATTGCTTTTTAATATATAAACTCCTGATTCATAATTATTAATCCTAAATCTGTATGGAAATTCTATCTTTTCCTTACCGTATTTAATCCCTCCTAATCTTTGTTTAAATGGTGTGTTTTGATTCTTATAATAATTGAGTATAGATTTTTCTGATGTAAAATCAGGAATCTGCTTGTTATGTTTATCTATAGAATACACATATATAAATTTTGAACTCAAAGTATCATTTACAAAGCGATAAGTTATTATTCTATCATCTAATTCATTTTCCAAATAAGCAATATTCTCTTTGCTCTTGTTTGTACCAAAAAAAGCAGTAGGATAAAACTTCCCATCATCTTGCTTTTGTGGTTTTACATTCGAATACAATACATTCTTAAAAACTTTACCATTTAGGCTATCTTTTTCATCTTCATCATTTTCATACGTGTAGGTAAAAGAGTATTTAAAAAAACCGTTTTCGATTAATTCTAGCTCTGTTACTTTCTCATTTAGATAATGATTTATTTTATCTTTTTTTGAACAAGAAACCACAAATACTATCAATAGTATAAATATTATTTTTTTCATTTATTTAGACAACTCATATGTACTACCGCTATACCAACCATACACACCATCTGGATTTATATGTCTAAAATAATACTTCGTTTCTTTATTTTCTTTTACATCTTCGTAAGTTGTAACCATTTGATAACCATCTTTCCCCAGTTCTTTTAGTATATAAATTCCCGATTCATAATTATTAATCCTAAATCTGTATGGAAATTCTATCTTTTCCTTACCGTATTTAATCCCTCCTAATCTTTGCTTAAAGGAAACTTTTTGATTTTTGTAATATTCAAGAATTTTTTTTTCTGCTGTAAAGTCAGCAATCTCTATATTATTTTCATCTATCCAAAAAACGAATATACTTTTAAAATCTAAAGTGTCATTTATAAAGAGATAAGTAATTACTCGTTTATCTAATTCATTAGTAACGTAATTAAGCTTTTCTTCTAGTTTCTCTTTATCCAACTTCCTATTTCCAAAAAGCGGAAATGGATATAACTTACCATCATCTTGCCTTTGTGGTTTTACATTGGAATATAACTCATATTTAGTGATAGTACCGATTGGACCGTCAATATCATCTTCTTCCCTAATTGTATCCGCATGTGAATATTTGTAAAAGCCGTTTCACTTAACTCTAATTCAGTTACTTTTTTGTTTAGGTAATGGTTTATTTTATTCTTTTTTGAACAAGAAACCACAAATACTATCAATAGATATATATTATTTTTTTCATTTATTTAGACAATTCATATGTACTACCGCTATACCAATCTTCTACATTGTCTGGATTTATATGTCTAAATTCGTAAACAGTTTCTTCATTTTCTTTTACATTTTCATATGTAGTAACCATTTGATAACTAATAGCATCGTGATATTTAAGAATATAAATTCCAGTTTCATAATTATTAATTCTAAATCTATATGGAAATTCTATTTTACCATATTTAATCCCTCCTAATCTTTGCTTAAATGGTATTTCTTGATTCTTGTAATAATTTAGTATACCTTTTTCTGTTGTAAAGTCAGCAATTTGTTTTTTGTCTTTATATTTAGGGAATAAACGTATATAATTTTGAAATTAAGATTGTCATTTATAAAGAGATAAGAAATTATTCTATTATCTAAGTCATCATTGATATAACGAAGTTTTTCCGCACGTTGCGTTTTATCTAGATTGCGACTCGATTTAAAAAGTGGTGCTGGATATAATCTACCATTATCTTGTTTTTGTGGTTTTACATTAGAATACAATACATATTTATAAACTTTACCATTTAGACTATCTTTTTCATCTTCCTCATTTTCATACGTGTAGGTAAAAGAATATTTGTAAAAGCCGTTTTCACTTAACTCTAATTCAGTTACTTTTTTGTTTAGGTAATGATTTATTTTATCCTTTTTTGAACACGAATTAAAAAAAATAACAACTAATATTAATATCGAAACTTTCATTTTCTATTTCGATAATTCAAACGTAGTACCATTATACCAATGCTCTACATTATCTGGGTTTATAGGTCTAAAATCATATCTTGTTTCTTCATTTTCTTTAACATCCTGATATGTTGTAACCATTTGATAACCTGAATCCTGATTGCTTTTCAATATGTAAATTCCCGACTCATAATTATTAATCCTAAATCTATAAGGAAATTCTATCTTATTTATACCATATTTTTTGCCTCCTAATCTTTGTTTAAACGGTACTTTTTGATTCTTATAATAATTGAGTATAGATTTCTCTGATGTCAAGTCAGCAATCTTCTTGTTGTTTTTGTCTATAGAATAAACGTATATATATTTAGATCTTAAAGTATCATTTACAAAGTAATAAGTTATTATTCTGTTATTTAATTCTTCACTGATATATCGACGTCTTTCCTCTTTTTGTACATTATCAAGATTCTGATTGATTTTAAAAAGTGGTACTGGATATAATTTCCCATTATCTTGCTTTTGTGGTTTCACATTCGAATACAATTCATATCTAAAAATCGTACCGATTGGACCATCGATGTCATCTTCTTCTCTAATAGTATCAGCATATGTATATTTGTAAAATCCATTTTCAACTAACTCCAATTCAGTTACCTTCTTATTTAAGTAATGATTTATTTTGTCTGATTGACGACAAGATGTACATAAAATGACGAACAATATTAATGTGTAACTTTTCATTTCTAATTATTTAATGCTCCGTTATTTTACATATTCGTATGTATATCCATTATACCAACGTTCTACATTATCTGGATTTATATGTCTAAAATCGTACACTGTTTCTTCATTTTCTTTTACATTTTCATATGTAGTAACCAGTTGATAACTTAACTCTGGATCATTCGGATATCTAAAGATATAAATCCCCGTTTCATAATTATTAATCCTAAATCTATATGGAAATTCAATTTTATCTTTTCCATATTTAATCCCTCCTACTCTTTGTTTAAATGGTACTTTTTGATTCTTGTAGTAGTTAAGTATAGCTTTCTCTGATGTAAAGTCAGCAATCTGTTTCTTATTTTTATCTATTTCATAAACATATATACTTTTAAAATCTAAAATATCATTTACAAAAAGATAAGTTATTACTCTGTTATCTAATTCATTGGTGATGTAACTATATCTTTCTTCGCTTTTTTGTTTGTCCAGCGCAATGTTTTTAAAAAGTGGTACTGGATATATTTTACCATCATCTTGTCTTTGTGGTTTTACATTAGAATATAACTCATATCTAAAGATAGTACCAATTGGACCGTCAATATCATCTTCTTCCCTAATTGTATCCGCATGTGAATATTTGTAAAAGCCATTTTCAACTAACTCTAATTCAGTTACTTTTTTGTTTAGGTAATGGTTTATTTTATCTTTTTTTGAACACGAATTAAAGAATATAGCGAGTATTATTATTATTGAAATTTTCATTTTTTATTTTTTTACTATCAATCCAAATGTTTCTAATTTATCCAAAATATCAGTACCATCCTCTTTAGAACTTTTTCTCTGTTTATGGGAGATTTCCTTTTGATAAAAGTCTAAATCTCCTCCCTGTACTGCCTCATAATATTTATGAGTTGTCAATTTATCAATATGAACCGGTCCATTTAATGGATATAGATTGTCTATAGCTTCAAATTTGGACTCTAATCCTATTGCATAAAAAAAACAATCAAGTCCTTTCTTTAAAACTTCAGCACCCGTCCCTTCGATAAAACCAATTGTTGCTCCTGCTATTGACATATTAGTCAAAAGATCGCTAAGTTCTTTTCGGCTTTTGGTCACTTTCATATTGGTATAATTCACATCTGTACGCCTGTTACATATTGAAGCTTCCTTGATATATTTATGAAAAGTTTTAATAACATAAAAATTTCCATTTCTAAATTGAATTGTTTTATTTTTTATAATGTGATTGTGTAACTCTTTACCGTCCACGCAATTTTCTTTTTTCTTTTTAATTGGGTAAGATTTGTCTAATTTGTACACAACATCTTTTAATCCATTTTCTTTACCCGTAGTTATTACTTTGAAATGTGTTAGTATTCTTTCCCCTCCAATTATTTTACCACAGTTGTTCATGTAAATTGTAACTGCACTCAAATAATTTATTTTTGGTACAGTATTTTCAGTTTCATTCTTTTTTTCATCAGGATCGGTGTAACATTCATGAAGTTCAAGCGAGGTTAAAGCTGTTAAACAATGACTAAGTTTATTAACCATTTTGTTAACACTTTGAGTATAATACGCTCTTGAGGTATCCCTAAATTGATGTTTTTCCCAAGGTTCTTTTAATTTTTCTGGCTCATAATCGCCAAGACTAACCGATATTCCCATTTTTCACTATTTTTTTAACGCTGTTTAATTCAATATTTCCGTAGGTTGCCACTATTTTCGTAGTTTCCGCAGTTCTTTCTATTTCGCCTGCCATCACAAAGTGATTTTTTGCTATAGTAACTGTAATGTTTTTGGCTTGCTTTATTATTGCCATAGTTATTTTTTTTTAATTAAAACTACTTATCTCGCCACTATTAGCTACAATTGTTTTTGATGCTCTTAGTGTCAAATTTTCTTTAGTTGTATTGATGCTTATTTTTTCAGCCATTTCAGTATATTCAACAGAGCTTGCGGTAATTTTTCCTTCTATAATTTCTGTTTTTTTATCACCCTCTTCTGTAATATTTCCACCCGCAAGTAAGGTCAAATCTTGCCCTGCACTTTGATTAATACTTTTATTTGCTGAATTGTCAATGTTATCTCCTGCATTTACAGATATGTTTTTACCTGCTGTAATAGTGATATTATCTCCTGCATCAATTGTAAAATCTTTTGCAGCTGTAACATTAATATTGCCTTTCCCATCCATTTTCCAAGTACTTCCGCCCATATCTTCAATTAAAACACTTCCCTCTTCATCATTAAAGATCATTTTAATTCCTGAGCGTGTATGTATCGCTTTTATGTCGTTTTGTGGAGATCCATAACCAGAAGATTCATTTCCGTTATATTTTGCGCCCATTACATAAGGATTCTGAACATTGTTACCTTCGAAACCTACTAATACTTCTTCTCCTATCTCGGGAATAAAATAAAATCCTTTTCCTGAACCGGCATAAGGCAATACCATTCGAATCCATTCAGTTACCGCACTATCACTTGAACCATAAAACTGTACCTTTAAACGTCCTAATCCTTCAGGATCATTATTATCTCTCACTTTTGCTGGCTGGCTCGTCGCATTAGCGAAGACATGAACATTTGTATAATGCGGTGCTGAAACATCGGCAGGAATAGCTTTAAACTCACAAGAATAATTTCCGTGTACCTCTGAATGATGTATAACTTCTACAGCTATCAACTCATGTTCAACGGTTTGATTTACTATCGTAAACACCTGCCCTAGTCCTATTGGAAAATAAGATATTCCACTATAAAAAACACTGTTTGCATCACTACCCGATGTTTGCAGAGTAACCATTTCAGCTACGTCTTCTTTATCATAGGCATTTGCTGTATAAACACCACTGCTTAAATCTGAATTCGCTATCGTCCCTTGATTAAAAGTCACAATTGATGAAAAACTGTCTTTACTTCCTGTTGATGTTTTAGTAGATGAATCGTGAAAATTACTAACATTCTTATAATCATAACCTGATAAAGAGATTTTATGACTAGTCATATTTGTCTGTATCTTAAAACTATGGAGTGAAGCTCCATTTATCAATTTGACTTTACTTGTTTTTGTCTGTCCAAATTGCATACGCATTCCATCAAAATAGAACCATTGTCCGTAACGTGCCGATATTCTTTTCAAAAATTCAAAGCTACTTTCATTATATTGTATAAGGTTTTTAAATTCTTTACTGTAAGTAGATTTTATAGAGTCTCTTTGATAAAATTCCCCGGGTCCCTCAGCAAAAACACCCAGTACAATATCATCCATAGTTCGTTCCTGATAAGTTCTTGTTTTTTTCATATCATCAAGAACAATGCTATGGCTTACCCCAGTTACATGTAAACCAACAGGGCTGCCATGAAGATCTACAGAAGATAGCTCTGTAATAATGCCTTTGCTCATCAGCCTGATTCCGGTAAGACTTTTAAAAGTAAAAATTACCTCATCACCCAGATAACTTCTTAGTGCTTTTGCCTGATCTGCGGGTTTAATAATTGCTTTACCGGTGTATTGCCAAATAAACGAAAAATGATGATGATCCGCCATCTTTTGTGATAGCTTTAAATCATAATAAACAACGTTTTGGGAAAAACTTCCTATAGTGATATGTACTTGTTCTGAGAAATGTGCCATAATGATACCTTGTTTTTTAATTCACTTTTTACAATTAGTCTAAAGCAATCCAGTTATTAGAAAATTTAGCATCTCCAAAAGTCAATTCTTTCGCAACCAATTCCATAGTGATTTTCATTGGAACTTCGGTTGTGCTCGTAAATTGCTCGTCATACCCAATACAAAATGCTTTTGCAAATGTTAGTTCTTTCATTTTACTTAATGCATCTCTTCTGTAAAAAACAATTTTACCATCTTTAGTCAAATCTCCATTTAGCATCCATGATAAAAAATGACTATTTTGACTTGCTTCGATTACCATTTTTATAATCCCGCCTTTAGCATTTCCGGTAGGTTTACTGGTGGTATCGATTTCCTGTTTAAAATTAATATTAAATTCAAGAACATTATATTCTTCGCCGTCTATATGTAATTTAGATAAAAAACTCATTTGTTGTAGATTTATTAGATTGTTAAAAAATTAGTACGTAAACCTGAATTAGATTAAAGATTTAAATGTTTAAAACAGAAAAGGAAGTCCAATAAATGGACTTCCTTTAATAGTTTCAAGCTTTGAAAAGTTTGATAAAGTCCAAAGGATTATACCCAAGCATTATCAAATTCTCCTCCACCCATCGAAATTTTACGCGCAGAAATCATAAAAGTCTCCGTTAAAGGAGTAGCACTGTTATGATCAAAGTTTTCTTTGTACTTAACCATGTAAGCCTCTGTAAACTTAAGCTCTTTTAACGTAGCGTTTGAGTCACGCTTGATGAATTTCACTGAACCATCTTTTCTTTCGAAATTGTTGGTCATCCATTCAAACAATTCAGTACTACCTGTAGACTCTACTTCAAGCATAATTCTTCCTCCACGTGTTACCGTAGATGGACGTCCTGAAGCGTCTGTTTCCTGAGCTAAATCATAGCTCACATTTAATACTTTGTAATCTTTACCTGCTACTGTTAATGATGTTAAAAACGACATAATGAAAAATTTTTAATTATTAATTTATTTATTTATGTGGTAAATATATAAATAAAATCTTATTATTATAATAATTTTAATAAAATTTTATTTACATTATATATCTATCAGACTATCAGTCTTTTAAACTTTAATTTTTCTACTATTTTGCCCATAAAAAGCATTAAATCAGCGTTAAAAAATCATTTATATGATAACGGACCAACGAAAAAATAGCCGCGGAAATCAAAATTCCTGTTAGTACTTTTTATTGTCGCCTCAATAATAATATCTACCTTTTTTTTGGCTCTGCTTACATCATCAACTAAGTAAATATTTTCTGATAATTCGACATTTAATTCGATTACTTTTATTCGCTTTTCATGAAAGATCAAAGACTGTTTCATCGTTTTAGAAATGATTTCTTTCAGCGTATTTTCATTCATCAGTAAATCAAAATCTATTTCCCAAATTTTAGATCCAAAGGTTTCATCAAATTTACATTCACCAAATGTGGTGGTTGCCAGCAATATAATTTGTTGTGCAATAGAGTGTTCAATTGATGTTTTTTCTAATTCTTTTTTTTGTATTACACTATTAAAATCGATAGGTAATTTATAGAAAGCTCCTTTCATTTATTTCTTTTTAAATATAAATTAACCTGTCTGTATGCCCTTGTTTGTTTATTTCTGCTCCTTTAGAAACCTGTTTTCTTTTTATTATCGTAAGATTCACTTTTGGCGTAAGCTTCAGGAATTTTTCACGATATAAAATATCTCCTATAAATCTTTGTCCTTTTTTTTCGTCTACAACAATAAAATAACTAGTTCCCTTTTCTATTGTAAGCGAATTAATATCTCCTGCAAAAATTTGAATATTTTGATTGTCTTTTTGAAAAGTATAAGTGAGTTCATCCTGATTTAATTTTCTGTATTTAGAAATATCAAATATTTCCATTTCATCTTTTAAAGGCTCAAAAGGAATATTTTCGAAAAGGAAGTTTTTTGGTGCCAAAAATTTTAAACCCAGAAAACTCCACAAACCTTTTTTTGTTTTTTGCTCTTTAAAAAAATAAGTATCACGTGTCACTTTATAAAGTTCCTTTTCATTTGTTTTATCATCTGTAACAATCATCTGATAAATTGGAACTTCAATTTCAGCAGGAAAATCAACTCCTTTTAGTTGTGTTTTTAAATTAACCGATCCTACTTCCTGTTCAGAGATTAATATACTAATCGTATGTTTTTTTAAGGCCGAATCTGTTCGAACAATAACTTTACCTTCGCCGCTTCCTGCATAAAAAACAGAACCGTCGTTATCCGTAAGTCCTAATGAAAGATTCAATTCTGGAAATGGCATATTTATATTATTTAGATAAATTAAACTTTTTATTTGCTACGAATTTTGATTCAATATTTTTTAAATACCCTATTTAACTCTCCTGACTTTGTACAATTTTAAGCAATGCAGATAAAATTTTATATTTTGGTTGTCCACTTCACTTGGACTGAACTCGTAATCTTTTTTAAGGGTATAAAATTTTATTGTATTAATATTATGTCCCATTAATTTCTTTATATCTCTTCTTGTGAGTTCCAGAGCAGCTGTTCCGTCACAGTTTACTTTGAATGTATTTTTTAAGATATATCTTTCCCCATCTTTAAAATACAGCTCCAATGGTTGCTCTTGTTTTACACAAACATTGTCTGTGAAAATTTTAAAATATAAATAAATGCTGCTTTTTCTTTTGCCGAGCTGAAATACAGCATATTCGTAATCTTCATTAAAAACGCGCAGCAAAATTGGTGTCGCACTTGCAAATAGTTTTCCCGAGAGTAATAATTCATTTTGCGAAATAGGACAACTTAAAGTATCAATCGGGTTTACTTTTTGTGCTTTAATCGAATTTGAGATTGAAAACAATCCAATTAAAAATAAAATTTTAAGTACGTTCATGAATTTGAATTGTTTGGTTTGACCACTCAAAAGATCAATATTTTTTATTTAAAAAAGGAAACACACTAAATGTGCTTCCTTTTTTATGATTTACAGTACAAGTATTATTTTTGTTCGTAATCTGTATCCCATTCTGTTCCGTCAGTTCCTTTTTGACCATCCATTTTGATAAGGAAATTTTTAGCCGGGAAATACGGTTTCATATGGATATCCATATAAATTCTGTCTTTCTGAATTGGATCTTGTTCAAATCTGCGAATTTCAAAATTCTCGATTAATTTATCCGGACCAGTGATTCCGTCAAGGAAAGCAACGATCTGATTCATAATCTCTTTACGGGTTTTTGCAGTAAAGTTTTCAAAAGCACGACGGTTAAGAAAATCCATTAATACTTTAGTCACATAATCAAAAACACGCACTACAGAATAAGTTTGCAATCCTAAGTTATCTCCGCTAAACAATGTTTTTGCTGAGAAAGCCATTACTTTTCCGTACTCGTTTACCATAGGAACTAGTCCTAAGTTTTCAAGATTTGCAATTTCACTTTTCTTAAGATCAAATTTTACGCCGTCAACTTCATTGATTCCACCAAACTTTTTACCTGCAGTAACCTGAGACATTAAAGTTTTGTAAATTTTTCCTGCAAGTGCTGCAGACGGAGCAATGTGTAAGTCTTCACTTTCACCAATTTGGTCAAATCTACCACGACCTACCAACCAGTTACAAGTCATAATTACATTTGAGCGGTATACTTCGCCACCTGTTAAAGCTGCAGCATCAAACATTTCCATTACATCATCCGGTTCATCAAGATGTTCGAAATCCGTAACAAGCATTACTTTATTTTCATGTGCAATTTTTGCCCATTTTTCAATTACTTTATTTGAACCTAAATAACCAGGAATTACTAAAATACCGTAATTGTTTTTAAGGTCTAAACGGTCATAATTATCTACTAATTCTGAGTGAATTGCATCGATAAAACGAGTATTGTCAAGATCTTTTAATTGCTCTAAATCAGCATTTACGATCGTAACGTTTTTAACTTTATCCGTTTCAGTATTTTTGAAAAACAAAGCGATAGTTCTGTAAGCAGCTTCGATTTCTCTTGTATCTTCAACAGCTTTAATCAAATTCTTTTTTAATAAAGCTTCAGATTCTTTGCTTTTATCCTCACTTTGCGCCACCATATCAGTCAAAGCTTCATTACTGCTTAAAACCGAAGACCAAAGTTCTAACGTTTTTAAAAGTGTTTCTCTTTCTTTGGCTTTGTTAATCTCTCCAAGGAAAATTTTTCTTCTTGCTTTTCTTTCCGGATTTAGGTTTTGAATTCCTTCAATTGACATTTCCAATAAATCAAAACCACCGTATTTAGCCAGTTTCTCAACATTTTTTTCAATTGAACCTCCGCTTACTTTACGTTCTAATACTGCTGTATCAACGTCACTGCTTTTATATGCTTCTTTATTTGACATATCTTATATTTTTAAAATTCTTATTTGTTTTCTTTTAACTCTTTGATCAATGTTCCAAGGCTTTCTAATAAAGCTTTTTTTGCTTCACCATCTTCTAATGCAGCTTTCAAAATTTTATTCGATTTTAACTGGCGAATAATTTTTTGATATTGATCTTTTTCTGTCTCAAGATCAGATAAAAAACTACTTTGTGATGTAATTCCCTTGATACCAAAATCTCCTAGGTTTTTAAAGTTCAAAGCTTCGACTTTTGTAGCTCCGTCAATAGTTTCAAAATTTACTTTAACCTCTGGTTTAAAATGCTCAAATGCTTTTTCAACACTTGTAATTCCTTCAACCAATTCTGGTTTTACGGGTGCGTCAACAGTTAATTTTTGAGCAACAAGTGTTCTGTTTTGAGGGATTGCAGTGATTGCTTCATCTGCATCTAATTTTACTTCATTACCTCCAATTCCATAATTTGATAACATAATTTTAATTTTTTAATGATTATTATATAATTCCTTTTACTCTTATTTATATCTATTGATTTTGATAAATCTGACGACAGACATCTAAATCCCTGCTTACTTTTTCAAGTTCTTCTTTATACGTTTTAGCCGACTGGTTCAAGCTGTCTATTAAATGAGAATTATGAGTAAGACTTCTGATTTGTTTTTTATAATCAATAATATTCTTGTATGCAAGAATAACATTGTTGTATAGTTTTTTGTTTTCAGTAGTATCTTTTGGTACTTTTTGATACATATTGGCAATCATAACATTTGCCAGACGCTGTTGAAAATCATTATCTACTTTTGGTGAATTAATTGAGTCAATTGTCATTCTGATACTATCAATTTTTACCGAAAAATTAGTCTGATAATCGTATTCTCTTTTCATCATTTCATTCTCTGCTTTCAGCATTTTATTTTCTGCTTTTGGCATATAAAAATTGAATGATATTGCAATTATCATGACCACAAAAGTGAGGGTAAATGCGACCAGAAAAGCAAAAAATGCTTTCTGGCGTTCTGATTTGTTTAAAACTTCCATAAATTATTTAGTACTATTTTATTTTTAATCTTTTATAAAGAAACCGTGACGTTTCGGGTTATGTACAATATCTTTCTTGTCTGTTTCTGCAACAAACAATTCGATATTTTCTTTTTTCTTACCAATGTAATCCAGCTTGTTAAGTGTCTCGAACAACGTTTCAATTTTTGCCAGCGCATTCATTATTAGCGCGGCTATTTTATCAATATGTACGTGATCATATCCCGCATTAATAAGCGAGGTAAATAATATTTCAAGATCTCCCTGAGAGATATCACACCACTCAGCAAAATAATTCAGTAACTCCTCTTTTCCTGCACCGGATTTTGAATCGATAAAATTTTTCATCACTCTGGCAAAAGAAACCACCGTACTTAACATAGCGGCAGGATGCTGGTGCAAAGAGAACCAACGAAACTGCGTAAGATGCGTTCCTAAAAAATATCCTGTATTGTCTGCCAATTGCATCACAGTTTGAGCCAAAACCCCTGTTTGTTGGATTCTGTTGATTTTTTGAGAAATCTGTACCGAATAAATTTCAATCTGACCAAAAGAACGTGCAATTTGCGCCTGCATGTCTACCAATTTTGGATGACAAGCGACCGTAACGGATGGCGGAATATAATTTTCATCCAAAACTGTAGTATCGCCAATTAAGACTTTACCAATCGCCAGATAAAACCCTCCATATCCTATTCCTGTACGAAATTCTTCGGCTTTGATCAGGTGAAGTTTATATTCCGGTTGTGTGTATGGATATCTTGGCGGAACCTCGTCCGGATCCGGTTCACCAAACGGAATCCTTTTTTTAGAATTAACAGAGATACAAGCCAGTAATACTAATTGTTCACCTTCCTTGAACTCATAAGTAACTTCCGGATATGGAACCTGAAGATCTAAAGTATCTGTATTGCTTTTACTAATTTCAATTCTGGAACCGTTTGGAGTGATTGCATGACATTCTTCTACGCGCACGCGAAGTAATTTATGATTATCAATTCCTAAAGTGATTTTTGTTGATTCCTTATTTTGATTACCTGAATCCAGTAATCCATAACTCATAGGTGTTGTATGAATACCTATTGCATCGTTTACCAGCTCAGAAACATTATCCTGAATCGATAAAAAATGGCTCTTGTTGATCTTCATCCCATCGATCCAGTTTACGGGAAAATGATGTAATTTTTCTATCATAATTCTAAATTTTATTTTGAAATAAGATGTATTATTTCTTATCCTCTTATTTTATTTTCTACTCTAATTATCGCATTGTCATAAACTGTGTTTTCCTTAAACTCTTTTGCAAGTCTGTAATAGTTTAATGCTTCCTCAAAATCATTGTCGTTCTCAAAAATCTTGGCAATATTGTAATAAGCACTCGCTTTAGTCGTGTTAATCGAGTTCCCTGCAGCGTAGGTTATTGCTTTTCTGTTTGAATAAATGGCTTCTGCTTTGTAGCCCTTTTTAATATACATCAACCCTAAATTCCCATATGCCTGACCAAATACAGGATTGTATTCAATAGCTTGTTTGTAAAAATTTAAAGCTCCATCAACATCTTTGTCCTGATAAGCTAAATCTCCTTTTTTATTTAATAAAAGCGCGGTTTTCTTATCGTCATTAGAGACATATACCTCTTCCTGATTATCATCGTTCGACGATCCTACAATACCAATTTCCTGCGTTGTTTTTGAGATTATAGTGTTAATATCTATTATTTCTCCATTTTCATTTATTTTAAATAAATTCCAGACATTACCTTTTTTATTTTTTGGAATGTAATATGTTTTAACCAATGACCGCCCTACGTAAACAAATACTTTTGCCGCACTGGCAGATAATTTTGAAGAATTTAAATCCTCTTTATTCGAATAATCATGCACAAAATAATGATAGGTTTGTCCGAATTTTTTATTGTTAATCGTTATCGTTTCCGGACCATAACTATTTGTATCATCAACATCAAGATTAGAAGAACTTCCTTTTTTGTGGTCAAAATAAATATGATTCCCCGGAAAACTCAAATGCGAATCTAAATCTTCAGGATATTTCCCCCAGTTTAAAACAATTCTCATTCCGTCCAGATTTTTCATTACGGGACTTAACGCATATGTTAAATCGTTGCAAGGACATTTTACAACCAGGCTTGAATAATTTTCTTTTTTAATAATTAATAAAGTATTCGAATCATCCT
Organism: Flavobacterium psychroterrae; assembly: GCF_018380615.1. Taxonomy (GTDB): domain Bacteria; phylum Bacteroidota; class Bacteroidia; order Flavobacteriales; family Flavobacteriaceae; genus Flavobacterium; species Flavobacterium psychroterrae. The sequence goes on along the minus strand of NZ_JAGYVZ010000006.1, from coordinate 218,454 downwards.
GAAAACCGCCATTAATTGTTGCTCTTCCGCTAGCATTGGTTACTTTTTTTGCTGATGTTTCACCATTTCGCTGAATCATCACCTCGGCATTCGCCAATACCTTATCTTTTTCTACAGCTGATAAAACTTGTATGGAAATATCCTGAGCATTTACACTAAAGCCAAAAACAAGAAAGAATGCTAAAAAATTTATTTTCATTTTATATTATTTGTTTACGATTTATTGATTTTTAATATTTAAATTAACTGTTATAACAAGCTTTTTCGGGTTAAAACCTAACAATAGTGCGCAATGAGCCCTTTTTAAATCTTCACTGCTTCCTTTTCAAAAACTGATTAACTTTCTATGGCTATCAGACAGCTATTTTTACTTAAAAATATATTTTTCAGAATTAGTCAGCATTATAGACAATCTTTTTTACCACATTGTTATTAGACTTTTCAATATTAACTTCTGTTACTCCTCCATCATAACTCATCACTATTTCAATTTTATCTTTTTTAATAGTATATTCAATATCTATTAAACCATCTTTATTGATTTCAACAACTTTGTTACTCGTCGGAATTGAATTTAAAAAATATTTTGAGTCCGTAACTTCTTTATTTTTAATAATATCTGCATAAACTTTTTCAAGTGTACTATTTCTAATAATACATTCCTGACCTGAACCCATCTCTACAACAATCTCTTTACAATCTTTATTTTCAGTAGAATCAATTTTTGACTTACTAGCTATTTCTTTTTTGGAAATATTACACGCTTTATAAATATTTTCTAAATTATTAAAATTATAATTTACCTTAACAGGATTTTCCGGATCAGCTGATGTATTCCATAATTTTGCTTCATTAGGTAAAAATAATAGCCAGGCGATAGTACTTTCCACCATTTGTTTTTCTTTTGGATTGTCTGATAAATTATTTTCAATATTTACCTGAAGAGTTATTGAATCATTCTCAATACGTTCAATTCTAACAAAATAATTTTTATAATCTTTTAAATCTAAATCACTCGATTTAACGATTTCGAACATTATGTCTTCGCAGGTTAGTTTTGATTTATCGACCACTTTTTTTAATGGTTGGTCATTTACTTTTTTTCTGACGAATCCTTACAACCTATTAGAATCAACGAAACCACTATTACTATTATCTTTTTCATTTTACATTTTTTTTCTAAAGTTCCACGAAATACAAAATTATTTGTAGCTGGAGTTTTTCTTTTCAATATGTCAAGGAGCTTAAATATCTTTTTTTACTTATTTTTAGGTTTACATCATCAAACTTCAAATTGTGAAAATCCTTAATTTCCTATTTTTTTTTAAAGAAATCAAAAAAAAACTTTGCGTCTTACTTAATTGAATCCTCATCTGTATCTAACTTCAAGGATATGATTGTGAAATAAATCTCCCATTATCAAATTTCTTTATCATATCTACCGGACCTTCAGGAGAAAAGTACCATTCACCATCTCTTAATCCGTTAATGTAATTACCGTTTTCAATTATAACCTGATCATAATCAAATGAATATTTTACCTCAACCCAATCACCATTTTTAAGATGATTAATTGTATTTCCTTTAAGTTCATACTCAAAAAACACATTTTCCATCAATATTTTTTTATCTCCCCATTTCTTATCAACACTGGCAGAGTCAAAATAATCTAAGAATAGACCAGCTTTTACCTGAAAATCTAAATTTTTGGATGAAGTGGGACTTTTAAAGATAATTTGAACTATATCTCCCACAATTTGAGCGTTTCTTGAATGATTTTCTTCAGATCGTGCTTCTTCGTAAACTATCATACTATTGTATTCAGTATCTAAAGATTCATTAACCAATAGAATACTTTCATAATTACCATCTTCATAATTTATTTTTACAAAATAAGATTTAAACTCCATGCGATTGATTATAAATTTTTTATAATTGTAAAATTGCAATAAAGTGTCATTTCTTGAAACAAAAATATCATGCATATAAGGCCTCATAACTTCTCTACCAAGAGCGATTTTAAACGTGCCCTTTAATTGTATTATTTTATTTTTGTCTTCAATTTTTTTTCCAATAGCAATTTTATCTAATGAATCAATCGCATAATCTTCTTGAGTCGATTCATTAAGTTTTGCAATTTTATTAAATACAATTTTGGGCTTTACATTTGTATTTTCTTTACAATGTGTAAATAGTAAAATTAAAAGCATTACGCTTAAAAATCTTTTCATCGTTTATTTTGCTTTTTTATAAATTCCTCCAGCTAACAAGTGCTTCCCGCTCTTGCCAGCTGGGGCTTTTCTTTTCAATATGTCAAGGAGCTTATAAATTTTTTATTTATTTTCTTGGTTTTGTTTGTCTTAACTTAATCAAAAAATTTTCAGTAACATCTTCAAAATTAACTTCATTAAAATCTTTTTGTGTCCAAGTTTTTGATGGTATTTTTTTATCGTGATCGGCTTTGTCAAAGTAGGCTTCACCGTATTTATGAAGAAGTATTTTGTCCTCAAATACTTTGAAAGTGGTATAAGTTGAAATGGATATATAATCAGAACATATGTAATCTTCTATTGTAAAATAATTTTCTTTAATTACGATTCTATTAAATCCTTCTGCAGCACAATTAAAATTGTTCTTGAATATAATATTATTATTTTTATACCAATCTTGAAAAGTATTGTTGGGCAACCCTTTTTTTACTTCCATTGGAAGTCCAAAATGAATTCTCTCAAACTCTCCTTTCTCTTCATCATTTGTATAAAGTATGATTTTATCTTTTATTCCGTCTTGATCTAAATCAAAATCATACGAATAAGCAACATTTCTATTTTTACTTAATTTCAAAACTTTATCAAAAGAAAATAGTTTTGGAAATAGTTTTAAAAAATAATTATTATCATGATACGGAGGAAGGACATTTTCTTTTAATTGTTTTATTAAATTCCATCTATTATTAGTTTGATCTAATAGATAAATATTTGCAATGCTATTATCTTTAATGTTTACACTCTCTTCAGAACATAGACGATCCCTTACTATATATTCTTTATTAATTTTGTATAAAAAAATATTATATAAATTATAATTATTTTTTAAAAGACCACTAATATGTTTGTTTTCAGTATCCAGGTCGTCATATTCATATTTGTATATTTTATTATATTTATCTGTCCAGAAAACCCTCAGCGTATCGCTTTTAGGTATAAAGTGCATAGTAAAATAACCTTCGTTTTCACAGTCAAGATAATTTACAATTGGATGTTCTGACATAGAAGAACCATCAATATTTAATAAATAGCCTGTTAAATATTTTTTATCTAAAAAATCAATATTTTCATCATTATTATGTTTTTTAATTCCTTCTTTTGATTTTTCTATTATTTTAGTTTTGTTTTGCCCATTGCATGAATTTATTAAGAGGCTTAATATCAATATTTTTAATAGTAATTTCATTTTTTTTATCATTTAATCCCTCAGCTAACAAAAGCATAAAAACTCCTGCTAGCCAGGGCTTTTCTTTTCAATATGTCAAGGAACCTAATTATTTATCAATATTTAATTTAAATCTTCAATTCTGTTACATCAACAATTTATTCCCTCTGCTAGCGCCAACGTCACTCCCATGCCAGTAATCTAATTAAGTAATTAAGATGTTTTAGAAATCTAACTTACTTATCACACGTGGCGGGGATGTTTTTAGCATTTTATTTAATCTTTGTTATTTTATTTTGTTGAATATCCTCAATATTTGAATAGATGTTTTTCCATTCTCCATTAGATTGAATCTGAAATTTGTATGTTTGAATTTGACAGCAACCCGAAGGATGTACAATTGTTAATGTTTTTTTATTTTTATTAATTTCGAAAGGAAAAAATCTAACATTTTCTGTCAGATATGAATCCAATACAAATTGCTTATTTGCTTTTTGAACATAGTAAGCATATTGTGGACCTCCATTACTCCCCTGATAATTTATTATTGCAAAATCTTCTAAACCATCAAAATTTACATCTAAAGCTATCAACATCCGACCACCTTCAATTTCTTGATCACTTTTTATAATTGATTGTTCCTTATCAAAATATGATATACTATTTGGTGGGCTTCCATCAAATTGCGTCATTAATAATTTAGGAGTAAAATTTATTTCCTGAATTTTATTTGTTTCATTGTTTTTAAGTTTTATTTTAATTTTTTGCTTTTCACTTCCATTTTCATCTTGAATTTTTGATGTTGAAAACTTAAAAGTAAAATTTTTTAACAGAGTTAGATTTTCAGTTATACTAATATTTTTATTGTCATTTAACTTCAAAACTTTATCAGAAGAAAATAATTCTGGAAATTGTTTATAGAAAAAATCACGTTGCCCTATTTGCGGACTTTTTCTTTGGACTTTTTTTAAAAATACCCATTTATTATCAAATGAATTATATAGATAAAAAAAGACCTCAGTGTTATTTTTAAAAAACATAGCCTCTTCAGATTCACCATTAGATATGTCTAAATATTTTTTAGGTATATAAACTGCAAAAATGTTATATAAACTTAAATCTTTATTGACCATTTTTTCTATTGTTGAACTTTCTTTATTCTCACCTGAGTCAAAATTTTTAATATAGTTGACCCAATAATTATACAAAGAAATGTCTTTAGGAACATAGTTTATAGAAAACCATTGTACCTCATTATTATTATAATTGTAATAATAACGATATGGATGTTCAGAAAGATCTTCATCTCCAAATGAAATCATATAGCCATTGAAGTATTTTTGGTCAAAAAAATCAACAGGTGATTGTTCATTGTTGATATTCTTTGTTTGTTCTTTACCCTTATTTAAAACCTGCGTTTTTTTAGTTGAAACTTGTCCATTACAAGAAATAAAATAAAAAGAAGAAATCGCTAGAATTTTAATTACTGAATTTTTCATATTATTAATTTATTATAAATTCCTCCAGCCACCAAGAGCGTCGCGCTCTTGCCAGCTGGGGCTTTTCTTTTCAATATGTCAAGGAGCTTAATATTTATTATTGTTCTTTCTTATCGCTATACTAGTAGAAAATAATTTATAAACTTTTTTCTTAATTATATACTGAAATCATAAGTAAACAGATGTTTTTACAACTTAACTATTATTCCCTCATCATTAATTTGATATTTTTCAAAAGGTACCCCGACTTCCTGATTACCTTTAAACTTTTCAACCGACAAATCTTTTAGAATTTTAAAAGTTATTATATCTTCTCCTCCAATACAACCAATTTCAATAAAATTTAATATTTTACTTTCTTTAGATGTTACTAATACATAATACTCTGAATCTCCTCTTGAAATTGACACGACAATATTTAAATAATCCTTTTTTGAAGGAATGATAAAACATTTATAATTTTCACCTTCATAATCTTTAGAAATTAAAAAATCTATAAGATTTTTAGTTGCAGTATACGAGTGATATTTTTCTTCCGAATATTCACTTTTGAAATATTCATAAAAACTAAATGGCAAAGCTATTTTTTTTAATTGTCCATTTTCTAATATTAAATTAGGATTTTTCGTGTCATTTTGTATTTTTCTCCATTTTAAAAGTGAAATCACCACACCTTCTATAGGTTCAAATATTTTTATGTTTTCGCAATTTCCTTTTTCAATATAAAAAGTGTAATAATTTTCAAATCTTATTTTTGTATTATAACCTGCTTTTATTTCATAATAACTTATTCCATCAATATCTAAACTATCTGATATCAAAGAAATACCACTTTTATGATTTGATAAAGAATCAATAAATTTTGCTTTAAGCTCTACCTCTTTTAAACTAATAATTTTATTCTCGGCTTCATCCAAAAAACAATTTCCAGATTCAACTTTCACAAATTCATGGTCTTCTTTTTTAGTTTTGGAATTACAGGAATTAAACACAAATGCAGAAATTATCAGAAGTCCTACAATTAATTTTTTCATGATATTATTATTTTTTATAAAATTCCTCCAGCTAACAAGAGCATCCCGCTCCTGCTAACTGGGGCTTTTCTTTTCAATACGTCAATGAACTTATTGTATTGGTATTTTTATATTAAATTCCTTTCTAAAAAGGCTTAAAACTTTGACTTTTATTTAATTCTTTCGTAAACTCTTTTAGGTATTTTATTTAGATCTTTCCCTTCTGATTTCATTAGCGAAATATACTTCTGGTAAGATTTCTTAGCATCTTCATTTTCATCAAATCCCCATTGAGCATCACCCAAATTTAAATATGCAACAACTCGATCAGGAGAAAAATTAACTATATCAAGAAGTATTATTCTTGCTTCATTAAAATTTTCCATTTCAATTAAATTAAAAGCAGCATCATTATATAAAGTAATATTTTCATTAGAAATTGGATTAGCTTTTAATATATCTGAAATCTTGTAAATATCCATTTCTTTCAACTTTTCTTTATTTTTAATATCATCAAGAGAAGTCAGTTTTTTACTACTTACATCGACAAATTGCTCTACAACATTATTAAAATCAAATTCTTTGAGAGATATAATTATTTCTTTACTGTTCTTCTCTTCTCTATTTGATCTAGTTTTGTAATATGTGATCGAAGTAGAAATCCATTCATTTCCTTTACTTAAAAAATCAACATCCATTGAATTTTGACCATTTATTATAGTCAATGGTATTCCTCTCCCACCTGTATGTCTAATTTTAACAATACTATTATCAAAACATCTTTCGAAAATCAGATTCCCTTTCTTATTTTTTAATGATATACAATTATCATCTTCTACTAAAATAATGTTATTGCCTCCATCAATAACTAGAGAATCATTGATAATATCTCCAACATCTTCTTTTGAAATACAATCTGCTTTTGTTCCTTGTATTTTTTTTATACTATTAGCGTTTAGTGCATTTACAAAATACTTCACTACTTTAGAAGATTCACTGTATTTAATTTCCCACTTAGATATTCCCTTTTCTTTATCAATCCAAAGAAATTTATAATATGTCTTTTCTAATTTATCAGTAAATAATGTAATTCCCTCCTCATCTTCTTTTATATGGTCGATTTTCATATCTACATCTTCCATAATTCCTTTTTCAAGAATTGAATTATTAGAAGTTTTCAAACTTTCTCCATCATAACCACAATCTACAAGCACGAATTCGTTATTTTTTTGTTGAACTTCTAACCATGTACCTATGTAATTGTCTTTACTATCTTGTGATTTACATGATAGCATTATGCTAAATATTATTAAAATAAATACTAACTTTCTCATTTTTATTTTTTTTTTATAAAATTCCTCCAGCTAACAAGAGCATCCCGCTCTTGCTAGCTGAGGCTTTTCTTTTCAATATGTCAAGGAGCTTATCTGTTTTTCTAACTATTCCCCGTTTTTATCTTGGTTTTGTAAACATATCCTTTATTACCTGATTTAGTTTGTATAAACCACCAATTACCTGAGTCATCTAATACATCTATTTTTTCACCAGATTTAATTTTTTGAATTATATCTGAAGTACCGTTTTTATCTTTCCTTAAATTGGTAAATCCATCTGGATCTTGAATATAATATATTTTAGCATCTGAAAGTTTGTCATTATTTTCCTGCATAGTATGAAATACTTTTACAAAAAACCTCAAATCCTCATGCCTGTAGTAATCGTTTTTTTCAAAAGACATAACTATTTTAGGGTGAGCAATCAGAATATTATTCAAAAGCCTGTATGACATATCATTATCAGTATCTATGTCAGCATTTGATTTACCATTAAGACCAAGATTTAAAAGATATGCAATTGCCTCATCAATATTTTCTGTTGATAATTTATTCACTTTAATTATATCCTTTCTTTTATCTTCCAAATAAAAAGTTATGTGATATATAAGTTCCTGATTTTTTGACAAGTATTTCAGAACTTTTTTCCTAATAGCATGATCTTTATTATAAAAGACTATTGACAATTTGAAATTATTTGAAAAATCATCCCAATCACCTATATTATCAGAAACTTTTTTTAGAAAAGATTCATTTTTTTCGTAATTAAATAATACAACTATATCTCTTGCCAAATCAATATCTTTTTGGCTAGTTCCTAAAATAGAAGGTACATCGTTTAAATAAAGAATTTTATTTAAATTGATAAGTGACTTCATATATGGATAGCTTATAAGCTTATCTTCTTTAATGTTATCAATATCTGGCAAAATATCTGATCCTATTTTGATATATCTACCCTCTTTTGATATTTGATAATCTATAGATTCATCAAGAATATTAATATCGTTATAGCCTTCCTTCAAATCACTAGCATCGATACCGATAATATCTTTATTAACATTCTCAAAATTTTCTTTGGTATTTTTATAATTCGATTTATTTAAAACACTTGTAAACATTTCTATTTCTTTTTTTTCTATGTTGTTTTTCTTATTATCCTGACCTTGGCATGATATATTTAATAAAATCAATAAAATATAAGTATATTTACTGAGCATCATTTTTTTTATTTTTTCTATTAGTATTTGAATCTTTAGGATCTGCAATAGTTTCATAATCTGTAAATAATTGATTTAAATTGTTAGGATTAACCTCTTCTACGTATACAATAACTTTTTTATTTGAACTTAAACAATTTGAAAAATGTTTAGTTATTTCTGGCATATCTGCAGTATAAACTCTAATACAACCATGAGTTACCATAAGTGCTCCATTATCTGTTAAACCAGTTTTTCCATCACCAATTGTATGTCCGCAATGTATTAATATTCCAGATCTAGAAGAAGCTTTTAACGCATCTCCAGCTTTAGGAGAAAGTCTTATTACCCCATGATTACCGAAAGATACACCTACGTTAGCAGTTTTTAATTCTAATCCGGCATTCCATAAACCATTTGGTACATTTCCAAAACCTCCATTAGTATATCTATCTTCTCCTCCAGTTCCCAATCCCAATGCATAGCACTTGAACAAAATACCTGAATCATCGAAAAAGACTAATAATCCCTCCTTTTTTCTATTTGAAGGAACTATAATATTAATGTATGCTGTTTTATTGTCTGCAACATAATTATTATCATATATTGCGTACTTACCAACTACTTTAGACTTAGGTGCAGTTTCTTTCGTCCCCCATCTACATTCATCAATTTTAAATATTTTAGATGTACTATCATTAAAATATTTCTGCTTTTCATCATAGTTTGTAGATATTTTTTTATTATTCTTATCCTTAATATCTACATTATTTCCAACTAAAGGGCAAATATCATTTTTTACATCTCTTGTTTTATTTGCTTTTTTATTTATTTTTTTCCACAAAAAGAAAATCATTGATGTAAAAACAGCTAAATCTATACGTTCACCAACTAAATGTGAATTAGATAAAATATCAATTTTCTCGTATTTCTGTATAAATGAGTTGCAAAATGTATAAATCTCCCTACCAGTTATTTGTATTAATCCTCTTCCCCTAAAATTCCAACCATCACTACCTCCTTTATTTCCTAATTCTTTTCTATTGCTATAAGCTGTGTTTGCTATCATTTCCTTATCAGCATTTTGATATTTAAGATTTGGCTTGTCATAATTTTTTTCAAGAGTTTTAATGTTATTTTTATCAATTCTTCCATATTTGAATGCTAATTCATTTGGTGGACCATAACGTTTTCCTGTTTTACTAAATGCAGAAAAAGTATCTGGCAAGGCTTGTACTGCAAAATTCATTCCCTCCCCAGTCTTTAACTCTAATGATTTACCTCCTTCTACAATAGCTTGTGCAAAAAAGTGAGCTTTATTCCAGCAAGTATCCATTCCTAAATCTTTCATATATTTAGTGTAAGTATCTGCAGCTTTTTTCAAGGTCGCATCATCAGCTTGAGTAAATATTTTTTTAAGTTCTTCAGCAGTTACAGGTTTATCACAATTCGGGCAAGTACCTTTTTTCTCATCCTCATCATCTTTTTTACTCCCCATATCAACAGTCATTAAACTGCTAATTTTTTCTCTGATATTTTATCCAATTTCATTAAGAACGCTTACTGATGTTTCATAATAATCATGCAAAACATCGCTGGCAGAATCAAAAATTCCTTTTTCTTCTTTTTTAGAGGGACCTTTTTGTTGGGCAGGTGTTTGTTTTTTAGCCTCTGGTTTATAATCCGGATTTTTTACATTGGTATTGGCACTTGCAATTCTGGTTGGGTTTTTCTCAAAAATCTCCGCAGTTACATAATATTCATGCATTTCACCTTCTGCCTCTTTGCCTGGTGCAACTTTTAAATTGGCTATTTTTGCTGCATTAGGTCCTAAAAAAAACTTTACGTAAACTCTGCGAAGTCTCCCGACTTCGTAGGTATTCCAATATCTTTTATAACTTTTAAATCTTTACTTATTTACATTTTCATATAAAAAGTGGTACTTCATATTTATGACGATTCGTTTTCTCGCATTTACAAAAAAAGATAAAATGACAAATTAAAATTCCTCCAGCTATTAAGAGTATCCCACTCTTGATAGCTGGGGCTTTTCTTTTCAATATGTCAAGGACCTTTATTACCCAAACTTTACAAATTCTTTAGACTTTGTTCTGGTGTCAACAATACACTTTTCAATTTCTCTTTATTTATATTAGCCTCAATAAAGTTGTAAGATTTTACAAAGAGATTTTTCAACAAGTTTAAAAGCGACTAGGGATAATATGTTTTTATCATTTTTCCCATACTATAAACTTCAATTTTATCAACAGGTCCATCTGGAGAATAGCTCCATTCTCCATTTTTAAACCCCTTCACATATTTCCCGCTAAGCCAAACAGATTTATCATATTCGCTGATATATCTTCTTTCTTCCCAATTTCCAACTTTTAAATGATCTTTAATTTTTCCTTTCATTTCATATAAATAGACATAAGAAGAATCAATCCCATCCTTCGTATAGATGATTTCTTTATCTCCCCATTCTTTATTAAAACTTAAATTAGTTTCATTAAAATATTCTAAAAAGTAATTTTCTTGTATTAAATAATTATTTTTAATTACAAGTAATGAATCATTCTTAACGAGTTCTTTTGAAATATTCCCTTTTTTATCGTAATTAAAATGTTCTATTTTAAAAATTGAATTTGTGATAAAATTTTTATTAATTTTTGAAGTTCTTAAATATTCTCCTTCATCTAAAACTTTTTCATATATTAATAATCCATCATCTAAAATAGAATTCGTTAACAATATTGATCTATATAGTTCATCATTTTCATAAAAAAATGATATTAGATAAGATTGATATTCATCATTATTAATATAAAAATTTACATATTTTTTTACCTCAATTTTTTCTTTAAAATTCTTTACTCTATTAAAATTTATTAAAGGCTTTATACAATCCTTATCAAGACTTCTAAAAAAAATTTCAATAATTTTTTCTTTATTCTTTTTTAAATCAACAATTTTTGATGAGTCTATACCGTTGATCAATGTATCTGTAATGCTTATCTGTACTAAATCTTTTTTTATTAAACTAGTTGTTTTTTTCTCATCTTTTTTACAAAAAGAAATAAACAGTGTTAAACAGCAAATAATTACTAATTTCAAATATTTCATATCATTATTTTTTATAAAATTCCTCTAGCTAGCAAGAGCATCCCGATCTTGCCAGCTGAGGCTTTTCTTTTCAATATGTCAAGGAGCTTAATACTTTACTACTACAATGCATTTTTTTTGTAAAGGATTTATTTGGCAACTTCAATTAATCCATCATCATTTATCTTAAACTTCTCTAACTTTATGGTTTTAAAATCATCTCCTTTTTTACTTTTAGTATTTAAACTAAAAACATAATCCTTATCAATTTCAAATTCAGTAAATTCAGAAACTGTATTTTCAGTACTTTCTTTAACAAAGCCAATATCCTTTTTAGAGATGACTTTATTATTTTTTAATGTAATTAAAGTATAAGTAAAATCATCATAATTAAAATTACCAATAATAAAAACTTTAATCTCTTTGATATCAGGTAATCTTAGATAATCTTTACTTTCTAAATTTGCTACAGTACAATCTAATTGATTCCATATATTATTACCATTAATGATTTTTTTTGTAATAGGTAAATTTGTAATTTTTGTTTGTATGTAACAATCACCTTCATTGATATTATTCCCCTTTTTAAAGAAAACTAAATAATCATCATAAACAACTACTATAACATTATCGATAATTAGTACTTCATCCCAAGGGAGTTCACAAACCTTATCTGGATACATTGATTGATAAACAGTAATTTCATTTCCAAGTTTTATACCATTTTTTAAGAAAATAGACTCGTATGATTTCGCTGTCTTACTACTTTCATAATATTTAACTGGAGTTTTATTGCTTTTATAATATTCAAACGTACATATACCATCAACTTTCAGTTTTTTATCATCAATTGAAATTTTTATATTTTTAAATTGATCTGCTATTTCAGTTTTTGTTTTTGTTGCAGTACCTGAAATTGAAGATTCAGAAATTTTATAAAAAATCCAATAATCTGCAGAGTTGTTATCATTATTTGATATTACTTTTTTGGTACCTGCAACAGATTCATTTAATGAATCTTTAACTAATTCTGTACTTAGACTATCTAAATCTTTATTATTATCTGATTGTTTTTTATTTTCCTTACAGTTTATAAACAGTAAAGCTAAAAATGTAATGCCTAATATTCTTTTCATTGTTTTATTTTTATTAATGTTTTGAGTCGTATATATTATTTAAAAACATATTATTTTCAGCTTTTCTCCTTTTTACAAGACCTCCTAAACCACCACTTGTAACATCCAAAAACTCCTTAGCAGCAGCTTCATATTCTTTATTTAAAAGATTTCTATGAAGTTTTGGTGCTTTCTTTTTTACAAAAAAGTTTTCTCCACAATTAAATAAAAAGCTTATTAAAGCATCAAACTCATATTGATATAACGGTACTGTTACGTCACGTTGAACTGCCCTTTCAAAATCAACAATTCTTAAATCGAATAATTCTAAAGCTCTCGCTTTTGATATACCGTTTTTAAATTCTTGAGGTTCAGATCCATTACAAGGTCCTAAGTGCACCAAATGTCCATAACCAATTGTACAGTGATGATCCTCAGAATCATCATTATATAGATTTGGTTTGAAATCTTCCCAATCTTTTATAAATAACTTAATTTTCGAAGAAGCTTTCAACTTTTTAGGATCAATCCGTTTATCATTTTTAGCATCTTCTTTTGGTTTCGTTCCAGAATTATTTGCACCAGAATTACACATACAAGTATTTAAAAAACCAAGTTTTTTTGCTAATTCAACGATAGATCCATTCAAAACTTTTTCTTGCGTTTTGACAAAATATTTATCGTCTAAGTACTCATTATCGAACTCCCGAACATCTAAATGAATCCAACTATTTGTAAGGCCTTCCCCAATACCAATCGGTTCAATTGAGAAATTGTTTTTACCATCGATCCATTGATACTTCGCTTGCAAATACTTTTTATAAAATTTGTCAAATATTTCATGTAACAAAGGTAAGTTTGATCGTACAGAGCCTAGAATGTTATGCCCATTTTTACTAAATTGAATATCAACAGCTTTTCCCATATGATTCGTACTTTGTCTAGGAACAGAACGATTGTGATCCCAACATCTGTAACCAGCTGTTTTCCATAAATATTTGTAAACATTTTGTTGACTCAAATAAAATTGTAAAGCACTCGTACCCCATAATAAAGATCGATGTATTCCAGGTCTTTCATATTTATGATAACGTTCAATTTTTCGAGATGATGAATATTCACCATTATATCTTCCTTTACCAAAACCAGAGCACTTATCTGTTATAGAGTGCACATTTTTACATAAACATGTATAATCAGATATTTTTTCCACCCATTTATTGCTAAATTCATCAATGGACCTCAAAACATTTCCGCAAACTTTTCCCGTTTCGGGAACTTTCATATAATCACGTTGAAATTGTTTAATCATTTTTTCAGTCCTATCAGTAAATTTGTCAGTTGGTACATTACCTCCAAAACCTGCTAATCGAATATTTATTTCACGTATTAATTCACTACTATCATCTTTCTTAATACAATATTTTTCACCACAACTTGCCACGTTCTCCTCCTTTTTTCCCCCCATGTCAACAGTCATTAAACTGTTAATTTTTTCTCTGATATTTTCTCCAATTTCATTAAGAACACTTACTGAAGTTTCATAATAATCATGCAAAACATCGCCGGCAGAATCAAAGATTCCTTTTTCTTCTTTTTTAGATGGCCCTTTTTGTTGAGCAGGTGTTTGTTTTTTAGCCTCTGGTTTATAATCCGGATTTTTTACATTGGTATTGGCACTTGCAATTCTGGTTGGGTTTTTCTCAAAAATCTCCGCCGTTACATAATATTCATGCATTTCGCCTTCACCTTCTGCCTCTTTGCCTGGTGCAACTTTTAAATTGGCTATTTTTGCTGCATTAGGTCCTAAAAAAAACTTTACATAAACTCTGCCATTCAATACGTTTCCTTTTCCGTATTGTACTTTACTATTGGCTGCATTATGTCCTGCTTTTGGCATATCATCTTCCCAAAGCGTCACTTTTACAGGCAACATTTCCATTTTTACACAATGCACACTAGCAATGATACTATCGCCGTAAGCAAAAGGTTTGGTTGGTTTTTGAAACTTATCGTTTAGCAATTCTACTTTTACAATTTTGGCATCGGGCGCTTTTTGTGTTTTAATGTCTATAGTGGCACTCTTTCCGTTTGCTTCTACTTTTAATCGTATACCATCTCTGGTAAGACTCTGCTGGAAAAAGGTATAAGTAACTGTCGCCCCTGTTTTATCATTATCCGGAGATATGGCTTTACGCCAAGTTCCTTTTTCTAATATATGTACTGTCCATTTTATTTGATTATCAAATGGGCTTGTGGAGTGTTTTTGAGAAAGTATAGCTTGCTCCAAAGATGAATTTCCAAGTACTCCCTCAATAGAATACTTTTCTGCCTGCCCCACTATGGGATTTGGATTTCCTGATATTTTTAAATCTGCCATTTTATTTTTTTAATTATAATCAGAATTATTATCGTCTAAACTCTTTGGGTCCAATAATGGGTTTATTTGTTTTAACACATCAGGATTTGCTTTCTCTATGTGTTGTTTGGCTACTTCGGCTTTTTGTCCGTGTTTATCGACTTCTATACAATCCGGTCCTCCTATTGGGCAGGTTGCTTTGCTATCTTCTACCAGTATTTTTCCTTTGTTGCTTAAGGTTATTTTTTCATAAAAACCTGTCCATTTGGTAATTGTAGCTTGACAAGGCAGGTAATCTCCACTTCCGTTAGGCTGCATTTTGCATTTACCAAAGGTATTTTTCTCTAGTGTTTGTCCAATTTCTTTATCGGTAGCTATAGCCTTCTTATCGGCCTCTTTGTCATTAGCATAATGCTTACTATGCGTTTTTACCTTTAATATATCGGTTTTAGGCTCTACACTAAACTTACATTTTAGGGTCGCTCCTTGTACTACTACATGTTTTTCGCTCATGGCTTATCCTTTTTTAACTTCTAAAAAACGCTTTCTTGCTACACTAACAATGATATTCCTGAATCTACTTCTATTTTATCTTTGTCTAAATTTGTAATCTTAACAGTAATTTTTCGTTCCATATCAATAACACTACACTCTAAATCTAATCGCTCAATCATATAATTGTTAGGATTTAAAAAATAGTTTGCCTCATAATTACCCTCTACTTGTTCTTCATCCAAATCTCCACTTTGGGTTACTATTATTCGGTTTAACTCATCTAAGTAAGGATTCACTTTTTGTGTTATTAAAAATCCCAAATCATCAATTTCGGCAATAGCAGGAAAATACACTTTCTTTTCGATCACGAATTTATCAGTATATGCTATATGTATA
Organism: Flavobacterium psychroterrae; assembly: GCF_018380615.1. Classification (GTDB taxonomy): domain Bacteria; phylum Bacteroidota; class Bacteroidia; order Flavobacteriales; family Flavobacteriaceae; genus Flavobacterium; species Flavobacterium psychroterrae. Next base: position 202,510 of record NZ_JAGYVZ010000006.1, on the reverse strand, counting down.
CCGTTAAAAAAAGCTCTTAAAAACCAGTTACCAGAAATAGATCCCAACAAAGTATTATTATCATGTATAGTTCCCTCTATCTCTTTTACCAAGGTCTCAAATACTTTACCATCATAAGAATCTTCAATTTCTTCTTTTTGAATTTCCCATCGGTCTTTTATTTTATAATAACTGTTTATATCAACCCATTTCCCGCTTTTATCTACAATAACTCTCAAAGGATATAAAATCTCTCCCGTTTTTTCTGCTACTTTATAGGCAACCGTATCTGCTATTTCTCCATTTATATGTACTTTCGAGATTCTATCAATCTCAAAAAAATGATAGTCGTCCTGATTTGTATCTGGTTTTAATCTTTTTACACTAAACTGCTGTTTTACAACCTCTTTTTTGTCGCCATTCTCAATAGTGTACAAAACCTCGTATTTTTTGTTCACTCCCACGGGGCGAAAAGGCAAAATAAAATCTCTGCTAAAAAAAAGAACTGGTTTAACTTTTTGTTCTTCAACTTTTTGTTTTTCTTTTTTATTAGGAATAATTAAAAATTTTAAATGACTTCGCAGATCACCTGCAAGGCAATCTTCTATTTTGCTTCTGGAATTATGATATTGCCTCAAATCATCAAAATCTACTCCTAATTTTTCGGCTATGCTTTCAAGGGTATCGCCTTTTTGAATTTCATAAAGAGAATATTCTTTTCCGGAATTACTATTCAAATCATCCATATTCGTTATTTTATTACCTTCTTAACTTCTCCACCTTCTATTGAATCAGCTTTACTTTCCTGCTCAGATCCTTCATTTAATGTTTCGATACTAAACACCTTTTCATCAACTTTTTTCTTCTTATTATTAGGCTTTTCATTTTTTTTAATTACCCTTTGACAAATAATTACCGAGTTCTCTGTAATTCCGTTTAGTCCTACATAATAGGCTGCATCAACATATCTTGCTCTTTGATACCATTTAGGCTGTAAAAAGAAAACCCAATTGTAATTTTCGCCACTAGGCTGCTCCATTTCTATTTCGTAATTTGGAGTGTATTTATTATAGCCTTTGAGAGCAAGATAAAATAAACGTCCAAAATCGACCTTCAGAGGAGCCTGAGCTCTAATTGAAGCGTATTCCTCATCGCTTTCTTCTTTTCTTATCAAAAGGGTTATCAATAAAATATCCTCCATTTCATAACTTTCTATTGGCGCATAACCTTTTTTAGGTGTCCAGGTAACAAAAGTTCTTGGCGGAATTTGCATCATGTAATTGAATACTGCATATACACCTGTTGGTACCATAAAAACTAAAAAATGAGAACACATCAGGAAAGTCAGAGTAATCCCGTTTAATGCTGTATAAATAATTATAAACAAAACACTTGAATACAATGTAATCAAAAAAGATAACAGCAATTCAATACCAACATCTCCTCTTTTATAAAATTCCTCAAGATAAAATCGATATAGATAAACATTTAAAATACCGAATAATAAAGAGGCTATTTGATAAAAAAGAAATTCATCAGACAGTTCTGTAAATAATTTGTTATATCCTAAAAAAGCGACCAAAGCATATATAAGTACAAACGAAAAAACATAGATATAAAATTTTCTTTTATACTTGCTCACAAAATCCTTTACTTTATCGTTAAATACCATTGTAAGTATAAAACTTACTGCAATAACTATTACTAAAAATACAATAAGCCTAACGTCAATAAGTGCTCCTAAATGCTTTTTTATCATTACTAAATTCTTGTTGTGTACCCTAAAACAGGCTGTTTATTAAAATTAAATTCTTCAGTTTCCTGATTCATTACTAAAACTATTTTTACCTCTACTTCCATCGGGAAGAAATGTTCGCAAAAACAATCTATAAATATTTTTATCTCTCCATCATTGACATAATCACCAAATGGTTTATTCTTTATGGGGCCTATTTCGATGGTAAGATTCATAGAATAATCCATGTAATTATTTCCACTTATAAAATCTACGCCCAATCTATTTTCTCCTAACCTGATTTCCTCGCCTTCATCGCTAAATTCCTTAGAACTCGTACTTGTAAAACTTACTTTTTCTTCTATAATACTTGACAAACAACGACAAGCCAAATCAATATCTCCAACAATTTTGTACGAATATGGTAAAAGCTGAATGAACTTAGACACCAATATTGCCGGATAAATGTGTGGCAAACCCCAGAAATCATAGAAAAAATCCAGTGGTTTACTTCCGTTTAACTTGTATAAAAAATCTCTTTCAACACTTTCTATTTTTGTCTTATAGTGAAAAATTTCATTTTCAAAAGGTGTGAAAAAATTACGTGCTTCGGCTTCCTGTTTCTTCTGATGTTTGTGTTCTCTGATCATCTGCTTCACAGATTTATCAGCATTATTCTCACTTAGACTATGTACAAATCCCTCCGGAAGTGCATCGTACATACTATCTCTGGACAATTGTATGTTTAGGTATTCCTGCTTATCATAATTATCATCCTGAATTGTTGCTCCTAAAACATCATTTCTGTAGGCTCTTGAAAATTGTCCCTGATTAGAAATCGTAATTTCATCAGGTACTACTTCATTACTCTCCAGAAGTTCGTTAGCGATAACTTCGGCCCTGATATCATATGAAATACTTTCTATTTCAAGTACCAGATCCTCCAGACTTTTTTTACTTTTTCTTTGCATCTTCGTTGATTCGTCCTGCGCCTATGTAACGTAATTGAAAATATTCGTCGTTGAAATTATATATCGCAAGCCCTTTATCAGTGCAAGCCAAAATTCTGTCATTGTGCAGGTACAAACCAACATCCGAAATAGGGTGATCTTTATCATATCTAAAAAATACAAGATCACCTTCGGTCAGAAAACTTCTGCCCGTAAAAATCTGAATGGATTTTGATTTCCACATTCCTGCCGGATCTTTCGGCAATGTGGTTTTGTAAACATCGCTATACAAAGACTGTAAAAAATAAGAGCAGTCAATTCCTTTTTTAGAAAAACTCTTTTCTTTATAAGGTGTATTCAGCCATGGATCTATGTATGCGTATAATTTGTAGTTGGTAATTTTGTTAGGCATTACTGCCAGTACTATGGAATATTTTTCCTTAAGCGCTAAAACATCATCACTTAAGTTTTCTGAGTTATCATTTACAACTGATTGATTCTTCAATCCAACTTCTTTCATCTTAGATTGTTTTTTTAACATATCTAAAGAATAATCGTATTTAAACGGAATCTGAGAAATATATTTCTGGGCATGACATTCAATGCATAAATGCATCATCATAAATAATAAAACTGCCTGCTTCATAAAATATATTATTTATTATTTTACCAAATATTTACATCTTGGTAACAATTAAATTTCAATTTTCAACCTATGGAACTTCAAAAACAAATTAATTCTCCCTTTTCATACTCTTAAAAAAACCTAAGAATTTTCCTTTTTATTAGCTAAGTAACTTAATATTACTTTCTTATGATTTTATTTACTTTCTAAAATCATGTTGGGGCAAACCTAGCAAATTATTTTGTAAGAATACAATTTTTTTTTGTAGAATTTATAGTAATAATATAAAGTTTTTTAAAATAAATAAAACTACTTTTGCTTTAATTTGTTAAAAAATATCTGACTTCTTAAAAAAATTAAAATATTAAAATGATTAAAAAAAATATTGATATTAGGGTTGTGTTTTTCTTTGTCATCTTGCTGTTAATTGGGATTATTGTTTTTATAGTCCAGTTTTTCAATCATGTAGATTGTGAAGACGCTAAGTTCTACATCTTCTCGGATAACTCGCAAACCGAGGAATCTATTGAGTTTTATGATAAAACACCTAATGCAAAATCATGGCAATGGAACTTTGGTGACGGCTCTGAAACTGATGTAAGAAAACATACTTTTCATATCTATAAAAAACCGGGAAAATACTTTGTATCCCTAACAATAAATGGGGATTGTATGCACACAAAAGAAATTGATATTAAAGACAAATATGCTGTTGATAAATTAGGAACTCCACAGATTATTGTACCCAAAATTATTACGGCGGGTCAACCCACATATTTCAAATCCACATCCGAAAATGCCAAAACCTGGGAGTGGGCATTTGGCGAAAACAGAGGTATTGATGAAACTGCATCTGACGCGGTTTATACCTTTGCAACACCTGGTGAAAAAACAATTACACTTGTTATAAACGGAAATTTTAGCACGGTTGCAAAAAGGGTGATTTATGTTCATCCAAGGGTAATTAAAAAAACAAATCCATTAGATGTGACGTCTTATGTTTATGAAAAAAGTGCCGAAGCTTTTGCCCTGCCAAGAGGAACTGCAAAAAAAGATCCACTGGACGAAATGCTTCAATATGTTCCCGTTGCACCAAAAAATAAAACTAAAAGAGATAGTGTAGAAGTCGTTAAAAAAGCGCCTAAAATATCTGAAGATCAGTTTGAAATTTTACTAAATAAAGTAGCTGAAGGAAGCAAAGTAAAAGATGATTTTGCCGAATTTTTATGTGATGATCTTGATATTCCGATTGTGAAAAATGATGCCGATTTGATCACTTTTTCGCAATTATGTGCTTCAATTAAAGGAAAAAAGATCAGAATAGAATCAATTCGACTTAATAAAGACAAACAAAACAATTGCATTAAAGGATTAAATATCAGCTACAAGGTCAAAAAATACCTGATCTGGTCTAAAGATTAAATTGTATGGAAGAAGAAAAAAACGTTTTCAGCATCGAATTATTAAGTGCACTGGAAATTGCTAAAAAAATTGCTAAGGCTAATTTAAATAAATATTACTCAGCCTCTCATTTATTAAAAGCTGTTTTAAACAGGGATTTATCTCTTTTGAAACGTCTTGAAGCTATGGGCAAGGATGTTTACTATCTTGATGAATGGGCAGAAGTGCGCATGGAAGAGGAACCGAAAACGACTAATGTTCTCGATGCCGAACCGAGTGATTTGATAGATGACATCATAAAAGAAGCTGAACAAGTACGAATTGCATTAAATGAGGATGAAATTAGCCTTTATGCCATAATTGTCGCTATTAGTTCGCCTGGTGTTGGTTTTAATTTTGATCAGATGAAAACCTATCCTATTTCGAGAAACGAATTACTCGAAGATCAGGAAATTATTCCACAAAGTGAAAATAATACCAAACAACAAATCAAAAAAGGATTTTTGGGTAAATATGCTATTCATAAAAATATTGAGAAAAAAAAGAACCGGATACTAGCTATTGGCCGTGAAACAGAATTAAATACCATAAAAGAAATCCTTTGCAGATTCTCTAAACCCAATGTACTTTTAATTGGTGATCGAGGAATTGGTAAATCAATATTGATTGATACAGTTGTTCAAAATGTAATCTCGAATCAGGTTCCCGATGCATTAAACAAAGTACAACTTTTTGAATTGGATTTATCGTCGTTAATTGCAGGAGCTTCCTATAAAGGCGAAATCGAAGACCGTTTAAAAAACTGTATTCAGGAATTGAAACAATATCCAAAAGCTATTCTTATAATTGAAGAAATTCACACCCTATTAGACAAAAACGGTGGTGATTCTGGAGTTTCGAATGTATTAAAAGGCGAATTAGCGAAAGGTCTTAATATAATTGCGACTTCTACAATTGATGAATATTCTAAGAGGATTGAAAAGGAACAAGGTCTTTCGGGAATGTTTGAAATTGTGAAACTGGAAGAATCAGACGATGATACTTTATTCCGAATGATTCGTGAATCAATTAAAACCTATCAGGAACATCATAAAATACAAATTGACGATGAAACAATATCTGAATCAATTCGGTTATCACGTCGATATTTAAAAGAGAAAAGCTTACCGGAATCTGCCATAAATCTTATCGATCACACGATGTCAGTATTAAAGACATCCGGCGAAACTTTTTTAAAAGAAAAACAATCTATTGTTGATAAGCTTGCCACTTTAAAGCAAAATGATTCCGCTTTATCAGAAGATCAATTACTTAAGGAAGCAAATTGGTTTTTGACCGATTTAGTTCATAAAACATCGTTTTTAATGGATGTAGACGAGCAAAACGAAAATAAAAATTTTGAAAATTCTACATCAATAATTAATTATATTGAGAGTCTTATTAAAACTCTTGAAGAAAAAGCATTAGACAAACGTGTTCATATTGAAGCGTTTGACTTATCATTAATTATTGCAAAAAAAACAGGAATTCCTGCAGGAAAACTGAAAGAAGAGGAAAAGCAAAAACTTAATAATATTGAGGAAGTTTTAAATAAAAGAGTTATTGGTCAGGATCATTGTATTGCAACCGTTGCAGGATCAATTTTAGAATCCAGATCCGGATTAAGCAAAGCAGGACAACCTATTGCGTCATTCTTTTTTTTAGGACCAACGGGAACTGGAAAAACAGAATTAGCAAAAAGTTTAGCCGAATTTCTTTTCCAGGATGAAAATGCCATAATCCGATTCGATATGTCGGAATTTAAAGAGGAACATTCAGCAGCATTGCTTTACGGTGCGCCTCCGGGATACGTAGGTTATGAAGAAGGTGGATTATTAGTAAACAAGATCAGACAAAAACCGTATTCAATTGTTTTATTTGATGAAATTGAAAAAGCTCATGCTTCTGTTTACGATGTTTTCCTTCAAATTATGGATGAAGGAAAATTACACGATCGTTTAGGAAAAGAAGGTGATTTCTCTAATGCAATTATTCTTTTTACCTCAAATATTGGAGCTGATCATATTGTTGACACATTTAATAGTGGTAAAATTCCAACTTCAACTTCATTGATGGAGATTATGGGAAATTATTTCAGACCTGAGTTTTTAGGACGATTAACCGAAATTGTACCTTTTGCGCCTATCAGTAAGGAAAATGCTTTGAAAATATTCGAAATCCATCTTAAAAAAGAATTTATGGATTTATTAAAAAACATCAATATCAAAGTTGAAATCCCTATGGAGGCTAAATTATATCTTGCCGAAAATGGATACAATGCAAAATATGGAGCAAGACCAATTAAAAGCATTATCAGAAGTCATTTGCGACGACCATTGGCAAAAAAAATAATCTCCGGAGAAGTAAAAGACGGAGACACAATGACTGTTATTATTGAAAATGATGAAGTAAAATGGATTAAGGAAGAATTGATAAATATTCTTGAAAACTAAACTCAGAAAATTAATTATATAAAAAACGCTAAGATTATCTTAGCGTTTTTGGTTTTTATCCTATTTACAAACCAAATCTATTGGCAATCATAAATTAAATATTTCAAATTGAATCATTTTTTAGAAAAGTCACTTTTCTCATTAAATAAATAAATTTTATTATTGCTTAAATTTCTTTTAGAAAAGCCTCCTGAAGAATCTGGCTTTCGGTAAAGATTTTTAGTTGAATATCCATCCTTCCTCAATGACAATTTTAGTATGGAATTTGAATTTACTTTCAAATAAAAATATCCTGAACTATCTGTTTGTATTTTAGTACCATTAATATCTATAAAAACATTTTGAAGTGGTTGTTCCGTATCGTAATCATAAACATGACCATAAAATTTATTATTTGTACAGCTACAAAATAATAAAACTATAAAAATGAGTGTGCTTTTCATTCCTCCTTTTTATTCAAATATAGATTTCAAGTTTCAAAAATATACCCCCTTTAAATTATTATAGTATAATAATAAGGTTTTTAACTATTGGGATAAACCACAAGATCAGAACAATAAAATCGAAGTAAAATAATTATACTTTTTGAACAGAAAAAAATAAACTGAAAAATTTTAAAATTAAAACATAAAAAAACGCTAAGATATTCTTAGCGCTTTTCAATTTTATATTAGTCTAAAACCAAACCAATCTGACCATCGTCATCGAGTTCTGTTTCTACTGAATCATCTTCATCTAACTCAGGTTTTTCAGGAACTTCTTCAATCGGTTCTTCATATGGCAAAGGATCTAACAAATTAACCTGTTTCAACTTATCAGTTGTAAGTTGATTTCCTAATGCTTTGAAACCTTTTACAGCTATAAAATCTTCAACATCTATATGTAAATCTTCTTTTTGAACTCCTTTTACTTTTGCAAAAATAAGTTGTGCCACCGGACGATAATCTGTTGAGACAATCTCTAATTGCGAATTTGGATGTTCCGTAATAAAGCTTTCTTCTTTATCGGTTTCAACCAGAAAACGTTTTAAATAATAACGTTCTTTTTCTCCATCAAAATAAATGGCAGAGATTGGTTTTTTAGGTTTAAATTTCTCCAAAACAATCATGTCCTCATCAAAATGAGTAGACAATTCAGGTATAATAACCTTTAATTTACCACTTTGATTGATGATCAAGATTTTATCACTTGGTTTAAACTCTCCTAATAATTCACCTCTTGCATCAACATTTAAACGTTTTACAGTATCATCAAACCAAACTTTTCTTGGTAATAAAGTAGAAATTCCTTTCTCTTTTAATTCGATTTTCTTGATTGGATATTTAGTAACTAAATTTCCTTTTGAAGCTCGTCCTTTAATCGCTAATTTGGCAAAATCAATATCAAATTTTAATTTCTTGATCGTTCCTACCTGACGCAATAGTATCGTAATTACTTCGGCTTCTCCATTTGGATTGTGTGAAAAATAAACTACTTGCGAACCAGCCGTTTCATTTGTTAAATCATACGGTTTATCACGTGTTACACCCGAAACATTGAAACGTTTTATATACGATGGACCAGATTTTCCGTCACGATACATCATGTTGTAAATCGTACGTTTATCGCTTTTATCAAAAATAGCAACATGAATTATATCTTTACCTACAAAGGTTTTGGCATCGACTTTTGTTACCAGCATTTTTCCGTCACGCAAAAACACAATTACATCATCAATATCAGAACAATCTGTAAGATATTCATCTTTTTTAAGGCTTGTTCCAACAAAACCTTCTTCTCGGTTTACATACAATTTTGTGTTACGCAAAACTACTTTTGTAGCCTCAACATTATCAAAAACACGAAGTTCCGTCTGGCGTTCACGACCTTTTCCGTATTTTTCTTTTAACTTGGTAAAATATGCAATAGCAAAATCTATTAGATTGGCTAAATGATGCTCTACTTCTTTCATTTCATCTTCTAACTTAGCGATAAAATCATCTGCTTTATCAGAGTCAAAACGAGTAATACGAATCATTGGAATCTGAGTCAGTCTTTGTAAATCATCATCGGTAATTTCCCTGACGAATGATTTTTTAAACGGCTCAAATCTGTCATATAAATATTTATACAGCGATTCTCTATCAGAATATAATTTGAATTCAATGTACATTTCTTCACGAATGAAGATTTTTTCTAAAGTAGAAAAATGCCATTTGTTTTTTAATTCTTCTAACTGAATTTCTAATTCCTGCTTAAGTAAATCAACCGTTCTGTGTGTTGAAATTTTCAACATTTCAGAAACGCCAATAAACAACGGTTTATTATCTTCAATAACACAACCTAAAGGCGCTACAGACGTTTCGCAAGCTGTAAAAGCAAACAAAGCATCAATGGTTTTATCCGGAGAAACTCCTGGGAAAAGATGAATTAAAATCTCAACATCTGCCGCTGTATTGTCTTCAATTTTCTTGATTTTGATTTTACCTTTATCGTTGGCTTTCAAAATACTGTCAATCAAAGTCGTTGTATTAGTAGAAAACGGAATTTGCGTAATCACCAATGTGTTTTTGTCTAACTGAGCAATTTTAGCACGAACACGTACGCGTCCGCCACGAAGTCCATCATTATAATTAGACACATCGGCAATACCTTGTGTCATGAAATCCGGATATAATGTAAACGGCTTTCCTTTTAAAATCTTGATCGAAGCATCAATTAATTCATTGAAGTTATGAGGTAAAACTTTAGTCGAAAGTCCAACCGCAATTCCCTCTGCTCCTTGTGCCAAAAGCAACGGAAACTTTACCGGAAGATTGTTTGGTTCTGCACGACGACCATCGTATGAAACTCCCCAATCGGTAATTTTTGGACTGTAAATAACTTCTAAGGCAAATTTAGATAAACGTGCTTCAATATAACGAGAAGCTGCCGCACCATCGCCTGTTAAGATATTTCCCCAGTTTCCCTGACAGTCAATCAATAATTCTTTCTGACCTATTTGTACCATTGCATCACCAATACTCGCATCTCCGTGTGGGTGATACTGCATCGTGTGCCCAACAACATTGGCAACTTTATTATAACGACCATCATCCAACTCTTTCAAAGAGTGCATAATACGACGCTGAACGGGTTTAAAACCATCTTCGATAGCCGGAACTGCACGCTCCAGAATTACATATGAAGCATAATCCAGAAACCAGTCTTTGTACATTCCCGTTACTTTTGTAATAACGTCATCTCCTTCTTCTTCCTGATTTTCGTAAAAATGCTGCCCTTCGAAATTCTTAGCATCTACGTTGATAATTTCATCGTCATCTCCTTCCTGATTTTCATCAATCTGGTTCTCTTCAGAATTATTTTCGTCGTCGTTTGGAATTATGTTATCGTCTTCTTCGTCTTTCATTTATTTATATTCGAAATTATAAATTTGTATTTTCAATTCTGAACCTGATTTTATAATAAATCAAAGTTAGTATATTCTTAATCTTAATTATAGTTATCCAGAATTGTGTTTTTTAAAATATAAGGTTTTAATTCTTCATAACTGAAAAAAATCTCAGGTTCTCCACCTGCAAAACCAACAAGTTCATATGGAGCATAAGAAAAAGTAATTCCTGTTGGCAAAACATAAAAAGTATTGGCCATTTCTATTTTATCTGATAATCCATCACCATACTCTGATCTAATTTTATTTTCATAAAAATCAATAAAATTTTCATTTTTTGTATTTAGAATTTGTTCTATTTCTATTTTTCTTCCGGTACTTACTTCATAATTATCGTATGATGTACGGTATAAACCATGTGCTCCACCCATATAATTGTACCAATAATGATAAACTACATAAATATTTGAGTCAATAAAAATAGGTGAGCTTATAAATAAGCTTTCTGACGCATAATTATCTTCATCCTTTACAGCCTTTTTACTATCAAAATTATGTTTCCATTTATCATGATTTTTTATGCTGAGGGAATCGCTAGACAAATACTTTAGATTCGAACTTAAAGCTTCAAAGCTTTTATCATTTGATAAAATTTCTCCCAGGAAAGTATAATTCCTTGACGGCGTATAATCTCTTCCTTGCCCTTTTTTATAAGCTTCTCTGGTATCAAATAATGTATAGTCTATTTTATCAAAACATTTATAAGATGGAAATTTTTTACTTGGATAAATTTTATATACTTTTTTATTATAGATGCACTCTACAAACATTTCATCAGTAAACAGATTGTATAATTTGAGTTTACAAATAGTTTTCCCGTTATTATTCTCATCATAAGAAGATGCTTTTCCTGTGTAGAAATCCTCTTTCCCGTTTTTTACTAATCCAAAACCGAAAATTTGATCTTCTCCATCAATATAAAGACGGCCTGATTTCCAATATCCTCCATATTCTTCAGTTAATCTGTTAGAAATATGAATTTGAATTTTTTTATTATTATCAAGTGTTCCATCAAAAGAATAAATAAAAGGAGCTTCTATTTTTAATGTATCACCACCTATTACTATTGTATTGTCTTTAATTTTATAAATTAAGCTATCATTTTTTTCTTCAATTACAACTTTTGTAATTGGGTTTTTAGGAATCAGTTCTTTTTTCTCTTCATTTTTTGACTGGCAAGAAATAAATAATAAAATTAATAAAACGAAAAGATATTTTTTCATACACGAAATTAAGTTACTAATTATTAAAATTTTATTTTAAGCATCAGCCTCAACCGCATCCAACTCCACCTTCAAATTCTTAATAATAAACTCTTGTCTGTCCGGCGTATTTTTTCCCATATAGAAAGACAATAATTGCTCAATCGAGGTGTTTTTATCAATCATAATTGGATCAAGTCGAATCGTTTCTCCAATGAAATTCTTGAACTCATCCGGTGAAATCTCTCCTAAACCTTTAAATCGAGTGATTTCCGGTTTTGGTTTTAGTTTTTCTATCGCATCTCTTCTTTCTTCATCTGAATAACAATAGATCGTTTCTTTTTTATTTCGAACCCTGAAAAGTGGCGTTTGCAAAATGTACAAATGTCCTTCTTTGATTAATTCCGGGAAAAACTGAAGGAAAAATGTAATCAACAATAAACGAATGTGCATTCCATCGACATCGGCATCTGTTGCGATTACGATATTGTTGTAACGTAATTTTTCCAGTCCGTCTTCGATATCTAACGCCGCTTGCAATAAATTGAATTCTTCATTTTCATAAACAATTTTCTTTGTCATTCCGTACGAGTTCAAAGGCTTACCACGCAAACTAAATACGGCTTGTGTATTTACATCACGTGACTTTGTGATCGATCCGGAAGCCGAATCTCCCTCGGTAATAAAAAGCGTACTTTCTAAGTTTCTTGGGTTTTTTGTATCTGGAAGATGTGCACGGCAATCTCTTAATTTTTTATTATGAAGATTGGCTTTTTTAGCACGATCTGTTGCCAGTTTTCTAATTCCTGATAACTCTTTACGCTCACGTTCTGCCTGTAGAATTTTACGTAATAAGGCATCAGCCGTTGGAGGATTTTTATGTAGGTAATTATCTAATTTATTCTTTACAAAATCATTTACAAAAGTACGAACAGATACAGCTGGCGTTCCATCATCAGACCCCATATCTGTAGAACCTAATTTGGTTTTGGTCTGAGACTCAAAAACCGGTTCCATTACCTTGATACTGATCGCACTCACAATCGATTTACGAACATCAGATGCTTCGAAGTTTTTGTTGTAAAATTCACGAATGGTTTTCACAATTGCTTCTCTGTAAGCCGCTAAGTGCGTTCCTCCTTGCGTTGTATTCTGTCCGTTGACAAATGAGTGATATTCTTCGCTGTATTGTGTTTTACTGTGTGTTAAAGCGATCTCAATATCATGATCTTTCAGGTGAATGATTGGATATTCAAGATCATCAGCACTTATTGTTTCTTCTAATAAATCACGAAGACCATTTTCAGAAATGTATTTTTCGCCATTAAAAATAATCGTCAAACCATTGTTTAAATAACAATAGTTTTTAACCATTTTAATGACATATTCCATACGGAATTTGTAATTTTTAAAGATCGTTTCATCTGGCGTAAAAGTTACTTTCGTTCCTTTTCGCTTCGTTGTTTCAATTATATCTTCTTCTAAAACTAAATTTCCTGCTGAAAATTCAGCGCCTTTTTGTTTATCATCACGAACTGATTCTACACGAAAATAGTTCGATAAAGCATTTACGGCTTTTGTTCCAACACCATTTAAACCTACTGATTTCTGGAAAGCTTTAGAATCGTATTTCCCTCCCGTGTTCATTTTTGAAACTACATCGACTACTTTTCCTAACGGAATTCCACGTCCGTAATCACGAACCGAAACCGTTTTATCCTTGATAGTCACTTCAATAGTTTTTCCCGAGCCCATTACGAACTCATCGATACAGTTGTCTAAAACCTCTTTTAAAAGAATATAAATACCATCATCCGGTGAAGATCCGTCTCCCAATTTCCCGATATACATTCCGGGACGCATACGGATATGTTCCTTCCAATCGAGTGATCGAATATTATCTTCGGTATATTGATTTTGCTCTAGCATAAAGTAAATTGGATTTTTGGCTAATGTACCATTTATAGTCAAAAAATGAAAGCGTATTTTTTTTTTGTTACGATTAATAACAGCTTTGAATTCTATTTAAATTGATTTTAAAATAATACGGGTGTTAAAAATATAAAAAATCAATTGTAATACAAAAAACACTATTTGATTCCAAGCACTTCTTTCGCCAAAGCAATCATTTCGGGAGTTCCTGTATTTTTGTTTTTCTCGTCAGAAAGTTTAACAACGCCTTGCCAATGTGTGTTGTCCAATTTAACTTCAGTCAATTTTATGACCATATTCATTGGTGGTAAACCTACATCATTGGTGAAATTTGTACCTATACCAAATGACATTTTGATTTTATCTTTACAAAAATCAGTTATGAGTTTTACTTTATCATAATTTAAGGAATCCGAAAAAACAATTACTTTCGATTTTGGATCAATTCCCATTTTTTCATAGTGCAAAATCACCTTTTGTGCAAACTCAATTGGATCTCCGCTATCATGTCGAACACCATCAAAAAGTTTGGAATATTTTTTATCAAATTGGTTAAAAAAGACATCGGTTGTATAAGTATCTGTCAGGGCAATTCCCAGGTCACCGCCGTAGACTTGCGTCCAATGTTCAAGACTAATCAAATTTGCCATTTTAAAACCATATTGTGCTGCATGAAACATAAACCATTCGTGAGCATGGGTTCCTAAAGGGCGCTTATTATTCACCATTGCAAAGTGCACATTACTGGTTCCTATAAAACTTTGTGAACCAAAAGCCTGTAATGTTTCATTTATTAAAACATGTACATCATAGGAATGGCGACGTCTTGTGCCAAATTCTAAAATTGAAACTCCTAATTTATTATAATTATTGATTTTATCTTTGGTCACACTTTTTATTGCATCATCGTTTAAACGAATCAAAAGATTTGATTTGTAAAAAAGCTCTGAAATTAATGCCATTAAAGGCACTTCCCATAAAATAGTACGATACCAGAAACCTTCAATAGTAACTTTAATTTCGGATCCTTCCTGAGTTATCTGAACTTCTGACGGATCATAATTATACCCTTGCAAAAAATCCAAGTAAGTAGGATCAAGATAAGGACAAAATTTAGCTAAATAATGCTTTTCATTTTTTGTCAGTCTCAAATCTGCCATTGCATCAACTGATTTTCGAAGTAAATCAGCAAAGCCAGTTGGAAAAATATGTTTTCCTCTATTTATAAAACCATAACGCACTTTAGCTTTTGGAAAAAGTTTTATTACGGCATGTTGCATCGTAAATTTATAGAAATCATTATCTAAAATTGATTTCAGAAAAGTTGTTTCCATATTCCGCTTTTATATTATTTTAAAAAATCCTTAATGATAAAGATACGGCAATTCAATAAAAGAAGAAAATGATATAAATCAACTTCTCATAATAAGTAATTACTTTGAGATTATTTTAAAAGAAACAATACTATAAGAATCTACAAAAATGGTGAGATATTCGCCAATAGTTTTATCATAAGTGATTTGGAATTCTAAACCACCTCGTTTTTCTTTGGCATTTTGAATTTTGACTGCCTGATTTTTTTTATTCAGATAGAAGACAACATCGGATTTTGAAACATTTTTGATTTCAACCGTTATTTTATTGCCTGATTTTGCTTCAATTATTCCATAATCTGGAGACTTGATTTTATAGTCGTGCTGAATTGTTTTATTATAAATTAAAGGTCCGTTAAGGAAATCGTCTTTGCTTAATTTATTTCCTAAATACGAACCGGAATCGGGAAAATGTTTAGCAAAAAAATAATCAGGATCTGTATCAAAATAAACAGGATCAAAATCATTGACCATTTTCCCTTTGCTGCCGTCATAATATCCCTGACCCCAGGTAACATCAACTAATCGCCATTTTTTATCGATCAAAACAATATTCCATGCATGATTTGATGAAGTTTCTTTTCGACCAATATCTGCTAATCTTGTTTTTGAATCTCCTCTGATTATTTCACATTTTAATCCTGTTAATTCGGCTAAATTTTGGTATAAAGCAGTAAAACCTTCGCAAACTGCTTTTTGGGAATTAAATGTTTTCTGAATCAGTTTGTCATTGATTTGCTGAATTTTTCTTTGTTTTTCAGCCTCTGTAGAATAACTAAAACCTTGTGTGCGCTGCGGATTTAAAAACGAAGCATAATCGTATTTTATATTAAAGGCAATCCAGCTGTAAATTGCTCGTGCCTTATCATGTTCTGAAGTAAAATTCTTTTGAATTTTTTTCGCTAAATCTTCTGTTGAATCAAATTGTTTTGGATATTTTAAAACTATTTTATCTACTTCACTATACTTTTGAGAATAGGATAAATGCAGAAAAATTAAATTCAGAAATAGAAATATAACGGTAATCTTTTTTATTGTCATCGATTAAAAACAAGTTTTAATAATATCTTTTAATTCTTTATCTAACTCTTTATTTGAAATTTTATTTTCTTCCAAATTAAAATTGGCGCCGAAGGTTGGTAATGAAAAAGTAGCTTTAATTTGCGCTCCATATCTTGGCAATGCATTATTTGCAATTTCTAAAACAGATGCTCCGCCTCGGGCTCCGGGAGAAGTTGCCAATAATAACATTGGCTTAAGCTGAAAAACATCTTTAATTATTCGTGAACTCCAATCAAATAGATTTTTGAAAGCAGCGGAATAATTAGCATTGTTTTCAGCGAGAGAAACTACTAAAATATCGGCACTCTGTATCTTTGCAAGAAATGCTTTTGCAAGTTCGTGCTGACCAATCTCTTTTTCGAGATCTACACTAAATAAGGGCATTGCAAAATCATTTAAATCTAAAACTTCAACATCTGCATTTTCAAATAAACTTGCTGCATAAGTTGCAAAATGTTTGTTGATTGAATGCTTACTGTTACTTCCTCCAAAGGCGATAATTTTCATATTTAACTTTTAATATTTAAACCATATAAGTAATTTTAGTTCATTTAAAAACAGTACTTAAATATACTTACTTCATAACAAAGATACATTTCTGTAAATTCATTCCGGTAAAACTTTCATTACCTTAAATTACTTATATGATCCAAAATTTATTTGGGTTCGATTTCTAAAATCTCTTTTTTTATTTCTACTGAGTATTCATTTGGTGAAATTTGACCTCCGTAAGATTTCGCATATACTTTAGTAAATTCGGCTCCAAAATACAGAATAATTGCTGAATAATAGACCCAAACCAAAATAATAATCACAGAACCTGCTGCTCCGTAAACTGAGGCAACTGTAGAGCTTCCTAAATAAAAACCAATTGCGAATTTACCAATCATAAAAAGAACAGCTGTAACTCCTGATCCTATAAAAGCATCTTTCCATCTGATTTTTCCGTCAGGCAAAGTTCTAAAAATAATTGTAAAAAGAAGCGTAATACTCGCCAGCACAATTAGAGTATTTACTACATAAAATAAATAAACCGTACTTTCCGGGAAATACATTTTTAAACGGGTACTCATCACATCTAATGTTGTATTTACAAAAAGACTGACTAACATTAAGAAACCAACGGAAGCAATCATAGAAAATGACATTAAACGATTCTGTATGAATTTTTTAACTCCTTTATCCGGTTTTGCGCGCAATCCCCATATAAAATTTATTGAACTTTGAATTTCAGCAAAAACTCCGGAAGCTCCAATTAATAACATTATGATTCCGAAGACGGTTGCAAAAACATTACTGCCTGAAAGTTGAACATTTTTGATGGCTTCCTGAATCTGAATTGCAGCGCCATTACCAACCAAACCATTTATCTGACCATAAAGCTGTCCTGCAACGGCTTCTTCACCAAAGAAAAATCCGCAAATAGTGATAATGATAATTAATAAAGGAGGCAATGCAAATATGGTATAATAGGATAATGCAGCACTTAGTTTAATGGCATTATCATCATTAAATTCTAAAAAGGCATTCTTGAGCAGAAACCAAGACTTTGAGAATATATTTTTGATTTTCACGATATGTATTTTTTTAGATATTCTCTCAAATTTAATTAATAATTATGAAAAATAAATTCTTGGTTTTTGAATAAATTTTACATTTTTTCCATGTTGTTTTATTAATTTTGATGATAAGATAATTGGAGGATTATTGGATGATTGGATAGTCCCTACGGGACAATTGTGTGAGGTTGAATTGTTTTTCTGACACCATTTTATACCAACATTTTTCTACCAATATTTAACTCCTAAAGGAGTATTTTACGTGTACTTTTTTTAAATATCTCGTAGAGATTAAATATTGGTAGAAAAATAATCCCATCTACAAATTTTGTCCCGTAGGGACTACACATTTAACACAACAATATTATGCTTGTATAGTTTAGTCCCTACGGGACAATTGCGTGAGGTTGAATTGTTTCTGACACCATTTTATACCAATATTTTTCTACCAATATTTAACTCCTAAAGGAGTATTTTACATGTACTTTTTTAAATATCTCGTAGAGATTAAATATTGGTAGAAAAATAATTCCCTCTACAAATTTTGTCCCGTAGGGACTACACATTTATATTGAGAAAATTTTCTATTGATAATGGCAAAAAATTCCTTTATCATAAACTGTCCATAAACTTGCTTTTTGGTTTGCGGCTTTTAGAGCGCAATTTGCCCAGGTATTACAAGTATAAAATAAACTATAACTTCCTTTTGCTTCATAAAAAGCATCTTTCTTTCCGTAGCTATAACCTTGAATCCATTGTGGATGATTGGGATCAAGAAAACTTTCTGAAATATAAGTTACTAACTTTTGATAGTTTTCTTTTGAAATTAAAATGCGTTTACAATCTTCGCCTTCTTTCAATTGTTTGAAAAAAGTTGTGTGCATCGCCGATGAACTTACTCCAAAAGCGGCCTTTAAAGCCGTACTTGCTTTTAGATCTGACCATTCCGGCGTATGCAAATAAAATCCTTTATCGCCCCAGCCAAAGCCTATATATTGCATTGTACTGTCTTTTGATTGTGTCTGACTGAATTGAATTTCGTTGCGCCAGTCTTTAATATCATTTACAACCGGAACTACAATATCTGTATGAACTCCGTTTGAAAGTATGTAAATAGGGATGGCTTCTTTTTCCTCGACTTGCGAAACATCTGAGTTGACTGTTATTTTAGAGATAAAATAAACTGAAATAAGGTATAAAACAAGAAAAGTAATGATTCCGAGAATAGTCCAGCCTAGAAATCTGAAGGTTTTTTTTAGCATTTTTTATGGTTTGTTTTAAATTAGTTATTGGTTAATTTTCTCTAACCAATTTTTGAGCCAAAAAAATAATTGGTACACGGAAAATACGGATTCGCTTACGCGAAAGCACGGATTTGCCCGGATTTTTTTATGCTTGTCTTTTTTGTCTCTCGCAGATTTTGCAGATTGAGCAGATTTTAATCTAGGTTTTGTTATAGAAAGTCGTTAATCTTTGCGGAGTTTCTATTGTGATTGATAATGTTTGTGCATAAAAAAACTGCTGAATCTCTTCAGCAGCTTTATCTATTCTATTTCTTCTTTACTCTATTTTCTTTATTCTATTTTCTTTATTCTATTTTCTCTAGACGTTAAAACGAAAATGCATTACATCACCATCTTTTACGATATATTCTTTTCCTTCGACTTTGAATTTTCCAGCTTCTTTTGCTTTTGCTTCAGATCCATAATGAACGTAATCTTCGTATGAGATAACTTCGGCACGAATGAATCCTTTTTCGAAATCAGTATGGATAACTCCTGCTGCTTGTGGCGCAGTTGAACCAATGTTGATTGTCCAGGCGCGAACTTCTTTTACACCTGCGGTAAAATAGGTTTGCTGTTTTAATAATTTGTAAGCTGCACGAATTAAAACTGACGCTCCAGGCTCTGTTAATCCCATATCTTCAAGGAAAACCTGACGCTCTTCGTAACTTTCTAACTCGGTGATATCAGCTTCTGCTCCTACTGAAAGGATAATTACTTCAGCTCCTTCATCTTTTACTAATTCACGAATCTGGTCTACATATTTGTTTCCGTTTACTGCTGAACTTTCGTCAACATTACAAACGTATAAAACCGGTTTTGAAGTAATTAACTGGAAAGCTTCCATTAAAATTTCTTCGTCATTATTTTGAGGAATAATTGTTCTTGCAGATTTTGCCTGTAATAATACTTCTCTGATTCGGTTTAACAAAGCCTCTTCAGTCTGAGCTTCTTTGTTTCCTGTTTTTGCAGCACGTTTTACTTTTTCTAAACGTTTATCAATCGTTTCTAAGTCTTTTAACTGTAATTCGATATCAATTGTTTCTTTATCACGAATTGGATTTACGTTTCCGTCAACGTGAACAATATTATCATTATCAAAACAACGTACAACGTGAATAATAGCATTACACTCTCTGATGTTTCCTAAAAACTGATTTCCAAGTCCTTCACCTTTACTTGCTCCTTTTACCAAACCGGCAATGTCAACAATATCAACTGTTGCCATTTGTACGCGCTCTGGTTTTACCAATTCTTCTAACTTATTGATTCTTGGATCCGGAACGTTTACAACACCAATATTAGGTTCGATTGTACAAAACGGAAAGTTGGCACTTTGTGCTTTTGCATTGGACAAACAATTAAATAAAGTCGATTTTCCAACATTTGGTAATCCTACAATTCCTGCTTTCATATGTAGATGATATTTGTTTTTTTATTTGATTTATCGCTGTTAGACGCTGTTATGACTGATTCTATTTCAATTATTTAGCTTCTGTTTTGAACGTTATTTCTTCTTTTATTTTTTTTGCTAAAATGATAGCTTTTCGCCTTAAAATTTTGCAAATATAAGATTTAATAGCTCGTAACTAAACAAAAAATGACGATATATGTTTTTTTACTACTTTTCTTAAAAAAAATTCAACTTTTTCGTAATGTTTTGTTAAATAATGTTATTTTTATCACAATATTTAACAAACCAATAAAATATTTTAACCAAAATTAGATTACACATGAAAAAAATTGCAGTATTATTATTTTTATTTAGCACCGTGGCTATTTTTGCGCAACAGCAAGTCTCGGGTGTTGTAAAAGACAATTCCGGTAACCCCCTGCCTGGAGTAAATATTGTCGAAAAAGGTACTAATAACGGAGTATCTACAGATATTGACGGATCTTACAAAATTACAGTAAAAGAAGGCGGATCATTAGTATTCACATATATGGGGTTTAATAGTGTTACAAGATTAGCAAATGCATCACAAATTGATGTTTCATTAGCCGAAGAATCAGGACAAAATCTTGACGAAGTTGTTGTTACAGGTTCAAGAACTGCCGCCAGAAGTAATACTACAAGTGCATTGCCTATCGATGTTTTATCTGCTAAAGATTTAACTTCGACAGGACAAGCGACATTTGATAAGGCGCTGCAATACAAGATTCCGTCTTTTAATACCGTACAAACTCCTGTAAATGATGCGACATCATTACTGGATCCGTACGAAATTAGAAATATGGGACCAAGCAGAACTTTGATCCTTATTAATGGTAAACGTAAAAACTTAAGTTCTTTGCTTTATGTTCAAACTTCTCCGGGACGTGGTGAAACTGGTGCTGATATCTCTGCAATTCCAACTGACGCTATCGAGCGTGTTGAGATCTTGCGTGATGGTGCATCTGCTCAATACGGATCTGATGCGATTGCGGGAGTTATGAATATCATTTTAAAGAAAAACACTACTGACGGATCTATAACTGTAAGAAGCGGAATTACTTCTGAAGGTGACGGAGAAATGCTAGGTGTAAGTTTAAACAATGGTACAACTGTTGGCGAAAAAGGTTTTTTAAATTATACAATAGATTTTTCTAAAGTAAATTTAGCAAACAGACCAGGAAAAGTTGATGCTCAAGGTGAAGCAAATGACTTCTTAGGCGGTACACCAGCTGATGTTGCAACTGTTCAATCTTTTCTTGATAAATATCCTGATGCAAGAAACGTAAATGGTTCTCCGGAAACTGCTGCTGCAAAATTCTTAATTAATGGTGGAAACGATATTAGCGATAATACTAAATTGTATTATAACGCTGCTTATGTGTACAAAAAAGTAAATTCGTTTGCCAACTTTAGAACGCCATATTGGAGACCTTTATCTGGTGATCCTTATTTGAATGATTTCTTTGGAAATGGTGATGATGCAAATCCTTCTTATGATGGATATGGTCCTACTTTTGAAGGAGATCTAACGGATTATAACGGAACTTTAGGATTTA
The DNA here is from genome assembly GCF_018380615.1 of Flavobacterium psychroterrae. Taxonomy (GTDB): domain Bacteria; phylum Bacteroidota; class Bacteroidia; order Flavobacteriales; family Flavobacteriaceae; genus Flavobacterium; species Flavobacterium psychroterrae. The sequence goes on along the minus strand of NZ_JAGYVZ010000006.1, from coordinate 180,496 downwards.
AAACAGTGAAAAACGGATGGAATACCGATGCGAGTTTAACCGTTGGTGGTAACAAACAGGTTTATTCTGTAAATAATTCTGTAAACAGATCTGATATTACTACTACTACAATTGATCCGGTTTCGGGAGATCCTGTTGAAACTAACGTTTACAGAGAAAATAGCCCTATTTCATTTAAACCGGGTGGAACTTCTTTTAATCACGTAGTTGGAAATATTGATGTTTCTAAAATTGTATCAGAGAAAATCAGTATTGGTTTTGGTACAGAGTTTAGATCTGAATATTTTACTGTTATGGAAGGGGATAAAGCGTCCTGGGACGGAACCGGAGCTGACTCTTTTGCAGGGAACAGACCTGAAAATTCAGGAAAATGGAACAGATATAATGTGGGTGTTTACCTTGATGTAGCTTTTGATATTACAAAAGATTTCTTAGTGAACGGAACTGTTCGTCATGAAGAATATAGTGATTTTGGTGGAGCTACCGTTTGGAAAGCAAGTACAAGATATAAATTCCTTGATGACAAGATTACTATAAGAGGATCTGTTTCAACAGGTTTCAGAGCACCGACTCTGCACCAAATTTATACTCAAAAATCACAATATTCTTTTGTAGCTGGTCAGGGAATTCAAATTAGCGGAATCATTAATAACGTTTCTCCTCAGGCGCGTCAATTAGGAATTCCTTCTTTGGATCCTGAAAAATCAACTAACGTAACAGTTGGTATTGGAGCAAAACCTTTTAGAAACTTTAATTTCACTGTAGATTATTACAATATTAAAGTAGAAGACAGAATTGTTTTAGGAGACAGACAAGATACTGCTTTTGGAAACGTGGCTTGGTTCTCTAACTCTTTCGATTCAAGAACTTCTGGTTTAGATGTTGTAGCCAACTACAATAACATTGGTATTGGTGAAGGTAAATTAGGATTTAATGTATCAGGAAATATTACTTTAGAAAATAAGAGAATTTCTCCTGTAACAAACAATTCATTTGGAGACATTTTAAATTCATTAACTTTTACTTCAAGACCTGACACAAAATGGATCCTTGGAATAAATTATGAAATTGGTAAATTCGGATTCTCTTTGAACAATACTTATTTTGGAAAAACTACATTTAATCAAGATGGTTTAGCTACAAATGATCCTGATGCTCCTGTTACTTCTCCTGAGTATTTAGCAGCTAACTTAAAAACAGAGTTTATTCCTAAAATTGTTACAGATTTAGGTGTTAACTTTAGCGCTACAGAAAAATTAACTATTGCATTAAATGTAAACAACTTGTTTAACATTTTGCCTGAATGGAAATTTGTAGCCGAAAATGAGGCTGGAGCTGCATTACTTGCTGATCCTGCACAAACTAAACAACAATCTAACTTACTTACATTTAATCAGCGTTATTCAAGAATGACTTATGATGGATTCCATTTTAGCCAATTAGGAACGATGTTTAACTTATCTGTAAATTATAAATTCTAAGTACAACATTTTGTTTAAATAACTGAAAGGGTTGTCTTTAATGACAGCCCTTTTTTTACTTTTATATAAAAAATTAAAATTATGGCAAGTTTATATGACGGAAAAATGGCGGCAATTTATGATGCGATGTATCAAACTTTTGTCAATTATGACGAAGAATATGTCTTTTATAATAATCTGATTCAGGAAAACAAAGCTTCAACTATTCTTGAAATAGGAAGCGGAACAGGAAATCTAGCGAAACGATTTCAGGAAAACAATCAAAATTACCAAGGTCTTGATTATAGCGAAAGTATGATTGCAATTGCAAAAGAACGAAACAAGAATTGCTCTTTTATTCAGGGAGATATGCGGGAATTCAAACTCGAAAATCCTGTACATGCTATTTTAATTACCGGAAGATCTACAAGTTATTTGATTACAAACGATGATATTAATAGAACTTTTGCCTCTCTTTTTACAAATTTAACTGATGATGGCATTATAATTTTTGACTTTATCGATGCAAATCGGTTTATTCCGTTTACAAAAGAAAATCCTCTTATAATTCATGAAGCAAAATATGAAAACGAAAATTATACAAGAGAAAGTCATTGGGACACGAACAATTCACTGGAGAATTTCATGCTCGAATGGACGGCGAAATATTATAAAGTAGTAAATGGTGAAAAGGAAATTATTGAGAATGATTTTTCAACTGTTCGCGTTTTTACACTTAACGAAATGGAACTTTTTTTATACCTGAATAATTTCGAAATTATAAAAACAATCGACAGAAAAACATATGCTTATGATACTTATGTTATTGTAGCCAGAAAAAAAATTACATCTTAAACTCCAATCCGTCTATAAGCTTTTTTTCTTCGTCAGTGGCTGTAAATCCTGAAATGTCCCAGTATTTTGTCATCACTTTGTTTTTTTTATTAAAAAGTGTTTTCTCCTTAAAAACATCACTATCACTGTAGGTGAAATTTTGTCTGTCAAAATGGGTGGTAATAAAATTATTTCTCACCTGAATATTCTTGACTTTATCTTTTAAAATCAAATCATAAGCAATTTCTTCATTTGAACTTAGTAAATAATAATCTTCACCATCAATTCTGTAACTTACTTTAATTTGCGATCTGGTAATGTTTTTAGAACCTACTTTTGTTTCTTCTTCAATTTGAACCAGGTTCGCTTGCTTTATAATAATACTAAATTCTACAATTAACTTTTTTACAGGATCGTAAATAATTTCAAAAGTATCAAATGCTTTTTTAGATTTATCTAACGGAGTTACAGACATTATATAATAGTTCTTATTATTGGGATGCCCCGTAGTTATAAACTCATATTCTTTCTTTGTTTTTGAGTCTAAAAGAGGATCAAAATATTTTAAATTTGAATAATTCTCCATAATGTTATTCAAATTATATCCCATTAAATCATGACTAACATCATCTTCCAGCAATCCATAAGATCTATTTTGTTCTACTAATAATGTCGTAGTTGATTTATTTTGATTTTCTTCAAATTGAAAATTTACCAATCCGTCATTATAGTACGAATATTTATTATCAAGCATAAAAAACTCTCTTACATATACTTTTAACCGGTATGAATTGGCAAGTTTTTGCCTTGAATTAGAAATAATTTTTTGAAGATTTTTTTCTGGTTTTTCTTTTGAAACAACAATTTCATCCAATTTATTGTTGTTATTTTTCAGATAAATTACAAATAAATCCGGCTTTAAAGCATCCCAACGAATGGTGACTTTTTCGTAGTTGGTTTCAGAAACCTGAATACTAGACGCACCATTCAATGCAAAAATTACTTTTCCGTCCTTATTGGTTATTAATGTTTGTTTTGTTTTCATGATAAACACGATTGCATTTTCTATAGGCAATTGTGTTTCTATGTCCTTAACAACAATAGAATTTTCTTCGTTTTGTGAAAAAACATTCATACTAAATAATACTACAAATAAAAATATTAATTTCTTCATAGGCATTGTCAAATTTTCAACTAAAGTATTAAATTTTTATTAATAAATTAACAAGATAAAAACAAAACATTAAAAATCAACCAACTAGCTTTTTATTAAAAGTTCAAATCAGAGCAAAAAAAATCCTGAGCGTTGACTCAGGATCTATATTTTTATGCAAATTAAAGTTTATTCATCGTGTAAAAACGCTTGTCTGTTCAACAAGGTTTCTTCATCTTCAACGTGATTATCATCAGGCACACAACAATCGACAGGACATACAGCAGCACATTGAGGTTCATCGTGAAAACCTTTACACTCCGTACATTTTCCCGGAACGATATAATATACCTCGTCAGAAATTGGAGTTTGAGCATCATCTGCATCAACTTCAGTTCCGTCAGGTAAAATTATTTTTCCTGAAAGTCTTGTTCCGTCCTTATATCTCCAATCGTCAGCTCCTTCATAAATTGCTGTATTTGGGCACTCTGGTTCACAAGCCCCACAGTTTATACATTCGTCAGTTATAATTATTGCCATTTGTTTTTTATCTTAAAGTTAAAAGTCTTAAAGCTAAAAAGTCTAAAAATTTAAAAAAACTCATTTCGATCTTTTGACTTGATGACTTTCGACTTATTTATCCTTATTTTTGTGCAAAATTACAATCAAAACAATTCATAAGCAAACAATATGACATTAGAAACAAAAAAAAGTGTTTTTGTTGAATTAGGCAAATTCTTAAATCAGTTTTCGGAAACAGATAATATACAAAATCCGTCAGTTTTAGGCAATGATTTGTTTTTTGATGATTTTATAAAATTGATACAGCTTTCGCAATCACACAACGGATGGTACACACCTGAACAAGTATATTTTGCAATAAAATCCTGGGCAGATGCTTTGACCGAAGAAAACATTGACAAATGGTTGTCTGAATATTCAACTGAATTAACTCAGACTGACAAAACAGAAAAAAATGTTGCTTTAATTTTAGCCGGAAATATTCCGTTAGTTGGTTTTCACGATTTTTTATCCGTTTTAATTACAGGAAATAAAGCATTAATAAAAACATCTTCAAACGATCAGCATTTGTTGCCTTTTTTAGCTAAATATTTAATTTATGTTGACGAAAGCTTAAAAGACAAAATCACTTTCGTGGAAGGTAAACTGGAAAACTTTGATACCGTAATTGCCACCGGAAGCAATAATACTGCGAGATATTTTGAATATTATTTTAAAGATAAACCTTCTATCATCCGCAAAAACAGAAACTCGGTTGCGGTTTTAAACGGAAAAGAAACCAATGAAGAATTAGAAGCTTTGGGCGAAGATATTTTCAGGTATTTTGGTTTAGGATGTCGTAATGTTTCTAAACTTTTTGTTCCAAAAGGCTACACATTTGAAGCTTTTTTTCAGGCTATTTTTAAATATCAGGATGTGATTCATTATGAAAAATATGCTAACAATTATGATTATAATAAAGCGGTATTTTTAATGAGTAATTTCAAATTACGAGATAATGGATTCCTGACTTTGAAGGAAGATGGAAGTTATGCCTCTCCTATTTCGAGCGTTTTCTATGAATTCTACGAAAATATCGAAGATTTACAAACGCGTCTTGAAGCTGATGCTGAACAAATTCAGTGCATTGTAAGCAATGATTTGATCAAAAACAGTATTCCGTTTGGACAAACCCAAAATCCTCAATTGTGGGATTATGCAGATAACGTAGATACTATAACGTTTTTGTTAACAACAAAGTAAAAATATGTTTAATTATTTCGAATAATTTATCGCTTTTTCAGCTCCTATTGCCGAAATTTGCGTCTTTAAAATTTTCGTCTATTAACAACAACCATGAAAAAACACAACTACAGCGCAGGACCAAGTATCTTACCTCAAGAGGTTTTTGAAAAAGCATCAAAAGCTATACTAAATTTTAATGATTCAGGACTTTCCATTCTTGAAATTTCGCACCGAAGCAAAGATTTCGTTGCAGTTATGGATGAAGCACGTTCCCTTGCTTTAGAGTTATTAGGACTTACCGGAAAAGGATATCAGGCCTTGTTTTTACAAGGTGGTGCAAGCACAGCATTCTTAATGGCTCCTTATAACCTGATGAAAGAAAACGGAAAAGCTGCTTATTTAGATTCCGGAACCTGGGCAACTGCCGCTATAAAAGAAGCAAAATATTTTGGAGAAACTGTTGTCGTAGCTTCTTCAAAAGAAGAAAATTACAACCATATTCCAAAAGGATACACCATACCAAGTGATGCTGATTATTTTCACTGCACTAGTAACAATACTATTTTTGGAACTCAAATGAAAGATTTCCCGGCAACTAATGTTCCTGTTGTTTGTGATATGAGTTCTGATATTTTTTCACGCAATTTAGATTTCTCTAAATTTGATTTAATCTACGCCGGTGCTCAAAAAAATATGGGTCCTGCAGGAGCTACTTTGGTAGTTGTGAAAGAAGATATCTTAGAGAAAAGCGGAAGAACTATCCCAAGTATGTTAGATTATGCTAAACATATCAAAGCAGAAAGTATGTATAATACGCCTCCTGTTTTTGCCGTTTACGTTTCACTTTTAACTTTACAATGGATCAAAGAAAAAGGCGGAGTTGCTGCTGTTGAGAAATTAAACGACGCAAAAGCTGATTTGCTTTATACTGAAATCGACAGAAACCCATTATTTAAAGGTGCTGCAGCGGTTGAAGATCGTTCTAATATGAATGTGACTTTCCTATTAAACAATGCTGACCATACTGAAACTTTTGATGCTTTATGGAAAGCTGCAGGAATTTCAGGATTACCAGGACACCGTTCAGTTGGTGGTTACAGAGCTTCTATTTACAACGCGATGCCTATCGAAAGTGTTCAGGTATTGGTAGATGTAATGAAAGCTTTGGAGTCTAAAGTTTAGTTTACAGTTTACAGTTTACAGTTTTCAGTTTTCAGTAACAGACGACTGAAAACTGAGACTGAAAACTGGAACTCTAATCAAAAAAGAAAAAATTATAATAGTTGGCTCATCGATTAAACAAATTAACGATTAACCAAATAAACAATATACACAATGAAAGTATTAGCGAATGACGGAATTTCTAAAAGTGGAATTCTAGCTTTAGAAAAAGGTGGATTTGAAGTTATAACTACAAAAGTAGCTCAGGAACAAGTAGCTAACTTTGTAAACGAAAATAATGTAGACGTGGTTTTAGTGCGTAGCGCAACTAAAGTTCGTCAGGATATTATTGATGCCTGCCCGGGATTAAAAATTATTGGTCGTGGTGGTGTTGGTATGGATAATATCGATGTTGATTATGCAAAAAGCAAAGGAATTCACGTAATTAATACACCGGCTTCATCATCAGAATCTGTTGCTGAACTGGTATTTGGACACTTATTTTCTGGTGTTCGTTTCTTGCATGATTCTAACAGAAATATGCCTCTTGAAGGAGATTCAAACTTTGATGGTTTGAAAAAAGCCTATGCAAACGGTGTTGAATTAAGAGGAAAAACGCTTGGTATTGTTGGTATTGGACGTATTGGACAAGCTACTGCAAAAATGGCGCTTGGTTTAGGGATGAAAGTTATTGCTGCAGATAGTTTTATTCCTTCTGTAGATATTAAAGTAGAGTTTTTTGACGGACAGTCAATCACAACTACAATTGTTTCTCAATCATTAGAATCATTATTTAGAGAAGCTGACTTCATTACATTACACGTTCCTGCTCAAAACGGTTATATCGTAGGTGAGAAAGAATTTGAAATCATGAAAGATGGTGTTGGAATCGTAAACTGTGCTCGTGGTGGCGTTATTGATGAAGTAGCGTTAGTAAAAGCACTTGATTCAGGAAAAGTTGCATTTGCAGGTTTAGATGTTTTTGAAAGCGAACCAAAACCTGAAATGACAATTTTAATGCACCCAAAAATCTCTTTGACTCCGCACATTGGAGCTGCAACAGGAGAGGCACAAAACAGAATTGGAACCGAATTAGCGTCACAAATCATTACTTTGTTGAGCTAGGAATTAAAAAATAGATTAACTTTAAAGGGATTTACTACAAAATTGTAGTAAATCCCTTTCTTTTTTTAATTAAATTTGTCATCTAATCTAAATCTAAAACATCATGTTTGAACAATTGACCCAATTAGTGCAACAATACGGGAACAGTGCTGTCGTAAACAACGACGCAGTTCCAAATGAGCAAAATGAAGCTGTAATTAGCGAAACCAGCAATTCTATATTTGCAGGATTGCAAAAAATTGCTTCAGAAGGTGGCGGCGAACAACTTGCCAGCCTGTTTAGTGGTAAATCATCTATTGATAGTTCTAATCCTGTTGTACAACAAATTACACAACAGTTGTCCGGTACCCTTGGTCAAAAATTCGGATTGAGCAGTGATACTTCTTCTGGTGTTGCTTCAGGCATGATTCCGCAAATATTAAGTTCATTAGTAAATAAAGCAAAGGATCCAAACGATAGCAGTTTTCAAATTTCGGATATTATTGGTTCGCTTACAAACAGCGGGCAAGCTTCGGGAATTATGGAAACGATCAACAAATACGGAATGCAATTTGGCCTGGATCAAAATGCTGACGGAAAAGTCGATGTAGCTGATGTTATGGTAATAACAAAAACCAAAGGCGGAATCGCCGGGTTTATTGGGAAATTGTTTGGGAGTAAATAAAGCTGCTGAGGTTCTAAGTTTCTGAGTTGCTAAGTTTCTGAGTCACTAAGTAAAAAAGAAAAAGCTGTTTATCTGGTAAACAATTTTTCTTTTTTATCTTTTCTAAAAACTTAGTAACTCAGAAACTTAGCAACTTAGTAACTCTTTCAAGCCATTTATTCGTAAATTTAGACTTGAAACTAAAAGACATGAAAAATTGCTTCCACATATTAATACTTCTATTTACTATAATTGCGTGTTCTACAGCTTCAAAAAATACTGTTGCTGCAAATTCTCCAGTTAAGCCAAATTCGGCTGTAAATGATACTGTACGAATTGCGAATGATTCATTAGAATATGAAGTTATAATTATAGACAACGGTTTTAGTACTTGGCTGGCATCAATGGCGCTTCCGCGAAATTATTATTCATTATCTTATCTTGAAAATAAGAATTATCTATATGTAACAGAATGGAATAATCGCGTTTTGCAACCACAAAGATACAGTCCGAATTTATACGAAATGACGATTGATTACCAACCAAATATTCATTACGGATACGAAGTAAATTATTTGATTTACAATTATATGATTTATTTTCAAAATACATACAAACAAAAGCTCGGCGGGTACGTTCCTATACGATAATGTTCTTATATTTGTAATCATTGCAAGTAAAAATGAATAAATTAAAGAAACGTTGGGGAATCACCTCAAATCTACAAGCCATAATTATCATTGTTGTTTTTGCCATCACAGGATCGGCATCTGCATGGCTGTCTAAACCTTTTTGTGTTATGCTAGGCATCACAAAAGAAGATTTTGGTGGTTGGTTTACTTTAATCCGTTTGCTTATTATCTTCCCTATATATCAAGTCTTACTCGTTGCAATAGGAACCATTTTTGGACAATTCCGCTTCTTTTGGAATTTCGAAAAAAAAATGCTTAAAAATATGGGATTAGGTTTTTTGTTTAAAGACTAAGCGTCATTATTGTTTCTTTGGAAATAATAGGTATAAATCCACGTAATTGTAAATGATGGGATTATATCTGTAAAAGGCAATGCTTCCTCTATAAAAGTCAAGACACTCGCCACTCTTCCTACTCTGCCTTTGTACATTCTGGTCATTATAAATGCCGCGACAGGTGCCCAAATTACATCTGAGAACTCTCCCAATAACGGAATCGTAAAAGAAATCATTCCAACTCCATCCAGAAGCAAACCTAAAAGGAGTTTTCTGGTTCTGTCATCATTAGCTACATTAACTTCCTGCATTTTTATAGTATTTAGATTATTCGAATTTATAAAAAATTAACCAAGTACACTTTATTTCAAAATTTGATTTTCTTTCTTAATTCCCATCTAATCAATTTCCCTGCCATTTATATTGCCCACAGATTAGACTGGTTTAACAGGTTGCCACAGATTAAAAGATTCAACTATTCATTTCAAAAATATAAAACCCGCGATAATCAGTTTAATCCGTCCAATCCGTGGGCGAAAACTTCAATTGCAATTGCTTTTTATTTCTTCTTAAAATTCTGTTACAACACATTTTTATATCGGCAGAATCTTTGTTTCTTTGTAAAAACAGTTTCAAATGATACACGCAAAAAATATACATAAATTCTACGATCAGCTTGAGGTTTTAAAAGGAGTTGATTTACATATTAAAAAAGGAGAAATTGTTTCGATTGTTGGTGCTTCAGGTGCCGGAAAAACTACTTTATTACAAATTTTAGGAACCCTTGATAAACCTTCAAAATCAGAAACCGAAACTTCATTGACCATTAATGGGGAAAATATTTTAGGTTTTAACGATAAGGCATTATCAAAATTCAGAAACTTAAATTTAGGTTTCATCTTTCAGTTTCACCAACTTTTACCTGAATTTACAGCTCTTGAAAACGTTTGTATTCCCGCTTATATTGCCGGTAAAAAACCATCAGAAACAGAGGCTGAAGCAAAAAAACTATTGACTTTTCTGGGATTATCACATAGAATCCATCATAAACCAAACGAACTTTCGGGAGGAGAACAACAACGTGTTGCGGTTGCACGAGCATTAATCAACAAACCCGATGTTATTTTTGCAGATGAACCTTCAGGAAACCTGGACACACATTCTGCCGAAAATTTGCACCAATTATTCTTCCAGCTTCGTGACGAATTCGGACAGACTTTTGTGATTGTAACTCATAATGAAGAATTGGCAAATATGGCTGACAGAAAGTTAGTAATGGTCGATGGATTAATTAGTAATTAAAAGCTGTTTCCTGCTATCCGTTCCAATCTTTTGTTCCATTTCATTACACAAAAGGATTTTCACTTCTATCAGGGCTAGGGCTTTATGATAACAATTACCCTTCATTAAATTATGAACAAAAAAGAACTCAAAGAATTTCTCGACGAAAAAGTCATTCAATATAATAATCAGGATTTCATAGAAAGTGATCCTGTGCAGATTCCGCATTTATTTTCTCAAAAAGAAGACATTGAAATCGCAGGTTTTTTAAGCGCAACAATTGCTTGGGGAAATCGTAAAATGATCATCAAAAATTCGCATCAAATGATGGAATTAATGGGCAATACGCCTTACGATTTTGTCATGTCACATTCTGATGATGATTTATCCCGACTGGAAAATTTTGTTCACCGTACTTTTAACGGAAAAGATTTTGGCAGTTTCATAAAAGGATTGCAGCACATCTATAAAAATCACGGCGGACTGGAAACCGTTTTTGCAAAATATCAGGAAAAAGACAGTTTGCAAAAAAGCATTCACGAGTTCAAAAAAATATTTTTCGAAATCGATCATTTACCCCGAACTCAAAAACATATTTCAGATCCTCTGAATAATTCGGCAGCAAAAAGAATCAACATGTATTTGCGCTGGATGGTTCGACAAGACACAAAAGGTGTCGATTTAGGAATTTGGAAAAGCATTTCTCCTTCAGCCTTATCTTGCCCACTTGATGTACATTCCGGTAATGTTGCACGAAAATTAGAAATCCTTACCCGAAAACAAAACGACGGAAAAGCATTGGCTGAACTTGATCTTAAATTGAGAGAAATGGATCCTCAGGATCCGGTAAAATATGATTTTGCACTTTTTGGATTAGGTGTTTTTGAAGGGTTTTAAGCTTAGAAGCACACTATATGTCAGGCTGAGCGGAGTCGAAGCCTTCCAAGTTTACAAACACAAATTTCACGAATTTGCACAAATTTCGATAGTTAACTTGGTTTGTGCAATTAATTTCACAAACTAATTAGTGGCAATTAGTGAAATTTGTGTTTAAAATTGATTTGTAATATTTGTGCTCAAAAAATTCCAATTGGCGCGCACTTCAACTCTGCTCAGGGTGACAAGCTGTATCAATAATAAAAATCTAACAAAAAACCACGAATTTAACGTACATTTGCACAAAATTTAATGTAAATGAGCACTTTCGAAAAATTCAATCTTCCAAAATCAGTACAAAAAGCAATCGACGAATTAGGCTTTGTTACGCCTACTCCTATTCAGGAAAAATCCTTTGCCGTGATTATGTCTGGGCGCGATATGATGGGAATTGCGCAAACCGGTACCGGTAAAACATTTGCTTACTTATTGCCTCTTTTAAAATTATACAAATTTACACCAACCAATACGCCTAAGATCGTAATTCTGGTTCCAACACGTGAATTAGTTGTTCAGGTTGTTGAAGAAGTAGAAAAATTAACCAAATACATGTCGGTTAGTACGCTTGGTATTTTTGGTGGAGTAAATATCAATACACAAAAAAAAGCTGTTTACGAAGGTGTTGACATTTTAGTTGGAACGCCAGGTCGTACAATGGATTTAGCGCTTGATGCCGTTATTCGTTTTGATGAAACTCAAAAATTAGTTATTGATGAGTTTGATGAAATGCTGAATCTTGGTTTCCGTACACAATTGACAGCACTTTTGGCGATGATGAAAACCAAACGTCAAAACATTTTATTCTCTGCAACCATGACTGACGAAGTTGATGCTGTTTTGAATGACTTTTTTGATTTTCCGGAAGAAGTTACACTTGCAGCTTCAGGAACTCCGCTTGAAAACATTACGCAAATCACATATAATGTTCCCAACTTTAATACAAAAGTAAATCTGTTAAAACATTTATTAGAAACAAACGAAAGCATGGAACGTGTTTTGGTTTTTGTGAATAATAAAAAGATTTCAGACATGCTTCATACCAGAATTGAAGAAGATTTTGAAGGTCAGTTTGGAGTAATTCACTCCAATAAATCTCAAAATTACCGTTTGAGCACAATGGCTGAATTCCAGGAAGGAAATCTACGCGGATTAATCACAACTGATATTATGGCGAGAGGTTTAGATATCTCGAATATCTCTCACGTTATTAACTTTGAGCTTCCGGAATTTCCTGAGTTATACATGCACAGAATTGGTCGTACAGGTCGTGCAGATGCAACCGGAACTGCAATTAGTTTTATCACGCCTCGTGAAGAAGAATTTAAAGTGGAAGTGGAGGTATTAATGAACCAGGAACTTGCTATTGCAGAGTTTCCTGAAGAAGTTGAAATTTCGCTAAAATTAATAGAACCTGAAAAAGACAAACAACCGATTAAGTTTTTAATGAAAAAACAAACATTAAAAGGTGATGGTGCTTTTCATGATAAAGACAAAAAGAACAAAAAAGTCAACCTTGGTGGACCTTCTAAAACGAAAAAGAAAACTCACGGATCTGTCAATCGTAACATGTTAAAAACGAGAGATAAGAAGAGAAAAGATAAGAATAAATAGTTGTTTTTTTTTAAGGAACAAAGGCTCAAAGGAATAGAGGTTCAAAGTAAAAAATAAAGAAAAGCTCAAAATAGTAAAATTAACTTTTACTATTTTGAGCTTTTCTTTAAACCTTTGTCGCTTTGAACCTCTGTTCCTTTGAACCTTCTTACTTTATCTTCGTAAAAACAAGTCCAACCGGTGAACACAATTCAATTTTCTTACCTGTTTTTGTAAGCTTTCCGGTTGCTTTATCTCTTTTGAAAATAATGATATCGTTTGTATATTGGTGACCAACCAAAAGGTAATTACCTGTAGGATCAATAGCGAAATCTCTCGGACCTTTTCCTAAAGTACTTTCCTGTTCTACAAATTTAATTTTCCCGTCTTTCTGGATTTGATAAACCGAAATATTGTTAGCATCAACACGATCTGTTACATATAAAAATTTTCCGTCAGGCGAAATTTTAATTGCTGCTGCTCCTGTTCCGCCTTTAAAATCTTTTGCAAGAATACTTGTTTCTGCAAGCACTTTTAAACTTCCGGCTTTATCATAACTTAAGGTTGTCAAAGTAGCATCTAATTCCTGAACTAAATACACGAACTTGCCATCTTTACTAAACGTTAAATGTCTTGGTCCGCTTCCTTTTTTCACATCAACTGTTCCTTTTAAAGTAAGGATTTCATGGCTGGAACCTGGATTGTATTTATAAATATAAATTTTATCTTCACCTAAATCATTCGATAAAACGAATTTTTTATCCGGAGAAAAAGCGACCATATGAACGTGTGCTTTTTCCTGACGCGCTGCATTTGGTCCCTTTCCTTCATGTTGAATTAATTGCTGTCCTTCGGTTATACTTCCGTCCGCATTTTTCTTGAATACAGCTATACTTCCACCGGAATAATTCGCAACAATAACGTTTTTATCATCATTTATTAAATGACAAGGATCTGCTCCCAATGAAGCGTTTGTATTCAGTAGTTTAAGTTTACCCGTTGGCGCATCATATGTAAAGGCACTTACAGCACTTTCTGTTCCGTTTTCGTTTACTGCATAAAGAAATTTATTATTTGCAGAAATTGATAAATAACTTGGACTTACTGATTTTTCGGTTGAATTTTTTAATTTAAAATCACCGGAAACAGCATTAAATTCATAAACATATATCCCTTTACTATCGCAAGTATTAGTATATGTTCCCACTAATAAGTTAAATTTATTTTGAGCATTTGAAGTCATAAAAGATAAAATTGTAAAAAGCAGAATATATAATCTTTTCATAGTTTTTGGATTGGTTTTGAATATGCTAAAATACTCAATAATATCTTTCGCAAACTTATTTTTTGTTACAAATGAATTGTCAAAAGTTACATTTTTCAAACTATGTATCATAATTTTTTAAACCATATAAGTGATATAAGTTCATTTAAATATTTTTTAAAAAGTCTTATTATAATCTCAAAGTCATTTGAATAATATTTTCAAGTCTAATGTAAAATCATTTTACTTTTCCTATAAATAAGGCTTACTTATAATCTCTAATATCACTTATATGGTTTAACAATATTCCCTATATGGTTTGATTAAAAATTTGTATTTTTGACCAGCATCTACAAAACGTAGTGAAATAAATTTAAGCCAGAATGCATTTTAAACATCCCGAAATTCTATACTTTCTGTTTTTATTGATTGTTCCTATTTTGGTTCACTTATTTCAATTACGACGTTTTAAAATCTCTTATTTTACTAACGTTAAATTTTTAAAAGAACTTTCTGTTCAAACCAGAAAAAGTTCAAAAATCAAAAAAAGACTTTTACTGGCTACTCGTTTATTATTATTGACTTGTATTATTTTGGCTTTTGCCCAACCATTTTTTGAAGCAAAAGACAGCAAAAACGCATCAAATGAAATGTATATTATTCTCGACAATTCATTTAGCATGCAAGCCAAAGGAAAAAAAGGCGAATTACTAAAACGTGCGGTTCAGGAACTACTGGAAAATACTCCTGAAACAGCTCAGTTTTCATTGTTAACCAACACAGAAAATTATTGGAATACCGATATAAAATCATCTAAAAGCGCTTTACAAAATTTAAATTACAGCGCAACACCTTTTGAACTTCCATCGATTATCGCGAAGATAAAAGCACATAAATCAGCACATAAAAGAGACATTGTTATTATTACGGATGCTGTTGGTTTATCCGAAAAAGATGTAAAAAATATTGATCCTGAAGAAAAACCATATTTCATTATTCCAGAAGCTGAACAAAAAAACAATATCGCAATTGACAGCGTTTTCATTAATCAGACTTTAGAAAACTTCTACGAAATAAGCGTTAATTTATCTGCTTACGGAGAAGATTTCAAACCTGTATCAATCGCTTTGTACAATCAAAACAAACTAATTGCCAAAACAATTATCAATTTTGATGCAAAGAAAAAGAAAGTCAATTTTACAATTCCTAAAGAAGCTTTTCACGGATATGTAACAATTGAAGATAATGGTCTAACGTACGATAACAAGCTTTATTTTAGCATTTCAAAAACTAAAAAAACGAATATTATAAGTATTGGAGAACCGGAAAAAAGCAATTTCTTATCCAGAATTTATACTTCTGCTGAGTTTAATTACAATAATTATTCTATTACCAATTTAGATTATAATAGTTTAGAAAAACAAAACACTATTATTTTAAATGAATTAATTGAAGTTCCGCAAGCATTGCAAACTACTTTAAAAGCATTTGTTTCTAAAGGTGGAAATTTAGTTGTGATTCCTTCTGAAAAAAGTTCTATTTCAAATCTGAATACTTTTCTGGGGAATTTCGGAAAAATTCAATTTAAAAATCTTGAAAATAAAAGTAAGTTAATTACCAAAATCAATTTTGATCATCCTTTATTTTCGGGAGTTTTTGAGAATAAAATCACGAATTTTCAATATCCAAAAACGAATAATTCATTTAATATTTCAAGCCCTTATCCGGCAGTTTTATCTTATGAAGATCAAAGTGTGTTTGTAACGGCAATTCAAAACCCGGTTTCGGGAATTACTGTTTTTTCGGCACCAATCAATACCATCAATTCAAACTTTCAGCAATCACCGTTGATTGTGCCATTGTTTTATAAAATGGGGCAAAACAATCAGAAAACTGGAGTTAATGCTTTAACTATTGGAAATAATCAACCTTATTTCGTAGATGTTTTATTAACTAAAGATGCTATTTTAGAAGTAAAAGGAAATGAAGATTCATTTATTCCGATTCAGCAAATATTAAATAATAAAGTAAAACTAACCTTTAATGATTTCCCTCAAACAGCCGGAAATTATAGTGTAGTTGATAAAAAAGAATGGATTGAAAACCTGAGTTTTAATTACAAAAGAAGTGAAAGCGATTTGAGTCAAATCAACACCAACGTAATTTCAGATTTTAAAACTGCTGATACGATTTCGACCATTTTTAACACGCTACAAGCTGAGCGAACTGACAGCCAAATTTGGAAATGGTTTGTTATCTTTGCACTGATATTTTTAGCATTGGAAATGGCAATTATCAAATTTATAAAGTAAACTTAAGAGCTTATTTATATTGCTATCCCAATAAATAACGTAACCTATTTCAACGATGAATGAGAACAATACAGATTCTAGCGAACAATCTTTAAACAATGGAATTTCAGATATTGAAAAAGAAGATTTGGGGAATGAAGTTTCTTTAGAACCTTACGATCCTAGTAAAATAAGTATTGATCACCAAAATGTGAATTTGGGTTCTATTATAGAAAATTTACAACATAACGAAATTCGTTTAGATCCTGAATTTCAACGATTAGGAGATTTATGGTCTGACTCCAAAAAAAGTCAATTAATTGAATCTATCCTTTTAGGACTACCTCTTCCGTCTTTTTATTTTAGTGAAGAAGATTCTGGAAAATGGGAAGTGGTTGACGGATTGCAACGTCTTTCTACTTTTAAATCTTTCATTGTTGATGAAACATTAACACTACAAGGATTAGAGTTTCTAAAAAAATACGACGGAAATAAATATGCTGATTTATCTAGAGAAGACAAGAGAAAAATAAGTGGTTTCAAAGTCAATCTTTATGTTATTAATAAACAAACCCCAGAAAACGTAAAGTTTTTGATTTTTAAAAAAGTAAACACTGCTGGTATCATTCTTACTCCACAAGAAATGCGACATGCTCTGAATCAAGGAATTCCTGCAAAATTCATAAAGGAATTAGCAGAATTAATCGAATTTAAAAGAGCTACTGATTATAAAATACCTTTTAAAAGACAAGAAGACAGGGATTTTATAAATCGATTCATTGCTTTTTATTTATTGGGATATACCGAAAAATATAAAGGTAATTTAGATGAATTTCTTAACGATGGAATGGCTGCTTTAAAATTTTTAGAAGAGGATGAAAAATTTGAATTAAAAGAGAACTTCAAAAAATCAATGACTTTAGCTTTCAAAATTTTTGGAGATGATGCTTTTAGAAAACGATATAATAAAAATGACAAGAGAAAACCTATATCTAAAGCTATTTATGATACTTTAAGTGTTAATTTTGCATTACTAAATGACATCGAAAGGAATGAGTTATTAATAAAAAAAAGCCTCTTTAGAACTACATTAATCAAGGAGTTAAATAGTGATAATTCTTTTTCCCAATCTGTTACAACTGCAACTGGGAATAAAGAAAAAGTTAAATATCGATTTGATAAAATAAAATTAATTATTCAAAACATTATAAAAAAATGATTAATACTCTTTACATAGAGAACTTCAAATCACATTCAAATACTGAATTAAATCTCTCGAAAATAAATATTTTTACCGGTTTGAATGGTATGGGAAAATCATCGGTTATACAAGCATTGTTATTATTACGCCAATCCAATAAATTAAATAAAGGTTTAGAATTAAATGATGAATTATGTAAAATTGGGGTTGTTGAAGATGCTGTATATCAATCAGCTGAGGAAGACTATATTAAATTTTCAATAAATTACAAACAAGATAATTTTGTTTGGAAATTTTCAGCGAATCCAACAAACATAAATGATACTTTTTTAAGCACTTTAAAAGATTCTATATTACCCAATGACTATAGTTCGATTAATCTATTTAATAATAACTTTCAATACATAAGTGCTTTTAGAAATGGACCAACAGATGATTATATAAAAAATACTTCTGCCGTAGAACATGAAAATCAAATTTCAAAAAATGAAGGTAGATGTGAATTTGTAGTTCATTATTTGGATTTTTTCGGAAAAACATTTGTTAATGAATCTCTAAAAAAGAACATTGAAGACGATGCAACTCTTGTATATCAAGTAAAACAATGGATGAGAGAAATAAGCCCTAACATCAATATAAATATAAAACCTTCTGGACTAAATTACAAAATTAATTATAGTTTTGACAGAGGAGAAGGACAAGTTCCGACACTTGATTTTAAAGCAAAAAATATAGGTTTTGGTATTTCTTACGTTTTACCAATTATCGTTGCTTCATTACATGCACCAGAAGGAAGCATCATAATTATTGAGAACCCAGAAGCTCACATTCATCCAGGTGCTCAAGCAAAATTAATGGAGTTAATTTGTAAATCTGCCAAAAATGGCGTACAATTTATTATAGAAACCCATAGTGATCATATCATAAACGGCCTTTTAGTAGCTACAAAAAATAATATTATTTCAAATGAAGATAGTTCAGTGTATTATTTTGATAGAGACGAAAAAAAACACGCCACAAAAGCAATTCATCTACCAGTCCTTAAAGGTGGTAAAATTCAGAGACCACCAAAAGGTTTTTTTGATCAATTGGATCTAGATATGAATACATTAATGGGATTGTAAGCATGAGTAAAGTTAATATTTTTATATTATTACCTGAAAAAAATCCGTCTTTTAATTGGATTAATAGCATTGATGTACTTATAGAAGAAAATTCTATTCGCGATTATTTACGAAATTTAGATCTCTACAAAAAGTCTATTAATCATGAAAAATATGATGGCTTTTATGACAAAAAATCATTACTTGAATTAGTAAGTCAAATTAAAACCTTAGAAGATTCCTATCCTCAACCTACACTAAGAACCTTACAAATTCTTTTTTCTGATTTTTTTGACTGGAGAGAAGATTGCAATAATTCAAACGAAAATAATTATTCTATTTTTAGTTCTTTAATAACCGATAATACTTTTTGTGAGGTAGCGCAAAGAAAACATAATAATATTAGTCAAAATTTTGCATTTTTAAATCATCAAGCTATTGCTATTAAAAATAAAATAGATATACTTTTAAATACCACAGAGAAAGATTTTAAAATATTACATAATGATAGTGAATTAATTGCTTATTTTTGTGAAAATCGTATTCCAGCGAGAAATTTTCAAACTATACCGAAGCATAATATTCCAAGACCAATTAGGAGAAGAGGAGAGTTAATAAGCCCTTTTTATGGTGATAAAAAAAATGCTGCCGAAATATTAAAAACAGCAATTGGCGTCAATTCAAAAGAACTTTTTGGTTATGACAAATCAAAAAAAATGGTAATTATTTTCAAATATGAAAATGATACACCTCAAAATCAATTTCATGGTTACCATGTTGAAATAGAATCTGATGAAATTCCAAGTGAAATAAGAAAAATACTTAAAAAATCGATCACAAATTAATAGTTGAAAAACATGAAAATAATCATCAGAAGCGCCAAAATTATCGATTCAAAAAGTCCGTTTCATAATCAGACCGTTGATCTTTTAATTGCAGATGGTATTATAGAAAAAATAGGAACTTCGATTCTTGATATCGAGGATACAACCGAAGTAAAATTAGACAATTTATACCTTTCGCAAGGTTGGTTTGACAGCAGCGTTTCCTTTGGAGAACCAGGCTACGAAGACAGAGAAACCATTGCAAACGGATTGAATGTTGCTGCAAAAAGTGGTTTTACGGCAATTGCTTTACAACCCAACTCCTTCCCTGTTATCGACAATCAGTCGCAGGTAAATTTTGTCAAAAATAAAGCGAATGGTTTTGCCACGGAACTTTTCCCTATTGGAGCTTTAACCAAAGCAAGCGAAGGAAAAGATATGGCAGAATTATTTGATATGAAAAAGTCTGGAGCGGTTGCTTTTGGAGACTACAACAAAAGTATCGACAACGCTAATCTATTGAAAATCGCGCTGCAATATGTTCAGGATTTTGATGGATTAGTTATCACCTATTCACAAGATCCCAATATTAAAGGAAATGGTGTTGCAAATGAAGGAATCGTTTCTACGAAATTAGGTTTAAAAGGAATCCCAAATTTAGCCGAAGAATTACAAATATCAAGAAACTTATTTTTATTAGAATATACGGGAGGAAAACTTCACATTCCAACAATTTCTACCGCAAAATCGGTTGAGTTAATAAGAGAAGCTAAAGCAAAAGGATTACAGATAACTTGTAGTGTCGCTGTACATCATTTGGTTTTAACCGATGAAAAATTAGAAGCTTTTGATACCCGTTTTAAAGTTACGCCTCCATTAAGAACTGAAACTGACAGACAGGCTTTATTAAACGGAGTTACTGATGGAACTATTGATTTAATTACCTCAGATCACAACCCAATTGATATTGAATTCAAGAAAATGGAATTTGATACAGCTAAAAACGGAACTATTGGCCTTGAAAGTGCATTTGGAGCTTTACAAACTGTTTTGCCTATTGAAACGATAATCGAAAAACTAACTTCAGGAAAAGCTATATTCGGAATTGAGAATAATTCAATTGCCGAAGGTTCAAAAGCTAATTTCACATTCTTTAATCCGGAAGGAAAATCTGTTTTTACGAAAGCAAATATTCTTTCAAAATCTAAAAATTCTGCTTTTTTAGGAACAGAAATAAAAGGTTCTGTTTATGGAATTTTAAATCAAAATCAACTTGTTATCACTAAATAATTACAATGAATAATTCAATCGAAGAGGGAAAATCAATCGCCATTACCAGTTATATTTTAATTATTGGTGTTTTGATCGCGATGTCTATGAACTCTGAAAATAAAAATAGTTTTGCCTCATTTCATATCCGTCAGGCTTTAGGATTATCGCTTACTTTTATCTCTTTTGGAGCGATAATAAGCAATTTTGACAGCTTTATGATTACTTTCCCAATGTGGATTTGTATTTTTATATTATGGACGTACGGCATTTTTAGTGCTATTCAAGGGCAGACAAGACCGATTCCGTTAGTTGGAAATTTATTTCAAAAATGGTTTAAATCGATTGGGTAAATTTAAATTACAATTGAAACTAAAATTCAAATTTTAAAATTCCAAATTCCAAAAAAAAGTAATCCGTTAAATCCGTGTTTTCGCTTGCGAAGCTGTTTTATCAGCGTATAATTTTAGCACACAGATGACGCGGATTTGCAAGCAAAAACGCAGATAAAAACAGATTTTTTATTATAATAATCTCAAAGTTGAAAATTTACAATTCACAACTTACAATTCACAATTAAAAAATGAATCTATCCTTAGAATATAAAATACAAGAACCAAAAGTTATCTTAGATAAAAATCCTGTTTTACTTTTACTACACGGATATGGAAGTAACGAAGCTGATTTATTTTCGTTTGCTACTGAACTGCCTGATAATTATTATATTATTTCTGCTCGTGCTCCTTATGATTTACAATATGGTGCATATGCCTGGTACGCAATTAATTTTGATGCTGATCAGAATAAATTTTCAGATAACGAACAGGCAAAGATTTCACGTGATGCAATTGCAGCTTTTGTAGACGAATTAGTAGCAAATTATCCTATTGATGCTAATAATATAACTTTAGTCGGCTTTAGCCAAGGTTCTATTTTGAGTTATGCAGTGGCACTTTCATATCCTGAAAAAATTCAGCGAGTTGTGGCAATGAGTGGTTATTTTAACGACGAAATTATCAAAGAAGGTTTTGAACAAAACGACTTTAAAAACCTAAAAATATTCGCTTCACATGGAACTGTAGATCAGGTAATACCGATTGATTGGGCGAGAAAAACTCCTGCAATTCTGGAGAAATTAAATATTCCGGTTACTTATAAAGAATATCCTGTTGGTCATGGAGTTGCCCCGCAAAATTTCTTCGATTTTAAGAATTGGCTGGTGGAGTAGTTTTTTATTTTATATAAAACTTCATTCTTAAGAATATAAAAACTTATCAATATGGCTATAGAATGGTACAGAAGAAAATCATGGACAAAAATTGATGAAGAAGAATTCTTTGCCAAACTTGGACGTGCAAGAAAAAGTGGTCGTGCCCAATATTTAAAGATCCAAGCAATTGAATTAGTTGATACTAAGGAAATTTATCTTCTAAATATTGCAAAAGTCTTACTGCAGAAAATATTAACTGATTATCCAGAAGATATTTTTTATAAAAGTACTATTTTTAGCATTTTTGGAGATATTTATTTATTAGAAAATGACATTGAAAAATCAATCGAATGTTATAAACACGCAATTGATTTGGAAAAAATTTATATAAGTGTCAAAACTGATGCTTATTTAAAATATTCTGAATTGATTATCAAAAATCAATTTAAGAATTTATATACAATTGTTGAAGAGATACTTGAACAAAATGTATCTCACTTATTATTCCCTCTTGAAAAATATAAAGTTTTTTCAATACTTTCAATAATTAATAAGTATAATTCTAAAACTGAAATTGCAAATAAATATGCTGAATTAGCAGATAAAAATGCACAAGCCTCGACTTCAGGATTAAGATATCATAAATATTTAGGAATTGTTTCAGAGAGAGATGATTTTCTTGATGAAATGGCTCGCAGTAATAATTATTAAATAAGTTCTAATTTACAGTTTATGTATCATTAGAAATACTAAAATCTAATAATGAGTAATTTCCCAGCTATATTAACTGAAGAGAAAATAAAGGAATCAAATGTCAACTTTAGAAATGCGTTATTTTCTTTAGATAAAAAATTCATTGATAAGGATAACTTGGTTCACTTAACAAGAATTTATTCGGGCACAAAACAACTTGACATCAGGAATAAAATATTACGGTTATTATATGATTTTGAATTTCCTGAATTAGAAGATTTCTTTAATAAGGCGTACAGAAAAGAAAGATATCTGGACATGAAAATCTACGCTCTTCGTGGACTTTCTAAATTTGTAAGCGAAAAAGAAATAGAAAAACTATTGCAGAAATTCGATCAGACATTATCAAAAAGACAAGAAACAACACCTTATAATTATCAGGAATACGAACTTTTAAGAGGACAAAACTCTTTGCCTTATTTAGTGGAAAAATATAATTACAATTGTTTTAAAGAAACTTTGAAGCAAGTCAATGAACAGTATAATGCAATGCCCGAAGCTTTTAAAGGACATTTTACAATAGATGAAAATGGTGATTTTGTTTCAATAAGAAATCCTGAGGAAAGTTCAAAAATGATGAAGGATTTTTTTAATAATCAATAATACAAAGATAATAAAAACAAAAGCCGCAGTTTCAAACTGAAAAACTGCGACTGAAACTGTAAACTATTACTGTCCTATATAAATAATTTTACCTCCTTTTTTCAATACATAACCTTTCCAGGGAATTAATTGAAGATCGCCTTTTATCCAGGAATCACCTTCGGATTTTTTTTCTAAAAGGATTGGTTCTTTTTGAGTATCGAGAAAAAGTTCAGCTTTATTTCCATCAAAAATAACATACGCTACTGTTGAATAAGTTTTTCCGTCTTCAGCATGAGCTAATTTTGTACCCACTTCAAAAAGTCGGACACATTCTTTTTTAAGACCTGACCAAGTATAACCTGCCGAAGCTTTGCATCCGTGAGCGTCTGAATCTCCACCAACTACAACTCGTTTTGCTTCTGGTGATTTTGGGGTTTTATTCTCTTCCGAAACTTTCTTAGCGCAAGAGAATAAAAGACCAATAATAATTGAAAATAAAAATATTTTTTTCATAATCCTATAATTTAATTCTACAAATATAGGATTATTCTTTCTATTTTTGATATAGCCAGGTTTGAATTACTTCAAAACTTATACTTTCATCATCAGCAACAAAATATTTCAATAATACTTCTCCCCATATTTCTCCGTTGCTATAATCTGCGATGATCCATCTGTGGTTTAAAATCTTAACTTTATTGATTATAAATTTATTTGGCCCTATTTTATCTTGTCCTGTATAGGGATTCCCTTTTGGGTTTGCATTTAAATCCAATAACTTCTCTGTTACAACCGGAATCAATTTTTCATATAGAATTACCTTTCCTCCAGTTGCGCTGTTATCAAAGTAATTCTGTGCATTTTCGTTGTGTTCTAAGGAAAAATAATCAGCGTCAGCTAATTTTGTTGTTACTGTATTAATACTGTCTCTTAGCTTCTTAGTGGTTTTATCATATCTTTCTTGCCCAAATTTCACTTCTCTGCTGTAAAACATATAAGTAAAAACATTCATTAATATCGCAAGGATAAATAGATAAAGCATTAAGGATTTTTTCATTTTGTGGTATAATTAAATTGTAATTTGTAAATTGTCGTAAGCAAGAAAAACATTTTCCGGCAGCTGTTTTTGTACTTCTTCGTGAAAGCCTAAAACGTGGCTAATGTGCGTTAAGTAAGCCACTTCGGGCTTCACCAAATTTATAAAATCCAGTGCTTCCTGCAAATTAAAATGTGTATCATGCGGTTCTACACGCAAAGCATTTACTACTAAAACCTTAAGGTTTTTTAGTTTTTCAACTTCGGTTTCATGAATAGTCTTAACATCGGTTAAATAAGCAAAATCATCAATACGATAACCAAAAACCTGTAAATCGCCATGCATGACATTTACGGGAATTGCCGTTTTATCTCCAACCTTAAAAGGTTCGTTGTTCACCACCTCGATTGTTTTGACGCTTGGAGCGCCGGGATATTTGTTTACGGTTTCAAAAACGTAATCAAAACGACGTTTTAAATTATCAATTACTCGCTGATGTGCATAAACAGGAATTTCTCCCTGCCTGAAATTAAACGGACGAATGTCGTCTAAACCTGCCGTATGATCTGCATGTTCGTGTGTAAACAGGATTGCATCAAGATGATTGCATCCGCAAGAAAGCATTTGCTGCCTGAAATCAGGTCCGCAATCGATTACATAAGAATGCTCGTTCCATGTAATCCAGATGGATACGCGGAGCCTTTTATCCTTAGGATCAGTGCTTTTACAAACAGGATGATCGACTCCGATAATCGGAATACCTTGAGATGTACCGGTGCCTAAAAAATGTACCTTCAATTGAACTTATTTTTTTTACAAAAATAGGATTATTTCTCTTTCATTAGAACCCTAATTTGCTAACTTTGTAACAAATCTATTTAAAATAAAATGGGTACAGAAATAAAACTCAAAGGTGACAAGGTCATCGAACAGATTCCTTCTATAAAAGACAAAGCGTTACGCATTAATTTAAACGAGAATATTTACGGAACATTTGCTGAAATTGGGGCTGGACAAGAAACTGTCAGGCATTTTTTCAGATCCGGAGGTTCATCGGGAACTATTGCAAAAGCAATGTCTGCCTATGACAAAGATTTTAGTGATGCCGTTTACGGAATTGAAAATGATGGGCGCTACGTAACCGAAGAACGATTAAAAAAAATGCTGACTCTTGAAGGTCAGATTATTGAAGAGCGTTTAAGCAGAGAAAAACATCCTACAAAACTTTTTTTCAGTTACGCCAACACTGTTGCCACAATAGATTTTGCCAAACAATTTAAAGGTCACGGCTGGGTTGGAATTCGATACCAAATTGAACCTGACGAAGCTTATAACGAAATTATTCTACACATTCGTTTTAAAGAAACTGATGCAAGACTTCAACAAGAAACACTGGGGATTTTAGGTGTAAACTTAATTTACGGTGCTTTTTACAAATACAATGATCCTAAACGATTACTTCGTTATTTATACGATCATTTAGACAAAGACCAACTCGAAATTGATACTATAAACTTCTCAGGACCTCGTTTTGCTGATGTTGATAATCGTTTAATGAGTTTGCAACTGGTTAAAAACGGAATGACGGATGCGGTGATGTTTAACCCTGAAGGGAAAAATGTTTTACCGGCTGCTATTTTATACAAAAAAAATCTTCTTGCTTTTAGAGGAAGTTTTCGTCCCGTTACAAATGTAAACCTTGATATGTATGAGAAATCATTGAAAATGTTTCTTGAAGAAAACAAGGTTGAAAAAGAAAATACGTTGGTAGTTTTTGAAATTACACTTTCGAATTTACGTTCTGATGGTGAAATTGATGAACGTGATTTTATGGACAGAGCCGAATTACTTTGTTCTTTAGGTCAAACAGTTATGATTTCGAACTTTCAGGAATATTATAAAGTGGTTGAATATTTTGCCAATTATACTAAAGCCCGTATGGGATTAGCAATGGGTGTAAATAATTTAATTGATATTTTTGATGAGAAATATTACCGTCATTTAAGTGGTGGAATCCTTGAAGCTTTCGGAAAGTTATTTTACCGCGATATGAAGGTATTTTTATATCCAATGTTGGGCGATAATGGAGAAATCATTACATCTGATAATTTAAAGGTACATCCAAGAATGAAAGAGTTATACAAATTCTTTAAATTCAACGGAAAAGTGGTAGATATTGTAGATTATAATCCGGAAATATTAAATGTATTCTCTCGTGAAGTCTTAAAAATGATCAGCCAAGGAAAATCTGGCTGGGAGCCGATGCTTCCGTCAGGAGTTGCTGAAATTATAAAAGAACATCATCTTTTTGGGTATCATCCTCAAATAGAATTTGAACAAAATAATTAATTAAAAAAAGTCCCATTTGGGACTTTTTTTTTGTTTCATGTTTTTTTGCTTCAGGTTTCAGGTTTTCTCCAAATTTTTCATTTCGACGAAGGAGAAATCACACAGGAAACTCCGCAACTAATTTCGCCAATCTTTGCCGAATACTAGATGTGATTTATCCTTCGTCAAAATGACACAATTGAAGTGAATAGGCTTTTTTGCAAAATAATATTTCTGTCTGGGCGATAAACTTTGACAAAAATATGACCAATTAAATTTCAAGTTTTGAAACCTGAAACAAAGAAAACCTGAAACAAGAAACTCTTTAAACAAAAGATTTATTTCAAAATCTGCGCTGCGTGTTCTTTGGTTTTTACTTGTGAAATTACCTCATCGATAATTCCGTTTTCATCAATTACGAAAGTGGTTCTGTGAATTCCGTCATATTCTTTTCCCATGAATTTTTTAGGTCCCCAAATTCCAAATGCATTTATTACCGATTTATCTTCATCTGCTAATAATGGAAAAGGCAATTCGTATTTGTCTTTGAATTTCAACTGTGCTTTCTGACTATCAGCGCTTACGCCAAGAAGTTCATAATTATTTGCTTTAAAACGCTCAAAATTGTCTCTTAAATCACAAGCTTCTGCTGTACAACCTGGCGTACTGGCTTTTGGATAAAAGAAAACTACTAATTTTTTCCCAGCGTAATCTGCCAATGTATGTGCTTTTCCGTCCTGATCTACGCCTGAGAAATTTGGGGCTTTATCGCCTGCTTTTAATGTTGTCATTTATTTTGGATTTTTAGATTATTAGACTTCTTGGATTGTTGCACTCATTAACCATTCAAAATTTTACAATTCACCATTTACAATTAAAATAATGCTATTTTTACGACTCTAAAAATACGGAAATGAATAAAGAAGCTCGCGTACAATTTGTTATAAATACGTTAAAAGAACTCTACCCTACTATACCTGTTCCATTAGATCATAAAGACCCATATACTTTGTTAATCGCAGTTTTGCTTTCGGCGCAATGTACAGATGTGCGCGTGAACCAAATAACGCCGTTGCTTTTTGCAAAGGCTGATAATCCGTATGATATGATTAAAATGTCTGTTGAGGAGATCAAGGAAATTATTCGTCCTTGTGGTTTATCGCCTATGAAATCAAAAGGAATTTATGGTTTGTCTCATATTTTAATTGATAAATACGATGGGAAAGTGCCGCAAAGTTTTGAAGCTCTTGAGTCTTTGCCGGCTGTTGGTCATAAAACAGCGAGCGTAGTGATGTCACAGGCTTTTGGCGTTCCTGCTTTTCCTGTTGATACTCATATTCACAGATTGATGCACAGATGGAATCTTTCGAATGGCAAGAATGTGGTGCAGACTGAAAAAGATGCTAAAAGATTGTTTCCAAGAGAGATATGGAATGATTTACATTTACAAATTATCTGGTACGGACGTGAATATTCGCCTGCAAGAGGCTGGAATTTAGAGAAGGATATAATAACTAGAACAGTTGGAAAAAGATCTTTAATAGAAGAAGCTGCTAAAAAGAAAATTTAGCAGCTTTGTTCTATTGTTTCCTTTAAGTACTGATTTTACATACTGCTTTTCAAGGCATTGTATTCATTTGTCATATTAAGCGATCTGTATATTCCTAATAGTGATTTGGCCGCACTTTCGTTTTTTGGCTCTATTATTAGTGCTTTTTTAAGATATGGAATTGCACTTTTTACAACTTCGTCTTTTTGAGCGTCTAATACATCATATTGCTTCATTTCGGCCGGACTGTTGCCTAAAGCTGCCATTTTATCTACTATTTGCTTTTTTTGTTCTATTTTAACGTATACGAGATTGATGTAACAATCCATACATTTTTCGTTTGTTTGTAATCCTTCTTCATAATATTTTTCTGCACTGCAATAATCATTGCTCTCTAAATAAGCATATCCTAATGAAGTTAATATTTCTTCTTTTTTTGAAGGCGGAAAAAAGTTTCTTGGCTTTTCATACAATCCTTCCTTAACACTTATTTCTCTGGCACTAATGGAAGTAAAAGATTCTTCTTCTTTTGTTTTTTTGTTTGTAGCATAAAAAATCATTCCTTTTCCAGTATAATTTATTTTTTTAAGCTGCTCAAAATATTTGATTGATGAAGGATAATCTTTAGCTGATAATGATGAAGATGCAGCGTTATAAAGATTTAAAGTGTCTTTCTTGTCAAACAAGTAAACTTCATAACTCTTATCTGAACTTTCTTTGAATTTCCCTGCTTTGTAATCGTTGTATGCTCCATCTACTAATTTTGATTTCATCTCTTTTAATGACGAACTCGCTTTGAAGGCAAATTTATAAACACGGGATTCATTTTCATACAAAAGTACATCTTGATAAGCGCTGGCCGCAAGGGAGAAATTTGCCGCAGCATCGGTATTTTTAGCTGCTAAATCTTTACAAACATTTCCTTTTGTAAAAAAATATTCGGTTTTTACATCATCAGGTGCATTTATAATTTGGTATTCAATTTTTTTCAAAATTGCTAGTGCTTCCTGATTTTTTCCTTTTGCATAGTTATTTTGCGCTTCTTTTAGCTCTTCTTTTTGAGCAAATGCACTCATATTTAGCAATAACAGGAATGATACTATTTTTAGGTGATTTTTCATTTTGGTTTAGTTTGGTTGTTAAATATATTCTTATGGTTAAAAAGAAAAAGATTGGGTGCGCAAATAGAAATATATTGGCGAAAATCAACCTCTGTTTTAATATGTTTTAGAAAACATTAAAACAAACAATAAACAAAATAAATTTAGGGTAGTTTTTCTTCATAAATTAATTGACTTTTGGTTAAACATTTAATTATTAATATTACTTATCTTTATGTATTTCAACTAATTGAAAGTTTTTTAATACAGAAATCTTCTTTATATAGTAATTTCGTTGAATAAAAAATTACTTTTTAACCAAAATAAAACTAATTATTGAATAAATAAACAAAAATCACGTAAAAGATGAAATTTTAACAAAAACACTATTGTAATAATTAGAAAAAGCACTGCATTCTACTGAGTAAATCTATAAAATTAGCTGAATAACAACATATTGTATATTAACAAAAAACCTGTGAAGATCAATAAATTTAACCACAAAGTGCACTAAGATTTAATTTTACTACAAGCTGAAAAACACAAAGTTCGCCTCAGCCAGATCAACACAAAGCTTTGCATTTATTTGTGTTTCTCTACAAGTTTTGTATTAATCCTATAATATTACGGAAAGGTGTAAAAAAGTATTATAAAAAAAACTCACTACCTGTATTTGCATACAAATAGTGAGCTTTCAACCAAAACGACCATTGGTTTTTCTTTCGAAATAAACATCCGACAAATGTAGTGGGCTGTTTAATTAGCTATAATTTCAAAACTTTTTTCGTCAATTTTCACAATCGTTAACGCTTGTGAATAATTTAGTAAAAAAGAAACAACTTCTTTTTTAGGTTTTAAATCTTTAGAAGCTAATGCCTTTTTAGAGTAAATTTTCGCCATACTATCAAAAATGTTTTATAATAGTATAACGAGCTATTTTTCAAAATAGTATTAGTTGGTTAAAATAATTTGATGTTTGTCAATTATTTTTCTTAAATTCATTAGTGCATAACGCATTCTTCCTAATGCTGTATTGATGCTAACGCCTGTAAGTTCAGATATTTCCTTAAAACTCATGTCCTGATACATACGCATTACTAAAACTTCTTTTTGATCTGACGGAAGTTCTTCAATGATCTTTTTTAAGTCAACTTCGACCTGATCAAAGATCATTTTGTTTTCAATAGTTAATGAATCATCAGACATTATAGAAAAAATCGAAAATTCTTCGGTTTCTCTGTACATTGGCATTTTTTTGGTTTTACGAAAATGATCTACAATTAAATTGTGAGATATACGCATTACCCAAGGTAAAAATTTACCTTCTTCATTATAGGAATTACTTTTTAAGGTTTTAATTACCTTAATAAAAGTGTCTTGAAAAATATCGTTTGAAATATCTCTATCAGCAATCTTAGAATATATAAATCCATATATCTTAGACTCATGTCTCTTTATCAATGTCGCAAGGGCATTTTCATTGCCATCGACATAATTTTTCACTAATAGAGCGTCTGGAATATGCAGATCAGCCATAATACTACTTTTTTTTAGTTCTGTTTTAAAATTTGGAGTAATTTTTTCTAAAAGTAGTTTTATTTTATAGGCGAATCTGTGATTTTAGGTTATGTTAATATTCTGACCAAATTTAACAAATTATTATTTTAAAAAGCAAACTAAATGCAGAATATTTAACAATAAAAAGTTAATTATTGCAGTAGTGGTTTATTTACATGTATTTATTCATAAAAAATGACGAAAAAATACTGATAGTTTTAACTAAAAAACAAGATATAAAATACTTACAATTAAATAGTTAAGCTCTTATATCTTGTTCTATAATTCTTTTAAATAATTATTGGTATACGCGAACATAATCTATGTAAAACTTTTGTGGAAGTATGGTATCATCTACTTCAGGGCCTCCGAAATTTCCTCCTATTGCTAAATTTACAATGATATAAAACGGTTTATCAAATGGCCATGTATCTTCGTTTTTAACTTCAGGATTAAAGGTGTAAACGAGTGTTTTATCCACAAAAAAATCCATTTTATCTTTTGTCCATTCTATTGCATATACATGATATCCTTCTTCAATATTTGGGAAAGCGGTTCTTTTTGTATTGATTGTATTGCCATGACTGTCCTGTGTATGTAAGGTTGTATATACCATATGCGGATCTCGCCCAATGTATTCTAATATATCAATTTCGCCTGTTTTGGGCCATTTTACGGCATCAATATTTGCACCAAGCATCCAGAATGCCGGCCATAAACCGTGACCAACCGGTAATTTTGCTCTGGCTTCTATTCGCCCGTATTTAAATTCTTTTTTACCTTTTGTGGTGATTTTTGTTGAGGTATATTTATTGCCTTCTTTTCTGGCTTCGATAATTAAATTTCCATCTTTAATTTCGTGATTTGTTTTGGTATAAATCTGTCTTTCATTGTTTCCATAACCGCATAAATCCGGACAGCCATCGCCAAGTTCGAAATTCCAAACAGTTTCATTTATTTCTTTTTTATTGAAAGTTTCTTCCCAAACCAATTTTCGTTTTACTTGTTGTGCAAAACTAAAACCGGTGATCATTAATAATACAATTACTTTTTTCATACAGCCCTTTTAAATTTAATAAAATAAGAAGGTCAGCCTTAAACTGACCTTCTCACTTCATTTTCTACTAATTAATTTAACCTATTGATATACTCTGACATAATCAATCTCCATGGAAGATTGTGTAAAAGCAGGATCAATATTACCGCCTAGATTCCCTCCCATTGCTACATTCAAAATTAAGAAAAAGTCGCTATTGAAAGGCAATGAACCATCGTTAGGAACAGAATGAATTAAAACATCATCTGCAAAAGTTTGTACTGATGCCGCACTCCAGACTGTTTTATAAACATGAAATTCTGTTGAAACATTTGGAACTGTTTTGGATCCTGTATTTCCATTTCCTCCTGAATGTCCGGGATAATGTAAAGTGCTCAAAATTACATCCTGATTTTTACCCACATGTTCCATTATATCTATTTCACCACAGGCTGGCCATGGTTTTGTTGCATAATTTTGTCCTAGCATCCAGATTGCCGGCCAGGTTCCTACACCTAGTGGAAGCTTGGCTTTGATTTCGACTTTACCATAAGTAAAACTAAATTTACCGTCTGATTTTAATCGCGCCGAAGAATAATCTGCTCCTCCGGAAGCTTCTTTTTTAGCGGTGATTTTTAAGCTTCCGCCCTGAACAATTATGTTTGTAGCGGAGCTGGTATAGTTTTGTTTTTCATTATTTCCCCAGCCGTTGTCTCCTTTTCCTAAATCGTAAACCCATTTTGTGGCATCCGGAGCTCCATCTGTATTAAATTCATCAGACCAAACTAATTTTGTAAAATCTGCAGGTGGTGCCTGAGTGGGTTTTGTCGTTGTAAATGTATGATACCACGCTAATGCCGGATTTCCTCCCATAACGGCTCTCACAACCATTCTGTTTGCTGTAATTGACAAAATTTCATAAGAACTCTGACCTATATAATAGCCCATAAATCCATTATCAGAGAAATTCATTGTTGTTCCTCTGGTTTGTGTGGCGTGATTTGGGTTTGCCATTATAAAAGATTCTGAAGGACTTAACGAAACTGTTTTTTTACCTCCCGTATTATAGGTTAAACAGGCATCATCTGGTGAACTTCCTCCGGCAACACTTGCAAAAGAGGCATTGAAAAATGTTGCTCCTCCATTATTCAATTCAAACTTTAATTGATCTCCATCTAATGAGAAAGTCAATTCATTATCATATAAACAGCTGCTTGCCGGTGATGCTGCTTTTTCAAAAGCTCCTGCTGAATAATAGTTGGGATAATAATTTTTAGTGGCATCTCCGTCATTTTGACCTACTCCTAAATGTCCCGGCTCAGATGCTGACCAATACCATTTTTTAGATGATCCTCCAGTTAAAAGTGTCACTGCTTCGTCATCTCTAAAATTACTTATTACTGTAACTTCTGCGGTAATGTTTGTAGCTATTCCTCCTTTTCCAGATGCAATTACAGTAACTGTATACGTATTTACTCCGGTTTTTGTAAAACGTTTGGTAAATATTCCGCTTGGTGCATTTTCTGAAGTTCCGTCGCTAAATGCATATTTATACGAAACAGCATTATCTCCTGTGGTTGTAAACTTGACCATTCCTGATCCGTCTCCGTTTGGAGCATCGGCAGTTTTCCCTATAATTTCAGCAGTGATTTTTAAATTCGTTGGTGCTGATAAATCTCCAAAAGAATAATCCTCATTTTGACAACTTATAGCAAATAGCATTGCAAAAAGCAGTACGAAGTATTTATTATATTTTTTCATTTTGTTCGTTTTTATAAAATGTAAATTCATTTTAATCTATAAAGGTTTGATTTCTATTTATGAAAATAAACGTTATCAATATAAACTGTATTTGCTCCGGTAGGATTTGCTGAATAAATAAGCTGTGCAATGTGAGCGCGTGTTGTTAATCCTGTAAAATCGCTTAACGGAATATCTAAACTTACCCATGTTCCTTTTGCAGGTGCGGCAATGCTAACTTCGTGTTCTTTATCATCTCCTCCTCCATTATAAACTCCGTTAGCACCAAAATCGACTAATTTAATTCGGAATTCTGTAAAGTCAGCTGACCAGACATCGACGTGAAAGTGTGTCATTCCGGATGCATCAATTGTTGCAGTTGGTTCGATACCTACATAGTTTAATTCGGAGTATTTTTTTACTGCATTTCCTGCAACAGCTGTTTCTTCTAATTTTGCAACTGACCAATCTGTGCGCCAAGTTGCTACAGGAACATTTGTATATGCATCACTGAACATTGAGATAACATCTGCCGCTGTTTTAACTGGTGTTGGTGCCGCCGTACTTAATGCTTCTCCGTTTTTATAGAAATAAATATTATCTATATATATGTTTTTACCTGCCGGAGTTCCAACTAATTTTAATTGAAAAATATCCGCTACCGTAAATCCGTCCTGACTTGTAAATACCGAAATTGGAATATCAATACTTGTCCATTGATTGGCAGTCAAATCTTTTGATACTGCTCTTTCTCCATTAGTACTGCTAATTAAGAATATATCTAATTTTGGTAAATCTGCTGTCCAGACATCCATGTGAATATAATCCATAGCTGTAACATTGGCTTTTACACCATCTGCAAATGCAATTCCTTCATAATTTAAATTGGTATAGTTCAGCATTTTATCTTCATTCAATTTAAATTCAGAATAACCTGTTGATTGCGACCAACTTGGGAAGAAATCTGTTCCTGCTAAGTCTGTATATTTTGAACTGTATATTGAAATTACATTTCCAGCCGGTCTGTTAGGCGGTGTTGGTGCCGAAGCTGTTGGATTGAGGACTAATTTTGCCGTAAAATCTACTTTGTATTCTGTAGTTTTTATTGCTGCACTTTTTGATACTACACGAATGCTGTAAACGCCCGGTTCTTTATATGTATAGGAAACCGATTCGCCATTGTTTGCCGTAATTGGTTCTGGTTTTCCGGTTTCTCCAAAATAAACATCATAAAACAATGCAAAATCAGCAGTTGCTTTTAGGGTTACTTTATTCGATATAGAAACATCATTTGCAATTTCGACTTTTAAATTTGCCGGAGCTTTAAATGAAACCATTACTTCTTTAGTAATTTGGGTTGTTTCTCCGGTAATTCCCATCGCAATAATTTTCGACTGATAAACACCTTCCTTATATGTATGTGTTGTGGTGGTTCCTGATGCAAAATAATCTGAATCCGGCGTTCCGTCTCCGTAGTTTATTTTGTATTGCGTAACACCTTCACCGGTTGGTGTAAAAGTAACCTTACCGGTATTATCCTGTGTTACAGTGGTCAAAGCTGCTATATTTGCCGGTGCACTAAGCCCATCCAAATTAACATTGCTGTCATCGCTTTCACAACCCAAAAGCAGTGCTAAAACGAAAAGACTTATGATATAATGTATTTTTTTCATGATCGTATTTTTTTAATATCCAGGATTTTGTTGCCAGTTTCCGTTTGCGAATTGAATTTCTTCAATTGGTAATGGAAATAATTCGTTTTTATTTGCTTTGAAACCCGGAATTTTGCCCACTGCTTTTCCTGTTCTTACTAAATCAAAGAAACGATGTCCTTCTCCAAAAAGTTCTACTCTTCTTTCAGCCAAAATAAAATCTGTTAATGCTGCTCCTGAAACTGCAATGTCATGGTTTGTATCGCCAAAAGCGCGTCTGCGAACCTGATTTAAATAGGTTCTCGCTTTTGTATCGTCGATTGCTCCGCGATTGTATGCTTCTGCTGCCATTAATAAAACATCGGCGTAACGTATTGCTCTGTAATTATTAGGGTTTGTCAGGTTTAAATCTCCCTGAGCTTCGGCGCTTCTTTTTCTCGGAAGGTATTTTCGATTAAAATAACCTGTGTCTTCATTCCCTTTTCCGTAACTAACTCCTTTTCCTCCGTCAAATGAAGCATTGGCGGCAGCAAAAGCAGCGATATCAAGTATGGCAACATCTTTACGTTTGTCACCAACTTCAAAAGCATCGGCACTTTCTTTGGTTGGAATATTAAAACTAAATCCCGGGGAAAAAAGCGGTCCTGAAAAATTTCTTATTCCGCTAAAACCAACAGCTACGTTTCCTTCACTACATTGTAAACAAGTAAATCCTGCGCCTTCAACATCTGTATATTGTACTTCAAAAACAGATTCTGTTCCGTTTTCTCCGGCTAATTCAAACATTGCATCATAATCTGCCTGTAAAGTGTATTTTCCTGACGTTATTACCGCATCAAGAATATTTGCTGCTTGTACATATTTACTTTGGTACAAATATGCTTTTCCTAATAATGCCTGAGCAGCACCTTTTGTAACTCTGCCTTTTTGAGATGCGGTTGGAGATAAATTAGCAACAGCAAAGGTTAAATCAGCTTCGATTGAAGCATAAACTTCTGCAACTGTTGAACGTGGTGTTGTTTTTTCATCTCCAACTTTAAATCTTGCATCTCCTTTCATCGGGATTCCGCCAAACCATTTCACTAACTCAAACTGGTAATATGCTCTAAGAAAACGCGTTTCTGCAAGTAGTTGGTTTTTTCCCTCAAAATCTGTTTTATCTTTAAATTCAAGAATATAATTGGCTCTTTGAACTCCTGCAAACATCCAGTTCCAGATATCTCTTAAATTGCTGTTTGTCTGAGTATGAATCATATCGTCTACTTGCTGCCAGCCAATTACGTCTGTTGGGCTTTCACCTCCTGCTAATGTATTATCTGAAGCAATTTCGCCTAATAAAACATTTGCATAAGTGGATTGCAACAAGTCATAAGCGGCAATTAATGCCTGATTATAATCTTCTTTTGAATTGAAATAATTCTCAGAATCTATAGAATATTCAGGTTTAGGACTTACAAACTCATCTGAACAAGAAATACTTATTGTCGAGAAGAGTGTTAGCGTTATAATGGTTGTAAATAAATATTTTTTCATTTTAATTGAAATTAAAAATTAATGTTTAAACCCAATAAATAGGTTCTGGGAACTGGATAAAACCCATAATCAATTCCGGCACCAATAGGCGATTGAGAATTTCCGTCGCGATTTGTAGGTCCAAATGAAGCGCCGGGATCAAAACCTTTGTATTTAGTAAATGTGTACAGATTATTTACTCCGGTATAAAGCCTCAGTTTTGTAATTCCGGCTTTTTGAGTCACTTTTGGATTAATTGTGTATCCTAATTGTATGTTTTGAATTCTGACATACGAAGCATCTTCTACATAATAATCTGAAAGAACGTTGTTTGCCGTTGCTCCTGTAGTTACTCTTGGTACAGAATTACTTGTTCCCTCGCCTGTCCATCTGTCTAAAACATAATCAAGTCTGTTGGCATCAGACAAAACTCTTTCGTAATTACGTACCATATCGTTGCCAATTGAGGCAAAGGTGTACATGGCAAAATCAAGGTTTTTATAATTAAGCTGTAAATTGAATCCCATTGTAGCATCGGCAATTGGATCGCCAATATCGGTTCTGTCTTTAGTATCAATTATCCCGTCGCCATTTACATCTACGTAACGAATATCTCCCGGCGAAGCGTTTGCTCCTAAGGCTAATTGTGACGGATGTGCATCAACTTCGGCTTGATTTTGAAAAAGTCCATCCGTTTTATAACCGTAAAAATATCCAATTGGTTTTCCTGCTTCCATACGAGATGCAGCAGGCTGACCTACTCCAAAAGATCCTTGCTCAATAAATCCTGTTCCGTTATTTACTTCCAGAACTTCGTTTTTAATAAAGGTTACATTATATCCTACACTCATAGAAAATGAATCTGAGAATTTTTCTTTGTAATCTATCGCAAATTCAACTCCTGAATTTCTAACTGTTCCCGCATTCATGGTTGGAGCACTTGCGCCGGGAGCACCAATTCCTGTAATTCCTGAAACGGGAATATTAGGAATCAATAAATCTTTTCTGGTATCGATAAAATAATCTGCTACGATGGAAACTTTATCGTTGATTAATCTTAAATCTAAACCAACGTCAAACTTTTTTGCTTCTTCCCATTTTAAATCAGAATTTGGTAATTGTCCTGTTGCGATTCCGTTTACCAATGTTCCGTCAAAAACGTACGTTGCTTCTCCGTTTAAAATTCCTAAGAAACCGTTATTCGGAATTTGGTCATTTCCTAAAGTACCATAACTGGCTCTGAATTTTAAGAAGTTAATTGTTTTTGATTCTCCAAAAAAGCCTTCGTCAGAAACTACCCAACCTGCTGTAAACGATGGAAAATATCCCACTTTATAACCAGGACCAAATTTTGTAGAAGAATCACGTCTAATCATTGCAGAAAAAAGATATTTTCCTTTATAATCGTATTGCGCTCTTCCAAAATAAGAAAGTCTTCTTTGATCATAAACATATCCACCTGTATTTAAAGCGCTCGGTAATCCTTTTGTTAAGGAAAGATCTGCAAATTCCCATGAATTATTAGGTACATCAAAACCAGTTGCATTAGCAGAATTTCCCCATTGTTTGTAAATGGTATTTCCTATTGTTGCTGTAACATTATGGTTTTCTGCAATTTTTGCTGTATAAGTTCCGTAAATATCAAAAGAGTAATCGTTGTCATTTACGGTAGTTTGTGTTACTGAACTTCTTTGTACATCAAACACTTTTCCGCCATAACTTATTTGCGGATTAAAGGTTTTTCCTTCGCTGTTTGCTGTATTAAAACCTATTGAACTTGATAATACAAATCCTTTGAAAATTTTATAATCAAAGCCAAAATTTCCATTCAGTTTTTTATAGTTGTAATCATTATAAGTATTGGCAACCTGCGCTAACGGATTTATAATTTCTGTTCCTAATCCGGTTGTACTTGGCACTAAAGTAAAATTGCCATTTGCGTCATACGGAGTAAAAGTTGCAGGAACGTTTAAGGCATTGAACAATACAGATCCTAATCCGTTTTCGTTGATTGTTTTTCTGTCGAAATACGTGTAGATTACGTTTGTTTTTATTTTGATTTTATCACTTAAATCTGCTCCCAAAGCAATTCTTGCCGTGTTTTTTAAAAAGCCGGATTTAGCTTCGCCTACAATTCCTTCCTGATCAAGATGTGAACCACTGATAGAATAGGTGATTTTATCTGATCCGCCAGAAATGGTAATATCGCTGTTTAATATTGGTACACCTTTGCCCAGAACTTCTTTTTGCCAGTCTGTTCCTTTTCCTAATCCACTTACATTTGGGTAAGGAAGTGGTTTTCCGCCATTTGCATAACTTTCATTCAGCAATAATGCATATTCTGTAGCATTTAGAATTGGTAATTTTCTTGAAGCTTCCTGAAATCCTGAGTAACTGTTGAAAGAGACTTTTGGTTTTGAATTTTTCTTACCCATTTTCGTAGTAATCAAAATAATCCCGTTTGCACCAATTGTTCCGTAAATCGCTGCCTGAGCATCTTTTAAAACGGTAATAGTTTCAATGTCATTTGGGTTAAGTAAACTTAAATCTCCCACATAACCATCAATAATTGCCTGAGGTCCGTTTTCTCCGTTTGTTGCAATACCACGAATACGAATATCCAGTTTTGCGCCCGGTGCTCCGGATTGTGTGGTAACATTTACTCCGGAAACTGTTCCCTGAAGTGCTTGTTCGACTTTTATTGGTTTTAAAATGTCGAGCGTTTTACTGTCTACTACAGAAACTGCTCCTGTTACTTCTCTCTTTTTTTGAGTTCCGTAACCAATAACTACGACTTCATCAAGAGATCTTGCATCATCGCTCAATTTAACAGTTATTTTAGTTCCTGAAACTGCAACTTCCTGCGTTTTAAAACCTATGTAACTAAAAACAATTATAGTTCCTTTAGGAACTGCTGATAATTTAAACGATCCGTCAAAGTCTGTGGTTGTACTTTGTGAGGAACTTTTAACTTTTACATTCACGCCCGGCAGTGATAAACCTGAGTCATCTAGTACTGTACCGCTTACATCAAAAGTTTGCGAGAACGCAAATGATGTACACAATAATAGTACGGTTAGTAATAATTTGGATTTCATAATTAGTTAGTTTTTATTGAAAGCTAAATTTATCTTATCCCTTTAGGAAAACGATAAATTTAACCACAACAAAAAACATACATCTCAAAAAAACCTTAACTAATTATTAATACTTTAAAATAAACCCTTATTTAACTATAATTTAAGAATGTTAATTTATTTAACACAAACGCCATAATTTCCTAATACAACGTTAATGTTGTGGTAATGTATAGTTATTTTGCAGCTATTTGCAACGTACTATACAGCAAGAATATATTCTACTAAACCGATTTCGTGTTGTAAATCCATTTTTTTACGCAAACGATATCTTTTTATCTCTACGCTTCTTACCGAAATATTGAATAATGGTGCAATTTCTTTAGAGGAAAGATTCAGTCGAAGATACGCGCACAAACGTAAATCGTTTGGAGTAAGTAATGGATGAAGCTGTTTTATTCTCTTCAAAAAATCTTTATCGGCACTATCAAAAGCTTCTTTAAAAACATTCCAGGAATCTTCTTCGGTAATGTTTTTATTAATGGTGCTTATGACAGATTTGATATTATTGCTATCGTTTTGGGTTGTCTTTTTTAAATCTTCTTTGATAAAAGCCAGCAATTCGTTTTTACTGTTTAAACTCATTGTTGAAACGGCCAGTTCGCGGTTTTTATTATCAACATCCTGAGAAAGCTGTTCGTTTCTGAGCTTCATTAATTGCTGCTCATTTTCCAGCTCTTTAATCTCTAATAATAGATTATTTTCTTCGATTAATTTCTCTTTTTGTTTGTGGTAATAATTGAGATATAATTTATTGATAAAATATGCCAAAACAAACATTAACAGGAAATAAATAAACCAGGCAAGATTAGTTAAATACCACGGTTTTAAAACTACAAATGTATAAGTTGCGGTATTTTGTAAAATTGTATTGGCATATTTTGCTCGTACTTTAAACGTATATTTTCCCGGTGAAAGGTTTTTAAAATTCACCGTCGCTTTTGTGCTCCATTCGCTCCAATCGTTCTGGAAACCTTCTAATAAATACTGATATTCTGAGTTGATGTATTTATTGTATTCCGGAACGGTGTAATTTAAAGTGATATTATTCTCAGTAGATTTAAAACTTCCTTCGTTTTGAATGGCAACATTTTTTAAAATCTCATTTTGCTTATTGATTGTAATATCAGTTATAAAAATGGTGTAATTTTTAAAACTCAAATCATCAATATTAAGCGTATAATAGCCATCTGTTGTACCTATTAAATAAGTCGATTTTGAAATTTGTGTAATATTTTCAAATCCTAACATTGAATTGGTTAGTGAGGACGGAATAGGAATTACATTCTGTTTTAACTGATTGCTCAATTTACTGGCAGAAAAGTAATGAATGTAGTTTTTAGAAAACAACCAGATTTTGTTTGAATTGTCTACGATTAGTTTCCCGGATGTATATTCGTCTTTTTCGAAAATAGAACTTAATAAATTGTCTTTTTCAAAGAGTTTTGTGTTTTGGTTTAATTTGAAAATTCCGCCTTTATAAGCATAATAAATCTGATTATTAAATTTGGTTAAACTTGCATTTTTCCCTTTTTGAGGAGATTTATACGTGTAGAAACCATGCGTTTTTAATAAAGCTTTATCTAGTTTTAATCTAAAAATTCCTTTGTATTCATGACTTACATAAACATCAAGATTATTGGAGATTTCAAAATAACGGGATGAATAATTAAAACCTTCTATTTTATTTTTGAAAACCCATTGATTGTTTATTTTTTCCAGCACCGAGATTCCGTAATAATTTCCCTGAAGCAATTGATTTTTATTATTAGGAACAGCTTCAAATTTCCAGGTTCCCGATCCTGAAAATATATTACGTGCCGAATCATTGGTTACAATAAAAGTTCCAGAATCGTGCCCGCAGAAAAGTGTATTATTGTA
Source organism: Flavobacterium psychroterrae (assembly GCF_018380615.1). Classification (GTDB taxonomy): domain Bacteria; phylum Bacteroidota; class Bacteroidia; order Flavobacteriales; family Flavobacteriaceae; genus Flavobacterium; species Flavobacterium psychroterrae. The sequence goes on along the minus strand of NZ_JAGYVZ010000006.1, from coordinate 138,572 downwards.
TACAAAAAGCGACCAAACCTGCCCTTTTGTTCCGTTGATGAATTTAAGCTCTGAATTGCTTTGAATACTTTTGCAAAATAACCCCTGATTTGTTCCCACATACAAAAACCCATTTAAGGTCGCTGATGCATAAACGGTTCCTAAAATACCTGTATCATCTGTAAAACTATGAACTGGCGAATTGATATTGATGCAATTGATTCCGTTATCAAGTCCCGCCCACAAATTCTGGTCTTTATCTTCAAAAAGTGACAAAGCAGTATTATTGCTCAAACCTTTGCTTTGCGAAATATGGTATTTTAGTTTTCCTTTATCCGATAAAATAAAAATTCCGTTAGAAACCGTTCCTAATGCAAAACTTCCGTCTTGCAAAAGTTGACTGCTATATACAAAACTCGATTTTAAATCAGAATCAACATCTGTTGCAAAACGGGTTAGATTATTTCCTGATAATTTATAAATTCCATCTAGTTGGGTTTGGATCAATAAACCATCTTCTGCTGTGAAGACATTTACAATCGTGAATTTTTTAAGAACCGGATTATCCGAAACTAGTTTTGCTTTTCCACTTTCAATTTCAAAAAGCCCGTCTTTGATCGTTTGAAAATAAATGGCGTTTTTATTGGCAAACGATTTTACAACGCCATTTTTAGGCGCAATGATTTTAAATTTTCCTGTTTTGGTATCGTAAATGTAGATTCGGTTTAAGGATTGAAATAAAATCCATTGATCGTATTTAAGAATATTCCAAAATTGTTCATCGTCTAAAATCTTGTTTTTGATTGTATTACTAAGGGAAGTGTATTTTAGTTTGCCATTGTTTTGTCTTGTCCAATATCCAAAATTCATATAACTGCCTGTATAAATTTTGCTGCCAATTACTTTTACAGATCGCATAATGGTTTCATCCGGCGTAGGATATAATTGCCAGTTTGTGCCATTATATTCTAAAAGCCCATCGTTATTAGCAAAATACAAATAGTTTTGATCGTCCTGAGATATCATCCAGCTCTGATTTCCAGCTCCATAAACAGCCGATGAATATTTAATAATAGGCGGAAACTCCTGCGAAAACAGGATAAAACTGATCAAAAAAAACAGTAGGGAAATTTTAGTTTTCAAATTGAGCCGTGGTATTAATTTATTACAAAAACAGTTCTAAAATAGCTTATTTTATATTGTAATAACAAATTGATAGTTAAAATAATATGCTATAGATTAAAATGATGCTATGTGAAGCTTTTTTTGCCACGAATTTCACGAATTTTCACAAATTAAAGTCTTGGAAAATTAACTAAATATATGTTTAGAAATGTGCCGCAGATTTTACAGATTAAAATAACTTAATATGTTATGTTTTTAACCGCAAATTTCACAAATTAGCACAAATTCAAATTCGTGAAAATTCGTGGAATTCGTGGCGAACATTTTTGCGAAAACAATAATCACTTTAAGCTTTGGCGGTAAAATATATAACACAGATTAAAATAATTTAGGTTGGTATTTTTTTAACCGCAAATTCCACAAATTAACACAAATTCAATTCGTGAAAATTCGTGGAATTCGTGGCGAACATTTTTGCGAAAACAATAATCACTTTAAGCTTTGGCGGTAAAATATATAACACAGATTAAAATAATTTAGGTTGTTATTTTTTTAACCGCAAATTCCACAAATTAGCACAAATTCAATTCGTGAAAATTCATGGAATTCGTGGCGAAATTTTTGCCTAAAATAATAATCCCTTTAATCTGTGGCGATATATCAAATGTGATTTTGAGTAAAAACTGAGACTGAAAACTGAGACTGAAAACTAAAAACTAAGACTGAACCTAACGCAATTAGTTAAAATTTGGAACAATCGGTTTAACAAAATTCAGTTCAAAATTGATTACTTTTGTAAAAATTGACTTTTTTTATGAAAATTGATCTTTCGACACTCGACCCAAAACATAATATTATAATTAAAGGAGCGCAGGTACATAATTTAAAAAATGTAGATGTTGCTATTCCCAGAAACAAACTTGTTGTCATCACAGGTCTTTCAGGATCAGGTAAATCAAGCTTGGCTTTTGATACTTTGTATGCCGAAGGACAACGCCGTTATGTAGAGAGTTTATCCTCCTACGCGCGTCAGTTCCTGGGACGTTTAGACAAGCCAAAAGTGGAGTATATTAAAGGTATTGCACCGGCAATTGCTATTGAGCAAAAGGTAAATACTACGAATGCGCGTTCAACAGTTGGAACTTCTACCGAAATCTACGATTACGTTAAACTTTTATTTGCAAGAATTGGTCGTACATATTCGCCAGTTTCCGGATTGGAAGTAAAAAAAAATACGGTCACAGATGTTGTTGCCGATGTAAAAACATTGGAAATAGACAGCAAATGGATGCTTCTTGCTCCTATTCATTTAGAAGAAGGACGAAAATTAGAAGATAAACTAAAAGTATTGCTGCAACAAGGTTTTGCGCGTATTTTGGTAAATAATGAAATGGTTCGTCTGGATGATTTCACTCCTACTGATCTTCACAAACTTGACAATAAAGACATCTTATTAATCATTGACAGAATTGTTGTTAAAGAGGAAGAAGAGTTTTATAATCGTCTTGCAGATGCGGTTCAAACTGCATTTTTTGAAGGAAAAGGTATTTGTTATTTACAGGAAGTAGGTTCAGATAAAAAATTCACATATTCGAATAATTTTGAGCTTGACGGAATCACGTTTCTGGAACCGAATGTTCATTTGTTCAGTTTTAATAATCCTTACGGAGCTTGTCCGGTTTGTGAAGGCTACGGAAATATTATTGGTATTGACGCTGACCTAGTGATCCCAAATACTTCTTTATCGGTTTTTGAAAGTGCTATTTATCCCTGGCGAGGCGACAGTATGAGCTGGTATAAGGATGAATTGATAAAACATGCATACAAATTTGATTTCCCAATTCATAAACCTTTCTTTGAACTCACAGACGATCAAAAAGATTTAATCTGGAAAGGAAATCAATATTTTCAAGGTCTTAACGGTTTCTTTAAGGAACTGGAAGAAAAAAATTATAAGATTCAAAATCGTGTGATGTTGTCGCGTTATCGCGGAAAAACAAAATGTCACGCTTGTCGCGGAAAACGTTTACGCATTGAAGCTTCATACGTAAAAATCAACGGGAAAACGGTTTCGGATTTAGTTGATTTGCCAATTAAACATTTGGTTACTTTTTTCAAAAACATAGATTTAAATGTTTACGAACAGCAAATTGCGAAACGTTTAATGGTTGAAATCAACAATCGTTTGTCGTTTTTGACAGAAGTTGGTTTGGATTATCTGACTTTAAACAGAAATTCTGCAACGCTTTCCGGCGGAGAATCACAGCGTATTAATCTGGCGACTTCGTTAGGAAGCAGTTTGGTGGGTTCGATGTATATTCTGGATGAGCCTAGTATTGGTTTACACCCAAAAGATTCTGAACGACTGATTAAAGTTTTGCTTTCGCTTCGTGATTTAGGAAACACGGTAATTGTGGTGGAACATGATGAAGATATCATGAAAGCCGCGGACATGATTATAGATATTGGTCCGGAAGCAGGAACTTTTGGAGGGCATCTAGTAGCTCAGGGAACTTATGACGAAATCCTAAAATCAGATTCGTTAACGGCAAAATACCTTAACGGAGATTTAGAAATTTCGGTTCCTAAAAAGAGACGAAAATTTAAAAATCATATTGATATTATTGGCGCCAGAGAAAATAATCTAAAAAATATTAATGTAACTTTTCCTCTTGATGTTCTTACTGTAATTACAGGAGTTTCAGGAAGTGGAAAAAGTACACTGATTAAGAAAATTCTTTTTCCGGCAGTACAAAAGAAACTGGAAAACGCGTCTGAAAAAGCGGGTCAGTTTAGTGAAATAAAAGGTTCTTTCTCTCAAATAAAACATATTGAATACGTAGATCAAAACCCAATTGGGAGGAGTTCACGTTCAAATCCTGTAACTTATATTAAGGCTTATGATGATATTAGAGAGTTATATGCAAAAGAAAAGTTATCAAAAATAAGAGGTTATCAGGCAAAACATTTTTCTTTTAACGTTGACGGTGGTCGTTGCGAAACCTGTAAAGGTGAAGGATCAATAAACGTTGAGATGGTTTTTATGGCAGATGTTTCTCTTCCTTGTGAAACTTGCGGCGGAAAAAGATTCAAAAAAGAAATTTTAGAAATAACTTTTGATGATAAAAACATCAATGATATTCTAACAATGACTATTGATGATTCAATTGCATTTTTTGACAAAAACAAACAAACCAAAATTACGCAGAAACTACAACCATTGCAAGATGTTGGTTTAGGATATGTTCAGTTAGGGCAATCTTCGTCAACGCTTTCCGGTGGTGAAGCGCAACGTATTAAACTGGCTTCGTTTTTAGTAAAAGGTGCAACAAAAGACAAAGCTTTATTTGTTTTTGATGAACCTACAACTGGTTTACATTTTCATGATATCAAGAAATTATTAGCGTCTTTTGATGCTTTGATCGAAAAAGGACATTCCATTATTGTAATTGAACATAATCTTGATCTTATAAAATGTGCCGACTGGATTATTGATTTAGGTCCTGAAGGCGGTGAAAACGGCGGACATTTATTAGCCGAAGGAACTCCGGAAGATGTTGCTAAAGAAAAGAAATCTGTGACTGGGATTTATTTGAAGGATAAACTTTAGGAAAGTTGCTGAGGTTCTGAGTTACTGAGGTTCTAAGTCGCTGAGTGGCTAAGTTGCTGAGGTTTTAAGATTTTTTCTAAGGAATTTCTTGTGAAGTTTCTTGGAAAGATTCTCGTTCCTCGGAATATCATCTTTGTCAAAATAAAATCTGCAAAATCTGCAAAATCTGCGAGAAATAAAAACCAAATCCAGTATGAAAAAGATTTGTTATTATAATAGAAATCGGATTATTCATGCCAATCAAGATTTTAAAGCATACAATTTGTGCCGTTAGGAATTAAATATTGGTAGTTAATATGAATTGGAATAAATACAGCGTGCCGTAGGTACGCAATATTTATCATTGTGTTGCGTACCTACGGCACGCCAACGCATTTTAATCTATATTAACTACCAATATTTAATGCCTAACGGCACATTTCATAAGCCTGACATACTATAAATAAAAAAATTCCAAATTCCAATAACATGATTATTGGAATTTGGAATTTTTCGTTTGTGATTTAAATTTTGTTAAGCAACTAAACATCTTTCTTCAAAAGGGAAACCATCTTCATCAATGGCAACTAATACTTTTTTTTGTTTTGAAGCCTCAACCGTTAGATAAAGCCATGCAAATGACCACAATCCTAAGGTTAGACAAAAAATGATAAAATTTAAACCATGATTGACTACTTTTCCTCCTTTAGAAAGAACTGCAAAAAGGAATTCATCATTTCTTTCTTCTAATGTAAATCCGTTATGAACTTTGTGGGATATCATATTAGAGAACACTTGTAAGCTTTGCTCCTGACTCAGTTCATTGTTTTTCATAATCATTCATTAAAAATTAATCCAAATACTACTACATTTACTTTACAAATTTTTATTTTTTTGTAAAGCGTTATCATCCTAAGAACAGTACTTTACTCGCATTTATTGTATTAAGTAAGATATTTTTTATGTTAAAAAGCGATGTGTTGTCAAATTCTTAGTTAAAGTTAATTTTTATAAAATTAACTGCAAAACAACAACTGTTAAATTTTTTAAGATTAATAGCACATTTAATACTCCTATTTTTCCTTTTTTATATTAAATGATGGAGCTTCGTAATCATCTTTCAAATAACTTTCAGGAATTGTAGTACTATTTCCGTCCCTGACTGCATTGTAATGCGGCGACATAATTTCGATTCCGGCCAAATTAAATGAATCCTGAATATTTTGATGTAATGAAGAATAAATCAGTGGTTGCTTTGTGGGTTGTTTCGTATAAACATTAATTTGATACGAAACATAAAAATCATCTAAACTGGTTTGTAAAACAAAAGGTAATGGCGTTTTTTCTACCATTTCTGTATTTAATGCTGCTTCTATTAAAGCTTTATAAATAGCTGCCCACGGAACATCATAACCTATTGTAACAGTTGTATGAATTAATAAACCGTTGTTGACCTGTTTTGTATTTGACGAATAGTTTGTTGAGGTACTGGACAAAACTGTCGCATTTGGGATTGTAATATCTTCAAATTTCGGAGTTCTGATTCTCGTAACTAAAGCTGTTTTTTCAATAACTTCTCCGCTTACATCGCCAATTTTTATAAAATCACCAATTTTAAACGGGCGCATATAAGTAATGACTAATCCCGCAACCATATTGGCAATCGCATTTGATGAACCTAACGAAAACAAAATCCCAACAAATACCGAAACGCCTTTAAATATTGGTGAATCTGATCCTGGTAAATAAGGAAAAATAATCACTACCATAAAAGCCAGCAATAAAAATCTGATAATATTGAATGTTGGCATTGCCCAATCACTGTAAAAACCATCAATTTTAATATTCTCTTTTTTAATTTCATCAAAAAAGAACCTGATTATTTTTATGGCATATTTAAAAATAATAATGATGACAATAATCGTGACCAAACTTGGTAAGAAACCAACAAATCCCATAATGGCTAATTTAGCCGGAGTAAGAATCCATCGTAATAATGTTGTAGTATATGCTTCTGTAGCGGGGAAAATACTAAATAATAAAGGCAGCGACAGATAAACAATCAAGATTAAAGTAATACCTTTTATAAAGCTGTACAATCGCATAATCATAGATTGCTGCTTTTGTGGCGAAAGAATATTGATATTATTATAATTAAATCCTTTAAAATATTTATCGCTGTTTTTAAGAAGGTGAAATCTTATTCTGTTAAAAATTTTACCCACAAAATATAAGACTACTCCAATAATCAAGATCAATAATGCTGTATATCCAAGTCTTTTTGGCAGCATCGAATAATTTTCATTTTGATAAATGATCGCTCTTTTTATGAGTTGTAAATTTCGTTTGGCGATAAAACCAACTGTTTGATTTTCGGCTTTTGCATCAACTTCTAAAATTGACATGATCACAAAATCATTTTTATAGATAATATCCTGAGAAATATCTGAAGGTGCAACTGAAATAGAATCTTTTTCAAAAAAAGATTCTTCATACAGTTTTCTTATTTTTTCTGTGATTGCTTTTGCTCTGTTTTCTGCCGAAAAAGACCCCACTTTATTGTAGACATAAAAAAGTGTATCCTTGAAAGGAACTACAGGATATCCTTTTAATTTAAGTTCAGGTTTTGAAATCTGCGGATTCTCACTTTGAGCAAATGCAAACTGAAAAAATAAAACAATGAAGAAAATTAAAAAACAAAGTAATTTCTTTTTCATATTCTGTTAGCTATAAGTTGGTTATCCTTACTAACAAATATAAAAACAAAATAGATTTAAATTTAATTTACTTTTGATTTCTCAATAAAATCGTACTAAATTTTAATTCCTACTTTTCTTAAAAGCATATCAATTACTTTATTAATATCCGGTGAAATATTAAACTTATAATTTAAATACACGTATAAAATAGTTACTAAAATTGATTTTAAAGCAATACTTATCAATTGATAAAAAGGAAATTCCCAGAAATAAAACAATAGAAACAATGCAAAGGTTAATACTATTGAATGAACTGTTTGTTTTGAAAACGGGTATAAATCTAGTTTTTTAACTACAAAAAGCAACTTTGCCAAACTGTATAAAGTAATAGATAACAACGTGGCAAAAGCAGAACCGAAAATTCCGAAAATTGGAATAAAAATCATGTTCAGTACAATTGTCAGGAATACTAATAATAACCCTAAATACAATACCATTCGGTAATATTTAGTATTAAAAATAATAGCGTTATTATTACCTAAAATCAAATCAAAATATTTAGATATTCCAATCATAAATACAACTGATATTCCTCCGCTGTATTCTTTGGGCACCAATTCATATAATTGAGTAATATTGACAAAAATGCAAAGCATTACAAAACCGCCAACCATTTGCAAGTTGATAGACGTTTTTTTATACAGTAAATTAAGTTCGTCATGTTTGTTTTCATGCATCAATTTTGCTGTAATAGGATATACAATTTGATGCATTGCACGACTTGGAACTGAAATTACCAATGCAATATAGGTTGCAACCGAATAATATGCGATATTTTCGATTTTCATATATTGGTTCAGCATCAATTTGTCACCATCTAAAAGTAAATTAGCAACACTTCCTGATAAAATAATGAAAAAAGTATATTCCATTACATCTTTTACATTCTTAGGAATATTGATCTGAAACTTCGGTTTTTTGACATAAAAAGCATAAAACATAGTAACTAAAAATGCAATAAAATAAATTACAGCTGTTACATAAACAAATCCTACTAATGTAATCCAATGAAAATATAAACCAATTAATGCAAAAGTAGAAAATAATCTAAGTCCTACTTCTTTTATAAAGTTGCCAAAAACCGAATACATATGAACTCTCGCCCACGCATAAAATATCTCAAAATAAGCCATACAAATTCCGATAAACGGAATAAGTAGCATAAACTCTTTTACTACTGGATTTTCCTTAGAAACAAAAGCTGTAATATCATCAAAAAAGAAAATACCAATAATTCCTAACGGAATACACATTAAGATTGGAAACAGTGCTGTAAAGGATAGAAATTGCTCTCTTTCCTCTTCTGTTTTATATTGGGAATAAAATTTTACAAGTGTATTTTGCATTCCGATAGCGAACAAAGGCATAATAACGTTAGCTGCGGAAAGTATATAATTTGTTAAAGCATAATAAGTTGCACCTAAAAAAACGGGATATAAATAAAGTGTATTAATGGCTCCAATAGCGAAACCTATATAAGTAATAATTGTATTTTTGAAGGACTGATTTAAAACAATACCCATATTTGAGTTTAGATTTTAGATTTTAGATTTTTGCACTTATCCGTTAATTAGGAGCGCTAATTGTTTGGTCAGGTTTTTTCTTGAATATTGTTGCAAACCCGCACCATTAGACTGTAATTTTCCTTCCAAAAACTGATTATAAAAGTCCAAAATTACACTTTTTAATTTCGCTTTTTCAGAATAATCAAAAAATACTCCTGTATTTGTCTCCGTTATTATATCTGCAAAATCAGAACCATTAGGACCAATGGCAATAATGGGGCGATTTGACACCATATATTCAAACAATTTACCTGGAATGATACTTTTAGTATCTTCAGAATTAATCTCTATTAAAAGTAAAACCTGAGATTTTTTTTGATGCGCAATTGCTTCATGATGTGAAACATATCCCAAAAGATTTAGATAGTTATTCAGCTTAAATTCAGCAATCGAATCAAGCACTTCCTGACTTACCGCGCCAATTAATTTAATTTCTAAATGGGATTTAAAATCAGGGATTTCATGAAGTAATTCTACTAAACATTCCCATAAAAACTGAGGGTTTCTATCGGATAAAAAAGAACCAATATGTGCCAGCGTAAATTTAGTATCTAAAGTTTGCTTCTCGACATTTTCACTATCATAACCGTTTGTAATTACCGAAATTGGTTTATTTGTAATCGCCTGAAATTCGGTTTTAGTAGTTTTACTGGTTACAATAATGATATCGGCAGTATTTAATACTTTATATTCAAGATTTTTATGCTTTTTAGCAGCATAATTTGATAAACGCAATACTTTATGATAACCAATCGTTGTCCACGGATCCCGAAAATCAGCAAACCATTTTACGTTTAGTTTTTCTTTTAATTCCAAACCAATCAAATGCAAACTGTGCGGCGGTCCCGAAGTTACAATTGTATCGATATTATTTTCTCTAATATATTTTTCAAGATATTCTACAGATGGTTTCACCCAAAAAACACGTGCATCCGGAATAAATAAATTTCCACGGATCCAGAGGAATGTTTTGTCTAAAAAAGTCTGCTTTTTCTTGTGAGGAAAAATTCCGGAACTGATTTTCTTTGTTTTGTTTTTCGAAAATATCGAAGCCAATTGATAAGGTTCCCAAATTTTATTTTTCAGAACAATTGCTTTTTCAGAAATTTGACTCACCAATCCTTCATCAACTATTGGATAAGTTGGATTTTCAGGAACATAAACTATTGGCTGAATACCAAAGTCAGGTAAATACTTTACAAATTTCAACCAACGCTGTACGCCCGGACCTCCGGCAGGTGGAAAATAATAGGTAATGATTAAGAGTTTTTTTTGTTCCATTCGATTTATTCGGTTTCACAGAGACTCACAAAGTTCCCGCAAAGTTTCGCAAAGATTTTTAAAGATTCTTTTGTGTATCTCTGTGAAATTTTTGTGCCTCTCTGCGAAATTATTCTTTCACCAAGTGTCGCAAAGATTTCACGAAGATTCGTAGAGTTAGAAACTGAAACTGATTACTGTGACTGTTTAACAGACTTCTTTCTTTCAAAATAAATCCCTCCAATGAAAAGCAATAACATTCCAATTGAACTTATTAAAGTTATTGTGCTTCCGGTTTTTACAACTTGTGGTTCAAATTTAAATTCGATAGTATGTTTACCACCGGGAACTTCCATTGCTCTTAAAACGTAATCAACAGGAAAATGGTCTGTCAATTTACCATCAACATAAGCATTCCATCCGTTTTTATAATATATCTCAGAAAAAACAGCTAAACCATCTTTTGCATTATCTGATTTATATTTGATATAATTTGGTTTATATTGTACAACTTGTATTGTTCCGGTTGTGTCCCATTGTTTCTTTAAACGGGCATTTCTAAACTTGCCTTCGTGTTCACGAACATTGAAAACAGCCACTTTTTTAGTATCAAGATGATCTAAAGCTTTCATTACATCATCTGGTTTATTTACCAGTTTTACTGCACTTACAAACCATGCATTTCCGTTTGTATTTGGATTTACAGTTGGAAATTCTTTTCCTTCTTTATCCGTTTGAATGATGTATTTGATATTCAACATGTCTAAAACTTCCATGTTGTTTTTTGCAATCTGATAATCAAATAACTGCTGAATTCTTCTTGGTTTTGCTGCGTGATATCCACCTAAAGAATGGTGAAAATAAGAGGCACGTGCGCTGGACATGTTTCCGCTTACTTCAAAAACCCTGTAATGTGTTGTATCTTTTAATATCTGAGCATCAGCAGGTGTTTCCTGAAATGGAGCTGCAATTTGTACCGGGCTCACAAAATCTTTTGCCGAAACATATTTTTTATCCACAAAAAACAAATCGAAAATCATTAATAAACCAACAATAATCAAAGTGGTATTTTGAGCTAATTTATTTTTAACAAACAACCATAAAATCCCAAAAGTCAATACAATAAAAAATCCTGAACGCAATAAATCAGCAGAATATAAAGTCATTCTGTCTTCCTTCAAAGCATCAACAAAAGCTGGTCCGTAACTGTCTAAGAAATAATTATCGTTACTTCCTGTAAAGTGAAACATGCTTTTAGCAAATACTAAAATCACGATAACTCCTAAACCAAAAACTCCTGTTTGTACAAGCGCTTTCTGCTGAATTTTAGGTTCATCTTTAGCTTTAAAGAAAGATTGTAATCCCATAATAGCCAAAACAGGAAAACACAATTCAAGAATAACCTGAATGGATGAAACTGCTCTAAACTTATCGTACATAGGAATATAATCGATAAAAAAGTCAGTTAATAACGGGAAGTTTTTTCCCCATGAAAGCACTAATGCAACTAATGCTCCTGAAAGAAATACGTATTTTATTTTTCTGTCATCAATAAATAATGCCAAAACTCCCAAAAAGAAAACCACAACCCCAATATACGCAGGAGCTGCAACAATAGGCTGATCTCCCCAATACGTTGGCATTCCTGATACAAAATCCTGAGCTTGTTCTGAGGGAACTCCCTGCTCCAGCATAAAGGCATACATACGGCTATCAGTTCCTACATTTTCATGATTTGAACCTCCAAAAAGTCTTGGAGCAATTAAGTTAAAACTTTCAGGGATTCCGTAACTGTATTCTGTGATATATTCACGGCTTAAAGCGTTTTCATTCACCTTTTTAGATCCGTCAGGATTAAAAGTCAATTCGCTGTTACTACGTGTACTAAACTTTGCATATTCACTGGTCGCCATTAAGTTAGTGGCATTTGATCCAATGGCAAAAATTCCGGCTGCAGCCAAAACTCCAATAGCGGTTAAAAGCGATTTGTATTCTTTTTGTTTGATAAAATTAAACGCAAAATAACCTAATAATATCAATAAGAAAATCAATAAATAATAGGTCATTTGAAAGTGGTTTGCATTAATTTCTAACGCAACCGCAAACATGGTGAGTAATCCTCCCCAAATATATTTTTTCTGGAAAACCAGCATAAATCCGGCAATAACAAGTGGCATATAAGCAATTGCATGGGCTTTTGCATTATGACCAACTCCAAGTATAATAATTAAATAGGTAGAAAAACCAAAGGCAATTGCGCCAATAAATGCTTTTAAAGGATCTGTTTTTAAAACCAGTAGTAATCCGTAGAATCCTAAGAAATATAAAAACAAATAATCAGCAGGACGCGGTAAAAAACGTAAAGCATCATCTATTTTACCCACATAATCATTAGGATAATTTGCACCTAACTGATATGTTGGCATTCCGCCAAAAGCTGAATTTGTCCAATATGGTTCAGAATGTTCTGTAGCTCTAAAATCATTTTGCTCTTTTGCCATTCCGGTATATTGAGCAATATCCGACTGGAATATTTGTTTTCCTTGTAAAACAGGATAAAAATAAATTAAAGAAACGAGAATAAAACCCAATATAACAAGGGCATGCGGATAGAATTTATTTACTATTTTCAATTTAGGCTGGTTTGGTTAAATGATGAATCCTACAATCTAGGACACAAACTTAATCTATTTCTTCGTAATCAACATAATCGCCAACCTTTTTGGTTTCGCGAGGTTTTTTTGCATTGGCTGTATCAATGACTATTTCATCCTTATTTGAACGTGTATTTTGCCATGTATTGCCCTGACTGTATTGTTGTTGTCTCTGAAAATTTTCACCTGCTTTTTCAACCGCTTTTTTTACCAATACCGGTAAAAAGATTTTAGCTAAAAATTTAAAAATATAATAAAACACAATAATCCACATTATCGTTTTAAACAAATTTGTAAAAGATGCTTCTTGCATGATCATATAATTTTTTTCCAAAATTAATAAATCCATTGTTTAAAATTAAAATATCAATCTTAAATAAATAATAAAATATAGTACATTTGAAATGCGTTATTACTTTTTAATCCAAAAACATGTTTATGTTAAAAAATAAAAACTTTTTTATTACAGCTCTTTGTCTGGTTCCTCAATTTTTTTTCGCTCAGTATACTGATGTAATCAACTCCAATCGTCCTGGTGAAACAATGTCTGCTTATGCAGTAGGAAAATCTGTAATTCAGGCAGAACTTGGTGTTTACGGCATCAAGGAAAAACACGATTTACTTGATTATGACGGCAGCGGCTTTGGAACTGATTTAACATTGCGCTACGGTGCATTTCTTGAAAAACTTGAATTTATTCTGGATGTGCAATACCAAATGGAAAATTTTGATACGCCTTATACAAGTTATAAAAAAAACAACTTTAGACAAACAGTTTTGGGAGCTAAATATTTAATTTACGATCCTTATAAAGACTATAAAAAAGAAGCAAACATCTACAGCTACAAAGCCAATCATAGTTTTAACTGGCATGAATTAATTCCTGCAGTTTCTGTGTTTGCAGGAGCAAATTTTGTGGGTGCTGATAATCCTTATGCGTTCTCGCCGGAATCAAGTATTTCCCCAAAAATCATGCTGATTACTCAAAATCTTTTTGGTGGCGGAAAATGGGTTTTTGTAACTAATATTATCGCTGATTATATCACAACTGACTATCCTAGTTATGGTTATGTTTTAACTTTAACTCACGGATTTAACAATAAATGGTCGGGGTTTGTTGAAAATCAAGGTTACAAAAGCGATTTTTACAGCGACGCTATTGTTCGTGGCGGAGCAGCTTATTTAATCAGTCCAGACCTTCAGGTTGATGCTTCTATAAGTACGAATTTTAAAAATACACCTTCTGTTTTGTACGGAGGAGTTGGAGTTTCATGGCGTTATGACGCAAGTTATAAAGAGAAACAAATGGAATTTAAAAAGACTGAAAAAGCAAAAAAGAATAAGGATAATGAGATGGAACAAAGAGAAATCGATTATCAGGAAAAAGAAAGAAAACGTAAAGCAAAATACGAATAAATATTAATTACAAACTTCTCTAGGGAGATATTTACATACAGAATCTTAATGATTACAATTAAAGAAGCCAAAACAAAAAAGGAATTAACAGATTATATCAAATTTCCATTTTCACTTTATAAAGACAATCCATATTGGGTTCCGCCTATTATTGCAGATGAATTAGAATCTTTTGATAAAACTAAAAATCCCGCTTTTGATAATGCCGAAGCCTATTTTTACATTGCATACAAAGACAATGAAATTGTTGGGCGAATTACCGCTATTATCAATTGGGCTGAAGTAAATAATCAGCACAAAAGAAAAGTCCGTTTTGGATGGTTTGATGTTATTGATGATATTGAAGTTACGAAAGCTTTATTAGAAAAAGTTTATGAATTGGGCAGACAGCATAATCTGGAACACGCCGAAGGTCCAATGGGATTTTCAAACCTGGATAAAGTTGGTGTTCTTACTGAAGGTTATGACCAAATGGGAACTATGATTACATGGTACAATAATCCTTATTATGTAACTCATTTTGAGCAATTGGGCTTTCAGGTGGAGAAAGAATATATCGAAAGTATATTCCCTTTTTCGAATGTAAAACCTGAATTTTTCCTTAAAGCGCAGGAGTTAATCAAGAAAAGATATGGCTTACGTTCCCTGACTTTCACTAAAACAAAAGACATTATGCCACACGTGGACAAAATGTTTGATTTATTTAATGAATCTTATGCTAAGTTAGCTTCGTTTGTCGCCATTTCAGATGTTCAGAAAGAGTATTTCAAAAAGAAATATATCAGTTTTATTAATCCGGAATACATCAAATTTGTTGTTGATAAAGATGATAAATTAGTTGCTTTTAGTATCGTAATGCCTAGTTTTTCTGAGGCTTTACAAAAAGCGAAAGGAAAGCTTTTCCCTTTTGGATTCATCCATTTATTAAGAGCCAGAAAAAAGAGTAAAGATGTTGTTTTCTACCTTATCGGAGTTCATCCTGATTATCAAAATAAAGGTGTTACTGCGATCATTTTCGATGAATATTTTAAAACTTTTTCTGAGAAAGGAATCCAAACTTGTATTAGAACTCCGGAATTAGCAGAGAATACTGCAATTCATTTATTATGGAAAAACTTTGATCCGAAGATTCACTGTCAGAGAAAAACGTACTTGAAATACCTTTAAAAGAAAGTATTCAGTTTACAGTTTCAGTTTACAGAATGACTTCCTTTATAAAATAAAAAAATCCATTCGTCCCCAAAACGAATGGATTTTTTATTCGGCGTATATTCTTTATTCGGCTTAAATTTATTCTGCTTTACAATCCACTTTAACTAAAGTGTTTGTCTGATCAAATTTCAATTTCGATTTATCTTTAAAAGATACTTTTCCGTTTGCATCAACAACATCTCCGTATCCTTCAATAAAAGTTCCTTCATTTTGTAAAAAAGCAACTTCTCTGACAGATGTAACTCCTTCAGACATAAACGTATAATCTGCAATTAAAGTATCTCCTTTCATATTCCCAATTAAGGTTCCTTCATTTTTATCTTTTCCTGAAATATTATAAGTTAATTTTCCATTTACTTCCTGATGTGAATTTACATTAAAACTTATCGCAATACTATTAGATGCCGATGCAAAACACTGATCGCCCGCAGGAACTGCAATTTCAGCTTCTTTTGGTGCGTTTGTCGGAATTTGTACAGGTTCTGCTACCTGATCTTTTTTACAGGAAATAAAAAAAGTTAACATAATAACTGAAATAGGGAATAATTTTTTCATAATATTTTTTTTACTGGGTTAGTGGAATAAAATTACTTTAAATAAAAAAAATCCACTCGTATAACGAATGGATTTTTTTATATAATTCCCATATTAGGAATGTATATTCTAGAAATTAAGCATCTAAATCAACTTTAGTTCTGCTTGCAATTTCTTTATAAGTTCCGTTTTCTAATTTCTCACGAATTGCTTCAAACGCAACTAATGTTTCATCAATATCAGATAATGTATGAGAAGTTGTTGGAATCATTCTTAACAAAATAATCCCTTTCGGAATTACCGGATAAATTACAATCGACAAGAAAATACCGTAGTTTTCTCTCAAATCATTTACCATTACCATTGCTTCCGGCACACTTCCTTCTAAATAAACTGGTGTTACGCAAGTATTTGTATCTCCAATGTTGAAGTTTCTTGAACGTAAACCATTTTGCAATGCATTTACGTTTTCCCAAAGTTTATCTTTTAATTCAGGGTGATTACGCAATAACTCTAAACGTTTCAAAGATCCAATTGTTTGAATCATTGGTAATGCTTTTGCAAACATTTGAGAACGTAAATTGTATTTTAAGTAATCGATAATGTCTTTATCTGCAGCAATAAATGCTCCAATATTAGCCATTGATTTTGCAAAAGTAGAGAAATAAACATCAATTCCGTCCTGAACTCCCTGCTCCTCACCTGCTCCGGCTCCTGTTTTACCAAGTGTACCAAAACCGTGTGCATCATCAACTAATAAACGGAAGTTATATTTTTCTTTTAAAGCAACAATTTCTCTTAATTTACCTTGTTGTCCTCTCATTCCGAAAACACCTTCAGTAATAAATAAAATTCCACCACCTGTTTCTGTCGCCATTTTAGTAGCACGTTGCAGGTTTTTTTCCATACTTTCAAGGTCATTGTGCTTGTATGTAAAACGTTTCCCCATGTGCAAACGTACACCATCAATAATACAGGCGTGCGAATCTACATCATAAACAATAATATCATTTTTAGTAACTAAAGCATCAATGGTAGAAACCATTCCCTGATATCCAAAATTCAATAAATATGCAGCCGGCTTCATTACAAATTCAGCCAATTCATTTTCTAATTGTTCATGATATTTTGTGTGACCAGACATCATACGAGCTCCCATTGGGTAAGCTGCACCAAACTGAGTGGCCGCATCAATATCAGCCTGACGAACTTCAGGGTGATTTGCAAGACCTAAATAGTCATTCAAACTCCAATTTAAAATATTTTTTCCACCAAACTGCATTCTTGGACCAAGTTCACCTTCTAATTTAGGGAATACAAAATAACCCTCAGCTTGTGAAGCCCATTTTCCTAATGGTCCTTTATTGTTCTGAATTCTTTCGAATAAATCTTTTACCATAAATATATTTTGAAGTAATAATTTTAATTTAAACAGCGTGCAAAAATAATGATTATTATTCTAAAATAGAGTTAGCCATTTATTTTTATTGAAAAATATTCTGAATATCAATTATCCCACATAAAAATGTATGAAAAAATAAGCTAATTTGAGAGATTAAACTTACGCAAATAACCGGAACAAGTTTAATTTTGTCCGTAATTTATAAGCTTTATATGACTTTTATCATAATAAAAGACAATTTAGTCTTTTAAATTTACTTCAGATTTAAAACTAAAATAAAACCAATTTATTATGAAAATGAAATTTAGCAAATCAATAAAAATGAAAACACTTGTTTGCTTATTCTTTGCAACACTACTTTTTGCAGCATGTAAAAAAGAACAACAATCAACTCATTACAGTGACATTGTGACAAATGGAGAAATGGAAGCCGAACTTACGGCTCCTCCACTTGTTCCTAAACCTATTGGCAAAAGATCCGCCATGAAACTTAAAGTAAACATGGAAATTAAGGAACAAGAAGGAACAATGACCGATGGGGTAAAATATATGTATTGGACATTTGGCGGATCTGTTCCGGGAAGTTTTATAAGAACCCGCGTAGGTGATGAAGTCGAATTTCACCTTAAAAACCATCCTGATAACAAATTACCGCATAATATTGATTTGCACGCTGTGACCGGTCCCGGTGGTGGAGCAACATCGTCACTCGTTGCGCCAGGTCATGAAAAAGTGTTTAGTTTTAAGGTTATAAATCCAGGATTATATGTTTATCACTGCGCTACAGCTCCTGTGGGAATGCATATTGCTAACGGAATGTATGGTTTAATTCTGGTTGAACCAGAAGGTGGATTGCCTCCGGTTGACAAGGAATATTACGTTATGCAGGGTGATTTTTATACTCAGGGTGAGTACGGAGAAAAAGGTCTTCAGCCTTTTGATATGAATAAAGCGGTGAAAGAAACGCCTGATTATGTTGTATTTAACGGAAAAGTTGGTTCAATGACAAACGGAAATGAACTTACCGCAAAAGTGGGAGAAACTGTAAGGTTATTTGTTGGAAATGGCGGTCCAAACTTAGTCTCTTCTTTTCACGTTATTGGCGAAATATTCGATAATGTACATGTTGAAGGAGGAAATCTTATCAATAAAAATGTTCAGACTACGTTAATTCCTGCCGGAGGTTCTGCAATTGTGGATTTTAAAGTAGAAACTCCGGGAAATTTCATCATTGTTGACCATTCTATTTTTAGAGCATTTAATAAAGGTGCATTAGGAATATTAAAAGTTGAAGGTGCAGAAAATAAAAAGATATATTCAGGAACTATTCAGGAAGGTATTTATTTACCCGAAGGCGGAACGATCCAGAAAATGCCAATTACTGCAACTGCAAAAACGGTAAACCCAAAAAGAACAGTTGCTGAAAGGGTTAAAATTGGAAAAGAAATTTTTAGCACCACCTGTTTTGCCTGTCATCAATCTGAAGGTCAGGGAATACCAAACGCTTTCCCTCCTCTTGCAAAATCTGATTATTTAAATGCCGATTCAAAACGAGCGATTAAAACAATTTTACACGGCTTAAGCGGTGAAGTACTGGTAAATGGCATTAAATACAATAATATTATGCCTAGCCAGAATTTATCTGATGATGAAATAGCGAATGTTATGACCTATATATATAACAGCTGGGGAAATAATAAAACTGAGGTAACTCCGGAAATGGTAAAAGCCTTAAGATAAAAACAAAATTATGCACAAACGCATTTTTAAAATTCTTCTTTTCTTCGCTTTTACAGGAATGATAAGAGCGCAAGAATCGAAAATGGTTCTGATAAAAGAAGGCTCTTTTGTCCCTCTTTATGGAGCTACATTAAAAAATCCTGTCGTTGTAAAACCCTTTTTTCTAGATGTTTACCCTATTACTAATAGTGAGTTTTTGATTTTTATTAAAAAAAACACAAGTTATAGTAAGTCTAAAATTAAAGCGCTTTTTGCCGATGAAAGTTATCTGTTCTATTGGAAATCTGATTTTGATTTTGGAAATGATAATCCAAAATCCCCAGTAACAAATGTTTCATGGTTTGCAGCCAAAAAATATTGTGAATGTCAGGGAAAACGATTACCTACAATGGATGAATGGGAATATGTTGCTATGGCGGATAAAAAAAGAATCGATGCCAGAACTAAAACCGAATTTAATAAATACATTTTATCGTGGTATGAAAAATCAAAAACGTATGAAAATCCAATAGGCAAGACATTCAAAAACTATTGGGGAGTTTACGACATGCACGGATTGGTATGGGAATGGACAGAAGACTTTAATAGTATATTTTTATCCGGAGAATCCCGAAAAGATAAAAGTGAAGACAAAAACCTTTTTTGCGGCGGCGCATCGGTAAATGCAACTGATCTCATGGATTATGCTGCTTTTATGCGGTACGCGTTTAGAGGAAGCTTAAAAGCGCAATATTCAACCCGTAATTTAGGTTTTAGATGCGCAAGAACAACACGTCAATAATTTTAAATTCTTAGAAAATGAAAAAAATAATAGTTCCAATTTTGATTCTAATATTCAGTCTTCAAAGTTGTAAAGATTCCAAAGATAAAACTGTAATAAATACTATAAACAAACCAATCACCGATTTATCGATTTACAATTTACCCTCAAAATGGACGAATCAAGACGGAAAAGGTATTGAACTAAAAAGCCTGAAAGGGAATGTTCTGGTTATGGTGATGATTTATACAACTTGCAAAGCGGCTTGCCCAAAATTAGTCGCAGATATGAGAAATATAGAATCCCGATTGAATGAAAAAACTAAGAAAAATGTAAAGCTTATTTTGGTAAGTATTGATCCCGAAACAGATACTCCGGACAAACTAAAAGCTTTTTCTATTACAAATAAAATGGAAGGCAATTCGTGGATCTTCTTGCGTTCTACCGAAGAAAATACTCGTGAATTTGCTGCGGTTCTTGCCGTTAATTACAAAAAAATATCTCCTATGGATTTTTCACATTCTAATATTATAAGTGTTTTTAATCCTGATGGCGAATTAATTTACCAACAAGAAGGTTTAGGCGTAAACAATGATAAAACAGTGGACAGAATAAATCTGGAAGCAGATAAAATTAAATAGGTTAATTCATTTGTAAAAAACAGGGGGGATTTTAATTAATTAACCCTTGTTTTTTTATTTTAAAAAGTGACAATAGAATTAAAATTAGCCCTGTAATAATAAAAATACTCATTAGAAAAATGCTTTCATAATAATAATAGGAAATCATTCCTTTTTCAAAATAAAAGAAAATCCCCTGTAGCAATAATAAAAATTCTGTCATTACATATCCTAAAATAAAAGACTTTATTCCCAATCGAACAAAAGAAGATTTTCCTGAAATCAGGTTATTCTGAATCAAGATCCCAAATAAAAATCCAGTAATAATCCCAAGCGTCGTTAAATGAATAAATCCAATTATAAGATTTCTAATCTGGTGCGAAACCTCGTTTAAATCGGGAATTAAAACTAATAATTGAATTGCTATTTTGAAAAATAACGAGCAAATTGCTAATGTATAAACTGCTTTTGCGGGAATATCAAGATTACATTTAAAAATACTAATTTGAGGTTTTAACATTTTGCAGCAATAAACAAAAGCAATCATTTGTAAAATTACTCCAAAAGCATTCATCCAACTTAGCAGACCATTTTTTAAATACCAACTTCCAGGAAATGCAAATGTTAAAAGTGTTGCTGTAATAAGTAAGGTGAAAAATATTTTAAAATCCCTTTTATCAATTTTGCCCTCAAATTGTTTTAGAAACAAAGCCAAAACTGCAAATAAAAACCATCCGTTAAATTGAAAATGCAGGAAAAACTGAATTGCAATTTGATAAAAAGGACTTTGTTTCCCCAACATATTTAATGCCGGACCCAGACACCAAACTCCAAAAGTGGAAAAAACCATACATGAAATCCCAACAAATAAAAGTTTTTGTGCTTCTGTTTTTTCCTCTGAAGAATCCCTCCAAATTCTCAGGCAAAAAACATAACTCAATATAATATGCATTGTAGAAAACACGATTGAAAACAAAGCATATCCCTGGATAGGAAAAGCAATCATCATACCTACAACAGAAAATTCGGTCAACCAGAATAGTCTGTTATAAAATGGTTTTTCTCTTTTTACTTTCGGAATAAAAAAACGAACAATTAAAACATAAATCATCAAATATGCCCATCCCAACATGGCAATATGGGAATGTGCATGAAGTATAAAACTGTAGTTTAAATTTAAAGGAAATAAGTGCATATACCGCATCAACAAACCCATAATTGAGGCTATCAAAAAATTAAGAAAACAACATACAATCCAACTTTTTTGCGAATTCATTTGAGATGACAATTTCATTTTTATCAGCTTAAAATAATTTATTTACTGTAATAAAAAATGCGCCTATATATCATTATTTTAATGATATATAGGCACATTTTCTTTTCAAATATTCATTTTGTTTCTCAGCTTATGCAAACTCTTCCTCCAGAATTACTGCCTTATTAAACAAGATATTATTTTCTAAATGAATATGTTTATGCAAATCCTGTTCAAATTCTTTTAGCATTGCAAATGTTACTTTATAAGTTGTACATCCATCACTTGGTGCTGTATAATTATTGGTAAGAACAGCTATTTCGTTGAATCTTTCTCCTTCATTATTATGTTCCTGCATCATCATCGCAATTGGATTAGATACGGTCCCAAAAGATGGCGGAGTCAAAACACCATTAGACTCTTTGGTTTTCACCATTCTTTTAATGAAAGGGAACAGCATTAATTCTTCTTTTTTCATGTGTTGTGACAATTCACCCGCACATTCCGTAAACAATTCATTTATCTTAAACAATTCCGGATGAGCAGCGCCATGGACTTTACAAAGCTTATCTAAAAACTGTATTAAAACGGTCGATTTATCTTCGACATAACGGTGATGCGTTTTCTCTATGTAATCCGCCAGTAAATCTAGTGGCCAGGAATTAAAATCAATCGTATTACCATCTTCAGATTCTAAAATATCATAAACTTTTTGCAATAATACATTTGCATCAATATTCTGATTTTCGCAAACCTCATTAACCGTTCTGTTTCCTTTACAGCAAAAATCGATTTGATATTTTGTAAAAACTGCTGCTGTTCTAAAATCCTGAGCTACAAATGAACCAATTGTTTTATTTTTTAAATCTTCCATTTTTTTATTATAATTAATTAATACTCAATTTTAAAATAAAAGATAAATTTATCTTTTATTAGTTTGTTAAAAAACTCTAAAGCCATAATAGCGTTAGAGTTTGTTATTTATTCCACAATTAAAACACCTTTCATCATAGAAACATGACCTGGAAAAGTACATAAAAAGTTATAAGTTCCTTTTTTATCTATAGTAAATTCAATTGTATCTTCTTCTCCTCCGCCAAGTAATTTGGTATGCGCAATAATCGAACTTTTTTCTGAAGCCGGGATATAATCAGTGTCGCTGGCAGCAATTGCTTTAGATGCAAAAGCAGCTTCATCTGTTCCTTCCTGTAAAATAACAAGGTTATGTCCCATTGCTTCTTTAGGTATTTTACCAACATGTTTTAAAGTTAAAGTGATTGGTTTTCCAGCCTGAGCCCTTAATTCATTTGTACTAAACTGCATTTGATCATTCCCTTCAATAACTAAAACATTGCTTACTGCCGGTTTTACTCCTTCATCAGATGTTGTTTCATTTACTTCAGTTGGTTGCTCTGTTGCTGAAACTTCTTTTTTTCCACAAGATGTAATTGCTAAAAATCCCATTAGCATCACAATCGAAATCTTGACTTTTTTATTCATTTCTATGTATTTAAAATTATATTATATTTTGCTGTCATTAATTTTAAGAAAAAAATCACCGGTTGAAACTCCGGATGCTAATTGTTCTAATGTGGTATTTGTAAGCATTTCTAAAAGTAGTTGTCGCACTTTTTTAAACTCATTATGTACAGGGCATGGTTTTAATTCTGAACATTCTTTCAACCCAATTCCACATCCTTTATATATAGTGTCTCCATCAATAGCATCAACAATCTGAATGAGTTTTATTGATTTTACAGCATTTGCAGAAACTTCAAATCCTCCTCCTACTCCTTTTGCCGATTCTATAATTCCGCTTTTAGTTAGAATCTGCATTATTTTGGCTGTGAAAGGTTCGGGCGAATCAATTTCTTTCGCGACATCTTTTATTCCTACCCTGATTCCTTCAGATGATTTAGTCGCAATAAATATTGATGCCCTAATGCCGTATTCACAAGCTTTTGAAAACATAGATAAATTTGTTGATTTAATACAAAGATATTTAAATCTATATTAAAAGACAAACTTATCTTTAATTGATTTTATAAAAAAACTCTTATTTATAACCAGAATAATTTATAATATACAAAACACTTATTCAGTATCAAATTCTAATAAAAACCAATTTTAGTTTTACCTTTGGAAGTACTAATTTTTCTAACACTTAAATAATGGCTTTAAGCAACTCAAAAGATCTCAAATTAGCCGTTCTTATTGATGCCGATAACGTGCCTTATAGTAATGTAAAAGGCATGATGGAAGAAATAACAAAATTTGGCACACCTACCACAAAACGTATTTATGCTGACTGGACCAAACCTAATTCTAATGGATGGAAAGCAGTTTTATTAGAACACGCAATTACTCCAATTCAGCAATATAGTTATACCGTTGGCAAAAACTCCTCAGATTCTGCTTTGATTATCGATGCAATGGATTTACTTTATTCAGGAAAACTGGACGGATTTTGTATTGTTTCCAGTGATAGCGATTTTACTCGTCTGGCGATTAGATTAAGAGAATCCGGCATGAAAGTAATTGGTATTGGCGAAAAGAAAACACCAAATTCATTTATCGTTGCCTGTGACCGATTTATTTATATTGAGGTTCTCGACGGAGCCATCCAAAAGAAAAAACCTAAAACTGCCGCTACTGCCGATGCTAAAAAACCTGTTGAAAAACCAGCCGAAAAAGCACTACATAAAATAGACAAACAAACAATTGAACTTATAGAAGCTACCATTGAAGACATTGAAGATGATGATGGTTGGGCGTTTTTAGGAGATGTTGGGAACTTAATCGTAAAGAAAAAACCCGAATTTGATCCTAGAAATTATGGTTTTTCTAAGCTTACGCCAATGCTAAAATCGCTGACTGATATTCTGGAAATTGACGAAAGGGAATCAGATAAGAAAGGCATCAAACATGTTTATGTTCGCCTGCGATTCAACTAATTATTAAACATTATTATTAAATTTTTTAAAAACATGAGAAAAAAATTCTTTATCTATGGATTCTTATTGTTGATAATTGTTGTTACAATTTATTTTTATACCAAGCGTGGTTTTCTACTCGTTATTATTATTCCTATCTTATTAGTTGTTGGCGTTTATAATATACTTCAAAGAAAGCATGCCATTTTAAGAAATTTCCCAGTTTTAGGTTATTTCAGATATTTGTTTGAAATGATTGCACCTGAAATTCAGCAATATTTTATCGAAAGATCGACTGATGGAAAACCATTTTCAAGAAATCAGCGTTCTTTAGTGTACCAAAGAGCAAAAAATATCGATTCAAGTACACCTTTCGGAACTCAGCTAAACCTTAACCATGACAGTTACGAAGGGATAAAACATTCTATTTTTCCGGCAAAAGTCAACGAAGAATTGCCTCGCGTGTTAGTTGGAGGAAAAGATTGTAAGCAGCCTTATTCAGCTTCTTTATTCAACGTTTCTGCAATGAGTTTTGGTTCGTTAAGTGAAAATGCAGTTCGCGCGATCAATATTGGTGCTAAAAAAGGAAACTTTTATCAAAATACGGGAGAAGGTGGTTTAACCGAATTTCATCTTGCTGGTGGTGGCGATATTACGTGGCAAATTGGTACAGGATATTTTGGATGCCGAGATAACGACGGAAATTTCAGCCCTGAAAAATTCTCGGAAAAAGCGAATCTTCCTAACGTAAAAATGATCGAAATTAAGCTTTCGCAAGGTGCAAAGCCAGGACATGGCGGAGTACTTCCTGCTGCTAAAAACACCAAACAAATTGCTAAAATCAGAGGCGTTGAACCTCATACTATGATTCTTTCTCCTCCCGGGCATCATGCATTTTCAGACAGTAAAGGACTAATTCATTTTATAGCACAATTGCGTCAGTTATCTAATGGAAAACCTATTGGGTTTAAATTGTGTATTGGTAATACTGCCGAATTTGAAGCTATTTGTCACGAAATGATTGCCGAAGATACGTATCCTGATTTTATCACTATTGATGGTGCCGAAGGTGGAACCGGAGCCGCTCCGTTAGAATTTGCCGATGGCGTTGGAATGCCATTTGAGCCTGCATTGATATTTGTAAACAAAACATTGATTGGTTTAAATATTCGTGATAAAATGCGCGTTATTGGAAGCGGAAAAATTATTTCCGGTTATTCTATTTTGCATGCAATAGCATTAGGTGCAGATATGTGTAATAGTGCTCGTGGTTTCATGTTTTCTCTGGGATGTATTCAGGCATTGCGTTGTCATAATAACGAATGTCCTACCGGAGTTGCTACTCAAAATAAAATGCTAATGAAAGGTTTAGTTGTCACCGATAAATCAGATCGTGTATATCACTTTCATAAAAATACATTACACGCCGCAAATGAGCTTTTAGCAGCAGCAGGTAAAAAGAGTTTTGCAGAAGTTGATGGAAATATTTTCATGCGTGGTGATGAATTTGGTCATTTATCAGATTCTTACTTCCCTGATATTTTAACAAATGTTACAAAACGATAAAAAATCAAAGCCTTCTTGAAAATTCAAAAAGGCTTTTTTTTATTTTATTCTGCTTTATTAAAATTAAAGTTTCGAAGCCACTTCGCCTTTAGAATCACCTGTGTTTTCTAAAACCGCTAATTCTTCTTT
Organism: Flavobacterium psychroterrae; assembly: GCF_018380615.1. Classification (GTDB taxonomy): domain Bacteria; phylum Bacteroidota; class Bacteroidia; order Flavobacteriales; family Flavobacteriaceae; genus Flavobacterium; species Flavobacterium psychroterrae. The sequence continues at coordinate 112,074 of NZ_JAGYVZ010000006.1, read as the reverse complement.
ATCCACTATTTGCTGAGCAAGAATTGCGTTATTATACGCTAAAAAATACACATCAAATTTTACTCCTTCATCAACTAATTCTTTAGAAATTTGATCGTTTTTAATCATATCTTTCAGTAAATCAGGAAATGAATTTTTATACGTTAACCTGTTGGTATCGTTTTCTTCTAAATTGGTTTCAATTCTAATTTCAATCTTATTATCATTTAAAAATGCTTTAGCCGTCGTACCTGTAATACCAGTACCTTTAATCGATGATGAATTATTGTAGGTAGTAACATGCTCCTGAATTTTTTGCTTGGTATTTTTACAACTTACCAACATTAATCCAAGAACAAGAGCAAATGCGATTTGAGTAATTTTTTTCATAATTTTTTAGGTTTTAGATTAATTTTTAACTCAAACATAATCAAATTTTTAAACAAAAGCAATTTAAGAATAGAAACACATAAACTGTAGCTATTTGACTATAAATTCATTACCTAAGATAAAACTATACATACACCTTAAATTAAAAGAAACCATTTAATAATAATCAAACAAAAAAAGCCACTTTTAAAATTGATTAAAAGTGGCTTCTACAAACAAATACATTTCAAATTATTTTAATAATTCAGATATTGATTCTTTGTTTATTATTTCCTTTACAAAAACAGTATTATCATCGGCTAAAAAATAAGCATCAAACTGAATACCTTCTTCAACAAGTTCTTTAGGAATTTGATTTTCAATAATCATTTCTTTCAAAAGTTTAGAAAACTCAGCATTTGCTTTTGAAACATTAGATGCGTTTTGTTTTAAATTTGTCTCAAATCGCAATTCAATTTTGTTGTCATTAATATAACCTCTTGCAGTTGTAAGTGTAACATCATCAGCTTTAAAACTTGCAGCCGTACTATTATATGATGTTACATATTCCTGAAGTTTTTGCTTTGTGTTTTTGCAACTTATCAACATTACCATCAAAGCGATGGCAAATGAAATCCGGATGATTTTATTAATCATAGTCTTAAATTTAAAATATTTATTTTTTTATTTTCTGAATCCTTAAAAGTGCTTCAAGATAATAATAATCTGCATAATTTATCGAACAATCTATTTCGCTTCCTGCTGGTTTATGTCCTGTTGAATGCAACAAAAAAGCCGAATTTACATCGTGACTTTGATAATGATCTGAAAGTGAAACAATCATCTTTTCTGACTTCGTTAAATATTCTTTTTTAAGAGTTGCATCTTTTGTATAAGAACTTAATTCAATAAGTGCGGAAGATACGATCGCTGCCGCCGATGCATCTCTTGGTTCATTCGGGATTCCCGGCGCGTTAAAATCCCAATACGGAATTAAATCTTCGGTTGCTAATCTGTCCAGATAAACTCGTGCCAGTTTATGAGCAAAGTCTAAAAATTTCTGGTCTTTTGTTTCTCTGTAAACCATTGTAAATCCATAAATAGCCCACGCCTGACCTCTCGCCCACATACTATTATCACTATAACCCTGCGCGGTGATTCCTTTTATTTTTTTACCGGTTTCATAATCGTAAATAATTACGTGATATGAACTATTATCTAGTCTAAAATGATTCTGCATCGTAGTTTCGGCATGTCTTACCGCAATGTCATATAGTTTTTTATTTCCTCCATTTTTAGAAGCCCAAAAAAGCAGTTCTAAATTCATCATATTATCGATGATCGTGTTATGTCCGCCATATTTATTATGAGGCCACGATAAAATAGTGCCTACTTTTGGATTAAAAAGTGTTGCCAGAGTATCCGCTGTTTTTAAGATAATATCTTTGTATTCAGGATTTTTTGTTAACCGATATCCGTTGCCAAAACTATTGAAAATCTGAAAACCTAAATCGTGATCATTTGCTTTACTAACAGATAAAGGTTTTAGAAACTGACTGAATTTATCCGCTTCTTTTTCCCATTTTTTATCTCGAGTTGCTTCGTATAAATACCATAATTCACCAGGCCAGAAACCACTTGTCCAATCTTTATAGTTGACAAATTCCCAATCCTTACTTCTATTAGCCACAGTTCTAGGTGATGTTCCGTCATTTGGAATCACCTCTAAGGTTTTCGAAGCTTGTTCGGCACAATAATCGAGTTGCTTTTTAATATTAAAAGAATTGTCTTTTTGAGAATAACCAATATTCCCAATTAGGAATAAAGTTAAAATCAACCTTGTAAATTTTGCATTCATGTGGTTATTGATTTAGATAGAAAGTTTATTATAATTTTACGGAATTGATAAATTTATAAAATAAAGCAGACGTAACCGAATGTTTGTATTTTTGTTTACCTAAAAAAGTACTAATGATTCTTGCCCGAATTTAATTTGAAAAAATACAGACTTCATTATTTCATTATTCTCTTACTGATTATTTTTCTTGAAATCATACTCTAATTTAGATCGGCATCTTTGTCAAAGTTTTAAACTTTGACAAAGATTTTTTACTGTGCTACTTCAATTAAATTTTAAAATCAGTCATTTTCTCATGGCAATAAATAAAATTTTCTAAATCATGAAATAATTCAATCACTTCTTTTCTCATTAAATTCGTTTTGATAAAGATAAAATTGTTGTATATGAATAAAATTTATAAATCTTAAAATCTAAGTTTATATCAGTTGGATTTTGATTTACATAAATAATAACATTTCTCAAATACTCAATACTGTCAATTTTCTTTCTTTTAAAAGGTGATTCAAACAAAGCTCCATGTCTTTTGTGTACTTTATTATATGATTGTGTATACGAGCTGATAAATCTGCTAATTTGTTTGCTTACCAAATTTTGAACTGAATGTAACCCATGTTTCTTATATTCATTTTTATCACTTAAAGATAACAACAACTCTTTTTCTGATTTGACTTTTATAACGAAATGAAAATGATTTGGCATCAGACAATAACTATATACCTCACAAACATCAATCATATATTTAATAAACTGTTTTATAAAAAACATGAAATTTTCTTGATCTTTAAAAATTTCATTTCCGTTGATTCCACGATTATAAATATGATAAAAGCAATCGGGTTCTAAGTTTTGTAATCTAATATCCATTTATATTTTTAAAAAGGCTTGCTCAAAAGTGAATAAAAATATAAGAATTTTCTTTATTTTATTTGTAAGCGTAGAAATCTTTGTCAAAGTTTAAAACTTTGACAAAGAGAACTGCGAAAAAGTGCAATAGAGTAATCTTAAAAATAAACATCCTTTAAAATTTGAAACTTTACTAAAAAATGAGCAGATAAACTTAATCCAGCGTTTGCGCAATCTTATCAAGATTTAAACTATTTGCCATTGCTGTAAATATTCTGTAATACACAGATCTATTATCGTATAAATCATCGTGAGTTCCTTTTTCGACACATTTTCCCTGTTCTAAAACAATTATATTAGAAGCATCAATAATTTGTGAAATACTGTGAGAAATAATAATTACTGTTCTGTCTTTTTTAATTGCGTCAAGTGATTTTTTTATCTGTTCTGTAGCTATTGCATCTAAACTTGCCGTTGGTTCATCCAGAAAAATAATTGGCGGATTTTTCAGGAACAATCTCGCAATGGCAATTCGTTGTTGTTGTCCTCCGGAAAGTAAATGCGCATCAGAATCATAACCTTTAGGCAATTGCATGACTTGTTCGTGAATATAAGCTTGTTTGGCGGCATCCATAATTTCAGATTGCGTTGCTTCAGGTTTTCCGTAGAGAATATTCTCTGCAATTGTACCTTTAAAAATGTGATTCTTTTGTAAAACCAATCCAATGTTTTTACGAAGAAAATCAGTATTGTAATCGTTTAAATCTACTCCGTCCAGATATATTTTTCCTGATGAAGGCAGATAAAATTTATCCAATAAATTAATGATAGTACTTTTTCCGGCACCGCTTAATCCAACTAAAGCGGTATTTTCGTTTGGCTTTATCGTAAAACTAACATCAAAAAGTGCTTTTGTTCCGTTAGGATAAACAAAATCGACATTTTTCACTTCGATAAGTCCCACAATTTTTTCCGGAATATAATCGCCGCTTGTTTCTTTTTCATTATCAGATTCTAAAATATCAAAGAATCCTTCGGAATATATTAAAGCATCATTTACTTCATCATAAATACGATGCAATTGTCTAATTGGCGATGACACATTATTAAACAACATAATATGAAACATGATTGCTCCAATTGTCATGGTATTATTCAAAACAAAATATGCGGTTAGAATAATGATAATCACAACTCCTATTTGCTCGATAAAACCTTTAATACTTTCAAAAATAAAACTGGTTTTTCGTGTGTCGAGCTGATTTTCGGTCATTTCAAACTGAATCTTCTGATGTCTTTCTGCTTCCATAGGTTCCCGAACAAAAGACTTAATTACCGTTATGGATTCTATCAGGCTTATGATTCCGTTATTTTTTGTTTCGCGATAATTACGCATTCTTCTTCTAAAACCACTTAATTTAGTTGCTTGAAGCTGACTCACATAAAAATAAATAGGAATGATACATAAACTTACTAATCCAACATACACATTGGCATAAAACATTAATATCAGCGCCACAAAAGCATTAGCAAACAAAGGCATAATATCAATAAAAAAGTTTTGAACCAATCTTGTTAAACTGCTAATTCCGAGATCAATCCTGGTTTGCAGTTTTCCGCTTTCATTTTCGCCAGAGGTGTAAAACTCCATTCTATAACTTAATATTTTTGCTACAATAGCCTGAGAAATATCGCGCGTTATAAAAATACGAAGCTTTTCGCCATAAAATTTCTGACCAAATTGCACGATAGAATATATCAATTCTTTAGAAAGTAAAACAATACTAATTATACCTAATAAATGAAATCCTTTTGATAATGGTTCATGTGCCACCATTAAATTATTAATTGTATCTACAGTGTATTTTAATATTAAGGCATTGACCTGTGCGGCAAACGAACCCAAAAAAGTTAGCAATAAAGTAGCAATAACCATTTTTTTATATGGCTTAACAAAAGGTGTTATTTTTTTATAGAGTAAAGAGATCTTCATTTATTTTTATTTTTCGTCACATATCAAATATAAGAATTCTAAATTTGTGTTTTAAACATCTAAACACATTCTCATGCAACTGGTTTTCGCTTCAAATAATCTTAATAAAATCAAAGAAATTCAAAGTATCTTAAAAGGATCTATTCAATTATTAAGTCTGGAAGAAATTGGCTGCCATGAAGAAATTCCTGAAACTGCTGATACTATTGAAGGAAATGCTATTTTGAAAGCGAATTATGTAACCCAAAAATACGGTTACGATTGTTTTGCTGATGATACGGGTCTAGAAGTTACAGCGTTAAATGGTGAACCTGGTGTATATTCCGCAAGATATGCAGGAGAACAACGAAATGCCGATGATAACATGGATAAACTTTTAAAAGGTTTATCAGGTAAAGAAGATCGCAGTGCTAAGTTCAAAACTGTTATTGCACTCAATATAAAAGGAGAACAGCATTTATTTACCGGAATTGCTAAAGGAACTATTGTTTTAGAGAAAACTGGAAATCACGGTTTTGGTTATGATCCAATTTTTAAGCCGGAAAATTATGACGAAACTTTTGCAGAATTATCTTCGGATATTAAAAATAAAATCAGTCATCGTGCAAAAGCAACAGAGCAACTAATTGATTTCCTGAATACAACCAAATAATTGTTTTAAATACAACATTTTATAGCCTTAAATTTATATTTCATGACGTGTTTTTGTAGTAAAATCTTCGTTTTATCATTAAAAACATTTTACAATAAACATAACTTTTTGATAATCAAATCATAACAAATACATAATTCTTAAAATAGCATTAGTTTATCTGAATAATTAACAGTAATTTTGCACCCTATTTTAAAAATACATATGAACAAATTTGAACAATTAGGATTGAGTGAATCGTTACTGAAGGCGATTTTAGATCTAGGATTTGAAAATCCGACTGAAGTACAGGAGAAAGCGATTCCCCTATTATTGGAAAAAGACACAGATATGGTTGCGTTGGCTCAGACAGGGACAGGGAAAACGGCAGCATTTGGTTTTCCGCTAATTCAAAAAATTGATGCCAACAACAGAAATACACAAGCATTAATTTTATCTCCAACACGCGAACTATGTTTGCAGATTACCAACGAAATTAAAAACTACTCTAAATACGAAAAAGGTATTAATGTGGTAGCAATTTACGGTGGAGCTAGCATTACAGAGCAAGCAAGAGACATTAAAAGAGGTGCACAGATTATTGTTGCAACTCCGGGTAGAATGCAAGATATGATTAACAGAGGATTGGTAAACATTTCTCAAATCAACTATTGTATTCTTGATGAGGCTGATGAAATGTTGAACATGGGATTCTACGAAGATATCGTAAACATCCTTTCAACTTCTCCAGACGAAAAAAGCACATGGTTATTCTCTGCAACTATGCCACAAGAGGTTGCTAGAATTGCAAAACAATTCATGCACGAGCCTTTAGAAATTACAGTAGGTGCTAAAAACTCAGGTTCAGCTACCGTTTCTCACGAATTTTACTTAGTGAATGCACGTGATCGTTACGAAGCTTTAAAACGTTTAGCCGATGCAAATCCAGACATTTTCTCTGTGGTTTTCTGTCGTACTAAAAGAGATACACAAGCTGTTGCCGAAAAATTAATTGAAGATGGATACAGCGCTGCTGCATTGCACGGAGATTTATCTCAGGCGCAACGTGACGGTGTAATGAAATCTTTCCGTGGAAGACAAATTCAGATGCTTGTTGCTACTGACGTTGCTGCACGTGGTATTGACGTAGACAACATTACTCACGTAGTGAACTACCAATTACCTGACGAAATCGAAACTTACAATCACCGTTCAGGACGTACTGGTAGAGCTGGAAAATTAGGAACTTCTATTGTAATTGTTACAAAAAGTGAGTTGCGTAAAATTTCATCTATCGAAAGAATCATCAAACAAAAATTTGAAGAAAAAACGATCCCGTCAGGAATCGAAATTTGTGAGATTCAATTATTGCACTTAGCAAACAAAATTAAAGATACTGAAGTTGATCACGAAATTGACAACTATTTACCAGCAATCAACAATGTTCTTGAAGGTTTATCTAAAGAAGAGTTGATTAAGAAAATGGTTTCAGTAGAATTTAACCGTTTTATTGCTTACTACAAGAAAAACAGAGACATCTCTAACCAGTCTTCAGGTTCTGAAAGACGTGAAAGAGGAGATTCTGAGCCAAGAGAATTCAATAATAATGGAGCAGTTCGTTATTTTGTAAACATCGGTTCAAGAGACAATTTCGATTGGATGTCACTTAAAGATTATTTGAAAGAAACATTAGACTTAGGTCGTGATGACGTTTTCAAAGTGGATGTAAAAGAAGGTTTCTCTTTCTTTAACACTGATCCTGAGCATACTGATAAAGTTATGGAAGTATTAAACAACGTACAATTAGAAGGACGTCGTATTAATGTTGAAATTTCTAAAAATGATGGTGGCGGAAGACGTGACCATAACGGACGTAGCGGTGGAGGTGCCGGACGTAGTTCTGCTCCAAGACGTGAAGGAAGTTTTGCTCCAAGACGTGAAGGTTCTGGCGGAGGTGTTGGAGGATTTAGAAGCGATAGAAACTCTGCTCCTAGAGAAGGTGGTTTCAGAAGCGACAGAAACTCTGCTCCAAGAGAAGGTGGTTTTAGAAGTTCTACTCCAAGAACAGAAGGTGGTTCTGATAGAGCTCCAAGACGTTCTGAAAGCTTTGGTGACTCACCAAGACCAAGAAGACCAAGAAGAGATTAATAATTTAATTATCTTAAAATATAAAATCCCGAATTCCAGACATAATTGGAATTTGGGATTTTTTTATTCAAAGAATCTTCTTTTTAATAGATAGGTTTTGTAATTCAAAACAATGTAATTTAAATCTCCTTACCCCTTTTAGTTAAATACAAGAAGCAACAGTTCTTTCCTTTGTTAATTTTCTGATAATTATATTCGAAGACTGCGAAATATTTAATCCCTATTTAGTACTTTTAGTGCTTTAAATCAGGATATGAAATATTTCGCAGTTTTCTTTTTTACACTACTTTCTACAATCGGTTTTGCACAAGACGCTGAGTCTACAGTACCTCAAAGAGTATCAGGTTACATTATCAATGATAATAGTAAACAGCCTCTTGCTAATGTAAATATCATCAACACCAACAAAGTTCGTGGTGCAAAGTCTGATGCAAAAGGATATTTTGAAATAGATGTTCAGCTAAACGATACCATTCACTTTTCTATTCTGGGATTCCAATCTTTGCGAATCAGGGTAACAAATGACTGGATAAAAAATAAAGTAACACGAATTCAGCTTACTGAAAAAGCAATTGCTCTTGAAGAAGTAATTATTGCCCCTTTTAGCTTAACAGGATATCTTGAAGTCGATTCGAAATTAATTCCAACAAAAGAAAACTATCGTTACAGTATTTCAGGCCTTACGCAAGGTTATGAAGCGGGTGAATATTCGCCAAATGCTTTCGGGAAAGTATTAGGATCTATTTTTAATCCTGCCGATGTTCTTTATGGTTTCTTCGGAAAAAACGCCAAGGAACTTAAAAAATTAAAGGAAATGAGGAAGGATGATACCGTTAGAAACCTTCTTGAATCTAAATATGATCGTGAAACAGTTTCTGTACTTTTAGGTGTTAGTAAAGATGAAATTCCTGAAATTTTACAACGTTGCAATTATTCTGATGCCTTTATACAATCAGCAAATGATTTACAAATTATGGATGCTATTAGCGGTTGTTACGAACAATATAAAGTATTAAAACGAAATTAGATTTAACTTCAACATATAACAAAATCCTCATTTACAGTAGTAATTGAGGATTTTTTGTTTTTAATAAATTTGATTAATTAACCAAATAAAAAATAAACCATGTCTTTAATCCCATTTCAAAGCATTGACTGGAATTTAATTCCCATGACAGAACACGCCGGAGAAACCGGAATTGCATATTGGCAAACGTTACAATTAGAAGGTTTACGAATTCGTAAAGTCACTTATTCTAAAAATTACTTTGCTGATCATTGGTGTCAAAAAGGACATATTGTTCATTGTCTGGAAGGGGAATTTATTAGCGAGTTAGAAACTGGGGAAAATTTTATACTTACTAAAGGAATGACTTATGTAGTCTCTGATAATGCAAGCTCTCATCGCTCTATAACTGCCACGGGAGTGGAGTTATTAATTATAGATGGGGATTTTTTAAAATAATATTCTAAACAAATCAGAATATTTTAGCTACATTTACTTATATTCAAAAAAAGAAATAACTAAATTTAAATATTATGGCAAAGAGTCAGGATACTAAAAAAACAGCAAAAAAAGAACCATTAAAAACGGCTAAAGAAAAGAAAGAAGAAAAGAGAGAAAAGAAAAATTCTCCTAAAAGAGATTAGTTTTCAGTCTCAGTTTACAGTCTCAGTTTGCAGTTGTTTGAAACTGAATATTGAGACTGTAAACTTACACCGATTTTAGTATTCAGTCACAGTTTTCAGTACTCAACTAAATTGCTTACCGAAAACTGCGACTGTCAACTTACTACTTAACTGGAATATTTGAAAGAATTTCTAATACAAATTTCCAATATTTTTGAGCTGAAGAAATACTTGCTCTTTCATCAGGCGAATGCGCACCATGAATAGTTGGTCCAAAAGAAATCATATCCATCTCAGGATAATTTGTTCCTAAAATTCCACATTCTAAACCAGCGTGACAAGCTACAACTTTTGGCTTTTCGTTATTTTGCTTTTCATAGATTCCTACCAAAGTATCTAATATTTCAGAATTTACATTTGGTGTCCAGCCTGGATAAGATCCTGAAAGTTCTACTTCGCAACCTACTAATTCAAAAGCAGAACGCAATGCATTAGCCAAATCAAATTTTGAAGTTTCTACAGAAGAACGTGTTAAACATCCTATTGAAATTTCACCGTCTTTTACAATAACACGAGCAATATTATTTGATGTTTCAACTAAATCATCCATATCAGCGCTCATTCTGTAAACACCATTATGCGCTGCATAAATTGCTCTGATGATTCCTTCCTGAACTCCTAAATCCATTACTTTTTCAGGTAAATCGCATTTTACGATTTCAATAGATAAGTTTGGTTCAGTCGTTTTGTATTCGGTTTTTATATCGTTTATAATTTCCTGCATATCAAAAATATACGCTTCGTCAAACATCTCAGAAATAATTACTTTAGCAACACTTTCTCTCGGAATTGCATTTCTTAAACTTCCACCGTTAATCTCCACTACTTGCAAACCAAAGTTTTCAAATGCATCAAATAACAAACGATTCATTATTTTATTAGCATTCCCTAAACCTTTGTTGATATCCATTCCTGAATGACCTCCATTTAAACCTTTTACGGTAATAATATGTCCAACTGAACCTTCCGGAACTTCTTCTTCGTTATAGGTTCTTGTAGCCGTTACATCAATTCCTCCGGCACAGCCAATATCTATTTCATCATCTTCTTCAGTATCTAAATTCAAAAGAATCTGCCCTTGAAGTATTCCTCCTTTTAAATTTAAAGCTCCAGTCATTCCGGTTTCTTCATCAATTGTGAACAAAGCTTCGATTGCAGGATGCGGAATGTCTTTGCTTTCTAAAATAGCCATAATTGTTGCTACGCCAAGTCCATTATCAGCGCCAAGTGTTGTACCACGGGCACGAACCCAGTCACCATCTACATACATGTCAATTCCTTGTGTATCGAAATCAAAAACTGTGTCGGCATTTTTTTGGTGTACCATATCAAGATGCCCCTGCATAACAATTGCTTTACGGTTTTCCATTCCCGGAGTTGCCGGTTTTCTGATAATTACATTTCGGATATCGTCTTCAAAAGTTTCTAAACCTAAGCTGTTTCCAAAGTTTTTCATGAACTCAATCACACGTTCTTCTTTCTTTGACGGACGCGGAACTGCGTTTAAATCGGCAAATTTATTCCAAAGTGCTTTTGGTTCCAGATTTCTAATTTCCTGACTCATTATATTTTGTTTGATGTTTAACAATTATGAGTTTCAAAGTTACATAACTATTAAGTATTAAAAAAATAGACGATAATGTTTATGCATGTACAAATAAATGAATTCATATCTATATTTTAAGATCAAAACATACGATTTTAAAAGTTATTTCTTACAATATTCGTATATTTGGCAAAAATAATTTCTCCTTTATGATTTCTGAATTTATATTTAATATTACATGCAACATAATTGCATCTTTTATTTTCATATTTACATTATTAATTTTCTTTAAACCAAAATTTGACATTGTACATTTTATAGCCAAAAATGATAGCCCGTTTGATAACGTTACAGACATTTGCTATTCTTTTAAAATAATTAATAAATCCTTTTTTGGTGCTTATGATATTGAAGCGAGGTCTAATTATTATTACATTCGACAAGGTGAAAATGGAATTATTAATAAAGTCTTCTCTAAAATTGAACTTAAAACAAATAAGGTTAATTTTATATTTGGTTTCAAACCTTTAAAAAAAAATTACGGAGATAATTGTGTTCAATTTTTCACGTACGAGGACTTATCCGCTAAAATGGAAAGCTCTTCAACTTATATACAATTTCAAATCACTGCTCGTCATAGTTTGACAGGTTTAAATAATATTTTTACTTATAACTTTGTGAATAAAAGCAAAATTGTTGAAGGAAAATTCAAGGAAGGAAATTTTAAAGAAATTATAAAATGTTAGTTTGTTTTATTTAATGGGAAGAATACTTTATTTTTAACATGTAAAACTTTTAAAGTTAAAACCAAATATTATGAAAAACGATATCATTGCAATGTAAGCTAAAATTAGCAAAAAATAAAAATACAACCTGTACTAAAACCGAATCAACTTCGGTTTTTTTTATGCATTTTGATTTATATTTACGTATCCAAAATTAAAACCGTGAAGTCAAAATATATTCTACCTTTATTCCTTCTTCTGCAAATCATTATTTTAAAAATCCTTCCGTATTTCCCAGAATTTATAGAAAGCTTTTATAGCAACGGATTATATATAAAAACCTCTCACTTTTCAAGAATCATTTTAGGCAAAATTCCTTTTTCGGTTGGAGATTGTATTTATTCTGTTTTGATTTTATTTATGATTCGGTGGATTTGGAAAACCCGAAAAACCTGGAAATTACAATGGAAAGATAATCTCCTCACAGTTTTAAGCTGCCTTTCCATATTTTACTTTTTCTTTCATTTGCTTTGGGCATTCAATTATTACAGAGAACCTCTTTTCGAAAAAATGAAAATCGAAAGAGAATATTCTGATGCTGAATTATTGAGTTTCACTAAAAAACTAATTGTGAAAACGAACGAAATTCAGTTTCAAATCACTAAAAAAGACAGTTCTAAAGTTGTTTTTCCATATTCACAAAATCAGGCTTTTCAGATGAATTTAAGTGGTTATGAAAATCTGGCAAATCAGTATCCGTATTTTAAATATGAAGTTTTAAGCGTTAAAAAGTCGCTCTTTAGTTTACCTCTTACTTATATGGGTTTTGGCGGTTATCTCAATCCGTTTACAAATGAAGCTCAGGTAAATGATCTATTGCCAATGTACAATTTTCCCGTTACAACTTGTCACGAAATGGCGCACCAAATGGGTTATGCAAGTGAAAGTGAATGCAATTTTATTGGAGTGCTGGCTTCTGTAAAAAATGAAAATTTATATTATCAGTATTCAGGATATAGTTTTGCTTTGCGTTATTGTTTAGGAATGTGGCAGGCAAAGGATGAAAAAATATTTAAGCAATTAAAGAAAACAGTTCACGTGGGGATTTTAAAAAACTATCAGGAAAGCCAGGATTTCTGGAAACAATATGATACTTTTATAGATAAAGGTTTTCATGTTTTTTATGACAATTTCTTGAAAACCAATAACCAAAAAGATGGTATGGAAGGTTATAGTAAATTTGTAGATTTAATGGTGAATTATTATAAAACTCGAGAATTATAAATGTTCGCCACGAATTCTACCAATGTCACGAATTTTCACAAACGAAAATGACTTTATTTTTTTAATATTGATGTAATAAATTAACGCTAAAATGGTAATTCTAAAAATTTGTGAAATTCGTGGTAAAAAAAAACCATTGTTAACCTGTGACAAAAAAAATAATCATTCACTGTAACAAAATTGATTGCAGTACTACTAATAGATTATGAGCGAGAATCTAGAACAGTCATTTGTTGCGCAATTGCAGGCAAATCAGAATATAATCCACAAGATTTGTAGATTATATACTGCTGGCGTAGATGCTCACAAAGACTTGTTTCAGGAAATCACTATTCAGTTATGGAAAGCTTATCCAAAATTTAGAGGTGATAGTAAATTTTCGACCTGGACGTATCGCGTTGCCTTAAATACTGCCATAACATTATATAGAAAAACTAAACGGACCATATCGACAGTAGAGTACGAAAGTCATCAGCATTTTATAAAAGATGTTGATTACAATTATGAAGAAGAAGAACAGATTAAATTGATGTACAAAGCCGTTTATCAGCTTAATGACATCGAAAAAGCATTGGTTTTTATGTATTTAGAAGACAAGGATTATCAAGAAATAGCGGAGACCTTAGGAATCAGCGAAGTGAATGCACGTGTGAAAATGAACAGAATCAAGGGGAAACTTAAAAAAATACTAAATCCTTAAAAATTATTATGAAAGAACTGGATTTACTAAAAAAAGACTGGAAAAAGAACGCCGATTCTTTTCAACAAATTTCTGAAAAAGAAATCTATAAAATGATTCATAAAAAATCATCTTCAATCGTGAAGTGGATTTTCATTATTAGTGTTTTAGAGGTTTTATTCTGGACTGTGTCTAATTATTTTTCAAATGTTGATGATGCTTTAAGAAAAATGAATCATCCGGAAATCATACTCTTTATGGAGATTTTATTGTACTTTAACTATGCCGTGATTTTAGTTTTTATTTACTTTTTCTATAAAAACTATAAAACAATTACAACTACAGTTTCTACAAAAACATTGATGAGCAGTATTTTAAAAACCCGTAAAACGGTACAATATTATGTTTGGTATAATTTAGGAATGCTAGTCGTTTCGTCAATTCTTAGCTTCTTTATAGGATATGTTTACAATCCTGACATGGCTTTTATCAGAGAAAAACTGGCGTTAAACGGAAAAGCAATGTTGTTTTCTGTGGGAGTATTACTATTGCTTACAATAGTCCTTTTTGGAACTTTCTGGTGTATTTACAGATTACTATATGGAAGATTATTACGTAGATTATATTCTAATTATAAAGAGTTGAAGAAAATTGATTTCTAAAAAAGGTTCAGAGGTTTTTTTTCTAAGTTGCTAAGTTTCTAAGATGCTGAGCTTCTAAGTCATTTCATTGCAACAGGAAAAAACCTGAAACTTAAAACCTGAAACTCTTTTAATCAGAACTCTAAAATCTACAATCTAATACTCCCATCTTCTTAGTTTATTAAGTTCTTCCTCTGCTTTGATTTCTTCGGCTGGAATAACTTTTAAAAATGATGGATGTTGTTCTATTGCAAACTCTACTTTTGCTACAATTTCATCAATTGTATCGTTTTCATAATCAATATCAAGTGGTTCTTTGATAATGAATGACTGCAGAATTCCTTTTTTCTTCATTCGTAATCCTTTTTTATCAAATGAACGACGGAAACCGTCAATAACAATCGGGATCACAATAGGTTTATGCTGTTTGATGATATGCGCAGTACCTTTACGAACTGGTTTAAACGATTTTGTAGTTCCTTGCGGAAATGTAATTACCCAGCCATCTTCAAGCGCAATTCTGATATTTTCAGTATCATTTGGGTTAACATCACGTTTTTTAGTAACATCCACACCTTTTGCACGCCAGGTTCTTTCTACTGTAATGGCACCAACATAAGCTAAGATTCTTGGCAATAAACCAGCCTGCATTGTTTCTTTTGCAGCAACATAGTAAATATTCATTTTGGGTTGCCAGAGATAGCCAATATTCTTAATAGTATCTTGACGTCCGCTTAAACTTGCGTTAAACACATGAAACATAGCAACAACATCAGCAAAATAAGTCTGATGATTTGATATAAACAAAACATTTGTATCCGGAAGTGTCTTAATGATTTCAGACCCTTCAATCTGCAATTCATTAAAACCTCTATATCTCCTGTGAGTCATGGCACCCAAAATTCGGATTAACCATTTCTTGATGAATAATATGTGTCCAAAAGGATTTCGTTTAAACAATCCCATAGCCTTGTATTGTATTTTTTGTTAGAACGCAAACATACAAAATTTATTCTTTTGGCAATACTATAAAGCAATTTCGGAAAGAAATCACTATTATAATGAATATCAAATTGTTAATTCTTAGTATTTACAAATTTCCTTCAAAAGTTATTTTCAAAACATCTCTCAGTTCACTTAAAATCATAGCCGTTGCTCCCCAGACCATATGCTTTTGAATATTAAATGCGGGAACTACAATATTATCGCCGTAAGAAGTTGACAATTTGGCTTCTGTAATTATTTCATCGTCTAAAAAAACAGACAATGGTAATTCTATAATAGCAGCAACTTCTCTGGCATCTGGATAAAATAAAAGTTCATCCCTTGAAATTCCTAAAAAAGGATGCACTAAAAAATTACTTGGCGGAATATACATTGGCGTAAATTGTTTTATTACTTCAATATTTTCAGGTGCGACCCCTACTTCTTCATGAGTTTCTCGTAAAGCAGTTTCCTGATAATCTGCATCTGTAATTTCATATTTACCTCCAGGAAAGGCAATTTGAGAAGAATGAACTCCCTTATAAGCATTTCTGACAATTAAAACCAAATGCGTTTTCCCTCCTTTTGGATAAAACAACATCATAACGGCGGCAATTCTGGGATTCTCTATTTTTAGATCAGTATTTTTTAAGGCTTGTATCCTTTCTTTTGGAGCCATTTTTATATGTGAAGCAACTGCCGGTAATTCAACTGGAATTAAATTGGGAACATATTGCAAAAAATCTTGAAAATCCATAATCAAAGTTTATTTTTGTACTTTCAAATAAAAAAGAAATAAAATATAAATATAGTTTAGAAAACGCGGTTCTACAAGTTTTCTAAAATCAAAGCCATAAAAAATGTACAGCAGAGAAGAATCACAGAAAATAAAAAGAGAGTTTTGGGTAGCTTTCGCCGAAAAATATCCGCGTAAATGGGTTCTTTATGACACAAAGATTAAAGATTTCTCTTTTAAATTTTATGTTGACAATAAAAAAGCACAGGTTTTTATCGATATCGAACAGAGAAGCGACGAGAAACGAAATGCTTATTTTGAAAAACTCGAAGCTTTAAAAAATATTCTGGAAGAGGAATTCATTAAAGATCTGGTTTTCGAAAAAAACTATACTCTTGAAAGTGGTAAAACGATTAGCCGAATCTGGACTGAAATACAAGGTGTAGGTTTTAGCAACCGTAATAATTGGGATACAATTTTTGATTTCTTTTTCGAAAAAATGAATGCTTTAGAGATGTTTTACTTAGAATATGATGAGTTTATAAAAGATGTTTCTTAAAAGAGGGTCTAAGTTGCTGAGTCGCTAAGTTTCTAAGTTTTTTATATAGCAAACCCGACAGGTGTTGAAATCTGTCGGGTTTTATTATTTTGATTTGAAGTAGTTTTAAACGCTAAAAATATTGTACAATATAATATGATCGTCGTAATTAATATAAAGCTGTTTGCGATAATCCTGTTTTTTTCTGGTAATAATTGAAAGCTTACATTCGCGACCTTCATTATCTTTACACATGAAAGAATACACGATATCAGTATCATTTTCTTCGCGTTCTATATAATCTAAAATACTAAAAAGTTGTATTTCCTGTGAATACACTACGATTCTATGTTTATTGGTATCCAGAATAACAGATAAATTGACCAAATCAAGGTTTGACCATTCTCCCCATTTGCCTCTTTCATTTTTCTCTAAAACACTAAATCCAGATGTTTTAAAACTATACGACTGGCTTTGAACTTGTTGAAAACCAAATCCTAAAAAAAGTAAAAGTATATATGTGCGTATAGTATTCATAATGTATTTCTTGCAGGTAATTAAAACTCAAATTTAGCTTTTTCTTGGCACGCAGCTTCAAAATCGGCTAGCATTTCTTGAACAATTTGATTAACTGGCAGTATTTCATGAATTAATCCGGCGATTTGTCCAATTTCAAGTTCCCCTTCATCAAGATCGCCTTCAAACATTCCTTTCTTGGCTCTTGCTCTGCCCAAAAGCTGCACTAAATCTTCTTTTGAGGGTGCTTTTTCATATAATTCCTGAATATCATTATAAAACTTATTTTTAATCAATCGAACAGGTGCTAATTCTTTTAAAGTCAATTGCGTGTCACCTTCTTTAACTTCAACTATTTTTTGCTTGAAATTATCGTGAGATGATGATTCTAAAGATGCTGCAAAACGACTTCCAACCTGAACGCCATCTGCGCCTAAAACCATCGCGGCAAGCATTCCGCGTCCTGTTGCAATTCCGCCCGCAGCGATAATCGGGATTTGGATCTTCTCCTTCACCATCGGGATTAAAGTCAACGTTGTCGTTTCGTCGCGTCCGTTATGACCGCCTGCTTCAAAACCTTCAGCCACTATAGCATCGACTCCGGCATCTTGTGCTTTTAAAGCAAAAACACTACTGCTTACTACATGCACAACAGTAATTCCTTTTTCCTTTAAAAAAGAAGTCCATGTTTTGGGGTTTCCTGCCGAAGTAAAAACGATTTTCACGCCTTCCTCAATCACGATATTCATGATTTCTTCAATATTAGGATACAACATCGGAATATTAACCCCAAAAGGTTTATCGGTTGCTTTTTTACATTTTTGAATGTGTTCACGTAAAACTTCCGGATACATAGATCCGGCACCAATTAATCCTAAACCTCCCGCATTACTTACAGCCGAAGCTAATTTACATCCACTATTCCAAATCATTCCGCCTTGAATAATTGGATATTTTATATTAAAAAGTTGTGTTATTTTATTCATTCAAAAATGCAATTATTGTTTGATTATCTTTCCTGTTTTATGAAGTCCATCAGCGTCAAAAGTATAAAAATACAGTCCACTTTTTAAAGCTTCAATAGAAAGAATTGGGTTTTGATTTGTTATTTGTTTCTCAATAACCTTTTGTCCTAAAACAGAATAAATTGAAATTGAAGCAGTACTATCTTCAAACAAAAATGAAACTGTAGTTTTCGCCGGATTAGGAAAAACAGAAAAAATTGAAGAAAAAGTTTGAAAGTCTTCGACACCTAAAGCAGATCCAAAATTCGGAATTCCGTAACCGTAATTATTATTTGGAGCAGCATATCGATCAGAAGACTGAAGAACCATTTGCCTGATTTCCTTATTGTTTTTAGTTGGAAAAGCCTGCCATAAACACGCAATCATTCCCGCCATAATTGGGCAAGAAAATGAAGTTCCGTTCACGGTAACAATATTTCCTGCTGTATCTGATACTACCGAGGCTGTACCTTGCGCCATGACATCAGGCTTAATTCTTCCGTCAAAACTTGGTCCAACAGAACTAAAACCGGATTTTGTTTTTGAAGCCGTAACTGAACCTACCGTAATCACAGAAACTGCATCTGCAGGTGCACCAATATGAGGTTCTGCAGTACTTCCTTCATTTCCTGCCGAGGAAACCACAATTATACCTTTACTAAAAGCAATTTCGGCACCACGGGAAATAAAATTTGTTGAGCCATTCATATCACTGTAAGTATGACTATAATTAGGATTATCAAAACCAAAATAACCTAACGAAGTCGTAATAATATCTACTCCTAAACTATCTGCTTTTTCGGCAGCTTCTACCCAATATGATTCTTCTACTGGATTTTCTGTGGGAGCATATTCTGTTATAAACAAGTAAAAAGAAGCGTGTGGAGCTGTGCCCACAAGAGCATTTTCTTTGTAACCACCTATTGTAGAAAGTACCATTGTTCCGTGACTATCACCGGTATAGAAATCATCGCTTCTGTTGACAAAATCATAACCTCCTAAAATTTGATTATTATCTATAAGTCTTTTAAAAGGCTGAGCCGTATTTACACCTGGAAAACCGGCATCAATAACAGCAATTATTTTACCTAAACCTGTTTTATTTTGCTGATGCAAAACTTGCCCATTCAACATTTGAATTTGATTTGCAGAAGTTCCATACGCATAATCAACTGTTGTTTTCAGTTTATCATTTGGTTGAGAAACTTTATTTTCTGAAACTTTTTTTAAAGTTGTACTTAAGGTTTTATTCGCAAAAGCTACTTTATCAACAAATGACAATGATTTAAGCGATAAAATATCAGCCTGAGTTCCTCGAATATGAAGCGCATTTAGCCATTTAGATTTTGCCTTGATGCTGATTCCTGAACCTGATTTTATCTGATTTATATAAGATTCTTCTAATGGAATATCAGTAAGATCTAAGGCAATATTTTGATTTGTCCTGCGATCTAAAGCACGCTGAGTAAGCATCAATAATGGATTATCAAACGAAACTTGTGCATTTGGTTTATCTTTAAAATATACCCACGCATCCTCCTGCGAATAGATCGCCGAAGAAAATAGCATCAAAAAAAATATGAAATAGTACTTCATGATTACTTTTTTAAAGGGTTAAACCTCTGTAAAAAAGTATAAAGCTAAGAAATTACTCCCGAACCAACTAATTCATTATAGAAATACCAGGCTGCAAACTGACCTTCTGTTATTGCAGATTGCGGCTCATCAAAATAAGCATACATTCCGTCTTCGAATTGGTGTAAAGTTGCTTTTTGCAAAGGCTGACGGTAACGAATTCTCGCCATTACTTCCATCGTTTCTCCCACTTTTAATGCCAAATCAGTACGAATCCAGTGTACTTCTGACTTTTCGATAAATAATGCTTTTTTGAATAAACCAGGATGCTGACTTGTTAAACCGGTATAAATAGTATTGGTTTCAACGTTTGTAGCAATGATAAATAACGGATCTGTTGTTCCGCCTACATTTAATCCTTTTCGTTGTCCTATCGTAAAATAATGAGCACCCTGATGTTTCCCCACTACTTTTCCCATTGTTGGAAGATAGGCAGGTTTTTGTGCTTCAAATTTCAATTCTTCTTCTACTGATAAACCTGTTGGTTTTTCGATAGTATAAATAGGATCGTTTTTATCTATCTGAACAATTTTACCATCTTTAGGCTGTAATTTTTGTTGCAGAAATTCCGGTAAACGTACTTTACCAATAAAACACAATCCTTGTGAATCTTTCTTTTCAGCGGTTACCAAATCCATTTCAGCAGCGATTTCGCGCACTTCAGGTTTGGTTAAGGCTCCAATTGGGAATAATGATTTTGACAATTGATCCTGAGATAACTGACATAAAAAATACGATTGATCTTTATTATTATCTGCGCCGGCAATCAATTGATAAACTGGTTTTCCATCAACTTCAATTTCATTTTTTTGACAATAATGTCCTGTTGCCACATAATCAGCACCAAGACTTAAGGCAATTTTCATGAAAACATCAAATTTGATTTCGCGATTACAAAGTACGTCAGGATTTGGAGTTCTCCCTTTTTCGTATTCGTTGAACATATAGTCAACGATTTTTTCTTTGTATTCTTCGCTTAAATCGACAGTTTGAAACGGTATTCCGAGTTTTTCAGCTACTAATAAAGCATCATTACTATCTTCTAACCAAGGACATTCATTAGAAATAGTAACTGAATCATCGTGCCAATTTTTCATAAAAAGCCCAATAACTTCGTACCCTTGTTGTTGCAATAAATAAGCAGCAACACTCGAATCTACTCCACCGGAAAGTCCAACAACTACACGTTTCATTCTAAATCGTTTATATTTTTACAAGGGTGCAAAGATAAGCCCTATTTTTGATAATCGTGGTAGTTTTGATTAGTTTATGTAATGTTGCGGTAGAGAAAACTTATTGCATTTAAAAACAGATTTAGATTTCAAGAAAAATCTAATTCATTTTAGGTTTTGAATCTGCCTGATAACTGCTTTTTGGGTCGCTCATATTTACTTCTTTGGTTAATTTCCCTTTTAAGTAAAACTGCCACATATTCGCTTTTTTCCCGTTTACAAATTTCCCTTTTGAAGCTACAGCTCCATCAGCATCATAAAAAACAGCATCACCATTGTATTCATTATTTTTATAAGTAGTTTGTTCTAAAAGAGTTCCGTTTTGTCCGTATTTTTTATAGATCCCTTCTTTTGAGCCGTTTATGTATGTCATTTCTTCGGCAAGTTTAGAATCCGGATAATAAACAGTTCTCGGTCCTTCTAATTTTCCATTTTTATAATTCTCCAGTGTCATCACTACTTTTGAAGCTTTGTGATAATACTTCCACTCGCCTTCACGCGCTTTACCAACTTCTTTTCCTTCGCTTACTTTGTTTTTATTCTGATCATAAAAAATCGTGTACGAACTTCCGTTATTAGCTGTAAAATCACGAGTTGCTATAACATCTCCTTTTTTGGTATCATCAAAAAATTTAAAGATGCCTGTTTCTTTTCCGTGATCAAAAGTTCCTTCATAACGAGGACGTTTAGATACTTCATACGTTCCTTTCCAGACTCCGTCTTTTTTTCCGCTGGCATCGACTTTGTTTAAATCTTGTGCTGAAACCAAAACTGCATTTAAGAAAAGTAATCCGATTATTATTTTTTTATAAATCATTGTAATTTAATTTTAAGCTTTAACGAAAAGGACTTTGATAAAGTATGTTGTGATCTTTTTTAATTTAGAATTTACTCCAAATTTAAAGAATATTGGATAAAAAAAAATCCCGATAAATCGAGATTTTTTAATATTGTAATTATTTTTTATTCTGTTTTTTTGCTGCCTCTTGTTGTTCCATTACATCTTGTAAACGTTGCTGAAACTTACTTTGTTTTTTAGGCTCTTTTAATTTATTCTCCTGAATCTGACCGTGAATTTTATCTGTATCAACAATATAATTTTTAATTACAAACATAATTCCTATTGTAATTAAGTTGGATATAAAGTTATACAAACTCAAACCTGCACCGTAACTATTAAAGAAAATTAACATCATTAATGGCGAAACATAAATCATGATTTTCATCATTTTTGCCATATCGGGCATACCTTCTTGTTGAGGCGCTGCCATTTGTTGATCTCCTGAAGTCATTTTCATATAGAAGAAAATAGCAATTGCTGCCAAAATTGGGAACAAACTGATATGACTTCCGTATAACGGAATGGTGAATGGTAATTTTACAACTGCATCAAATGAAGATAAATCGTCTGCCCAAAGGAAACTTTTTTGTCTTAACTCAAAAGCAGATGGAAAGAACTGGAATGATGCATACATAAACGGAAGCTGAATCAATGCCGGAATACATCCTGCCATTGGGTTTACTCCTGCTTTGTTGTACAATTTCATTGTTTCCTGTTGTTTCTTCATTGGGTCTTTTTTGAATTTTTCTCCCAACTCTGTAATCTCAGGACGTAAAACTTTCATTTTAGCCTGTGACAAGAATGACTTATAAGTAATTGGCGACATTGCCAATTTGATGATAATCGTGAAAATGATAATCGCAATTCCGTAAGCAATATATGAACTTAGAAATCCAAATAATGGTATAAAAATCCATTGATTAATCCATCCAAAAATCCCCCATCCTAACGGAATAATTTTTTGGAAATTTTTATCGTATGATTTTAATATTTTATAATCTGACGGTCCAAAATACCAATTCATTTTATAATCAACTTCTCCATTTGAAAAAGCCAATGGAACTGTTGCTTTAAATTGTTTGATATAAGTAGTATCGATTTTTTCATCTTTAACTAACTCATCAGATTGTAATTTTGATTTTTCGAATGGTTTATCAGTAGATAAAATTGCACTAAAAAAGTGTTGTTTAAAAGCAATAAACTTCACTTTTTCAGGATTATCTTCTTTTCCTTCCCCACCATTTACTGAACTGAATTTTTCATCTCCATATTCATATTCCAGTTGAGCAAAACGTTTTTCGATAGAAATACTTTTCTCATTTCTGTAGGATTTTAAATCCCAAACTAAATCTAATGGTTTAGATGAATTTAAAACTTTATTCAATCCTTGAGTACGAATATCAAAACCAACTAAATAATCGTTTGCTTTCAATACGTATTTATATTCTAAAAACTCATTTGCTCCTGCTTTCAAACGCATTGTCAATATTTGATCAGCACCGTTTTTAGTCAATGTTGGTTCAAAATATAAATCTTTAGAATTTAAAGTTCTGTTATCAGTTGTTTGTAGCTGAATATTTAAATTAGAATTATTGTCTTTGATTAATTCTACTAATTGTCCGGAATTTTTTTCAAACTTTTTGAATTCTTTCAATGTAGCTTCTACTATATAACCACCTTTATTGGCGATTTTTAGTATCATCTTTTCGTTTTCGATAGTTGTAAAACCTTCTTTAGCAGAAGGAAGTGTAGCTGAATAAGCAAAACCACCTAATGTTTTTTGTAATTGCGCTAATTGAACTGTATCGCCGGGAGTTGCAGCAGTAACCGGTAAAACAGCTGTTTTAGTTTTATCCGTTTTAGCTTGTGCTTCTTGTTTAGCAACTAATTCTTTCTTGGCTTTTTCAGCAGCAATTTCTTTATCAGAAGGTTGATTTTGGTACATAATCCACACCAAAATTCCAAATATCAATACAAAACCAATGATTGAATTAAGATCAAATTTTTTTTCTTCCATTATTTATTTAAAAAAAGTTATTCGTTTAAGGATATTAGTAATGAGTTGACCTCAAAAGTTACATCTTTTTAGAATTAATTATTATTTTTTATGCGCAATTAAATGCTTAGTTACTGCAGCAGCCACAAAATTCACAAAAATTGGATGTGGGTTTGCAACTGTACTTTTGTATTCAGGATGATACTGTACTCCAATAAAAAACGGATGATTTTCAAGTTCAACAATTTCTACCAAACCTGTATCCGGATTTACTCCTGACGCTTTTAAACCTGCTTTTTGCAGTTCATCAGCATATTTATTATTGTATTCATAACGGTGACGGTGACGCTCAGAAATGGTCTTTTGTCCGTATATTTTATGCGCTAAGGTATTTGGTTTGATATCACATTTCCAAGCTCCAAGACGCATTGTCCCACCTTTATCAGTTATGGTTTTTTGCTCTTCCATTAAATCCACAACCGGATGAGGAGTTTTCTCGTTCATCTCTGTAGAATTCGCATCAGCATAACCTAAAATATTTCTCGAATATTCAATAACAGACATTTGCATTCCTAAACAAATTCCGAAAAACGGAATATCATTTTCACGTGCAAAACGAACTGCTTCAATTTTTCCTTCAATACCTCTTTCTCCAAAACCCGGTGCTACTAAAACTCCGTCAAGTGGTCCCAATTTTTCTTCAACATTATCACTATTGATGTGTTCTGAATGTATCGAAATTACGTTTACTTTAGTTTCATTTGAAGCTCCTGCATGAATAAATGCCTCTAAGATAGATTTGTAACAATCCTGCATTTCTACATATTTACCAATCAAACCAATATTTACGGTATGTTTTGGATTTTTTAATCTGCGTAAAAAAGTATTCCAGTTTTTTAAATCCGGAGCTGCTTTTTTAGGTAAATCTAATTTCTTTAAAGCCACCACATCTAATCCTTCTTCAAGCATTAAATTAGGAACTTCATATATTGTCGAAGCATCAATAGACTGAATTACTGCTTCTCTTTTTACGTTACAAAACAATGCTAATTTATTGCGCAATTCATCAGAAAGCTCATGCTCAGTTCTACAAACTAAGATATCAGCTTTGATTCCGCTTTCCATTAATGTTTTTACAGAGTGTTGCGTAGGTTTTGTCTTCAACTCACCCGCAGCAGCCAAATAAGGAACTAAAGTTAAATGAATAACAATTCCATTATTTTCACCTAATTCCCAAACTAATTGACGAACAGATTCTATATAAGGTAATGATTCAATATCACCAACAGTTCCGCCAATTTCAGTAATTACAATATCATAATCGCCTGATTTCCCAAGCAATTGCATTCTGTCTTTAATTTCATTTGTAATATGAGGAACAACCTGAACTGTTTTTCCTAAAAATTCTCCTCTTCTTTCTTTTTCAATTACCGAAAGATAAACTCTTCCTGTTGTAACGTTATTTGCCTGAGAAGTAGGAACGTTCAGAAAACGTTCGTAATGTCCCAAATCTAAATCTGTTTCAGCACCATCATCAGTTACATAACATTCTCCGTGTTCGTATGGATTCAACGTACCCGGATCCACATTAATATATGGATCGAATTTTTGAATAGTGGTACGATATCCTCTTCCTTGTAACAATTTTGCTAAAGATGCTGCGATAATTCCTTTTCCTAATGAAGAAGTCACACCGCCTGTAACAAAAATATATTTTGTTTGATTCATTCTGTTGTTGTTTGTATGTAGTTGTGTAAAAAACTTGGCAAAAGTACAAATTTAATTAGATAATTTATCAATTAGAGAATGAGATAATTTGCAAATTTTTAAATAGATCGATTAGATGTTTCCGTTATCGATAATTTTAACTTTTAATTAGACCTTTTTTTGAATATTACCTTTATCCAGTTCAAATTAAAACCAAATTATAAAATGAAAAAATAAAAATTATAACACTAAACAATACGTCTGAAATCAACACAATTTTAAAATTAGACAAGTGTATTATTTTATTGATAATGAAACGCACTATCAACTGAATGAGAAAAAAAGAAAAAATTTTTATACTATATGAATTATAGAGAATTGCTTCATTGAAATTAAGTCGCAATATTTGAGAAAAAGCTCTCGTAAGACCACGGCTTTTGCAATAACTCAAAGGCATTCCTGCGCACGAAGATGGAATTCCAAAATTTAAATACGGAAGTAGAAAACAATAAAAAAAGATGAGCATAATGATTACAATAAAAATCACGTTTATCTTTTTGTACGCATCAATTTCGTAAGAAGTTTTTATTTCCACAAAGGCGATTATTTTGTTTTTTTGACCTTTATTGTGTCTGATGTTATTTCTCAAGTATTTAAAGAATCTTGTACTTTTACCGAATCTGTATTTTGTGAATCAAAATCTTCTGTAAATTCGTCCTCATTATTCTCTTTATCCTTTATATTAGAACTGACTTTTACTACAAAAAACACCATAACAATAATAACAATAGCAATAGATAAAACTCCTAAAAAAAAACCAGCTTGTGGCAAAGCTGCAGAAACATTATTATTTCGTGCCTGTGAAACACCAATTGCGCCAAAAACAATAGCAAGCAGACCAAAAACTATTGCAATTATACCAACGCATGGTATGAATGAAACCAGAATAGCTACAATGCCTAATACTAAAGCTGCAATACCCATTCCCTGACCTGCGTTTTGTTGCGAGTTATTATCCATCAATATTTATATTTTATTATCCATTATTAATTCCACATTAACAGTAATGCCATTAAAAGACCACCAACAAATAAGAAAAGAATTGAAATTACAACTGCAATAATTCCTACAAACAAACTTATCACAGCTAATGAGGTGGGCGCATTTTCAGTTTTTGCCTGAGATAAACCAACTGATGCAAAAATTATTGCAATAATTCCACCTAACAAAGCAAAAATATTAAAGCAAGGTAAAAATGATATTATAATAGATAGTACTCCCAATATTAATGCTGCAATACTCATGTTTTGGCCCGCATTTGACCGTTGAAAATTATTCTCCATAGATTGTAGTTATCTTATTTTACAGGTTTCGGATATTGCTTTTTAATGTTTCGAATTAATTCTTCTAATCCGTTTAATTTCAGTTCATAAACAAGTGCTAATTGCTGACCCAATTCTCCGTTAGGAAAACCTTTATTATGGTACCAAACTACATAATATTCCGGTAAATCAATTAAAAATTTTCCTTCGTATTTCCCGAAAGGCATTTTTGTATGGGCTAATTTTATGAGAAGTTTTTTGTCTGGTTCCATTTTTTTAAAGAAAAAAGAAGCAAGAGAAAAGAATATAGACTCATTCTTCTTTCTTGCTTCTTATTGGTACAAAGCTATTCTATTTTTTTATTTTTCTTGCAAAAGATTTTAAAATAGTTTTACAGTCGCGGTCCCAGTTTTCAGGTTACAACTGACTGTTTACTGGCACTAAAAACTGAGACTTAGTAATGCCATCTCACAAAGGCTTCCATTGCTGCGTATGTTGCTAAACCTAATTCCTGGTACAAACTAGCTGTTTCTGCATTTCTGTCTTCGGCTCTTTGCCAAAATTCCCTTGCATCAGTTCCCTGAAAAACAACCCCATCTTTTTGCGATTGATGTTTGAAAATTCCGTGACGTTTTGCCAAAACCTGATCAGGGCTCATTGGTACAGCCATTTCGACTTCGTCAATTCCCCATTCCTGCCAAGCTCCGCGGTACAACCATAACCAGCAATCATTCATAAATGGCTTTGATTTTAAAGCTTTTACAGCTTCAAAAATTGCATCAAGACATACTTTATGAGTTCCGTGTGGATCTGCTAAGTCTCCCGCTGCGTATATTTGATGTGGTTTAATTTTTTCGATTAAATCCATCGTTAATTGAATGTCTTCTTTGCCAATTGGTTTTTTCTCGATAGTTCCGGTTTCATAGAATGGCAATTCCATAAAATGAATCTGATCATCAGTCAAACCTACAAAATGACTTGTTGCTCTTGCTTCTCCTTTTCTAATTAAACCTTTAATGTAACGAACTTCCGGAATGTCGATTTCGCTATTTTTTTTATTGGTTAAAAAGTCAAGTGCTTTTTGATAAATATTTTCTGCTTCGGCACTTTTGATTCCAAATTTATCATTGTAATCTGTTACGAATCTCGCAAAACGCAATGCTTCATCATCGGCAACAGCAATATTTCCAGAGGTTTGATACGCCACATGCACTTCATGACCTTGCTCCTGTAAACGCATAAATGTTCCTCCCATACTAATAATATCATCATCAGGATGCGGACTAAAAATTAATACACGTTTTTTTGCAGGTTCAGCTCTTTCCGGACGATTTGAATCCTCAGCATTTGGTTTCCCTCCTGGCCAGCCTGTAATTGTATTTTGTAATTTATTGAATATTTTAATATTGATGTCATAGGCAGGACCAGAATCTGCTAATAAATCGCTCATTCCGTGCTCGATATAATCAGCATCTGTAAGCATTAAAATTGGTTTTTTAAGCTGTAGCGCCAATCCTAAAACTGCCTTACGAGTCAATTTATCTGTCCAGATTACTTTTTCAACCAACCACGGTTTATTAATTCTGGTCAATTTTGAAGAAGCTTCTTTATCTAAAATAAAAATAGCATTATTATGTTCCTGCAAAAACGAAGCGGGAACACGATTCGTAACTTCATCTTCAACTGATCTTTTTACAACATTTGCTTTTCCTTCTCCCCAAGCTAATAAGATTACTCTTTTAGCTTCCATGATTTTTTTAACTCCAAGCGTGATTGCTGTTCTTGGCGTATTACTTAATCCGAAGAAATCTTTACTTGCCGCAACTCTTGTGATATGATCTAAAGCGACTAAACGTGTTTTAGAGTTTTGCAATGAACCGGATTCATTAAAACCAATATGCCCGTTACCGCCAATTCCAAGAATCTGCAAATCAATACCTCCTAAAGCTTCGATTTTGGCTTCATAATTATGGCAATAATCGGCAATTTGTTCTTTTGTTAAAAGTCCGTCCGGAACATGAGCATTTTCAGGTAAAATATCAACGTGATCAAACAACAATTCCTTCATGAAACGAACGTAGCTGTTAATTGAATTTGGTTCCATTGGATAATATTCATCCAGATTAAAACTAATTACGTTTTTAAAACTCAACCCTTCTTCTTTGTGCAAACGCACTAATTCAGCATATAAACCTTTTGGTGAAGATCCTGTTGCAAGACCTAAAATACAAGGTTTATTTTCTTTTTGTTTGGTTTGAATTAAAGCTGCAATTTCCTGAGCTACTGCTTTTGAAGCATCACCGGAATTTTCAAAAACAACCGTATTGATGTTTTCAAATCGTTTCTCGAAACCTGTTGCTTTGTCTA
This sequence comes from Flavobacterium psychroterrae, assembly GCF_018380615.1. Lineage (GTDB taxonomy): Bacteria > Bacteroidota > Bacteroidia > Flavobacteriales > Flavobacteriaceae > Flavobacterium > Flavobacterium psychroterrae. The sequence continues at coordinate 82,808 of NZ_JAGYVZ010000006.1, read as the reverse complement.
CTTTACTTTTTAACATGATATAGTTTTTTTTATTCTATTCTAAGTTTAAATCAATAATAATCAATACTTTATAAATATAATAAGTTTTGAATCGCAATACAAGGATATAAAACACATTTAGACAACTTAAAAGAAGCAAAATGCTATTTTGCGATTTTTACGCAAATTAATGCGTATTTTTTGCAAATTAAAACAAAAGTACTCTAATTAGTTGTACTTCGCAGCAAATTAGATATCAATTTTTTGTTAATTCTTTAAGCTTCCCAGTCTAATACGGGGTAATATTGCTGCAAATATTTCTTTACATCAGCGATATCTTCTTTGGCGGTTAAATCAGGTACATGCTCTGAAAACGGAATTCCTAAAGTTGTATCAGGATTTTCATTTACGGCATTTAAAAGTACCGTTGGCAATTCTTTTTCGTCTCTTTCAGGATGAACAGGACAATTTTTAAGATGTGGATATAATGCGCTTCCTTTAAACTTAAAAGCATTCATGCTTACTCTTATTTTGCCTTCAACATCTTTATAATCAGACAAAATATCTGCCGAAGGTTTTTCTAATATATCTAATAATTGATTGTTTTTATCTAATTTGGCAATGGCAAAACGCGAAATTCTTTCAGACGGAAATTCCAAAGCATCGCGATCATAAGCAATAAAAGCATTTGGACTATTGGTTTCTCTTAAAGCTAATAAGGCTTTCGCCGAATATAAATTGTCACTGTTACAAACTGAATATTCTTGCGAATTTAATTCCGGAAATTGTTCTACAGCGTGGAACAATGCGTCCGCCGTACCAAAAGGTTTTACCCGTCCTTCAGGAATATATTGCACGGCAAATGAAATATTGAGTCCGTTAAAATTATTATTCACATTTTGAGTTCCGTAAAACTCCTTAAACAACTCACCTTGTTCACCTATAATAATGTAAATATTTTTGTATCCTGCTTTTTTAGCATTTAATAAGAGATAATCTAATAAAGGTCTTCCGCTAGATCCTACGCTTATCAAACCTTTACTTCTTTCATTTGCCTGAGCAATTTCTTCCTGTGATAAATTATCAAGAACGGCTTCTTTTTTCATGCGTGAAGATGCTCCGCCCGCAAGAATAATTAAATTGTTATGCATATTTATTTTTTAAATTTCAATATTTTCAATGATTCTTACACCTGGATCTACAGCAACCACATAAGCTTCCTGAGCTCCGGCTTTTAAAATTGCTTCGATTACTACATTTTCATTTTCAGGATTTGCAATAACAACAATGCTGCCGCCACCGCCAGAGCCAACAATTTTAGCTCCATAAGCTCCTGCCCGCAAAGCAGCATTAATCATATCATCAATTCTTGGAACTGTAATTTTTAATAAATCACGCAAAACTTCATGATGCTGATTCATTAATTTTCCAATTTTCTGAAGATCTAAAATTGGTTTTTCAAACTCCTTTAATGCTTCTTTTGTGTAATGATAATTTTTTAAGGCGGCTTCAAAAAACGGAATTAATCTGTCTGGCAAACAATTTCTATAGCGATCTAAATCTTCTATTTGAGAAGTATTAAGATCAAAATCAGGAAAATTTTGCTTTACAATCCCAATAGACATTAAGGCATTTCCTTTTATTTCACCAATTAGACCTATAGTTTCTTTAGGAACTCCTGAAACCCCGGTAATTAATCCTTTTAAATCGGTTCTGATTATTTTATACGAAAAAGGATCTTTAGTATTAATATATACCACATTCCCTACCCCTATGCTAAAATGATCCATCATTCCTCCTGGTTCCCCATGTTCTAAAACTTCAGATTCATAGCCTACTTTTGCTATAAATTCTGCTGTAATTTCATGGTTGATTCCAAAAGCTGAAATCAAAAACCGAATCCATGCCATTAATAAAGCTGACGAACTTGATGTTCCTGAATTTATGGGAATATCTCCTGTAATGGTGATCGTATACCCTACATTTGGAACACAACCATACCGGCGCAATACCCGCAATGAGGAAGCAAAATAATCCCGAGATTCTAATTTGTCAAAAGTAGCATCGATATTAATGACACGAATTTCATCAATGTCGATCATATTTAAAACAAACGTATTGCTGTCATTTTGTTCAGCAGTAAGTTTTATATTTCGATCAATTGCACAGGCTATAACCGGCAATCCTAAGTAATCCTGATGATCTCCAAAGAGGCATGTTCGGCCGGGAGCTAATGAAGTAATTTTTTTCACTTAAAATATTATAATAAATCATTATAAAACAGCAATTTATAATAATTTTTGGTTAAGAAATTTTATCTTTTTTTGATTTTGATTCTACGAAACTATATATTATATTTTTATAAAACAAGAAAAAAAATAAAAATGTGCTCGAACACACTATTTAAAATGTTCTCGAGCACACTAAATAATCAGCACAGGATTTTTTTTAAATAATTAATCCAAAGTTTCTATATTTGCTTATATGGATAAAAAGTACACAATTAAGGATATAGCAAAAATGGCTGGAGTTTCTAAAGGAACTGTAGACAGGGTTTTGCATAACAGAGGAAAAGTTTCTCCAGCTGCGTTAGATAAAATAAATGAAGTTTTAAACGTCATTGATTATGAGCCGAACTTAATTGCCAGAAATTTAAAAAACACTAAAATTTACCGTATTTGTGTTTTACTTCCGGATCCTGAAATTGACTCTTATTGGCTTCCCTGCATCAACGGAATCCAGGAAGCAATAACAGAGTTTAAAGCGTATGGTGTTGTAATTGAAACTCATTATTTTAATCCTGAAAGTAAAAAATCGTTTTTAAGTACAAACCAAACCATTATTAAGCAATCTCCGGATGCTGTTTTAATTGCTCCGTTATTTCATAAAGAAACGCTGGAAATTGTAAAACAATATGATGAACTGGAGATTATTGTAAATACTTTTAATAACCAAATTGAAAGCGAATCTATTAAAAGTTTTGTTGGACAGGATTTGTATAAAAGCGGTCGCGTAGCCGCCAGTTTAATGAGCCTTATTTTAACCGAAGGTCAAATTGCAATTATCCACATTGATGAAAGCCTTAAAAATGCGGTTCACATGCAGGAAAAAGAGAAAGGTTTTAGAAATTATTTTGATGAGAAGAAAATTGCTGATTTCTCCTTAACCACTTTAAAATTAAAACATCCAAATGTTGAAACTAAATTTTCTGCTTTTTTAGAAGAAAACTCAAACTTAAAAGGAATTTTCATTACAACTTCTAAAGCCTATCAGATTGCTGCTATTTTATCTTCTTTAAAAGATAAAAAAATAGCACTTATTGGTTATGATTTGGTGGAGAAAAATGTAAACTTCCTGAATCAGGGATTAGTTCATTTTTTAATTCATCAAAATCAAACAAGACAAGCTTATTTAGGAGTTAGTACTTTAGCAGAGCATTTTTTATTCCGCAAAGATATCCCGGAAACTATATTATTGCCTATTGATATTATTAATGTTGAGAATGCTTCGTTTTACGTATCATAGGTTTGTTTGCCCACAGATTGAACAGATTTAAACAGGTTTACACTGATTATTTTTTTAAATGTGAAATAAAAACCCGTGAGAATCCATTTAAATTCGATCGATTCGTGGGCTAAAAATCTCTCGCAGATTTGGCAGATTAAGCAGATTTACATCAATTCTTTTATCAAACTTTGGAAATAAAAACCCGCGAAAACCTGTTTAAATCCGTTCAATCTGTGGGCTAAAAATCTCTCGCAGATTTGGCAGATTAAGCAGATTTACATCAATTCTTTTATCAAACTTTGGAAATAAAAACCCGCGAAAACCTGTTTAAATCCGTTCAATCCGTGGGCTAAAATTACTTCGCAGATTGAGCAGATTTGCATCAATTTTTATCAAACTTGCAAATAAAAACATGCGAAAACCCGTTTAAATCCGTTCAATCTGTGGGCTAAAAATATCTCGCAGATTTGGCAGATTGAGCAGATTTACATTGATCTTTAAACTTTGCACCTTTGAACCTTTGAGACTTTGCACCTCTGAACCTTTAAGTCTTTACAAAATAAACTTACCAAACGAAGAAGCGATATGAAAATTAGGCGTTTCGGTATTTGGGTCTACCCATGAAATCCAGGTTGGTTCGTACTGTAGATTTTCTGCCAGGGAAAATTTTGCACTAAAAACCCCAGCTTCAAGAGCATTGTTCTTAATTAAATTTAAATCTTTTAAGGATTGAATGCTAATTCTGCCTTCAACAATAAAAGAAATTTCATCTTTTGAAGTTTTTACTTCGATCTCATTTTTGGGCCAATTCCAGTTAAAATCAAAATCTTTATCAGGATGTGCCTTGAAATCCATTATTCTCCCTGATGTATCAATTTCTAAACAATAATAAGGATTTAGAGATTCATTAGTTCTAAAAAATAATTCTACACGATCTGAGTTCCCAATACTATCAAAACTATTATCTTTTTTATCGATAAAAACATCAGTATCAAAAACCCTGAAATTAAAATAGAAATTTTCAAGATCATGAAGTGCTCTGAATTCAATTTTTGAAATAGGATTTTTATCCCACGGTGATGAAAAATCGGTTAAACAATTTGCATTTTCCCAAAAAGATAAATTAGAAAAATCAACGTTTTTTACTTCATTATTATTAATGGAATTCACTTGGTACTTTTTCAAAATTTGGCTCATAATTCGGAGGAAATTAATTCATATAATAGTAACTGAAATTGAATTTTTATAAATTGTAAAAACCTGAAAAATCAACTTCAATTTGTATTCTTTTTTAAAGTGCTAATATAGGCCAAAACTTTATTTAAATTTTGTCTTCTTCAAAATTTCATTTTAAATCAAATAGGCAATAATAAGAAAAAACGTATCAATTAAAAACTTGCAGAATATTATTTTATCAGTAAACAATTTTAAGACCTATTGCGATATTCTTATAAATAAAAACAACTACTTATTATTCTCTAAAAAATAAATATTATATATGTGAATAAGCACAAAATAAAGGAGTGTGCTTTTTGTGTCTTATTTTAGAAAAATCTCATCTATTCAAATCAAAAAAAACGTTTAGCATAATTTTATGTGCTCGAGAACACTAATATTGTGTGTTCGAGCACATTTTTCGTGTTTTTTCTTGTTTAATAAAAATATAATCAATAGTTTCGTCGAACAATAAAAAATTAGAACGTCTTAATTTTCTCTTTTTTATTATTCTAAATCTCTTTTTCAGACCATCAAAAAGGCGAAAAATGATGCGTTAATTTTAAAAAATATTCAAATAAATAACCAGGCAAAAAACACATTAATTAACCAAAACCAAACCAGAGTATGAAAAAAGTATTCTCCAAAAAACCTGATAATTCAAGGTTGTATACTGTACTTGAAAAAAGCTTAAAAGCGACATTACTTTCATTATTGTCTTTAAGTTTTCAAATTACAGCTGCTGCACCCTTAAAAGAAATTCCGGTTAACGAAACCAATTTACCGGCATTTCAAAAAATAACAAAAGGAAAGGTTGTAGACGAAAAAGGAATTCCTGTTCCCGGAGTAAATGTTATTATAAAAGGCACAACAAACGGAGTTCAGACGGATATGGATGGAAGTTTTGCTATTGAAGTTTCTAATCCCAATGCGATATTAGTTTTTACCTTTTTAGGAATGCAGGATCAGGAAGTTCCGGTAGGAAACGGCATTATTAAAGTCATAATGAAGGAAGCCGGTGAACAAATGGACGAAGTTGTAGTTGTAGGATACAGTAAGGTTAAAAAAGAGAGTCTAACCGGATCATTACAAACTTTAGACAATAAAAAAATCGTTGATGTAACAACTTCTTCGGTTGAAAATATGTTAGCAGGAAAAGCTACGGGAGTATATGTAAATACGGGTGGCGGACAACCCGGAGCGGTAGGAAAAATAATTATTCGCGGAAGAACAACCGTTAACGGAAGTACAGATCCTTTATGGGTAATTGACGGAGTTATTGTGGGGAATACTTCTGCAAACATGAATCCATCTGATATTGAAACGTTAACGGTTCTTAAAGATGCGGCTTCGACTGCTGTGTATGGTTCACAAGGTGCAAATGGTGTTATTGTAGTAACAACAAAAAGCGGAAAAGCAGGTAAATCTAAAATTAGTTTTTCGGCTAAAACGGCATTAACGACCATCAATAACGGAAATTTTAAAATCATGAATGGATCGCAATTGTATAATTTGTACGATTCGTTTGAAAATAAACAAGATTTTGAAAATGTCTGGTGGTGGAATCCTGAATTAAAAAACAAAAATTTTGACTGGTGGGATAATGCTACACAAACCGGAATTGCTGAAGATTATAATTTATCAATCAGCGGTGGCGGAGAAAATTTCAAAAGCTACGTTTCTCTTGGTATTTATAATGAAGAGGGTGCCATAAAAGGTTATGAATATAAAAAATACAATGGTTTAATAAAATTTGAGTACAAACCAATTAGTTGGTTTACACTAAAACCTCAGGTAAATTTAACACGGGAAACAACATATGACCAGCAACATTCTGTGGGTGCACTTTATGGCAATATGCCTTGGGACAGCCCGTATCTGGAAGATGGAACTTTGGTAGGAAATGCCCCAAACCCAACTTGGGTAAATACAACGGGATCGAACTATTTATATGATTTAAAATGGAATTATGGTGAATCTGAAGTTTATACTGTTAGAACAAATCTTGATTTTGATATCAAATTAACAAGTTCGCTTACATTTGCTTCTGTTAACAATTACATTTTTGGTAATTCTAATTCAACTTATTATTCAGATCCGCGTTCTTCTGCCGGAGAAGCAGTAAAAGGGAGAATTGAAGATAATTTTGCCACATATAACAGAATCTACACTAACCAATTAGTAAAATTTAATAAATCATTTGGCAAACATGACTTTAATGCTCTTGCAGGTTATGAGTGGAACGAATACAATTCAAAATTCAGTAATAGTGTCGCCACTGGAATTCCTCCCGGAATTGTAGTTCCGGATGCTGCTGCTGTTCCTGAAAAAGTGGCGGGTAACAGATCACAATGGGCGGTACAATCCTTGTTATCGAATGTGAATTATTCGTATGACAATCGTTATTTGGCGCAAGTTTCTTTCCGTCGTGATGGGGCTTCAAACTTTGGGAAAAATGCTCAATATGGTAACTTTTTCTCTGTAAGTGGCGGTTGGAATATTCACAATGAATCTTTTTTTCATGCCTCTTATATCAATAATTTAAAGCTTAGAGCCAGTTATGGTTCAGTAGGAAATCGTCCTAACAGCCTTTATCCTCACCTTCCTTTATATTCTTTTTCGCAAAGTTATAATGAAAATCCGGGAGCGCTACTTTCACAATTGGCAAATCCTGATTTAAGCTGGGAAAAAACTTTTACAGGTGGCGTAGGTATCGATGTAAGTTTTTTTAACCGCGTAAATATTACGCTGGATTATTACAATAAAAACACATCAGATTTATTATATCGGGTTCCACTTCCGGGAGTTATTGGTGTGACAAGTATCTGGAAAAATGTTGGCGCTGTAAACAACAGAGGTTTTGAAGCGTCTGTTAATGTTGAAATAATCAAAAATGAAAATTTACATTGGTCTGTAGATGCAAATATTGGCACTAATAAAAATAAAGTTACAAGTCTTTATGGTGATAAACAGGAAATTATTGTGGGAGATGGAACTGGTATTTCAGGATCAGCATCAAAACTGCTAACTCCGGGAAAAGATGTTGACAGCTGGTATTTGACAGAATGGGCTGGCGTTGATCCTGAAAACGGAAAACCATTATGGTTTACTACAAATGCTGCAGGTGAACGTGTAAAAACATCCAATTATGGTGATGCTTCTAAAAACCAAAAAGTAATTGGAACGTATACGCCGGACTTTTTTGGAGGATTTTCTACTAATGTAAATTACAAAAAATTTGATTTTGCTGCTATTTTCAGTTATTCAGTAGGCGGTGAAATTTACAATTATGCCAGAGCCGAATTCGATTCTGATGGCGCTTATACAGACAGAAACCAAATGAATCTTCAAAGCGGATGGAGCCGTTGGGAAAAACCGGGTGATATTGCCACGCATCCGCAAGCACTTTATAACAATTCAAGTAACTCTAATAAAGCATCATCACGATTTTTAGAAACCGGAACTTACTTAAAAATGAGAAGTATCACTCTAGGATATAACCTGCCTCTGGAGCATCTTCATATTACGAATTTAAGATTGTATGTCGCCGGTGAAAATTTATTTACAATCACTCATTATTCCGGAGTTGATCCAGAAATACCTCCTGCAAATGGTCTTATAACTGGTGTTGCGACACAAGTATATCCTCAAACACGCAAAATTGTATTAGGACTTAACTTAACTCTTTAAAAACAAAATCATGAAAAAGATATTTATAATATGTTTGGCAATTAGTTTCCTGTCCTCATGTGATTTAGACAGAGAGCCATTTGATTCCTACACACAAGATAAAATTCAACAAGATAAAGAAGCTTCTATCGAGGTTTTATTAAACGGATGTTATGCACAATTAAAAGGATGGTCTGATGTTATGCACAGAGTTGGAGAATATCCCGGCGATAATATTATGATTAGAGGAACCTCTACAGATTCATTTTATTCTTTTATATCCTATCAGCACATTCCTGATAACGGCCGTTTATCTGTTTTCTGGAATAACAGCTACAAGATTATCTCGCAATCAAGTGATTTGATTAAAATCATTGACGAAGGAGAAAGTGCTACGATAGATCAGCAATTAGGTGAAGCTTATTATTTAAGAGGTATGATTTATTTTTATTTGTGCCGTACTTATGGAAGACCATATTCACAATCTCCTGAAACTAATTTAGGAGTGCCAATTGTAAATGGTTTACCTCCGGATTTAAATAATCTTAACCTTCCGGACAGATCAACAGTAAAAGATACCTACGCTCAGGCAATTAGCGATTTGAAAAAAGCCGAATCTTTAATGACCACCGACAGACCAGCAGCTTATGCAACCAAAGAAGCCGCGCAGGCAATGCTTTCAAGAGTATATTTATACATGAGCGGAACGTATGAAACTCCTAATCAGGAATATGCAGCATTATCAATAGAATATGCAAATAAGGTAATTACAAGCGGAAAATATACTTTACTGAGCAGAGAAAGTTTTATGAAATACAACACTTATGCACCAGATTCTGATGAACAAACCGAAACTATTTTTGCAGTAAAACAAGTAGCATCTGAGTTTTCCGGTTTTGATCATTTTTACGGAATTGGCGGAATGTATGCCAATATTCAGGGACAAGGCTGGGGCGAAATGTATGCGAGTGCGAAATATCTTGATTTGCTAAGAAAATCCGGATTCAAAAAAGATGCTCGTTGGGCTTTTATCGATCCTCAATATACAACAGATGATGCAGGAAATAAAACCGAAGCTTTCCGTTTTGTAACCGATGTTTATAACACAGGCGGCACCCAAACCGGTTACAACTATATTCAGCAACCCATTAAGCAAAATACCGATGGTTCATTTTATATCACAATAGGCACCACAAATTACAACCTGACCACAATTAACGCAGCCGATAATCAATATTCAATTGTATATGAAGGAAAAACGTATACAGGTGAAAAAGATTATATGATGCTATTAAACAGGGTTTATCCAATGTATTACATCACAAAATGTTCCCTTCAAAATAATGATTCACACTTGCACTCTCCTATTATTTCAAGATTAGCCGAAATGTATCTGAATATGGCAGAAGCATATGCAAAAAAAGGAGATTACAATAACGCTTTAACCAACCTGAATATTATTCGCGAAAGATCGATTATTGGCGGAGGATATACTTCATTAAATACTGCAAATGCTGTTCAGCGTATTGACGAAGAACGCCAGTTAGAATTAGCTTTTGAGGCACATCGCGGTTATGATGTTTACAGAAACGGACAAACCATGACACGTCATTATCCTGGTCCGCATTTGCCAATGACGGACTGGCCGGCTTCAAGTTTAAGAGTGGTTCAATATATTCCGCAATCAGAAATTAATGCTTATCCCGGAACTTTAACCCAAAATCCTTAATTATTTAGAATTGTTTTGTTTTAAAACCTCTTTGATTTTAATTGGTCAGAGAGGTAATTTTAAAAAAATAACCTCATTATCAATGAAAAACTTATTTTACTTAATTCTGACCTCATTATTAGTATCTTTTTCTAGTATCGGAAAAAGCGAAACAGATCCTGTAATAAATCCGAAAACCAAAATTTCAATACCATTGGCAGGAAACGCTTACAGCTCTAAACATTTAGAAGAAAACAACACAATTACTGATAATGGTATCGAAAACTGGACAAATTCTGAGGAATATTTTACAGTTTATTTCAGAATTTCCAAAGCAGGAACTTTTCAATTAACAGTCGAAGAATCGGTGGAAGTATATGGAAAATCAGAATTGGAGTTTTCGATTAATAACGAAGCTAAAAAAGTAAAATTTGATACTTCAAAAAAAGCAATAACAATAGGAACCTGGAAAATCAATCAGCAAGGTTATGTTGCTTTGAAAATAAAAGGAATAAGTAAAACAAATGATCGCTTTCCCAATATAAACCGATTGACTATTTCAAGCGAAGATTATGAAGGAAAAATATCGTATGTCCCCAATAACGAAGGCAATTTTTATCATTGGGGACGTCGTGGGCCATCAGTTCATTTGAACTATAAGGTTCCTGAAAATGTAAACGCAAAGTGGTATTATAATGAACTTACAATTCCTGAAAACGAGGATAAAATTGGTTCGTATTTTATGGCAAATGGTTTTGGAGAAGGTTATTTTGGTATTCAGGTAAATTCGGCATCAGAAAGAAGAGTTTTATTTTCGGTTTGGAGTCCGTTTAAAACAGATGATCCGGCAAGTATTCCAGAATCCCATAAAATCAAAATGCTAAAAAAAGGCGAAAACGTGCATACAGGCGAATTTGGTAATGAAGGTTCCGGTGGTCAAAGCTATCTGAAATACAATTGGAAAGCAGGTACAACTTACAAATTTCTATTACAGGGATTTCCGTTAAACAATAATACCACAACTTATACCGCCTATTTTTATGCACCTGAATTGGATAAATGGCTTTTAATCGCTAGTTTTAATCGTCCTGAAACCAATACTTATTTAAAAAGGTTTCACTCGTTTTTAGAAAATTTTATTCCGGAACAAGGAGATTTATCGCGCAAAGTACTCTTTAATAATCAATGGGTTTGTGACGAAAAAGGAATTTGGTCAGAAATAAATTCGGCACGATTTACAACTGACAATACAGGAGCAAAAGAATACCGAATGGATTTTGCAGGCGGAATTGACAATACTTCTTTTTATCTAAAAAACGGAGGCTTTTTCAATGATTATACAATGCCTCAAACAACATTTACAAGACCTTTAAATAATAAAAAACCTGATATAAATTTTGACACATTACCTTAAAAGTCTTTTTAAAAACAAACAAATTACATAAAACAATAATTCCTAATAATTAGTATTTCGATTATCATCATTTCAAATCAAATTAATTCAATTATGAAAACTAGTATTTTAAAATTCATGTTAGTAGCCTGTCTTTTGTTTGAAGCAACAATCGCATCGGCACAAATGATTAAAACAAAAGCTCCGGCTCGTTCAAAAGGTCAGCAAGATGTTTTGCGTTTAGCAACAGCACCGATTCCTACTGTTCGCGTGGCTTTTATAGGACTTGGAATGCGTGGTCCAGGAGCAGTTGAACGCATGACACATATTCCAGGTGTCGAAATTGTGGCACTTTGTGATATGTTAGAAAAAAACACACAATCAGCAAATGAAATTTTAACCAAACAAGGACTTCCTAAAGCACAAGAATTTTTTGGTGATGAAAATGCATGGAAAAAAGTCACAGCTTTGCCAAATGTTGATTTAGTTTATATTGCCACAGATTGGAAACATCATGCATTAATAGGCGTTCAGGCAATGAAAGACGGGAAACATGTAGCTATCGAAGTTCCGGGCGCGTTGACTATGAAGGAAATCTGGGATCTTATTGATACTTCTGAAAAAACCCGTAAACATTGTATGCAACTTGAAAATTGCGTTTATGATTTCTTCGAATTAACGACATTAAATATGGCACAACATGGTTTGTTTGGAGAAATCCTTCATGCCGAAGGTTCGTATATTCACGGACTTCAGCCATTTTGGGGAGAATACTGGAACAACTGGAGAATGGATTACAACATTAAACATCGTGGGGATGTATATGCCACGCACGGAATGGGTCCAGCGTGTCAGGCATTGAATATTCACCGTGGAGATAAAATGAATTTCTTAGTTTCTATGGATACAAAAGCAGTTGGAAATCCTGCTTATATCAAAGAAAAATCAGGGCAGGAAATTAAAGATTTCAGAAACGGAGATCATACTATGACCATGATTCGTACTGAAAACGGAAAAACAATCCAGATTCAGCATGACGTTACTTCTCCTCGCCCATACAGCAGAATGTACCAATTAAGCGGAACTAAAGGTTTTGCAAACAAATATCCGTTAGAAGGTTATGCTTTAGATGGCAAAGAATTAGGCGACGATGTAAAACCAAATCACGAAAAATTAAGCGCGCATTCTTTTGTTCCTGAAGAGGTTAAAAAAGCATTGATGGAAAAATACAAACATCCAATTGTAAAAAATATTGAAGAACAAGCTAAAAAAGTGGGTGGCCATGGCGGAATGGATTTCGTAATGGATTATCGTTTAATTCACTGTCTGCAAAAAGGGCTTCCGCTTGATATGGACGTTTACGATTTAGCCGAATGGTCTTGTTTGGGTCCTTTAACTGAAATCTCTCTTGACAATAATTCTTCTCCTGTAGAAATTCCTGATTTCACGCGTGGCGGATGGAACAAATTACAAAAATTAGAATTTTCAGAATAATATAACCCGTTGGTTGTAAATATTTAACACATAGAAACATAGAATTACTGAACTCAAGAAAGGCATTTCACTTGCATTAACAAACATAGCTATGTGGGAGAAACAAGTTTCTTTTTAATTTACTTTTTCAAAACATAAAATCTATGTTTCTATGTGTTTAATTATTTTACTTATGCATTACCCCCAACGCGTTAATATTTTTTATTGGTTAGTTATTAAAACGAGAAAAGGGCACTTTAAAGTGCCCTTTTCTTATTTCATATTGCAAATAAATTACTTCCAGTTAAAAGTAATTACTTTTTCGATTTCACTTGATAAACTCAAAAATACCGGACAAGTCATTGCGGCACGTTCCAGAATAATTCTATTTTTTTCATCGGCGTCGCTTTTCATTTCAAAAGCAATTTCGATTGCTCCAATTCTTCTTGGTTCAGCATTCATTATTTTAGTTACATCAGCTGTAGAACCAATAAAATCTACGTTTAAATCACGGGCTTTGATTCCCATAATAGTCATCATGCAGCTTGCTAAAGCATTTGCAACTGTATCAGTTGGAGAAAACGCTTCTCCTTTTCCGTTATTATCTAAAGGTGCGTCAGATATGATTTCACTTCCTGATTGCACGTGAATTGATTTTGTTCTTAAATCTCCTAAATAGGTTACTTTTGATGTCATTAATTTGCTACTTTTAAAGTTAAGTCAGTATCGTAATATAAAATATAAACACCTTTGTTAGCGTGTCCTCCATCTTCTTTTTTATAAAATTGAAATTTATTGTCAACTTGTTCCGTTGTCATTAAATCTGCCGTTTCCTGATATGTTTTTCCCTGAACCAAACGCATCATTGTATCAAAAGTTACATCAAATCCGCGTGTTGCATATGTATTAGGATTCACTTTATTTTTCAATCTGTATTCTTTGTCAAAGATTGTAACAGCTGCTTCGTCACTTTCGCGGGTTACAGACGGATACATCAATTTTAATTTAACCAGATTATCAAAACTAATTTCATCTGTGTCAAGCGTACTGTTTGGTTCTAAAATTACCAATTGTACCTGACATGTTCTTTGCGAATCAATTAAGGCTTTGATAGTTGTTTTAATCATAGCGGTATTTCCCGTTTCCATTACTACATAATTCATTCGGTTAGGCAATAACAAACTTTTTAAATTTGCTACATCCAGACCGCCCGTTTCTGAAAGTGCTGCAAAAACAACACCTTTTTGATTTTGTTTGATATAATTAATAACCGATTCTTTCTTTTTATCTACAACCGCAACTATGTTTCCGTTTTTAGAACGCATATAATCAAAAACTGCATTTCGAACAACATCATTTGTTGGAATCGTTTGATACAAATTATCAATTGGATTCGCTGAATCTTTAGATAATGGAGAAATCACAGGAACGTTGTACATGCGCAAAGTATTTGCAGTTGCTTCGGCATTGTTTTGATAGAATGGTCCGATAACCGCATTTGCATCTTGTAATTTATTCTGAGCAATTAAAGACGAAACATTTGAATTCGTTTTGGTTTCCTGCGAATCATAAATAGCAACATCAATTGGTAATTTCAACGTTTTAGCCGAATCAATTGCCATCATTGCTCCTGAATAAAAGTCAAGAGTCATGTTCAAAAATTTATCATTTTTAATACGATTGGCAGTGCTCATCGTATCGTTTTGCATTTTATTCAAATTAAAAGGCAACAATAAAACCACTTTTTTACGCTCGTTTTGTCCTCTCTTTTTATTCAGTTCAACTACTTCCGGATTAACGGTAACTGTTTCAGACTTTACTTTATCAATAATCTGAATTGAACCTCCTGTATTGGTGTTTTCTATAGGTTTTTCAACAGGTTGCTGTTGTTGTTGCGGAATAATTGGAGCAGGTGCTAAATATCCTGTTGGAACTTTTAAAACCATTCCTTCTTTTACTCCTTCAGAAAGTGCAGGATTTAATTGAGTCAATTCTTCCTGAGTCAAATGAAAAATTCTTGACAAACTATATAATGTCTCTTTCGGTTTCACCTGATAGTCCATGTAAGTAGTCGCTTTTTTAGAAGTTTCTGCTGCTTTTTTAGTTTCAGTCGGTTTTGCAGTATTTGCAGTAACGGCTGGAGTTGAAGCTTCCGTTTTAGGCGCTTTTCCTTTTATGGTTAATCTAAAACCAACTGGCAAATTTGAAACAATTTCAGGATTGCGTTTCTCTAATTCTTCAATTGAAATCCCGTATTGTTTAGCAATTGAAAACTTAGTTTCTTTTGCCACAACATCATGATAAACGTATTTATTATCCTGAGCTTTTTCTTTAGCAGGTTTTTCTGCCGTTACAGAGGATTTTGCTTTTGAACCTTTTGCAGGAATAACCAATTTCTGTCCTATTTGGACACCGCTTTTTTCCAGACCTGGATTTGCCGCTTTCAAAGCTTCATCAGAGATATTGTATTTTTTTTCAATACTATAAAAAGTCTCTTTTGGTTGTACTTCGTGAATTACTTCTTTTGTATTTGCGCTCGTTTTTGCTGCAACAGCTTCAGATTTAACCGCAGATGATTTCGCATTATTGGTTGGAATCAGCAAAACTGTATTAGGAGAAATTCCTCTTCTTGCATCTGGATTCAATGCATAAATATCATAAGGCGTAACCTTAAATTTAACAGCAATCTGGTTAACCGTTTCCCCACTTGTAACAGTATATTTAATGACTTTTTCTTGTGAAAAAGCAGAAAACGTTATAAAAAAAACAAGAAACAATAATGTTGAATAATATTTCATAAATAAGACTTAAAACAATTTAATTTTTAATTCAAAACAAGATACTCAATTCTCTTCAAAGCAAGATTCTTGCCACTTGTTATTTTATCGCTAATAATTATCTAAGATCAATTTCTGCCTTAGCAATTATAATCTCTTTATATAACTCATCTTCTTCATTTTTCTTGCATTTATACAAGACTTCTTCCATATTTTGATACTTATCTGCATAAACATAGTACGAAAGACTATTAATATTAAAGAAGAAACTAGCGTTAAAATCGCCAGAATCAATGAGTTTCATAATGAGCTTATCTCTTAGCGAGGAGTCTGTAAATATACCTAAAACTAAGTAATAGCCGTTTGAAACTTCTTTAAGATTATCATAAACTTCAATCTTTACTTTTATATCTGTTTTAAGAGGGTTTTCCTTTAGTTCACGCTTCATTTCTTCCAGCGAAACTGTTTTTGAAGATTCAGATGAATTTGTTTTATTTTGATTTTTAATGGCGTCGTCCTGATATTTTTTCAATTTTATCAAAGCCAGTTTATCATCAAATTTTCTGGCTTCCATACTATAATAAGTAGCTTTACTAATATGTCGTTTTACTTCGATTTTTTTCTGAGTATCAAGCGAATCTATTTTGGCAATCAAAAGCTGGTTTTGTGCATCACCTTGTTCCTGATTTATTTTATAGCGTTTTATTTCTTCTAAAGAAAGTCGTTGTTGTAAAGAAGTTACGTTATTATTTTTTTCGCCTTCGCGGATTTTCTTCTTGTATTCCTGATTTTCTTCAACAGCAATTTTCTCCACTTTATTCATTAAACCAGCATATGCTTTTCGGTTTTCAGCCAGTTCTTTTTTTAATTGAGATGATAATTCACTGGTTTGTCCAATGCTTGCATACGATTGTTTTTCTAAACGTTTTGATTCGTCAACATTTAAAATATCCATTCTTTTTAAATCAACTAAATCATTATTCATCGTGTTTACCAATGAATCTAATTTTGCCATTAAAATATCCTGAACATTTTTATTCGCTTCAAGAACTAATCGCAGTTTTTCAACCGAATTTTCCTTAGAACCGTTCATATTATTCAGATTGACTTTTAAATCATTGATCTTGATAATTTTCTGATTCATTTCTTTCTGAACAACCAATCTGTCTTTTAAATCTTCTAATTCAACCGTTTTGGCTTTTCCTTTTTCAACTACAACTTGTTTTTCGGCTAAAGCCAACATCAATTCTTCACCTTCAGTCGTTGCTTTTACTTCCTTTGTATTAATGGCTAATTTATTGCCAACAATTAATCCGTTTACGATTTCAGGGTTTTGGGATTCCAACTGATCAATTGAGATTCCGTATTTTTTTGAAATCGAAAATTTGGTTTCCTTTGGTTCAACCACATGAAAAATAGTTTCCTGATTTATTACACGAACTCTTCCATCTAAGGTTTTTCTTTTGTTCGGAATTGAAATTGTCTGACCAATTTGCAATCCGTTTTGAAGAACTTCCTTGTTTAGATTTTCTAAATCATTAACCGAAACATTATATTGTCTGGCAATACTAAACAAAGATTCCTTTGCAACAACCTGATGGGTTACTTTTGAAGAAGTTGTTATTTCTGTTTTAGAAAGATTTGCAATATTCTGAGGAATAATTAATTCCTGACCAATCTGAAGTCCGTTGGCAAGAATTGGGTTTGCATTTTGAAGCGCTTCTACAGAAACATTGTATTGTTTTGATAAACCAAAAAGGGTTTCTTTTGCACCAACAATATGAGTTATTTGCTGATCGTGATTTTGTTTTTCTGCGGGGTGAACGGGAATCTTAATAATTTGATTGTCTTTGATTCCGCTTTCCGACTCGGGGTTGAGTTTGTAAATTTCTTCGACAGAAACCTTGTATTTCTGGGCAATAAAATAGGCAGTTTCTCCTTTTTGAATTTTGTGTTCAATAATTGAATCTTGCGCAGTTATTTTGTTAAAAGACAAAATAAAGACAAGAGAAATCGTTAAAAGTTCTCTCATAAATAGTAGGTTTAAAAAATTAGGGCTTTACAAATGTAACTTAATTTTAAAAATAGCACTATTATCACCTGCATCTTTGTTACAACTTAGAACATTAAATATTTTTGCCTAATTAATAAAACAAAAAAATGCCCATAAAATATGGACATTTTTTTAATCTATTATAATGATAATCAAGCTTTATTCCCACTCAATTGTTGCCGGTGGTTTTGAGCTGATATCGTAAACTACACGATTCACGCCTTTTACTTTATTTATAATGTCATTAGACACTTTCATTAAAAAATCATACGGTAAATGAACCCAGTCAGCAGTCATACCATCAGTAGATTCAACGGCTCTAAGCGCTACTACTTTTTCGTAAGTACGCTCATCGCCCATCACACCAACACTATTTACAGGAAGCAAAATTGCTCCGGCCTGCCAAACTTTGTCATACAATCCCCAAGATTTTAATCCGTCGATAAAAACGGCATCAACATCTTGTAAAATCTGAACTTTCTCCGGGGTAATATCTCCTAAAATTCTAATTGATAATCCTGGTCCCGGGAAAGGGTGTCTTCCTAATAATTCAGGATCTATTCCTAAAGTAGCTCCAACTCTTCGAACTTCGTCTTTAAACAACATTCTAAGTGGTTCTACAATTTTTAATTTCATATAATCCGGCAATCCACCTACATTATGGTGTGATTTAATGGTTGCCGATGGTCCTTTTACAGAAACCGATTCGATTACGTCAGGATAAATAGTTCCCTGCGCCAGCCATTTTACGTCTTCGATTAAGTGTGATTCATCATCAAAAACTTCGATAAATACACGACCAATTGTTTTACGTTTGGTTTCAGGATCACTAATTCCGGCTAATTCGCCTAAGAAACGATCTCCGGCATCTACGCCTTTTACGTTCAATCCCATTCCTTTATATTGATCTAATACATTTTGGAATTCGTTTTTACGTAATAAACCGTTATTTACAAAAATACAGTATAAGTTTTTTCCAATTGCCTGATGTAATAAAACTGCCGCAACAGTAGAATCTACTCCGCCGGAAAGTCCTAAAACAACTTTATCGTTTCCTAATTTCTCTTTTAATTCTCCCACCATTTCTTCTACGAAAGCACCTGGTGTGAAGTTTTGAGGAACTTCGGCAATATTTACTAAAAAGTTCTCCAGCATTTTTGATCCATCTGTAGAATGGAAAACTTCCGGATGATATTGAATAGCATAAGTAGTTTCGCCTTCAATTTTGTAAGCAGCAAATTCTACATCATGAGTACTTGCTAATTTCACCGCATTTGTTGGTAAAGCCTTGATACTGTCGCTATGACTCATCCAAACCTGGCTGTTTTCTGAAACGCCATTAAAAAAAGTTTCACCTTCTTTAATATAAGATAAATTGGCTCTACCATATTCTCTGGTGTTCGAAGATGCTACTTCACCTCCACTAAAATGGGCTAAGTATTGTGCTCCGTAACAAACTGCCAACATAGGTAGCTTGCCTCGAATTTGAGATAAATCAGGATGTGGAGCATCTTCTCCGCGAACAGAAAATGGGCTTCCTCCTAAAATTACGGCTTTATAAGGTGATAAATCACTAGGAAAGTGATTGTAAGGGAAAATTTCGCAGAATATATTTAATTCGCGAACTCTACGCGCAATAAGCTGTGTATATTGCGATCCGAAATCTAAAATAAGTACGTTGTGTTGCATGCGCAAAAATACTTTTTATATTTCAATCTTAAAAATCGGAACAATGAAAAATTTTATTTTTTTTTCATTGTTCCGATTTTAGGTTCAAAGGTTCAGAGATGCAAAGGTTCAGAGGTTTAAAATCTATGATTTTATTAAGTCTTTTCTTTATTACTCTTTGAACTTGAAAAGAAAAAACATAGTCACTTAGCATCTTAGAAACTTAGCGCCTTCAAAAAAACCTTTGTACCTATGAACCTTTGCCGCTTTGAACCTTTGCAACTCTGAGCCTTTGCTCCTTTGAACCTCAAAAAAGAAAAATCCAATCTTCAAGAAAAACCGTATTTAAGAAAAAACCCTTTTATGAAATCTAAATTAATTGCTCTTTCACTTTTCTTATCTTTATTTTTAAACTCTTGTAGTGCTGTCGATGATTTATTGAGCTTTACTATTTCGAATGAAACTTCGATTATAATTAAAAGTACTTCACCTATTAATTTACCATCAGAAATCATTACTCCGGATGTAACAACCAATTCTTCGACTGAATTTAACAACAACAAAACCAAAGCAAGTTTGGTGAAAGATGTAAAAATAAGATCTCTAAAATTATCGATTTCAGATCCGTCAGATAAAACATTTACATTTTTGAAATCAGTTCACTTGTACATTTCCACAACAGATTCTGATGAAATTGAACTGGCTTATCAGGATAATATCAATTCCTCAAGCAATACAATCGATTTAATTTGTACCGATGCAAGACTTGATAAATACATTAAAGCCGATAAATACAAAATAAGGACACAAGTTACCTTAAAAGAAACCCTTACTAAAGATGTAACCGTAAAAGCAGATATGAAGTTTAGGGTGACTGCGGATCCTTTTTAAGAGAGGTACAAAGGTTCAAAGTAACAAAGGTTCAGAGGTAAACGAAGTGTAAAAAACTTTGTCCCTTTGAACCTTTGTTACTTTGAACCTCAAAAAAAAACCTTTGTCCCTTTGAACCTTTCTTGCTTTGAACCTCAAAAGAAAACCTTTGTTACTTTGAACCTTTCTTGCTTTGTACCTTCCTCAAACCAATTCTTTTTCCTAAATTTATAAAACCTTTCCAAACCTCTTTTACATCATAACCAGATGTTTCTTAAAATATAATCATTAGAAAGTAAACCATAACCAATGTTTATTACGATCTGAATATTAATTTTAAAAATAAATCATGAGTAAAATAGTTGCAGAACAATTAGTCGACATGTTAGTTGAGGCTGGAGTAAAACGTGTTTATGCCGTTACCGGTGATAGTTTAAATCATTTTAATGATGCGATACGCAGAAACGGAAAAATAAAATGGATTCATGTTCGACATGAAGAAGTTGGTGCTTATGCAGCTGCTGCCGAAGCCGAACTAGATGGTTTTGCAGTCTGCGCCGGAAGCTGCGGTCCCGGACATGTACATTTAATCAATGGTTTATATGATGCACATCGTTCACATGTGCCTTTATTAGCTATTGCCTCCACAATAAATACGAGTGAAATGGGAATGGATTATTTCCAGGAAACCAATACCATTAAACTTTTTGACGATTGCAGTCACTATAATCAAATGATTATGACTGCGGAACAAGCTCCCCGAATTATACAAACCGCGATCCAGCATGCTTTAGGTAAAAAAGGTGTTGCCGTAGTTGGTTTACCGGGCGATGTGTCTGAATTAAAAGCTGTTGAAAGTAATATTTCGACTCAATATTTTCATTGTAATCCTGTTATCAGACCTTCGGATCCTGAATTGTACCAATTGGCAAAAGCTATAAATGAGAGTACAAAAATTACTTTATTTTGCGGAATTGGCGCAGAAAAAGCTCACGATCAGGTCGTACAATTATCACAACATATTAAAGCTCCCGTTGGATATTCTTTTAGAGGAAAAATGAGTATTCAGCCTAACAATCCTAACGAAATAGGAATGACGGGATTACTAGGGCAGCCTTCTGCGTATCATAGTATGCACGAATCGCATTTGGTTTTATTGTTGGGAACTGATTTTCCTTATGATAAATTCATGCCATCAGATAATAAAATTATTCAAATCGATACGAGTACAGAACGTTTAGGCCGAAGAGCCAACCTTTACATGGGATTATGCGGTGATGTTGGCGATACAATAGAAGCTTTATTACCTTTATTAGAAGCCAAAACTGATGATAGTTTTTTACAAGCGCAACTTAAATTATATGCAACTGTAAAAGAAAACATGAACACGTACATCAATGATAATGGTGGAGAAGATACAATTCAGCCAGAATATGTAGCCCATATTATTGATAAATTAGCAGATAAAGATGCCATTTTTACGGTTGATACCGGAATGACCTGTGTTTGGGGAGCTCGTTTTATTAAAGGAACGGGAGAACGAAAAATGCTTGGTTCGTTCAATCACGGATCAATGGCAAACGCAATGCCAATGGCGATTGGAGCCGCTCTCGCACATTCTGAAAGACAGGTTATTGCCATGTGTGGCGACGGCGGATTATCAATGTTATTAGGAGATTTGGCAACCATTAAACAATATAATATTCCAATTAAAATTATTGTTTTCAATAATCGCGCTTTAGGAATGGTAAAACTTGAAATGGAAGTTGGCGGTTTACCCGATAATGAAACCGATATGGTAAATCCTGACTTTGGTTTAGTGGCTCAGGCAATGGGTTTTCAGGGAATAAATGTGCATAAACCAGAAGAAGTTGAAATAGCAATTGAAAATGCATTTCGACACAATGGTCCTGTTTTATTAAATGTCTTTACGAATCCAAATGCACTTGCAATGCCTCCAAAAGTAGAATGGGAACAAGTTGTGGGTATGGCAAAATCCATGACCAGATTAATGCTGGGCGGTAAAATGGAGGAGGTTTTAGATACTATTAAATCCAATTACAAACACTTAAAAGAAGGTATTTAAAAACATAAATACTAAACACGAATTTCACGAATTTGCACGAATCTCAATGGTTAAGTTGGTTTGTGAAATCAATTACACAAACTAATTTGTGACAATTCGTGAAATTAGTGTTGATTTAGCTACAGCTCAAATAAATGAAAATAAACTTTATGGACATCAATACTCATAAATCATATACTAAATATTACATTATTGCATGGGTATTTGGTTTGGTATTCTATTTTTTAGATTACGTAATTCGTTCCGCTCCCGCAGTCATGCTTCCGGAACTTTCAAATAGTTTTTCGGTAAATGAAATCGGATTAGTATCAATTATTGGAACTTATTATTACACCTATTCCACTTGCAGTTTGATTGCAGGAATCGCTTTGGATCGTTTTGGGGCAAAATATTCCCTTTTTGCCGGAGCTCTTATTTTAGGAATTGGATGTTTGTTATTCATGATTTCCAGTCAGTTTAGCGGCACAACAGGACGATTATTTCAGGGTGCCGGATGTGCTTTTGCATTTCCAGGCTGTGTTTATCTTGCCAGTAAAGGATTTTCGGCAAAATCATTGGCAACAGCAATAGGATTTACTCAATGTTTGGGAATGTTAGGAGGTTCGGCAGGACAATTTGTTGTAGGACCTTTGATCGAAAGGGGAATGGACATTACAACATTTTGGTTATCAATTGGAATTTTCACTATAATAGTTGCTTTTGGACTTTGGTTCATCACTCCGGCAAATAGAACAGATGAAAACACAGAAGTAATCAAAAAGAAACAAGGTATATTAACTCCCTATAAAATTGTTTTCAGTAATCCGCAATCTTGGTTGTGCGGGATTGTTTCAGGATTATTATTTGCTCCAACAACAATTTTCGCAATGACTTGGGCAGTTGCCTTTTTTCAAAAAGACAGAGCTTTAGATTTTCATACTGCAACAATTTCAAGTGCAATGGTGGCTTTTGGCTGGGTATTCGGATGCCCGTTATTGGGGTATATTACTGATAAAATCAACAAACGAAAACCAGTTTTAATATTTGGCGCGTTATTTATGATTTTGAGCTTAATTCAGTTATTATATTTTCCGGATTTACTTCCCACAAAAATCAGTATGTTTTTATTAGGTATCGGTTCCGGAGCTGCAATGATTCCGTATTCTATAATTAAAGAAGCAAATCCTGATAATGTAAAAGGAAGCGCAACAGGCGCGATTAATTTTATAACCTTTGGAGTAACAACACTTTTAAGTCCGCTATTTAGTCGATTATTTGGGCAAACTCTTGAAAATACAAGTGATAAGATAGTTCATTTTCAACAAGCGGGTTTATTTTGGATTATCGGAATTTCTCTAGCGATTGTAGTGAGTTTTATGCTGAAAGAAACTGGTGAAGGAAATAGTAAAATTGTTGTTGTAAAAGAGTAAAGAAGAAAGAATAAAGATGCAAGAAGAAAGATGCAAGAGTGTAGAATAAGATATGACGTGTTTGGGTCGTATCTTATTCTTTTGTAACTATGATGGAAGCTTTAAAACCTGCGGCAAGATTGTCCCAATAATCATTGGTAACTAATTGTCCTTTATCATCAAATACCTGAATTTCGGCAGTATTACCGCCTAAAGTACCAATATTTAATGCTTCAAAATCCAGTTTATTGAATCCGTCAACAAGATCTATTTTGACATCTTTAAAATTAGAATCTAAAAACAATTGATCTCTTATTACTTTATCATTCGAAGATACTTTTACTAAATCGCCATCAATAGCTCCGAAGTCTCGAAATTTCACGATGAAATATTTAGATTTAGTTCTAAAATCTCCTAAAGAAATATTATGTTTTACTAAGGTTCCGCGTCCTTCTTTTAATCCCGCATCTCTTAAAGCCTTGTCCAGTTCTTTCTCCATTTTTGGAACATAACGATCGCCTGGATTAGCAAAATCAGTTTCCGTAGACATGGTGAATTTGCTTTTCTCTACTCCTATTTGCAATTGAGATTTTGGCGTAATACTCGTATTATCAAAAACGTTTGGTGTTTTAATACTCGGCATATCCATATTATCAGCCTGAGGATTTTTTACTTCTGGCAATGGTGTTTTTTTAGGTTTTGCGCCAAACTTTGGTGCTGCAATTGGTCTGTATTTAGTACCAAATTCAGTTTGAGCTGAGACTGTTACAGCTGAAAAAAATAATATGAAAAATAAAATGTGCTTCATTGAAAAAGTATTATCGAATCGGCTTTTATAGTTTTTATAAAATAAAGTATGCTTCACAAAAATAGCATAATTTAGTTAGGCGCTACAGCTTTAAGATTATTATAACAATATATTAGGCTAATTTTTGGAAAGCAAAAAACCTGCCAAAAAAAGATTCTTATTCGTATTTCTTAATTATAATATAAACAAAAGCAAAAATCCGACTTGTCTGGACAAGTCGGATCTGTAAAGTAATAAACGTGAATTACTTTAGAGAAAAATAGAAATTATTATAGAATTAATCCTTAACAATAACAGCTGTTAAGGTTGAAAGATCCAGCGTTTTGCCCGCAGTATAATTAAGATGTACATCATCTGTATATGTTACTCCAGCCTCAACATACTCCACATATGTAGTTCTCTGAAAAATTTCACCATCAGTAGTTTTAGCCGTAAACTTCACCGTGAAATTTCCCTGCTCATATTTAGAATATGATATTTTAGAAGTGTTTTTTACAGTAAAGTCAATTTGAAGCCAATCACCAACAAACTTTTTTGATGTAACTGTTAAGGCAAAATCAGCAACATTAAATTCAGTATTACTTGTTGGAGCCTGATCATTATCGCTGCTGGAACTGCAATTTACAAATAACAATGACATTGCTACAAAAAGCACCATACTAAAGGTCGATTTTAAAATAGATAATTTTCTCATAATTTAGATATTTAAAAAGATTAGTTATTACAATTATTTGTAAGTTTATTTTTGCAATTATATAACCAATATCGATACAAAACAATACAATTATAAGATTTAACTTAAATAATAAGATTAATTACTAATATTTCTTAAAAAAAGAATATTACATAGAAAATATCCTATTTACTTTGACTTTTAATAAGTTATCATTAACTTCAAGCTTTTAATTTACCTTTATTAAAAACGCAATCAAATGGACTACATTGACTATTATAAAGTATTAGGAATCACGAAATCAGCTACAGAAGCCGAGATAAAAAAAGCATATCGAAAATTAGCCCGAAAACATCATCCTGATTTGAACCCGAATGACAAAGAAGCCGAGAAAAAATTCAAGGAAATCAATGAAGCAAATGAGGTTTTGAGCAATCCTGAGAATCGTAAAAAATATGATAAGTACGGAAAAGACTGGAAACATGCTGATGAATTCGAAAAAGCCGGTTACGATCCCAACCAACAGCAATCTTCAAGCCAACAAGGAAATCAAAGTTATTCTGATTTTAGCGGAGGAGATTTTGGAGGAAGTGATTTTTCTGATTTCTTTAATTCGATGTATGGTTCTGGCGGAAGAGGTTCCAGAAGTCAGGCGAAATACCGAGGTCAGGATTTAAATGCAGAATTACAACTGGATTTATCAGCAGCATACACTAGTCAAAAACAAAACCTGACGGTAAATGGTAAAAATATCCGCATCACAATTCCTGCCGGAGTCGAAAACGGACAGATTATAAAAATTCCAAATCATGGTTCTCCAGGTGCAAACGGCGGACCAAATGGCGATCTATACATTACTTTTTTAATCGATAATAATTCAGATTTTAAACGAGAAGGCAATAATTTATATTCAGATGTTGACCTTGATTTATACACCGCAATTTTAGGCGGAGAAATTAACGTGAATACTTTTGACGGAAAAGTAAAAATTAAAGTTCCTGCTGAAACTCAACCCGGAACTAAAGTCAAGCTGAAAGGAAAAGGATTTCCTATCTATAAAAAAGAGAATCAGTTTGGTGATTTATACATTACTTATACTTTAAAAATTCCGACAAAATTATCGGAAAAAGAAAAAGAATTATTTGAAGAATTAGCAAAATTAAGAAATCATGAATAGCAAAGACTTGATCCTGATAAAACAGTTTTGTGTATACCACGAAATTGAAAATACGTTTATAACTGAATTACATAATTATGGTTTGGTAGAGATTATTATTCTTGAAGAAGATGAATATTTGCAGCCGGAACAATTACCAACTGTCGAAAAAATGATTCGTTTGCATTATGATCTTAAAATTAATCTGGAAGGAATTGATGCAATTGCAAACCTGCTAAACAAAATCGAAGCTTTACAGCAGAATTTAACTGCTACTCAAAACAAACTTCGGCTTTATCAGCAGCATCAAATTGAATAATGAAGTGTTTTTTTGCCACAGATTTCACTGATTAAAATGATTTATATACAGTTATTTTTGGCCACAAATTTCACGAATTTCCGCTAATTTTTATTGTCACAGATTAAAATGATTATTGTTTGTGCCAAGTTACTCTCACCAACTACACGGATTAATTTGTGAAAATTTGTAAAATTTGGGGCTAAAAAAAATCTTTTTAATTTTTAAAATCTGTGGCAAAAAACAAAATCAACTACTCTAAAAATATCACAAAAAAGAATAATTGCCGTCGTGATTTTAATTGAATATTACTCTTTATCATTTGCATATTTTATAAATTGCAGCAAAATTTAACGAACCTGAATTTGATTTTAAATTGACAAAACAAATTCACATAAAACAGAAGAAATGAAAAGAGAAAACATCTTGACCGGATCACCTTGGGAAGACAAAATGGGATATTGTCGCGCAGTACGAATTGGCAATATTATCGAAGTTTCAGGAACTGTGGCTATTGTTGACGGCGAAAAAGTAAAAGCCGACGATGCTTATGCTCAAACTTTTAATATTCTGGAACGTGTTGAAAAAGTGCTGGAAGATTTGAATGTTGGAATGAAAGATGTAATAAGAACCAGAATTTTTACAACTGATATTAATAGTTTTGAAGAAGTAGCAAGAGCACATTCTTCCTTTTTTAAAGATGTAAAACCTACAACGGGTTTCTATGAAATCAGTAAACTTGTTGCTCCTGAATATTTAGTTGAAATTGAATTTACAGCTGTAGTACAATAAATGTTTCCTAACCTCAAATTACACAAATTTTCGCAAATTATTTTTCGCTACAATTAAAGAAGATTTCTTTATTTATCCTCAATCAAAAACTATTAATTTGTGAAAATTTGTGCAATTTGTGGTTAAAACTTTTCATTATTTTTTAAAAAGATTAAAAGATTTTTTTGTTTTTTTTAATTAAGCAAGGTATTAATTCGTGAAAATTCGTGAAATTCGTGGCAAAAACTTTTTACAATTAATGACCTTTTCAAAACTAAAAGAAATATTTCTGACAACTCTCAAATGGATTTTGATCTGTTTTTTGATTGGTATTTTATCGGGATCTGCATCGGCGTTTTTTCTTGCTGCTTTAGAATGGGTTACACAATTTAGAATTCACCACGACTGGATTATCTGGCTTTTGCCTTTTGGCGGATTACTGGTTGGTTTAAGTTATCATTATTGGGGAGAATCTGTTGCGAAAGGCAATAATTTATTGCTCGAAGAATATGAAAATCCTACCAAAGTGATTCCCATTAAAATGGCTCCTTTAGTACTTTTAGGAACTTTATTAACGCATTTATTTGGCGGTTCCGCCGGTCGTGAAGGCACCGCGGTACAAATGGGCGGAGCAATTTCAGATCAATTCACAAGGCTTTTTAATTTAGATAATTCAGAAAGAAAAATTTTAATCATTCTGGGAATCAGCGCCGGTTTTGCATCGGTTTTTGGAACTCCATTGGCAGGCGCTATTTTTGCTTTAGAAGTTTTACATTTTAGCAAAATCAATCTCAAAAGCATTGTCTTATCTTTTTTAGTGGCGTATGCAGCTTATTTTACTGTAGAATTTTGGAACGTAAAACATACACATTATACTATTCCTGTTGTTCCTGAGATCACTATTCCCAACTTATTTTATGTTATCATACTTGGAATCCTGTCTGGTTTTGCTGCTTTATTATTTTCGAGAAGTACACATTTTTGGGGTTCTCTTTTTTCAAAAAATATCAAATACCCTCCTTTCCGACCTTTTATTGGCGGAATCTTTCTTGCGATTGCATTTGCAGGTTTCGGACTCACTAAATTTTCGGGATTAGGTGTTCCGGTAATTGTAGATTCATTTTCGAATGCAAATCCGTGGTATGATTTTTTGCTTAAAATTCTCTTTACCGGATTTACTTTAGGAGCTGGTTTTAAAGGTGGAGAAGTTACGCCGTTATTCTTTGTTGGCGCCGCTTTAGGAAATGCTTTATCTTTAATAATCCCTTTACCAATTGCGCTTTTGGCAGGTTTAGGATTTGTCGCCGTATTTTCGGGTGCGACCCACACTCCTATCGCCTGCACCATTATGGGTATGGAACTTTTTGGAATTCAACCCGGAATTTTCATCGCAATTGCATGTATAATTGCCTACTTTTCATCAGGTTCCGTTGGTATTTATAAATCGCAAATTGTGCCAAAGAATAAATTTCAATTTTTTAAATTCCAAAATCCAATGGGAAATATAAATACAAATATAAATTCCAAAAAATAAATTCCAAATTCCAATAAAGAGTAAATCAATCTCTATAATTACTTCTGTGAATCTCTGTGAAATAAAAAATCCGTTTAAATCCGCGTTTTCGCTTTAGCGAATCAGTTTTATCTGCGTACAAATACAAATTCCAAAAAATAAATCCCAAATTCCAATAGAGAGTAAATCAATCTCTATAATTCCTTCTGTGAATCTCTGTGACTTCTCTGAGAATCTCTGTGAAATAAAAAATCTGTTTAAATCACGTTTTCGCTTTAGCGAATCAGTTTTATCTGCGTATAAATACAAAATTCCAAAAAGCAAATTCCAAATTCTAATAAAGAGTAAATCAATCTCTATAATTACTTCTGTGAATCTCTGTGACTTCTCTGTGAATCTCTGTGAAATAAAAAACCCGTTTAAATCCGCGTTTTCGCTTTAGCGAATCAGTTTTATCTGCGTACAAATACAAATTCCAAAAAGCAAATCCCAAATTCCAAACCTTCCATCCACATTTTATAATTCATAACTCATAATTTATAAAAGTGTGTTAATCTATAAAATGATTTCAACATTACATTAAAAAAATGTAAATTCGCACACTATGAAAATACAAGATATTCAAGCGATACAATTGTTACTCGCAACCCCAAAGAAAATCGCTATAATTCCGCATAGAGGTCCTGACGGCGATGCTATGGGTTCAACCTTAGCTTTATACCATTTTTTATTAAAAAATAATCACCATCCAACGGTGATTGCACCAAATGATTTTCCTGATTTCCTTGCTTGGCTGCCAGGTTCTGAAACAGTAAAAATATTTGAAAAAGATACTCAAAACTGCACCAAAATATTAGATGAAGCTGAACTAATCTTTACACTTGACTTTAATGCTTTTCATCGTACCGGCGAAATGGAACATACTTTAGCAAAGCTCACGGCTCCATTTATCATGATCGATCATCATCAAAAACCGGATGATTATGCAGCTTTTATGTATTCTGACACTACGTTTGGATCAACTTGTGAAATGATTTATAACTTTATTTCTTTCTTAGGAAAAAAAGAAGATATCGATAAAACAATCGCTACTTGTATTTATACTGGAATTTTAACTGATTCAGGTTCTTTTCGTTTTCCGGGAACAACAGGAAACACGCACCGAATTATTGCAGAACTAATTGATCTGGGAGTTGAAAATACGCAGATTCCTGTTTTATTATTTGATAATAGTTCTTACAGCCGTTTGCAATTATTGGGTCGTGCTTTACAAAACATGAAAGTACTTACGGCGCACAAAACCTCATATACTTCGCTTACTCAGGCTGAACTCGATGCATTTGATTATGTAAAAGGTGATACTGAAGGAATTGTAAATTACGGACTAAGTATAAAAGGTATTGTTTTTACTGCTATTTTTATCGAAAATAAAGACGAGAAAATTATCAAGATTTCTTTCCGTTCTCAAGGTGGTTTTGACGTGAACCAATTTGCACGCGATCACTTTAACGGTGGCGGACATAGCAATGCGGCAGGAGGAAGATCTGAAGTTTCAATGGAAGAAACTTTGAATAAGTTTGAAGATTTAGTAAATAAACTAAAAATATAACCCAATATGAACTACTTAAAACTAAGCATTTACACCCTACTTTTTGCTGTTTTATTTGTGAGCTGTAAACAACATGAAGATGCGAGAAGACCTATCTCTCAAACATCAGGAACCTTCATGAAAAAATCTGTTGACAGAAATAAAAAATTAGTAGCTAATGAGGAAGATGTTATTAAAAAAATAATCAAAAGCAACCCCAAAATAAAATATTACGCAACAAGAAAAGGATATTGGCTGTATTATGATGAACAAAATACTACGGATCTTGCAACACCTAAAAAAGGAGATATTGCCTATTTTAATCTTGAAGTAAAAGATATCGAAGGTAAAATCATTTATTCTGAAGCTGATCTTGGTCCGCAGACGTATTATGTAGACAAACAGGATATTATGATGGGATTGCGTGATGGTATTAAAATGATGCATAAAAATGAGATCGTTACCTTCTTGTTTCCATCTCATATAGCATACGGATATCATGGTGATAATAAAAAAATTGGAACTAATCAGTCCTTAATTTGTACTGTTACGCTTCGTAATTTTGTACCGGATCCAGCCGCTAAACCTGCTGCAATAGTGGGACAAGCTCAGACAACATCAGTTCCTAAACCCATAACTCCAACTAAACCAGTCACTCCAACTAAAAAAGACACAATAAACCCATAAACAACATTTAAGAAATGAAAAAGAGTATTTTATTACTATTAGCTGTTACCGTAAGCTCATTATATTCTTGTAAAGATGAACACAGCAACTTGCCTGATGGTTTATATGCCGATATTGAAACCAATAAAGGGCACATTATTGTTGAATTAGATTATCAAAAAGCACCTGTTACAGTAGCGAATTTTGTAACCTTGGCAGAAGGTAA
This sequence comes from Flavobacterium psychroterrae, assembly GCF_018380615.1. Lineage (GTDB taxonomy): Bacteria > Bacteroidota > Bacteroidia > Flavobacteriales > Flavobacteriaceae > Flavobacterium > Flavobacterium psychroterrae. The sequence goes on along the minus strand of NZ_JAGYVZ010000006.1, from coordinate 51,323 downwards.
AAGTGAGTTTGTTACTAAAGATTATTTGAAAAACAAACCTTTTTATAACGGTTTAAAATTTCACAGAGTTATTGAAGATTTCATGATTCAGACCGGAGATCCTGAAGGAACTGGTTCTGGAGATACAGGATATAAATTTAAGGATGAAATCACAGATCTAAAATTTGATAAAGGAGGCGTTTTAGCAATGGCTAATAATGGTCCGGGAACAAATAGCAGTCAGTTTTTTATCACCCATGTTGAAACTCCATGGTTAGAGGGAAAACATACAATTTTTGGTCATGTTGTTGAAAAAGGACAAGAAGTAGTAAATCAGGTAAAACAAGGCGATACTGTTGTTGCTGTAACTATTATCAGAAATGGTGAAGCAGCTAAAAAGTTTGATGCTGTAAAAGTATTCCACGATTATTTTTCTGAAATTGCTAAAGAAAAAAGTAAATTCGCAGGAGTTCAAAAAGAAAAAGTAGATTATTTTGCTTCTGTGAGACCTAAAGCAACTAAAACAAATACTGGTTTAGAATATTTAATTACAGAAAAAGGAACGGGTAAAAAACCGGCAGCCGGAACGCAATTATACATTCATTATTCAGGTTTCTTAGAAGATGGAACTTTATTTGATTCAAGCGTTGAAGAAGTGAATAAAGCTTTTGGAAAATTTGACTCAGCAAGAGCAGAACAAAAAGGATATCAGCCAATTCCGTTTCAGGCAGGTCGTAAAGATGGTATGATCCCGGGATTTATAGAAGGAATCGAACAACTTTCATTTGGAGATAAAGCAATTCTGTTTATTCCGTCACATTTAGCATACGGAGCGACAGGAGCCGGAGGAGTAATTCCACCAAACGCTAACATTATTTTTGAAATCCAATTATTAGAAAAGCCACAATAATTATATAAAAACATTCACATAGACTTAAATTCTAACATTATGAAATTTAAATTTCTATTTTTATTTTGTCTCGCTGTAGTAAATATCCAGGCTCAGACAAAAAAGCCAGTTTCTAAAGCAAAAGCTCCGGCAGCTAAAACAACAACAAAAGCAGTTGCTAAAACAGATCCTAATGATGGTATTTTTGCTACTATCTCCACTACAAAAGGTGATATTGTAGTTTCGTTAGAATATGTAAAAACACCTGTAACTGTAGCTAACTTTATTTCTCTTGCAGAAGGAAATAATCCTAATGTAAAAGTGGAAAGACTGAAAGGAAAACCTTTTTATAACGGATTAAAATTTCACAGAGTTATCAATGATTTCATGATTCAGGGTGGAGATCCGGACGGAAACGGTTCTGGTGGTCCGGGATATGCATTTAAAGATGAATTTGTAGATGAATTGAAATTTACCAAAGGTGGAGTTCTTGCTATGGCGAATTCTGGTCCTGCTACAAACGGAAGCCAGTTTTTTATCACGCATAAAGAAACTCCGTGGTTAAACGGAAAGCATACTATTTTTGGTCATGTAGTTTCAGGAATGGACAATGTAAATAAAATTGTTCAGGATGATATTATGACAAAAATCACCATTACACGTAAAGGTGCTGCAGCTAAAAAGTTTGATGCTGTAAAAGTTTTAGCCGATGATGTAAAAAAACAAGACGCTAAAAAATCAGAATCTCAAAAAGTAGTAAAGGAAAAAGCGGCTTATTTTGCTGCAACAAAAGCAAAAGCTACAACAACTGCATCAGGACTAAAATATGTAATTACTAAAAAAGGAACTGGTGTAAAAGGAGCCGAAGGATCTCCAATTTTCTTTCATTATGCAGGATATTTTGAAGACGGAAATCTTTTTGACAGCAGTATGGCAAGCGTGGCAAAAGCTTATGGCAAATACGATGCAAACCGCGATGCTCAAAAAGGATATCAGGCTTTTCCTTTTACAGTTGGAAAAAAGGACGGAATGATTCCTGGTTTTATCGAAGCTCTGGATATGCTGACTGATGGAGATAAGGCAATTTTCTTTCTTCCTGCAAATTTAGCTTATGGAGAAAAAGGTGCCGGAGGTGTAATCCCGCCAAACTCTACATTAGTTTTTGAAATTGAAACTTACAAAACACAGCCTGTTGTAAAATAAAGGTTGATTTTTATACTTTAAAACCCGTCAAAATTTAGATTTTGACGGGTTTTTTATTTTTATCTAATACTGTCAAATTCATAATTTTAGAACATAAATCGACCTTAAAACCAAACCGATAATAGTATTTTTGGTCATTTACTATTAATTCCTAAACAAATAGCGTACCTTTGCCGGCTTTAATTTTTTAAAATAAACAGATAAAATGTCACAAAATAACGTATTAAAAGGAGTGTTTTTAGTAGCAATAGGAGCTACAACTTACGGAATGTTAGCCACTTTTGTAAAAATGGCTTACACCGAAGGATACACCACTGCCGAAGTAACAACATCTCAATTTATATTAGGAATTATTGGAATTTTACTAATCAATGCATTCCAAAAAATCAAACATAAAGACAAGGTTGTAAAAGCCAGCAAAAAAAATATTTTCAGCCTGATGATTGCCGGAACTTCTTTAGGAATGACAAGCTTGTTTTATTACTTAGCTGTAAAATACATTCCAGTTTCTATTGGGATCGTTTTATTAATGCAAACCGTCTGGATGGGTGTTTTACTTGAAATGATTTTAGAAAAAAAACTGCCTTCAAAACAAAAAGTAATCGCTGTAATAATTGTACTCGTTGGTACTGTTCTGGCGACAAATATACTTCATAACGAAATAAACCTGGACTGGAGAGGTCTTGTTTGGGGAATTTTAGCTGCTGCATCTTTCACTACAACGATGTTTACTGCAAATAGTGTAGCGACAGAAATTTCATCTGCTCAACGTAGTTTATATATGCTTCTGGGCGGATCTATTATTGTATTTTCATTTGCAATTGCTACTCAGGTTGCTCCTTTTAATTTTGAAATTTTCATGAAATGGGGAATTATACTAGCTCTTTTTGGAACTATTATTCCGCCAATGCTTATGACAGCAGGTTTCCCATTAACCGGAATTGGATTAGGAAGTATTGTTTCGGCACTGGAACTTCCTGTTTCGGTAATGATGGCGTATGTATTATTGAATGAAGAAGTAGTTTTTACACAATGGGTTGGAATTGTTTTAATTATTCTTGCTATAATTATTATGAATGTAAATTTCAAACGTAAAAATTAACTTATTTACCTGTATCTAAAAAAATGCCTTTTATAATGTGTTATTTGTTAATTTTTCCATAAATTCGTCAGAAACAAATTACATATTATTATGAACTTACCGTGGCATTTATATTTAATGGCTGTACTTTTTATTATTGCCGGATTAAATCATTTTAGAAATCCGAGAATGTATATCAAAATCATTCCGCCATTTTTCACGAATCCCAAATTAATAAATATTTTAAGCGGAGTTGCCGAAGTCACTTTAGGCGCTCTGCTAATGGTTGGTTACACGTCAAATTTTGCAGCTTGGGGAATAATAGCATTACTAATTGCCGTGTTTCCTGCAAATTTTTACATGTATCAAAATAAAAAAGCAAGTTTTGGTTTACCAAATTGGATTTTATTTGTACGTTTGCCCTTACAATTGGTTTTGATTTTTTGGGCATACCAATATACCCTTTAACAATCAACTATTAATTAAAATTATTTATTATGAAAAAATTATTTGCTGAGTTCTTCGGAACTTTTTGGCTTGTTTTTGGAGGTTGTGGAAGCGCACTTTTTGCTGCCGGATATCCTGAACTGGGAATTGGCTTTGCAGGTGTTGCATTGGCTTTTGGTTTAACGGTTTTAACAATGGCGTATGCTGTTGGACACATTTCAGGCGGACATTTTAATCCCGCGGTTTCAATAGGTTTATGGGCTGGTGGAAGATTTCCTGCAAAAGAACTTCTACCTTACATTATTTCGCAATGTGTAGGCGCAATTGCCGCAGCAGGAACATTATTTATTATCTGGACGGGAAAAGCCGGAAATGCAATAAACAATATGCAAGCCGGAGCATTTGCATCAAATGGTTACGGAGCGTTCTCACCTGATGGTTATTCACTGCAATCTGCTTTTTTAGCTGAATTTGTACTGACTTTCTTCTTCCTGCTAATAATTCTGGGAGCTACAGATAAGTATGCCAATACAAGTTTTTGCGGTATCGTTATTGGTTTAGCACTAACTTTGATTCACTTAATCAGCATTCCAATCACAAATACTTCTGTAAATCCTGCAAGATCATTATCTCAGGCAATTTTTACAGGTGGTGAACCCCTGACTCAGGTTTGGTTATTTTGGGCAGCGCCAATTTTAGGAGCTTTATTAGCCGGATTTATATACAAAACCCTATTACAAAAAAACGATAACGAAGATACATCAAACAACTAAAAACTTAAATTATGGCATTTTTATATTTCTTACTTATAGGAGCAATTTCTGGTTGGCTCGCAGGACAAATATGGAAAGGAGCCGGTTTTGGACTTCTTGGTAATATCATCGTTGGAATCATTGGTGGATTTATTGGAGGTTGGCTCGCAGGCAAACTTGGTATTGGCGGTGGCGGACTTCTTTGGCAAATACTGATAGCCGTTGGAGGAGCATGGGTTTTGTTGTTTATAATAAGCCTTATCAAAAAATAATAAAATATTTACCTTATAACTTACTTATAAAGAGAAAATCAGATATATTTATATTCGGTTTTCTCTTTTTTTTATATGCCGTACTCTAAGATTAACTTCTTCAAGTAAAACAGATTAAACTTTATCAATCTAACTATTTAGTTTTATGAATGATATTATAGCCTACTTCAGTTCCATTCCCTCTTCACATCGAAGTTTAATTCTTATAGGAGGAATTACAATCTTTTGGCTAATAGAAAACACTTTCCCGCTGTTTCAAATGCAATACCGAAAATGGCAACACGCAGGAATCAATTTCTTTTTGACTTTTACTACAATCCTTGTCAATTTTGTTCTGGCTTTTATCTTAATTAAAACAGCAAATTGGACAACCGAAAATCATTTTGGACTATTACATTGGTTACCCAAAATACCAATTTGGCTTTACACCATCACAGGATTACTTCTACTGGATTTAATTGGTGCGTATCTCGCCCATTTTGTTCAGCATAAAATAAAATTTTTATGGCGTTTTCATATCGTTCACCATACAGATACCTGGATTGATACCACAACGGCAAACAGACATCATCCGGGTGAAAGTGTAATTCGGTTTATTTTCACAACTCTGGGTGTTTTAATTCTTGGAAGCCCAATGTGGATGGTTTTCTTGTATCAGAGTTTATCTGTTATTTTTTCACAATTTAATCACGCAAATATTTCGCTTCCTAATAAACTTGATACGCTTTTGAGCTATTTTATTATTTCCCCAAATATGCATAAAGTACATCATCATTATGTTTTGCCTTATACAGATAGTAATTATGGAAATATTTTTTCAGTTTGGGATCGGCTTTTTGGCACTTTTACCACTTTGCCAAAAGAAGAATTAATTTACGGAGTAGATACACATATGGCATCTGAAGAAAATAATAAATTGAAAAATTTACTGCAAATTCCGTTTCAAAAATCAAGATCTGCAAAAAACAATTAAAAACATTAAAAAAAACCTCTCACATCGAACCAAGTAATTATTTTTTTTATTAATATTGATACTTAAATTGAAAATCAATCTATTAATCATTAACCCCTATTTTGAATTAATTTTCACGTGATGAAAAAGAGTAACCGCAAAGAATTGAATTGGGAGCAAACCGAGAAACTTGTTTCGCTAGCCTTAGAAGAAAAAAATCCATTTGAGATCATAAAAAAGGAATTTGGATTGGCAGAAAAAGAAGTTCTGGAAATCATGAAGAAGAAAATGCCACTTGAAAAATTTGAGATGTGGAAAAAGAAGGCAGTTGCAAATAAACCAAAACCGAAACCCGTTAAAATAGATGATTTTGATGAAGATCTGGATGGTAAATATTATATAAAAAATAAGCTAGACTAACACCGAACTCCTGAAATTCAGGAGTTTTTTTTTATATTTATAGTACGACTGTAACTTTTTTACATTTTACAAGTCCAATACAAATAATTAAATACAAACAAATGAAAAAAATACTTTATACCGTAGCTCTCGCAGTAACACTTTGGAGCTGTAAAGCAGGAAGCTCAACTGGTGCTGCAAAAAGCAATGTTGTAGATGTTGCTATTAATCTTATCGATGTAAAAGACGATAAAGTTTTAGTAACGGTTACTCCTCCACAAATAAAAACCGACGAAGTAATTTATAGTATTCCTAAAACAGTTCCCGGAACTTATTCTACAGACAACTACGGTAAATATTCTGATGATTTTAAAGCTTTTGATGCAAAAGGAAATGCTTTAACAGTAAAAAGAATTGACGATAATTCTTGGTCAATTTCAAATGCAAAAACATTAAAAAAAGTTACTTACTTAGTGGGAGATACTTTTGATACTGAAAAAGGAACAGGATTTGGTAATGACGACATTTTTTCACCTGCTGGAACCAACATAAATGCAGGAATCAATTTCATGGTTAACACGCATGGTTTTGTAGGCTATTTTCAGGATAAACTAAATGTTCCTTACAAAGTTACTATTACACATCCAGAAAACCTCTGGGGAGCGACTTCAATGAATGACGAAGATGCAAGCAAAACAAGTGATGTTTTTACTACACCTCGTTACGCCGTTTTAGTCGAAAATCCTATTATGTATTCTAAACCGGATTACACAACTTTCAACGTAAACGGAATGGATATTTTGATTGCCGTTTATTCTCCAACGGGAAAATTTACTGCTGAAAGCATTACTCCGGAAATGAAAACAATGATGACAGCGCAAAAAAACTTTTTAGGAAAAGTAAATGCGACTAAAAAATATACTGTTTTATTGTACTTGTCAAGTATGGCGAAAGATGATGCTCACGGTTTTGGAGCGCTAGAACATCCTACAGCAACAACAGTTGTTTTGCCTGAATCTATGCCAAAAGAAAAACTGGTAGAATCAATGAAAGATGTCGTTTCACATGAGTTTTTTCACATTGTAACTCCATTAACAGTTCACTCAAAAGAAATTCAGTATTTTGATTATAATGCTCCTAAAATGTCTGAGCATTTATGGATGTACGAAGGTGTAACCGAATATTTTGCAAATTTATTCCAAATCAATCAGGGTTTAATTAACGAAAGTGAATTTTACACTCGTATTGCGGACAAAATTGAACAGGCAAAAAGTTTAAATGATACCATGTCATTTACTAAAATGAGCGCAAATGTATTAGAGCAGCCTTATAAAGATCAATACTTAAATGTATATCAAAAAGGAGCTTTAATTGGTATGTGCATTGACATTATCATTAGAGAAAAAAGCAACGGCGAAAGAGGAATTCTTGATCTAATGCATAAATTAGCCAATGAATATGGAGTCGAAAAACCATTTAATGACAACGAGCTTTTTGCTAAAATCACACAATTGACTTATCCTGAAGTTGGAGAATTCTTAACGAAATATGTTTCAGGAACAACTCCTATTCCTTACGATTTTTATTTGGCAAAAGTTGGTGTAACAAATGCAGCCGAAAAAGTTCCGGGATCAATTTTTATCAAAGGTCAAACTCCATATATTAGTGTTGACAAAGCAACTAAAGCAATAAGTGTTCGTGCTGACGTAGATTTAAATGTGTTTTTTACGAATTTAAATCTTAAACCTGGCGATGTAATTAGTACTGTGAACAACAAAACATACACATTAGATAATATCTATGATTTGATTACCGAAAGTGAAAACTGGAAAGAAAATGATCCAATTACCATCAAAATAAAACGTGCCGGTGCAGAACAAACCATCAAAGGAACTGTGAAAATACCATTTGAAGAAAAAGAAACTTTTAAAGCAACAGATGCTTCAAAAGAAAAACTTAAAAATGCATGGTTAAAAGGATAATTTCTTTTAATCAAAACATAAAAAAAACCGACAAGTGATTGTCGGTTTTTTTATGCCTTTTCTTTGCGTGTACACCTTTGTCAAAGTTTAAAACTTTGACAAAGGTTTCTCTACGTTATTATTTCTTAACCGGAAACTTCCAGTCAAATTCGTCTTTATCATTGATAATTGCACCAATTTCAAACTTCACAACTTCATCAAATTCAGTTTGAAGAATAAACCAATTATCTTCATTAAAATAATTTTCGAAAGTGTCAAAAGTTTCCTGAGTGAATTTTGTGATTCCTTTTGTTGCTAAATCTTTCTTTACATCATCAATTTTTCTTCCGATTAACTTGAATCCGGAAACTTCTAAATCATTGCTTGATGCTACTAAATAACCTAATTTCAAGTCTTCTTCCTGATAAAATGTCAATCTGATTTTGTGCGAATTGTATACAAAAATCACATTCTCATCTTCGTCTACATAATTTTTATCAGGCTTTCCTAAAGCAGCCGTTACATCGTTTTGCTTCATTCCGAAAAGCAATTTATCAATTCCTGATTTTAGATTTATTTTCATATTTACTTTTTATTTAAAGCGCAAATTTCGTGAAGTTTTTATAAAGTTGACTATGTTTCGCTATTATTAATTTTTTAGCTACGAATTTTCACGAATTATTTTTAACTACTTTGCCTTTTTTGCCACTGATTACAAAGATTAAATGGATTTTCCTTCGCCACAAATTTGCTTCGCCTGTTCGCTATCGCTCGAGTCACGAATTACACTAATTCTGCATCAATAAAAAATCCGTATAAATCCGTTTAACCCGTACAATCCGTGGGCAATTTTTTAATTTTGATAATTCTTTTTATTCGGTTTACTACTCATATAAAAAGTAATTTTTCCGCCATTAATAACATTTGCATGTTTTAAGAAAGGTTTATCTAATTGCTTTCCGTTTAAAAGTACCTTACTTACAAACACATTTTTATCCGATTGATTTATTGTTTCGACTTCAAAAGTTTTACCATTTTCTAAATTAAAAACTGCCTTTTTCACTAACGGGCTTCCCAAAGCATATTCATCAGAACCTGGCGCGACAGGATAAAACCCTAAACTGCTAAAAATATACCACGCACTCATTTGTCCGAAATCGTCATTTCCGCCTAAACCGTCAGCTCCATTTCTATACATTTTTTTCAAGATCATTCTAATTTTGTCTTGTGCTTTCCACGGCGAATTTGTCCAGTTGTACAAATAAACTACGTGATGCGATGGTTCGTTTCCATGAACATAATTCCCTATAATTCCTTCTCTGGTAATATCTTCTGTATTTTCGAAATATTTATCCGGTAAATGCATGCTGAATAACGAATCTAATCGTACGTTAAACTTATCATTTCCGCCCATCATTTTAATCATTTCAGCTGGATCTTGCGGAACATATAAACTATAATTCCATGAATTTCCCTCAATAAATCCCTGTCCATGAGTATCTAAGGGATCAAATTCTTTTTTAAAAGTTCCGTCGTTTAATTTGGGACGCATAAAACCAGTTTTAGCATCATAAACGTTTTTATAATTTTTAGATCTTTCTATGAACTCATTATAAATATCAGTTTTACCTAATTTTTTTGCTGCCTGAGCAATTGCCCAATCATCATAAGCATATTCTAAAGTTTTAGAAACCGATGATCCGTTTTTATCTTCCGGAACATAACCTTTAGTCATATAATATTCCAATCCGTCATAATAAGATACTTTTGCCGTGTTTACACAAGCTTGAAGTGCTTTTTCCTTATCAAAATTTCCATTGCCTTTTACAATTGCATCGGCAATCACAGAAACGGAATGATACCCGATCATACACCAGTTTTCATTTGCATAATGCGACCAGACTGGCAACATTTTATGCACGCTTTGGTCAGAATGCGCTAACATAGAACTTATCATATCTGAATTTCTCGCTGGCTGAACTAAATTAAATAAGGGATGCAAAGCCCTGTAAGTATCCCACAACGAGTAACTGGTATAATTTTTAAAGTTTTCCGCTTTATGAACGTTCATATCCAGACCTTTATAATTTCCGTCTAAATCCATGTATTCTGTTGGACCTAAAAAAGCATGATACATTGAAGTATAAAAATTGACTAAATCTTCTTTCTGAATAGCTTCTATCTGAATTTTATTCAATTCGCTGTTCCAAATTTCCTGACTTTGTTTTTTTACTTTTTCGAAATCCCAACCCGGAATTTCTTTCTTCATATTTTCAAGTGCTCCCTCAGAACTTACTGGCGATAAAGCCATTTTAATTTTGATCTTCTCTCCTTCTTCGGTATTAAAATCAAAAAACAATTTTAGGTTTTGACCTGCCATTTCAGGAAAATTTTTGGTTTGATCAAATCTTCCCCAAAAACCTTTGTAAACACTTTTTTCAAGAGGCGCTTGTCCGTAACTTTTAATTGGTTTACTAAATGACATGGCAAAATAAACGGTTCTGGTTCTCGCCCAGCCATTTGTCTGGCGGTATCCTGTAATTAATGTATCGTTTTCTACACGCACAAATGTCCAAACATTCTTTTTATCGTAATTGTAAATTCCTGAAGTCAAATCAAGAATGATATGCGCCTCATCTGATTTTGGAAACGTATATTGATGCATTCCTACTCGCGTTGTTGCAGTCAATTCGGCTTTAATTTTATGATCTTCCAGAAGTACGCTGTAATAAGCCGGCTCTGCTTTTTCGGTCGCATGAGAAAACGCCGATCTGTAACCTGATAATGGTTTTGATGCAACTCCGGGATTCAATTGTAACTTTCCGGTTGTAGGCATAATTAGAAAATCTCCTAAATCCGAATGTCCGGTTCCGCTGAAATGGGTGTGGCTAAAACCTACAATTGTTTTGTCTTCATATTGATATCCTGCACAATATTTATAAACATCTCCATTGTATTTCCCATTTAAACCGTAAGCAATTGTATCAGTTTCGGGACTTAATTGTACACTCCCAAACGGAACTGTTGCTCCGGGATAAGTGTGTCCCATTTTGGCTGTACCTATCATTGGATCTACATACTGAATCAGATTGCGTTTTTCGATTATTTTTTTTTGAGCATTTGCTGAATTACCAAGTATTAAAAATGACAATCCTAAAAGGAAATTTTTACAATTTATTCTATTCATCAGATATTTTTTAATCATTATTCTTTTTCTAAAAAAGAGTTTAAGATATTTACTAAAACGATTTACCAACACTTTTAGTTTAGAAAAATACAACAAAATATGCTCTTTTAAAAATATAAATTTATTTGTGCTTAAAAGGTTTTAAATATCTTTGATTTATAAAAATGTTACTTTTCAAATATGAAGAATTTTATTTTATTGCTTGTACTTTCTTATTCTACAATCATTTTTTCACAGAAGGCAGAAAGTTATAAACTTACAAAGGAAGAAATAACGGAACGGGAATTAAACGAGGTTTCGGATTTTCCTATTTATAAAGCATTTGAATGTGCTGATAAAAGCGGCGTTTATAATTTACTTTTATGTGAAAACAGAAAATACATTTTGAAAAAAGATACTTTGAACACTAAGATTCAGGCTATTTACACAATGGCGGATCATGGCGGTTTTCTCGAAAAATGGCGAATCAACGATTTACTGGAAGATTATAATCCGAAGGAAAAAAATATCTGGTTCTGGACAAAATATTGCAGTACGAAAGATCTAGACGCAGATGGTTATATCGATCCTGTAATTGTTTATGGAACGAGAAATGAAAATGATGAAATAAGACGCGTAAAAATTATTACGGTTTATAAGAACAAAAAATACGCAATTCGTGCCGTGGAATGTGATCTGGACGATTGCAGAAGTTTTAAAAAAGATGCAAGCTGGAATTCGCTTCCGCAGAAAATAAAAACTTACGTCGATAGTTTGGTCGTGAAAATTAGAAAAGAACAAGATTTGTTGTTGAAAGATGGGTAGAGATTAAAATTTTAAATTCCAATATCGAAATTCCAAATACCAAAATTGAAATGGGGAAAATTTTTATGTTTTGATATGTGCTTTTCTTTGTCTAGACTGGATTAAAATCCAGCCCTACAATATTGGTCGAGCCGCTGGCTCTTGTTTATTTTTAAGTCACAATCGATAATCAGAAGATTCGTTATAGTTCTAAGATTAATCGAACCTATGGTTCTTTTTAGAGCTTTCGCTTTAAATTTTCTTTTACTTCGTTGAACCATTCGTTTTTTAGAATGCTTAAAACAATCGAATCACGACGTGTATCACCGTTTGCTGTTGGCATATGGCTTCTTAGAATTCCTTCAACTTTACAGCCAATACTTTTCATCGCGGCAATACTGCGTTCGTTATTATTATCGGCACGAAATTCTACGCGTTCCATTTCAAGGGTTTCGAAGGCAAATTGCAGTAATAAATATTTACAATGTTTGTTGAGTCCGGTTCCTCTAAATGCTGAACCATACCACGTATAGCCCAATTGCAAGGTTTTATAATCAAGCTGTATATCGTAAAAACGTGTTGAACCTGCATATTTTTGTGTTTTTTTATCGAAAACTATAAACGGGAACTCTCTTTTATCTTCTCTGTTTTTTATCGCCGACTGAATGTATTTGATCAGGTTTTCTTTTCCGTCGGCACCAACTAATGAATATTTCCAGGTTTCGGGTTCGTTCATTGAGATTTCTAATAAATTATCGATATCAGATTCTTGTAGCGGGCGTAATAAAACTAAATTATCTTCCAAAATTATATTGTCTGAGAAATTGAAATTTAATGGCGTGGTCATAATTCTAATTTTTGATTTAATCTGTAATTTCAAATATTGGCTTTCGATTAAATGAGATTTGTAAAGATATTTGAAAAATTTAAAATAATAAAATCTTAGTTTTCTTTATAAGAATCATTATAATATATTTCAAACTAAATATAGGTTTTTTCTTTCTTTATTTTGTATCATTGCATTTATTTAAATCAGTATCTTGATTATTATATTAGCCACAGAAATAGCATCAAAAAAGGAATTCGGGGAAACTTTTTGGTACGACTTATTAATCGCCTTATTTACAGGAGTATTATCTTGTCTAATATTTTATTTGGCACTTCGAATATTTAAGCCAAATATTAAAACATGCAGTATTATTTGTAAAGAGGTTGAAGTTTCTGGTAATGAAACCACAACAAGATATTACATTAAATTTATAAATAAAACATATTCAGATATCGAAAACATATCTATAAATCTATTACTAATTGAAGATTATATTCATGGAAGTGGTAAAAACTTTATTGGAAAAGAATTAAAACTTAAAAGATATGATTTTAAGAACATTCCGGGTAAATGGAGAAAGAATAAAGAAATTCACAATAACTGTGTCCAAATGTTAATTGATGAAGATTTGGAAAATCTTTGGGATGGGAAAAAAGAATATCTGGAATTACAAATTGATTGTACGCATTCTAAAAGCGGAAGAAGACTTGTACATGTTCAAAAATATACTGATGTAAAAAATACTATCAAAAATGGACGCTTTGATTCAGGCGAAAACTTTAACATTATTTAGAATTGAACTCATATTTAAATCATTAAATTTATATCATAAAATAAAAAGCTATGAAAAACGATATTATTTGGAAATAGTTGAATATAGTAAACTATTCCTCTTCGATTATAAAACAAAAGCCTCTAAATTAGAGGCTTTTGTTTTATAAATATTTTACTCACTCATTTCATCATATCGCTCGGGAACTTGAGGATCATATAACGGACATTTGAATTCTTCCATCAGCGCAACTAGTTTATCCATAGTTTTACCTTCGGTTCCGTAGCAGTCAATTTTGATGCTTTGTGGTGTTGAAATGACTTGAAATGCTCCTTTTCCTGACGTATTTTGCCAGCTGTTTTCATCTACTTTTTCCCATTTAGAGAATACCGAAGCGATTCGGTTCATGATAACCTCAACCGGAAGTGTTTCCAGACCTTCGACTGTTTCTTTTTCTACAAGAGCTTCATAAACTTCGTGGTGGTTTAGGTAAACTTCTTCTAAATATTTCCAAAAAAGTAATTCGTACATAGCCTGGTGTTTTTTAGCCCCGATAGTAGTGAAAATCCTTTTATTTTTTTCTTTAAAAAATAAAAGATTGTAACGGATAGCGGGATTAGCTCCTAAAAAAGCTAATTATTAATAAAAAAGATCCGTTGTAAACTCCAGTAAAAAAACCTTTGTAACTCAGAACCTTTGAACCTTTGTAACTTAAAAAATATTAATATTCAAATGTTCCGTATTCGCTGGTGATCGTTAATTTTTTAGTATCGGCTGCTTCTACTCTACCTACGATTTGTGCATCGACATTGAACGATTTTGAAATCTCGATGATGTCTTGTGCAATATTTTCGGGAACGTAAATTTCCATGCGGTGACCGCAATTGAAAACCTGATACATTTCTTTCCAATCGGTTTTTGATTGTTCCTGGATTAGTTTGAACAATGGCGGAACCGGAAATAAATTGTCTTTTATAATGTGCAAATTTTGTACGAAATGTAAAATTTTAGTTTGCGCTCCTCCGCTGCAATGTACCATTCCGTGAATTTCGTTTGGTGTATACGTATCTAAAATTTTCTTGATAATTGGCGCGTACGTTCTGGTTGGAGAAAGTACTAACTGACCGGCGTTTATTGGGCTGTTCTCTACTTCATCAGTTAAATTTACCTGACCTGAATAAATTAATTCTTCGGGAACAAGTGCATCGTAACTTTCAGGGTATTTTTTAGCTAAGTATTTTCCGAAAACATCGTGACGTGCAGATGTTAATCCGTTGCTTCCCATTCCTCCATTATAACTTTTTTCGTAAGTTGCCTGACCAAAAGAAGTCAAACCAACGATTACATCACCAGCTTTGATATTTGCGTTGTCTACAACATCGCTGCGTTTCATACGAGCCGTTACTGTAGAATCTACGATTATGGTACGAACAACATCACCAACATCGGCAGTTTCTCCGCCTGTTGAATGAATGGTTACGCCAAAAGATTTTAATTCGTTGATCAATTCTTCGGTTCCGTTGATGATTGCGGAAATAACCTCAGCAGGAATTAAATTTTTATTTCTACCTATTGTAGATGAAAGTAAAATATTATCTGTTGCTCCAACACATAATAAATCATCGATGTTCATGATTAAAGCATCTTGGGCAATTCCTTTCCAAACTGAAATATCTCCAGTTTCTTTCCAGTACATATACGCCAGAGACGATTTTGTACCTGCTCCGTCTGCGTGCATGATTAAGCAATATTCCTCATCCTGGGTAAGATAATCTGGAACAATTTTGCAAAATGCTTGAGGAAATAAACCTTTATCGATATTTTTTATGGCGTTGTGCACGTCTTCTTTTGATGCCGAAACACCTCTTTGTGCGTACCTTTTGCTAGAATCTGAACTCATGAAACTTAGTTTGTGTTGATGTGGTGCAAAGATAATCCCTTTTTTTAATTCTTGGGGTTATACTATTTAAAATTAGAATATTTGATACACAAAAAAATTCGGCAGGTTGGATAACGCTGCCGAATTTCCTGAGTAAAAATTGGTTTATAATTTTGGATTGTAATGTTATTCCCAATCGGACATGGAGGTTCCTGAAAATAATACTGTTCTTGAGTTACTTAATCCCACGGTTGTTTTTACTGTGTTTTTTATTGAAATACCATCATTTGAGGTATTGGTGAAAATTAATTCGGATTCGTTAGGAGAATATCTTACATCGAGATCATTTGTTCCTGAAATTTTTTCGGTAATTACCTGAGTTGATAGTCCGGATGCAAAACTGTATTCGAAAATTCTGGAATCTAACTGTCGGTAATTTACATTTTCAAATCCGGAAAGATCTTTTGTATATACTAATTTTTGTCCCGTAATGGAAAAGTTTAATCCGCCCACTGCTCCATTTCGTCCTGAAAGAACCGTTGCTATGACTATTCCGGAAGGATTAATTACATAAACCTCAACATTATAACCGTTTGCATCATTTACTTTTAAGGCTATTTTAGTTCCGTCAGCACTCCAATCACATTCAGATATAAATTTGCCGTTTGGTGTTTGGAATATCTTGGTTAAACCACTTCCGTCGCTGCTTATTTTATATAGTTTATCAAAATTAGGATATATAAATTCGCTACCTGAAGCATTCCAAGAATACCCTACATAGTCTGAATTAAATCCGGCAATGGGGACTGAACTTGTTATTCGTTTAACTCCGGTTCCGTCATAATTCATGGTATAAAGGTCGTTTTGCGAACCACTTGTTCCTATAAAAGCAATTTTTTTGGCTTGATTATTTCTTCGCGGACGCCAATAATTTTTATCTGAACTTGTTAATTGGTATTGTTTTCCGGCATCATCAGCAGTAAAAATCACATTATTATCGTTGATGTTTTTTACAAATAAAAATCTCGTAGCCGGAAATGCGAGTGTTGTAAATGTGCTTATAGTGCTTAAAACTGGTGTATTTACTCCATCTGTAACTTCAATTTGCCAATAATATTTTGTGTTATATAGTAAGTCTGTCAAGGTTAGCTTTTTCTCTTTTATAACATTGTATACTTTTACGTCACTATTGGTGGCATTTCTAAGGGTTATTTTAAAAATCAATTCGTCATTATCAGGATCTGTATCTGTCCAGGTTAAGTCTAAGGATATTGCCTGAGCTGTACTATTATCAACCGGACTTACTAATACCGGAACTGTTGGCGGTTTATTATTTGCGGTTGCTTTTTTAAGCTCAAAAACAACCTCGGATGTGTTGTTTATCGTAACTGTTGTGGCTTCAAATTTTGCAACAAAACCGTCTTTTTGTGCCTGGAAAGAGTATTCGCCAACTTTTACGTTCGAAACGGTAAATTTACCATCAACATCTGTAAAAACGGTGCTTGTTGTTGGGCTGGAAAGTATTTTAACATTTTCCATTGGTTGAAAAGTATCTGCATTGACAACTCTTCCGGTAACGGTTCCAAAGGAAGATTCTCCTAGTTTTTCTTCACTGCAGGAAACCAAAAACAATAAAAAAAGTATGCTGGTTATTTTATATAAATACTTCATTATTAATTTGTTTAAATTTTAAACTCATCGTTATATTTTCAAAATTCCGGCTTTGCCAAGTCCTTTTATTTTTTCTTTTTACCAAAATAATAAGTAAGTCCTAATCCGAATTTGTAATAATAATCATCTCGCGTTCCAGCTTTTATATAATCTACATTATCACTGAAATTGATATTTTGTTCGGCAAATAATTTGATTCCAATTTTATCAGACACTAAATATTCAAGCCCTAAACCGTACTGAATTTTACTGTATCCATTTTCGAATTTTTTATTTGCCGCATATCCTCCACCTCCATATAAATAGGGTGTAAATCGGTCTTTTGGGAGTAAAAGCCATTCGATATTAAGATCATAGGTTATATAACCTACGTCGAGTAAATTTTTATTGGCAAGATTGACCACATTTGTCGATGCGCTGACATTAATACCGGGCGTTATAAAAAACTTTAAAGCTCCCCGACCAAAAGGTCTTAATAATGGATCCTGATAATCTCCATCCATTAAGGTTGCTCCGCCGGAAATTTCGATTGCAAGTTTGCTTCTTCTGTTTTCCAGGACTCTTCCGTAAAGTGCGGTTGCTTCTGCTGCATCACTTTCTTTATTATACGCTTTTATTAAATTATCAACCTGATCTTTTGGCGCATCGGCTTCCCAAATATTGTCTTTTATTCCTTCTAAAATTAAAGATTCAACTGCTTTTTCGATGGCTTCGGTTACTGCCATATGCACGGGTTCGTTTGTGGTATATCCTGTTTCAACTTCTAATAATCTTTTAAAATTTACATATCGAAATAAACTTTCGTCAATTGCCTGGGATAATATGGTTTTAGAAATATAAACCGATTTTAAAATTTTTCCGTTTGAGGTAGAAATCATTCTCAGATAAACCGTTACGCGATCCTGTCGGTATTTTACAGATGCTCCGGCTCCAAAGTATCGGGCTCCAAAACCTCCGGTTATGATATTAGAATCGTATGAAACTATGCCACCTTCTAGTAAAACGCCGGCATATAATAAAGGTGTTAATTGTGGTTCGTTAGGATTGGCATTTTTTACGTATTCCTGACGCGTTGCCCGAATGAGGTTTCGTTCCTGAAGTAAATTACCAATATTCTCGCGCTCGATTGGTATAAACCATTTCGAATCTTCAAGTGCTTTTATGAGTATAGAAGTTGCGCCCTGGGTTACGGCGGTACTAAAACTGCTTCCGTTTTCCTGAGGTTTGTATTGTCCGGTTTGGTCTCTGAATTTATAAACACCTACGACAACTGGTTCTTTTGGTTTTGGCAAATCTTTTAGTAATGAAGTAGCGGGAGTACCTTCTCCTATAATTGCTTTTTCAACTCCGGTTGGCTGATTGAAATAAGCGCCGCAACCCGAAAAAAGAAATCCGAATAAAATAAATAAGTAGTGATGTAACCTCATGTTATTGATTTGGGATGATTACTTGAGTTTGTTCTCCTGTATTGGTATCTAAAATATTAAGTGTGAGTCCGTCTGCTGATGGGTAAACATCGACTGAATAGCTCCCAAAAGTATAAGAACCTTCCTTAATACCATCTGTACCAAATTGCTGTTTGTAGAGAGAACTTGAAATCTGACTTAATAACTGGGCATTTAAATTAGCTTTAAATCGCTCCAGATCAGTTTGCGGTTTCGTTATGGCTGTTTTATCTCTCTGCTTATTTTGAGCTTCTGCACTGCTCAATAACCATTGATAATTAAAAGTATCTCCTCCAAATGCGGGATTAACCGGTTTATAAACTAAAGCCTGAGCGTTTATAAATGGAGAAATGAGTAGCATTACTGCCAGGGTTATCATAAATTTCATGTCGTGAATAATAAAATTAATACTGAGTGAAATATTTTCGCTGTTTTTCTTTTTCTTTAAAATAAGTGAAGGTGGCACTTACAGATTCCTCTGCAACTGCGTCCAGAAATTCGTCGTCCGGTCTGGCTAAAAACTCATAAATAACCTCATTGTCAATGGTTATTGTTATGGCTGTATTTCGTGCAAAACTATATTCTTCACCTATTGTAACTATCTTATCAGCATTTATTCCAATATCATTGTATTTGTAATAATATCGATCATAAAAATCTTTCCCAATTTTTGTTTTGGTGTCGTCTGTAATAATTCCTCTTAATATGAATCCGTCAACAGGAAGTATTATTACATCTTTTTTTTTTCTTCACCCAATACCACACGATCTTTCCCTATTATTTGCTTGTCTTCATCATAAAACAACAATAAAATAATTACCTCATCATCTTCTGACAGATTAATTTGAGACGTAGATAATTTTTGAAATTCGTTTGGCTGGAGTGTAAAAACACCAACTTGGTCATTATTAGATTGATTATTACTTTTATTATTGTTTTTTATAACAGACATTCTGTAGGATGCACTTCTGATAACATCTGTAAGGTTCTCAGCAGTTCCTGTGATTTTTACATTACCTTCAATTTTTTCTACCTCAAGTTTGGCTTTTATTTTGTCCTGAGGAACCTGACCATAAAATATGGCGCTAAGAATTAGCGGTAAAAAGGTAATATGTCGAGGTATAAAACGCATATTTAAAATTTATTTATTGATCAGGATTATTGAAGCTCCGTTTCCTGTCTGGGTAATTTTCATGTTTTTAGACATAGAATTGGTTCCAATATTCTGAATGTTTTGATTGTTTCCTTTTTGGATCATTTCCATATTTACATTATAATTGGTATACAATGTAAAATCAGAAATTTTATTATTATCTCCTTTTTGAATCACGTTTTGAGTAATCGTATTTGCTTTTTTATCTAAAAATAATTGATTACTATTTCCGTTTTGATCTATAGCAACTTTGGTTTCATTTGATTTTAAAATTGCTGTTACTTTATTCAAATCGCCTATTTGCTGGATTTGAATACCTGATTGGATTTTTTGATTCAATTCATTCTGCGCCTTTTTATCCATGGAGGAAACTACACTAAAAGCCATTTGTTTTGAATTGAAAACAGACGAGCTGTAATTTTTAAAATCCGAATTATCTTCTTTTTCCTGTGCATAAAATACGCTTGAAAAAAGCAGAAAAAATATTATGTATAAAATGAAAGTCTTCATCTTGATTAATTTAAATTAAAAAAATGAGATAGTCACGTTTTACGACTATCTCATTTTATTTTCATGTATTACATACCTGATTGAGTAACTGTAATTGTATTGAAATTTCCGTTTGAAAATGCAACACTAGCATGAGATGCACCAGTTTGAGTTATAGTCGCAGTATTGTTTTTACCAATTTGCAATGTACTCTCAGTTAATTTAGTACCATCTTGTGTAGTTGTAGCTTTATTTTCATCCCCATATTGATAGTGATATGACTTGTTACCATCTGCTACAGAAGTCCCGGCTGGAGCTTTTTGTGTTTGCCAAGATTTGTTTTTAACACCACCTTGAGTAGCATAAGCATAATTACCATCTCCGTTTTGAGTTTGAGTAGCTTCATTACTATTATGTGGAGCAAACGGCACACTAACAGCATTAACTGCTGCTAATTGAGCAGCATTGAAAGGAAGTCCTGTTGGTTTTTCATTTCCGGTTGTACCCTGATCAACAATAGCTTCGTTGTGTTTTCCTGTTTGTACCTGAGTTGCTTTGTCAAATCCTCCTAATGCTGATGCCGGAGGAGCAATTTGATCTTGCCAGATTGTTGCTTTGTTAAAATCTCCTGTTTGAGTTTGATACGCTTTGTTGTCATGATTACTTTGAGAAGCAAAAGCAATATTGCTGTTACCTTTTTGTTTTACATCTGCTGCATTGTTTTTAGCATTGTAAACTCCTGGCTGAATTCCCTGATAAACTTCTGATTTGTTTAAATCTCCTAATTGGTCGATCTTAGAATCATTAGTTTGTCCATTTTGATTTACGATACCTGTGTCAGTATTTCCTACTTGGTTTACTGAAGAGGTGTTTCCTTGCGCAAAAGCTGCGGCTCCCACAAATAGCATCGCTGAGATGCTCAAAATTACTTTTTTCATAATAGATATATTTAATTGGTTATTAATACAACTTATTATGTAGGTTAGTGTGATTTGGGGAAAATCATATCGTCAAAAAATCGTCATTCGAAAATAAAATCAGAACGTTTATTTTCTTTCTTCCTGACCAAAATTAGAAAACTTATCGAAAATCAAATCAAGTATAAATACCTATTTTACAACATCTTAATATCTTTTCGATGAAATGTAAAACTATGTCGATGAACTACTTATATGTCATTTTTTTTACATACGAAATTACCTACTTATTACAATTTCGTTACATTTACACTCTTTCAACTGATAAAACCGAAGCGTAAAACCTTTATTTTGACATATGTATAAAAAAAGCCCGTCTTTTTGAGACAGGCTTTATATGAATGTTGCGTAATTGTTATTTTGTAAACAGCAATTCTCTGTATTTAGTTAATGTCCAGCTTTCGTCATCCACCAGCAATTCTAATTTATCACAGTGATTACGAATCTCTTCAAAATAAGGTTTTACTTTATTACAATAATCTTCTGCCATTTTTTGCGCATCGGTTAAATGGTTGGCTGTTCTTCTTTCATTGGTCATTGCCAATACTTTAGAATTAATTCCTTCAATATGAGCTGAAATCTCTTTTATTAAAACAATTTGCTCTTTTGCAATAGTTTCAAACTCTTTCCCGAAGATTTCTTTTAATCCTTTTACATTTTCGATTAAAGTATTCTGATAACGAATTGCGGTTGGAATCACATGGTTTCTCGCAATATCCCCTAAAACTCTTCCTTCGATCTGAATCTTTTTCGTGTATTCTTCTAATTCAATTTCGTAACGTGCCTCAGCTTCTACATGATTTAAAATTCCTAATTCAGAAAATAAGTCTAATGCCTGTTTCGAAACTTTGGCTTTAATGGCTTCAGGAGTGGTTTTAAAATTACTCAACCCTCTTTTCGCTGCTTCTTTTTCCCAGGCTTCGCTATATCCGTCACCTTCAAAAAGGATTTTTTTAGATTGCTTGATATATTCTCTTAAAACATTAAAAATAGCATCGTCTTTTTTCATGTCTTTTGACTCGATCAAAGTATCTACTTCTATTTTAAAATCTTTTAATTGTTTGGCTACAATCGCATTCAATGTTGTCATTGCGTTTGAGCAGTTTGCATTTGAACCAACGGCTCTGAACTCGAATTTATTTCCTGTAAAGGCAAAAGGCGAAGTTCTGTTTCTATCTGTATTATCTAAAAGAACATCCGGAATTTTCCCGACAACGTTTAATTTTAAATCTGTTTTTTCTTCCGGAGATAATTTTCCGGTTGTTACGCTTTCTAATTCAGATAAAACCTTTGTTAATTGTGCTCCAATAAAAACCGAAATAATTGCCGGCGGTGCTTCATTTGCTCCAAGTCTGTGATCGTTACTTGCTGTTGCAATTGACGCTCTTAATAAAGTTTCATAATCATTAACTGCTTTTATAGTATTGATAAAGAAGGTCAAAAATTGTAAATTGCTCATTGGCGTTTTACTCGGACTCAATAAGTTAACTCCCGTATCTGTTGCCAATGACCAGTTGTTGTGTTTTCCTGATCCGTTTACTCCTTTAAATGGTTTTTCGTGAAATAAAACTTTAAAATCATGACGTTCTGCCACTCTTTGCATTACATCCATCAACAATGAGTTATGATCTACGGCAAGATTTGTTTCTTCAAAAATTGGTGCTAACTCAAACTGGTTTGGTGCTACTTCGTTATGACGCGTTTTTACCGGAATTCCCAATAACATACATTCTTGTTCCAGATCTCTCATATACGTTAAAGCACGCGTTGGGATAGATCCAAAATAATGATCGTCTAGTTGTTGCCCTTTTGCAGATGTATGTCCTAACAATGTTCTTCCTGTCATCATTAAATCCGGACGTGAATTTGCTAATGCTTTGTCAATCAAAAAGTATTCTTGTTCCCAACCTAAAGTTGCGGTTACTTTTTTGACATTTTTATCAAAGTATTTACAAACTTCCGTTGCTGCTTCATCCATTGCAGATAATGCTCTCAATAACGGAATTTTGTTGTCTAATGCTTCTCCTGTGTATGCAATGAAAACTGTCGGGATACATAAAGTTGTCCCGTATATAAATGCCGGAGAAGTTGGATCCCAGGCAGTATAACCTCTTGCTTCGAATGTATTTCTGATTCCGCCATTCGGGAAACTGGATGCATCCGGTTCTTGTTGTACTAATTGTGCACCGCCAAATTTCTCCACAGGATCGCTTCCGTCATATGATATATCAAAAAAGGCATCATGTTTTTCTGCTGTTGTTCCTGTAAGTGGTTGAAACCAGTGTGTATAATGTGTTACACCTTTTGATAATGCCCATTCTTTCATTCCCATGGCGATATAATCTGCCAGTTTTCTGTCAATTTTAGTTCCGTGCTGAATGGCATCCCGTACCCCTTTTAAAGCATCTGAAGTTAAAAATTGCTTCATGGCTTTTTCATTAAACACATTTGAACCAAAAATGTTAGACTTTCTATCAATTTCTTCAAAATGTACCGGCTTTCTTGTAGAAGCTTCTTTTAAAGCTTGGAAACGTAATGTTGACATGTATATAATTTTAAAATTCGTACTAATTTTCACTAAAAAAAGAGGAACAAATATAATCAATTAAATAGCCTGTTTTAAAGATAATTTTTTGATTTTTATTCGATGATTTTTCAACGTTAAAAGGTTTTTTCAAAGAATAATTAATTCGATTGAAAGAAATATAACAAAATACCAAGGTATTATTCATTAAATAAACATTTTTTCATAATTCCTTAACCTTAAAATTCAAAAAACGATAGTGATTTTTACGAATTTATATTTTTATAAGGTTAAAAATTGCTTTTTTAAAAATATACCCCTTTGAAAATTGCGCTTATCTAAAAAATAATAGTGAGCTAAACAAAACAGCCCCCTAATTTTTAGGACTAAAAAAATAAATCTATATTTGACCCAACGAAAAAAAACAAAAAAATTAATTTATATTATTATGGCTAAAATTAAGTTAGAGTACATTTGGTTAGATGGATATGAACCAACTCAAAATCTTAGAAGTAAAACTAAAGTTGAAGAGCATGAAAATTTCAAAGGAACATTAGAAGAGCTTGGAAACTGGTCATTTGATGGTTCATCAACAAAACAAGCTGAAGGTGGATCTTCTGACTGTTTATTAGTTCCTGTTGCAATTTATCCTGATCCAACTCGCATTAACGGATACATTGTAATGTCAGAAGTTATGTATGCTGACGGAACTCCACACCCTTCTAACGGTAGAGCTACAATTGATGATGATAATGATGATTTTTGGTTTGGTTTCGAACAAGAATATTTCATCATGGATACTAAAACTTTATTGCCTTTAGGTTTCCCTGTTGGAGGTTATCCTGCTCCACAAGGTATGTACTACTGCTCTGTAGGTGGAAAAAACACTCACGGAAGAAAATTAGTAGAAGAACATGCTGATTTATGTATCGCTGCCGGACTTAACTTTGAAGGTATTAACCAAGAGGTTGCTTGCGGACAATGGGAATTTCAATTATTCGCTAAAGGCGCTAAAAAAGCCGGAGACGAAATTTGGGTTGCTCGTTACTTACTAGATCGTTTGACTGAAAAATATGGTTACTATATCGAATATCACCCAAAACCACTTGGAGATACAGATTGGAATGGTTCTGGAATGCATGCTAACTTCTCTAACGAGGTGTTAAGAACATGTGGTTCTAAAGAAACTTACGAAAAAATATGTGAAGCTTTCCGTCCGGTTGTTAAAGAACACATTGAAGTTTACGGAGCTTACAACGACCAACGTTTAACTGGTAAACACGAAACTGCATCTATACATGATTTCTCTTATGGAGTATCTGACAGAGGAGCTTCGATCAGAATTCCTTTATATACCGTTCAAAAAGGATGGAAAGGATATCTTGAAGACAGAAGACCAGCTTCAAACGGAGATCCATACAAAATTGCTGCAAGAATTATCAAAACTGTAAAATCAGCACTATAATTCTAAGCGTAAATTATATCTTTAAAGTGCCATCTTAATTGATGGCACTTTTTTTTTGTTATTATTCTGGTTTCAGAAATTTGAAAGTTAACATTTCGATAATTACTTTTTAGATTTAACTTCAAAACTTATCTTTGTAAATCACTAAAAAAAAGTATCATGATTGTCTGGATTTTATTTTTACTAGCGGTAGTTTTAATTCTTGCTTTAGATTTGGGAGTTTTTAATAAAAATCCTCATATTATAAGTACTAAAGAAGCAAGTAAATGGACCATTATTTGGGTTACATTATCCTTTTTGTTTTCGGGAGTGATTTACTGGCTTTATACTACAGATTATATTGCAAATCCTGATAATCTTAAGCCTGCCGTGGCTTCAATGAAGTTTATTACGGGTTATTTAATTGAATTATCTTTAAGTGTTGATAATATTTTTGTGATCGCGATTATTTTTGCTTCATTCAAAATACCTCAAAAATACCAACACAGAGTTTTATTCTGGGGAATTTTAGGCGCTGTGATTTTCCGCGGATTAATGATTTTCTTTGGTGTAATGTTAATCAATAAATTTACCTGGACGACTTATGTATTTGGTGCTTTCCTGATTTTTACAGCATTAAAAATGTTGTTCTCCGGAGATGATGATGACTTCGAGCCTAAGGATTCTTTTGTATACAAAACATTAGGAAAAATTATTCCGATTACGTCTGAAATGGAACATGAGAAGTTTTTCATTACTACAAAATCAGCCAAAAAAGCTGCTACTCCTCTATTTGTTGCCTTAATTGTTATTGAAGTTATGGATGTTCTTTTTGCGGTTGACAGCGTTCCTGCAATTTTAGCGATTACATCAGATCCGTTTTTGGTATTCAGTTCTAATATTTTTGCTATTTTGGGATTACGTTCTATGTACTTTTTCTTAGCGAATATGTTGGCAAAATTCAGTTATTTAGAATATAGCTTAGTAGCTATTTTACTTTTTGTAGGTTTAAAAATGATTTTACATGAATGGATTCCAGTTCCAGAATGGGCATCTTTAGGATTTATTGCTCTTTCGCTTTTAGTTGGAATTTTGGTTTCTCTAAAATATGGAAAGGATGCAGAAGAAGCTCCGAAGTTGGAGGAATAAATTTTCGAGACATAATTTATAAAAGAGAGATTGCTTTAAATAGTAATCTCTCTTTTTGTTTATGTTCATAGACATTAATAACTACAATCTTGTCTTCTTGACGAAGGAAGGATCTCCGTAAGTAGCACGACAAAGATTTTTAGCTATAATTATTTTCTTTACGGAGTTACTTGTGGAGATTCCTCCTTCCTCGGAATGACAAACTTTGAGATAAAATTATGTGTAGCCCCTATGGACAATGTCATTAAGTTAAGGGAAAATATATAAAATTACTTAACAGTTTAATCAAGAAAGTAATTAGAAAAATCCGTTTTTATCAGCGTTTTCGCGTTAGCGAATCAGTAAAGTCAGCGTCTAATTTTTGACGCGGATAAAACAGATTTACTTCGTAAAAACGCGGATAAAAACGGATTTGATTTGCAATGATTTTATTTTTCAAAAGCTTAACTTAACGAAATTGCCCTACGGAGCAAATTTTACTACGGCATTATTTACTTCTACCAATATATAATCTCTAAGAGATAACTTCAAACATTTAAATTTGAAAAAATATAATGCAATACAAAAACATTAATCCTTTTTTACAAACATAGGATGACAAAATTGAGGATAAACTGTAACTAAAAAAAACAAATAATTTTTAAAAATGATATAAAACAAAAAAAGGAGATCTCACGATCTCCTTTTTTAATTCTACTCTAACAATAATTAGTTAATTTTCTTAACGTTACTATCATCAATATTATATTTCTTGATAACAGCATTGTAATTTGAATAATCTGACTTAGCTTTTTTTCCTGTCGTTCCATCATCACCAGGAATTATAACAATTCGGAATGTTTTTCCTAATCTAAAACTATTTGGTAACTGAGACAAATCACTTAAACTACCATCTATAAAAATTGTAACAATATTTTTAGAAAAAGTAAAATTATATTGAGCTGTCTCTAAACCATCATTAAAATAATATATCTGAGGTAATAATGCCCATCTATCAGCTTCACTTGGAGTACTAACCAACTCATATACTAAAATATTATCTCCCGATAGCATACCGCTTAACTGAACATTCTTTTCATAATTTGGACCAACAAAGTCAGTTGTAGTTTCAGTAACATAAGCAACTGGTCCTGGAAGCCCTTCTGGTCCCTCAGGTCCTTCGCAACTTGAAAATACTATTAATCCAACTATTGCGAAAAGTATAAATATCTTTTTCATAATTTTAATTTTAAGGTTTTATATATACATAAAGGTATTCCAAAAATCAAACCAAAAAAAATTTTTGATGTAGTTCTTGTTAAAAAATTCTACTATTTTTTTGTAACCTGCTGATTTTTAAGCAAAATTTTATTAAAAAATAATACGTGATAAGGCAATGAATTTTCCCAGTAATCCCATGTATGAGCTCCGGGACGTTCTGTGTAATCGTGTTCTACTTTATTATACACTAATCTTCGGTGTAATTCTCTGTTGGGCTCAATTAAAAAATCATCTACTCCGCAATCAATAATTAGTGGTAGTTTATTTGCTTTTAGTTTGTCTAACATTCCCATTACGGCATATTGCTCATACATTGCCGAGCTGTCGCTTTTGTCTCCAAAAACAGGCTGCATCAACTTTACTACTTGCGCCGAAGATTCACGATTCAGCATTGTACTCATATCCACCGCTCCGCTCATGCTTCCGGCAGCACAAAATAATTCAGGATGTTTTGCCGACAAATACAAAGCGCCATGACCTCCCATAGAAAGTCCTGTAATTACTCTTCCGTTTCTGTTGCTTATCGTTCTATAAGTTTTATCCACTTTCTGAATTACTTCCTGAGTGATGAAAGTTTCAAACTGACTTCCTTTATTTACGGGACTGTCCAAATAAAAACTAAAGGTTTCGCCTTCGGGCATGACAATGATAATATTATATTGATCAGATAAACCCTGAACTAATTTTTTGTTGGGAGTATTTTTCAACCAATCGCCAAAATGCCCGTAAGCGCCATGCAATAAATACATTACCGGAAATGCCGATTTACTTTTTGAATACGAATTTGGTAATACAACCGCAGCTTTGTAGGTTTTACTCATAGCTGTACTTGCCACTTGTAATGTATCTACTTTTGCCGCGTAACTCATTGACGAAGCGCATAAAAGAATCGTAAATACTAGAATTCTAAAGTTTTTCATAGTTTATTTTTTTCTGATTAGGGATTGTAAATATACCTTTTTCCACATATATTATATGAAAAATCCGACTTGTTTTTTGATTGCAAAAAGTTATCGCGAATTCACGAATTTAACGAATAATTTGTTGTGCAAAAAAATAACCACTCCCGATAGCTATTGGGATAAAATGATTTTATAAATTTTGTAAAAAATTGCCACGAATCTATCAAAGGAAATATGCGAAGCAATCTCACAATTCTTACCAATTGGATTATGAATAATTTTTTAACGCAGATTCAAAAAGATTTAAGCAGATGTACACAGATTTTTTAATATTAAATCCAAAATAAAATTTGCGTGTATCTGCAAAATTTGCGTGAAATAATATTTCGCACAATTTCATGCAAAAAAAATAAAAAAATCATTTTAATCTGTGCAATCTCTGGCAAAAAAAAAATTAGAAAAAAACCAGTTAAACCGTGGACAAAGCATATCATAAAAAAAACCACCCGCCGAAACGAATGGTTTTAAATGTAATTGTTATTTAAACTCTTACCAGATTACTACACGCAAACTATCCGGCTGATACATTTTATCTCCTTTTTTAACATTGAATGCTTTATGAAATTCAGGAATATTACTCAAAGGTCCGTTGACTCTAAATTGTTCCGGCGCGTGAACATCCGTCATTATCTGATTGATTTTCGATTCATCTCTTCTATTAATCATCCAGGAATAACCATAGGCAAGAAAATAACGCTGATCTGGTGTTAGTCCGCTAATTTTTTCTTTATTTTTAAATTGTGCAGTTTTTTGAAACGCTTCATAGCCCATAATTACACCTCCTAAATCAGCAATATTTTCACCTTGAGTAGCATCTCCGTTTACATTTTTACCAAGTATCGAAAATTTATTATACTGATTGACTATCAATTTCGTTTTAGCTTTAAATTTCTTCAAATCTTCGACTGTCCACCAGTTATTTAAATTTCCTTTATCATCATATTGACTTCCCTGATCGTCAAAACCATGCGTAATTTCATGTCCAAAGAAAGAGCCGCCTAATATACCATATAGTATAGCATCGTCCGGCATGCGACCTTCATAACCCGGAACTATAATATTACAAGCCGGAATCACAATTTCGTTATTACTTGGATTGTAATATGCATTATATGTTTGTGGCTGCATTACCCATTCGTTTCTGTCAACTGGTTTTCCGTATTTATTGATCATGAATTGATATTCCCAAATATTGGCTTTCATAACATTTTCACAATAGGATTTTTTATCTATAGAAAGTTGGCTCATATCTTTCCATTTATCCGGATAACCCAGTTTCATTACCATTTTACTCAGCTTGAATAGCGCTTTTTGTTTGGTTGCTTCACTCATCCAGTCTAATTTTTTAATGTGAGAAGCGAATACATCACGAATGTTATTTCCTATTTCCAATAATTTCTCTTTTACACCCTTTGGCATATAATCAGTCACATAAACCTGACCTACCAATTCTCCTAATGATGTATCTGTTTGCTCTACTACTCTTTTCCAACGAGGATTTTGAGTTGCTACACCATTTAATGTAGTTGCATAAAATTTGAAATTTTCTTTTTCAATTGCTGAACTCAAATACGGCGCATAAGCATTTACAAGATTTGACTTAAGATACATTTTCCAATCTTCTACAGTATATTTTTTAAGGGTTGTATTTAATGCTTTAAAAAATTCAGGCTGACCCACGATAACCGAATCGGCTTTAGCAACATCCAAAACCGGCAATATTTTTTTCCAGTCGATATCCGGTGTAATAGCATTGAATTGAGCAACCGAAAGTTTATTGTAATTTTTTATAGGATCGCGAAGCATTTCTAATTTGCGGGAAGATTTTGCCAGATCTGTTTCCAGCTTCATAACTGTTGCGGCATTTTTTACGGCAACAGCTTCTTCCCCCATAAATCGCATCATCTTATTAAGATATCCTGAATAAGCAGCGCGAATTTCAACATTTCGTTTGTCTGAATCGAGATAATAATCTCTTTGTTTCATTCCTAAACCTCCCTGACCAAAAAACAAAGCATATTTTGTACTTATTTTATCATCTTGTGAAACATAAAATGTAAATCCAGGGTCTGCTCCTACCGTTTGCAAATGCGCAATTGCAACAATTACTCCCGAAACATCTTTAATAGCGTCGATTTTTTTGATTTCGGTATTTAGCGGAGACAAACCTGCTTTTTCGATCGCAATCGTATCCATTCCTGATGCATAAAAATCACCTATCTTTTGCTTATTGCTTCCTTTTAATGCTGATTCATCTTTAGCCGAATTTTCGCAGATACTTTTAATTTGTCCGTTAATGGTATCGATAACAGTTCGCATAATTCCGTTACTGCTGTTTGATTTCGAAATAGGATTTTTTTTGAACCAGCCATTATTGGCATAATTAAAAAAATCTTCGGCAGGATTAACCGTTGTATCGCGATTGGTAATTAAAGGATCCTGAAATGTGACTTCTTTTTTGTTACAGCTCAAAAAAGTCATTCCTATTATAAGGAATGTTACAAAGTTTCTAAATAAATTCATCTGGTTATATAATTTGGTGATTTATATACTTGTTATAATTCGAGAATAACAAGTATGTAAATATAATTTTTATAACAACAAATATTAAAAAATTCCAAATTTTAAATCCAAAAAGCAAATTCCAAATTTTAAATTCCAAATTCCAAATATTAAATTCCAAATTCCAAAAGTAAAGCTGCGACTTCTCTCTTTCATATATTATACTGAATGCTTCAGTATCGAAAACAAAAAAAGTTTGCCACGAATTCCACGAATTAACACTAATTTTTTTGGCATAAAAAATCCCGAAGCTTCTTTTGAAGTTCAGGATTTTCAATCAGATAAAAGTTTTTTTAGCTGATAATAATTTTATGTTCGTGACGGTATTGCGAAGCGCTTTTACCTGTATATTGTTTGAAGGATTTACTAAAGTGACTAAAATTATTGAAACCGCTTTCATAACATACTTCGTTAATACTTATTCGTTTTTCGGCCAATAGTTTTGAAGCGTGAACTAAACGATATTCGTTTACAAATTCTGTAAATGTTTTATTGGATATTTTTTTTAAATAACGACAAAAAGAAGGTGTCGTCATACTTACCAGACTCGAAACTTCGTCGATAGCAATTGATTCCTGAAAATGATCTTTAACATAATTAAAGATAACATTGATACGATCATTATCCTGAGTTTGCAATTCTAATGAAAAACCATCTGCGTTCAAAACCGTATAATCTTCAGATGCATCTAATTCATTCAAAATACTCAAAAGTGTCATTAAGCGTTCAAACGGAAGTTGGTCTTCCATCATTTCGATTTTTTTACCAAGTTTCTTTTTAGTTTCACCACCAAAAGCGATTCCGCCTTTTGCCTGACTCAAAATATTCTGAACCTTTTTCATTTCCGGAGCCGAAAAAAAATCGTTTCCTAAAAATTCAGGTTTTATATGAATAACAGTTTCTGTTGTATTTCCTGTTTGCTCATTTGTAAAACCACAATGAGGTAAATTAGAACCTATTAAAATCAAACTGCCATTTGTATAATAGGAAACGTGGCTTCCTATTTGTCTTTTACCTGCGCCTCCATTAATATATACCAATTCAATTTCCGGATGGTAATGCCAGACATGAGACTTTATATTGGTCTTTTCGGCATGTTTAATATAGGTAAAAGAACTTCCGTATGAGTTTGATATCACTTCAAGAGCGGGGGCGATTGTCTTCATGATGAAATCTTTAAAAAATAATAGCAAATTTAACAAAAATACCCAATATAATGCACAAATTAACCTATATCGGTTTCGCAAATGAGAATTTTGCAGAAAAAATAATCAAACTTGAATTCTAAAATTGTGACAAAAACATTATTTTTTAAACAACCCGTATTTTTATGTAACATTTTTTTCATATATCGTATTTTATCAATGACTTTAATACAAATACCTCATTTTTGTAAGAATAATAGAATATTTACGAAATATTAGTAATTGCAAATACATTGAAAAATAATAACCGAACTAACAAAAACACCTCATAAAATTCAAAATTTAACCTATAACGGTTTCGTAAATGAGAATATAGCACATAAATAGGAAAATAGAGTTGTGTAAAAAAAGCCATAACCGAAGTAATTTAGCATCAGAAAATCGAACTAACAATTTAAAACGAAAGCATTATGAAAAAGATATTAAAATTAAGTTTAGTGTGTGCAGTACTTTTATCAGGAATGAGCACTTATGCAATTGATGGAAATGATAACGGAAATGCAGATTTCAACCTTCACGTATTAAAGGCTAACGGAAAGCTAATTACGTTTGCTTTGAATCAGGTTCAAAAAGCAAACCTTAGTATATATGATAAAAACGGAAGTTTAATATATTCTGAAAATGCTACAGGTAAAGAAGGAATTTTAAGAACTTTTAGTTTAGAAGAATTTCCAGCAGGAGTTTACTTCTTAGAAGTAGAAGACAGCGTTAAAAAAGTAAGACACGAAATTACAATTACAGATGATGCATCAGTATTATCAACCAAAGCAGTTTCGTCAGCATATAAAGCAAATTCTACTGCGCAAAGTTCAAGCGTAGCAGTTCGCTAAAAAGTTTATACTCTCATAAAGTATAAAAATGAGGTTAGATAGTTAGTAAAGTTAAAAACGTGATTGTTTTGAAACAGCTCTTTGTGGTTATTGAGCTGTTTTTTTTGTGCCTTATTTTTTTAACCTCAAAGGCTATTCAGTTTGAAATGAGATTTTACCGCAAAGGGCGCGAAGATTTTATTTTGCAGTACGAGTGAAAAACACAAAGTTCGCAAAGCTAGTTCAACACAAAACTTTGCGAACTTTGTGTTTTTATAAAACTTACATAAAGATACTTTGCGCACTTTGCGGTAAAACCAGAATGTTAAAATAAAATCCCTAGTCATTTCCTGCTAAAACTCCTCAAAAAAATACAATGTTCGCAAAGCTAGTTCAACACAAAGCTTTGCGAACTTTGCTTTTTAATAAACCTTTCATAAAAAAAACTTTGCGCACTTTGCGGTAAATTTTTTGCGGTTGAACTTTTTATCTAAACATATTTTGTAAGAAATACAGATAAATTTACATTATCTTAATTTAAGGAAAACATTAAAAAATAACAACCATATTAACAAAAACGGTAAATATAATTCAAAAATCAACCTATAACGGTTTCGTAAATGAGAATACAGCATCGAAATTGGAAAACAGAGTTGTGTAAAAACATAGATATCCGAACTAATTTAGCATCAGAGAATTAGAGCTATTAATTTAAAAAAACAAGGTCATGAAAAAGATTTTAAAATTAAGTTTAGTATGTGCGGTGCTTTTTTCAGGAATGAGTACTTATGCAATTGACGGGAATGAAGATTTTAATCTTCATGTATTAAAAGCAAACGGAAAGCTAATAACATTTGCATTAAATAAAGTGCAAAAAGCTAACCTTGCTATTTATGATAAAGATGGTACTTTAATTTATTCTGAAAGTGCTTCAGGTAAAGAGGGAATTTTGAGAACTTTTAGCTTAGAAGAATTTCCGGCAGGAACCTACTTTCTAGAAGCTGAAGATAATGTAAAAAAAGTGAGACATGAAATTACTGTCACGGATGATGTAACTGTATTATCTGTAAAAGCAATTTCATCAGCTTACAAAGCAGGTTACTCTGCTAAAAATACAAGCGTAGCAGTACGCTAAAAAATTATACTGCATACAGTATAAAAGTGAGGTTAGATAGTTAGAAATTTTAAAACGATTTTATCGTTTTTGAAAACAGCTCATTGTGGTTATTGAGCTGTTTTTTTATGCCCAATTTTTACCTAAAAATTTTAGTAAAATTATTTTTCGAAAACTATTCTTAATAAATATAAAAAGGTGGTTTACAAACCATTAAAAAAATATCATGCTCGTACATCCAAGAGCCCAGTATTTACGTACATAGTTCAGATAAACCACAGAAACATCTTTAATTCAGCAATTTAGATCTATAAAAAAGTGATTTTTTTGCAGAAAATTAAATTTCAATTTGTAGTTTTGGGCGTTCCAAAATAGTAATTAACAATTAAAAAAAACATGACAAATTTTACCAAAATGGGCTTAGTTGTTGCCGTATTTTTAACAACAATCTTTACTTATGCAATTGATGGGAAAGGTGATTATATTTTGAATATAAAAACCGGAAACGGAAAAGTAGTTAGCTTTACTTTAAACACCGTTAAAAAATCAGTTTTTTCTATTTATGACGAAAACAATAATTTAGTGTATGCAGGAGAATCTGCTGCAGATGAATTAGAGATTTCAAAAACTTTAAGTTTAGAGGCTTTTCCAGCCGGAACTTATATCCTGGAAGTAAAAGAAGAAGGTAAAGTTGCGAAACACGAAATTACGGTTTCTGCTAAAAAAACAAAAATTGTGAAGCTGGACGAATCAGTAAACGAAAGCCCTACCTTTCGCCGTTAATCTTCACCTTTTTTGCCCAAAAAAATTAAAGCATCAGCAAGCCCGCTGATGCTTTTTTTTAGTTAAAATTTAAAATCTTTTTTAGGTCGAACATTCCCATCATTCCATTCTAAATCAATGTATTTTGATGCATGTTCTTTCATATCAGGAAAATTATCCAATAAAATTGCCGAACCTCCATTCTTTACCACTTCTTTTACCATTTTAAATGTAAGCTCAGCTCCTTGAGGATCCAATCCTGCTAAATCAAATATTATATCTTTTGTTTTTGAAAAAGCTACATATAATCTTATGAGCTTTCGCTGTGTTCCTCCTAATTTATTCATTTTAGTTTTCCTGGTAACATATTTCTCTCCAAACAATTTTACAAGAAAAGGATTGGTGAGATCTGCGTCTTTTTTAATGTATCTGTTAACTCTTGAAGGAAAAAAAATATCTCTAAAGTTCGACTCTCTAAAATAATCAATAAATGTCATCTTTTTATTTACGATTACATTTTTATGTTTTGTATTACCACAAAAAATATCCTTTAGAAACATTTCAGTATCATAGCAGTGACCTCCTCCAGATAAATACACAACAACAACTTCGCCTTCATATAAAACAAAAGGCGGTACATAAAAAGTATCTGTTTTGATTCCTTTATTTTCTAATACAATTTTCATTATAATGTTAAGATTTGTTTTTAAATATACTATAAAAAATACTCTGAAAGATTTGTATTAAAATAGAAAAGCATCAACCGTAGCTGATGCTTTTTATGAATAAACTGTTTAAGAAATATTATTTCCCTGCCAGTAATTTTTCTAAATATTCGCTTTTATCTTGTTCCGCTTTTAGCAAACGCTCGTACAGTTTTTCATTTTTATCTACAGTTTCCATCAATTTATCTAATGGATTAAAAGTACAGGCATTATAATCGCCAAAATTATTATTACCTGAATCATTAAAAGTATTAAAGTAATTAATCATGCCTTCTTCTGAAAAATTCTTAATGGCTTCCACTGTTACACCAAGTGCTTTTGCGACTTCGCTAAGTCTTTCTTCTTCGATAGTTTCGCTGTTTTCAATAGCCGATATTGTTTGTTGGCTTATTCCCAAAGCCTGCGCCAAAGCTTCCTGTTTCATATCACGAAGTTCACGAATACGGCTTATTTGTCGCCCTATATGATTTGGTTTTGTTAGTGTGCTCATAATTCAAAGATAATAATTAAGTGTGATAAACCTCAACTGGTAAAAAACTTATTTACACTGTTCGCATACCATCCAAATAGGTTTGGTACAATACAATCAATTTCTTTCTTCGCCGAGTCAAACAAATATAAGATTTTACTTATAATATATAATCAAAAAACGAAATTCTAAATTAATTAATATAAACCATACATCATGAAAACAGCCGAAACTAAATTAGAAAATCTTAGACAATTAACTGCCAAATATTGTAATACTTTAACTCCGTCCACCGATAAAACAGGAAATCATACCGCCCAAATTAATATGCTCAATTATTATGAACTTGGCTGCACGATTACCGAAATCATAAAACTATGTATTATAGCATTAGAACAGGAAGCGCATCAACCTTCAACTACAATTAAATATTCGCTTATTAACGTACCTCTTATTTTAGAAATGGTTTTGGAAATGTTTCCTTTGGATGAATTTGAATTGATTGCGGAAATTAATGAGGTTTTGGTTGGGGAATTTTAAAGTATTCTATAATTGAAAGTTTTTCTTTAGTTTTTGAACTATTTTTCATCTGCTGGCGCGAGCGTCCCGCTCGTGGGCATCAACGGATTTCAATTCTGTTATATCTTTGCGTTCACGAGCGGGACGCTCGCGCCAGCTGGGAGATATTATTTTGATTGTCTTGCGTAGGTTCCATAAGTCTTGAATTTAAATACAAATAAATCTATAAGTTACTCTGAATACTGATACAATTTCCTGTAACCGTACCATTCTTCTGTGATATTCCAAAAAGGCATCCATGCGTCACTATAATTAGTAAGCATTTCATAACCTTGATTATAATAGTAAATTCTGGTTTTATAATTATTAATTAAAAATAATGTATGGTGATTTTTGGTGCTTTTTTTTCCTTCAAATATTAATTTTATAGGTATTTTTAAACTATCATAATAATTTATGATTTTTTCTTCACTTGTTAAATCAACAATTTTTTCTTTTTTATCAATAGAATTTACAATAATGCTTTTTAAGAAAATTTTATTATCCCTATATATGTATGTTATAATTCTATTGTTTAAATCATTTTTTATATAGTTATCCCTTTTATTTACAGCAATAGAATCTTGTTTTTTATTATTAAATAAAGACATCGGATATAGTTTTCCATCTTCATCTTTTTCTGGTTTTACATTCGAGTACATTTCATATTTTATTATTGACTTTATAGTATCATTAATTTTATCATCATCGTCAATTGTATTTATGTACGAATATTTATAAAAGCCATTATTTAATAATTCTTCTGGGCTTATAATTTTATTTAAATAATGATTTATTTTATCTGTTTTATAGCATGACATGCATAACAGTGTTACAAACACTACACTTATAATTTTCATTTTATCTTTATTTATCTTAAATCCATATTCATCAATCTTTAAAAGATCTCTTTTGGTAAAATCAGATTTACAATATAGTCCTTGCATTTCTCTATTTTGCCAGATTTTAAATCCACTATTTATAAGATTCTTTAAATTCTCTATCAGTTTTAAAAACTCTTTTATTAACTGTTTCTAAAGATCTTCCGTTTAATAAAACCTCAAAATCTCCATTGTCGGCAGTAACTTTTATTTGAATTTCATTATCGCTGTTATCTCCATTTTTGAATTGTTCGTTTGTTTTTTCCCAATTAAAAAAAGCTCTGCCTTCAAATTTTTCTCCTTTGCCCGTTTCCCAAAAAAAGGTAATAAGACTTGGAATGGCTCTTTTCTCATTTTTAGGATGTAATAGCATCGGACGCAGTTTATTTTCATATTCTGCGTTGAAATATTCTGTCAAGACCCAAAAGAGCCTGAAATTAGAATTCTCAGAAGTAATTATGGGCTTCCAAAAATATTTGATACGATAATTATCCCATTTTTCAGGACTTGCATCTGGGATTAAAGATATTTCTCTAACTTCTTTTCGTCTCATAGACCATGATGCAAAAAGTTTTGCCTCTAATGCCTGATCATCTTCAACTAATTCAGCCTGATAACGACCTAACTCTTTTTGATTCCCGCTAAAGCGCAACCAAACCACAACCATCCCTTTTGGTGCAAAGCCAAAAACAAGATCGCTAAATTCATCATAAGTATTTTCCTGACCAGGTCTTCTGTCATAAATATACTCTTGTAACTCATCATGATTTTCTTCTGATTCTGAGTTGGGATAAAATCTTTTTGTCAGGTCTGTTATAGTATCAATTGGAAAATCAACATTTAAATGATAAAAAGCATCTTCGTAACCGGCATAATATGTAATATCAGCTCCTATAGGGGTACCGTGTTGTTCTGTCCATAATTTGCGAGATTCGCCCCATCCTCCAGAAGAGCCTCCGTAGGGAAATGATGCCCTGACTCCCTCTAGTGTTTTGATCTTATCATAAACAGGTTCAATTCTATATTTGTTTTCAGGATGTGACATTTCTACATGAAACTCAGGCAGTTCTTTTTTCATTTGACAGCTTATTAATTGGGTAGAAACAACAATTAATAAACTACAATATGATATCAAATTTTTTATTTTACGCATATTGTAGTTATCATTTTTGTCAATTTCACAATCCACTATTTATAAGATTCTTTAAATTCTCGATCAGTCTTAAAAACTCTTTTATTAACTGTTTCTAAAGATCTTCCGTTTAATAAAACCTCAAAATCTGTATTATCAGCAGTAACTTTTATTTGAATTTCATTATCGCCGTTATCTCTATTTTTGAATTGTTCGTTTGTTTTTTCCCAATTAAAAAAAGCTCTGCCTTCAAATTTTTCTCCTTTGCCCGTTTCCCAAAAAAAGGTAATAAGACTTGGAATGGCTCTTTTTTCATTTTTAGGATGTAATAGCATCGGACGAAGTTTATTTTCATATTCTGCATTGAAATATTCTGTTAAGACCCAAAAGAGCCTGAAATTAGAATTCTCAGAAGTAATTATGGGCTTCCAAAAATATTTGATACGATAATTATCCCATTTTTCAGGACTTGCATCTGGAATTAAAGACATTTCCCTAACTTCTTTTCGTCTCATAGACCATGATGCAAAAAGTTTTGCCTCTAATGCCTGATCATCTTCCACTACTTCAGCCTGATAACGACCTAGTTCTTTTTGAGTTCCGCCATATCGGACCCAAACCACAACCATTCCTTTTGGCGCAAAACCAAAAACAAGATCTCTAAATTCTATGTAAGTTCGTCTTTGGGCAGGTTTTCTATCATAAATATATTCTTGTAATTCATCATTGTTTTCCTCAACTTCTGAGCTTGGATAAAATCTTTTTGTCCAGTCTTGTATCGTATCAATTGGGAAATCAACATTTAAATGGTAAAATGTATCTTCGTAACCTGAATAATACGTAATATCAGCTCCTATAGGTGTACCATGCTGTTCTGTCCACGATTTACGAGAACTTCCCCATCCTCCAGAAGAGCCTCCGTAGGGAAATGATGCCCTGACTCCCTCTAGTGTTTTAATCTTATCATAAATAGGTTCTATTAAATATTTATTTTCAGGATGCGACATTTCTACATGAAATTCAGGCAGTTCTTTTTTCATTTGACAGCTTATTACAGGGGTGAATAAAATAATTAATAAAGTATGATACAATAGTGTGTTTTTTGTCTTAGCCATGATGAATTTCTCTTTTTCTATATTGATGCTCTAAGGCGCCTTCTTTTGATGGCGCCTGACTTTCACGCCTTTCCAATCCAAATTCATTGGCTTTTACGGACCAGTGCAAATATTCATTGCGCAAAGTTTTTAAATCTTCGGGATCTATATAGTCCAAGTATGACATTTGGCGCAATTCGGTTAAATATTTTGTAGCGTCCTGCGATTTTTCTCTTACGTATTTGTTACGCAAATCATTGCACGCTACCATATAATTTAATAATTGATTGTATACTTTTTGTAAAAAAGGGTCTTCAAGTTCGTGTAGTTTCTTGATTTTACTATCATTATAACAAACCCCAAATTGCTCAGAGTAAAAAAACATTTTTTTAAGAGGTATTTTATCATAGGTATTTCGCATTTTACGTGTTCCTATTACGGTATAAAATGTGTTTTCCATATTTTCAAATTTTTCTTTTTTCCTTTCCGGATCAATAAATGATTCCGGAAATAGTCCTGCGTCAAGCTGATAATCTTTGTACCAACCTTCTCTTATAACAATTTCTTTGAATTTAGCTGTTTCTTCTTTAGCATTATACCTCATATCATTGTATAGGGATTCTTTTTTATAATATAAAACAGCTCTTTCAAAAGCCCGATCTTTATAAGAACCACCAATATCTGAATGAACGCCGGGAAGTGTATATTCGAGCCCATTAATACCTGCACTGGTAATATCTGTAAGGTCAAAATTTTCACGATATTCATCATCAGATGAAAGCTGAAAAACAAAATGAGCTTTTTCTACAGCATCCAGATTTAAATCACTTACATCGTTGCCGTGATAAGCTCCATGTGAAGCAACTGTATCGTATAAACCCACAAAATTAAAATGGATTTTTTCAGGTTTTACCTCATTGTCTAAAAGACATGCAGCAAAATATCCGTGTTTATTTATAAGAGGTTCGTCTCTTTTAATTTTTATATATTGTGTTTTCGTATCGCTTCCAATAGGCGGAACTGCATGGGCATATTCCCTATCTATTAATTGCAACTTACATGTACTGTTTGCAATATACAAAAAATGCCTTGCCGCGGCGGCACCACGGCTAAAACCAAATACATTTACTTTTAACACATCAATTTTTTTATTTTTGTATTCATCTTGTCCAACTTTTTTCCCTGCTTCGATACAGGCTTTAGTCACTTTAGCAACAATACCGCGGCTTCCCATTCCTAATGCGACATCCGGCAGGATATCATCTTTTTCTAAATCCGCGGTCGCAATTCCTTCTACATAAACTGAAATTTGGTTGGTTACCGTGGCATCTATCGAATCGTAACCACGAGCTATATTACTGTAGTCACTAGTATAGCTGTCATCTTTGTGATTGGATGCTTCATGATCTTTGCCTTCTTCGGTATTGGTTTTATTGTTTTGTGTTCCGTCAAAGAAAATATTTAACGTAATGCTTATTTCAGTTGCTAATGAATCAGCAGGATGTAAGGGGTCGTAATCATGATAAAACATGTTTTCTTTGCCATACTGATTATTATGTTTTGCTGCAATAATAGTAAGGTCGCCCTTATTTGCGTGCATAATTATATTTCCTGTGGCTGTCTTTGTGAGTGATCCGCCAATAATTCTTGTAATACTCATAATTAACCGTTTCTAGATGATTCACCGCTATGGTTGTTTACATTTTTTGCTCCCAACATACTAATACTCTCTTCGGTACTGCTTATGCTTATTTCGCCAGCCATTTCTTTAATCTCTGTAGATTCTATTTCTTTATTTCCTTTAATCCACTCAAACATATTTCCTATAACATTTAGGATAAAATTTGTTCCTATAGATAAGTCATAGTATAAGGTAATTATAGATTTTTTGTGTCCGCCGGCACTTTCTTCAATATTCATTCCTGCATTTGTAATAATGTTATTTCCTGCATTCATAATAATATCTTCTCCCGCCTGGATTTCAATATTCTTTTTTGCCAATAATTTTGCATTTCCTTTTCCATCCATGAAAATTTGGGTTCCGCTTGCGTCTTCTGTTAAAGCGCTTCCCTCTGCATCGTTATAGATCGTCGTGATTCCGGCGCGTGTACGAAATACTTTCAAATCATTATTGGGTGTACTGTAACCGCTTTTTTCTTTTCGGCTGGTGAGTGTTCCCAGTACAATTGGCATTTCGGCATTGCCTCCCTGAAATTCCACATATACCGCTTCTCCTATTTCTGGAAGGACATGAGCGCCTTTTCCATCACCACTATATTGCTGTATAATAGGTACAAAAGGTGTCGATTCTCCTTTGGCTATTTGCCACGGCATCTGCACGGCGATACAGCTAAGTCCTTCAGGATCTGTATTATCCACTACAATTGCAGACTGGCTCGGACAATACGGAAACAAATCCGGATTGGTCAATGGAGAAAATACCGCGCCATTGAAGTTTACGGCGGTGAAATCATTTTTATAACTGCCGCCATCATCACAGAAATGCGTTATTTGGGTTACCCTGTAACTTCCTTCGTGCTGCATGTCAACTCCGCTTATCCTTACGTTGTCTCCCAGAATAACGCCCGGAACTTCGCTCATGGCATTTATCTCCATAAGTCCGCCAACAACGGCGCGCATTTTATTGGTGGTATATTGCTCTACAGAATTTCTTACGTTTCCTTCGGCTGGATTTTGATTGACATGAATTAGGCTTACCTTATTAAATACGTCATTGGATTTATTGATGAAATTCTGCTGAAAACCATCCGCTTCTTTTCTGTATTTTTCGGTATAATCCTCAAAATATTCGCCTTCCCTGTTATCGTTTTCTATGGTTTTAAAAAGGGTGGGGTTCAATGTTATTTTATAGCTAAAATGCTGCATGTTGATTCCGTAAACCAGTTTGGGTTCTGCGCCGGTACTTCCCGGGCTTCCAAAGATTACCTTACGTCCGTTATCATAAAACCATTGCCCTTTTCGTTTTGCCATCATGTTCAGAAAATCGAAATCGCTTTGGTTGTATTGCACGGTATAGGCTAAGTTGTTTTTATAAAACGGATATACATCCATGTCAATTTCATAACCTGATTTTACTTTGTCTACGATATCGGCAATGGGCATTTTTAAAAAAGAGTTTAAATTAGGTCCGCTGTCCAACAATTTTGAGGTGCCAAA
The DNA here is from genome assembly GCF_018380615.1 of Flavobacterium psychroterrae. Lineage (GTDB taxonomy): Bacteria > Bacteroidota > Bacteroidia > Flavobacteriales > Flavobacteriaceae > Flavobacterium > Flavobacterium psychroterrae. The sequence continues at coordinate 8,376 of NZ_JAGYVZ010000006.1, read as the reverse complement.
GCCCGTAATTAATATGGTTTCCTCAACGGTATTGATGGTAGATTTTACAGACATCACTTCGGTCACAACACCATAAAAACGCATAATGTAATCCTGAGGACTAGCAATTACCATAAGATCATCAAGGTTCGGGATTGGTTTTACTTCTATGCTGATTCTCTGACCGGATAAATCCAGTGAAGCCGGCATCACGCTTCTTAGCTCTTCTACCAATAAATCCTTTCGCACTTTTAAGCTGAAGGTATTATGCTCATGAATTTTCTGATCGATTATTAAATTGGTGAAATTGCCAATTATTTTACCCCCTATTTTTAATGTTGTATTTATTTGCAATGCCATTTTTGGTTTCTTATTAGATTATCGAATTAGTTAGATGTGGTGTTTTGTTTAGACGTTTTTCCAGTTATTGTCAAATATGGTATTGCCTATTTTTATTTCTTTTGAGGTAATCAATATTTCCGTAGTCATGGGAACTGCGCCTTGACTTGAAAATGCTTTTTTGAGCGAAATACAATAGGCTTTTTTAAAAGTCACATTCTTCATGGTGCTCATGGCATCGCGGCGGTAAAAAATAATTTTTCCGTCCTTTACACTGGTTTCTGAAACCATCCAGTCCGAGAATAAATCGGTTTGGGTCGTTTCAATCAGCAGTTTTATTTGTCTTGATTTCGGTTTGTTGGCCGGTTTGCCATTATTGTCAATTTCCTGTGTTAGGTGCACGTCAAATTCCAAAACATTGAAAACAGCATTATCGATTTCTAATTTTGCTAAAAAACTCATAGGTATAATTTTAAGTTAATTTGATTAATACCCTTTCAACAATTTAGAATTCCTGATTTCGTTTTTTGACAAATAAAATCATCAGGCAAAATGTATAATTGCTGTTAAGGGTCTAGTAAATTAAACCCTATGTTTATCATGAAATAACTTCTATAAGTTTTTAGAGTAATAGAATAAGACATTTGTTTTTCTCAAATAAATAAAACTTCATTAGGGATGATGCCGATTTATAGTTTTTACTTTCAAACCGTGACAATTGGTCACGGTTTGAATTTTATTCAGTATTTCTTATGTAGAAAACATTAAGGCAACTACAAATCTTAATCAACTCAAATTTTTTAATATAAATTTAAACCGTCAGCTTTTTTGGATATTTCAATTCATTCCACAAAAAAACCTCCCATTTTACTGAGAGGTTTCCATAAATATAAAAATCAAAAAATTCTACATATTCCTTCTATACTGCCCGCCAACTTCAAACAATGCCGAAGTAATCTGACCCAATGAACAAACCTTTGTAGCTTCCATTAAATGGTCGAATAAGTTTTCGTTTTTAATGGCGGCTTCTTGTAGTTTGTTGAGATGCTCATTTACTTTTGCTTCATGAAATTGATGCAAATTATCCAGCATCGTGATCTGATATTGTTTTTCTTCTTCGGTGGCGCGAATTACTTCTGCCGGAATTACCGTTGGAGAACCTTTTGAACTCAGGAACGTGTTAACACCGACAATTGGGAAATCTCCGTTGTGTTTTAGGGTTTCATAATACAAACTTTCTTCCTGAATTTTAGAGCGTTGGTACATCGTTTCCATTGCGCCAAGAACTCCGCCACGTTCTGTAATTCGGTCGAATTCCTGTAAAACGGCAGATTCTACCAAGTCTGTTAATTCTTCGATGATGAACGATCCCTGAATTGGGTTTTCGTTTTTCGCCAAACCTAATTCTTTATTGATAATCAACTGAATCGCCATGGCACGACGTACAGATTCTTCTGTTGGCGTTGTAATCGCTTCATCATAAGCATTGGTGTGCAATGAATTACAGTTGTCGTAAATGGCATACAAAGCTTGCAAAGTGGTTCTGATATCATTAAAATCAATTTCCTGAGCGTGTAATGAACGTCCCGAAGTCTGAATATGATATTTAAGCATTTGCGCTCTTTCATTAGCGCCGTATTTGTTTTTCATGGCTTTTGCCCAGATTTTACGTGCCACACGACCAATTACTGAATATTCAGGATCTACTCCGTTTGAGAAGAAGAACGATAAATTAGGTCCAAAATCGTTTATGCTCATTCCGCGGCTCAAATAATATTCCACGTAAGTGAAACCATTAGAAAGCGTAAAAGCCAACTGCGTAATCGGGTTCGCTCCTGCCTCAGCAATATGATATCCTGAAATTGAAACCGAATAGAAATTACGAACGTTCTTGGTAATAAAATATTCCTGAACGTCACCCATTAATCGCAACGCAAATTCGGTTGAAAAGATACACGTATTTTGCGCCTGATCTTCTTTCAAAATATCTGCCTGAACCGTTCCACGAACTTGTGATAAGGTTCTTGCTTTTATATCATTGTAAACTTCCAAAGGTAAAACCTCATCTCCGGTAACACCCAAAAGCATTAATCCAAGACCGTTGTTTCCTTCCGGTAAATCACCTTGGTATGTAGGTCTTTCGATTCCTTTGTCTTTGTATATTTTGTTGATTTTAGCATCAACTTCTTTTTCTAATTCGTTCTCCTTAATATAATACTCACATTGCTGATCAATTGCGGCGTTCATAAAAAAGCCTAACAACATTGGCGCTGGCCCGTTGATGGTCATACTTACTGATGTTAAAGCGTGAACCAAATCAAAACCGGAATACAGTTTTTTAGCATCATCCAAACAACAGATTGAAACTCCCGCATTACCAATTTTTCCGTAAATATCAGGACGAATATCAGGATCGTTTCCGTACAAAGTCACACTATCAAAAGCAGTCGAAAGTCGTTTTGCCGGCAATCCAGCGCTCACATAATGAAAACGTTTGTTGGTTCTTTCCGGTCCGCCCTCGCCTGCAAACATTCTTGACGGATCTTCGCCTTCACGTTTAAACGGATATAATCCTGAAGCAAACGGAAATTCACCCGGAACATTTTCCTGTAAATTCCAACGCAAGATATCGCCCCAGGCTTCATATTTAGGCAAAGCAATTTTCGGTATTTGTAAATGTGATAAACTTTCGGTATGGGTCGCGATTTTAATTTCTTTATCACGAACTTTAAAGGTATAAACCGGATTTTTGTATTTGTTTACTTTCTCGTCCCAATTCAGGATAATTTCCCAATTGTACGGATCTAAATCCATTTTTACTTTATCAAACTGATTTAGTAAAAGATTTAAGAAAATACGATTTTCGTTGAGTCCTTCGACTTCGCTCAGGATGACAGTCGAATCATCAATTCCTGCTTTGTTGATTTGCGGAATTTTTCCAGAAACCGATTCTATGGTTTTGAAGATTCCGTATAATTTCTGCGCTACTTTTTGTTGCGAAAGTGCGCTTTCGTCATAAGATCTGTTGTTCTCTGCAATTTCAGATAAATAACGCGTTCTGTGTGGCGGAATCACGTAGATTTTCTCGCTCATTTCGCGTGTAATTTCAAAAGTCGAATGTAATTCTGAATCTGTTTTTTCGACAATTTTATCCATAATCGCTTTATAAAGCGTATTCATTCCCGGATCGTTGAACTGCGATGCAATGGTTCCGAAAACCGGCATTTCATCCGGATTTTTATCCCAAAGATTATGATTACGCTGGTATTGTTTTTTAACATCACGAATGGCGTCTAATGCGCCTCTTTTATCAAACTTATTCAAAGCTACTAAATCAGCAAAATCAAGCATATCGATTTTCTCTAATTGTGTTGCAGCTCCAAACTCCGGCGTCATTACATATAAGGATACATCAGAGTGATCCATAATCTCAGTATCTGATTGACCAATTCCGGAAGTTTCCAAAATAATCAAATCATATTTTGCGGCTTTTAAAACCTGAATCGCTTCGGCTACATATTTAGACAAAGCCAGATTAGATTGACGTGTCGCTAACGAACGCATATAAACACGAGGATTATTAATGGCATTCATTCTAATTCTATCTCCTAAAAGTGCTCCACCCGTTTTACGTTTCGAAGGATCGACAGAAATCAATCCGATTGTTTTTTCAGGAAAATCAATTAAAAAACGACGAACCAATTCATCAACCAAAGATGATTTTCCGGCCCCACCAGTTCCTGTAATTCCAAGAACAGGGATTATAGAATTGGTATTATTAATATGTATCTGGTCAAAAACAGGTTTTGCAATTTCGGGAAAATTCTCAGCCGCCGAAATCAATCTTGCAATTGCCGTCGGAACTTTATTTTCAATATGATCGATTTCTCCGTTTAGTTTATCGCCAATAGGATAATCAGATTGTTGTACCAGATCATTAATCATTCCTTGTAAACCTAAAGAACGGCCATCATCAGGAGAATAAATTCTGGTGATTCCATATTCATGCAAATCTGCAATTTCGCTTGGAAGAATTACTCCGCCTCCACCGCCAAAAATCTTGATATGTCCCGCTCCTTTTTCCTGAAGCAAATCATACATATATTTAAAGTATTCATTGTGACCTCCCTGATAAGATGTCATTGCAATAGCGTTTGCATCTTCCTGAATTGCGGTATTTACCACTTCTTCAACACTTCGGTCGTGACCTAAATGAATTACCTCAACTCCGGTTGACTGAATAATACGGCGCATGATATTAATTGCCGCATCGTGTCCGTCAAAAAGAGATGCTGCAGTAACAATTCTTACTTTATTTTTAGGAATGTATGGTATTTGTTGCTCCATTTTATGAATATGATAATTTTAAGGGAGCAATTTACAAAATATTATAATATTTGTTCAACCTTATATCTTTTTGTTAACAAAAAAAAATTATTTCAGGGGTAACAATTTAAATACTTAACTGATTTATCCTATATAAGTCTTATAGAAATGTTAACTACATGGAAATCTTGAAAAATTTAAATAAAATACAACAACTTGTTTTACAGACATCTAAAGTAATTTAGCATGGTAGAAAAGCCCCAAATTTTTACCCTAAACTTTTATTCGTAAGTAATAAATGTAAAAATTTAAAAAATGAAAACATTATATCCAATCACCCTAATTTTAAGCTTGAGTTTTTTTGTATCGTCTTTTAACAGCACCGAAAACGACATACTCTCTTATAAAAAAACTGCAACTATTGCCACCGTTTACAACAATTCAGATTCTGATAATGTTGAAGAACTTTCAAATGACTTCTTTAAAAGATATTCGGATTTAAAAAAATATAAATCTGATGTGATGTCACTATATAAAAACAGAACTTTGGGAACCATTTGGTTTGATGAAGATGGTATCAATGAATTTGGAACTGTATTATATGAAAATGCTAAACAAACAAATGATTTAATTATTCCTTATCAAAAAGAAATTGACGACCTTTTTTCTTCGTCAGAAACAAAGCTTTCTAAAACAGATGCTGATATGCTTTTAAGCTCTTTATATATTGCTTATACTAAAAAAAGCAATTCAGATACTAAGAAAAAGATTTCTTATGATGATATGCTGAAAGATTTTTTAAACTACAGCACTATCGAAAAAGCAACAGCTTCTAGTGGAGATGTTAAAGTAGAATATGATCAATATTATAAATTGCAGGATATTCTGAAAAAATATAAAAAATTAGACCGATCAAATAAATGGAAACCTATTGTTCCTGAAGAAACACCTTATAAAGATTTACGTCCGGATGCTGTTTCCAGTACTATTGCTCAGGTTAGAAATCGTTTATACTTATTGGGAGATTTAAAAAATGATTCTAAGAGTAATGTTTATGATCGCGAATTGATGGATGCTGTAATGAAATATAAAGTTCGTAATGGTTTTAAACCTAACTATATTTTATCACAAGAACATATTAAGGAAATGAATGTACCGCTTACTGATAAAATGGAAACACTAAAACTTAATATGGAAAGATGCCGCGATATTTCGGCTCAGATTGCGAGTAGCGATGAGTATGTTTTAGTAAATGTTCCTTCATATGAATTAATTTATGTTAAAAACGGAAAGGTACAATTGACTTCGAGTGTATTTGTGGGTGCTCCATTAACTAAAACAACCATTTTTAACGGTGAAATTGACAGAATCGTTTTCAGCCCTTACTGGACAGTACCGCAAAGCATTGTTAACAACGAATTAAAAAGTAAAATAGCTGCAGATAAAAATTATCTTGCCGAAAAAAACATGGAAATAGTAAATGGTCAGGTAAGACAAAAACCAGGTCCGGACAATTCTTTAGGATTGGTAAAATTTATGTTTCCAAATCCGGATGATATCTATATGCACGATACACCTGCAAAAACGTTATTTGATTTTGAAAAAAGAACCTTCAGCCATGGTTGTATAAATGTAAAAATGGCAAAAGAATTAGCCATTGCAATGCTTCAGGATTATCCGGAATGGACTCCTGATAAAATTGATAAAGCTATGGAAGGTAAAAAAGAAAACAGTTTTAAATTAGCCAAAAAAATTCCAATCTATATTTGCTATTTTACTTCACTGGTAAATGAAAATGGCGAAATTGGTTTCTTTGAAGATGTTTATGAAAAAGATCATGAAACTCTTTTACCTCAAACAGAGCTAGTAACTAATTAATAGTAGAATTTAAATACCATATGAGCTTCTTAATTATTCAATCGTTACTATTAATTAAGAAGCTTTTTTATATTGACACGTCAACTCAAAAAAAAACCTAAACTATTAGTTTTAAAACTTTTACAGGATAAATAAACTCAAAAACAGACTGATCTTTGTACTATAATTATACCACTATTTATTTACAAAAATCAATTTATCATGAAAACAGAAAATATCGAAGGATTAACACTTTTTGAAATTAATTTACTGATTCAACAAGGCGGAAGATTTGTAATGTTTCCAAATTTATTAACCAAAATAAAAAGCTCAACTATTTATTTCGTTCGTCCGGAAGAAAAAACATTCAAGTACGCATTAAAACATTTTATAACAAATTTATCAAATGGCTGGCGTTCAATTCCTTTAAGACCTTTTTATCTTTCAAAATCTTTATTTTATTTAGCTATTGGCGGCAGCGATTATACGCACAATATATTAGCGGATTTAAAACAAATCAATCCTGTATACAATCCTAATTTATATTGCTTAGAATATTTATAAATTTTTAAAGCAATAAATACAAAATTCAGCTCTTCACTTTATGCCTTAAATTATTAATTTTAAAACTTTAAAAGGTAATGTGAGAGCGCTATTATAAACACCTTTGTGAACAATTTACCCACCCTTTTTTGCCCTAAAAAGAATGTTATTTTAAATACTGTTTTGCATTTATAGATCTTAAATTTATAATCAAAACAACAACTCACAAAAGAGCTTACTCTTTGAGATAAGCCAATTAATTCAATAGGGGAAAATTTGTAGTTTTCCCCTATATTGTTTTTCTACTTTAACGAAACTATAAAATTCAATTTTGTGAAATTTTGATAAGTTCGTACTAATTTTCCCAAATAATTAATTGCCGTAAACTATTAGTTTAAAAACTTTTAATGGTAATCGCAACAATTTATTAAGTACATATTTACTGATTGATTCAATGTCTATTGATTCGATCTCTATTTATTTAACTTCTAAAATTATTGTAATATGAAAACCACAACATTCAAACTATTTATTTTATGTCTGATTTTAGGCACAACCGCATGTTCCTCTAATGACTCTGACGAAATTGAAATAATTTCTCCGGAAAAAAATCTGTATGATTACTATGTTGATGGTGAAATGCAAAAATCAATAAATCAGCTTGAAATTGTTATACATAAAGGCAATACTCCTCCTGATGTTCAAGGTTTATATAGAATTGATCCTTTTCGTTGTATAAAGTCTAATTTTGATGACGGATATTTAGGTGTCAATCTTGGTACGGCAACTCTTATTCTATCAAACCAAAACACGGCGAATTTAAGTGTCGATTTTAAAAATTTTACTCTCTACTCTTATGAAGCTCAAAATGAAACCTGGGAAGGAAAAGGTTCCTTCATATCCGGCGAAGGTAATAAATTCTCCATTTTATTACATAGTAATGGCGAATTAGATTATGGTACTCACACAGCAAAATACCAAAACTTAATTATTTTATCCGGTGAACTTGATGTTGAGAATAATAAAATTAAGGGAATCAAAAATTTACAAATGGCATCTATAATGTCTGATGATTATAAAGATCCCTACAATACTTTAATCTCCATAGGGCAAGGACGCTTATTTACAAATAATTATGCTCCATTGATGCAATAAACATCAAGCTCAAAATCCGTTTCTTTGAATTTCAACAAGAATAATAGTATACCCGTTGGGTGAAATTAAATTATTTGATTTTTAATATTATTAATTGGTCTGTCAAATATAAATTTGTTAATATATTGAACCAATGTAAGTGCTGCTATTTTTGCTAATATTCTTGTTTTAAAACCT
>NZ_JAGYVZ010000068.1 GCF_018380615.1 Flavobacterium psychroterrae | reverse complement strand
TGCCATCCGTACGGCTATAACTCCCGGGGAAAGTTTTCTAAACCTGGCAGAAGTTCAAAAAGAAGTGCTTCTGAGCGCCTACGAGCACCAGCATTATCCATTTGATGAACTTATAAAGGGATTAAAACTCAAACGAGACATGAGCCGTTCGGCCTTGTTTGATGTACTGGTAGTACTTCAGAACCAGTCAGATCTGCACACCATTGAGAAAAATGACCTGAACGGATTTACAGTAAGTCCTTATGATTTTAAACGAAAAACAGCACAGTTCGACCTTAGTCTGACCTTTATGCAAAACAAGGGTCTTGAGTTGTCAATTGAGTACAATACAGATATTTACAATAGTTACCTGATCGAACGCTTATTTGTTCATTTGGAGAACTTCCTTAATGAATCGCTAAAGAATCCCGATACGGCCGTTGGAGCAATCGAATACCTGACACCGGAAGAAAAACACACATTGCTGGAAGGCTTCAATGCCACAAAAGCGGCTTATCCTCAGGATAAAACCGTTGTTGCCCTTTTTGAAGAGCAGGCAGCGAGAACTCCGGATCATGTTGCGGTTACATATGAGAATCTAAAGCTTACTTACAAGCAACTTAATGAGAGAGCCAACAAGTTAGGATGGTATTTGAGAGAGCAATATAAGATTAAACAAGATGATTTAATAGGCATAAAACTCGACAGGAGCGAGAATATAGTTATAGTTCTATTAGGAATATTAAAATCAGGAGCTGCTTATGTTCCTATTGATACCAATTATCCAAAAGAAAGAATAGCTTATATTGAAAAAGACAGCAATTGTAAAATAGTTATAAATCAACATGAACTTTCTGTTTTTAATGCAATCAGCGAAAAATTGCCAATTGAGAATTTACCATCTATCAATAAACCGGAAGATTTAGCCTATATCATATATACCTCCGGAACCACTGGTAATCCAAAGGGAGTTATGATTGAAAACAGAAATGCTGTTGAATTAATTAATTGGTCAAAAACCGAATTTGATTCTTCGAAATTTGATGTCATTTATGCTGTTACGTCCTATTGTTTTGATTTGTCAGTTTATGAGATTTTTTATGGATTACTGTCGGGAAAAAGAATAAGAATATTAAAGAATGCATTAGAGATTGGTAATTATATTCAGCAGGATCAGAAGATATTATTAAATACAGTTCCTTCAGTTGTAAGGAAATTGCTTGAAAACACTACAGATTTAGATAATATTTCTATCATAAATATGGCAGGAGAGGTTTTGCCTACTGATATTATTGAAAAACTGCAAACAAAAAATATCGAGGTTAGAAATTTGTATGGTCCGTCTGAAGACACTACTTATAGCACAAGTTACATAATAAAAGACCAAAAATACCGGTCAATTCCAATTGGTAAACCGATTTCAAATACTCAGGTCTACATCCTGAACAACACCTTACAGTTAGTTCCCGTAGGTGTAGTAGGGAAGCTGTATATCTCAGGAGCCGGACTGGCAAGAGGTTACCTAAACAAAGAAGAACTTACGGCAGAGAAATTTATTGAGA
>NZ_JAGYVZ010000067.1 GCF_018380615.1 Flavobacterium psychroterrae | reverse complement strand
GGCTTTACTGCTCAAATTGTGGACTCAGGCATTAATATGGAAAATTATAGTATCACGGAAGTATGCTCACATGAAATAGCCGTAATCAGAGTAATAGAATCAGTTGGTACGTGCGAAACTACATCAGAGTTTTGTATCGAATGCGGAAAACAATTGACAGAACCTAAAACCGAATGTTAAGATGAAAGTAAATCTAAAAATGTCAGCACAGCAATTAAACGCATTGGTTTTCCATTTTCCAAAACCTCCATTTACGCCGGAGAAAAGAAGAGAGGTCAGAGTTGCCAGATCAGTTTTGGAAAAAGTGTCTTTGAAAATGCAGAAAAAGCAGTTGGAAACAAAGCAAGCTCCAACCCTGTTTTCTAAACCAAAAAAAATATCGTTCAGCTTGGAATACTTCGAAGCTCATTATCTGGAAAAGTTTATTGAAGTGGTAGAAGGCTTCCCGATGAATGATTACGACAGAAATGTCCTGAGGCTTGTTAAATCAAATTTAAACCAACAATTAGCATAATGGAACAACTAACAACCTATAGAGCCAAAGGCAAAGAAATAGGATTAGTATTCCTGTTTAAATACGATTTAAATGGCAATTTAAAGCTCTTTGAAATTTCTGAAGGAGAATTGAATCCAAAACAAATAAAGTGGCTTTTTTCAGAAAACTTTCCTGCTACTGAAATGATTGTAACAACTGTTTGGATGAAAGAAGAAAGATACACTAAGGTATTTGAGATAAATGTTTCTCCCGCTGATTTGTCTTTTGCTACCGGATGGATTATTTACGATCACAAGCTTGCGAAACAAGACGCAGAGAAAGCATTCAAAAAAATGAATGAAGCCGAAACAATACTGTTTTTTATTTCACTTCCCGGTTACGAAAGATATTTGAAAAGAAGCGGAATCGCAAAAGCGCACATGGCAACTTATATCAACAAAAGATATTATGAAAACGAATACCCGGAAGAAATTAAAACAAAGAATTTCAATCCAATAATACAGGAATTAGCCTGGAAAAAAACAAACAGAAAAATAATCTAATAATTAAAACAAATGATAGAAATAAATAATCACAATGATACATGGGAGTGTTGGATTGGCGGGCGAATTTGGGAATGGGACGATGATCTGGGAGTACTTCTTAAAAAACTAGCCAACCAATCTGAAAGCATCCAAGAAGATATAAACGAATAACTTTAAAACAACTATAAAATGAGTGAAATGTTAACAGCCGAAAAAGGCAAAGTATTAACCGCTTACGATAAAGCAAAAAGCGGTAGAAAAGTATTTTTAGAAAATCTGTTTGGTATTAAAACCTTTCAGCCTAACATCACGGAACGTATTAAAACCTTTGATGATGTATGTAAAGAAATGGGTGTGTCTCCAAAAAAAATACATCTGTGACAGTGATGATCGTGACGATATAGCCGCGAATGCTCTTCGACAATCTTTATTAATCAGCCGTTGTTTTAATGCTGATAAAAAAGGAGTGTTGAATTGGGGTGATAGTAGTCAGGCAAAGTATTTCCACTATTACGAGTATTCTCCCTCTTCGGGTTGGTCGTTG
>NZ_JAGYVZ010000066.1 GCF_018380615.1 Flavobacterium psychroterrae | reverse complement strand
AGAGATTGTACCAAAAGACTTAAACCCGGATTGATTTACTTTTTCGTGCCATTTAGCTAGTTTAGCAAAGCCTATGATTTTATCTTTTGTGTTCTCAAAGATTCCACGGAGCTCTTGAGTTAGATTACATCCTTTTTGAATATCAGGATACAATTCAAATAGTATTGCAGTACGTTCTGTTTGATTTTGAGTCCATTTCGATTTTGTTTTGTACAAGAAATAGAGGCTTCTGGCTAGGAATTGCTTAAGGATGTCCTCATTTGAAAGTATCTTGGATTCGAAATTTACATTTGACTTCTTAGCTCTCTATGTTTTCATTTTCTAGATCTATAGCTTCCCAGCGATATTTAATTCTAATTTCCTGTAAAGTCTCTAATGCTAATTTTTGAACATGAAAACGATCTGTGACCCGAGTTGTATTTGGGAAACATCTTTTAGCAATTAATCCCATATTACCGGCCATATCCAAAGTAATTTCCTTGACTAGGTTGCGTAGTTTAAGAGGGATTTTTTCAATAACGGCAACAACTGCCTCAGCTTTGGTTCCTGCAACCATAGCTACCATAGTTCCTTTTCTGCCTTTATTTGTTGGTTAAAATAGTATAGAACTCACCATTAGAAAGAGGTGTTTCATCTATTGATAAACGTTTTCCAATATTTTGTGGAAAAAGCAATCATTTTTTTGCATGTGATATTTGATTCCAAACCTTGAAATCAGTTGAAAATCTTTGTATCGGCATTGCAAATTCCTGCCCGAAACTCCGTAAAAAGAAGCAATGATATGACAATCATTTGGACTGGAATCTATTGATCTCTTTTAAAAAAGACGCAAACTCTTGGGTTACCCGAGTTCCGTCTGCTACTAAATTCCAATCCCTAAAACTACTTTAACAGTATCTTCCTGAAGCTATCTTCTTCGGATAATATGCAGATGAGCGTGATGTCCTCGGATTGGGAAATCCTGAACTGTTATTTTATCAAAGAATCCTTTTGAACTTAATTTGGATTCCCTGTATTCTTTACATATCGAATTAATCTCTTTTAGATAAAGATGAAGTATTTCGTCTTCCTTGTTCATAAGAAGTAAGTTTAGACGATTCTTAATATCCCATTTTGCTAAACTTCCACTAATCCAAATTACTTGATCCCTTCATCAAACTATAGATTTCTCCATTGACATGCTTACTTGCGCGATTTAAGCCGTCAGGCAATTCTTTTAATCGACATAAATGTTTTTTTGTAGAAGTTAACAATGAGAAGTCCCATGTGACGAGGATTATTGAAGTCTTTTTTTTGCTTCTAATGCCCTAATTCTGCAAGTACTTTTGGTTTCATTTGTTTGGCAAGCACTTCATCTACGTATTTACCATATTCCGGAGCGCTTGCGACCATATTTTCTACAAGCAATACTTTTAGATTTGTTTGATATTTCAAGTATATTCCATTGCCAAAATTCTTCACGAAGCTTCGGGACTATCGGCGCTAGGTGCCGGTTTTCAAAAGAAGAGTATTTGCGAAGCCACTTAAACAGGCATGTCTAAATCAATTATATTGCGAGAAATATAACACAAGTAGGGCAATTCCTATAAATGGTAAAAACAACAAAAAGTTAAGTTTTGTGTTATCAGAGTGTTAAGGGGAAGTTTCGGAAAAACATTGAAATTATACAATAAAAAGGCTTGTAAATGTAAATAAAGGGGTTATTTTTGCACCCGCAACAAGGGCAGAC
>NZ_JAGYVZ010000065.1 GCF_018380615.1 Flavobacterium psychroterrae | reverse complement strand
CACTGGCACGCGCATACGCACTGCGGCTCCCGCCGTGTGTTCAGAACGAGAGCGATCGGTCGTTATTTCTGGGAACACTTCTCTGATTTGATTAAGACCGTTCTATAAAAAATAAGGTTGTGCATTGAATGCTGTGGTTTTTGAGTCGTTCTCCCTCTTCGGGTTGGTCGTTGAACAATGTCGATAACTGGAACACGAATACGAACTGCAGCTCCCACCATGTAAAAATATTATTCGGTGCAAACCCTGCCATCAGTGCAAAAAAACACAATTTTTAACGGGTCGTTAGTATTCTGCTCTTGTCAAGAAAGCGACCCAATAATACAAAGGCTTTGAAAAGATACAACAATCTATATAGCGAAATAATCAGTATTGAAAACCTAATGTTAGCCGATACAAGAGCGCAGAAAGGCAAATCAAAACAAAAAGGTGTGATCATCCATAATAGGAATAAAGAGAGCAATATCTTGAAGCTGCACGATATCCTTAAAAACAAAGTTTACGTAACCTCTGAATATGCAACCTTTAAAGTATATGAACCAAAAGAAAGGATCGTCTCAAAATTACAGTTCTTTCCAGATCGTATCACGCACCACGCTATAATGAACGTTTTAGAGCCAATATTTACAAAACTATTCACAACTGATACCTACAGTTCAATAAAAGGAAAAGGGATACATTCTGCCGCCAAAGCTGTCAAGAAAGCTTTGGCAGATGTACCCGGTACAACTTACTGCTTGAAGTTGGACATTACTAAATTTTATCCCTCAATAAATCACCACATATTAAAGAATCAGCTCAGAAGAAAATTTAAAGACAATGATCACAAACAACAAAGAAGATTTACATGCTATTTTATCAGAGATTAAACAGTATTTAAATGATCATTTAAAACTGCAAGTAAAACGGAATTACCAAGTTTTCCCAGTAGAGAAAAGAGGAATTGACTTTGTGGGTTATGTTTTTTACCACACGCATACAAGACTACGAAAATCAATCAAAAAACGCGCAGCAAAAGCATTTACGAAAAACAACAAAGCAGTTATTGCCGCCTATATGGGATGGATTATGCACTGTGACTCTAACCACTTACTTAAAAAGATACTACCAGATGACCAAATTCTCGGATTTAGGAATAGAAGTCGAAGTAACGCACTTCGCAGGAAAAAGCATAAAAATAGACGAAATATTGAATGTATTGATCAAAGTCCACGCTTACAAGATAGAACCATCAAAAAAGAAAGTCAACTCAGATTATTTGACTTTGCAAATTGAAATTGATGACCGTAAAAGAGTTGTTTTTACCGGTGCAACAATACTGATCCAAACCATTAAAAAGATTCCAAAAGATAAATTCCCATTCACCACAACAATTGTCAAACGAAACGAATATTTAGAATTCACTTAAAACTTAAAATTATGAAATTACATTTTAGCCAACATATCAAAGATAAACCTACCCATTTTGTGGAAAAGATTTGGAAAGGTTTAAAAACTTGTATCTCACAAGAATTATACATTGAACATGAAAAAAGAATGTCACATGAAAAACTGACTAAACAATATGAAGTCGACATCGAGGTTTACGAAAAAGTACTTCCTAAAATTCACACGATCCGTAAAGACTTAAAGAAAGATTGGCACGTTGGTAAACCTATTAACTTCCTGATCAATTTTAGAGGAAATAAGACTGTTTACTTCGCGCCGGTTCTGCCGGTGGTCAGCACTCAAAAAATTGTATTAAAATATTACAATGAAAAATTTTTGGTTT
>NZ_JAGYVZ010000064.1 GCF_018380615.1 Flavobacterium psychroterrae | reverse complement strand
ATCCAAGTACTAGAAATGATGGACAAATCTCGGTAAATAAAGTTCTAACAACTGACGCACAAGGTAATTTGAAATTATGTTCTATTGCGATTGCACCTGCGCCATATTTAGATGAAATAATCCCTGATAGCTATTTACCAAATACAACAGGAAATTTTATCTTAAAGGGTGCGTTTTTCACACCGAATATGACAGTTGAGATTACTGGACAAACTATAAATTCAATAAATTTCAAAAGCGACAATTTAGTACATGTAAATGTAACGACGGGAGAAAACGAAGGTAATTTCGATGTTATGCTGAATAATGGACTTTTAGCAACATTTCCGGGTAGAATGTTAATTGTTTTAGGTGATGTTTTCAAACCCAAACCTGAAGATTGGACATTGCTTACTGGTACCCCTGATTTGACAAGGGAGGGCGAAATTCATTTATCAACTTATGGTGTTGCTAGTTCTGCACGTTGGAATAAAACAATTGATGGTACAAAAAAAATAGGTATAAAATTCAAACCAGCACTTTCACCTCTTTTTAGTGCATGGTCGGGAGATTTTCAGCATCAATACATTGAATTGAGAGACAATATAACCAACAATTATTATACGCTTGCAACAAAAAACGAAGGTGGTTATTGGACTTGTATTTATTACAAAAATGGACTTTACACGAGTAATTTCCCTTATTCAGATAGTAATATAAAAGGTTTCGAACTTAGAATTTATGGCGGGAAATTTTATTTCTATAATGGTCAAGTAGTTTCCAATATGATACAAGATGAAATAACAAGTAATGATATGACTATATCATCCAGTATTACGTATTACGATTTGGTAGATATAAAATTAATAGAATATAATTCGTAATTAACTATATATAAAATTATGAGCATAAAAAGTGTTTTAGAGCATTATCTTGAAAAATTTGAAACAAATGGCACAACGTTGACCGACATTTCATTTGATAATTTGCCTTTTTTAGTTGAAAAAGAACCTGTATACAACATGAAAGGTCAAAAAGTGTCCAAATCATATTTTTGCCAACAGGGTAAAGAAGTCGTTAGAATTAAATATGACAGAGTTATTGGCACATATAATTACAACGGAGTCGATTATGAAAATGTATTTATCGGACTTCAAAAAAGTATTTTATATATGGATTGGTCTGGTGCAATCTCGCATGTCAAGAATAAACAATTTTACTCTTTTAATTTAGAGCCTGTTTATTTAGCTGACGGCACAGAAACGATAAAAGGATTTTCAAGCCAAAAGCAACGCCAAATTTTAAAATCTGAACGTTTTAGTGCCGATGATTATTTATCGTCTAAAAACCCCGATTTACACAGTGCATTGTATGATGCGTATCAATCAGAGTACAACGCTTATTTGCGAACGGGGATTTCAACGTCGTTTGTCAATGCGATGAATAGTGAAACAAATACAGAGCTTTTGGCTATGTTGAATAAGGAGGTTTTTGAATATGAACCAATGACAGTAAAAGAATTAATAATTTTGAATTTACAATAAAATATGGGTGCAATTTTAGCTATAATATCTTTCATTTTAGCAACAATACTTTTCCCTTTGGGGCTTGCGTTGACTTTTTTCATAAATCTGTACAAAAGGCGTTGGAGGTTTTCATTTAAACGACTTGACCAACAGCTTTTAAGTATTGCGACCTCTGTAGATGCGTCTGGTAATGTTATTTGTAAAGATTTGTTTAATCTGATTTTAATAAATAAAGCTGGTTATCAGTTTGGAAATAGAAAAGAAACCATTTCCAGTGTATTGGGTAAAAACCAACGCGATGGTACCTTAACCATATTAGGAAATGAAGTTTGTGATCTATTAGATTTATTAGATACTGATCATTGTTTCAATAGTATAGATAGTTTGGTTTAATCAGCCTTTAATGAGTGTTTAAATGATATTAAAAAGCCAATACGTTATGTATTGGCTTTTCTGCGTTTTGGCTGAAAAATGTACATTTTAAATTAAATTTGTGTACATTTCAATTTTTCGATTATATAA
>NZ_JAGYVZ010000063.1 GCF_018380615.1 Flavobacterium psychroterrae | reverse complement strand
TTATTATCCCAACTCAGTAAAGATAATTTTCCACATGAGGTCAGGAATTATAAAATTACTGCCAACATCGAAGCTAAGATAAAAGTCACGCTCGAAAAAATACAAGCCACATCATGGGGAGGCTTTAATCAAAATCATTTTACAAACGAACAATATTAATAACATAATAATAAAAGACGAAATAATCATGACAGAGACATTAAAAATATCAGAATTATCAACAGAAGCAAAACGAAAATTAATGGCTGAGTTGTCAGCAGAACAAAAGGCTTAAAAAGAAAAAGTAAGAGCAGATAAGGTTGCTTATAAGGAATTGTCGGTTGAGTTCTTAATTAAAAACATTGATCCGCTGATTGAAAGGCAGATAAGCATGGTTGAATTGGTAGACACCATTTTCGCAAACTTCAATGATGTTTTGAGCCTTAAAAAAGAAATATACGGAGTTGACAAACTGGATCAGGAAAGCCACACTGTAACGCATCCGGACGGCTCATGCAGCATTACAATAGGTCATAATATAACGATCTCATTTGATTGATGGTGACGAAAACGCAATCAAATTAACCAAGGCGGTTAATCAGTTATTGAAACCAAATATTAAGACAGGAATGCTGAACCCTGCTAAAATCATACAGCTAAACCAGATGCGCACTGATTTCAACTCACCTGAATTTGACGAAGGCATGGATATCATTATCGATGCGCAGAACAGAACTAAAGGCAGTACCTACGTCAGCGGCTTCAAGTTTGTTGAAGTTGGAGAAAACAGAACCAAGAAAATAGAATTTCGATTTACAGTTTAATGAATATCTACTTAAGCACAGTCATATTATTAACGGGATTGTTAATATGGACTAACCGGAAAGTAATTGCGAATCAAATAGAATGGTTCCAGTTCAGGATCAAAACAATTTATAACCATAAAATCAAAAACAAATGAGTACAACTAAAGACGATTCAGACGATGTAGGATTAGGAATATTGCTCTTCTTGACTATAGTTTTTATAAGCTTAAAAATGTCAAATAAAATAGATTGGAGTTGGGTTTGGGTTTTTGCCCCTTTATGGAGTGTTGCTGCATTAATCGTTTTTTTCTATTTGGTAGCACTCATATTCGGATTTATTACAAGAACAAAATTGGTTTAATTAATTCGGGTTTCCCGAGTAGCTCAGTTGGATAGAGCGTTTGGTTCTGTGTAGGTTTCTGAAACACGTATAAATCCTATTCGCCAAAAGGTCATCGGTTCGAGTCCGATCTCGGGATCAAATATTTAAGCAAACGGTAATAATGCAGATTATTACACAATCATAGAAATCATGAAAAAAGTAACACATTATTTTGTTTATGTCGGTCATTCAACACAAACTAAAAACAAGCTTCAAGAGGAATTTTGCAATTATTTGAGATCATTGCAGCACACATTGATCGATGCAGCAAAGATCAATGATTTGAAAAAAGAAATACGATTGAAAGCTCTCGAATTAAACGAGAAACATAAGCGATGTGCAGCACTCGTAATTGGCTTTTCTGATCTCTATACAAAAACCGGATTTGGAATAACCGGATTTTACTTCTTAACATTTCAAATACTACAAGCACATTATGACAGCAACTAAATCACCACAAGTTTACACCGGAACGGGTTCCGCAATAGACAATTATAACAAACCAAAATCACAGCTTCAGAACATTGTTCAGGCTGTTAATTCTAAAAAAAGCAATTGGGGTTTTTTCAATAATAGAGACCCGCAGCACAAGGCAGTTTTATCACACTTAAGGACGCTCCAAAAGGTCGTGCCATGTGAGAAATGGGCGAAGTGGCAGATATTAAATGGTTGGGTGAATTTTTACAAAGTGATAAATCACCAGTACAGAAACCTTTAAAGAAAATGAACAAAGAGGAGGTTTCTAAAATTATAAGCTGTCTTGGATCAATGGTAACTAAAAAATTTAAATAACATGGATTACTTTTTAAAAGTTGTCGCGCTGCTCTCAGTTTTAATTATTGTCTTAGTAGTTGGTTTTTTAACGATGCTATATCTCGTTTTTAAAATCGAAGACGAAGAAAAAGAAGAAAAAGATCAATGGCTATCTGAAGCTTATTGCTTCCAATGTGAAATCGAAATACCTGTCAAAGAAAAGAAGGGACGGCTTTACTGCTCAAATTGTGGACTCAGGCATTAATATGGAAAATTATAGTATCACGGAAGTATGCTCACATGAAATAGCCGTAATCAGAGTAATAGAATCAGTTGGTACGTGCGAAACTACATCAG
>NZ_JAGYVZ010000062.1 GCF_018380615.1 Flavobacterium psychroterrae | reverse complement strand
TTCCGGTTCAAAGTGACCACCTCAAAAAGTAGTGTTTATAAAGAATATCTTACTTGTTTTTAAAACAAAAGATATGGCAAATAAACGACTGGATATGAGAAACATTTTGCAATTATTACGTTTATATACTCAAGGAGTAAGTAAGCTCCAAATAAGCAGACAATTAGGCTTATCGCGCAATACTGTAAAGAAATATATTGAATCATTTCATCAAAATTCTTTTACCTATCAGGAGTTATCAGGTCTTAGTAATGAAGATCTGGAAGAACTCTTTGATGGACAGATAAAAGCTGTTCCAGAAAAAAATATAGTTTTAGAATCCTTATTTCCCACGATAGAAAAAGAATTAAAGCGAGTTGGTGTTACCCGACAATTGCTCTGGGAAGAGTATAGGGAAAATCACCCTGATGGCTACAGTTATTCTCAGTTTTGCTATCATTATCAAAATTGGCGAGGCAAACTCAAGCCCTCTATGCATATGCATCATAAGGCAGGAGATAAAGTTTTTGTAGACTATACAGGAAAGAAATTATCCGTTATTGACCAGTCTACAGGAGAAGTGTGTGAAGTAGAAGTTTTTGTAAGTGTACTGGGAGCAAGCGGACTTACTTTTGTAGAAGCTACCAGGACTCAAAACAAAGAAGACTTTATGGGAAGTCTGGTAAAAATGCTAGACTACTATCAGGGTGTTCCAAGTGCTATTGTAACGGATAATTTAAGAACAGCCGTTAAAAAGAGTGATAAATATGAGCCCTTAGTAACGGAATATTTATTAGACTTTGCATCTCATTACGCAACTACAATACTTCCCACAAGAGCTTATCACCCAAAAGATAAGGCTCTGGTTGAAAATGCAGTAAGAATAATTTATACCAGAATTTTTGCCCCTTTACGCAAAGAAGATTTTTTTACTATAGAAGCCCTTAATGATGCTATTTTACCACTTTTAGAAAAGCATAATACAATGTCTTTTAAAGGCAGGAAATACTCAAGATTAGATTTGTTTAATGAGATAGAAAAAGAAGCACTATCATTTTTACCTGTTAATCCCTATCAGCTCAAAGGTTTTGCTAAAGCAACCGTTCATAAATCCAGCCATGTTTATCTCAATAAAGACAAACACTATTATAGTGTGCCTTTTATTTATATGGGCAAGAAAGTATTGATTATTTACAGCAAAACTACCATTGAGATTTATCATGGGCAGCGCATAATAGCCAGTCATCAGAGGGACTACTCCAAATATCTTTATACAACAAATAAAGAACACATGCCCACATCACATCAGTTTGTGGCAGAGTGGAATCCTGAGAGGTTTATCCAATGGGGAGCTTCTGTTGGAGAATTTTGCAAATCATTTATAATACAAATATTAGATAAAAAACAGCACCCTGAGCAATCTTATAAGTCCTGTACCGGCGTGTTAAGTTTAGCCAAAAAAGTAGGCAATGACAGATTAAACAATGCCTGTAAAAGAGCGATGGATTATGAAAAAATAAATTACCCAATCATCAAATCTATCCTGGAGAAAGGATTAGACTTCATTGATGAAGATCCTGCTATTGAAGATAAAGAAATACCAATACATAATAATATTAGAGGCAAGGAATATTACAAATAACAACCATTAATAAAATAACTATATGAATGATCAAACATTAGAAAAAATGAAACAGTTAAGGCTCTACGGAATGTCCAGAGCCTTTAATACTACTTTAGAGGCAAGTAATATTGATTACACAAATGATGAACTTATTGCCTATTTAATTAACTCTGAATATGATGATAGAGAAAATCGAAAAGTAGAAAGATTGATCAATACTGCCAAGTTTAGGTATAAAGCTTTTATGGAAGAAATCGATTTTGACAGTTCCAGAGGAGTAGATAAAAACTTGGTAAACAGACTTGAGTTTTGTGATTTTATAAAAAACAAACAAAACATCCTGGTCTGTGGAAGTACAGGTGTTGGCAAAAGTTTTATAGCTACAGCAATTGGTTATAAAGCCTGTATGATGGGCTACAAAGTAATGTATTTTAATATCAATAAACTTTTCTCTAAACTTAAAATGGCTAAAGCTGACGGCTCTTACATAAAAGAAATTAATAAAATAGAAAAGCAGGACCTCATTATACTAGATGATTTTGGGCTTCAATCATTAGATAACTTTAAAAGGCAGGATCTTATGGAGATAATTGAGGACAGGCATGGGAAAAAATCAACTATTATTGCTTCACAGCTCCCAGTTGAATCCTGGCATGAAGTTATTGCTGAACAAACCATTGCAGATGCAATTTTAGACAGAATCGTTCACAATGCTCTTCGGATAGAATTAAAAGGAGAATCAATGAGAAAAAAGAAAATAGAAAAACAACTAATAGAATAAAATAATTTTATATTTTTAAAC
>NZ_JAGYVZ010000061.1 GCF_018380615.1 Flavobacterium psychroterrae | reverse complement strand
AAAACGGTTGAAGAGTTGCAAAAAGCTTGGTTGGCAGCGGTCAATATATGGAACGATAAACAACACCCTCATTTTGAAATGAGCCGTAGTGAGGTTTATCAGCACGAAATGCCAATGAAGGAGCCTTTGACACTTTGGGATATTATGGATAAGATGTGGATTGAAGAAACCAAACGATTAGTAACCTACAAAGGTTCTGGAATTGATCTAAATATAGGCGGTAAAGATCATGAGTTTGAAGTCTACAATAAAAAAGGTGAAGTCGATAGCGATTTTAGATACAAAAACATCGGTAAAAAATTCAAAGTAAGATATGATCCTGACTTTCTTGATGGATATGTCCAACTCTACTCTAAAGACGAAAAAGACAATTATGTGTGGATAGCCAATGCAGAACCGAAACGAAAACACCAAAACATTCCTGCCTTAATGAAGGAAGGAGATAAAGAAAAGTGGTTTGCCGATATGCAAGTGCGAAAAACTGAATTAGAGCGCACACAAAGAGAATTGAAAGCACTGGAAAGCCGTACAGGCATTAACAGACAGACTCTAATAGAAGATACCGATTTGCTTATAAAAATGGGCGGAAACATCACTAAAGTAGAGCAATTGATCAGCGAAGCAATAGATAACGAATACGATTTTTAACTAAAACCAAATCAAAAAATGACAACAGAACAAAAACATCAAATCGTAAAAGAAATAAAACACCTATGTGTTTTAACCTCTCAAAATAAAGTTGCAACTAAAGCAGGTGTATCATCGGCAACCATTAGCCAAATGATAAATGAGAACTGGACTCTGATTAAAGATGAAATGTGGCGCAAAGTAAAAGTGAAGCTTCGCATTGAGTTGGATTGGAAAACCGCAAAAACTACCAACTTAGAATATATCTACAGGCATGCCGAAAAGGCAAAAGAAAAATCTATCAGTTTCGCAATATCCTATGATGCAGGAGCCGGTAAAAGTCAAACTTATAAGTTAATCGCAAGCACATTGCCAAATGTAATTTATATCGAATGTAAAACTTTTTGGAAGTCAAAAAGCTATGCCAAAGCGCTAGTTACAGCATGTGGATTAGATGATTTTGGAACTACCGAAGACTTAGTTGAACGCTTTATAGATCATTTAAGCGGAATGGACAAACCACTCGTAATCATTGACCAAATGGATAAATTAAAAGACGGTTCAATGGATTTCTTTATTGACTTCTATAATGATTTAGTAGGTCATTGCGGTTTCTTATTGTCAGGAGTTCCGGCACTAGAAAAAAGAATTAAACGAGGCGTAAAAGCAGATCGCTCCGGTTACTTTGAATTATGGTCAAGGATAGGAAGGAAATTCCTAAAACTTAAACCGCTCACATTATCAGACGTGTCTGCTATTTGTTTGGAAAATGGTTTAACTGACTTAGAGAGAATCGAGACTATTTTTTGCAACTGTGAAGGTGATTTAAGACGCGTGAAGCAAGATGTTGAAAGTTATTTTCTAAATCAAAAAAAAGCGGCATAAAATGGTAAAAGTTCCCAGAGCATACAGCTATGAAGACATTGAAAGAATAAAATTTAAAACCATAAAAGTAGATAGTGAATGGCAGGAACATTTAGGCGAACCTCAATTAGGAAATAGTCACTGGCTTGTTTATGGTGGCTCAGGACAAGGTAAAACATCTTATGTGTTACAGGTGGTAAAGCAAATCTGCATGAATTATCAAAAATCACATTACAACACATCGGAGGAAGGAATGAAAAAAGGATTTCAAATGGCACTTAAGCGAAACAATATGAAAGGTGTCCCTGGATTCAATTATCACCAAGAAAATGTAACACAGTTAACAGCAAGATTAAGCCGTCAGCGTCAGGCAAAAATAGTGGTGATTGATTCAGTTCAATACTTTTTTAGAAAGATGCGAACAGAGCACTATTTCGATTTTATAAGCAAGTTTCAAGACACAACTTTCATTTGGATTAGTGGCGCAGACGGTGAGAAACCAAAAGGACAAATAGCCAATGACATTTATTTTGATGCGGATCTGGTAATTAAGGTTAAAAATTACCAAGCCATAGTTGAGAAAAATAGATTTGAAGCGTATGAACCAAGAATAATTTGGCAACAAGGTTATAATGAAAAGCATTTTAAACTATTAGAAAAAGGATAATATGAAAACAACAATTCAAAAATTAGAAATTACAGCACAAGAATACGAATCATTGATCTGGAACTTTTACAGTAAATGGTGTCAAAGTGTTAGCATAGGAACGATTGAATATCAGCAAGTTTTAGCCAACGCCGCAATAAACCGTTGGTTTCTCTTGGAATATCAGAAATGTGAAATTGAGTTTCATATACTAACTGATAGATATGTAGATAGTAATGTAACTGCAAAAGACATGGAAAAATGTTATAAAGACTGCACATTTTCTATTTTCAACATTCGACCAATGGCATTGTTAAGCCAAATAACAAAACCGAAAATAAGCAAAGGAATCAGAGTATTTAATGCATTAACCCAAAACTAACCATGACATCACAACAAATAAAAAACAAAATAGCAGAACTGGAATTGTGGTTGCGTGACAATCCGAACCATCCGGACAGAGCCACGGTTCAAAGTGATTTAAGGAGGTTAAATACTGAACAGCTTGGCAGAAATAAAGGACGTGATCAAAAATTTCACACCAATGGATAGAGACGAAACATATCAGCGATTAGAAGACTTACATAATGTTTTGGCTTACTGCTCAGAGGCTCAAAGTTTAGGCAAAATTTATGTTTTCAAAACCTTAGAACGGGTTTGTATCAATCAGGAACGGGGTTCTTTATTATCCCAACTCAGTAAAGATAATTTTCCACATGAGGTCAGGAATTATAAAATTACTGCCAACATCGAAGCTAAGATAAAAGTCACGCTCGAAAAAATACAAGCCACATCATGGGGAGGCTTTA
>NZ_JAGYVZ010000060.1 GCF_018380615.1 Flavobacterium psychroterrae | reverse complement strand
AAAAGGTTATGGAAAGTAAAAGATTATGTAAAATAGTCTGTGTCAATCTGTTCTTTTAGCTGTAGCTACACAATGTGTATTCTATTTTACTTTACATTATTTTGTTGTCGGCAATTATGCCTTAACAACTAAATATTTAATTATGAATGAAGTACAAACCATTGATGAGCTGGTAATCAGCTTTGAAAACCATCTCCGATCACTTCAACGAAGCAGGTTTACCATCCGCCAATACTGGCAAACATGGAAACCGTTGAAGATTTTTATATCTGCTAACAATATTGAGTTCTTTGACATAACAGTAGGCAAACAGTTTATAAAATCAAAGTTGGGAGCATACGAATATGCTAATCTTAATCAAATGCAAAGGAGGTTAGTAAATACAGTGGATGCACTTTCTGTATTTCAACAAACAGGTAAGATACATTTTGGCTCTGCACCACTACGAAGAAATCCGCCCAAAGTATTCACAGGAGAAATAGGCATATTGATGGAAGGATATATCAATTTTAGAAAGACCACTTTTGGATTGGCTAAAAGTACCGCTAATAATAATATCAGATCTTTGTATACTCTTTTTTTGTTTTTAGAGGATAAAGGGGTGCAAAAGATTGATGATATAAGCGAAGTATATATTCTTTTCTTTATTAAGAATCTTAATCCCAGTACTCTGTCGGTTAACCATTCCACATTGGGAGTTGTTAAAGGTTTTCTTAAGTATGCTTATGAAGAAAAAGTTTTTAGCACTGACTGGTCTAAAATAATACAACGTACCAATTACAAAGGGCAACCTAAACTCCCTTCATTCTTCTCTACAGACGAAATAAAATCGATACTAAATTCTATAGATAGATCTAATTCATCAGGAAAAAGGGATTACGCTATGATTTTGTTAGCGATTAAATTGGGCATGCGTGTTTCTGATATTGCGGGGTTGAAGTTTGAAGATATAGATTGGGATAAGCACGTCCTTACGTTTACGCAGTTTAAAACAAAGAAGAGTATTACTTTACCTCTTCTGCCAGAGATAGGCAATGCAATTATAGATTATTTAAAATATGCTCGTGCGGTTTCTGATGAAAGTCACTGCTTTCTCCAACAGTTATCGCCATATAAAAAAGTAACAGCGGAAGATGTTTCTCGTGTTGCCAGATTTTATATTCATCGATCAGGCATCTCTCTTAAAGAAAGAAAGCATGGAGCACATGCACTCAGACATAGCTTTGCAAGTGAGCTTCTTGGAAACAAAACATCGCTCCCTGTTATATCTGAAGCTTTGGGACATGGTCATACATCTTCAACAATGTTTTACCTGCGTATTGATATAAACCAACTTAGACAATGCGCACTTGATGTTTCTTTAGTCCCTTCAACATTTTATCAACAGAAAGGAGGGTTTGTATCATGAACGTTTATTATTACAGCATTTATAAACCTTTTATCAAAGAGTTTATAACATTAAAGAGAAGTCTTGGATATAAATACAATAACATCGAATATGCATTTACCAAGTTCGATCAGCTTGTGCTTGCCCGTGAAGAGCTAAATATTGGACTTTCCAAGGAACTTTGTGAGCAATGGTGTGTAAGACGCCTGAATGAATCAGACAAAACATGGTATAATCGGATACAGATTATCAGGGCATTTTCTTTCTTCTTAATAACATTGAATTATTCTTCCTTTCTTCCTGTTTTGCCAAAAATAAAGAATGTATATACGCCTTACATTTATACGAAAGAGGAAGTAGAATCGTTGTTCATTGCATGTGATAATTTAGAAACAAAAAGTACCTGCTATAACTCAATGGTCTTGATACTGCCATGTTTGCTGAGATTACTATATGGTTGCGGTTTACGATTGGGAGAAGCGCTATCCCTATCATGCAACGATGTGAATCTTCAGGAACAGTATGTCGTAGTTCGGAATACAAAGAATGGAACAGACCGACTGATACCACTTTCTGCATCATTAACAGCGGTCATTAGTGACTATATAAGTCATAGAAAGCATTTTCCATTACGGAGAAATACAAATTTACTGTTTGTGCACCCGAACGGTGATAGTTGTGATAGCCACAAAGTGTACAATTGGTTTAGAAAAATTTTATTCCAGGCTGGAATACCTCATAAAGGAAAGCATCAGGGACCACATTTACATCATCTAAGACATACTTTCGGTGTTCATTCTTTGGCTAAGATGGCAGAAGACGATATTGATTTATACTACTCCCTGCCAATTCTTTCTACTTACTTAGGACATACATCAATTGCCAGTACGAACGCATATGTCCGGTTGACATCAGAAATGTACCCTTCTATTCTTACTAAGGTTAACAATATATCTCCATTTTTATTCCCTGAATTATATAATCATGACAATTATGAAAACAGTTGATTTCTCTAAAAGTCTTGCAGACTTTCTAACTAAATATTTGCCAGCAGAAAGAGGTATGAGTTATAATACTATTACATCTTATAGAGCAACATTCATTTTGCTAATCTCGTTTATGGAAAATGAAAAAAAGATACGACCTGAAAAGCTGATGTTTAGCGACCTTACAAAAAAATGTGTAGATGATTTTCTTAATTATCTGGAAACGGTTCGAAAGTGTAGTATTTCAACACGTAATGTAAGACTAGCAGCATTGCATTCCTTTTTTAAATTTGTTCAATATGAATGGCCTGAGCAAATAGATGAATGCCGAAGAATCTTATCAATCAAAGTTAAAAAAACAAATAAAGGCTCTATTAATTACCTGACAATTGATGGTATAAAACTTCTATTGCTCCAACCTGATCTATCTACAAGCAAGGGTATTCGTGACCTAGCGATGATTGCATTGATGTACGATACAGGTGCACGAGTGCAGGAAATTATTGATCTTACTCCTTTCAGTTTACGGCTAAACAAACCTTATACAATTAAAATAGTCGGAAAAGGAAACAAAGCCAGAATAGTTCCATTAATGAATGAAGAAGTTATCCATCTGAAAAATTATATGTCAAAGAACTCTTTGCTTGAAGATTATGCCAATATGTACCCTTTGTTTAGTAATACCCGCAAAGAAAAACTAACAAGGGCAGGTGTTACACATATTCTTCAGAAATACGCCTCAATGGCAAGGAAGGAAAATCCTGTGCTCATACCAACAAAAATCAGTTGCCATTCGTTAAGGCATTCAAAAGCCATGCATCTATTACAAGCGGGTGTCAACTTAATTTATATCCGTGATATTCTTGGGCATGAATCAGTAACAACAACCGAAGTTTATGCTAAGGTTGATTCTAAACAAAAACGAGATGCAATAGAAATGGCATATGTTGGTGTTGTGAAAAAAGAAGCCCCAATATGGATTGAAAATGAAAATCTTTTAGAATGGCTCAAGAATTTTAAATAAGATATAATGTAAAGTAGAATGTCTTAATTATCACAAAAGTAATGGTTAGTCATATTCTACTTTACATTATTCTTTACTTTCCATAACC
>NZ_JAGYVZ010000059.1 GCF_018380615.1 Flavobacterium psychroterrae | reverse complement strand
TGCTGTTTATGCAAAGCAAAATATTATGTAAAGCAATTGACTATATCTAATACAAAGCCAATTGTTTATAAGAAAATATAGCTTCATTGCTTTACATAAATTATTAGAATTGTTTGAGCCAGCTAATCAAATTGTAATCTGTAGTCCACACAGGCTCTTCATCTGGATTCATATTAATGTATGCTTTTTCTAATGCTATTCTTTTCTGTTTGGAGTCAGCTCTCGCATAAATCTCGGTAGTTTGTATTGATACATGTCCGAGTATATCACGGATGTAAACGAGGTTCACTCCAGCCTGTAGTAAGTGCATCGCTTTAGAATGTCTAAGGGAGTGGCAACTAATTTTATCCGGAATTATCATTTTATTTTTTGCTCTGACAGCATTACTGTATTTCTGAAGAATATAATTGATTCCGGCACGGGTAAGTTTTTCCTTTCTACTATTAAAAAAAAGAGGACACATATTAGCGGAAAGATCATTTAGCCGATGTTCTTTGATATATTGAATGAGATGTTGTGTTTGCATTTCCAACATTGGTACTAAGCGCGCCTTATTTCCCTTTCCAATAAGTTTAATAGTACAGGGTTTATTAAGACGTAACATAGCAGGAGTCAAATCAATAATTTCTTGTACTCTCGCTCCACTATCATATATTAAAGCGAGAAGTGCCAGATCACGGCGACCTTTACTGGTTGTTAAATCAGGTTGTTGTAAAAGTGATTTTATCCCATCTATAGTTAGATAGTTCACGCTTTTCTGTTCGGTTCTTTTAAGTTTGATAGATAGAATTTTTTGGCTTTCATGCAAATTTTCTAAACTTTCGTATTGCAAATACCTATAGAAAGAATGAATTGCAGCCAAGCGTGAGTTTCGTGTTGAATTACTGCATTTTCGTTCTTTTTGAATCCAATCTAAAAATTCAATCACTGTTTCCTTTTTAATCTTATCAAGTGTTATTTTCTCAAGCTTAATTTGTTTCTGATGCTGAATAAAATCTAAAAGCAAAATAATAGTGTCTCGATAGGCTATTATTGTGTTAATACTAGCCCCTCTTTCACCGGGCAGATACCTTGATATAAAATCAGATATATACTTTGAAAAATCAGTCGGTTTCATAATTGTTGAATTTAGGGAACATATCAAAGCATACTTTGTCTATATCTTTAAGTAAACTAGGATACATGCTCGAGGTTAATCTGACATATTGATTTGTTGAATCGAAGGACTGATGTCCCAGGTAATTAGAGAGTATTGGCATCGAAGCATACAGGTCTATACCAGCTTCGGCCATATTGGCAAGTGAGGTAACAGCAAACGTATGTCTCATATCGTGAATGCGTGGACCCTGTCCTCCGCCAATATAAGGGATGCCTGCTTTTGCAAGACATTCCTTAAACCTTGCAAGTATAGCACCGGAACTAGGTGAATTTCCATTAGTGTTGACAAAAAAATTTTTAATTTTTGTTTGATTCAGTGGAATCTGGTCTCTATAACAAACATATTCTTTGCAAACAGATGCTAGAGATGTTGAGATGGGAATGATTCTTTGCTTTCTGTTTTTACTATCCTTTACCAGTAAATAATTTTCAATCAGATTAATATCATCTTTTCCCAACGCCAAGGCTTCACTGATACGAACTCCTGTACTGTACAATAACCTAATTAAAACAGGAAAACAAAAAAGACAGGAATTCATATTGGCTACTTTTAGTCTTAATTCGTCGCAGGCTCTAAAAATGGTGTCAATTTCCTGCGGTGAATAAATGTATGGAATGAATGTGCTTTTGGGATGTGGCAGAAGTTTAGGAATATATGATTGGACACCAAAGTCACATAGGTAGGATGAGAATTGTGCAAGAAGCCTTACTCTTCTATATCTATAAAACTCACCTTCATTTGGTAGCCTTTCAGACCACTTCTCGGCAAACTCTTTAGTAATACCTGATGATGTTTCTTTCGTTTGCTCAGCAAAACGATCCAGTTGAAATAGGATAGTAGAAAATGTTCGGTAGACATATCCTAATTTTAACTTCATATCAATAAATTGCTCGATATTTAAACCGTATATACTATTGTATTTTCTATTTTTCATAAAAAACACCTCCTTTCTGCTGATAAAATTCTTTAGCCACTAAAGGGACATCAAGGACACATTGCCTCATTGATTTGAGGTCAATTCGTAAATAGTATCTTGTCGATTCACTATTTGCATGACCCAACACTTCGGAAATTACTGGAAGAACTGTACTTTCTTCGAGCATTCTAAATCCGAGTGTATGACGTAGAGAATGAGACCCAAATTTTCGTTCCCGAATGTAAATATTAGTGCTTCTGAATGCTCTCAAAACAACTTTGGTCACGCAGCCACTATCGGGAAAGTGCTTGTAGGGCGGCGTTGCTTTTAAGAATAGATATGGTTCCTGTGATTCAGGACGACCATATTTTAAGTACTCAATTATTGCATTTCCGACATCAGGAAGTAAAGGCAATATCAATTTTTTCCCTGTCTTAACTTGATTTAGTTGCAGCGTACTGGTATCCCAATGCAAATTATTGAATTGTAAATTTGCAATGTCCGAACCTCTAATTCCTAATCTTGCAGCAAGAAGAATTATTGCATAATTTCTTTTCCCTATACGGCTTGATCTTTCTACAGACGCGATTAACTGTTCTATTTCTTGTATTGAATATACGGAGGGGAGTTTGGGTTGGTTAATGCGTTTATACCTAGGAACTTTTTTAGAATAATCAACATCTAAATGAGCGTGTTGATATGTATGCCTTAAAAAACTGCTGAGCACTGATAATTTGTTTGGTATTTGTACATCATCACTAAGTTGAGCTACATATTGCAGAATAACTACAGAATTAACATCTGTAATTTTACATATATCATTTGCATTGCAATAAGATAAAAAATGATATAAAAATTGCTTGTAATAGCGTATACGACTAACAGACAGCCTAACTTCGTTACTTTTGAAATCTAAAAACATTTCAATTATTTTTCCGATTTCACCAGTAAAGACAAATGCCTTAGAGAGAAGCTTGTCGCAATTCTTAATTTTTCCCGTTATCTGAAATTCGGTTAATCGTTTAACCGCAATTAAAAAATATTGATCACTGTCGGAAAGTTCCCGTTTGGTACGATTACCGAACTCTACACTAAGAATTTGTATTTCTACAGTTTGATCATAATACTTAATTTCTTTGGAGTCCATGACTTTTTTAAGTCGTTTCCAACAACTTCTATATCTGTCAACAGTACTTTTTGCAAAACCTAACTGAGATTTTAGATAATCAGTAGCACCCAAAATTAATTTTTCAAGATTCTTGTTTTCTTTGTCCATTATGCTAATAGTTTAAAAGTTATTAATACCACTAAATAACAATATTATTGAGTATGACTAAGAATATTATGTAAAGTAAATTCGATATAAAGAACTGGTAATAATACAATTACGTTGTTTTTTTTTGCATAATATTTTGATTTGCATAAACA
>NZ_JAGYVZ010000005.1 GCF_018380615.1 Flavobacterium psychroterrae | reverse complement strand
GTCCGAAAACAGATTTACTAGAAAAATAATTACTTTTACTCATCGTATTTTGTATGTCGAAACACAAATTTACGATTCATTTAAAGAAGCCATCTTTTTGGCTTCTTTTTTTATCGGACAACAATGATTCAAAATGAAAATTTAAAAAAAATAAATGATAGCTTAAATTCTAAAAACTTAAAAATTAATATATCAGATATTTCAAAAAAAGATTATAATAATTTATTAGCCTTTTTAAATTCAAAAGCTGAAAAAGAAAAACTTTTATATAGTCTCAACGAACTTATTAATATGTTGAAAAAGAACGAAAGTATTGCAATACGCCAAATTTATGCAAACTCAACATACGAGCACGATATGAAACAGCTAGTTCTACATTTAACAAATTTAAAATTAATAAGCTCAACTAAATATTTAGATGAGGCGAGAAACCCATATGAAGGACTAAAAATGGGCACATCTTTCAAAGATTTTCTCAACATGGATATTTAAAAAACTATCGTTAACACACACTACAAGCAATTTGGGGATTTGGCAAATTCGAAAGATTACGCATTCTTAATCCAAACCTTGTAGCGACGGGACGTTAGTGACAAGCAACCGTGAAAACCCAAAACAACACGATTAAAAACAATGAGAAGAATATTAGAACTTAATCACGCAGAAGCAAGAGCATATTTTCTTAAAGCTGAAAGCTATTTCAATTTTGATTTACCTCAATACTTTGTTTTTCAAAATATAATTCATCAAGTTTCTGCTCAATTAGCAGGGTGCAGATTATCTGATTTTTTAGGTACTTACATAACTCCTACTGGTCAAGTAAAACCTACTTATCCTTCAGATTTTGAAAATGTAAATTATTCTTTCCTAAACAATAAAGACGGAAAATTTGCGTGGCGACCATTCCAATTAATACATCCAGCATTATATGTTTCTCTTGTTCACAATATGACAGAAGAAGCTAACTGGAATTTAATAGTTGCAAGATTTGGACAATTTAATGCAAATCCAAAAATTAAATGTTATAGCATTCCTTTGGAATCTGATAATGTTCAATCTGACAAAGCATCTACAGTTACCCAATGGTGGCAAACAATAGAGCAACAATCCATCGAACTTGCACTTAAATATGAATATGTCTTGCATACGGACATTACGGATTGTTATGGTTCAATATATACACATTCTGTTCCTTGGGCAATTCATACAAAACCAGTTGCAAAACAACCAGCGAATAGAACTAACTACGCATTAATTGGAAACTCAATTGATAAACACCTTCGAGAAATGGCATTTGGACAAACAAATGGTATTCCACAAGGAAGTGTTGTAATGGACTTCATCGCAGAAATGGTACTTGGGTATGCAGACTTGGAACTTTCAATTCGAATTCCAGCGCACATTCAAGATTATCAAATTGTTCGCTATAGAGACGATTATCGAATCTTTTCAAATAATCCACAAGATGCAGAATTAATCACCAAAATCTTAACTGAAATATTAATAGAACTTGGGATGAGACTTAATGCGCAAAAAACATTAGTTTCAAATAATGTAGTTCGTGACTCAATAAAACCTGACAAACTTTATTGGATTTCACAGAAAAACGGAAGTAAAAGTATTCAACAGCATTTACTAATTATTCACACTCTTTCAGATAAATATCCAAACTCGGGAAGTTTAAGCAAAGCATTAGGAAAGTTTTACGACAGAATAAAAGGTTTAGCCGAACTTTACAATGTTCATGTTTTAATAAGCATACTTGTGGATATAATGTATAAAAATCCAAGAACCTATCCTATTGCTTCAGCTATATTGAGTAAACTATTTTCATTATTAAATGACCCTGCAAAAAGAGATGTAATTCTTCAATCAATTATGACCAAATTTGAAAAAATACCAAATACTGGACATATTAAAATATGGCTACAACGCTTAACAATAAAAATTGATAGAACTAAAGTTTACGACGAAAATCTTTGTAGAAAAGTTAACAATCCAGCAATACAAATTTGGGATTCAACTTGGCTCAACCAAGCTTTAAAAACAATGATTGACAATGCACAAATTATTGATGAGCAATTTATTCAAAGTATTGACGTAGTTATTAATCCATTCGAAGTACAATTATTCGTAAATGAATATGATGAAGAGCCAGAATATGACGATGAACCAGAAGAATAAAGCCAGCCACTAATACCATCTACAAACAATTTGGACATTTTGCTTAATTTAGGATGGTCTTGATTTGGCACATAGAATGTTTAAAAATTCTGT
Source organism: Flavobacterium psychroterrae (assembly GCF_018380615.1). Classification (GTDB taxonomy): domain Bacteria; phylum Bacteroidota; class Bacteroidia; order Flavobacteriales; family Flavobacteriaceae; genus Flavobacterium; species Flavobacterium psychroterrae. The sequence continues at coordinate 267,221 of NZ_JAGYVZ010000005.1, read as the reverse complement.
TCTCTCCTATGGTAAGTTTTTTTCAAGTTCTGGAAGTGGAAAAGTATCGCTGGATGCAAAAGAAGTTTTCAAAATTGAGCCAAAATTGAAAGAAATTCATTTGCCTTTTGTACGAACTATGCTATAGAAAAAGTAAATAGAAAAGTAGACAAATTGGAAGATAAATTTGGTGTAAAAATAAAATTTAGCTAGTTTTCGCTAATGATTTTACTCAAAAGCAAAATGTTTCTCTCCAGCATCATGAACTGGTTTATCCAGTACGGAGAATTCGGCAAGAATAGTGCAGAGATTTGGCATTAATAGTGCGGAATTTTTGACTATATAAAGTGCAGTGTTTTCGGCAAAAATAAATACATAGATCATCTTTTTGGGGCTTGCGGATTAAAAAAAATATACAGGTGGGATCCTATAAGGATTTAGAGAGTATATTCGTAATTTTAGAGCTATTTGGTGTATAAATTTTAATTTTTATTTCCTGTTTAAATGTTTTTTAATTGTTAAACTCTTAGGAGACTTGAATTAGTACTGAATTTTTAATGAGAGTAGATTTGTTAACTTTTTTTATTTTTAAACGTATTTAGCGTGTTTAATTTGTTAATTTTGTGGTTGTTAACTATTATGTGGCCCCAGAAATCTATCTCCATTAAAATGTATCATGTGCGTTGGTTTGTCTGCAATCCAAACTTCTGTTTCCCATGCAATATCTGCGGCATATTTCCTAAAAGTAGCGGAATCAGGAAATGCGGTTACATAAACTCGTCCAATTCCTGAATCTTTAAATGCTTCTTCTAATTCTTCCCATCTTTTTGAAGAAACAGGACCATGGGATGTAACTGCTTCAATTAAAAATAACCAATTACGCTTACTGTCATAAACTACAACATCAGGTAGTTTATCATGGGCTAATTGAGGTATATTTAATTCCTCCATTCTTTGGCTTTCAAGATGAAGCATTTTCCCTCCTTCATTTCGACTACTAGCAGTGTCGCCTACATATAAGACTTCACCACCTTCGCCGACGAATCTTTCACAAAATTCATGAATAATATCAGCATGTAGTTTGTTGTGAGGTCCTGGGGATAAGGTAAAATTTTTTCCATTTGGAAGCTTGATCGGAATTTTATGAAGATCACGTTCACGATTATATCTTTCTGTTAACTTTGGAACCTCAAGATTGAATTTATTAATTTCGTCCTCCCATTTGCCGTCGGGATAGACCTTTAAAATTTCAACTATTTCTGCATTGAGGGAATAATTGTTGAGGCCACTATTTGTAGCTCTTGCGGGTTTATCACGATTTCTTACTATCAAACCAGCTTGCTCAAATTGATGTAAACATTGGCGTCTAATAGTTTCTCTAGAATTCGCGGCATAATCTACTCCATATTCACCACGAATGAATGCCATTATTGAATGTGTAATCAGTAGTTTAGAAGCAGCACTTGTCCATTCAGAATCACTAGTTACATTGGCAAGAGCAAGTAAAACTAACCCACACATCGGATTATACTGTTGTTTAGGAAGTCCTAAAGCCTTAAGTAATATTTGAGCTTCTGATACCTTTTGTTCTTGTGGTTCAGTCATAATTTTTTAATTGGAGTTAATTATATCTAAGACTAATTTGTCAATTATTTGTTGTGAATTACTATTTAATTTAAGAATTTTTTCCCCTAATAATTTTATAGTCTTTCTTTCAGGGAATTTCAAAACTCGAATTTCATTTGAATTTACTTGTGTATTACCAGAAATACTTCTAAAGTATTTATCCATAAAAGTAGAATTAAGAAAAGATGATAATCCAGTTGCTTCTTCTATTGAAAATTCTTCATTTTTCAATCCCAAATAGTTTAATTTATTTGAAATTCCTATTGATGTATGCTTATTAGGAAGGTAGATATTAGCAACAAGTCTTTTAGTTTCATCCTTAGAAGTAATTCTTTTTAATATAATATAAGTTTTACTCTCAACTAAATGACTTTCAAATTGACCTTTAAGTTGAAAGGCAATATCTTTCTTATGATTACCATTCCAAATTATTTTTGAATCGCTAAAATTGTGAGGTCTAATAACTGGTACAGCAGAATTTAATTCTGTTGTATGAAATTCTCTAGTTCTAAATTCAACAACTGGGCCCGTTGAAATAAAGTATCCCGCTTTAGAAAAAGTCGTCGGTAGCTTTTCGGCAAGTTCTAGGATATCAAATTGTTCCTTAGATTCAGGTATTCGGATAAATCTTTGTTCATTTGAAGGATCAATTATTAAATTTTTCGAGTAAATATTTCTGTTAGATTTTTTTGCATCTGCAATTGAATTACTTGATGAAATTACAATCGAGTCTGATTGTTCTTTCTTAACAAAACTACAAATAATGTTTTCTTGTAAAACATCATCACTTTTAAAAATTTTATTCCTTTTTGCAAAAATATGAATCATTTCCAAACTAGAATTATTTAGCATATAATTCCTAAAGTTTTTAAAATATAGACCATTGGTAAAGCTTCTAGGAACAATAACAATAAGTTGACCATTTGACTTTAAACTTTTCAAGCAAAGGGCCATAAATGAAGCATAAATGTTTGGATTTCCTTTATACAACGATAAAGTTGCTTTGCAATAAGGAGAATCTTTTGTATTATATTTAAAGTATGGAGGATTTATTACGGACAAATCAAATTTTTCTTCACTTCCGATTTGGTATGGAGGATTTAATACAAAGTCTAAATTATGAATGCGAAAGGTAAATGTAGCACCTTTAGACATAAAGAAAATTACTAACAACTCATATGTCATTTTCAGATATTCAATAGCTTTGGTGTCCAATTCATAGGCTTCTACGTGAATTTCCTTAATTCCCTTTTCCAAACATTCAAGTGATGCGGCAGCACTTAGAATTCCCATTCCTGCACCAGCATCTAGAATTTTAATAGAAAGTTTGGTTAGAATTTCAGGCCCTATTAATGAAGCCATAAATTCACTAACCTCTAGGCTAGTAAAAAATTGTCCTAATTTTTTTTTATCTGATTGTGATTTAGAAGAAAGAAATCTATTTTGAATATTAAAAATTTCCGATAACATTTTTTGACTTTCTTGCAAATATAAGTCTCTAATTACAATTATTAACCTGTTATCTTAATTATAATATTCTCTTTTTTTTATTTTTTATTTGGATGTGAAATTATAGTTGTAGGAACAAGTTTAAAACGAAAAAAAAAAGCCCTCCCGAAATCTGAAAGGCCTTAATAAGTAAAAGTAAGAATGAATTATTTTTTAGATTCTTCAATATTATCAAAAGAAATTGATAAGATCGAAAATCAGAAGAAGTAAATTATCACAAGTAGATAAACATTTTACTTCAAAATATCCTGACTATACAGGATAACTGTTGATAATCTTGTTTTGATAATCTTCATATATTGATTAGTGGTTACAATGTTGTAGCCACTAAATCAATTAGATATGAATTCAAAACCAATCGATGAGCTGATCCAATCATGCTTGCAGTCTTTAAATGAGACTAGTTACAACAGAGAAGTTACCATGGCGCATAAAAGGCGTTTTACCTTGCTTAAAAGCTTCATGGTTATACACTCAAAAGACCTTTATTCAGAGGTCATTGGAGAAAGTTTCAAGTTGTCCTTTCTTGAAACAAATTCTTTATCCGGTTATAAGTTTAAGAGTATTAAATCTTCTGTAAACTTATTAAACGATGTTCTCAATAATATTCCAATGAGAAGGAAGCGTATTAATCGTAAAGTATATCAATTCCCAGGTAAAATAGGAGAACAAATCCTTTCATTCTTAAAAGTATTTAAGGAAAAGGAACGTATTGCCGATAAGACCTTTTTCAAACATAGCCGGAATCTAAGCTATTTTGCTGTTAGAATGTACCACGATAAGATCGATCTGCATAATTTGAATGGTATAGGGATTAAACAATTTACTTCGTCCCTAAAAAACTCTAAACTTTATGTATGTGTGTCTTTACGATATTTTTTAAATTATCTACATGAAATAAAACTAATAGATACAAATTTAAGTATTTCACTTAATCAAATAAAGCGAAAACCATCAATAGAAAAACTCCCTTCGGTATATAGTTTGGAAGAAATTCGTCAAATGGATGCTGTTATTAATAGATCAAAGACCATTGGGAAAAGAAATTATGCAATATTCCTCCTCGCTTCCCGTCTAGGATTACGGGCAAGTGATATCTGTTCCTTAGAATTTGGTAATTTGGATTGGAATCGCAACATCATTTATTTCGAACAGTACAAAACACGGCAAAATATTGAGCTACCATTGCTTCCCGTGGTAGGCGAAGCGATTATTGATTACATACGTTATGGCCGTCCAAAATCACAAACCAAAACTATCTTTCTCAGTGGTATTGCTCCCTTCGTACCGGTATCAGCAGCCAATATATTTGCCATAATCGATGAAATAATAAGCAAGTCCAAAGTGGAAATAAACAGCAGGCATCACGGATCGCATAGTTTACGGCATAGTTTAGCCTCTCAATTATTGGAGCAAGGTACGCCACTTACAGTAATATCGGATTCTCTCGGACATAGCAGTAGTGAATCAACAATGTTCTATCTGGGCATAGATGTTAAAGGATTATTGACTTGTTCACTTGAGGTTCCCTTGGTTCAGGAAAAATTTTATACTCAAAAAGAAGGAGGGTTTTATGAATAGTTCAGATAAATTTAGCAGCATATTTGCTCCTTATATTAGGAGCTATATCAAAGAGAAAGAACTCCAAGATTTAAAACTGGAAAGATATAGAAGTTTCTTATTGGATTTTGATAGATTTTTGTCACAAACTACGAAAAATAATCTTCTCATTAATTCTGAAGATATAAAGAGATGGGTAGATACACGTATAAATGATAAAAAGACAACACTTTATGCGAGGTTCTGTATCATATCGAACTTCTGTCGGTATATGGATAGTCTTGGTCACGAATGTTATATTCCTGCTCACCCCAAAAGATCTTTTGAGAGTACAATCACTACAGTGTTTACTCACAGACAAATACAGAATATTTTCGATGCGTGTGATAATATGGTCACAAAAACCCATTGCCCAAAGAGTATGCTTTTTGTCATACCTGCTCTAATCCGAACGCTGTACAGTACCGGAATAAGAATAGGTGAAGCCCTTGCTATAAAAAATAAGGATATTGATTTTAAACGGAGCGTTCTTGTAATTAATGACACCAAGAACAACAGGTGCAGAATTGCACCAATTAACGAGTCTCTGGAAAAAGTTTTAAGACAATATATTGAATATAGGGAGAAGATTCCTATATATGACATTGGACATCCTGATTCTTATCTGTTTGTTTCAACCTTGGGAAAGCCTTGCAGCCATATTACTGTATATAAATATTTTGTCAGGATTCTTGAAAAATGTGAAATTTATGGCAGTTTTGGAACTAATAACCCTTCACTGCATTCGATCCGGCATACAACAGCTGTACATTCGCTTGTTAAGTTAACTGGTGCAGGAAAGGATTTATATTGCTCCCTGCCTTTACTTTCAGTCTTTTTGGGACACAAGAGCGTTATCGGTACAGAATCCTATGTTAGACTGACTCAAGAAATGTATCCCGAAGTCCTTAAACTGGATATGCACACTACGGATCAAATTTTCGCAGACCTTAACTTAAAACTTCAAAAGAACTATGAAAAAGAGGATAACTGATTTTGCTGAATATTTGGAGGCATTCTTCATTGAATATCTGGGAGCAGAAATAAATGTAAGCAAACATACTGTTCGCTCCTATAGAGATACTTTTGTCCATTTGATCGATTATATGGGCAATGTGCAAGGAATATCAGTCAATAAGCTTATGATGAAGGATTTTGATCGTGACATTATATTAGCCTTTTTGAATTGGCTGGAAGAAAAAAGGAACAATAGTATTGCCACACGAAATCAACGCTATGCTGCGATACGTTCGTTTTGTCAATTCTTGGAAAGAAAAGACCCTACAAGATTGGCAACCTGGCAATCAATGCGCTCTATCAGGATAAAAAAGAAAAAGAAACCTTCAGTGAATTATTTAACCGTTGAGGAAATCAGATGCATATTGGATCAGGTGTCACTAAAGAATAGACATGGACGTCGCAATCTAACAATACTTACGTTACTTTACGAAACAGGAGCCAGAGTTCAGGAACTAATTGATCTTACACCTGCCAGCATGAGACTTGAAAAACCGGCAATAGTTCGGTTACATGGTAAAGGGAACAAATCTCGAATTGTACCACTAAGAGATCAGATGGTTGAAATTCTCAGAACTTACATTGAAGAAAACCACTTGCTTATTCCTTCAAAGAAAGAACATCCCTTGTTCTTCAACAGTAGTGGGCAAAAACTCACAGGATCGGGTATCACATATATACTAAGAACCTATGTAGTGATGGCGCGTACAACAGAACCAGAACTGATACATGAGAAAATTAGTCCACACTGTCTTCGACATTCAAGAGCCATGCATCTACTCCAAGCGGGTGTGAACTTAGTTTATATCCGTGATTTATTGGGACATGTTTCCATCCAAACGACGGAAATATATGCAAAGGCTGATTCAAGATTTAAAAGGGAGGCTTTAGAAAAAGCTTCAGAAAACTTTTTTAATATGGATATAAAAGAAGCTTCCTGGAATGATGACAAAGAACTGAAATCGTTCTTAAAGGGACTAGCTTAGTATATTATTATGAAAAGCTGTTTTTTAGAGTATCTCTGTAATTAATTGATTATCAAAGATTCTAAAAAACAGCTTGTGATAATTTACTTCTTCTGATTTTCAATAGAAACTTTTCTGAACTCTTTTAAAAATTTCTCAATTTCTAAAGTTGATTTACGAGCTCTTGCTCCAGCAGCTTTAACACCTTTTTCGATCAATGAATCTGATTCTGTTTTAAATGTTTCGATTTCTGCGTTGATTTTTGCAACTAGATCTTTCATAATGTAAATTTTAAATTAGAGTGCGAAAATAAACGATTATCCGGTATTACAAAATAACTAAACGGTTTAATTGAATGAAATTGTATTTGCTTTTGGAAAACTGCCGTCATCGCTTTCTTTTTTAATCTGCTCTATGAAATAGGCAGTGGGTACTCCTGTCCTGGTTTTGAATGACTTTACAAAACGTTGTGTACTTGTGAATCCTATTTCAGCTGCGAGGGCGCTGTTTGTGTAGAATCTTGTTACTTTATCCTTTTTTAATAATTCAATTAAGTAGTCAATTTTTAGATCGTTGGTATATTCCACCACACTTTTTTGCTTGTAGTGCGATATAACTTTTGAAATGTATTTCTGATTTGCATTTAGAATTACAGCAAGCGCTGGAAGCCGGACATCTTTGGCTAAATATTTCTTTTCTTTTTCAAATATTTCCAGCTGTTTTAATATGGCATTGATTGTTTCTTGCGGTATATCAAGCATTTGTTTCTGATGCTCGATTTTTTTGTGATTTCTCTTTTTGTCGCTGATTTCAGGTTGTGAGGTTAGCATAATATCATCATATCTTTTTTTGTACAGCTTTTTGATTTTGTAATGACGATAAGTAAGGATTACAGAGAGGGTAAACAGTATTATAATGATAACTGATAATAGGATATCGTAATATTTCTGGTTTTCAAGCCGCTTTTTTATTTTTTCTTTTTCGGTAAGTAATTCTTTGGTATCATATTCCTTATGTATTTTGCCAATTAAATACCGGTGCGTTTCTGTTAAAACCTTATCCGCTTTAAGAAGCTGGTTAATATATTGTAGCTGGGCCTTTAAGTTGCCTGCTGTCTTGTAATAATCCAGGAGCAGCTCGTATACTTCCCGGAGATCAGGTCGCAGGAAGTTTTTTTCCTGAAAGATCTTATCGACCTTCAAGAAATAGGGTAGTGCTTTATCTTTTTTTCCGAGTGCCCAATAGCTCTTACCGATGTAAAAATAACCCACGGACTCATTTGCAAAATCCTTGTTTGTTTTAATTGAATCCAGTGCAGAGTTGATTTTAGATATCGCTGAGGCGTAATTTTTTTTAAAATATTCATTGATGCCTTCGGAATGAACGAAGTAAGGGATCATTTCCAGCTCTTTTAACCGTTTGCTTTCTTTCAGGCCACTTGCATTGGTCTGCGAACATAGTCCATAATTTCCAATTCTATTGTAACACACGCTCAGGGAATGTATCGTATTGATGTAAGCCCTGGCGTTATGATCTTTAAAATAGTCCAGACATTCCCGGAACAGGGATATAGCTTCATCATAGAAGCCCAGATAGTATTTTATTTGTGCGATTTGATGTTTCACCTTAAAGGTGAGGTATTGGTCGTTTGTCTGGGATATGTAATTGTTGGCCGTGATGTAATTCTCATAAGCATCTTCGTATTTTTTCTGACCATAGAAAGCAATTCCCCTGGACAGATAAGCAGAGCCCAGAAGTGCTTTGTCCTGCGATTTTCCGGCTGCATATATCATACTGTCAGCATACACAATGCGTAAGGTTTCCGGAGATTGGTGCAGGATATTCTGATAAGCATACATCAGTTCTTCCCAGTTGTGTTCATTTTTAGATTTATGCAGATGGGCAAACAGATAGATTGCTGCCTGGGTACTGTCTTTTTTAAGGTCATAAATTTTTTTATCCAGGTATTTATAACTTTTATGCTCAAGGGAGTCGGGTATTGGATAGATTTTTTGCTGTGCGGTGGTCAGGTTATTTAAACCGATAAACAGTACTAGTAGGAAATACGGTTTCATAGATTGACAGTTTGAAGATTTGTATTGTAAGCGTTACGCTTCTTTAAATAAATACACGTAATTTCTTCTTAAATGTGATAATTCAAAAATAATATAAACAATTGAAATTAAAGCGATTAATACTGTTAAAAAGAGGTGTGGATTTCACGGAAATCCACATGTTGATTTCATTGAAAGCCATATATAGGGGCTTGCAGGATGTTTTTTAGCGGAATAGATTTGCTTCGAATTCAAAAGCAAAATGTCTGGCATAGTGCCGGATTAAAGTTCTGCTTATCGCGATGAAATGGACTGAGAAGGAATTCTCATTCACATCAAAACAATTTAATCATGAAAAATTATTTAGTATGCACAGCACTTGTATTATGCGCTGCATGTTCAACAGATGAAAACTTAAATGAAAGCCAAAGCTATACAAACGATCAGTCACAGTCAAATACCATACAGGTGAAGGCAGGTAACAATTTAAACCCCTTTGACCGGGCAGGAATCGAATTTTATGATAAGCTAAACTCTTATTATAATAGTATTGGCTATCCGGCTTCTAATGAGGATTTCGAGGCGCAGATGCTGTTTCTGGCTCAGAAACCAACAGGGGACAGGAGCCTAAATAAAAGTGTCATTACCATTACCCCGGAAATGATTGTGGCTATTTTAGCGGACCCTGAAGTAAAGCTTGTGGAACTTATTGAGGCTTCTTCTCTCAGTGTGGAAGTAAAAAATAGCCTGTACGGATTTGTTTTTGATTTAGTTAACAGGCAGCAAACCGACTATGAAGATGTTTACAGTTTTATAATCTCCTATGAAGCGGCCGTTATTGCCGACAGCTCACTTCAGACAGATGAAAAGGACACTATTTTAAAAGTCTCTGCTATTTCCAGGTATTCCCTTTACGCGGAGGCAAGAAAGGATCGTGACTGGGAAACAGCTGTAACAAATAAAAAAGGCAGTTTGGACTATTCAGGTGGAGAAATTACGCTTGCTGCTTTGGCAGTATTGTTTGAATCTCTGCTCTGAAAAGATTGCTGTAAACCGATTTAAAATGACTCTTCGAATCTTATTATTTGCAATCCTGATTGTTTTGAATCTGGTAAGCCTGTGTGGCATCCTACTTTTATTTACCTGTGATGAAAAAGCAGTGTATTTCAATGACAGCTGGCAAAATACATGTACTTCACGAGCGCAGATCTATCTGTTATTTGTTACCACATTATCGAATCTCTATCTGATCTCCTATACAATTATTAAAAAGGCTTTTGAAGAGAAGGGGTAGGTGCTTGTATTGGGAGATCTCATACAATTCTAATTTCTTTTACTGATGATCAAAGAATTTATCAATATTGAGCTTAATAACCTGCCTATAGAGGGGCTGGATATCCATATTATAAAAAAGTACGAGATAACCACTTCGGGAGCGGAATCATTTTTGGTAGAAAATTTATCGATATTACTGATCAGGTCGGGCAGTTTTAAAATAAAGCTGCACGACATTGTTCAGGATTTAACTTCCCATGATCTGCTGGTACTTCCCAAAAATTCTTATTGTACACTTCTGGAAGCTCGCGATAAGCTGCAATTGTATCTTGTGTCGCTTTCCTCAGAATTTACCGTGAAGAATTGCTTTAAAAAAGAACTCGTAGATTCGCTCTATTTTTTTATCCGGAAAAGGTCATTTAAAATTACGCTGGAGGAACGGGAGTATCAGATGCTGTCTCTTATCTATAAGCTCATTTATTTTGTAAACAGGGATGCTGTGCGCAATGGGTTTGATGCAGAGCTGCAGCGGATCAGCTTAAACCTATTTCTATACGAATTGCGGGAGATTTATATCAAATATTCTCCCAAGGATGAAGTTCCTTTTAATAGAAAGGAAACGCTGGCCATTCAATTTCTTACCATGCTTTCCATACATGGAAGAAAACAGCATTACGTTCAGTTTTATGCCGGTTCGCTGTATGTTACACCTGCTTACTTAAATTTTTTGGTAAAGCAGTTTACAGGAAAAAATGTAAAATACTTGATAACAGAAAACCTTATTTTGGAAGCCAAAATCCTGCTGGAAGATACGCAGCTTACCATTGCTGATATTGTTGATGAACTGGAATTTACCAGCATGTCTGCCTTTAGTTTCTTCTTTAGAAAACATACTGCTTTATCCCCTTCTGAGTATCGTTCCAAATTTGTTGAGAGATTTAAAAGCCAGTAGATCTATCGATTGTCACCTAAAAAGAAATAGTATGATGAGTAATATATATCCTTTAGAATGGTTAGATTCATTAATATTACAAACTTTAAATCCTAAAAGAAACAATATCTCAAAATTATCAGATAGCGAACTGGCATATATAGCAGAACATATCGTAAAGGAGTCAAAGAGTGTTCAGATACGTATCAAAAATGAAATTTTTTCGCTTCTCAAGAAAAGAGAAATTCGTTTGCAGGTCAGAAAATACCATTCCAATTTGACTTATCTGCTGGATACCCAGATTGAGATCCGGAAAAACCATTTTGCAGGCTCTTCGGAACTATCGCAAATAGCAGATATTATAATCGCTAATCTGGAAGAATTAATTTCCTTTCTGGAGAACCGTTTTGCCAATTATTTAAGCCTGGATGAAAGGGTACCCATAACCTATCTGATGATCACCAAAAACGAGTTGCTTCTGAAATTGAATATACTGAAGAGTAAATATAAAGCAATAGAACTATACGACCGTTCCATTGCTATTGTAATTAATAAGGCAGTAGATTTTGTAAAATCATTTTCCAGACGAAAGATAACATACAGGCAGATCATTTATCATAAAGAATTGCTCAAAAGCCTTCAGGATCTGGAAAGCAGAACTGGTCAAACCCACCTATTCTCATCAGTAGATGAACTTTTGATACAAAAAAACTTTAATAGTGAAGAATATGTAAACCACCTGGTAAGCCGTTTGAAAACCCATCTTAACCAATATGTTTTGCTTGACAGCAGGATTGATGAATTATTATTGAATTTCAAAGAGTTTAATCAATTGCAGTCCGATGAGAAAATATCATTGGATCCCACACATCTAAACTTAAAAAACACTTTGGATAACTGGTTTAAGCATGAAATTGTCTATTTGGAACGAAAGCTTGCTGCTGAAACGCAATCGAATCATGCCCATGAATCTCTATTATTGAAAGACGACCGCAGCAAGATAGAATGTGACTTGTCAGCAGATCAAATTGCTCTGATTCTGCGTGCGGCAGACGAAGCAAGGATTATAAAAGCCAGATCTATGACTTTGGTTTTTCAAACGATTGTGCCTCATTTATCAACTTCTTTCAAAAAAGAGTTGTCTTATCAATCTGTAAGGAGTAAATCATATAATGCAGAAGAGAACGATAAACAAGCTGCAATTGCCAGTCTCGAGAAGATGATAAAAAAGATTAGAACGTATTAAAAAATGGAAAAATCAGAAGATTAAATATTTACCTGAGTAACAAATTTTAATTTTTCCGACACATAACTAAACAAATTAATTATGACACTAATTGCCATATTTTTTCCTTGTATTTCTTTTCTTTTAAGGGGAAAGATTTTTACAGCAATAATCTGTCTGATTCTACAGATTACTTTAATTGGATGGATCCCAGCTGCGATCTGGGCCGTTATATCCCTGCAAAATTCAAGAGCAGATAAACGTAACTCAAGATTGATAAAAGCAATGAAAAAGTAATAAGCCAACAGGCAGATCCAACTCAGTTATTAACTCATAGAGATAATCTAATCGGATTATTTCTATGAGTTTTTTTATTTGCTACAGTAATTACTGTTTTTTATTTCTTTATAATTTTCCGTTAAGGGCAGTATTTACTGGGGGTACGAAAGGGTACAGAAAAGTCGTACTTGTACCGGCCTGATTATCATTGTTCCTTTGACCTGTGAAATAAATTAAATGGTTCATCATTTTATTTATGTCGCGGTAAAGGATGTTTAATGATAAATGACAAGAATTATGCTAGCAACAATTTCATGGAGTGATTATGCGGTAACGGTTGTGATACTGCTTTTTATCTGGTATACGTATCTGGTTTTCAGGTTTTATTCCACTAAAGTTAAAGCTCTTTTTAATGGGAAAACCAGGATAGGGTTTCCAAAGAAAAAAGCAATGCTGAACGATTTACAGGATAGCTTATTTTCCGAATTCAGCGAGCCCTTCGATACACTTCAGGACGCAGAGGAGTTGTATGAAAAACTTTTACAGGCAATTCAGGAAAGCGCAGAACGAGAGATTTCTAGGATAGAATTTAAAAATTATATCAGGTGTATTCTTGAGGAATATCCTTATGTGAAAATGTCTTCGCTGCGGATTAAAATAAATACCCTTCTGGTCTGCGAATGCGAAAAGCATGCTGCATTCACTTTACAATATGCCGAGGCAGACCATTTGTGGGAAGATAGTATTTAGTTATATGGCGGAGGGATGTCCCTGTTCACTCTAGTGCAGTATGGTAAGATGTGACAAGGAAATAGTTGTTGTAACAGCGATATTCCTCTGCTTTTTAAAATATGATTTTAACTTAAAAATGAAGTGTGATGAAATGGAACGATTGGAAATTAAGAAATGTTGACGTACAAAAAGTGATGTCCTACGGTATTTTGGCTTTGCTGCTGGTTTATCAGCATAAGGTATTCGGCCAGGACGGCGTAGCGGGAATCAATGAAGCCAACCAGAAAGTGAGAAGCTACTTTGACGCGGGTACAGAACTTATGTATGCTGTAGGAGCCATACTTGGACTTATCGGCGCGGTAAAAGTATACCAGAAATGGAATGCTGGTGATCCCGATACCGGAAAAGTCGCGGCTGCCTGGTTTGGAAGCTGTGTATTTTTAGTGGTTGTGGCTACAGTTATTAAATCTTTTTTTGGAGTATAATGGCAAACAGCGTATACCAGATCAATAAAGGCATTAATAAAAGTATTGAATTCAAGGGGCTCAAAGCGCAGTATATATGGTATTTGGGTGGGGGAGTAGTGAGTCTGATGATTGTATTTGCTGTGCTTTATATTATTGGTATTCCATCGTTGATTTGTGTTGGATTTATTGGTGTTTCGGGAACCCTTTTGGTAGTCAGAATCTACAAGATGAGCAATACCTATGGAGAATTTGGCATGATGAAAGTGCTGGCTAAAAAAAGGCTTCCTAAAAATATAAAGGTAAACAGCAGACGAATTTTCATAATGTGATAGCTGTAGAATGTTAATGAGTTAAAAATGTAGATGATGGAGAAAAGGATAGATGCTGTTTTACCGATACTGGATATAGAACATGATTGTATTTTGTCCAGGCAAGGAGATGTGACCATTGTTTTTAAAGCGGAATTACCGGAGATTTTCACGCTTTCAGATCAGGAATATGAGGCCTTTCACCAATCATGGATTAAGGCCATAAAGATACTGCCGAAGTTCTGTGTGTTTCACAAACAGGACTGGTTTTTGGAAAGCAGCTATCAGGCAGATTTTACAAATGATGATACGAGTTTTTTAAGCAGAAGCAGCGAAAGATTCTTTAATGAGAGGCCGTTTTTGGACCACAGCTGTTATATCATGCTGACCAAAAAACCAGCAGGAAGAAAGAATTCAAGTTCGTTGTTTTCAACACTCATCAGAAGTTCTTCGGTTCCAGAAGAAGCTTTGAAACCACAGCTGCTACAGGATTTTCTGGATTCAGCAGGACAGTTTAAAAGAATTCTCGAAGATAGTGGATTTGTAAAACTTGTCCAGCTCAGGAAAAATGCCCTTAAAAGCCAAAGCAGAAATTTGGGACTCATAGAGCGTTACTGTTTTTTATCAGAAAAGGAAAATGAATTTGTGTTTAATGACATTTCCTTTCATAATGGACTCAGGGTAGGAGATAAGCATTGCCAGCTTTTTACGCTTGGCGATGCCGCAGATCTTCCGGGACTTTGTGGATCGCGGATTAATTTTGACCGGTATTCAACCGATAAAACAAAGTTCAGCATTGGTTTTGCCTCAACTCTCGGACAGCTGCTATCGTGTAATCACATCTACAATCAGTATATATTTATTGAAGATGCGCAGAAAACAATCCAGAAGCTCGAAAGCAAAAGGCTGAGACTGCAATCTTTGTCAGCATACAGCAGGGAAAATCTCCTTGCAAGAGATGCCACTAATGATTTTTTGAATGAAGCAATTGCACAGCAGCGGCTTCCTGTAAAAGCCCATTTCAATGTACTGGCATGGACCCAGAACGCTGAAGAACTGAAAGAAGTGAAGAATAAAGTTTCTTCAGCGCTCGCGCAGATGGACGCTGCGGCAAAGCAGGAAACGGTTGGAGCTCCTCAGATTTACTGGGCAGGAATACCGGGAAACGCAGCTGATTTTCCTATGAATGACACCTTTGATACTTTCACCGAACAGGCAGTTTGTTTCCTGAATATGGAAACGGGTTACCGCTCATCACTAAGCCCGATGGGAATTCGTCTGGGGGACCGATTGACTGGAAAACCGGTTCATGTCGATATCAGCGATGAGCCGGTCAAAATGGGAATCTGCACCAACCGGAATAAATTTATTCTGGGGCCATCGGGCAGCGGCAAGTCATTTTTTACCAATCATATGGTCAGAAGCTATTACGAGCAGGGAACCCATGTAGTTCTGGTAGATGTGGGGCATAGTTACAAAGGATTGTGTGACATGGTTAAGGGGTATTATTTTACTTATGATGAAAAGAACCCGATTCGTTTTAATCCTTTTTATATCTCGGAAGGAGACAATCTGGATACGGAGAAGAAGGAAAGCATCAAAACACTACTGCTGGCGCTATGGAAGAAAGATGATGAAACTTTCAACCGAAGCGAGTACGTGGCCTTGTCCAATGCACTACAGTTGTATTATGAAAAGCTGGAGAAGGAGAAAGAATATTTTCCATGCTTTAATACTTTTTATGATTTTCTTAAAGATGAATTTGTAAAGATTCTGGAGAATGACCGGGTGAAGGAGAAGGATTTTGATATCAATAATTTCCTGTATGTGCTCCGGCCTTATTACAAAGGAGGAGAGTTTGATTACTTGCTCAATGCAACGGAGAATCTGGAGCTTTTGAAAGAACGATTTATTGTTTTTGAACTTGATAATATTAAAGATCATCCCATCCTTTTTCCGGTTGTGACCATTATCATTATGGAGGTTTTTATAAGCAAGATGAGAAAGCTCAAAGGTATCCGTAAAATGATTTTAATTGAGGAAGCCTGGAAGGCTATTGCTAAGGAAGGTATGGCGGAATACATACGGTATTTGTTTAAGACCGTTCGTAAGTTCTTTGGGGAAGCAATTGTAGTGACCCAGGAGGTCGAGGATATTATTTCTTCTCCGGTAGTAAAGCAGGCCATTATCAATAACAGTGACTGCAAGATACTTTTGGATCAGAGCAAATACCAGAACAAATTTGATCAGATTCAGGAACTCTTAGGTCTAACTGAGAAAGAAAAAGCCTTAGTGCTGTCGGTCAATAAGGCCAATGACCCATCAAAGAAATACAAAGAAGTATTCATATCGTTGGGAGGTATGTCTTCCAAAGTGTATAGAACAGAAGTTTCTCTTGAAGAGTATATGGTATATACTACAGAAGAAAGCGAGAAGGTAAAAGTGAATGCCTATGCGAAAAAGTTTGGAGGAGATATCAAAAAAGGAATCGCGGCACTGGCTCAGGATATCAGAAATGGAACTTAAACGAAAAAGAAAAATGAAAGTAAAAACAAAAGTAATTGCGGGTATAATCTGTTTACTGCTTATCAGCAGTCCGGCAAGGCCAGCCGAAACCAAGGCGGTTATTCCGATACTGGAAATAGTAAAAACGGCAGTTAAGAAAGTAATCAAGGCAATTGATCTCAGGATTCAAAGGCTTCAGAACAAAACGATATGGCTTCAGAACGCACAAAAGAAAATTGAAAATACGCTGTCCAGGCTCAAGCTGGATGAAATATCCAATTGGACCCAGAAGCAAAAAGAGCTGTATAGAGGATATTACGAAGAACTTGCCAAAGTTAAATCCATAATTACCTATTACCAGAGAATCAAAGACATTACAAAGAAGCAGGCCCACCTGGTGAATGAGTATGAAAGGGCATGGAATCTGATCAGGCAGGACAGTCATTTTAAAGCTTATGAGCTGGATTACATTGAAAAGGTGTATACCGGAATTTTAAATGAAAGCCTTAAAAATATCGACCAGATTTTTTTGATCATTGATTCATTTGCCACTCAGATGAGTGATCTGAAAAGATTGGAAATTATCAACCATTCGGCTGATCAGATTGATGCCAATTATGATGACCTTAAAATGTTTAACCAGCAGAATTTCATGCTCAGCCTTCAGAGAGCCAAATCGGCTGATGAAGCAAAAGCAGTCAGACAATTTTACGGAATTCCATAAAACAGTAAAAAAAATGAAAACTATTGTTCTAATGTTATGCTGTTTGTTCTGTTTTGTGGGTATGAAAGGACAGGCAAAGCAACGAAAGGAACTGCTGCTGCAGATTGCAGCACTTCGGGTATATGCGGATTATGCGCAGAAAGGATATAATACAGCCCGAAAAGGGCTCAATTTTGTGGGAGATTTAAAAAAAGGGGAAGTGAATCTTCATAGTGATTACTTTATATCACTTCATAAAGTAAATCCAAAGATCAGGAATTATTTTAAAGTTGCCGAAATTATAGCGCTTCAGTTAAAGATTGTCAAAACCTGTCAAAAGACTATTAGAAAAGTGGAACAGCATGATCTTTTCCATGGCAGTGAAATGGACCATGTAAAGCGCTCTTTTGACCGTCTGCTGGAGCACTGCTCCGATACAATCGATGCGCTTATTGTGATGACCAAAGATGCTTCAATTGATCTTAAAGATGACCAGAGATTAGAGCGTATTGACAAACTGCATCTGATCATGCTGGATGACTACAATTTCTGTAAAAGTTTCAGCATGGAAGCAGAGGTTCTGGCAGTTTCAAAAGCAAAAGAGAAAAACGACGCTGCTATTTTAAACGGATTATATGAATCAAAAAAATAGAAATCATGAAAAGGAAATTCATCGTTTTGCTGTTTTTAATATTACTCGCGGTACCGCACAAAAGTACTGCGCAGTCTCAGGAAATTCAGCAATTGCTTTTAAATATTGAAAAGCTTTCACAATTCAAAGAGATATTGAAAGACATGAAAAAGGGATATGAGATCCTGACCAAGGGCTACAAATCGGTTAAAGATATGTCTGAGGGTAATTTTACGCTTCATAAAACTTTTCTGGATGCCCTGATGCAGGTGAGTCCGGTGGTAAGGAATTATAAAAGAGTCGGGGATATCATCAACAATCAAATCCTATTGCTTAAAGAAAGTAAAACAGCATGGAGCCGGTTTTCCAAAAGCAGCTCTTTTAAGGAATCGGAACTTAAATATTTTGAAGGTATCTATGGCAATATCACAAAAGAAAGCCTGCGTAATCTGGATGATCTGACCACTATCCTGACAGCAGACAAACTCAGAATGTCAGATGACGAACGTCTGGAAGCTATTGACCAGATTTATATTCAGATGCAGGACAAACTTGAATTTATCAGAAGCTTTAATACT
The DNA here is from genome assembly GCF_018380615.1 of Flavobacterium psychroterrae. Classification (GTDB taxonomy): domain Bacteria; phylum Bacteroidota; class Bacteroidia; order Flavobacteriales; family Flavobacteriaceae; genus Flavobacterium; species Flavobacterium psychroterrae. The sequence goes on along the minus strand of NZ_JAGYVZ010000005.1, from coordinate 248,838 downwards.
ACTTCATCAATCCTGGCATTGCAGAGAACAAAGGAAGCTGCTGAGGTAAATTCAGTCCGGGAGCTGCATTCATTAAAAAACTAGAGCCATGAAAATTTTCAAACAAGGATATTCGGTTAAAATGGTAACCGCAATCCTGCTGTTGCCTTTTTTGTCCCAATCGCAGACTTTAGCAGGAGATATGAACAGCCTTCACTCGGTACTTGATCAACTATATGATGAAATGATGCCGCTTTGCAGTAACCTTATCGGAGTGGGGCAGGGAATAGCAGGTTTTGGAGCCGTGTGGTATATTGCTTCAAGAGTCTGGAGGCATATTGCGAACGCTGAGCCTGTAGATTTTTATCCACTGTTCAGGCCCTTTGTTATCGGGTTCTGCATTATGATTTTCCCCTCAGTACTTGCGCTGATAAATGGAATTATGAAGCCTACCGTTACAGCCACTGCTGCCATGGTCGAAAATTCAAATTCGGCTATCGAAGTCCTGCTTAAAGAAAAGGAAAAAGCAATTAAAGAAAACAACGCCTGGCAGATGTATGTTGGTGAAACCGGAAGCGGCAATCAGGAGAAGTGGTACCGCTATACCCATGGTAATGCTGATCCGGATGATCAGGGAATGCTGGAAGGAATCGGAAGCGATGTCAAATTTGCAATGGAAAAAGCTTCTTTTAATTTCAAGAATTCTGTAAAAGAATGGATGAGTGAAGTGCTGAGGGTGCTGTTTGAAGCTGCTGCATTGTGTATCGATACCCTGCGGACATTCCAGCTTGTTGTACTCTCGATATTGGGGCCACTTGTTTTCGGAATTGCGGTTTTTGATGGCTTTCAGCATACCCTGACCGTCTGGCTGGCAAGGTATATCAATATTTATCTATGGCTTCCGGTAGCTAACATATTCGGGAGCATCATCGGTAAAATCCAGGAGAAAATGCTCCGGCTGGATATCACTCAGGTTAATGAGTATGGAGATACTTTTTTCAGCCAGACCGATATCGGGTACCTGATTTTTATGATAATCGGCATTATCGGCTACTTTACTGTACCCTCTGTTGCTAACTATATTGTTCATGCGGCGGGCGGTGGTGCACTGGGACAAAAAGTAACAAATCTCTTTGGGGGTTCAGTGGGATCAGCAGTAAATAATGTTTCTCAGGGGGCTTCAATGGTTATGGATGCGATGGGAAATAAAAGCGGACAAATGGCACAAAGTATGGCATCCTCCTCCAGCAACTCTCCCTACTTAAAGGAAAACAGCAGTTATAGGGAGGACAAGCTTAAAGGCAATAGCTAATAATTAAAAAGAAAATCATGTTTACAAAAATGAAAAATATAGATACAGCTTTCCGATATGTCAGAGGATTTACCATGCTGGTCATTGCTGGTTGTATTGTGATATGCTGTTATGCGCTCTATAAAAGTTTCGAAGCGGTAGCCCTGACACAGGAAAAGGTTTATATACTGGCCAATGGTAAGGCGCTGGAGGCATTTTCGTCAGACAGAAAAGATAATGTTCCGGTGGAGGCAAAGGACCATGTAAAGACCTTTCATACCTTTTTTTTTACGCTCGATCCTGATGATAAGGTGATAAAAGAAAATATAACCAAAGCCCTTTACCTGGCCGATGACAGTGCTAAGCGCATATATGACGACCTGAAAGAAAACGGTTACTACTCTGGGATTATTTCAGGCAATATCAGCCAGACGATCAGGATTGACAGTGTAAGTGTCAGTGTAAAGGAATATCCGTACTACTTCAGGTGTTATGCCAGACAGGACATCATCCGTACGACCAGTATCCTCAAAAGAAATCTTATTACAGAAGGAACTCTCCGCAATGTATCAAGAAGTGATAACAATCCTCATGGATTTTTAATTGAGAGGTGGGTTACCCTTGAGAACAAAGATATTGGAGTTGAAAATCGAAAATAGAGGCTTATGAAATGGTTTAAAAAACAAGCTGATTACAAATTAAGCAATAGATATGCCGGGATTCTCAGACAGAAATGGGCAGATAAAATGAACGATCTGACCAAAGACCTGTCAAAGAAGTCATTAATCATTCTGCTGATATTATTTGTAACAGGAGCCGGAATCTTCTTTGGCTCGCTATTGTACAACAGTTTGAAGATGGAAGTATCAGGAGCGTTTGATATTATCCAAATTTCGAAAACATTGCCTTTAAAAGAGAATAGGATTGACAGTAAAATGTCTAATGACAGTGCTGGCTTAAAAAGAATAATTATAAAATCAAATAATAAAAAATAAAATCATGGAACACAAAACATTATCACCAAAGCAATTAAAAAGAAGAAGACTGCTTTTTATGCTGCCCTTGTTAACGCTTCCGTTTTTAACGATGCTTTTCTGGACTTTGGGCGGAGGAACACCCACGATTGCAGCGATTCAGAATAAGGAGCAAAAAGGATTCAATTTCGAGCTTCCCCTTCCAAAATTTAAAGAGGATGATGCGCTTGATAAAATGAGTTACTACGACAAGGCAGCCACGGATTCTTTAAAACTATTGGAGGAAATCAAGAAAGATCCGAATTACTCTGACAATATCGCTGAGGAGGAATTTGACTTGGAATGGCAGCAGGAATTTTTAAAGCCAAAAAATAGCCGAAAAGGAAAAACTGCGCTCAGCGGTATTAGTGAAAAAGATCCTGCTTCGGAAAAGATTTACCAAAAGCTTGCATCGCTTCAAAAGATAATTAATGAGCCGCAGCCTTACACAGATCCCGAGCAGGATATGAGAGAATTTGATTATCGAAATAATAGAGACGATGCTGCTCAGGATATGAAAAGCCTCGAACAAATGATGACTGCAATGACCGCTCCGCAGCAAGCCGATCCTGAGCTGAAACAGCTTGGCGGAATGCTTGAGAATATCCTGGACATTCAGCATCCCGAGCGCATGCAGGAAAAACTGAAACAATCCTCTAAAAATCAGAAAGGCAAAACCTATGCTGTTGACAAGAAAAAAGCAGAAGACAACCTGACTTTTCTGGAAGCCAAAAACGGTGAACAAAACAGCGCTATAAAACAGAACGCTTTTTTCTCGGCAGAAGAAGAATCTTCACCTGAAGAAAACCAGAATGCACTCGAAGCAGTCATACATCAAACCCAGACCATTGTCAGTGGATCCGTTATCAAATTACGACTTACTGGTGATGTTGTTATCAATAATGTGTCGATTCCAAGTAACAGTTTCCTGTACGGTACAGCTGCCCTTAAAGGGGAAAGACTTGAAGTTAAAATCAGCACTATTAAATATCAGAATTCCATTCTGCCGGTGGAACTTGAAGTTTATGATATGGATGGCATACCGGGAATATACATTCCGGGAACTATAAACCGGGAATCAGCCAAGGCATCAGCCGACAGATCAATACAGGCCGTCGGGCTGGCTACACTCGATGATTCCTGGGGAGCGCAGGCAGCAGGAATGGGAGTGGAGGCTGCTAAAAGTCTGCTTAGCAAAAAAGTAAAGCTGATTAAGGTTGTAGTGAAATCGGGATACCGTGTGCTGCTGTATGACGAAAAACAAAAGAATGCTAACTAAATCAAATTATCAAATGAAAAAGTATAAAGTTATAACTGCCCTGTTGATGATGTTTGTTTCCGTATCAGGATTTTCACAGTTCATGGCAACTACGATAGCTAAACCGAAGGAAGATTTTAAAAGTATTGGTATTTCCTTTTCTAAAACAACCAGTATAATATTCCCTTATTCGATCAAAAGCATTGACAAAGGAAGCACTGAAATATTGGTTCAGAAAGCAAAAGGAGCAGAGAATATCCTTCTTTTAAAAGCGGGAGTGCAGAACTTCAGACAGACCAATTTAACTGTGATTACTGCCGATGCAAAACTGTACGGATTTGTCATAAATTATGATGAAGAGTGCCCTGTTTTAAATTTCATGGTGGATAAAGCACAAAGTGTCGATCAGGAAGTTTTGTTTTCATCAGAAAATGAAAACCAGAATAAAATCGAATTGTATTCCAAACTTGCCTTGTCCAAAACGAAAAAAGTGAGCGGTATCTCGAAAAGCAGCTATGGAATTAAGCTTGAGATGAACGGAATTTTCATTCAGCAGGATATCATGTATTTCAGGCTGGTTCTGCAAAACAAATCAAGGATAGGCTATGATATAGACCAGCTTCGGTTTTTTATCTGCGATCAAAAAAAAGCAGTCCGCACTGCAACACAGGAAATTGAACTTGAACCCATTTATTCAACCTTACAAGTATCGAAGATACCGGATGCATCTAAGTTGTCAGTTGTGGTTGCGGTACCAAAGTTTACTATTCCTGAAAAGAAAATCCTTACCATTCAACTGATTGAAAAAGACGGAGGGCGTCATCTGGAACTTACTATTCATAACAATGATCTTGTAAAACCGGAGATGCTTACGGGGTACTAGATAAATATTAATCTTTAATATCAAATAGTATGACATATGACAATAGATTTAAATGATATGGAAATGCTGTTGAGTTTTGCTCAGGAAATGGCTGATCTCGGCTATAAATATGCCGCTTTCAATTCAGATGATGTAAATAACAGCAATACGATTGAGTTTTTTCGGGACTCATCAGGTGCGAAAGAATACTGCCTTGTTATGACTAATGATGCGGATTATTTTGAGAGTCTGCCGATAGATAAACTGGTAAGCGACCTAGAGGCGCTTATGCAGAGCGGAATTGATACCTCCGTCAATGAGGCATTTGATCTTACTGCATTTGCGCGATTGGACAGGGAAAAGAGGGAAATATTAGATAATAACTTAAATACTAAAAAAATGAATCAGAAAAATTTGGATTTTTTGAAAGACCAGTTAAAATATTCTGGCTTTGGGGAAACACTGGAAGGTGTACTAAAACAAAACCTTGAAAAAGGTGATAAGGAATTTAAAATTGCGCACGAAGCCAAGTTCGGCAGCGATGATGTGAAAGCGGAACTGCATTTTAAAAAGTCCGATCAGAGCGATATGTATTTTTTTAATTCTTATAAAATAAATCTTCAGAAAGAAGGTTCTAAAGACGGGCTGGAGCAGATCTTTTATATCAATAAAGATAATAATGTCACCATGAAAGAAGCCTACAATCTTCTTGAAGGACGTGCAGTAAACAAAGACCTTAAAAATAAAGAAGGAGAAGTTTATAATTGTTGGATGAAAATGGATTTGAAATCTGCTGCTGATGACAAAGGCAACTTCAAAGTCAATATTTACCACCAGAACTACGGCTATGATCTTGAGGCTACTTTATCTAAGTATCCAATTAAGGAGCTGCTGAATGGGGAGCATAAAGAGAATTTGATAGCATCGCTCAAGAAAGGAAATGTTCAGTCCGTTAATTTTATAATTGATGGTAACGAGAAAAAACATTTCATTGAAGCAAATCCGCAATTCAAGTCAATAAATGTTTATGACGGTAACATGGGGCGAATCAGCAATCGTGAAGGCAAGGATAAAAAACAGTCTGAATCGGAGAGTAATTCAGTTTCAAAAGAACAGAAGAATACTATTGAGGGTGATTCCGATTCTCCTGAATCTGTAAAGAAGAATAACAGAAAAAGCAAATCACATTCAATTTAAAATCATGGAGAATTTAAAATCCTTGTTTAATTTTTTTTCTGCCATAGAAAAAGATTTTCGAATCAGTTCAACGCATATTGCCATTTATGCCGCATTGCTTAGGTTTCGTGAAGATAAGGGTTTTATTAATCCAATCTTTACTAACTCAGAGGAAATAAAAACAATTGCCAAGATATCTTCGCCAAAAACATACTTTAAATGTATAAAGGAGTTGAATGAATATGGGTACCTAGTCTATATGCCAACGAGCAAAAGGAATCAAAAAAGTAAGATTTATTTTTTGACCGATTAATAATTAGAATAAATTTAAAAATACGTTATGGATGAAATAGTAACAAAAGAAGACTTAAGACAGTTTGGTCTGTTGCTCTTCGAGAAGATACAGGGGACATTGAAAGAAATAAATTGTTCAGAGAAAGTGTCAGTTGATTCTGAATGGCTTAAAAGCAGAGCGGTGAGAAAACTATTAGATATTTCACCTGGTTCTGTACAGAATCTTAGAACAAGTGGTAAAATCCGCTTTAAAAAAGTTTTTGGCTCGTACTATTATAACAGAGAAGATCTTCAAAAACTGTTTAAGGATGCAACTGAGCGCTAGATCAGAGCAAAAAGAGCTGATGAATTATTTATCCGCTTACATGAACGATCCCAAGCTGAGCGTATGGCATCTTATGATTTTAACTGCTATTTTGACTCTTGGTTACGGGCAGAAAGAATGGAGCGCGATAAAAGTCAGCCGTCGAAAGATTATGATGCTTTCACATATAAAAACACTGCCGACATACCACAAATATTTTAAGGAGCTTCAAAAGTTTGGTTATATAACATATAGACCTTCTTTTCATCCTGGAAGCAGGAGTGAAGTGAATTTAAATTTAAAAGAGGTTATTTCATAATTTGAGATAACCTCTTTCTATTTTAAAATGTTCTTGACATTTAAGATCAGATGGTTTTATATTTTCCTTTAATTTCCTGTATTTCTTTTTCCAGTCTTTCCAGTAAGTTTAGATCTGGTATTGAAATTTCAGGCATATGCGGATTAAGTTTTTTAGTAAGTACCGACATCTCTCTTCCAATTGAAGCCTGTTCAGTAATGGCATAGCTTTCGGTCTGTTTGACTGATGAGTGTCCCAGCATTTCCTTTACAACATTAATAGGGACATTATTGTTTAGTGTTACTGTGCTGCCGAATGTCCTGCGGGCCATATGGGTATTAAGGGTGAAAGGAAAGCCGCATAATGATGCAATTTCTTTAAGGTATGCGTTCATTTTTTGATTAGAAGAAACCGGCAGTACTGTACCGCTTTTCAGACAGAGTGGATGATCTTTGTATTTTTCTATAATTTTTAATGCTTGGGGTAGCAGGGGAACATTTGTTGTGGAATTCGTTTTCTGTCTTTCGGACATAATCCACTTTTTCCCATCAACGCCATCTTTAATATTAGCACTTTTGAGCTGATAAGTGTCAATGTAAGCAAGACCTGTATAACATTGAAATACAAAAATATCCCGAACTGTATTGAGTCGCTCTACTGAAAACTGAAATCTTTCCAATTCTGCCAGTTCCTTTGCAGAAATGGGCTTCTTTACAATTTTAGTTTTCTTCCCTTTAAAATTCTTAAATGGATCTTTAATTATGATTTCTTTATCGATGGCTCGTATTACAATTTTCTTGAAATTAGAAATATATTTAAGTGTGGTATTATTTGCACATTTCCTTACGGTACGAAGATAGAATTCAAAGTCTTTTATGAATTCAAAATTTAAGTCAGCAAATTCAATGTCACTGTTATTGTATTTAGATTTAATGAAAGCCGTTAAGTGATTTTTAGTAATATTGAATCTTTCCAATGTGGCTTCTGTATATCCGTTGCCAATCAGGGCTTTCAATTCATCATTGTGTTTTTGAAATTCTTCCAGCACCTTGGCTCTGGGTATCATTCTTCCCATAACATGATCCATAATCTTTTGGGAAGTTATGTGTTTTCCGGTGTACCTAATTTCTGATTTGATTTCATGGATCTTCATAGCGAGTGAATCCAGAAAAAAGTTCAGGGATTTTGCGTCTTCTTTTGTACCTGTTGCTCTCTCGGTTTTCTGGTTCCAGCGCTCGCTGTCCCATTTCCGTCTTGTGGATGCTTCTTTCGGGATTCCGTCAACGGTTATCCTGAAATAAACGATTCTAATGTTACTCTCATTGCGGGATGCTTTCAAAAAGAATATCAACCCAAAGCTGTTCTCTAGCATAATTCAACTTATTAGATTAGTAAATGTAGAATTATAACCTCATTTAAACAAGATGTAAACGTGCTTAACCCCTTTGATATCGGGACTTAAGATGAAATTTTGTGGCACATTTTCGAAATTTGCAAGTGTGCCACGAATGTGCCACAAAGATTTTGTTCGATTTTATAAATATTGAAAAAAGGTATAAAAGAAAAAACCCTGCAAATCGTTGGATTTGCAGGGTTTACCGCTCTTTTTAGGCTTTTTTGAAAACTTTGTAAAGATTGCTATCCTTTAGTTTTTAAGCCTTCAGCGGAGAAAGAGGGATTCGAACCCCCGGACCTGTTACAGTCAACAGTTTTCAAGACTGCCGCATTCGACCGCTCTGCCATTTCTCCAGTATGTTGCGATCATTTGCTGATTGCGAGTGCAAATATAAGACGCTTTTTCGGTTCTCAAAACTTTTTTTGGACTTTTTTTGAAACTTTTTTTAAATAATTTTCAAGTGTCTAATTATCAGTATTTCTGGAAAAGAGATTTTTGAAAAAATTACTACAAGTCGTCTAAAATTGGCGTTGGTTTTTTGTTTTCATCAACTGCAACAAAAGAAAAAGTTCCTGAAACTACCGTTTCGCGAAGCTCGGAATACATTTGTTCCATAAAAATATCAACATGAATTTTACAACTTGTTCTTCCAACGGTATCAACTTTTGCTACTAATTCAATTAAAGTTCCAGCCGGAATCGCCTTTTTAAAATCGATTTGACCTGTAGATATAGTTACTACTTTTTTACGGCTAAAACGAGTCGCGCAAATAAAAGCAACTTCATCCATAAGATGAAGTGCAGTTCCGCCAAATAAAGTGTCATAATGGTTTGTTGTACTCGGAAAAACCGCTTTGAAAATATGCGTTTCAGATTTTATAATTCTTTCTTCTAAAGTTCCCATATCTTAGTAGCTTACGTATTCTGTTATTTCAAGTCCGTATCCAATCATTCCAACACGTTTTGTTTGCTCAGTATTCGATACCAATCTTATTTTGGAAATATCAATATCATGCAAAATTTGAGCTCCAATTCCGTAATCTTTACTGTCAATAATCACCTTTGGAGCTTTCATTGTACCTTCTGACTGTAATGTCTTAAGTTCAGAAATTCTATTTAATAAGTTTACTGCAGTCATATCCTGATTAATGAATAAAACGGCACCTTTACCATTTTCATTGATCACTTTGAACATATCGTCTAATTGTTGCTCGGCATTATTAGTCAATGTCCCTAACAAATCATTATTAACCTGGGACGAATTGATTCTCGTTAAGATTGGCTCTCCAAGATTCCAGGTTCCCTTAGTTAAGGCAATATGAATTTGCTTATTTGTAGTTTGCTCGTAAGCTCTTAATCTAAAAGTTCCAAAACGGGTCTCAATGTCAAAATCTTCTTTTTTAACGATCAAACTATCGTGCTGCATTCTGTACGCTACTAAATCTTCGATCGAAACTAATTTCAAATTAAATTTCTTAGCCACTTTTACCAATTCAGGTAAGCGAGACATAGTTCCGTCTTCATTAAGGATTTCACAAATTACACCAGCCGATTTAAATCCTGCTAATCTTGCAAAATCAATAGCAGCTTCTGTGTGACCAGTTCTTCTTAATACACCACCTTGTTTAGCTACCAAAGGAAAAATGTGTCCAGGGCGCGCTAATTCATGCGGTTTTACATTTGAATCTGTTAATGCGAGTACTGTTTTAGATCTGTCAGCAGCAGAAATTCCAGTCGTTACTCCATGTCCTTTTAAATCAACTGAAACAGTAAAAGCTGTTTCCATATGATCCGTATTATTGGTAACCATTGGTCTTAAATCCAATTCCTTGCAACGACTTTCAGTTAATGGAGCACAAATTAAACCACGTCCGTGAGTAGCCATAAAATTGATCATTTCCGGTGTTACTTTTTCGGCTGCAGCCAAAAAATCACCTTCATTTTCACGATCTTCATCATCGACTACAATGATTACTTTACCTTGACGAATATCTTCTATAGCTTCTTCAATGGTATTCAGTTGTATTTTTGTTGTTGACATTGGATAATATATTGTTTGTTATTTGTTGAATTCAGCAAGTGCTTCTTTCATGTGTGTTTTATTAAATAAATAAAAAAAGATATAAAAAGGAAATCCTAAAAACAATGTGAAATAAGGATTAGCAAAGTTTGAATTATCTGTTAATTTTGTAATTTCAGATAAAGTTTTAGTTGTTTTATAAATAAATAAATAAAACAAAATTAGATTAAGTATTTGTGCAATTATAAAAAAGAAATTTGTTGTTAGCAATGAAGAAAGGATGAATCCTAGCACGTATAAAAACAAAACTACATTACTTTGCTGGCGATATAACTGAAAATAGTATTTAAGTTTAAAGTAGTTTACATTATACAAATCATTAGATTTTAATAGATCTTCCTGAGTGATTCCTCTGTCTTCTAAAATCTTTAAAACTTTTAATCTTTGATCAGTTGAATACCCAAACTGTTCAGTGTTTTTGACAATTCCTTTTAATACATTCTCTGGTAATTGTGTATATTCTTGATATTCCTTATCATCATTATTTAATTCAACCAAATCGAGTGAAACTACCTCTTCTTTAAAATTAAATTTATTTTTATTGAATTTACTGATTAAATTATGGATTGGAGTTGTAATCGCATCAAAGTTGATTAGTCCGTTGTCGTTTGTAGCACGATACGTTAATAATATGGCTAATGGCGATAATACAAAAGAGGACATCCATGAACCTACAAATGGAGACATTCCGCCTTCTTGGGAAAGTCTTTTTCCAAAAGTATTGATAAAGTGAAAAGTGATAAAAATTAACACTGCGAAAACAATTGGCAAGCCAAGTCCGCCTTTACGGATAATAGCGCCTAATGGAGCTCCGATAAAAAACATTAAAAAGCAAGCAAAAGCAATTACAAACTTTTCATATAAAGCAGTTAAATGTTTATTGATGTCTCGTTGTTTATCTTTTAAATCTTTTTGCGTAGTTTCAATTGAGTAAATGTTGCTGGTAACATTACTGCTGGCCATTTTTAAGATATCTGATTTCTGCTTATTGGTGTATAAAGATAAAATATTATCAGGTAATTGTTTTTTCTTTATATTAGATTTTATCGAAACTGGAGTTTTTCTAATCCCAACACGTTGATTAATATTCTCTGAAAAAGAGATAATTTCATTGTCCAGATTTTTATTTAAAGAATCTAAAGTGTAGCGTAATTCGTTGACATTTAGCATTCCATTCGTACTACCAACATTTTCTTTATCTTCATCGACTTTATTCAATTCAGATAAATCAATATTGATAATTTGTTTTTTAAATTTTCCTTTTATAAAAGGTAACTTAGCACGTTCTTCATACTTCTTGGGTGTAACATCCTGATAATAATAGCCATCATTTAAAACTAATTTTAAAATGCTTGATTTCTCATTACTAATTAATTTACCACTTTTTGCCTTAATAACGGTTTTGTTTTCCCCAACGTTATTTGGTTTTTCATGAATAGTAACTCCCGTTAAGATATTTCCGTTTTCGCCTGATTTTTTATTTACTTTAATGTTGTAAAACCCTACATCATTAAATTGACCCTCGGCAATTGCCATTGCAGGTTTTGCCTGAGCGATGTTTTTTCTGAAATTAACAAACTTATATTCTGCATATGGAATTACATTGTTGGCAAACCAGAAAGCAACGATACTTAATACACATATAAAAACAATCAAAACCCGCATCGCTCTTTGAAGAGAGATTCCGGAAGATTTCATAGCTGCAAATTCATAATTTTCGGCTAAATTTCCAAATGTCATGATTGATGCCAGTAAAACCGATAGTGGTAAAACCAGAGGGATTATTCGGGGCATTGAGAATAAAAGAAATTTTACAATCAACAACAAATCCAAATCTTTACCTGCAAGTTCAGAGATAAAGAGCCATACGGTTTGAAGTATGAATATAAAAAAAAGGATTACAAATACCGTAGTAAATGTAATCAGAAATGTTTTTAGTAAGTATTTGTCTAAAATTTTCAACCTTGTAATTAGTCTAATTTGTTGATGTAGTATTTTGGATATTTGCTCGCTACAAATGTAAATTGATTTTTTGATAAAGGCTGATTGGTTTTAAAAGAATTAACGGTTAAAGTGGTTTTTGTTCCATTTTTTCCAGTTTCAATTAAATTGTAGATGTGTTTTGTCTGAACATCAATACCTAAAAGAATTTCTTTTCTCTGATCTTTTGTACTTGTAGGAGCTAATTTGATGTATTGAATTTTTCTTCCTTTTACGTTTTGTACAATATCCATATTGTATTTGTATCCGGAATTAAAAAAAGTCAACATTTTTGAAGGTGTAATTGCTGCATCATCTTTTTCGTTTACTTTTGATACAGTAACTTCCTCGTCTTCAGGAACGATAGTGTATGTTTTTTGACCATCAAAAATTTTAGTAACGCCCATAAAATTCAATACATATTGATTTCCTTTCATAGTTACATTTCCTTTACTGTCCTGATTGATATTCTCTTTTGCGTTATTCAAAGAATATTTAAAATCAATCACAATATTGTCGTAACTTTTAATTTTAGCAGTTACTTCGTTCAATAAATCTTTGGCTTTTTTATCCTGAGCCTGAATAGAAGTAAAGCTCAAAAGCAATATAACTGCCATTTGAAAGCACTTTTTAGTCATCTTAGTAATAGAATTGTTTTGGATTTCCTGAATTTTTGTTTTCATGATGGGATTATTTTTGTTCATTATTAAAAAATTGATCAAGAGCACTTAAGTCAGATATGTTCACACTTCTTGCTTTACTGCCTTCAAACGGACCAACAATTCCAGCTGCTTCCAGCTGATCGATCAAACGACCGGCTCTGTTGTATCCCAATTTTAATTTTCTTTGCAATAATGAAGCAGAACCTTGTTGTGCATTGACAATAATCTCAGCAGCTTCTCTAAATAAAGTATCTCTGTCGGAAATATCCATATCAAGATTAATGCCAGTTTCTTCCCCAACAAACTCTGGAAGCAAATAAGCTGTGGCATAAGCTTTTTGTGAACCAATAAAATCCGTAATTTTTTCTACCTCAGGAGTATCAATGAAAGCACATTGTACGCGGACGACATCATTTCCGTTAGTATATAATAGATCTCCGCGACCAATTAACTGATCAGCTCCTTGTGTATCTAGGATAGTTCTGGAGTCAATTTTAGAAGTTACTCTAAAGGCAATCCTCGCAGGGAAATTCGCTTTAATTAAACCCGTAATAACGTTAACCGATGGTCTTTGTGTTGCAATAATCAAGTGAATACCAATAGCACGAGCCAGCTGAGCTAGGCGCGCAATAGGAATTTCAACTTCTTTACCTGCCGTCATAATCAAATCTGCGAACTCATCGACAACCAATATAATATATGGTAAGAATCTGTGTCCAGCTTCTGGATTTAATTTTCTTGCTTTAAACTTATCGTTATATTCCTTAATATTACGAACCATCGCGTCTTTTAATAATGAATAACGATTGTCCATTTCAACACAAAGTGAATTTAAAGTATTCACTACTTTTGCATTGTCTGTAATAATTGCGTCTTCAGTATCAGGAAGTTTCGCTAAATAATGTCTTTCGATTTTATTGAATAATGTTAACTCTACTTTTTTCGGATCCACCAAAACAAATTTTACTTCGGCTGGATGTTTTTTGTATAAAAGTGAAGTTAAAACAGCATTTAGTCCAACAGATTTTCCTTGTCCTGTTGCACCCGCCATCAATAAGTGAGGCATTTTAGCTAAATCGACAACAAAAGTTTCATTCGAAATTGTTTTTCCTAAAGCAATTGGCAGCTCCATTTCAGCTTCTTGAAATTTAGCAGATCCAATAACGCTTTTCATAGAAACCATTGTTGGGTTCTTGTTCGGAACCTCGATACCAATTGTTCCTTTTCCTGGAATTGGTGCTATAATACGAATTCCTAATGCCGAAAGTGACAAGGCAATATCATCTTCTAAACTTTTAATTTTAGAAATTCTAATTCCGGCTTCCGGTACAATTTCATATAAGGTTACAGATGGACCAACGGTTGCTTTAATTTGTGCAATTTCGATTTTATAGTTACGTAGCGTATCTACAATTTTATTTTTATTTTCTTCTAATTCTTCCTGATTAATCGTAATTCCACCTGTCGAATATTCTTTTAATAAATCGATTGTTGGAAATTTATAATTCGATAAATCTAATGTAGGATCAAATAAACCAAAATCCGCTACCAAACGAGAAGCCAGGTTTTCTTCAATAATGTCTTCTTCTTCAGCTTTTTCAATAACAAATTCTTCTGTGTGAACCTGTGGTGCAACTGTTGCTGGTTTTATATCCATTTGAACTGGTTTTGCAACCGGATTCAAATCAATTTCTGAGGAATGATTAATCGTAGGTTTTAAAGCTTCCTTGTTGATTTCGAATTGTGTAACATCAGATTTTAAATGAATATTGTCTACTTCAGGGTCTTCTTCAGTAGCAAATTCTTCTAAATTGTAAGCACTTTCTGCTTGTGGTTTTAGAGAACCTAATTCTGATTTGAATTCTTTTTTTGTAGAATCAAAATAAGATTGAATTTTCTCCGGGGATAATTTAATTTTAAAGATCAAATAGATGATTAAACCAAACAGCAGCGCCAATAAAGTACCTGTTTTTCCGATGTAATCCTGAAGGAATAAATTCAGTTCATAACCAATTGTTCCGCCTAATTCAGGTGCTGAAGTAGCGAAAAATCCAAATAAAACAGAAACAATAATAATGGCAAATAAATCCCAAAACCAAATACTTTTGAGTCTTTTCGTCGACATTTCTAAAGCCAGAAATAATCCGGTTAAGAAAAATAAACGCACTAATACAAAAGAAGCAATTCCGAAACCTTTATAAACGATCAAGTCAGATAAAAAAGCACCAAATTTCCCTAGCCAATTTTCTACAACTTCTGTGCGATCGCTAAGCTGAGTTACTGCACTTTGGTCTGTTTGCCATTGTCCGTTGACGTAAAAAGAAATAAAGGCAACTAATAATGCGATAGAAAATAGTACCAAAAGGCAGCCCAAAACAAAACGTTGTTGTTTGTTGGGTCTCCAAGATTTTAAAGTCTCAGTTTTTGGTTCGTTTTTTTTATTTACAGTTTCTTTTTTTGTTGTTTTTGCCATTCTTGGGTTTCCTGTTGCCTATGTAAATTTTGGAATATAAATTATCAAGCCTATTGCAATTGCTGTCATTGCGGCAAAAAATACCGCTCCTGCAGCAATATCTTTAATAAAACCAATTCGTTTACTGTAATTAGGATGAATAAAATCGGCAATTTTTTCAACTGCTGTATTTAATCCTTCAATACTTAAAACTAAACCAATTACTAATGTTTGACAAAGCCATTCAGTTTGTGAAATATGAAAATAGAATCCGGCAATGGTCATTAAAATTCCCAACGAGAATTGAACCATAATGCTGTGTTCTGTTCGAATAAGTTTTACAGCTCCGTTAAAAGCATACGTCATGCTTTTTAATCTGCCTTTAACAAAAGTATTATCTTTTTGAAACTCCATTTAAAAGGTATTATTGTATTATAGTGCCGCTAAAGCTGCTTCGTAATTTGGTTCGTTTGCAATTTCAGCAACTTGTTCTGTATGTGTAATTTTTCCGTTTTCGTCAACAACAATAATAGCTCTTGAATGTAAACCTGCTAAAGGTCCGTCAGTGATTTCTAAACCGTTTGCTTTACCGAAAGTTCCTGCTTGAAAATCAGATAAGTTTACTACATTTTCTAATCCTTCAGCTCCACAAAAACGTTTTTGAGCAAAAGGCAAATCTCTTGAAATACATAAAACAGTAGTATTTTCTAAGTTACTAGCACTTTCGTTGAATTTTCTAACAGAAGCAGCACAAGTTCCTGTGTCAACACTTGGAAAAATATTTAAAACTAATTTTTTTCCTGCGAAGTTACTTAATGAAGCAACAGACAAATCGTTTTGTATTAATTTGAAATCAGTAAGTTGAGATCCAACTGTTGGTAATTCGCCTGAAGTATGAACTGGATTTCCTCCTAATGTTATTGAAGCCATGATTTTTATTTTTTTATGAGGTTCAAAAGTAAGGATTAATATTTGAATCTAAAAGTATTTGTTGTTGGTTTAAGTATAGATTAAGATGCGAATTTGTCTTTGCGAAGAACGAAGCAATCTCGTATGGGATTGCGCATATTTTGCCCGCGGATGACGCAGATTAAACGGATTATTACGGATTATTACGGATTTTATTGTCATTGTATTTCATTCCTAGTTCCTCGGAAGGATAAGATTCCGCTGAAAACTGAAACTGAAAACTGCTTTCCTCGCGAGAGGGATGGAAGCAATCCGCCGCGGCGGAGCGTACAGCCTGACAGCATTAGGGAAAGGGGCGAATAAACGCAAAGTAGATTTGCCCCTTTTTCTAATGGTGGCTCGCCCAAATGATTATTTGATTTCAGAATGAAGATTTTAGATTTTAGATTTTGATTGTGGAGTTTTTATGCGATCCTTCGACTTCGCTCAGGATGACAAGACTGAGTTAAAAACTGAAAACTGAAAACTGACACCGAAAACTGAAAACTAAAAACAAAAAAAACGCTTTCTTGGAATGAAAGCGTTTTTTAAGTCATGTTTTTTCTTAGGAAAAGAGGTCGATTATTTATCTATAGAGCCTAAAACACGTTTCATGAACGCATTTAGAGCTTCTTTTTTATCTGTGCCCTGAACTACCATTTTGTGTACTTCGAGTGCGCCATACATATTAGATATTAATTCGCCAATTACATCTAATTCTTCATCTTTTAGTGACGGAATTTCAGTCATCGCTTCCAGAACTTCAATCGTTTCAATGATATAATCCTGATCGTTTTCTTCGATGAATTGGGTTAATTGCTTTATTACGGGTAATTTCATTTTTAGACTTCTTAGATTTTTAGACTTGCTTAGACTTCTTAGACTTTTTTAAAATTTAAGACAACATCTACGAAGTCTAAAAATCTAAGCCAGTCTAACTAATCTAAATTTAAGCAATTGCGTTTACCAAGTCGATTAAAACTTCTTGTTTGTTGGTTTGAGTTTCTCCAACTAATTTTCCGTTTACGAAAGTTGCAAAAGTAGGCAAGTTGCTTACATTAGCTAATTTTCTTGATTCAGGAGAATTTTCCGCATCAACCAAAACAAAAGTGATAGCTTCATTTTCGGTTGCTAATTTTTTGAATTTTGGTTTCATAATACGGCAATTTCCACACCATGAAGCTGAATATTGTACTACTACTTTTTCGTTTTTAGCAACTAAATCTGCTAACGTATCTTCGTTTAAGTCGATTAACATAGTTTTGTTTTTTAAGGTTCAAAGGGGCAAAGGCTCAAAGGGACAAAGTTTTTGAAACTTCGTTTGTCTTTGTTGCTGTGCAACTCTGTAAAATTTTAAATGATTTCAAAGTAGCAAAGGTTCAGGGATATTAAATTTAAAATTTAGTAAATCGTAGCAAAAAACCTTTGCTACTTTGTACCTCTGAACCTTTGTACCTTTATAAAAAAATTAGTTAGCGCTCAAGTACTCAGCAGTACTGATTCTGTCAGCAGACATTGCTTCTTTACCAGCTTCCCAGTTTGCAGGACAAACTTCTCCTTTTTCCTGGATGTGAGTATAAGCATCAACCATACGCAAGTATTCGTTTACGTTACGACCTAATGGCATATCGTTTACACTTTCGTGGAAGATTTTTCCAGTTTCGTCAATAAGGTAAGTAGCTCTGTAAGTTACGTTTGAACCTTCGATAATAACGGAGTCAGTTTCTTCGCTGTATTCTGTAGATTCGATATCTAAAATCCCTAAAATGTTAGCTAAGTTACGGTTTGTATCTGCTAAAATTGGGTAAGTTACACCTTCGATTCCACCATTGTTTTTTGGAGTGTTTAGCCAAGCAAAGTGTACTTCGTTTGTGTCGCATGAAGCTCCGATTACGATAGTATTTCTTTTTTCAAATTCTGGTAATGCAGCTTGAAAGGCGTGTAATTCAGTTGGACATACAAAAGTGAAATCTTTTGGGTACCAAAACAATACTACTTTTTTATTATTGTTTACTGCTTCTTCAAAAATGTTGATTTTTAAGTTATCACCCATTTCTGAGATAGCATCTACTGCAATACTTGGGAATTTTTTTCCTACTAAAGACATATTTTTCGTTTTAAGTTAAAAATTTATTTCTGATGCAAAAGTAGGGTATAAGTAAGGGTACTTACAATAAGAAGTGATTATAAATATTTATATATTGATAGTATTTGGCTATTGAACTTTGTTGTTATTGTGTAACTTATTGTAAGTCAATATTTACGGGTAATTTTCCGTTACAAGTTGAATTTTCCAGAAACTGAATTCCTGCATTTTTCTGAAACTCATTAAAATCCTGATATACTTCAATAAGTCCAGAAGCTTTTTTAAGATTCGGAATTATGGGCAATGCGTAAGGATTTCCGAATACGTAAACGATGCATTTTTTTGTTTCTAATAAATTAGAAAGTAAATCTAAAACTTCAATATTGATTTCGAAATTATTCTGAGGTTTTGCTTTTGGAACAAATAATGAAATAATAATAGTTCCAAAATTCTCCAAATCTTTTTTGATGGTTTTTATATCTGAAACTTCCAGATTTTCAAAAGTAAATTCCGGTGAAGACAATTTTGAATTTAAAGTTTGAAAGAAGATATTTTCGACACCTTTATATAAACTCAGTTTAGCTAATTGATTGTTTTTATGCGCTTCGAAAGCCAATGCTGTATTTGAGTTATCAATGATTTTTGTGATTGAATTTTGAGCAATCTGAAGATTGAGTTCAGATGCTTTTTCGAAGTTTAATGTTCCCGAAGTAAAAACAGCATCAGAAAGAATTCCCACTTTTTCTTTAGCTCTCATGATTCTGTTAAAACTTTCTTCGATACGATCCGGTGAAGCATTTTGAAGAATCGCTTCAATTCCTTCCGCAACATTTTCGGCGAAACATAAAATATCATTTCCGGCGTTGAAAGCTTCCCATTCGAGTTCGCCTTTGGTTTCGTATAATTTAGAAACGCTGTGCATGTTTAAGGCATCAGAAATTACTAAACCATCATAACCCAATTGCTCGCGTAAAAGTGTTTGAATAATAGGTTTTGATAAAGTTGCCGATGTATTTTTACCGTCATTTAAACTCGGAACCGCTAAATGCCCAATCATAATTGAATCGACATTATTTTCGATTCCCTTAATGAACGGATATAATTCATTTTCCAGTAATTCTTCGAGAGTTTCGTTTAAAACTGGTAATCCCAAGTGCGAATCGACATTGGTGTTTCCGTGTCCGGGAAAGTGTTTCAGACAGCCTAGAATCCCAACTTCAGACATTCCTTTTAAATATTCAACGGCAAAATTGGCGACTTTTTCTTTGTTTTCACCAAAAGAGCGATATCCAATAACCGGATTATTCGGGTTGTTGTTGATATCTGCCAATGGCGATAGATTATAGTGAATTCCGGCGGCTTTAAGGTCTAAACCAATTTGTTTTCCAACTTCGTAAACCAAATGTGATTTACTCTCAGGCAAAGCACCAAGCGTAATTGCGTACGGATATTGTGGCGTTTTTTCAATGCGCATTGCCAAACCCCATTCCGCATCAATACTGATTAAAAGTGGAGTAGAAGCGGCTTTTTGATAACGAACAATTAAGTCTTTTATTTTTTGATAACTATCATCGTTAAAAACAACGGTTTTTTTGGTTTCATAATTCGTTGCGGCAGTGGCACGACTATGAAAAAATGTCAATCCGCCAATGTTGTGTTCTTTTATTAATCGTTCAGTTTCCTGAATATTTTCTTCGGTATCGTTTATGAAAACTGCGGGAAAAAAGAATTGTCCCACTTTTTGTTTTAATGCTTGAGCTGTCATTTTCATTATTATAAAGTCTTTTTCATGCAAACACTATTATCCATTTTTTCGTAAGGCGGATAATTTGGAATTATACTGTAACCTAGTTTTTGATACAAAGCAATGGCTTCCGGCTGTTTTTTTCCAGTTTCTAAAACTGTATAAGGATAATTTAGTTCAGTTGCCCAAATTTCTAATTCGGCTAAAACCTGAGATGCAATTCCTTTTTTGCGATAATCAGGATGTACAAACATACGTTTGATTTCGACCGAATCACTTTCTTTTTCTCTAAAAGCGCCACAACCTACGGCAATATCATTTTCATAAAAAATAATAACGTGTTTTATTTTATCTGTTTTATTAAACTGATTGTAAAAGGAGTGATCTTCTCCGTCTCTTATTTTTAAATCCTGATCTAGTAAAACTACCAGATTTTTAAAATCAATATCATCAGAGTTGGTTCTTTTTAAGCTGGTCATGATTGAATGCGATAAAAATTAGTCTTATTTAAGCTTGCTTTTTTTTTGTTTGGCAAGTTTAGCAAGCTGTGCTTTAGTATAAATTGCTTTTTCCAATCGGTTTTTGAAACGGAAGAGTTTTGGTAAACCTTCAATTCTATCTTCGATTGTAATTTCTTCATAAACAATAATCGCTTTTTCTAAAACCCGAATCTCGTTATCAATATCATTTTGGTTTTTGTAGATAGTGGCCAGTCGATCATAAGGATGATTTCCTTTAAAACTTTCCGTGACATTTTCTTCATATACCTCAATTGCTTTTTCAAAATTTCCTTCTTTTTCGAACTCAGCGCCTTTTAGGTTGCGTTCGGCTTGCAAATTCTCATTGATTTCCATAGGTAAGATGTTTGATTTGGGGTTAAACTTCTTCAGTAGATTTTTTCCCAAAATCTTTCGGGAAAATTAAAAAACGGGATAAAATAATTCCTGGAATTGTCGCCAGAAATACCCAGATAAAGAAATTTCCGTATCCTAAATATTCCTGAATATATCCGCTCACCATTCCGGGTAACATCATTCCTAATGCCATAAAACCCGTTGCCAGCGCATAATGTGCGGTTTTAGATTCCCCTTCGGCAACATAAATTAAATACATCATGAAAGCTGCAAAACCAAAACCATAACCAAATTGTTCTGTAATCACAACAGCATAAATATAATAAATAGAAGCAGGATGAAAATGTGCCAATGAGATAAAACCAATTATAGGTAAATGCATGGCTAAAATCATGGGTAACATCCATTTAGTCAGGCCTTGTTTTGAGATTGCAATTCCGCCAAGAATTCCTCCCAAGGTTAATGCTGCAACTCCAAATGTTCCGTAAATAATACCCACATCCTGAGTATCTAATCCCATTCCGCCTACATTTTTAGGATCAATTAAAAACGGACTTAACATTTTAATTAATTGTGATTCCCCTAATCTGAATAATAGAATAAAAGCCAAAACTAAGCCAATTTGCTTTTTCTGAAAAAAGGTAATAAAGATCGAAGCGAAATTTTGATGTTCTTCTGATTTCGGTTTTTCTCCGGCATTTATTTCTGTTCTTGGCGTGGAGAAATAATTATAGATCGTTATAAAAGTCATTAACAAACCAACAAAAATCATGGTGTATGACCATGCTTTTGTATTGTCGCCGTATTTGTGTTCCAGATATCCTGCTAAAAGCACAATTAATCCGTTTCCTGCCAACATTGAAAGTCGGTAAAAAGTACTTCTTATTCCCAGGAAAAAAGATTGTTGATTTTCCGGTAAAACCAATAAATAAAAACCATCGCTGGCAATATCATTTGATGCCGATGCAAATGCAGCGACCCAGAATATAGCCAGAGTCATCATGAAAAACCCGCTTGCGGGAATCGTAAATCCAACAATTAAAAACGCAATTGAAATAAGCAATTGCATCGATAAAAACCATTTCCGTTTGGTTCCGTGCAATTCAATAAACGGACTCCAAAGCGGTTTTATAACCCAAGGTAAGTATAATAAACTGGTATAAACTCCGATATCTTCATTTGAAATCCCCAGATTTTTGTACATAATGACCGAAACTGAGATAATTACAGCATAAGGCAAACCAGATGCAAAATTGAGAAGCGGAATCCAAAACCACGGTTTATTATCTATTTTCATTAGGCTGAGCAGGTGAATATGTTTTAAAATTCTTTTTTAAGTCGATAGCAGTTGGGGTACTTTCGTTCGCAAAATAATCAATAAATGTCACAGCGCAAGCTTTATACTGATTCATTTTTTCAGCCGGGATCGAAAATGTAATTGTACCGTCAAATTGGTAAACCGTTACTTTATCAATTATTTTAGATGGATCGTTAATATCTACTTTTGAGATATGTTCACCACCATAAATTACCATATAACGCACTTTTGTATTCAACGGAGATTTGATGTTGAACGAATATTTCGTGCTGTCTTTTTCAAATTCATTGATTACAGGCGTGTCTATAATAATGTGTTTTAAATTAGGAACGGCAGCAGGAAGTGCAGGATATTTATATTGGTTTTCTTCTAAAAGGCGTACGATGTCAAAGTTTTTGTTCATGAACCATTTCGAACTGAAATATGCACTTCCGCCCACTTTTTTGAAACTTCTGGCGTAATCAATCTGCGTTGGAATTTCATTCGCAAAATTCCAGCTTTTGTCGCTATCACCTCTAATTTTATACGAAGCGTGACCAATATAAAGTGCAGTATTGTTTGAGTTTTCTGACCACCATTTTACCAATTTAGAGTAAGATGCTCTTGGATTATTCATACTCCAATACAATTGGGGCAAGATGTAATCGATCCATTTTTGATCCATCCATAAAACTGGATCAGCATATAAATCGTCATAATTTGCAGTCGATTGTGTTTCAGAACCTTTTGGGTCAACAGATTTGTTTCGCCAAACCCCAAACGGACTAATCCCGAATTGTACCCACGGTTTACTCTCTTTTATGGTAGTCGAAATAGTGTGTACAAAGTTGCTCACATTCGCACGACGCCAGTCGGCAAGGGTTAAACCTGAACCGTATTTTTTAAACGAAGCCGTATCATTAAATACTTTTCCGGGAACGGTATAAGGATAAAAATAATCATCAAAATGAATCGCATCGATATCATATTTATCAACAACTTCTTTTACCACTTTTGTCAAATGTTCCTGAACTTCAGGTAATGCAGGATCGTAATAATATTTTCCTCCATATTCAATCATCCATTCCGGATGTTTGAAAATATCGTGATTTGGGCTTAAAAGATTTTTATTTAAATCGAAAGTCGCACGATAAGGATTCAGCCACGCGTGAAATTCAAAACCTCGTTTGTGCGCTTCGTCAATCATCCATGCAAGAGCATCATAATAAGGGTTGGGAGCCACACCTTCTTTACCTGTTAAAAAACGGGACCAAGGCGCGAATTCTGATGGATAAAAAGCGTCACCAACACTTCTAACCTGAACAATCACAGCATTATAATTTAGTTTTTTATAGGCTTCTAATATTTCAATATAATCGGCTTTTTCTTTTTCAACGCCATCACTGGCAGTTTTAGGCCAGTCGATGTTGACGACCGTAGCGATCCAGACACCTCTAAATTCGTTTTTAGGGTATATGGTTTTTTCCTGTGCATTAGAGATTAATCCAAAGAAAAGTATAAATATAATTGAGAAAAGGAGTTGCTGGTTTTTATGCATTTCAATCTTTTTTAACAGAAACCAAAAATAGTTTTTTTAGCTGAGTATAGTAAATAATTAATAAATTATAATTTGAACGTTATTTATTAGGTTTTCATATATGGGAATCTGTTTTTTAATAAATATTTTTTTTGCCACAAAGACAAAGGCACAAAGGTTATTATTAAAAAAAAATCTTCTTAATCTGCCAAATCTGCGAGAGAAAATTTTAAGCCACAGATTATAATGATTCACAAAGATTATCTCGTATATAAATTTCACGCAGATTTAAAAAGATTTAAGCAAATACGCGCAGATTAATTAAAAAAAATCTAAATTAAATCTGCTTAATTTGCAGAATCTGCGTGAAACAAAATCATTTTAATCCTTATAATCTGTGGCAAAAAAACTTTGTGCTTTTGTCTCTTCGGGACAAACATTTAATCCGGAAAAGAAATTTTCCCCATTGTCACAGAAGGAATTCCTTTTTTTGAACCAAAATTATAATCTCCTCCTGCAACAGTTTCATTGGCTAAAATGGCGAACAAAACAGCTTCTTTTGCATCACCTGCAATACCAAGATCGTCACTTTTTTGAAACCTGCAAGGCAATAATTCCTTTAGCCAAGTCACTAACAATGGATTGTTTGCGCCACCGCCAGACATATAAACGGTGAAATCCCCAATAGGCGTTCCTGAATTGTTTACGACAAACAAAATTGCTTCCGCAATTGTTTCTGCGCTAAGGCGCGTTAAAGTAGCTAACAAATCTGGTGCCGAAATGTTCTCTAAACCTGTTTTTAAAAGCGCTTTTTGTACAAATTCAAAATTGAATAATTCCTGACCAATTGTTTTTGGAAAACTTTTATGGAAGAAAGCATCACTTTTTAATTTGGTTAAAAGGTCTTGATTTACGATTCCGCTTTTAGAAATTTCGGCATCCTTATCATAGCTTTTTTCAGGAAAATAATGTTTGGTGTAAATATCGATTAAAGTATTTGCGGTTCCGGTATCGGTTACAAAAACGTCGCTGGCGTTTAGGGAAGCAGGTAAATACGTAAAATTCGCAATGCCGCCCATATTAAGCATGATGCGGTTTTCATCTTTTTTGCTGAATAATAAATAATCACCATAAACCGCCAAAGGCGCACCTTCGCCACCTGCAGCAACGTGTTTTTGTCTGAAATCCGACAACGTTATAATTCCTGTTTTTACCGCAATATGATCGCCATCGCCAATTTGCAAAGTCGCATTAGGAAATTTTTCCTGCTGATGCAAAAACTTCGGAGCGTGCAAAACCGTTTGTCCGTGCGAAGCAATTAAATCGACTTCATTTGCGGAAACATTCCATTTTGAGAGACAATCGTTCACCATATTTCCATGCAAAATCCCGATCCATTCGTTTAATAAAGCCAAATGCTGAAAATCGATCGTTTTCTGAGCAAACACTTTGCGGATTTCGGTTTTAATATCCTCAGTATAATTTATGGTTTCAAATTCAAGAATTTTTACATCAGTACTTTCGCCAGAGCCAGCAATAGCACAAAGCGCAATATCAAGTCCGTCAATCGAAGTTCCGGACATTAAACCGATTATTTTTCGGGTTTCTTTTTGGGCAATTTCATAAAGAGAGCGTATGTTTTTATTCATTAAAAATATGTTTTAAGGAAGCGTTTTTTGGTAATGCTAAAATCAGATTTTATTTGGATATAAATGTAGGGAAAATGTTTTTTACTGATGTTTTATCCAACTTAATCTTCGCAATTCAAATTATGTCTTATTCTATGTTTTATAAAACTTATTGAGGCTATTTAAACTGCGATAATAGTTTTGTTTTACTGATATCAAAACAACTAACTATTAAAACCAATCAGCATGTCTAAGTTTTCAGAACAAGTTCATATCACTATTGACGGATTTACACAAACAGTTATATACTACGATTTAGAACTTTCACAAGCTGTGATGGATCATCATTATTTTTCATTTGTATGGCAATATACTGGTCAAGCTATTATCAAACCTGCGGATCAGGCAAAAGCGTTGCGTACTTATAAAGGTATGGAAGTAATTTTTACTTTTAAAAGCTTAAACGGAGGCATAAGGTTAATGTCCAAAGGATTTATTACAGGTTTAAAGTCGATTGATATCCACGGAAGCCCTGTTGGTTTACATGTAAAAGGTACAAGTCACACCGTTCTACTGGACGATCTGGCAAAATCCAGAATCTTTTTAGACAGAAACTTACAGGAAATTGCAGTAAAAATATTTTCTGAAGAAACTGCCGGAGAGTTTTACCAGATAGACGCTATCAAACCCACGAACACAAAATATTTTGACTACAAGCCACAATACAACGAAACGAGTTTTAATTTCTTAAAACGTCTTTCGGCACGACATGCACAATGGTTTTATTTTGATGGAATGCGCATACAATTTGGTCAGTTAAAAACCAGCAAAGTAAAATTGATTAATGGATCCTCCCTGCATGAATTCGGAATCGAAACAAAATTGATATCTCACAAAGCATCGTTTACAGGTTATGATTATAATGATGACAAACACATCTTTGCATCGCAACTTAAAACAAACTCAGGAAGTGCAGACAGTTTTTCAAGAGTCGCGCTGGACAGGCAATCCTCGGTTTCACAACCTGATTTAAGCGTTGCTGGATATACCAATCAGGCAAAAAATGCCGATGAAATTTCAGAAATGGCGAAACTAAAAACCGCAGGCAGAGATGCAAACAGCGTGTTTTATACCGGAGTTTCGTACTTGCCTATTGGCGTAGGACAAGTTTTTACCATCCAGAACCAAACTGTCGAGCATGAACTTATTGCTATTGAAGTAATACATCAATCTGAGGTTCACGGAAATTACACCTGTAAGTTCAGAGCCATTCCTGCTGATGTTGCCGCACCTCATTATACCAATGTAGATGCTTTTGCAAGCGCAGCAAGCCAATCTGCAAGAGTTATAGACAATAACGACCCGGAAAAAATGGGACGTATAAAGGTAGCATTTTACTGGACAGGCGGAGACAACGAAAGTGAATGGATGCGAATGACACAACAATATTCCGGCGAAGGCAGAGGGATTTATTGCAGACCCGAAATTGGTGATGAAGTTCTGGTTGATTTTGAAGGCGGTAATATTGATCGACCTTATATATCCGGATCACATTATAACGGAAAAGCAAAACCTGAATTCTTCGATCCCAAAAATATGATAAAAGGATTCAAATTTAGATTTGGTCAATTATTAAAATTTGTCGAAAAAACAGGTATCTGGCTTTCTGATCCAAGCGGAAATGAATTGCATCTTGATGAAGTGAGTAAAAATATGAATTTGACTTCTGTTGAAACAATCACATTCAATTGTAAAAATTTTATAGTAAATGCCTCAGAAGGGATTACTTATAATGCAGGAACTCATATTGCTGAAACGGCGATAATGAATAAGACCACTAATATTGGCGGAGTTTTGCATACAAGCGTGGGCGGAGATAAAACACTGCATGTAGTTGGAGACAGTTATAAACAAATTGATGGTGAATCTAACTCAGAAGTTAAAAAGGGAAGAAATATATCAACTGAGAGTAAAATTATTATACAAAGTGAATCTGGACACGAATTCCATTCAGATCAGGAAATAAAAAATAATAGTGGCGAAGGCACGCGACTAAATTAGAAATATAACTATGAAGACACTTGGTGACGTAACTATAATAAGAAAGAAAGATCTAAATTGTTTCTACTATAATTTAATTAATGATGCGTATTTAAATGTATTTCCAAAAGTTTTTTTTTTATAAAGATCCTGTTGGTAATATTATGATAAGTTATCCACGTACTATACAGATCAACTCAAAGGTTTTTCAATTAGAGAAAATGGGAGATGAAATTAAGTTATCTAATGGTACACGATATATCATGATGCCTATCGAACAAGTTCAGGAAATTGCAAATAAAACTTTTTATGACAAGGGGCAATTTCGCACAGTAGACTTTTTAACTTTAATTATAACCGAAGAAAATAAATAACGATGTCAGAATATATAAGAGTAAAAGGCAATATTAATGAAAAAACTGGCGGCGTGTCTAAAGTATTTGCAAATGAAGGAATCGAACATAATTCTAACGGACACATTGATTATTTTGCGCCCAGTTATAGCTATGGTGATCCTGAAAAGTATGTGCCAAAACAACTGGAAGATGCCGTAAATGTATATGTAGGAATGTTTTTTGATGGTACAGGCAATAATCGTTTTAACTCTGAAAAAACATATTACTCTAAAATTAAATCAAGTGAAGCATTTTATAAAGCGGATACCATACCCGCAAGTTTTGAGTTTATAAATACGGTTAAAGACAAACAACAGCGCGAGGTAAATGTAAAAGTGAAAGTGGCTGATCGTGACAGTTACTGGAATCCTTATTCTAATATTGTCAAACTGCATGATTTGTATAAAGAAGTTACAGTCATTGATGATAAAAAAGAATTTGGTGGCGAATATGTAATTCTTAAACAATATGTAGAGGGCATTGGTACAAAACAGGATGAAGCTGATGATGTTTTAGGTTCAGCATTTGGGCGTTCTGGTTGGGGAATATTAAGCCGTGTAGAACAGGGAATTGAAAATATGGTCAACGACCAGTTTATCAATATCCCAACGACCAAAAAAATCAATAAAATAGTTTTTGATGTTTTTGGTTTTAGCCGTGGCGCAGCAGCAGCAAGACATTTTTGCAACGAAGTAAAAAAAACAGTAGATTATAAAGTTATCCCAAAAGACAAACATAATCAAGGCTCTGCACAAACAGTACTTATACATGCAGGTGGTTTACTGGGAAAGAAACTACAGGAAAAAGGATATCTGCCGGTTGGGCAAACGTATAGTATAGAAATACGATTTTTAGGCGTTTTTGATACCGTAGTCGGCGATATGGTAATAAAGGAAAATTTAGGATACAAACTCTCTTCATTGCCAGTTATAGGTCTAATGTCAAGTGTGGCACAGGCAAGTTTACAAACCATAAAAACCAGTCTGGCAGGTTTAGGAATCAAGAAAGTTTTTCACATTTTAGCTCAAAACGAATGGCGCGAAAATTTTGCACTTACTCCTGTTGATACCGGATTTACTTTTACAATGCTTGGAGCGCATTCAGATATTGGCGGCGGATATGCCAGTTTAGACAAGTACAAATCTGTAGTTGATTTTTTTGATGTTCCTGTAAATAATTCAGGTATATTAGCTGAAAAACAAAAGGTAAAGGATTTTTATGTTAATCACTATTTCTCTAAAAACAAAACAGAAATTGACTTAATTAATACCTACGATCATTATCAGGAAACTACCGCCGACCCACTTTTTGATAAATACTTTCCGATAATAGAAAGTAAAGAAGTGCAGAGATCCGGTGATTATTTGCCACCCCAAGAACGGGTTTATGACCCCACAAAAAAACATACAGTAAGCGAGACCAAACTTTCAGACCATTATATGATAACGGATCAAAGAATAATTTCAAACAAATACAGCTTGGTCCCTATGTATGTAATGCTCCAGAAAGCAATAGATCATGAGGTTCCTTTTTATGAAAATTATAAGACTGCAATAGGCAATAATGCTAAGATAGACTATCCTTTCGAATATGAAATACCCGAAAAAGATATCATATTAAAAGAGTATTTAACTAAAATGTTAGAAATCAGCAAAAAAGAAGATAAGAAACCGTATAAACTCTCTAAGGAAATGTACAGTTATATTTGTAATAAATATGTACACTTATCGGCACATTATGGTGGTTTAGATGCATTATATTCTAAAACAGGTGATCATTCTATTCTAGGAAATTATGGTTTTGTCAATTATCCTGTAGCCTATGAAAAAGACGAAAATGGAAATATCACTTATAAAAGAAAGTTTTATGCGAATCGTTAGTTATACTCTTTTGCTTTTTGTCTTAATGGCAAGTTGCCAATCTCCAAAAAAACAAGAAAAATTTAAATGGAATGCAGGAATTTCTTCTCCTAAATATTATTCAGCAGCTCCTTTTGTAGAATATTTTTACCAAGGAAAAAGTGTTGCAGGAGCTTCTACTAATGTTGGCGTAGGACAAGGTTGGGGAATAACAATGGGAGGTTTTACAGGCGGAGATATTTTTAAACCAGTACCTGACAGCGTTTTTGTAAAATGGTCATGTGGTATAGACGATATATTATACGAAAGAGGATATAAATTACCTCAAAAAAAAATGATTCAATTGTTTCGCTCAGGGGCTGTAAATTCATATGGTAAAATAGATGATTATACTGTATTGGTGGCTGGTACAGCACCCGGAGGCAATGTTACTATTTGGATGAAAGCAGGTCAGGTAATTACTGAAATTGTAAAATTTAAAGCTCAAAATAAAGGAATATGGATGAAAGGAAATGTAGAATATCAGGAACTCATGAAAGAAGTTAAAAATTCAAAAGAATATATTAATTCTGAAACTAGTATTTATTTGTATTTACATGGAGTTCCATATTCAGTTTGGGAAGCAGGAGAAGAAAAGTATGATTATGATATAGGATTTAGCAGTGAAGATTGTTTAGTGAAACCTAAAATAGTAACTATTTATTCAAGGGATGGTTCTTGGTATCAATCATGGACTAATATAGCGTCTATCAATTCTATAGATATTTATAAATGGGAAAATTATAATTATTTAAAAAATAATAATTTGAAAAGACAAGAAAAACTGCCGGTTCAAATTGATTTAAAATGGAAAATAACTAATCAAGATAAAATGATGCATGGAATTTTGGTAATGCCACAAAATCTAAAAGAATTAGTTTCTAGACCTTATGTCGATTCAATTTCAAATAAAACTGAATATTACAACCGTATAATTATCAGTTCATATAAAGGTGGAGACAAGGGTATTTTGTGGCTAACAGGTAAAAATAAAAAAATAAAATTGATGGAGTTTATAATGTTAGATTCTGAAGATAAAAATATAAAATCCTATTATTCTCTTCCAAAAGGTTTTGTTTTTCCTAAGTGGGAAGGCAGAGAACCTTTGAAAACTCTAGAAATTGAATATTGGCAAGAAAAGTAAGGGAAAATACTGAAACAGATTTGCAATAAATATGGCCATTTACCAGCGAACTATGATGGATTTAATGTTGTACTTAAAAACGGGCAATAATACATTATTAGCCCCAGCTAGCACGAGCGTCTACCTCGTGAACGCAAAGTTGATATAACAGAATTGAAATCCGTGGATGTGCACGAGCGCGACGGTCGCGCCAGCAGAGGATTCACATGAATCTGAAAGTATAAAAAATGTAGATTATTACGAAACAGTAGGAACAATTAAATATAATATGGGAAGAACTCTTAATAAAGCAACGACAGTTGTATGAAGACATATATTTTGGAAACCCTATAAAGATCATGAAAACAATAAAGGATATATTTGGAAATATTTTATGGATCGCAATTTATGAAAAAACTAATTCAAATATTAGTAGTTGTATTTTTAATAAGTAGCTGTGGCAGATTATTAAAAAAAGACAAAAATAATCAGATTACTGGTAATAAAAATAGTACCTCACTAAAACAGTGTAATAATAAAATTTTTCTTTATGACGAAAGTAACGATACCATAAAAACCGACACTTTTCTACTAAAAAACAATTTTAAGCTTGTTGTATTTGCAAACAATGTTGAAGAAAATGACAGTAGAATTAATTTTAATTTTTTAGGTAAAGACATCGATACAATAATCATGTCTGGTGTTATTTCAACCAAAAAAAAACACAGTTTATTTTGATGGTAGTGAGTTTAGCCATTTTTTTGCAATTAAGCAAAGTGGTGGGGGAAATATTAAATTTTTCTTATTTGATAAAAAAAAACTAAATCAATGTTTGATTGGACTTGAAGTAAAATTTGATTTAAAAAAACGAATTAATTATTTACAAAGATGAAAAATATAATTTGTTCTTATTTGATTGTAAATTAAATAAGAACATTCCAATAAATATACCATATAATGAATTAAAAAAATATGATTGTTTAAAATATGGAAACATTGAAAGTGAAATAAAAATAAAAAAGGTTTCTAATCATTTTTATCATTTTGGATTTAATATTTGTGATTCGATAGTCACTTTTAAA
Source organism: Flavobacterium psychroterrae (assembly GCF_018380615.1). GTDB lineage: Bacteria > Bacteroidota > Bacteroidia > Flavobacteriales > Flavobacteriaceae > Flavobacterium > Flavobacterium psychroterrae. Next base: position 217,162 of record NZ_JAGYVZ010000005.1, on the reverse strand, counting down.
ATAAAAAGATAATGTTAAATCCCCCGCTAGCGCGAGCGTCTCGCTCGTGAACGCAACGTTGATATAACAGAATTGAAATCCGTTGATGTGCACGAGCGCGACGCTCGCGCCAGCAGAGGATCTTCGATTGTACGGTTTATGCGTGATATTGTTCATGAACTGGATTTGAATACTAGGATTTGGAGAAAGGAATGATTTTTTTTAATATGTGAAAGCTCAACTTTGGTTGAGCTTTTTTTGTGGACAAAATCAGGTATAAGTACTTGCTTGTTTTAGAATGGTTAATTGATATTTTTGATAAATAAGATTTAACTCTACAAATATGGTTTTCCGTAAATAATTTGTAAATCGATAATCTACATTTGAAAATTGCTTTTACGAGCGAGATGCTCACGTCAGTTGGTTATCATTTTTGCTACTGTGTAGAAAATTGAATAAACCCAAATAAACATCTAGATAGCAATAGAAACACCAATATACTAAAAATATGGAAGCAGATTTAAGACTAAAACTTGAGCAATTACACCAAAGAGTTGATTCATTAAAAGATCAAATTAATACCGAAGAAGCTACTAAAAATGCATTTGTAATGCCATTTATTCAAATTTTGGGATTTGATATTTTTAATCCTACAGAAGTAATTCCAGAATTTATATGTGATATTGGTACAAAAAAGGGTGAGAAAATAGATTATGTAATTAAGAAAGATGGTGAACCCATTTTAATTATTGAATGTAAACATTGGAAAGAAAATGCTGATGCGCATAATTCACAACTTCATCGATATTATCATGTTTCAAAATCTCGTTTTGGAGTTTTAACTAATGGTCATACATATAATTTTTATGCTGATTTAGAAAAACCAAACATAATGGATGAAAAGCCATTTTTCACCTTAGACTTGGCAAATATTTCTGATTCCAGCTTAAAAATTCTTGAAAATTTCACCAAAAGCAGTTATAATTTAGAAAATATTTTAGACTCGGCAGAAGCATTAAAATATATAAAAGCAATAAGAAATGAATTTGAAAAAGAATTACAAAATCCGTCTGATGAAATTGTAAAGCTTCTGGTAAGTAAATTTTTTAATAAACCATTAACTGCGTCAAGATTAGTCGCTTTTAAAGAATACACAAAGAAAGCTTTTGCTAACTCTATAAATGAATCAATAAATTTCAGGCTTAAAAACGCATTAAATATTGGTGAAACTATTCCATCAAAAGAAAATCAAAAATTATCTTCTGTAGATGAAGAAATTGAAACGCCAAGATTTATTACAACCGAAGAAGAAATAGAAGGTTCACAAATTATCAAAGCAATTTTAAGAGAAGCAATTCCTGCTAATAGAATATTTTTTAGAGATACACAATCTTACTTTGGAATTTTACTAGACGATAATAACAGAAAGCCATTATGTAGATTACATTTTAATTCTGCTAACAAATATGTAGAGTTGTTTCATAATGGAAAAGATAATGGTGAAAAGCAACCTTTGCAAAGTCTTGATGAAATTTATAAATTCAAAAAAGAATTACTTTCTACTATAAAAAACTATGAATAAGTAATTACTTGATGTTTTAGAAGTCTTTTCAATTATGTGTAATGGCGAGAGCATCTCGCTCGTGTTTACAGTCTATATCACTAAATATTCTTAATGTTCATGAGCGAGACGTTCGTACTAGTATAGGAAGTTTATTAAAATATTGACGGAAATTAAAAAAGATATGGAAATTAATACTGCAATTTTCTTTATAAATGCAAAATCCAGCTAGTTTAAAGTGGATTTTGCATTTAAAATTGATTCAATTCAAGATGTGGTTATATAGAGGCACAATTAATAAAAAAGAAAGAAATCTCACTACTCAGTGGGATTTCTTTTATTTGATTTTTTCTTTTTTGTGATTTCTAATGATTTGGAAGAAATAGGTATTATTAAATCTCCTGTTATAATAGTCTCAGGATCGAAAATCGGAATGGATACATTAATATTTGTTCCTTCAGTCTTCGCATGTAAAAAGCCACGTGCGGCACCAACTGCAACAGAGAGCATTAAACAGACTGTAGCAAAAGGTAATGTAAAAGTATTTTCTTTTTTGTCGAAAAGTTTATCAAAAGATTTCTCATCTATTTTAAAATGCGCACCAACCTCAAGAACTAGAACTGGCACATTGCCATCATCTTTAATTAATTCAAATTTATAGATGCATCCTGTGGCTAACTTTGATATGTCAAGACCATATTCAAGCGAATTACTTATACTTAAACCAGTTTTGTCAACTTTAGAAGTAATGCTTTCTGCATGAAAAAACTGCTCAGTCGTAAGTTTTAACAGTTGCAGCTGTACTTTGATTTTGCTACTTTTTGCCATTTTGCAGTGTATTGATTTTGTGTCGGATAATTAGGTATTGTATCGTCAAAAGCAGAGATGTACGCAAGCGTTGGGGCTTCAAGTCTAATTGTAATTTGCGGTTTTTCTAGCTTTAAAGGATTTTGATCCGGAATTGCAATTAGTTTCAGTTCTAATATTTGCTGAATTTTGAAAATTGATTCTAAACCAAGATTTTGTTTTGACTTAAGTAATTTTGAAACATACTGTTTGGAAACACCAAGTTTTTCTGCTAATACTACTTGATTCCAACCTAATAAATCCATACGTTCAATTATACGTACAGACAGTTCAAAATAGAAATCATCTAATTCGTTTTCTAATTGTAATTGAAAGTCTTCTTTCCAAGAGTTATTGAAATTTGACTCGTCAATAAGTTGTTCTAGTTTTTTATTGTTTTCCATAATATTTATAAGTCGAGATAACACAAATCAATTTGATCATCTTCTCCAGACCGCAGATAATTTTCGGCCTGTTGTAGTTTTACAAGTTCATCCTGCAAATGCGGTGGAGACATATCTCTTGTCAGTTTAATACCACCACCCGTAATTAAATAGGTGTTTTTAGAGCAACGAACTGCATAAATTCTTAGCCAATTATGTTTTAATAAGCCTTTGCCTTTATCCCATTCTAATTTTCCGTATTTTCCATTTATTAATGGCATAAAATATTGAGAAAGAATCGTAAAATTATCATCTTGTCCATTTGCAATTGACAAAATTAATTTTTTCATTTCTTTTGCTTGCGCATGTGTTTGACGAACTGCATTGGCAATTGTAATACTTCCCCACGCTCCACTATTTAAATCAGCTTGGTTTGCTTTAAAAAAATTATATAGCCATAAAGGATCGTCCCACTTTTCAAACAATTTTACAAATTCACATTTTCCTTCCCCATCATATTTTATCGAAAATAACACATTGGGTATCAAACCTTCAAGTTTAAATTTACGATTTTTTGTCATAAAAATCAACTTATAGGTTTATTTTTTGAACAAATATTACGCAATTAAACAATATAACCAAATTTTGATACAAGTATTTCTTGTAACTACCGTTAAAATTTAAGTCTAATTGAACATTTACCAGTAAATACAAGGCAAATTTTAAACCAAAAAATGCACTAATTAAAATATCTGACAAGACTCCGCACAGATTTGTTCGAAATTATAACTATTTGCGTCAAAATCAATTACTAAATTTTAATGAAATTTTGCAAGTTTTAAAAATCACAAATTAAAATCAATAACTTCCGTACTGGTTTATTTCCTCTGACATCCTGACAATAAAAGTAGAATTAAGCACTACATTAACAGAGTGAAAGTTTACTATTTGCATATTATTTGATTTATTATGCTGCTGACGTGAGCGTTTCGCTCGTGTACTAAAAGAAAAATATTTAATAAAAGAATGAGTAGATTCAAAAGTATAGATTCAAAACTTTCTGATTTAACAAATAAGCTTAATGGAAGATTAAATAAAGATACCTAGTTACTCTTCGAAGTCTTCTAGAAACCAAAAATAGTATTGAAAGTTATACGCTGTGGCGAAGTCTCCTGACTTCGTACCCGTTACAATAATCAACAAAGAAATTAAACAAAAACCCTCGATCTTAAAAAATCGAGGTTTTTCCATTTATTGTAAAATCAAAATAAAACCTTACTCCAAACTCAAATAAGGATTTAAAACTTCGGCTAATTCATTCAACCAATAAAAGCTGTTTTCTAAAGTGTTTATTTGGGATTGAAGGGTTTCATGTTCCCTCATCAATTAGGATAAAATGAATATTATTAACTGATTGAAAAATATTTTTCTTAAATTAGAGAAACAATTAAATTCAAAAAATATGAATCCATCAAAAATAATAGGAATAATTCTAATCGTTATTAGTCTCGGTTTGGGATATATAGGTATCAACAAAATAGCCGATAATACAAAAGAAATCAATTTATTAGGACTAAAAATTAATGCGTCCAACGAATCCGGTAAACAACAAGGATACCTTTATTTAGGGCTGGGCGTCATTTTACTTGTGGGCGGAATTTATACTGTCAATAAATCAAAGTAAAGTGCTGTAAATAGGGATTGTAAAAATTGTATGAGGCATTGTTGGCTACTATTTCATGTCAATTAATTTTACAACAGACCCGCTTTTCAAAGTCTTGTTGAAACATGAAATTTAGCTGTGCGAAGTTCTCCTGACTTCATACGCGTTCCAATAACAACAAAGAAATCAAACAAAAAACCCTCGATCTTAAAAAATCGAGGGTTTTTTAGTTAATTGTAAAAACAAATCTTACTTCACATCCAAATAAGGATTTAAAATCTCTGCTAGTTCATTAAGCCAATAAAAGCTGTTTTCTACTTTGATAATTTCTTGTTGAAGCGTTTCATCTTCTCTGATAATTCCTAAAGCGAGTACAAAATTGACTTGCCTTAGTGCTTTCGCCATTTGTTCTGGCTCAATTGTGTTGTTGAAAAAATCTGTTAGCCTTGTTTGGGCTTCTTTTGAAAGAGTGTTTGTACTCATAACTTGACATTTGGTGATTAAAACCAATGTTGATAAGGTGTTGCGCGCGTTTTAGAGCGTTATTATTTTTACAATATTCGGCACCATTAACACAAGGGTAAATTTAAATTAATTCTTAGTGCCGTAGTTTAAGAAGAGCCAAATATAAGAAAAATCTTTCTATTTTTGCCGAAAAAATAACATATATTCGAATCAAATTATGAATTCGTTTTTTAATTATGATAAAAGAAATTTTAACTGACTACATTAATTTTATAAGAGCTTTTGAAGCTTTGTTAAAAGACAAATACAAAAGCGATAAAAATCCATGTTCGTTTTCAAGTACTTTTTTTGACCGAAAAGGAATTATTGACGGTATTGATTATTATTTTCACGGAAGTGGTTGTACTGCTGAAAAAGATGGTGTTAAGTATGAATATGATATTAGAGTAAACGAAATTAAATTTTCGCAATGGAAATTCTCAGAGTTAATAAGAACGCATCCGGATTACCAAAAACTAAATTATAGCGATGAATATATTGACTATGAATTATATCAACTTATAAATAAAGGAATATTAGGTTGGGAAATTGTCGAGAGTACAGCGGAAACAAATTTTGGTTGTGTTTTTAAATTGTATAGAGTTATTGAAGAATCATTTTTTGTATAAATCAATTTCTCCGTAAATCTCCTTATGAAATCAATTGCCCTAGCCCTGATAGAAGTGGAAATCCTTTTGTGCCGGGGTTCGGCACAAAAGATTGAAACGGATAGCAGGAATAGCTTCAAATTAATATTCCAATAAAAAAGTCCAAAATCCAATTATCCGTGATCTTTTCATTTTGAGGAACGAGAAATCACACGCGGTACGAACACACTGTTGCGGAGTTACTTGATGAGATTCTTCGTTCCTCAGAATGACAAACTTTATGTCAAATCTAGTTATTCGTGATCTTGTCATTTCGTCTGTTCGCGAAACCCGACAGGTTTTAAAAACCTGTCGGGTTTACTATGCGCAAAGCTTATGTGATTTCTCCTTCGGTCGATGACACACTTTGCGTCAAATTAGTTTTCCAAGATGACTTATGTCACTTATATGATGAAAACAAATGGCAAAGAAAAAAACCTTTGTGCCTTTGCAACTTTGCACCTCAGAACCTAATAAAAGAACCTTAAAAAAAACTATTTTTGTAACTGAAAAGAAAGCCATAAATTCAGTTATAATGTCAATAAATAAGGAGTTAGAACAATTATCAGCATCATTAGAGGGAACACTTTTATTTGATGATCTTCATAAAACGCTTTATTCTACCGATGCATCGGTGTACAGGATTCGACCAAAAGCGGTTGCGGTGCCTAAAACCATTGAAGATATTAGTAAACTGATAAAGTTTGCGGCGCAGCATCATATTTCGATTACGCCCAGAACTGCCGGAACTTCGCTTGCGGGACAAACGGTTGGCGACGGAATTGTGGTGGATGTCTCGAAAAACTTTACTAAAATCCTGAATTTTGACGCCATTAAAAAAACAGTAACAGTACAGCCTGGCGTAATTCGCGATGAACTGAATTTGTTTTTAAAACCTCATAACGTATTTTTCGGACCTAATACATCAACAACAAACCGTTGTATGATTGGCGGAATGGTGGGCAATAATTCTTCGGGAACAACATCGATTCGTTATGGCGTTACGCGCGATAAAATTGTTGAAATCAAAGGACTTTTGAGCGATGGATCGGAAGTGGTTTTTAACGAACTAACTTCGGCGGAATTTATCGAAAAAACCAAAGGAGATTCTTTAGAAAATAAAATATACAAAAGCCTTTATGACGAACTTTCGGTAAAAGCAGCGCAGGACGAAATTATAAAAGAGTTTCCGAAACCTGAAATTCACAGACGAAATACAGGTTATGCGGTTGATATTCTCTTAAAATCAGATTTGTTTGGCGGAACAGAACCTACAATCAATCTTGGAAAATTACTCTGCGGAAGCGAGGGAACACTGGCTTTTACGACCGAAATCACTTTGAAAGTCGACGATTTACCACCCGTTCATAATATTATGGTCGTGGCGCATTATCACAGCATTCAGGAATCGCTGGAATCTGTTGTCGTAGCAATGAAACATCATTTGTACACTTGCGAAATGATCGACGATACGATTTTAGATTGTACAAAAACGAGTCGGGAACACGTTAAAAACAGGTTCTTTTTAGTTGGCGAACCCAAAGCGATTATGATGTTTGAAGTGGCTTCGCACGATGCTGAAGATGCCGAAAATCAGGCAAATGCTTTAGTCGCTGATTTAGAAAAAAACAACTTTGGTTACGCGCTTGTAAAAATTTACGGAGCAGATATTGAAAAAGTAAATGAACTTAGAAAAGCAGGTCTCGGACTTTTAGGAAGTATTGTTGGCGATGACAAAGCAGCCGATTCTATTGAAGATACAGCGGTTGAATTGAGCGATTTACCGGCTTATATTGCAGAGTTTTCGGCGATGATGTTACGCCACGGACAAGGAGCAATTTATTACGCGCACGCCGGAGCGGGAGAACTGCATTTGCGTCCCGTTTTGAATTTAAAGAAAACATCTGACTTAAAATTATTCAGAACAATTGCGACCGATGTGGCAATTTTGGTCAAAAAATATAGAGGTTCATTAAGCGGTGAACACGGCGACGGAATTGTACGCGGAGAATTTATTCCGTTTATGATTGGTGAAACGAATTATGAATTGCTGAAAAGAATCAAATTAGCGTTTGACCCTAATTCGGTTTTGAATATCGGAAAGATTGTCAACGCTTTGAAAATGGACGAAAATCATCGTGTGATTTCAGGAAGGGTAGAACCGGATATTAAAACGTTTCAGGATTTTTCAGATAGTTTAGGAATTTTGCGCGCTGCCGAAAAATGCAACGGATCTGGCGATTGCAGAAAATTGCCATCGGCAGGAGGATCAATGTGTCCGAGTTATCGCGCGACCAAAAATGAAAAAGAAACTACGCGTGCGCGTGCCAATGCGTTACGTGAATATTTGACGTATTCTGAAAAAGAAAATAAATTTGACCAGAAAGAATTATACGAAGTTTTTGAATTGTGTGTGAGCTGTAAAGCCTGCGCCAGCGAATGCCCGAGTAATGTGGACGTTGCGACTTTAAAAGCGGAATTTTTATACCAATATCAAAAAGCAAACGGATTCTCGACCCGAAGTAAGATTTTTGCACACAATGCAAAACTGAATAAAATGGGAAGTTTGTTTCCGTCAATCACCAACTTTATTTCGAATCAATCGCTTGTGAAAAAAAGCATGGGAATTGCACCGGAAAGACAAGTTCCGTTATTGGCAAAAAAGACGTTTAAAAAATGGTTCGAAAATCAGAAGAAACAAAATCAGCATTTCCCAAATGGGCAAGTGTATTTGTTCAATGATGAATTTACGAATTATTATGATGTAAATATCGGAATCGATGCTTTTGAATTATTAACGAAATTAGGTTACGAAGTTTTGGTCGTAAATCACGAAGAAAGCGGAAGAACGTATTTGTCTAAAGGATTTCTAGAAGAAGCCAAGAAAATAGCAAATACAAACGTAAATATCTTCAAGGATTTAATTTCCGCGAAAGCGCCTTTAATAGGTATCGAACCTTCGGCAATTTTGACTTTTAGAGATGAATATTTGCGTCTTGCTGATGATAAGGAAAGTGCTGAAAGAGTAGCGCAATGTGCTTTTACAATCGAAGAATTCTTTAAAAAAGAAATTATCGATGGTAAAATCAGACCGGATTCTTTCTCACAAGAAAAGAAAGAAATCAAAATTCACGGGCATTGCCATCAGAAATCTTTGAGTTCTGTTGAAGCGACTTTCGCAATGCTGAATTTACCAACCAATAACACAGTTACAATTTACAATTCAGGTTGTTGCGGAATGGCGGGATCTTTTGGTTACGAAAAAGAACATTATCAGGTAAGTATGCAAATGGGGGAAGATACATTATTCCCAAAAGTGCGCGCAACCGCTCAAAATGTAAAAATTGCCGCTGCAGGAACGAGCTGCCGTCATCAAATTTTTGACGGAACAAACAGAGAAGCGCAACATCCGGTCAGTATTTTGAGAAGCTGTTTGCGTTGAGAGATGGCACACGGATGACACGGATGACAAGGATTTACACAGGTTTTTCTTTTTAATCTTTGTCAAAATAAATCTGCTCAATCTGCCAAATCTGCGAGAAAAAAGTTAGCCACAGATTATAACGATTAAAATGATTTTGTTTCACGCAGATTCTGCAGATTTAAGCAGATTTAATTTTAGATTTTTATAAAATAATTTGCGCGCATCTGCTTAAATCATTTTAAATCTGCGTGAAATAATCTGAGCTAATCTTTTAATCTGTGGTAAAAAAAAATAATTCGAGAAATTTGTGTAATTCGTAGCGAGAAAATAAACCTGCGTCAATCTGTTTAATCAGCATAATCCGTGGGCAAAATAATTCACCATAAAAAATACACACAAAACAAAATGGTTTTATATATTTGAAATCAGGATAATTTTTGCATTATTTGCAAAATAAAACCACAAAGACCGAAATATATTAATTTATAAAGCAAACTCACATATGGCATTATCAGGTTTATTCCGAAAAAAAACGGTACAAGATATTCTGAAACAAGTTGCAAAAAACGAAGCAGATGGTCATAATGCATTAGGAAAGCATTTAACCACCAAAGATTTAACTGCTTTCGGGATTGCTGCTATTGTAGGAGCAGGAATTTTTAGTACCATCGGGAAAGCCAGTGCCGACGGAGGTCCAGCTGTAATTTTCTTGTTTTTATTTACCGCATTAGCCTGTAGTTTTGCCGCATTTGCTTACGCCGAATTTGCCTCAATGGTTCCGGTTTCAGGAAGTGCTTATACATATTCATATGTGGCTTTTGGAGAAATCATCGCCTGGATTATCGGTTGGGCATTAATTATGGAATATGCCGTAGGAAACATAACGGTGGCAATATCGTGGAGTGATTATTTTACAGGACTGCTCCAGAGTGGCGGAATTCATCTTCCGCAATGGATTCAGATGGATTATCTAACCGCTTCAACGGGTTTTACTGATGCAGAAGCTTTAATGCAGGGCGGAAAATCGTTCGAAAATTTAAGTGCTTCTTTACAGGCAGCTCACACAGCATGGACAACGGCACCAACAATTGGTTCTTTCCATTTTGTGGCTGATTTACCTGCTTTATTTATCATTGTTTTAATTACCGCTTTGGTTTATAGAGGAATGAAAGAATCTCGTAACGCGAGTAATGTAATGGTTGTTGTAAAACTTTGCATCGTACTTTTAGTTATTGCGGTAGGAGTTTTTTATGTCGATACTGCTAATTGGGATCCGTTTGCACCAAATGGAGTTAGCGGAGTTTTAAAAGGAGTTTCGGCTGTTTTCTTTGCTTATATAGGTTTTGATGCGATTTCAACAACTGCTGAAGAATGTAAAAATCCACAACGCGATTTACCCCGAGGTATGATGTGGGCGATCATTATTTGTACAATTTTATATATTGCCATTGCTTTGGTTTTAACCGGAATGGTGCGTTATAACGAATTAAATGTTGGAGATCCTCTGGCGTTTGTTTTCGAAAAATTAAACCTAAAATGGATGTCGGGAATTATTGCCGTAAGTGCCGTAATTGCCATGGCAAGCGTTCTTTTGGTTTTCCAGATGGGGCAGCCTCGTATCTGGATGAGCATGAGCCGTGATGGTTTATTGCCAAAGAAATTTTCAACCGTGCACCCAAAATTCAAAACACCATCATTTGCAACCATTGTAACTGGTTTTGTAGTAGCAGTTCCTGCTTTATTTCTGAACCTGACAATGGTAACAGATTTATGCAGTATTGGTACTTTATTTGCCTTTGTATTGGTTTGCGCCGGAGTTTTGGTTTTACAGAATAAGCCTGAAATTCCAAGAGGAAAATTCAAAACGCCTTATGTAAATTCAAAATATATTCTGCCAGTTTTAATGATTGCCGGATTGTATTATGCTTTTGCATTCAACAATAAAGCGACAATGGCTTTTATAAATAATGATGCTCAGACAAATGATGCAACCACAATTATTACATTATTAGATAAAGAACAATCAGCAGAAGTTTTCAATTATTTAGAAAGTATCGATGTTCAAAATAAAACTGCCGAAACCGCAGATTTAGAACATTTACTAAGTCAATATCAAGACGACGATGCTAAATATGCTGAGGTTGTAAAAGGTTTACCAATCAATGATTCATTAAAATACGAATCTGGTTTCAGTTTATTCAAACACAAAATCCCAATGTGGATATTTTTATTCGTTTTGGTTGGATTAGCTGTTTGGTCGTTCAGACAAAATTTATCTTTAATTCCGTTGTTAGGGCTTATTTGCTGCCTTTATATGATGGCAGAATTAAGCGTCTGGAACTGGATTTACTTTACAATCTGGTTATTAATAGGACTTGTAATTTACTTTACATACAGTCGAAAAAACAGTAAACTAAACTTTGTAGAGAAAGTATAGTTTTTGAGTTATAAATTATAAGAGAAGCCGTTCTGATAGTATTTCAGAACGGCTTTTTTTATAAATAAAATGCAATTATTTAATATAAAAATTTTCTTACGCTATAAAATTTTCTTTAATTTGTTTTATAGTAAATATTAAATTTAAATTTTTAAGTGCATGAGTTTTTTCAAAAACATATTTAGTAAAAAAGAAGTCGCGATTACGTCATACAGTGATTTTTGGGACTGGTTTTTACAACATGAAAAAGATTTTTTCAAAATCGTTAAGAATAGGGAGAATATTGAGCAGGATTTTTTTAATAAAATTGCCCCAAAGCTAAAGGAGATTCAAAGCGGTTTTTATTTTTTGACCGGAATGTACAATGATGATACGGTTGAACTTATTCTCACGCCAGAAGGAGTAATAAAAAACATCTATTTTGTAGAAGAGTTGGTCAGTAAAGCTCCCAATATTGAAGGTTGGAAATTTACAGCCCTAAAACCTGCTACAGATATGACAGATTTTGGAATCAAAATGGAAGAATTTGAGTTTAACAAAGAAAACATAAAATTCTATTCTAATAATCATAGAGAATATTCAGATAAAATTGATTTGACAATAGTCTATGATGATTTCATAGAAGAAAAAAGAAGATTGATAACAAACGGAATTTATATTTTCCTGGATAATTTACTGGGAGAACTAGATTCGCTAACCATAATTGATAATTTAAATATAGTTGGAAAAGAAGGAATTTCTGAAGAACTAATTCCAATTGAAAAGCTAAAAGATTATCTAATCTGGAGAGAAAAAGAATTTGTCGAAAAATACGAAGCAATCAGGCATAATACAGAAAACGATAGTTACGCATGTCTGGAAACCACCACAGAAAACGGACCTTTATTAGCCGTTATAAATACAGATCTTATTAATTGGGACGCTAAAATGTCACACCCATGGATCACAATTGTTACCGTATTTTTTGATGGTAAAAGTAATAACGGAATGCCGGATGAAAAAATGTATAAATTCCTAGATAATTTTGAAGATGAACTAACAAGTGAATTAAAAGATTTTGAAGGATATTTAAACATCGGCAGAGAAACAGGAAATAATAAACGAGAAATTTATTTTGCCTGCAAAGATTTTAGAAAACCATCAAAAATTCTAAGCGAAATTGAAACAAAATATTCAAAAGAACTAAAAGTTACTTCCGAAATTTATAAAGATAAATATTGGGCATCTTTCAAACATTTTGAACAAAATTAGATAGCAAAAGCCGTTCTGAGACATTCAAAACGGCTTTCTGTTTTTTGATACAGATTATTGGATTTAAAAAAAAATGTTTCACGCAGATTTTACAGATTAAAGCAGATTTAATTTTTAATCTTAGTTAATGTAAAATCTGCCCAAATCTTTTAAAATCTGCGTGAAATAAAATCTGTGTATCTCTGTGAAAATTCTTTGTGAATCTCTGTGAAACAATGCTACAAAATCCCAAGTTCCACCATACAAGCTTTCATCATTTCGTAAGTACGCTCAATATCGTTATCCAACCCAATAGAAAAGCGGATTAAACCATCCGTCAATCCCATTTCTTTTTGTTCTTCTAATGGAATTTCACTCGAAGTCGAAGTTCCCGGCGCACTAAATAATGTTTTATAAAAACCTAAACTTACTGCCAAATAACCTAAGTTTCTCGCCTGCATCAACTCCATTAATTCATTGGCTTTAGCCAAAGTTCCAACATCAATAGTCATCATTCCTCCAAAACCATATTCACGGTTAATCATCGTTTTATACAATTCATGACTTGGATGACTTTTCAATCCCGGATAAACCGTTTTTAAACCGTCAGCTTCAAACTTATCCGCCAGAATATGCGCATTATGACTATGTTGTTTAATTCGGATATGAAGCGTACGCAGATTTTTCATTACAGAAGCCGAACGCAAACTATCCATTGTTGGACCCAAAAGCATACTTGCTCCCGAGTTTACATTTTTCAAAGCATTAATAAATTCTTTAGAGGCACAAGTCACACCACCAACCGTATCACTGCTTCCGTTAATATATTTTGTCAAACTATGAATCACAATATCCGCACCTAATTTCGCTGGAGAAACAGATAAAGGTGAGAATGTATTATCCACAACCAATTGCAAATTATGTCTTTTAGCAATTTGCGCCAGACCAGCAATATCAGCCACTTCTAATAACGGATTACTCACCGTTTCGCAATACAAAACCTTTGTTTTTGGTGTAATTGCAGCTTCTACAATATCCAATTTCGTAATGTCTACAAAACTCGTTTCAATCCCGAATCTAGGCGTAAAATTTTTCAAAAAAGCATAAGTTCCACCATAAATAGTTCGGCTTGAAACAATATGATCGCCCGCACCGCAAAGCTGTAATAGAGTAGGCGTAATCGCACCCATTCCTGAAGCCGAAACATTTCCAGTTTCCGTTCCTTCCATCGCTGCCAAAGCCTGATCCAGATACAAATTACTTGGAGAAGAATGGCGAGAATACAAATAGCAGCCTTCCATATTTCCTTCAAAAGTGTCAAACATCGTTTTAGCCGAAAGAAACGTATAAGTAGAAGAATCAGAAATCGAAGGATTCACGCCGCCAAATTCACCAAAGTACTGCAAATCCTGAATTTTATCAGCTGGATTAAAGTTTTTCATAATAGTTTTTGAGTTGATATTTATTATTTTTTGAGTTTGTTATTGAAATTGAAATTGAAATTGATTTTTGAAATTGCCATTGCCATTGCCATTGCCATTGGAATTTGGAATTTATTTATTGGAATTTTAATTTGAAGCTATTCCTGCTTTCCGTTTCAAGTCCTCATAAAAAAGGTAAGTTTCTAATGATCTAAAAAGAGCTTCCGTTGGTCGCTTTTTTAGACCAAGAAACTTTTGCCTTTTTTACTCCGGGCTTTCCACTACTATCAGGGCTATGAAACTCGTTTTCAAAAGAAATTCTATTCAAAATAACGTTTATTAAGAAAATTAATCAACCATAAAGCTTATAATTAGATTTTAAAACTATAAAAATTATTTTTAAAAGATTATTTATCTAAATTTGATTTAGAAAACTTAAAAAAATAGATTTTCTTTCATTGCAAAACAACAAACAATAAACCCGTTAAAATGACTTTAGACGCAACAGATAAAAAACTCCTCGTTTTATTACAAACCGACAGTAAAAAAACAACCAAAGAATTGTCCTTGAAACTCAATCTTTCGGTAACGGCAGTTTACGAACGCATCAAAAAGCTAGAGCGCGAAGGCATAATCACAAACTACGTAGCATTAGTTGATAAAACCAAAATCGATAAAGGATTTGTAGTTTTCTGTCACTTAAAACTCATTCAGCACACAAAAGAATTCCTAACCAAATTTGAAAGCGAAGTAATCAAACTCAACGAAGTTTTAGAATGCCATCACGTAAGCGGCGACTACGATTATATCCTGAAAGTCCTGGTAAAAGACATGGAAGAATACAGAGAATTTCTAGTTACTAAACTTACTTCGTTGCAACACATCGGCAGTACACAAAGTATGTTTATGATTAGCGAAGTAAAGAATTCGACGGTGATTTTTTGAGGGAGGTTCAAAGGGACAAAGGTTCAAAGGGACAAAGACTGACCGTAGAGAGGCACAGCTGTGCGTCTAAAATTTAGTGTTGATTTTTCAAAAGACGCAAAAGTACAGAGATGGATTTTTTTCTCATTCTGAGGGACGAAGGATCTCCGCAAGAAGCTCCGCACAGAATGTCGCCAATCTTTATAGAGTTACTTACGGAGATCCTTCGTTCCTCAGGATGACAAGTTGGTGTATAAACTTTGCGCCTCTCCGACTTTGCGAGAAACAAAAAAATCTGCTTTATCTGCAAAATCTGCGTGAAACATTCTTTTCAAAATCTTCAAAATCAAAAAAAAACTTTGCGGCTCTGCGACTTTTCGAGATTAAAAAAACAAAAGTTAGCGAACTTAAACGTTAAAAAACTTCGTGTATTTGTGCCTTCGTAGCAAAAACCTCACACCCAAAATTTCACACAAAAAACATTGAGATTTAAACTTTAAACAAAACTTTATTCCTTAATTTTGTATCGCTAAAAATAAAATAGACAAACTATGAGTTCATTTGACGTAGTCATTATAGGTTCAGGACCGGGCGGATATGTATCAGCAATTCGTTGCGCACAATTAGGTTTTAAAACAGCCATTGTAGAAAAGTATAACTCTCTTGGCGGAACCTGCCTTAACGTAGGTTGTATTCCTTCAAAAGCATTATTATCTTCTTCTCATCATTATGCAGAAATTGCACATTTTGCAGACCACGGAATCGAGGTTTCAGGAGATGTAAAAATCAATTTAGAGAAAATGATCGCGCGCAAACAAGCAGTTGTAGATCAAACCGTAGGTGGAATCAACTACTTAATGGATAAAAATAAAATTACTGTTTTTACTGGTTTAGGTTCTTTCGTAGACGCAACGCACATTGCAGTTGCAAAAGCTGACGGAACATCAGAAACTATTGAAGCAAAATATACCGTAATCGCTACAGGTTCAAAACCATCTTCTTTACCTTTTATCAAAATTGATAAGGAAAGAATTATTACTTCTACAGAAGCTTTGGCTTTAAAAGAAGTTCCAAAACACCTGGTAATTATTGGTGGTGGAGTTATTGGGATCGAGCTTGGACAAGTTTACTTGCGTTTAGGAGCTCAGGTTTCTGTAGTTGAGTTCATGGACAGAATTATTCCTGGAATGGATGCTTCTTTATCTAAAGAATTAACTAAAGTATTGAAAAAACAAGGAATGAAATTCTACGTTTCTCACAAAGTAAAATCAGTAGAAAGAAACGGTGATGCTGTTGTCGTTCAGGCTGAAAATGCAAAAGGAGAAACAATCACGCTTGAAGGAGATTATTCATTAGTTTCTGTTGGTCGCCGTCCTTACACAGACGGATTAAGCGCTGACAAAGCAGGAGTGAAAATTTCAGACAGAGGACAAGTAGAAGTAAATGATCATTTACAAACTAACGTTCCTAATATTTATGCAATTGGTGATGTTGTTCGTGGAGCAATGTTGGCACACAAAGCTGAAGAAGAAGGAACTATGGTTGCTGAAATCTTAGCGGGTCAAAAACCACATATTGATTATAACTTAATTCCTGGTGTAGTTTACACTTGGCCGGAAGTTGCTGCAGTTGGACAAACTGAAGAGCAGGTAAAAGCTTCAGGAACTGAATACAAAGTTGGAAGTTTTCCTTTCAAAGCTTTAGGTCGTGCAAGAGCAAGTGGAGATCTAGACGGATTTGTAAAAATCATCGCTGATGCAAAAACGGATGAGGTTTTAGGAGTTCACATGATTGGAGCCCGTACAGCTGATTTAATTGCTGAAGCAGTTACAGCAATGGAATTCAAAGCTTCGGCTGAAGATATTTCAAGAATGAGTCATGCGCATCCAACTTTCGCGGAAGCAGTAAAAGAAGCAGCATTGGCAGCAACAGAAAACAGAGCAATACACGTATAATACACGTATAATCTACGTTAAATCATATTTAGAAACCGTTAGAATTAATTTTTTAACGGTTTTTTTTATTGTTTCAATTTTTTTCATGTATAGCCCTATTGGCAATTTCATTAAGTTAAGAAAAAATCAATAATGTTATGCTGAATAAATCTCGCAAAATCAAAATGAAATAGTGTGTAAACTTTGCGTCTTAGCGTCTTTGTGAGATTAATTTTATTATCTAAAAGCTAACTTAATGACATTGCCCGTCGGGACTAAAAATTCCTCGTCCTGATTTATAAATTAGTGTAATACCAGAAAAAATATAAAATCTGCAAAAAATATTGTAAATTAAATAGACAATTGTGATGTTATCTTTACTCTATTAAAAGCCAACATCATGAAAAATAGATATATAGCTCCAGTTCTTATTGGAGCAGGAATAGCTTTAGCACTTTATTCTTGTGGTTCAACCATTCCTGATAATGTAAAAGCAGTAACAAATTTTGACAAATCAAAATATTTAGGAAAATGGTACGAAATTGCCAGACTTGATTTTAAGTACGAAAAAGGACTGAACAATGTTACAGCCGAATATTCCCTAAACGATAACGGAACCATAAAAGTAGATAATAAAGGTTATAACGCTAAAAAAGATAAGTGGGAGCAAAGTATTGGTAAAGCTAAATTTGTAAAATCAGATAATATCGGAATGTTGAAAGTTTCGTTTTTTGGACCATTTTATGCTGGATATAATGTAATTGCAATTGATCCTGATTACAAATATGCACTTGTTGCAGGAGAAAGCTTAAAATACTTGTGGATACTTTCCAGAGAAACCTCAATTCCTGAAAACATCAAGCTGGATTATCTTAGAAAGGCGCAGGAAATAGGTTATGATACTTCTGACCTTGTTTGGGTAAAACATGATAAAGCAAATTAATAAAAATCGTAAACGTTGAATTTTTATTAAATAAGAAACCCGGTACTTTTTTGAAGTATCGGGTTTGTATTTTTATAAGTAAAATAAATTATCTCGTGAAAACACTTCTATAATTACCCCAATATCTGTAAATCAAAAACAAATTAGCCAGAAACAATAACGCTGCAACAGGCAAACCATGCGGAGTCAGAAAATAATTGATAAACAAGATATTGACTGTAATAGGTAAGATCAAAATATTCGCTAATGTAACATACCGTCCCGTTACAAATGCAATTCCGCAAAGCAATTCTATTGATTTTGCTAAAGGAATTAAATAAGTTGAAGCCATTAAACCAACATTAAAAGCTTTGAAATTTCCGGTAGTTTCCTGTTCCGGCATCAGATGAAAAAAATAACTGATCGAAGCAAAAAGTAGTAAAAGACCAATTAAAACACGAACAATAATAGTAGCAATTTTCATAATACTTAAATTTTAGATAGGTTAAAAAAGTATAGTTTATTTATTGAAATCGTTATAAGCTGAATTCTCTAATAAAGGAAAGTCAATTTTTTTAAAGCTGATCTATTGAGAATTTTATAATATTTACAATCCTATTTTAGGATTACTACAATGCTATATCAAATATAACGAATTTTTTATTATGAAATTGCTATTTTATTAACACTTAATCTGTTTATTTGTAATGTTTGTGTTTAAGGTAAAAAGCTATTTTATGCTTTCATTTATAAGTCGTACCATTAATTTATTTAAGTGTTCAACCTGATAATTTCCTACTGATGCTGCAATATGATCATTCCCAATCCCGCTGTCGTTAGTTATAAAAACGTAAGTTCCATTAGTTGCAATTGCCATATAGCGCATTAAAAACTCCGTTTCCTTATCAATTCCGCTTGCAGTAATTGGGATAATTCTGATTCCTTTTTTACTTGCTGTGGCGATTAAATCATGAATTTCTGAGATAATATCATCCTCATAATGAGGTGGTGCGTCTAATACCAGAAACAAAATTCTTGAAGTAGCATCCTCAGACCATTCCAGATCATTGATTGATTTATCCAAAGCAGTTTCAACAGCTTCCGGAAAATCACCGCCGGCTTCAGCAGACTGATCTTTTATAAAATCAACAGTATCATCAATATCTGTCGAAAAATCAGATATTTTTGTTACATAATCCTCGCCTTTATCTCTGTAAAAAACAGCGCCCATATTTACTGTAACACCTTGGTTTTTATTTTTTACCTTAGAAATTACATCTGTTAATTCTTCCTTTAAATATTCCAGTTCATCTCCCATAGAACCCGTTGCATCCACCATAAAAGCAATGTCAATTTTCTTTTCGGTATTTTTTGTTTTATAATTTTGCAGCACTAATCTGTTGATTTTTTTATCATCAAAACTTTCGATGTTTTTAAATATCTGATTGCCAATTTTTATTTTTAAATTTTGGCGATTTGATTGATTTTCACCTTTTAAATAGGGCCATAATTCTGCATTTCCTTTATTGTTGGTTCTTGATGACCAAACAATTTCATTTTGAGAGTTGATCAATGAAACCGGTACATCAACTAAATTTTCTGAATCTGATTTTACATTTACAGAAACCCTGTCTTTCAATTGATATTTCCAATGATCGCTCATTTCAGAAAATTCAGAATTATTATTTAGAGATTCCCAGAATACCCAATTGCTTAAATCATTCCATTCGCCTGCGGTAATTTGACCAGCTTGTATTTGCTGTTGTGTTTCGGTTTCAGAATAACTGTCTCCCGATGATTCTGCTGCAGCTCGATCTTCCTTACTCGAAGATTCTACACTTGCATCTGCAGAAGAAGTTGCATCTGCTTTTTTACAAGAAAATAATAATGTGGAAATTACCACGGCGGTCAAGCCTAATTTTGCAATTGTTTTCATAAAAGTTTTAAAATTTGATTAATAAATAAAGTGGGAACTCTTATTAAATATCTTTTTTTGTTAAAAAGATGTTTTAATCTGAAGCGCTAATTCGATATACTAAAAAGTGTGCCAATAATTTTTGAGTATTATTTTATCGAAGGATTTTTTTTGTCGTAATTTTGAAATCTAAAATTTATACTTTTTTGAGAGTTTCCATTCATAAACATATTGCAAATCCGGAGCGTTTTAAACAACAACTTTTAAACTGGTCGCAACAATTTCGCGAAATAGTTTTCCTGGATAGTAATTCCTATCCGCAGGAATATTCCAGTTTTGATTGCTTATTAGCTGTGGATGCTTTTACGTCGCTAAAAACCGATTTTCACAATGCTTTTGAGGATCTAAAACAATATCAGCAAACGACTAAAGACTGGCTTTTTGGTTATCTTTCTTTTGATTTAAAAAACGATGTCGAAGAATTAAAATCATCTAATTTTGATGGTTTGGATTTTCCTGATTTGTTTTTCTTTCAGCCGAAAAAAATCTTTTTATTAAAAGAAAATCAACTTGAAATTCAATATTTATTCCTTTGTGATGATGAGGTTGAATATGATTTTGAGGAGATTGTACAAAGTCAGAATGATTCCTTTGAAACATTAAATGATGTCGAAGTGCAACAACGAATTTCAAAAGATTTATATGTTGAAAAAGTGACAAAAATGCTCGAACATATTCATAAAGGCGATATGTACGAAGCTAATTTTTGCATGGAATTTTATGCGGAAAATGCAATTATAAATCCGTTAGAAAAATTTCAGAAACTAAATGAAATTTCGAAAGCACCGTTTTCAGTTTTCTTTAAAAACCATAAACATTTTTTGCTTTCGGCATCTCCGGAAAGATATATAAAAAGAGTTGGAGAGACTTTGATTTCTCAGCCCATAAAAGGAACTTCAAAGCGATTTTCAGATCCTGTAGAAGATGAAAAATCAAAACAATTTCTCGAATCAGATTCAAAAGAAAGAGCCGAAAATATCATGATAACCGATTTAGTTCGGAATGATTTATCACACACCGCCCAAAAAGGATCGGTTGAAGTTGTCGAACTTTGTAAAATATATTCGTTTTTGCAGGTTCATCAAATGATTTCGACGATAACTTCAAAATTAGATGCTCAATATTCGTCAATCGATGTTTTAAAAACTACTTTCCCAATGGGGAGTATGACGGGCGCTCCCAAGATTTCGGTTATGAAAATTATTGAAAATCTTGAAGAAACCAAACGCGGATTATATAGCGGATCAATTGGTTATTTTACTCCCGAAGGCGATTTTGATTTCAATGTAGTAATCAGGAGTATCTTGTACAATCAGGAAAATAAATACGTTTCATTTTCGGTAGGAAGCGCTATTACAGCACAATCAATCCCAGAAAATGAATATGAAGAATGTTTGTTGAAGGCTAAGGCAATGCACGAAGTTTTGCAATAATTTTTTTAAAGTTAGCCACGAATTACACAAATTTGCACGAATTTTTTTGTTTTGCAATTCGTAAAAAATAGTTGCCACAGATTAAAGGATGAAAATGATTTTGTTTCACGCAGATTCTGCAGATTAAAGCAGATTTGAATAGATTTTTTATTAAAAATAATTTGTGTGAATCTGCCTAAATCTTTTTAAATCTGCGTGAAAATAATAATTCGAGTTATGAGTGACAAAAAAATGTAGCCACAGATTAAAGGATTAAAAAGATTTTTTCACGCAGATTTTGCAGATTAAAGCAGATTTGAATAGATTTTTTATTAAAAATAATTTGCCTGATCTGCCTAAATTTTTTTAAATCTGCGTGAAAATAATAATTAGTGAAAATTTGTGTAGTTCGTGGCAAAAAAAATATAGCCACAAATTAAAAAAATAAAATCTGCGTAATCTGCGTGAAAAAATAATTAGTGCTAATTCGTGCAATTCGTGGCAAAAATAAAATAAAATTTGTGCCAAAAAAATAACGCTTAACATTTCATTTAAAAATAGATCGAATTTAATTTTTTACATTTATCAAATGTTTTCAAAATTTCAAAATCACATCATTTCAAGGTTTCCATTTTTGGAAGAAAAAAAACTATTTCTGGCTGTTAGCGCAGGATTGGATAGTATGGTTTTATTGCATTTAATGAACCAATTGCCATACGAAATTGCCGTTTTACATTGCAATTTTCAGCTTCGCGGATTAGAAAGTTTTGGCGATCAAAATTTCATTCAGAATTACTGCGATCAAAATAACATTCCTATTTATACCACTCAGTTTGATACCGAAGCATTTGCAAAAGATTATAAATTATCTACGCAAGTTGCAGCACGTGAATTACGTTACAGTTGGTTTTATGAACTTCTTGAAAAAGAAAATTTCGATTATATCTTAACCGCGCATCATGCCGATGATAATCTTGAAACCTTTATAATCAATTTAACCCGAGGAACCGGTTTAGAAGGATTGACCGGAATTCCGGAACAAAACGACCGAATCATTCGTCCGCTTTTGCCTTTTTCCAGAGACGAAATTCTTAAATATGCCGAAGATAATACTATAGAATGGAGTGAAGACAGCAGTAATGCGTCGAATAAATATCTTCGGAACAAAATTCGTCATGATTTAGTTCCGATGTTGAAAGAAATCAATCCTAATTTTTTGAATGCGTTTCAGAAAACCCAATCATATCTGCAGGAATCACAGGAAATGGCTGAAGATGCTTCGATTATGATTTATCAGCAAGTTGCAAAAGACGAAGGTGATGATATACATTTCGATTTGAATCAGCTTAAAAAATTACCTAATTATAAATCCTATTTGTACCAATGGCTGAATGAATTTGGCTTTTTGGCGTGGAATGATATTTATGATTTAGTAGATGGACAATCCGGTAAACAAGTACTTTCGGCAGAATTTCGACTATTAAAAAATAGAAATACATTGATTTTAAGTCCGCTTTCTCAAATAGAAGAAAAGGAAGAATTTGAAATTAATGAAAAAGATAAAGAAGTTAATTTTCCCTTAAATTTGAAGCTTTGTCAAGTAGACGACATTACAATAGATTCAAATAAAGCTATCTTTGTGGACGCTGAAAAAATCCAATTTCCATTGATTTTACGTAAATGGAATGAGGGAGATGTTTTTCACCCCTTTGGAATGAACGGAAAGTCTAAAAAAGTAAGTAAACTTTTTAAAGATGAAAAGTTATCGCTGATCGAAAAAGAAAAAACATGGATTTTGTGTTCAGATAATCAAATTGTTTGGGTTATAGGAATCCGACAAGATGATCGTTTTAAAATAGAAAATACCACAAATAAAATACTTAAAATAGAATTGCAATAATGAACTTTAATCAATACCATCAAACGATAATGTCGAAAAGTATCTGGAATAAAACCATTGTGTTTTTGCTGTTTTTCTTGTTTGCTTTTGCAAAAGGAAATGCTCAAATCCTGGAACCGGTAAAATGGACTTCAAAAATTGAAAAGAAATCAGGAAATAATGCTGTTTTAATTTTTGATGGAACCATTGAAAAAGACTGGCATATGTATTCCCAGTTTACACCCGATGGCGGACCACTTGCGCTGGAAATTGTTTTTAAAAATCAAAAAGGGAATTATACTTTAGTTGGAAAAGCTAAAGAAGGAAAAACCAGAACGGCTTTTAATGATATTTTTGGAGTAAATGAAACTTTCTTTGAAGGTAAAGCGCATATCGAGCAGGAAATCACAATTATTAATCCGAATTTAAAAACGGTTGATGTTGATTTTGATTTTCAGGTTTGTAAAGAAGTTTGTATCAATTCAAGTAAAAAATTCTCCATCTCAGTTCCGTCAACTTTTAAAATGGATGCGGTTCCAACGATAACAGCAGCTGCACAAGATGAAACTAAAGTAGTTGGTTTAGCGGTTGATACTGCATCAAAAGCAACTGTTTCTGAAGCTGCTCCGGAAATTAAAACTGACAATGCATTGGCTACGGAAAAAGATGATATTCCTGCGCCGGCACCAACCAGAAGTTTATGGTCGATCTTTTTTATCGCTTTTATATCAGGATTTGCAGCATTGTTAACGCCTTGTGTTTTCCCGATGATCCCAATGACGGTAAGTTTCTTTACCAAACAAAGTAAAAGCAGGGCAAAAGGAATTAGAAATGCTATTTTTTACGGACTTTCGATTATTGCTATTTATGTTATTTTAGGATTAATTGTAACTAAGATATTTGGTGCAGATGCATTGAATGCTTTGTCTACAGATGTTTGGTTCAACTTAATTTTCTTCATTATATTGATCATTTTTGCCACTTCGTTTTTGGGAGCTTTTGAAATTATGCTGCCTAATTCATGGGGAAATAAAGTAGATCAACAAGCAGACAGAGGCGGAATAATAGGAATATTATTTATGGCTTTGGCTTTGGCAATTGTTTCATTCTCCTGTACAGGACCAATCGTAGGAACTTTATTAGTTGAAGCAGCTTCAAACGGAGGAATCGCTCCGGTTATTGGAATGCTAGGATTTTCGTTAGCATTGGCTTTGCCATTTATGTTATTTGCCATGTTCCCGGGCTGGTTAAATTCATTACCAAAATCTGGAGGATGGCTGAATACGGTAAAAGTAGTTTTAGGATTCTTAGAATTGGCTTTAGCATTTAAATTTTTATCAAATGCCGATTTAGTTCTTCAATTACATTTATTAGAAAGAGAAGTTTTTATCGCGATCTGGATTGCTATTTTTGCAGCATTGACTTTATATCTATTCGGAAAAATATCTTTGCCACACGATAGTCCGTTAAATCATATTTCTGTGGGCAGATTGTATTTAGGATTACTTACACTTGTGTTTACAGTTTATTTAATTCCCGGACTTTGGGGAGCGCCATTGAAATTAATCAGTGCTTTCCCGCCACCTCCACAATATAGTGAAAGTCCGTTTGGGGTAGGAGGTTCTGCTAATTCAAATGTTAGTGGTGAATCGATAAAAGGTTTGCCTGACGGAGCAGAATTAGGACCGCACGGTATTATGGTTTTTCATGATTATGAAGATGGACTAGCCTATGCAAAATCAATCAATAAACCTATTATGCTTGATTTTACAGGTTATGCTTGTGTGAATTGCAGAAAAATGGAAAATAATGTTTGGTCAGAACCAACGATTTTACCAATCTTAAAAAATGATGTTGTTTTGATTTCTCTTTATGTAGATGATAAACGTGAATTGCCAAAAGAAGAACAATTTGTAACTAAATCCGGGGATAAAATCATAACGGTTGGCGATAAATGGACTGATTTTATGATCTCAAAATACAAAACAAATACGCAGCCTTTATACATTATAACTGATCTAGAAGGGAAGAATTTAAACAGCTCAAAACCAACAATTAGTTATGTAAACGCAGATGAATATTTGCATTGGCTAAAAGAAGGAATTGGGAATTTTAAGTAGAGTTTTTTTAGATCTTAAAAGCAAGAAGCAAGATTTTTAGATACAAGATTTTAGAATAAAGAGAATAGATTATTATATTGAAATTAAGGTTTAATTAATTCAAAGCAAAAAAGCACTCTGGTATAAAACTCAGAGTGCTTTTTTATTTGGTTAACGCATAATCTACAACCTGAAAGATATTCATCTATAATCTTAGATCTATATTCTTGCATCTATTTTCTAAAATCTATAATCGACAATCCAGAAAAATCTTGCTTCTTGCTTCTAAAATCTATAATCAACAATCCAGAAAAATATTGCTTCTATAATCTTGCTTCTATTTTCTAAAATCTAAATCAAGCAAAAAAGCACTCTAAGTATAAACTCAGAGCGCTTTTTTATGGTTATTATATTGGTTTGGTATTGTGTCTTATAAAAATTCTCCGTGTTGAGAGATATCTAATCCTAATTCTTCTTTTTCTTCAGTAACTCTTAGAGGTGTAATTTTATTTACCACATAAAATAAAATATAAGAACCTACAAAAGCAAAGATAGAAACGATTACTAAAGCAGTTAATTGGTTAATGAATAAAGTTGGAGTTCCGAAAATCAGACCTTGATTATCTCCAACAGCCGGGTTAATCGCTTTTGAAGCAAACACACCAGTTAACAACATTCCTACCATACCACCAACACCGTGACAGGCAAAAACATCTAAAGCATCATCAATTTTTCCTTTAGGGAATTTGCTGACTACAAGGTTACTTACGATTGCAGCAAAAGCTCCGATGAAAATAGCGTGAGGAATACTTACGAAACCAGCAGCGGGAGTAATGGCAACAAGACCAACAACAGCTCCAATACAAGCGCCAAGAGCAGATAATTTATGTCCGATAATTTTGTCAAGGAAAACCCAAGCCATAGCAGCGGCAGCGGCAGCAACAGTTGTAGTTCCTAAAGCCTGAACTGCTAATCCGTTTGATCCAAGTGCAGAACCTGCGTTGAAACCAAACCATCCAAACCATAATAAACCTGTACCTAATAATACATAAGTAATTCTGGCTGGGTTCACTTTTTGAATTTTTCTTTTTCCTAAGAACATTGCTCCGGCTAATGCAGCCCAACCGGCGCTCATGTGAACTACAGTTCCTCCGGCGAAATCTAATACTCCCATTTTAAAGAAATATCCATCAGGATGCCACGTCATGTGCGCCAATGGTGCGTATATAAGTAAGATAAATAAAACCATGAATAATAAATAAGCCCAGAAACGTACACGTTCTGCAAATGCACCAGTGATTAATGCAGGTGTAATGATGGCAAATTTTGCTTGAAATAACGCGAATAACATAAACGGAATAGTTGGGGCAAGACTCCAGGCAGTATTTGTACCAACGCCCTGAAAGAATAAATTAGGAAGCGGGTTTCCGATGATTCCTCCAATAGTAGGTCCAAAAGCCAATCCAAATGCAACAACAACCCATAAAATAGTAACAATTACCATTGCCATAAAACTTTGAAGCATGGTACTAATAACGTTTTTCTTACCTACCATTCCTCCGTAGAAAAATCCTAATCCCGGCGTCATAAGCAATACAAAAGCAGTTGCTACGATCATCCAAGCTGTATCTCCTGTATCAAACTTTACAGCTTGTTCCGGAATCGGGTTGTCTGTGAGGATAAAGTTAGAGATAAAGGTTAGCACCAAAATAGTGATAAGAATCACACTTAAAATAATTTTTCGCATAGTTATTTAGTTTTAAATTTTTTATAAAAGTATAAAACGAAACGACACCCCTATAAAAAATAGAGTTAGATGTTTAATTTTTGTTAATTTTTAAATTTAACCCCCTATATTTTGCGTGTATTTGTTAAAATCAACTTAAAATTTGTAATTTACTAATCGAAAAGTTAAAAATAAGGTTGTTTGAAGTCTCTGTTAACAAAAAATCACGATAATAATTCTAATTTTAAGAGTAATTGTTTGGGAATTATTAGAAAAATGGATGAAACGGTTTTGATTCAAATAAAAAAGGCATCAGATGAAAATTTCAAATGATGCCTTTTATATAAAAGAGTTTTAACTATTTCTGGTTGAATTTTGCTTTGAATTTATCATTCAGTTTCGTTTGAAAAGTTTCTAAATTAATGGTTCTTCCCTGAATAAAAGCTGATGTTAATTTGTTTGTTCTCATGTCTAGCGCATCTCCTTCAGATACAAATAAAGTAGCATCTTTACCAGTTTCTAATGTGCCGCAAGTGGCATCAATACCCAGTAATTTTGCTGTATTTAAAGTAATAAGCTGTAACGCTTTTTCCTTATCTAAACCAAAAGCAACACAAGTTCCCGCTAAAAACGGAAGATTTCTAACACTCATACGTTCGTGATCTCCACTATTTTCCAGACCTACAACAATACCTTTATCAGTAAGTATTTTAGCCATTTTGTAAGGTAAATTTACATCTTGGTCATCACTTGTTGGCATATCGTGAACACGTCTCAATAAAACACCAACATTATATTTTTGCAAAACATCAGCTGATTTATACGCTTCAAATCCGCCTACGATAACAATTTTTTTAATCTGATTATCTACAGCTAATTGTATAGCATCTACAATTTGTTTTTCCTCATCGGCGTGGATGTAAAGTGTTTGCGTTCCGTCAAAAAGTCCTTTTGTAGCTTCAAGAACTACGTTTCTGTCTTTTGAAGCCGCTTGATTATACGCTTTTGAGTTCACTAAAAAAGCAGTTATTTCCTCCACTTGTTTAGGATAATCTTTATTTGCTTCAATAATTCCAGGTTCAAACCAAGATCCTGATCTTTTAAAATTCGACGGAAAATTAAGATGAATTCCGTCGTTTTCTTTTAAAATAGCATCTTTCCAGCTCCAAGCATCTAATTGTACCACAGATGATGTTCCTGAAATTGTACCTCCGCGAGGCGTTATCTGAGCGATCAAAACTCCATTTGGGCGAACCGTTTCTACAACTTTCGATTCAGAATTGTAAGCAATAATACTTCTTACATTTGGATTAAAACTTCCAATTTCTTCCTGATCGTCAGATGATTTTACGGCATCAATTTCTACTAAACCTAACGTTGCATTAGGAACAATAAATCCCGGATAAACGTGTTTTCCGCTGGCATCAATCGTGGTGTCAAAAGCATCTGCTGCAAGCCTTATTATTGTTGCATCAGCTACAAGTGTAATTTTTCCGTCTTTAAAACCAATTGCACTATTTTGAATAACGGTTCCGTTACCTAAATGTGCAGTAGCATTTAAAATCAAAACCGATTTGGTTTGTTTTGGTGCCGGTATTTGTTGCGCTTTTATTTGTATTGAAGTACAAACTGCGAGCAACATTATATATATATGTTTATTTATCATGTTATCTGTTTTTATCTTTACGAATTTTCTAAAGCGATTATTATTGTTCCAAAGTATCACAGTGATATTCTTTTTTCTCTTTTCTGGTTGGTTGTTGCGTTCCTGCACCTTTATTTTTTTCCTGTAGCATTTGTCCAATCAACAAGCTTCTTTCTTTAGTGATAGCCAATTGTTTTTCAGCATCTTTTTCGATATCAAAATAAACAACACCTTCAATAATTGTTTTTTCAGCTTTAGCATAAATAGATAAAGGATTATCGCTCCATAGCACGACATCAGCATCTTTACCCACTTTTAGGCTTCCTACCTTATCATCTATATGTAATAATTTTGCAGGATTCAGGGTGACGAATTTCCATGCATCTTCTTCAGAAATATTTCCGTATTTCACCGCTTTTGCTGCTTCCTGATTCAATCTTCTTGACATTTCGGCATCATCAGAGTTATACGCTACAACTAATCCCGCGTTATGCATAATTGGTCCGTTAAACGGAATTGCATCGTTTACTTCAAACTTATAAGCCCACCAGTCAGAGAAAGTCGAAGCTCCAACGCCGTGTTCTTTCATTTTATCAGCAACCTTATAACCTTCAAGAATGTGAGTGAAAGTATTTACTTTGAAATTGAATTTTTCGGTAACATTCATCAACATCAAAATCTCAGATTCTACATAAGAGTGACACGTAATAAAACGTTCTTTATTGATAATTTCAGCAATAGTCTGTAATTCTAAATCAACTCTTGGCGTTTTTCCTTTTTTAGAACCTGCGTTGAATTTTTTCCAGTTTTCGTCATATTCTTTTGCACGTTGAAAATAATCGGTAAAAACCTGTTCAACACCCATTCTGGTTTGCGGAAAACGAGTTGGATTATCAATTCCCCAATTTGCTTGTTTTACATTTTCTCCCAAAGCAAATTTGATAAACTTAGGTTGGTTTTTGTACAACATTTCATCTGGCGAAGAACCCCATTTCCATTTTACAATCGCAGAACGACCACCTATAGGGTTTGCAGATCCGTGTAATAATTGAGAAATGGTAACTCCTCCGGCTAAATCCCTGTAAATATTAATGTCTTCAGAGTTTACAACATCCTGAATTGTAACTTCGGCGGTAGAGTTATGACCCATTTCGTTTACACCTTTAGAAATAGCGATATGCGAGTGTTCATCGATGATTCCGCTAGTGATATGTTTGCCTTTTGCATCAATAACAGTTGCCGAAGCATCAGATAAATTTTTACCAACAGCAGCTATTTTTCCGTTTTTAATCAAAACATCAGTTTCAGTCAAAACACCTTCTTTTTCGTTAGTCCAAACCGTCGCATTTTTAAACAATAAGGTTTGCGCCGTTAGTTTTTTAGAATCACCAAAGGCAACGTTAGGATATGTTGTTGGGACAATTGGATTTGGTTTTTCAACTTTAGCTGTGTCTTTAACCGCAACAAATGCGCTGGTTTTTACAGCGTTCCAAACTAATTCATCACCGTTTGATAATACCGCTTTTCCGGATAAACTTTCAGGTTTTTCAACAAATCCTGTTAAACGGGAATAATTAGATTTAAGAGTATCCGCAGGTTTGATTAAAAGGGAAATCCAGTTTTTAGAAAAAGTAAAAGTTGTTTTTAATTTCTTTGCATCAGCAGTAGTAACCTCAGATTTTGGAGCATCGGCAGTTCCGTCGATTTTCCATTTATACGTATCTTTTCCAACCGTTAAATTATAGTTTCCACGAATATCTTTTCCATTAATATCATTTACGACATATTTAGTTCCCTGAACCCAGTTTTCGTATAAAACCGTTTTCTCGTCAAATATTTCACCAGATGTAATCACAAAATTGGCGTAACTTCCAGTTTTCAAACTTCCAACTTCATTACTTTTTCCAAGAATAGCAGCAGGAATTGTCGTTAAAGCTTCTAAAGCTTTCGTTTTATCGAAACCTAATTTTATCGCTTTCAATAAATTAGGTTTAAAATCTTCCGTCTTTTTTAATTTGTCAGTTGTCAAAGCAAAAACAATTCCGTTGTCTGAAAGCACTTTTAGGTTTGTAGGTGCCTGATTCCAGAAACGCATATCAGCCAATTCGATTTGATTCGATAAATATGGATTTGAAACATCATAAGCCTCAGGAAAACTTATCGGAATAATATATTTGGCGTTTGTGCCTTTGATTTCTTCGATTCTTTCAAACTCATTTCCGCTTCCTTTCAGAATATAGTTTAAACCGAATTCTTTAGCAATTTTAGACGCTCTTAAACTATTTAATTTGTCTTCTGAAGCAAAAATCTGAACTAATTTTTCGTTTTCTGCCAAAGCTTCTAACGATAAATCTTTGGTTTCAGAATTTCCTTTTTTGTACCAATCTAAGTCTAAATACATCTGACGCAACAAAGCCATCATACCCATTAATGAACTTGGATATGCCTGATTTGTTAAGGCACTTTTTGTAAACGCAAAGTGATTGGTTACTTTATTAGCAATAATTTGTTTGCTGTTTTCTGTATTGTTCAAGGCAACTAAAATTCCGGTTCCCTGAGCAACTCCGTCAGGAATATGCGTACCCACAACACCAAAACCGGCTTTTAATAATTCTTCAGCTTTTGGCTGATCGTATTTAAAAGATTCAAAAGTGTTTACTTCAGATCGAATACTTTCGTTCCAGTAGTAACCCACTCTTTTTGTGTCATATAATGGGTTACGATCGCGTCCGCGAGGCAAATTGCTTTTTGGTTTTTCAACTCCAAAGCTGGTATAAATATCAATAAATGAAGGATAAATTGTTTTTCCTTCAAGATCAATAGCGATGCTGTTTTTAGGAATTGTAATGTTATTTCCAACGGCGATAACTTTGCCATCCTGGATTAATAAAGTTCCTTTTTCGATTTTTTGAGTTGGGGTAACATAAATTGTGGCATTTGTAAAAACGGTGAAGTTTTTGCTTTTATTTTGCACACTTTCATTAACGGGGAAGTATTCCTGAGCGTACGTTTTTGTTAAAAATACACTCAAAAAGAGTAGGAGTAGGGCTTTTTTCATAGTTTATTTGCAATTTTGTTGCTAAAAATATGAAATATATGTTATCTAAAATTTATTTAGTAAAATGTTTTTTCTTTATTTAGATAAAATTTTAATTAAACCCTTGATAAATAGTACTTACAGAATATGATGGAAAATAACAATAAGATAAAATGGGGAATTATTGGCTTAGGAAATATTGCAAATCAATTTGCTGCCGACTTATTACTTTTAGATGATGCGGAACTTTTTGCAGTTGCTTCAAGAGACAATGATAAGGCAATTGAATTTGCCCAAAAGTACAATTGCCCAAAAACATACAATTCATATGATGCGTTATTTAACGACGATCAGGTTGATATTATTTACATTGCAACGCCACATGATTCACACGCCGAATTATCAATAAAAGCATTAGAAAATGGCAAACATGTTTTATGCGAAAAACCACTAGCATTGTCCTATAAAGATGCTGCTCGAATGATTGAAGCTTCAAAAAAGAATAATAAATTTTTTATGGAAGCTTTCTGGACACGCTTTATCCCATCGATTCAGGAAGTTTTATCTAAAGTAGATCAGGGAATAATTGGCGATATAAAATATGTCAAAGCCGATTTTGCTTTTTATGCCAATGAATCACAAGGAGGAAGGCTTTTTGATAAAAAACTTGGCGGAGGATCTTTATTTGATATCGGAGTTTATCCGTTGTTTCTCTCCTATATAATGCTCGGAAATCCGAAAGAAATAATTGCAAAATCAATCTATAATAATAACGGAATCGATCTTCAGACTTCTATGATTTTACAATATGAAAATGCTCAGGCATTTTTGCATTCCTCAATAGTTTCTGAATCTGATATGAAAGCAACTATAAGCGGAACAAAAGGACATATTCAGCTTAATTCTCCGTGGTATATTGCCGATGGATATACTGTTTCTATCGAAAATCAGGAGGTCAAATTTAGTTTGCCAAATCTGGGAAAAGGATATACTCATGAAGCAATTGAATGTCATAATTGCATTAGAAACAATCGAATTGAAAGCCAGCTTTGGTCACACCAAAATAGTCTGGATTTGAGTAAGATTGTGGAGGATATAAAAAATCAAATCGGATTAAGTTTTTCTTAATCCGATTAAGAAATAAATAGTATAGTTAATTAAGCAATTCAGCTATTTCATTCTGATTTGTTAAAACCGCGAGAGAAAATGCAGTATGTCCTTCCGCCGAAATTGATTTATCGGCATCATTTTCCAACAAAATCTTTACAACATCAATATGACCCATTTCACAAGCTCGATGTAATGCCGTAAATCCTCTGTGATCTTGCAGATTTATCAAACCTCCGGATTTTATAAGTAAATTTAATTTCTCAATTTTATTAGATTGTACCGCATTCATTATAGGCGTTGCGCCTTGATGCGTTCGTGCATTTGGGTCAGCTCCTAATTCAAGTAATTTTGCCATAGATTCAATACTTTCTGCTGCCATTGACCAATGTAAAGGCGCTAATCCATCTCCGGCTAAAGCATTTAAATTTACTCCTTTTTTAAATTGGTTCTCAATTTCTTGTAAATCTCCCTGGGCAACTGCAATATGAAGTAAAGAATGTGATCGCAAAGGCGAATTTGCAACGGGTAGAAATTGATCATCAAATACCCCCAATTGAGCCATATTTCCATAAGTCAAAAATGCCCAATGACTTGCAATTTTTGTATGATTTTCAAGTTCAAGAGGTAAAAGAGCAGGCACTATTTCCTCAATCGAATGGCTGATTAAAATAAAGTTGAGAATAGCTTTTGTAAATTCAGGACTTTCATCTTCTGTAAATTCTCCCGTAATTGTTTCTACTATAAGTTCATTTTCTTTTTGAGTTGTTTTTGCAATTACTAAAACTTCCCGTAACCAACTGCGAACAAAAATCAGAAATTCTCCATCAAAATAAACAGCCCATTTATGTTCCATTGTATTAGGTGTAAATAAAACTCCGGGATAAAGAATTTTATCTGTTTTAAATGAAATATTTGCAGTTATTGTTTTTTCAGTTACAGGTCTTTTTCCAAAAAAAGAAGAACCATTTTCACTACCATAAGAAATTGCATTTACAGCCATTTTTTGATTTTGAGAGGTAGAAATCATGGTTAGCGTAAAAGGTCGTAAATCTAAAATCCTGCGTCCCCACGGATTTTCAGCTGCTTCTATCCATGATAATTTTATTTCATCCGATATTATTTCTTCTTCTTTTTCCTCTTCCTGTTTTGCGTATTTTTCAACTCTTTGTTCCGTTTTCTGCTCAATTTTTTGTTCAACTTTATTTTTTCCGAAAAGATTTCTTAAAAATGACATTTTTTTGGGTTTTGGTTTTTATAAGGCTTATGTTTAAAAAACTAATATAGCAATTAAATTGTAATGAGCATTACGTAAAAATTTTATATCAAATTATTCATATCTCAAAATATTGTTTTTTAATATTGTAATAAAATATTTACAAAATAAATAGGTTTTAAGTATTTATTAGATACTTTTACTCTTTCAATAATGATCAGATATGTTAGTAAAAGTTTACGGAAGTGCTGTTTTTGGAGTTGAAGCTACTACAATTACAGTAGAAGTTCATATGGATAAAGGAATTGGTTATCATTTAGTTGGATTGCCGGATAGTGCTATAAAAGAAAGCAGTTTCCGGATTGCGGCAGCTTTAAAAAACAACGGATTAAGTTTGCCCGGAAAAAGAATTACCATAAATATGGCGCCCGCCGACTTACGAAAAGAAGGTTCTGCTTATGATTTGCCTCTTGCAATGGGAATTTTAGTAGGTTCAGATCAAATAAAAGCGCCCAATATTGAGGATTATATTATTATGGGAGAACTTTCGCTTGACGGAAGTTTACAACCTATTCGTGGCGCTTTGCCTATCGCCATAAAAGCAAAAGAGGAAGGTTATAAAGGTTTTTTTCTTCCAATTCAAAACGTAAAAGAAGCCGCTATTGTGGCAGGATTAGATGTTTACGGAGTCGAAAATGTGCAGGATGTAATTAACTTTTTTTCCGGAAAAGGAAATCTTGAACCCACTGTAATTGATACAAGAGCCGAGTTTTATAAAACACTGGATTTTCCTGAATTCGATTTCTCTGATGTCCGCGGGCAGGAAAGTATAAAACGCTGTATGGAAATCGCCGCTGCGGGAGGTCACAATATTATTTTAATTGGTCCGCCTGGAGCAGGAAAAACTATGCTTGCTAAACGTTTGCCCAGTATTTTACCGCCAATGACTTTGCGCGAAGCATTAGAAACAACTAAAATTCATAGCGTTGCAGGAAAATTAAAAGAAGTTGGATTAATGAATCAGCGTCCGTTTCGTAGTCCGCATCATACTATTTCGAATGTTGCGCTCGTTGGCGGAGGAAGTTATCCACAGCCCGGCGAAATTTCAATGGCGCATAATGGCGTTTTATTTCTGGACGAATTGCCGGAATTTAAACGTGATGTTTTAGAAGTAATGCGTCAGCCGCTTGAAGATCGCGAAGTCACTATTTCCCGCGCTAAATTTACTGTGACTTATCCATCATCTTTTATGCTGGTGGCAAGTATGAATCCAAGTCCGAGTGGTTTTTTTAATGATCCAAGTATGCCAAATACTTCTTCTCCACACGAAATGCAGCGTTATTTAAGCAAGATTTCAGGACCTTTATTAGATCGAATCGATATTCATATTGAAGTTACTCCGGTTCCTTTCGAAAAACTATCAGACGATCGAAAAGCCGAAAGCAGTGTAGAAATCAGAAAACGGGTTACGGCAGCACGTGAAATTCAAACTGCAAGATTTGAAGAAATGGAAAACATACATTACAACGCACAAATGAGCAGTAAATTAATCAGGGAATATTGCGCACTCGACGACCAATCAAAAGAATTGTTAAAAATGGCAATGGAACGATTGAATCTTTCCGCAAGAGCTTATGACAGAATCTTAAAAGTAGCCAGAACAATTGCCGATTTAGACGCTGCGCCAACAGTTATTTCGCAACATATCGCAGAAGCTATTCAGTATAGAAGTTTAGATCGTGATGGTTGGCTGGGGTAAAATTTTAGATTTTAGATTTTTAGATTTTTGCTAAGTATTGACATTACTAGGAACGAGGAATCTCCGCAAGTAATTCTACAAAGATGAGACAAACTTTGTCGCTTATTGTCGCGGAGATTCCTCATTTCTCGGAATGAAAAACTAGGCTTATAAAAGCTTAAACAATCTATTCAGCAACCTTTTTATATTCAAAAGTTCCTATTTGTGGTGTTGTAATAATACGTTTATTGGCATCAAAATAATCAACGGAGAATTTTACGGGCATTAAAATGGCAATAATAGTTAGTTCAGAATTATCCTTGGATAGTTTCCATTTCGCTTTATGCGATTCATCACCAACAAGACTTTCAAAATCACCATTTCCCTTGAAAACCTGAAAAACCTGATCGGTTTTATAATATTCCTTAATGTTTTTTTCCTTGCCTTTTTTAGTCCATTTTACTAATTGCCATTTTCCAATAAGTTCCTTTGAAGTCTGTGCGTTCATCGAAAAACCTATTAAAAAGATTACCATTAAAAATAATTTTCTCATAATTACAGTAGATTAAAGTTGTAGGATAAATTTACTGATTTTTAGAAATATTCCAAAGGCTCATTTTTCTTCTCGTCACAAAACCTAGTTTTTCATATAAGCCAATTGCTCCAATATTACTTTCGACTACATGCAAATATGGCGTTTTGTTCTGATTAAAAATAGCATTTACAACATGTGTAATTAATTGTTTGGCGTAACCTTTTCCCGTATGGTCCGGATGAGTTACAATAGCACTTACTTCGGTAAAATCGTTCATTTTCATGCGTTCACCAGTAATTGCAACTAATTGATTGTCTTTAAATATTCCATAATAATCACCTAATAATGGTGTTTTAGTTTTAAAATATCCGGGCTGAACTAAGTTTACCAAGTCACATAATTCAGTATTATGTTCTTCAGTAAGTTTAGTAATTTGAGCAGTTACAGGTTGGTCAATTTTGTCGTAAATAATCATTTGAAGGCAAACTAATTCCTTAACAATTTTTGCAGCATCTGCTATTTTTGGTTTTTCACCTACAATAAAAAAATTTTCTGATAATGCCACATATTCATTTATTGCTGCTACAGTACTTTCGGTTTTTATAACTCCTCCAAACGGACAATAATCGGGATTGTAAAATTTGGTTCCGTTATAATCAATATCAAATCCTGCATGGGTTTCACACAAAGAATTCCAGGTTGGATTGTCTAATTTATTTTCGTCTATACTTTTCATAATTGTATAATAGTATTCGATAATTTTAAAAGCTTGTTTTATTACTTCTCCTGAATTGGATAAAAGAACTTAAAAGAATTTGAAGTCGCAGGATGCAAAATTGTGCCATGATTTTCCTGAGGGAAATAATCAAAATACACTTTTATGTTTTTACTTTTTGTTGCTTTGATTTTTTCGGATAACAAATTGGCGTCAACTTCCATCACTCTCGGAATTTCCGTTGGCGTAAGACCTTCTTTACCAACAGCGATATAAATTTCGGTTTTTTGAGTAAAGTTTTCCTGAAAAATAGCACTATCCTGACTTAATATAGAACCATTATTCCACCA
Organism: Flavobacterium psychroterrae; assembly: GCF_018380615.1. Classification (GTDB taxonomy): domain Bacteria; phylum Bacteroidota; class Bacteroidia; order Flavobacteriales; family Flavobacteriaceae; genus Flavobacterium; species Flavobacterium psychroterrae. The sequence goes on along the minus strand of NZ_JAGYVZ010000005.1, from coordinate 179,853 downwards.
AATACTCGGACTCACAATAACATATTTATTAAAAAGTGTTGGTTTTTTTAATAGAATTTCGGTTTCTAATAATCCGCCTAAAGATTGTCCAATAATAGTTTTCGAATCGTTTGTTTTGTATTTTTTATCAATAAAAGGCTGTAATTCTTTTTCGATAAAAGCAATAAATTTATCCGAATGTCCGGAAGTTGCAAAGCGTTTCTGATCCTTTTCGATAGTGGTTGGAAACGTAAAATCCCTTCTTCTATCCACCGTTGCAATTCCTACTACGATAGATTTTGGAACCTGATTAATCCATTCAAAGCTATTAAATTGTACCAAACCCACAATGTGAATAAAATCTTCATCTGCTGAACCGTCTAATAAATAAATCACTGGATATTTAGTTGCATCTTTGGCTTTATAACCTTCCGGAAGATAAATGTTCAGGATTCGTTTTTCGCCTAATTCTTTCGATTGTAATTCATCAATTACGCCTAATACAAAAGGTTTGCTTGTTTCAGTGATTTTTGATTTATTGGCTTGACTAAAAATTAGAGTGGAGGTAAATAATAAGAAAGTAATAGTGATAATTTTATTCATTTTATGGTATTTAAGAATCATCTGGATTCAAATATAATATTTAGATAAAGTATTTTGTACTTATGCTGATTGTCTAATTTTGTATATGTGAAGTCACACAATATTCTAAATAGGCGATTATTTTTTCCTGAAGTCTTTTTTCCAGAAAATCATTACTTCCTTTTAATACATTTGATATTTGAACCGCTTCTTTCTGATATTCCTTAATTTTTTCTACACCCCAAAGTTGAGGCGGAGTTTGTAAATTCGTTATTCTGTCTGCTAATTTTACAGCCCAGACTTCTTTTGATAATTTTTTGATACGATTTAAACTATCACTCATTCTGTTTTCTTTAAGAACTTCAGCATTCTTTGTCAATGCTAAAACGGCTTCGGCAATTTCCTGACTAAATTCCTGAGAAAGTTCTTCAAATGTAGTTTTAGTATCTTCTAAAATGTCATGAAGCAAAGCTACCTGAATTGCAAATGGAGCATTAAAATCTTTTGTGTTTTGCGAAGCAACTAAAATTTCCATTGCTACATTACTTAAATGTACAACGTAGGGTAAATTAGTTCCGGGAATTACCTGATTGATATCTGCGTGTTTTTTTGCGGCGAATTTTATTGCTTTTTGATAAAGTCTTTGTATGTCAGTCATAATATTTGTTCAGAGATTTTTAATTTTTGGCGTATAATTATGTTTAAAAGACAGAGAATATTTTCTCTTATTACGAAAATACAAAAAAAATCCGCTTCGATTGAAACGGGATTTCATAGTTGTATAATTTAACCCGTTGGGTGTAATTATTTTTAACCCATAAAAGCATAGATATTTCTAGCTAAAAAAACGCGTTTCACTGATTTATAATACGCAAAACTAGCTCTATGAAAGAAATATATTTCTTTTTTGCGTTCTTTTTAAAGTTTAAAATCTATGTCCCAATAGCTATCGGGACTATGTGTTTAATTGAACTTTTATTAGTTACATCTAACGTGTTAATTTTATATAAATATTCCTCTTTATTTAATCAATCTGCATTCCACTTTCAGAATCAAATTGTTTTTTTTCGTCTTCAGACATTCTGTTTCGTAATACTTTTATAGTGTAACCGCCAAATAGTTTTCCGTTGTCAATATACATCCAGTCGCTAATGTTTTTAGAATCAACATTTACTTTATCGCCAATTTTATATTCGGTAATATATTCAGGTTCATTGTCTAAAACCCCGGAATATTTCCCATCTTTAAACTCAATATCACTTAGCCAAATATGCTCAGCATCAGTTTCATTTTGAAATTTAACTTTTAGTGATTTTACTTCAATTTCCGGATTCAGCAAAGCAGTATTAAAATCAGTCAAAGTTTGATTGGCTTTTTCAATTGCCGCATTCATTTCTTTATCAGTACTTTTAACATCATAAATATCAGGCTGATTTTCTCTTTCAACTTTATCAGAATTTTTACAGCTTATGAAACAAAATATAATTAAGGTAATCAGGATTTTACTTTTCATTTTGAGATTGAATTAAGTTTTACGTGGTTTTTTTTCAGAATAAGAACAAATCTTCAGGCAAAAATATTGTTTAACCTTTAAACTTATTCCTGACAATAATATCTTTAAGTCTGGCTTTTAAATCTTCGCCGGTATCAAAAACCATTTGTTCATTGTTAGGGAAAGGTACGGCGCGTTTGTTAAAATATGTCATATAATTATCCTCACAAGCACTTCTGTCGCCTTTGTAAGTCGAATAAATATTTTCGAAAATAAATTCACTCGTTACAGGAAATGATTGTAGCAATTGGTTTGTTTTTACATCAACGTAATCCACTTTTGCAGTAACCTGACAAGATTTAAATTGTCTAAATTCATAAATATTTGCGCGAAGTGTTCTGTAATTGTCCACTTTTATTTCCTTTCCCAAAGTATCTTTAACAGGTCTTCCGCGACTGTCCAAAAGTGTTTTTACACCATCCTTAACCTGTCTTTCTTTAATAAATTCCTTCTCCTTAATTTGTTCCGGCGAAATAATAATCTGTCTGAAATTGATAATCAGACTATAATCATACGCCACATTTTTTTGTCTTAAACTATGGTAAACCGTCCATTTATCGTTTAATCCGTAGGTTTTAAAATCTAACAAATCATCCTGAAGCTGTTTTGGGATCACCATATTTGTTTCGTTTTTTGCATAAACATCCACAAAATCAGTTCCTTTAAACTGCGCATCGTCCATCAGCTTTTTGGTGTTTTTATATCCCGGATTAATACTTTCCAGATAGAAAAAATCATCATAGGCTTTTCTGAAATCCAGCTTATTATTCTACTTTAAAAGTGCCGAAGCGTTTTCATATAAATATTTTGAAAGCGCATTTTTACTGCTCACAATTTGATCCGAATAATTCTCAAACGCAAACGAAGCATTTTTCCCCAGTTTTAATAAAGGCAATGGTAATAACGGTCTGATTTTTTCCTGACGATTATTAAGCTGTAAATAAGTATTGTAAATTCGTTCAGAATTAGCAACATTTGCTTCCTTTATCATCAAATCAAGATTGCGCAAATCCCTGTCTTTCGCTTTTGCAAAAGCTTCTTCGAGTAAATACACATAATCCTGTTTCCCTTTAGAGTCTTTTTTGGTTTTCAATGCTTCAACAGCGCGGTCTATGGCTCCGTCATAATTTCCGTCGCTTAACAACGACTGAGTAGTTTTTACACCACATGACGAAAGAGCTAAAAATAATATAGAAACCAGTAAAGTAATTTTTTGCATAACTATTGCTTTTAAAGCTGTAAATATATCTGTTTTTAGATGAATTTAAATAAGGTAAAATTTAAATTTCTGGAGAAGCAATTTTTGTTTTCAAAAGAACCATTCGTCCCGCTTTCGCCTTTATCTCTCCATTTCATTGCGAGGATATCGGCTCTATCGGGGCTAAATTAGACGATTTAGTTTTTATTAGAAATTCAGTCAAACTGTAATAATATTTTTTAATTAAGCCGTTGGGTGTAATTATTTTTTAACACTGAACTTTTATTGGTTGCACCCAACGGGTTTTAATTATACAATTAATCAAGTTTGTTTTTAATGTAATGATTCACGTAAAGGAAATCGTAGAGGCGCACAGAAGTACGTCTCAGTTGATGAATTTTTTGATGAATTTTAAAAATCTCAAAAATCACAAACTTCTGAAAATGTTATATTTGTAAGTTAAAAATTATATTTTTTAGTATTTAATATAAAATAATGAAAGAATAACTTTATAATTTAACCTATTATGTCTTTATTTGCGACAAATATTATCGTAATTATCTATAAAAGAAAAATGAAAAAGAAATTATTAGTTATTGGAGGTGGTTTTGCAGGTTTTTGGAGTGCTTTAAGCGCTGTTCGTCAAAGTCGCGAATTAAAAAAAGAAGATGAATTAGAAATAACCGTAATAAATATGGATGAATATTTAACCATTCGTCCGCGATTATACGAGGTTTCGTTAGAAGGATTGAGAGTTGAACTGAATAAATATTTCAAACCATTAAACATCAAACTTATCATTGGAAAAGCCGAAATTATAAATCCTGAAAAAAATCAGGTAACGGTTGCAACCGAGAACGGATCCAGAATGTTGGCTTATGATTATCTGATTTTATCTTCGGGAAGTGTTTTAAAGGCGATAGATATTCCGGGCATTGAAAAGACTTTTAATGTAGACACATTTAATGGCGCTCAAAAATTAGAAGACCATTTAAAACAATTAGCCGGAAAAAATTTTAATGGAGAAGGCGCTGCAACTTTTGTAATCGCAGGAAGCGGATTAACAGGCCTTGAAGTGGCGACCGTAATCAAGGAAAAAGCAAATAAAATATTAGCAGATCAAGCTCAGAAACCAATTGATTTTAAGGTTGTACTTATAGAAAAGGCAGAAAAGGTTGGGAGTTATTATTCGACCGAAGCACAGAATTACGTCATAGAAACATTAAATGCGAAAGACATAACAGTAATCACGGGAGTTACTTTAGATGGGTTTTCGCATAATGGCGCAACATTAAGTAACGGTCAATTTATAGCATCACAAACAGTGGTGTCAACAGTAGGATTAGTGGCGAGTTCGCTTTCTTCATTTTTTAAAGGCGAAAAAGACAAACAAGGGCGTTTGCATGTCAACGAATATCTCCAACTTGAGGAACATAATAACGTGTTGGCGGCTGGTGATGTTGCGAATGTTCCCGTTGATGATAAAGGAAATAGTTCAATAATGGCGTGTCAGTTTTCAATGTTTTTAGGTAAATGGGCGGGGCATAATGCAGTAAACGCATTATTTGGTCACGCTTTAAAACCTTACAATTATACAGATTATGTGACTTGTGTAGATCTAGGCCAGCAAGACGGAATGTTAACGACAGGGTGGGAACGTACATTGCTTTCAAGTGGAATTGAAGGGAAAACGATAAAAATGGAAGTGACTACAAAACTAATTTATCCGGCAGATGATGTTCAAACTGCACTGGAAGATTCATATCCTGAAGTGCCAAATGTGAGCCAAAACGCGGTTTAATATCAATCTGTTTTTTATGAAATTTATAAAATCATTGTTATGCCAACTTTAGGAAAAAATGTAGAATATGCCATACATTCTTTGGTTTATTTGATCGATACACCAAATAATTCTACGATTACGGTACGAGATCTTGCACAGTTTCAAAATATATCCGAAACATATCTGGCAAAGGCTTTTACCAAATTGAAAAAGGCAGGAATTGTGCGATCGAATATTGGTATAAAAGGAGGTTATAAACTGGCAAAATTAGCAAGTGAAATAACTTTTTTAGACATCGTTCTTGCGGTCGAAGGCGAGATTTCGTTTTTTGAATGCAACAATATCCGTGACAATTGTATCTTGATGGATAAAGAAAATCTCCCGTGGAAGAAAGGCAATTATTGCGCGATTCACCTCGCGATGATCGAAACCGAAAATAAGATAAAAGATTCGTTACGTGAAAAAAAACTGCAATGGGTTTATGATACCATGAATAAACAATACGGAAGTGGAATGATTGATAAATCGCGAAATTGGTTTCAGCGAAATGTAGTTGATGCAAAAAGAAGCTAGATTCCTGTTGATCGTAAAACGCACATTTTACAATATTTTTTACATTTCTATTAATTGTAGACGCGCACAACAGTGCGTCTAATAGTAACAAAAAAAGCGGAAAAGTATTTTTTGACTCTTCCGCTTTTTTATATGAAATTCTCTTTCGGGAATATTATTTTCCTTTTAGTAATTTTTCTAAATATTCTACTTTTTCTTTTTCAACCTGAACCAAACGTTCGTAAAGTTCAACCACTTTCTCAAGCGGATTAAAAGTACAATAATTATTAGGGCCGTTTACCTGATTATGATTAGAGCTATTGTCGTAAAAGTTATTGTAATAACTAAAAACAGTTTCTTCTGAAAAATTTTCAATTGCGTCAATTGTAACTCCAAGAATTTTTGCAATTTCTTTAAGCTTCTTAGTTTCAACTTCTTCACTTCCTTCGATGCTTGAAAAAGATTGTTGGCTTATGCCAATAGCTTCTGCAAATGCATCTTGTTTCATTCCGCGAAGTTCTCTCATTCGGCTAATATTTCTGCCAATGTGTTTACGTTTAGTTGCTGTGCTCATAATTCAAAGATATTTAAAATTCTTTAAAATAGAGATCTGTAAAAAACGCGTTTTTTTGGTGTGATACTATTTTGGTTGGTTTTGGTGAATTATCAATACAAGTGTTTTCTGATGTTTTAAACCTAAATTTCGATATTAATTTTTAGAATTAATTTTCAATTTTATCCGATACACAATTTCCCAAAACAAAATAGAAAATACTGCATTTGCCATAATTGCCGTTTTAATACCATAAGGATCCAGGTTTGAAAACAAATGCAAATCGCCAAACTTCATTGCTAAAAACAAAGCCAATGCTGCAATTGCAATAGAAGAAACGATATTTAATAAAACGTTCCATTTTAGTGCGAAAAAAGCATAAATAATATTCAATAAAGCAAAACCGCAGCCTAAAGTTTTAAAGGGATCAGTTGCTAATCTTTCTGCCAGCGAAAGTAAAGCGGAAGTCGAAGAAAGATACAGAAAAAATAGTATAGAATAAAAAAGGATTCGGATTTGAGGTTTCATTAGATTAATTTTTTTGTAAAGTTACTTAAAAGAATGAAACGGAGTTTTAGAATATTATTTTGATTATTGTTGTTGCTGCAAAGTTAAAATCCTGCAAGTTGTATTTACTTACTGCAAAAGCGCTTCTGTTTTAGTTTCCGATTTTTCTTTGACCGCACTGTCAGGACGTAAACTCCAGATTACCAGAAATTTTCCTTTTGCAAGATATTCTTCCGGATGCTCATCTGTTGGCTGACCATCTTTGCCCCACAATAATCCTTGCAGAAATCTGTCGCCTTTAAATGTATGTTCAAATTCGAAATACATTATTGATCCACGATCCGTTTTACTTTTAAAACTTTGAATTGCTTTATTCTTCACCGTTCCAACAATTGTACTGTAGGTTTCAATATCAGTATAAAAATTGCAAGCCTGAACAGAAACACAAATATTGCCGTCGTTTAAAGCGTAGGTTTTTGGAATTTCTTTTGGTTTTAGCTTTAAATCAGCGATAGTTTGGCTGAATATATTTGTACTCAGTAATAAAAATAACAGCGATAGGGGAATCGTAATTTTCATGAAGTTTTGGTTTATTAGGAATTGAATTTAACGAGCTAAAATAATATTTTTATTTGAATTTAATTAAAGTTCGTTTTCAAGGAAGGGTAAGATTAATTTGTATGCTAGCGCGAGCGTCCCGCTCGTGACAGTTCCAAATTTTTTAATTTCAGATTTGGCTATAGCTTGCGTTCACGAGCGGGACGCTCGCGCTAGCTGGAGAAGTTTTTTATTCAAAATACCAAATGTTTATTTAATTAGTATTTTTGATAATTCTATCGTGATCACCACTCAAAGAAGTTATATAATATGTAATACAGTCATAATCGAATTTTTCAAGTGTTTGTCCGCTTTCTATAATGTCGATTTCTTGATTTGTTAGTAAAGTAGTAGTTCCACCACCCGCACAAACAACAAAAAGTTCCTCACTTAATATTTTATAAAAATAGTCTAACGCAATTTTTATTTCTTCTTTGAAATCTTGATCACTATAACTATCAAAATGACAATGATAACCATCAAATCCGACAGTTAGTTCATTATTTTCGGAACTAAAGTATAAATTTGAAGAACTATTTTTGTTTTTGGATCTGAGTTCTATAAAAATGTGATTTTTTCCAAAATCGGAAGGTTGTAATGATATATTTTCGAGTAATTTACTATTATTCTTTTTTAGATATTCATAAACTTTATTTGAATAATCATTTAATTCATTTGAATTAATCATAATGTTTGATTTTATTTTTAAAATTTAAGTTTTTGTCTTGTATAACTTAATATTCTTATTTTTTTAGATTATCTCTAAATACTATTTATGCTGTAAAATAGTTAAAACGCACCCAGGTTATATTAAGTTTGTCTATAATTTTTTTATTTTTTATCAAGCTAAAATATTTATTTTTTCTTATAAATAACTATATCAACTGTCTTTTATCTCATGAAAATAATCCTGCGTCAGGGATAGAGGTGTTATCCTTTTGTGAAGTGGAATGGAACAAAAGATATAGCCGAAAGCCCGACCCGGAGGGAGACGCCCAAAATATTAAAATTTAATTTTTATCCCGAAGCCTCGGGACCAAGTTTCAATTATTCAGTTTAGTAAACCCGACAGATTTTTAAAACCTGTTGGGTTTGGTGGTTTAATGAAATTCTATTAAAGTTTCATTTCGAAAAACGAGAAATCACACAAGAAACTCGACAAAGCTTGACGATTTTGTTTGCTGAATTACGAGTGTGATTTCTCGTTCCTCGAAATGACAAACTTCTTGGTTTTGCATGGACTTCGACTTAAAAGTTCCGAAGGAACGTACTATTTTGTAGGGCTGGACTTCAGTCCAGTCTGACAAAATTGAGAATAGAATATCATAAAATCCGATTTAATCCGTGTTTTCATGAAGCTAATCCGTGTTATCCGCGTTCAGTATTGGCGATTTACTTTGCATACTTTCTTATGTGATTTCTCCTTTCGTCGAAATTGACAAATTTTGCGGTTATTTTGTAAGGACTTCTCCCGAATTCTCGAGGTGCCAGCCTTATACATGCTTCAATTTTTTTAATTAACCAAAATTAATAAGTAAGTTTTTGTTTACAATAATTAATCTTTTTAATTATCTTTAAAAATGTATTTATTACCTGTTTTTATCTGAAAAGATGAAAAGAAAATATAAGCACAATTCTTCAAAATAATAAAACACAAATAAAAGGAAATGGATTTAAATGAAATAACAAAAAAAGTTGTAATGGTATCTGATCAGTACGAGAAAAACTGCAATATCAAAAGAGACGCAGATTGGTATATTTTAAAACTACAGGAAGAATTAGGAGAGTTAACTCAAAATTATCTTTCATATACGCTTAGAGGGAGGAATAGAAATCTAACACAAGAAGAATTGAAAAAGAACATTTCGAATGAAGTCGCCGATATTTTGGGGCAAATTTTATTATTCGCAAATTATCATAATATTGATATAGGAAAGTCTATGGAAGAAAAATGGTTTACATATCTAAAATAAAATCTTGTTAAGTTTCCGCGTCAGGGATAGAGACGTTATTCTTTTGTGAAGTGAAACGGAACAAAATATATAGCCGAAAGACCGACCTGAAGGTAAGCGCCCAAGATATTAAAATTCAATTATAAAGTTTAGTAAACCCGACAGATTTTTAAAACCTGTCGGGTTTGTTACATCAAGTAGATTCAGTTGCAAAATCATGAGAAAAATCCGTTTTAATCCGCGTTTTTTCGAAGCAAATCCGTGTCATCCGCGTTCAATATTGGCGATTTGCTTTGTGGAATTTCTAATGTAATTTCTCGTTCTTCTAAATGACAAGTATTGTGGTTACTTTAAGCGGGCTTCGACTCCGTTCAGCCTGACAAGGATTGACGATTTTCTGCGGAATTACTTGATGAGATTTCTCCTTCGTCGAAATGACAAATATGGCGGATAAAAAAATCCCGTCTCAATTAAGAAACGGGATTAAATAGATATTCTCTTTTTTTTTATTTTTAAACTGCTGCAGCAACTTGCTCTGGCAACGGAATTTGATTTTTAAGTAAATCTTCGAATGTTTCGTGTTGGCGAATTAAGATTCCTTTTCCGTCCATCCATAAAACTTCGGCTGGTTTGTACCTTGAATTGTAGTTTGAAGCCATTGAGAAACAATATGCTCCGGCGTTTCTGAACGCTAGAATATCACCTTCGGTAATTTCTGAAATTCTGCGGTTATTAGCGAAAGTATCTGTTTCGCAAATGTATCCTACAACAGAGTAGAAACGCTCTTTTCCTTTTGGGTTCGAGATGTTTTCGATATGATGTTGTGAACCGTACAACATTGGACGAATTAAGTGATTGAAACCACTATCAACTCCAGCGAAAACTGTTGATGTTGTTTGTTTTACTACGTTAACTTTTACTAAGAAATGACCTGCTTCGCTCACTAAGAATTTTCCTGGTTCGAAAATCAACGTTAAATTTCTTCCATATTCTGAACAGAAAGCATTGAATCTTTTGGATAATTTTTTACCTAACTCTTCAATGTCAGTTTCGATATCGTCTTTTTTGTAAGGCACTTTGAATCCGCTTCCGAAATCTAAAAATTCAAGATCTTTGAAATGTTTTGCCGTATCAAATAAGATTTCAGCAGCATACAAGAATACTTCGATATCAAGGATATCAGATCCTGTGTGCATGTGAATCCCCACGATACTCATTTTTGTGTTCTCAACAATTCGCAATATATGCGGAATTTGGTGAACAGAGATTCCGAATTTACTATCGATATGTCCAACAGATATATTTGCATTTCCTCCCGCCATTACGTGTGGATTGATACGAATACATACCGGAATTTGTGGATATTTTGTTCCGAATTGCTCCAGAATAGATAAGTTATCAATATTGATTTGTACACCCATTGCGGCAACTTCTTCGATTTCTTCAAGAGAAACTCCGTTTGGTGTAAAAAAGATTTTTTCAGGTTCATAGCCAGCATGAAGTCCTAATAAAACTTCTTGAATTGATACAGTATCTAAACCAGACCCCATGTTCTTTAATAACTGAAGAATCGCAACGTTTGACAATGCCTTCATGGCGTAATTAACTCTCAAGTTTTCTACCTTAGAGAAAGCTTTAGTTAACCTATTGTACTGGGATTGGATTTTTTCGGCATCATAAACATATAATGGACTTCCAAATTGGTCTGCTAACTGCAGTAAATCTTTTGCTTGCATTTTTTAAACTATTTTGAGCAAAGTTATTACACTTTTGAGTAACCGCAAATTTTTTGTAGAAAAATAACAAATTGTAACAAATTGTTTGTTTTTAAACAAAAAGTACTTTATTTCGAATTTTTGTAAAATTATTTAGCCCACTGATTGTGCGGATCAAACGGATGAACACAGATTTTAAATAAAGATAGAAAAAATCAGCGTAAATCTGTTTAATCTGTAAAATCCGTGGGCAGAATCTGTGGCAAAAAAAGCCGCTAAAATTCCAAGCATAAAAACTTAGAACCTTAGCGACTTAGTATCTTAGAACCTTAGCTTAAAGACTCGGTAAGTCTCCGTTTCCTTTGGTTGGCAAGTTTGTAGAGCCCATTAAGAACAAATCTACCTCTCTTGCTGCTTCGCGACCTTCAGAAATTGCCCATACAATTAACGATTGTCCTCTTCGCATATCTCCAGCTGTGAAAATGTGCGGAACATTTGTTTGGTAATTTTTTGCCTGGTAGTTGCTTCTCATGTCCAATTCAATACCTAATTGCTCGCTTAAAGTTTTTTCCGGACCTGTAAATCCTAAAGCTAATAAAGCTAAATCGCAAGGCCAGATTTTCTCAGAACCTTCTTTTTCGATTAGTTCAGGACGTTGACCCGGAGTCATTTTCCATTGAACTTCAACTGTTTTTAATCCTGTTAATTCTCCTTTACTATTAGAAATGAATTCTTTCGTATTGATTAACCAGTTTCTGTCGCAACCTTCTTCGTGAGAAGACGAAGTTTTTAACTGCAAAGGCCAGAAAGGCCAAGGCGTAGATTCGCTTCTTCCAACTGGAGGTTTTGGCAAAATCTCAAAGTTAGTTACTGATTTTGCTCCGTGACGGTTTGATGTTCCTACGCAGTCAGAACCTGTGTCTCCACCACCAATTACGATTACATCTTTTCCTGTCGCTTTAACCTGATCCGGAATTGATTCTCCGTATAAAACTTTCGTTTGTTGTGTAAGGAAATCCATTGCCTGAACAACGCCTTTGCTTTCGATTCCTTTCGTTGGCAAACTTCTTCTTTCAGTTGCTCCACCGCATAATACGATAGAATCGAAAGCATTTAGTTCTTCTACACTAAAGTTAACACCAACATTCACATTCGTTTTAAAAGTGATTCCTTCTGCTTCAAGGATTAAAACACGTCTGTCGATAATTCCTTTTTCAAGTTTGAAATTCGGAATTCCGTAACGCAATAAACCTCCAATAGCATTGTCTCTTTCAAAAACAGTTACCGTGTGACCGGCTCTGTTTAATTGTTGAGCAGCTGCTAAACCTGCAGGACCTGAACCAATAACGGCTACAGTTTTTCCTGTTCTGGTTAATGGCGGTTGTGGTTTTATCCAGCCTTCATCAAAACCTCTTTCGATGATGTTTTTCTCGATGTTTTCGATTGCAACAGGTTCTTTAATGATTCCTAGTACACATGATTTCTCACATGGAGCAGGGCATAAGCGACCTGTAAATTCCGGAAAGTTATTAGTCGATTGTAAAATCGCTAAGGCACTTTGCCATTCTTCCTGATGCACCATGTCGTTGAAATCAGGAATTAAATTTCCTAACGGACAAGCACTGTGGCAAAAAGGAATTCCACAATCCATACATCTCGAACCTTGTTCTTTTTTCTTATCTTCTGCTAACGGTATAGTAAATTCGTTGTAGTTCGAAACACGTACTGCAACTGCAACATTACTTTCGTCGGCTCTGTTATATTCTTTAAATCCGCCTATTTTACCCATGACATTTTAATTAAAATTCCAATTTCTTTAAATTCCAAATTCCAATTTTTTATTAACATTAATATTGCCATTGAAATTGATTTTTGATTTTTGAAATTGATTTTTATTAAGCTATTAATTCTTCTATTTTTTTCTCTTCTGCAATTCGTTGTAATGCTTTTTTGTAATCGGTTGGCATTACTTTTACGAAATTGTTTTGTTCATTTTCCCAGTCTGCTAAAATTCTTTTTGCTAATGGACTGTTGGTGTACAAAGAGTGATTTTTGATTAGTTTTCTCAATTTCGTCACATCTTCTTCTTCGATAGGATCAAAAGCAACCATTTCCATGTTACATAATGTTGCATCGAATTGTTGTTTTGGATCGTAAACATAAGCAACACCACCGCTCATACCAGCTGCGAAGTTTCTTCCTGTTTTTCCTAAAACAACCACTGTACCACCGGTCATGTACTCGCATCCGTGATCTCCAATTCCTTCAACAACCGCAATTGCCCCAGAATTTCTCACACAAAAACGCTCACCCGCCATTCCATTAATATAAGCCTCTCCGGTAATAGCTCCGTAAAGGGCAACGTTTCCAATAATAATATTTTCTTCAGGTTTGAAAGTTGCAGTAGGAGGGACTTTGATAATTAATTTTCCTCCGGACAATCCTTTTCCTAAATAATCATTACAGTTTCCGTGAATTTTAAACGACAATCCGTTTGTTGCAAAAGCACCAAAACTTTGTCCGGCAGAACCTTCAAAATCAACTAAAATAGTGTCTTCAGGTAATCCTTGTGCGCCATATATTTTTGAGATTTCATTACTCAAAATAGCACCTACAGAACGGTCTGTATTTTTAATTTTAAACGTAACTCTTGTTTTTTCTTTTCTATAAATAGAAGGAATTGCTTCTTTGATAATCGCGAAATCCAATACGTTTTCTAAGTTGTGATCTTGCTCAGTTGTATTGTGATTCGGAACCGTTTTTGCTTTTTCTGGTTTGTATAGAATCGATGATAAGTCTAAACCATTGGCTTTATAATGTTTGATAGCTTTGTTCACATTTAATTTTTGTGATTGACCAACCATTTCTTTTAAGGTTCTGAAACCTAATTGCGCCATGATTCCTCTTAACTCTTCGGCAATAAAATACATGAAGTTGATGACGTGTTCCGGAGTTCCTTTGAAATTTTTTCTCAATTCAGGATCCTGAGTAGCAATACCAACAGGGCAAGTATTTAAGTGACAAGCTCTCATCATGATACATCCAGAGGCAACAAGCGGTGCAGTAGCAAAACCAAATTCTTCCGCTCCTAATAATGCAGCGATAGCAACATCACGACCTGTTTTCAATTGTCCGTCACACTCTAAAACTACACGGCTTCTTAAATCATTTAAGATCAAAGTTTGTTGCGCTTCTGCTAATCCAAGTTCCCACGGAATACCTGTGTGTTGTAAAGAAGTTAATGGTGCAGCACCAGTTCCTCCGTCATAACCTGAAATTAGGATAACGTCAGCTTTTGCTTTAGCAACACCGGCAGCGATGGTTCCAACTCCAACTTCAGAAACTAATTTTACGTTTACACGTGCTTCACGATTGGCATTTTTTAAGTCGAAAATCAACTGTGATAAATCCTCAATAGAGTAAATATCGTGGTGTGGCGGAGGCGAAATCAAACCTACATAAGGAGTAGAATTTCTGGTTTCGGCAATCCAAGGCACTACTTTTTCTCCGGGTAATTGTCCACCTTCTCCAGGTTTTGCACCCTGAGCCATTTTAATCTGAATCTCTTTAGCGTTTGTCAAATAGTTGATCGAAACACCAAAACGTCCTGATGCAACTTGTTTGATTGCACTATTTCTGGAATCTCCGTTAATTTCTTTCTGGAAACGTCTGGAATCTTCTCCACCTTCTCCGGAATTACTTTTTCCGCCAATTCTGTTCATTGCAATCGCCAAATTCTCGTGTGCTTCACTACTGATAGATCCGTAAGACATTGCACCCGTTTTGAATTTTTTCACAATTTCTGTCCAAGGTTCTACTTCGTCAATAGAAATTGGATCTAAATTGTTGAATTCGAATAAACCTCTAATCGTCATTAAGTTTGAGCTTTGCTCATTGACCATATCCGAGTATTCTTTATAACTTTCAGGACTGTTCAAACGAACGGCCTGTTGTAATTTTGCAATAGTAGTCGGGTTAAACATGTGTTTTTCTCCGCCACGTCTCCATCTGTAAATACCACCAATTTCTAATGACAATAAACTTGCAATTTTAGAATTTGGAAATGCTTTTTGAAAACGTTTTTTAACTTCTTTCTCTACTTCAATCAAACCAATTCCTTCAATTCTTGAAGGTGTGTAAGGGAAATATTTATTAGTGAAAGTTTTATTTAATCCTAAAATCTCGAAAATTTGTGCAGCTCTGTACGAATGTAAAGTCGAGATACCAATTTTGTTCATGATTTTAAGAATTCCTTTTGCGATCGCTTTGTTGTAATTTACAATTGCATAATCGGCTTTTATTCCTGTAATATGACCTTGATTTACCTGATCGTGAATGATTTCGTTTACCATGTATGGATTGATAGCACTTGCGCCATATCCAAACAATAAAGCAAAATGATGAGGTTCACGAGGTTCAGCCGATTCGATTATGATTCCGAATTTTGAACGTACCTGTAAAATGTTCAAAGAGTGGTGAATGTAAGAACACGCCAATAACATAGGAATTGGAGCGAATTCTTCGCTTACGCCTCTATCTGATAAAATGATGATATTACATCCTTCAGAAACGGCTTTAAATGTTGCCTGAACACATTTTTCAAGCGCTCTTTCTAAACCGTTAACTCCTTTTTCTATTTTATATAAAGTAGAAATTGTAGCCGATTTGAAATCTACGTGATCAATGTTTCTTATTTTATCTAAATCCTCATTTGAAATAACCGGATTTTGGATTTTTAGTTTTTTACATTGTTTAGATTCAATTTCAAAAATATTGAAATCTCCCCCAATTGCTAAACTGATATCGGTAATGATTTCTTCACGAATACCATCCAAAGGCGGATTGGTAACCTGAGCAAATAATTGTTTGAAATAGTTGTACAATAATTGAGGCTGATCAGATAAAACTGCCAATGGCGTATCGTTACCCATAGAACTAATGGCTTCAGCGGCCTGAGCTCCCATTGGGTTAATGATTGTTTTTAAATCTTCGATTGTATAACCAAATAATTTTTGTCTTGTTACGAAATCAAGTTTCTCAACAGGAGTTGGATTATTAGTATATGGAATTTTAGATAATGGCAACAAATTTGCATCGATCCATTCCTTGTAGGGACGCTTTGTTACAATTGCTTTTTTAATTTCATCATCTTCAATAATACGGCCTTCGTTCATATCAACCAGAAACATTTTCCCCGGCTCTAAACGACCATGCTGAATTACATCTTCCGGTTCAATATCAAGTACACCAATTTCTGATGACATGATTACGAAACCACTTTTTGTTAAAGTATAACGAGAAGGACGCAATCCGTTACGGTCTAAAAGCGCACCAATTACGTTACCATCTGTAAACGGAATCGAAGCTGGACCATCCCAAGGTTCCATAATACAAGCGTTAAACTCGTAGAATGCTTTCTTTTCCTCGCTCATCGTCTGGTGTTTTTCCCAAGCTTCAGGAACCACCATCATCATCGCTTCTGGCAATGAACGACCAGTCATTAATAAAAGTTCAACCACCATATCCATAGAAGCAGAATCTGATTTTCCTTCTAAGATAATTGGGAATAGTTTTTTGATATCATTTCCGAAAACTTTACTTTCCATCAATTCTTCACGAGCACGCATACGGCTCACGTTTCCACGAAGTGTATTGATTTCACCATTGTGACACATGTATCTAAAGGGCTGTGCTAACTCCCATGAAGGGAAAGTATTAGTAGAGAAACGCTGGTGAACTAACGCCAAACGAGTCACTAAATCGGGATCTTTTAAGTCAACATAATAACGGCTGATGTCTTCCGGCATCAATAGACCTTTATATATTATGGTAGTTGTCGATAAACTAGAGAAATAAAACATATGGCTTTCAGAGGTTTTTGATCCTCTAATAGCATGCTCGGCAATTTTTCTAGCTGCAAAAAGTTTTGCATTAAATTCTTGTTCAGTTAAATCCTGACCGTTTTTACTAACAAAAACTTGTTTAACTGTTGGTTCTTTTTCTGCGGCAATCTGCCCTAAATTCTCCACTTCAACAGGTACATCTCTCCAACCCAGCACTTTTAAGTTTTGATCCTTAATAGTTGATTCAAAAGCGTTGATGCAAAAAGAAACCTGGTTTTTGCTTTTTGGTAAAAAAACCATTCCTACTGCATACTCACGTGTTTCAGGGATTTCAAAATCACATACTTTTTTAAAAAAGGCATGTGGGATGTCAAATAAAATTCCAGCTCCGTCTCCAGTTCTTCCATCAGAACTAACGGCACCACGATGTTCCAATTTTATTAAGATATCCAATGCTTTGTGAATAATATCGTTAGATTTAATACCATTCAAATTACAAATAAATCCTGCACCACAATTGTCGTGTTCAAATTCAGGCAAATAAAGCCCTTGTTCTTTAACTTTCATTCTTGATATTTTTTCTACAAAAATAGAGATTTCGTTAAACATAATGTATTGAAATTGTAATTTGGCTTTCATTTTTGTTGTAATATTAGAAAAACAGTTCTTAAATGATAATAATTTCGTAGAAAGCATTGCAAAATGATGAAATCACAATATGTTTTGAATTATATTCTCGAAAGTCCTTTCTGAGCTATTGAAATCATTGAAGTTTTTGTTAAATTTCAAACTAAATAGGGTTTTTTAGTTAACAATTTGCATGCAATAGTTTAACGATTACTTTTCTTTAAAATATAATAATGCAGGAATATCTGAAGTACTTGTTTTTTAATTGAAAAAGATTTTACTTTTAAGTTGAATTTTGCTACTTTTGTCGCCACTTTTATTCTGAACTAAATTCAGAACCAGACAAATTCTATATTATGAACATACACGAATATCAAGGAAAAGAAATTTTAGCGAGTTACGGAGTACGCATTCAACGCGGAATTGTGGCTAACAATGCAGTTGAAGCTGTGGCTGCTGCAAAACAATTAACTGCCGAGACTGGTACAGGATGGCACGTAATAAAAGCACAAATTCACGCAGGTGGACGTGGAAAAGGTGGTGGAGTTAAGTTAGCAAAAAACTTGCAACAAGTTGAAGAAATTGCTGGACAAATCATCGGAATGCAATTGATTACACCTCAAACTTCTGCTGAAGGTAAAAAAGTAAACAAAATTTTAGTAGCAGAAGATGTTTACTATCCTGGTGAAAGTGAAACTTCTGAATTTTATGTTTCTGTTTTATTGAATAGAGCAACTGGTCGTAACATGATTATGTATTCTACTGAAGGTGGAATGGATATTGAAGAAGTTGCTGAGCATACTCCTCATTTAATTTTTACTGAAGAAGTTGATCCTTCTGTTGGATTACAAGGTTTTCAGGCAAGAAGAATTGCTTTTAACTTAGGTCTTTCCGGAAATGCTTTCAAAGAAATGGTTAAATTCATCGATTCATTATACAATGCTTACATTGGTTCTGATGCTTCTATGTTTGAAATCAACCCGGTTTTGAAAACTTCAGATAATAAAATTATGGCTGTTGATGCTAAAGTAAATATCGATGATAATGCTTTATACAGACAACCAAAATATGCTGAAATGAGAGATATCCGTGAGGAGAATCCTATCGAGGTTGAAGCTAAAGAAGTAGGATTGAACTATGTAGATCTTGACGGTACTGTAGGATGTATGGTAAACGGAGCTGGTCTTGCAATGGCAACTATGGATTTAATTAAATATGCTGGTTTTGAGCCTGCTAACTTCTTAGACGTTGGTGGAACTGCTGATGCAAAACGTGTTGAAACTGCTTTTAGAATTATCTTAAAAGATCCTAATGTAAAAGCTATTTTAATCAATATTTTTGGTGGAATCGTTCGTTGTGACCGTGTGGCGCAAGGAGTTGTTGATGCTTACAAAAATATGGGTGATGCTATTAAAGTGCCAATTATTGTTCGTTTGCAAGGAACAAATGCTGAAATTGCAAAAGAATTAATTGACAATTCAGGTATGCCAATTTTATCAGCTACTCAATTTCAAGAAGCTGCTGATCAGGTTAAAGCTGCACTTTCTTAATCAAACAAGAAATTAATTATATAGAAAATCCCTCCGAATATTCGGAGGGATTTTTTTATAGTACCAATTTACTGCAAGTTTTTTTTACCACAGAGAACGCTAAGATTTTATCCTGGAAGATGTTGACAAACACAAAGTTCACAAAGCTTTATCAAATCTAGCTTTGTGAACTTTGTAATTAATTTTAGCTCGCATAAAAAACTTCGTGAACTCTGCGTAAAACTTTGTGAACTCTGTGGTAAAAAAAATCTTATTGTTAGAAAATTATTTTAAAACTGTTGCCAATTCTACAATTTCAAATTCAGGATTATGTTCCACAAATTCTCTAATCATTGCCGTATGTCCCGCTCCCAATAAAACCATTATTTTATCATCTTTGCTTTCGGTCAATTTCTGAATTAAAGCATACATATAAAGATTTCTTCTATACCATTCCGAAACCAAATAAGCACCCACGAAATTATCCGTTTTTCCACCTTTAATAGCCGTTTCAAGATACCAATTAACATTATCATCATTTGATGCTTTTGTGTTAATGTCTAAAAGTAATTCAGTTAGATTATATTTAGCAATTTTTGCATTTTGATCTGTTTCATAATGTTTCATTGTTTCCTCATTTCTCTTGATTAAATCAAACTGACCTGCTGCCGTCATTCCTTTTACCAAACTATCATATGGGAAATCCGTATTGTTATAATCAATTGCATATAGTTGTTTATGACCTAATTTCTTAGCTGATCTTAAGGCGACCTGAACAATTTCGTCAGCATCTTTATGAAGTAAACTATCAGTATTTTTATTGTAGAATTTATCCAGTTTGGCTTGTTTTTGGTAATTCCATTCTACGAAAATTTTATCCGGTCCAAACTTTTTAATTTTATTGGTGATGTTTTCTAACTCTTTCTGACTCTTGTCTGACATAACGTTAAACGTATTTATTTTAGCGACATCAAGTCCCGGATTTTCAAAATGGAAAGTACCCAGTAATAAAATTTGTTTCTTTTTTGATTGAGCAGAAACAACGTTGAATGCAATTGTAAAAACTAATAATAAAGCGATTTTTTTCATGATGATTTGTTTTAAATTCATCACAAATGTATAGTAGCTTTTCGAGTCAATTTTTACTTTTTGATGAACACCAAGTTCCAAAGCACCAACGTTTAAAATTTGCCGCTGAAAAATTTCGTGTACTGTTTTTGATCGTTCATCCCATAAAATTGATGTTTTGTATAAACATAGCATTCATATAAAGTCATAGTTGTATTTTTGAACTACTAACAACATTATTATGAAGCTAAAAATCCCTCTTTACTATCATATTGTACTCTTTCTGGGAATATTTATAATTTTTTATCTTTGGGATATTGGGGTAAATAATCGTGAAATGAACTTCGTTTTTAGTACGATGTATTTTTCGTTTAATGTGACTTTTGTTTTGTCTGTATTCATCGTCTATATTCTTAATTTTTATACTTTTTGCGATTGGTTTTTTAATAAAAAGAAAATTGTATTGTATTCATTAAGTATTCCGCTTTCATTATTAATTTTTGCGGGAGTTCGCTATTTTTTGCAGGAAGTTATAGTTTTTGAAATTACAGGAATTCACAATTATTCCGAAAGATCGAGAGAGGTGACGTATTATATTCGTGATAATTTTTTCTTCGGATTACCGGCCATTATTTTAAGTGTTTTAAGCTATTTATTTTGGCAATTTCAGAATGCATACAAACAGAATCAGCAATTAATTTTAGAGAATAAAAAAGCCGAATTACAAATGCTGAAATCACAGGTAAGTCCGCACTTTTTGTTCAATACACTTAATTCGTTTTATAGCCAGTTGATTTTGAAAGAGGATAAAATGGCTTCGGATATTTTAGTGCTTTCAGATTTGCTTCGTTACGTAATTACAGAAACAGATAAAGAGGAAGTTTTACTTGCTAAAGAAATTCAGTTTGTAGAAAATTATATTCATTTACAGCAGAAGCGATTTGAAGATCAGCTTTATTTAGACTTTGAAATCGAAGGAAATTATTCGAATGAAAAAATTATTCCGTCAGCTTTGATTCATTTTGTCGAAAATGTTTTCAAGCACGGGAAACTGAATAATCCTGATGAAAAAGCTACTATTTCCATCAAAATAAAAGATGCCTTTTTAGAACTATCCACATTTAATTATAATGTTGAAGGAGAGAATTATTCTTCTACCGGAATTGGTTTTGACAATCTTACCAGACGTTTAGAATATGCTTATCAGGATCATTTTACAATAAAAAAAACCACAGAAAATAATACCTTTAAAACGTATTTTAAAATCCCTTTAAATAAATAGAAAATGAAGTTTAAATGTATCATTGTTGATGACGAACCGCCAGCAACCAGAATTCTGGAAAATTATATTGAAAAAGTTTCTTTTCTGGAAAAAGTGGGTGTTTTTAATGATTCATTAAAAGCATTAGAATTTCTAAACACACAAACAGTCGATGTTATTTTTTTAGATATTCAAATGCCACAATTAACGGGTTTACAAATTTCCCGAATCATTTCTAAAGATATCAAAGTGATTTTTACAACGGCATATCCTGATTTTGCTTTAGAAGG
Source organism: Flavobacterium psychroterrae (assembly GCF_018380615.1). Taxonomy (GTDB): domain Bacteria; phylum Bacteroidota; class Bacteroidia; order Flavobacteriales; family Flavobacteriaceae; genus Flavobacterium; species Flavobacterium psychroterrae. The sequence goes on along the minus strand of NZ_JAGYVZ010000005.1, from coordinate 158,265 downwards.
TTTTGAGTTAAATGCAATTGATTATTTACTAAAACCAATTGCTTTTGAACGTTTTTACCAAGCAGTTTCAAAACTAAACTCTGAACCAAAAACTGAAATCTCAACAAACAATTCATCTGATTTTATTTTTATTAAAACAGATGGTAAGAATAAATTTCAGAAGTTATTTTTAGATGAGATTTTGTACGTAGAAAGTCTTCAGAATTATGTTTGTATTCATACTAATAAACAGCAAATTATAACTCATTCGTCTTTAAAAAATGTAATTGAATCTTTGCCCGAAAATGATTTTATCCAAATCCATAAATCGTTTGTCGTAGCATTAAAGCAAATAGAATCTACAGATAGTTTTTCGGTATTTATCAATGCAAAAGAATTGCCGATTGGAGCAACTTTTAAAGATGCTTTTTTTGAACGAATTGATCAAAATAAGATATAGAAATGGCGATTGCCTGGGTGTTTACCGCAAAGCACGCAAATCTTTTTTTGTTCTGGATTATGATTATAAACACAAAGTTCGCAAAGCTTTGTGTTGAACCAGCTCTGTGAACTTTGTGTTTATATTATCTTGTAAATAAAAATCTTTGCGTTATCCGTGGTTAAATTTTTGTACTACGTTTAACCGCAAAATATTTACGATTTTTTACCTTTACCGTTTTTGTAAATCACTTTTTCTACGACCTGCACTTTAGGAGCAGTTTTCGTATTGTTTTTCTTGAAAGGTTTTTTAGCTGCGGGACCGGATTTAGAAGGAGCTTTGTCGCCTCTTCCTTTTTCAGCATCTTTTGCGCTAGCTTTAAATTCAGGTCTTTCTTTAGTGCTATCTTTCTTAGGGATTTCCGCTTTATGTTTTGCTAAAACGTCGTTTGGGTTTTTAGGATTTTCTTTTGTTCCTCTTAAATGAATTACCAATCCGTTTAAGAAATTACGCAAAACCTGATCGCCACATTCCATGTAATTTTCATGATCTTCGGCTCTAAAAAAAGCTCCCAATTCTGATTTTGTAATTCTAAAATCTACTAATTCTAAAATTTCAACTATTTGGTCGTCACGGAGCATCAAAGCCACGCGAAGTTTTTTTAGGATATCGTTATTCGTCATCGTTTAATTTTTTACAAAGGTACGTTTTAAAACTAATTTGATTGCAATTTATTGAGTTGGGTGAAGTTTTTTTGCCACGAATTTCACGAATTTTCACTAATTGGATTGCGTTTAAATTTTAATTCGTGATAATTAGTGTAATTCGTGACTAACTTTTACTTGGCATTGAAACTATTAATCGTTTAAGATATTTACTAATTTATCTAAATATTCTTTAAGATGATTAGCAGTAATCACGATTCGATTTAAATTTTTTGAGTTAGACTGATATTTAAAACTGGCGATAATGATTTTATTTTCTCTTAATATTTCAATTAAATTTTCATCTTCTAAATAAAGTAGAGGATACGATTTATCAAATTTAATGTTGTCTTTTTTGATTAACTTTTGATCGATATAATTCAGGTTTTCGAGTAGTTTTTGATGTTGAATTTTATAAATATATTCAGCATCGGCAAGAGTTTGCACAAAAGCAGGATTCATTCCGGCAGCAGAAATAAAAATATCAAGTTCCTTTATTTGATTGATAAATAAAACATCACTTGCAATAACGCCTCCATTTAAACCAAATGCTTTTCCTAATGAAGAAACCATAATTTTTCTTTTAACAGGAAGATCGATTCCTGAATAAATTCCAGAACCATCTCTTCCTAATATGCCAAACGAATGGGATTCATCAATAAGTAAAGTAATTTCTTTATGATCCGGAATTTCCTTTAAAATAGATAAATCAACAGCTTTAGTTTGAAATCCGGAAACACCATCGGTCAAAACCGTAATTTTTTCAGATTTAGAATCTAACAAAAGTGGATTTATTTTATCATTTATAAATATCGGTAAACTCTCATTAGTTTGAATTGCCGTGTGAGTATTTGGGAAATGAAAAAACGAATCTGTTTGTTTTTTTAGTTGATCGATCACTAATTTTCCCGCCAGCATTCCGGACGAAACTGTAACGGCGCTTTCGGCTTTTATATAATGGGCTAGAAAATTCTCGCCATTTTCATAAGCGGTTAATTTAATATTGGCACTTCTGGAGCTTCCGTAAGTAGTTCCCCATTGTTGAATGTTTTTAATTACCAATTCCTGAAAATCCTTATTTGTGGGTAATCCTAAATAAGCTGTTCCTCCAAAATACAAATAATGTTCCTGGTCAATCTCAATAATTCTATCCGGAAACTGATTGACATTCATAACGTTTAGATTAAAGTAACTCCGGTTCCGTTAAGTTCAGAATAATGAATAACACCATTTTTTATGGTTACGCCAGTTGCGATATCTTCGGCTAAAAGTAACGCTCCATCCATATCAACATAATCTAGTTGAGGTAATAAATGTGCAATTGCAGATATTCCAACTGTTGATTCCGTCATACAGCCTACCATTGTTTTTAGTCCCAGTTTTTTGGCTTCTTCAATCATACGTTTTCCCGGAGTTAATCCGCCGCATTTTACCAGTTTTACATTTACGCCGTGAAAGTGGTTGAAACATTTTGCAACATCCTCTTCGATAATACAGCTTTCATCGGCAATTATTGGCAAAACCGAATGTTTGAAAACTTCTTTATGCGCTTCCCAATTATCTGCTTTCATGGGTTGTTCCAGAAATTCTACACCTAATTTTTTTAATTCAACAGCATTAGTAATGGTTTCTTCAACGTTCCAGCCACAATTTGCGTCAATTCTAAAAATGGCATTAGTATGTTTTCGAAGTTCTTTTACAATCGCGATATCTTCTTTTGTTCCAAGTTTAATCTTATAAATAGGCCAGGGAAGTTCCTGCATTTTCGAAACCATTTTTTCTATAGAAGCAATCCCAATTGTATAATCTGTAAGTGGATTATTATTGATAGAATAATTCCATAACTCGTATAATTTTTTGCCTTTTTTGCGTGCATATAAATCATTATAGGCGAGATCTAAAGCGCATAAAGAAAACATATCATGTTTTAAATAGGGGTAGATTTTTGTCCAAAATTCATCTGGAGATTCATCTTCGGCAACTTCAATAATGCTTCTGATTTTTTCTAAATCCTGCATCATCACCGGAACCGTAGTTTTGTAATAGGGATTTGAAGTTGCTTCTCCAAAACCTGAAAAACCATCACTTTTGAGTTCCACAATCAGAGAAGGCTGAAAATCAATCGATTCTCTGGAAATAGTAAAAGTGTGTTTTAGTTTTAGATTGTATTCTCTTAAAATTAATTCCATAGTGATTTCGATTGCTTTTTATATTTCAGGTAAAATATTCGTCATCCAAAGCAATATAAAAAGAAGAATCCTCTAATGATGACTTCTGTTGCGTTTTAGATTTAAAAACAATATTTTAGCTAAAAATAATAAATTGATGAATACCGAAACAGAAAAGAGAAGTTTACTTTTAGAAATGATTGCTTTTTCTACCGTTGATGGGCAATTGCATAAACGAGAGTATGATTTTTTGTGGCTGGTTGCGCAGGAATTAAATATTGAATTGAGTGTTTTTCGTGATTTATTTCATCAGGAAAACACAAATTCGATCATAAAATCAGAGTTTCAGCGTATTCAGCAATTTTACAGATTGGCTTTGATTATGTATTGCGATGGTATTTTGCACGAAAAAGAAGCCAAAGCCATTCAGCAAATTGCAATTGAAATGGGGTTAAACCCAAATGCCACCAGACGTGTTTTAGATTTGATGAAAAAAGCACCAAACGCTATAATTGACCCTAATGTTTTACTGAAAGTTTTTCAGGAACAACACAATTAAGCCAATTGTTCCTGTAGTTTTTTAATATCGTCACGCAATTTTGCTGCTTGCAAAAAGTCCAGTTCCTTCGCTGCCTTCTCCATTGATTTTCGTTTTTCACGAATCATTTTTTCTAATTCTGCTTTTGATAAATAAGCCGTTTCCGGTTCGGCAGCAGTAGATAAAGAATGACCTAATTCATATTCAACCAAAGGGTTTTTAGTAAAAGCACTTTCGATTTTTTTGTTTAACGCCTGAGGTGTAATTCCGTGTTCAGTATTATAATTAATCTGTTTCGTTCTGCGATAATCCGTTTCATCAATTGTTCTTTGCATACTCGCCGTGATTTTATCCGCATACAAAATTGCTTTTCCGTTTAGATTTCTTGCCGCACGACCAATAGTTTGCGTTAAAGACCTGTGATTACGAAGAAAACCTTCCTTATCAGCATCTAAAATAGCAACAAGAGAAACTTCGGGTAAATCAAGTCCTTCACGAAGTAAGTTTACTCCAATTAACACATCAAAAATACCTTTTCGCAAATCTTGCATAATTTCAATACGCTCTAAAGTATCCACTTCAGAATGGATATAACGACAGCGAATATTCACTTTAGTTAAATATTTGGCTAATTCTTCTGCCATTCTTTTAGTCAAAGTGGTCACTAAAACTCTTTCGTCCAATTCACAACGAACGTGGATTTCTTCAATTAAATCATCAATCTGATTCAGACTTGGGCGAACCTCAATAATCGGATCTAATAATCCTGTTGGACGAATAATTTGCTCGACATAAACTCCATCCGTTTTTTGTAATTCATAATCTGCCGGAGTTGCAGACACATAAATGACTTGATTTTGCAACGCTTCAAATTCTTCAAATTTTAAAGGTCTGTTGTCCATTGCTGCAGGTAAACGAAAACCATATTCTACCAAATTTTCTTTACGGCTGCGATCGCCTCCATACATTGCGTGAACTTGTGAAACGGTTACGTGACTTTCGTCAACTACCATCAGGAAATCGTTAGGGAAATAATCTAATAAACAGAATGGTCTTGTCCCGGGAAGTCGTCCGTCAAGGTATCTCGAATAGTTTTCAATTCCGGAGCAATATCCTAATTCGCGAATCATTTCCAAGTCAAAATTAGTACGTTCTTCCAGACGTTTTGCTTCCAGATGTTTTCCTGTTTCTTTAAAATAATCAACTTGTTTGACTAAATCCTGCTGAATTTCCCAAATAGCACCTTGTAAAACTTCCGGAGAAGTTACAAACATATTCGCAGGGTAAATGGTGAGTTTTTTAAACTTTTCAATAACTTGTGAAGTCTTAGCATCAAACGATTCAATCTCTTCAATTTCGTCTCCAAAAAAGTGAATTCTGTAAGCATCATCAGCATAACTTGGATACACTTCAACCGTATCACCTTTAATTCTGAAAGTTCCGGGCGTAAAGTCGGCTTCAGTTCTGGCATATAAACTCTGAACTAAACTATGTAATAATTTTGTTCTTGAAATGACCTGATCTCTGGCGATTTCGATTACGTTTTTCTTAAATTCAACGGGATTTCCAATACCATACAAACAAGAAACCGACGCAACAACTAAAATGTCCCGACGACCTGAAAGCAGGGAAGAAGTTGTGCTCAAACGCATTTTTTCAAGCTCTTCGTTGATAGATAAATCTTTCTCGATAAAAACTCCTGTAACAGGCATAAAAGCCTCTGGTTGGTAATAATCGTAGTAAGATACAAAATACTCGACCGCGTTATTAGGGAAAAATTGTTTGAATTCTGAATACAACTGTGCAGCCAATGTTTTGTTATGGGCTAAAACCAAAGTTGGTCTTTGAACTTCCTGAATTACATTGGCAACGGTAAATGTTTTTCCGGAACCTGTAACTCCTAATAATGTCTGATATTTTTCGCCATCGACAATACCTTGCGATAGTTTTTCGATTGCTTGTGGCTGATCGCCTTTTGGACTATATTCTGAGAATACTTGGAAATTCATTTTTGAAGGATGAAAAGATTAGTTTTGTAAAGATACAAAGTTTGAATTCTATAAAAAAGAGTTGCCACGAATTACGCGAATTGCCCGAATTTTTATAAAATAACAGAATTTAAAAATTATATTTTTGATGATGAATTTATAAAATCAATTTTAAATAATTCCAGAAAATTTGTGTGATTCGTGGCGAAAAAAATCATTCTAAAAAATTAATCATCGCATCGTTCACGATTTTAGATTGATCAATTGATAAAAAATGTCCTGCATCTTTGACCATTTGTGTTTTGCTATTGACTAAATATTTTTGTGCTCGTTCTAGACTTTCGTCAGAATTGATAACGTCATGATCGCCTATTAAAACTAAAACCGGATTTTTAATTGACTCTAATTCCTTATCCGAAAAAGGTGTCATTTTAAGCATGCTAGAATTTGATTTTGCATATTTATTGGCCAGATAAAATTGTCGTTTATAAATAGGACTAATTTTTTCAGGATGTGTTGAAAATGTTTTTAATGTTTTTCCGAATTTCTTTTCGCTTGGAAATAATTTCAGCATTAAGGCAGAAGTTGTTTTGCCAACTTTGTCTATAAATTTAAAAGTTTGTGCCGGACTTAATAAAACTATTTTATCAATAGAATTTACTCTTTTAGTCGCTAATAAAGTCGCAATCCAGCCACCACGAGAAGCTCCTACAATATCAAATTTCTTTAATTTATAATGATCAAAAACTTCATTATACAAAAGCATGATTTCTTCTGATGAAAGTGGTTTTGATGTCAAAGTAGATTTACTGGGTTCCATCATAAAATCAATAGCATAAATACGATGATTTTTGGCTAAAGGTTTAATATTAGGAAACCACATTGTTGAACTGGCGTCCATTCCGTGGAGTAAAACTAAGTCCTTTCCGTTTTTTGGACCTGCCATTATAACGTGAGCCGTTCCGTACGTAGTTTTTACATTTTCTTCGGAATAAGGAATGTCCCAAAGTTTTAGGGCTTTGTCGTATGAATTTATATAAGCTTGTTTTTCACTTTTAGTTTTAAAAACGTAATCGTCAAATTTTACTTTTTTAGTAGACGAACAGCCTGTCAGTAAAAGTAATAATAGTATTCTAAAGTATAATTTTGGCATAGTTATAAAATTCAATTTACGTTTAAAGGTACGCAAATTGCGTATCGATTTAGTATCAGAATTTTACTTTAAAGTATCATAATTATAATGCTTTTGGATTTCGACTTGTATGTCTAATTCTTAAAATTCGAATTGTATTAGAAGTAATTCTGTAAGATATTCTATAGTTATAAATTTGGAAAGCTCTATAAGTACCATTATTTAAGATTTTCATTTCATCTACTTCATAGATTTCCCAATTTTTAATTAAAATAGTAACTGAATTAGTAATTTCATTAATAACTTTAATTGGAATGTGCTCAGTCTTAGATTCTTTTAATAAGGAAAAATAAATTTTTTCAAGCTGATTTTGAGCAGTAATTGACCAAATTATTTCTTTTTCCATTGCTCGATTTTATCAATAACCTCTTTGTGAGAATAAAAATTTCCATTTTCAATCTCTTCTTCAGCAACTTTTAGTTCTTCATTATATTGAGTCAAATAATTCTTTGAAGAATTGCTCCGACTGTCTAAAATGGTTTTTAAAGCAGATAAAAATGATTCATCATCAATTTTTGAAATTTCAGATATCAAAATATTCTTAAGTTCAAGAGTATTCATAGTAATATAATTTACACGAAGTTACAAAACAATAAATAAAAACAAGATTTATGATTCTAAAAACTTCCACGCTTTTTGCTGACTATCACTTAAAAATGTCCAGGCAACAATTCGGCTTGTTTTTTGACCTTGAGCCATATCGATTGTTTTTACAACAGATGCATTTACTTTATTTAGTGTTTTGTAAATGCTTGAAAGATTTTCTCGTTTTGAAACCAAAGTGGTGAACCACAAACATTGCATGGCAAATTTTGAGCTTTCATAAATCATTTGGGTTACAAAACCAATTTCCCCGCCGTCGCACCATAGTTCGGCATTATGACCTCCGAAATTCAGGACTGGATTTGTTTTTTTTCTTTCCTTCGTTAAATTAGAAACTTTACGAACTGTACTTTGATTCGCATCTTCGGCAGAAGAATGAAATGGGGGATTACAAATGGTGAACGTAAAACGATCTTCGGGCGTAATAATATTTTTAAAGATAAAACGAGATTCGGTTTGTTGCTGTAAACTTATTGCGTCTATTAATTTTGGGTTTGCCTCGATGATTTTGCTGCAATTTTCTATTGCATTTTCGTCGATATCCGTTCCCACAAAACTCCAATCATAAATGGCATTTCCTAAAATAGGATAAATGCAGTTAGCGCCTGTACCAATATCTAAACCTAATACTGAAGACCCTTGAGGAATAACTCCGTTGTTGGTCTCGCCAAGTAAATCGGCTAAATAATGAATATAATCTGTTCTTCCGGGAATTGGCGGACAAAGATAATTTTTAGGAATATCCCAGTTTTGTATGTCGTAATAAGTTTGTAGTAATGCTTTGTTAAGCGCTTTTACTGCTAACGGATTGCTGAAATCAATCGTTTCAATTCCGTGAATATTTATGGCAACGTAGCCTTTTAATTCGGGACAATTTGCGATCAGAAGTTCAAAATCATAACGGGAACGATGAAGATTTCGAGGATGTAAATTGTTTTTTTCGGAATTGTCTGTTTCTTTCATTTTGTAAATTTCCGTGCAAAGATAGTCATTCTTTTTGCGGTAAATGAAAATTATGAAAACGATTGACCTTTGTGGAAACCCCAATATTAAAATTCCAAATTACAAATGCATATTAAGACAATCGAAATATAAATTTTTGGTTTGCTTTAGATATAAAAATGATGTTTCTATGTGTTAATTTTTTCTCGCAGATTTTAAAAAGATTTAAGCTGATGCGCGCAATCTGCGTAATCTGCAAAATCTGCGAGAAACAAATTTTTTTTAATCCATGCATTCCATCAGCAATAAATCGCCGTTTGTATGGGTAATACTGACTAAGCCATTTTGCGCCACAGAATTGCTGCTGCCGGTTCTGTAACCAATTGTCAAAGTATCGTCTTTTAGCGGATATTGTAAATTGGTAGAATTAATTCCGTTAACAACGCCAATGGGAATCAAGGAAATAGGCGTTTTTGCCGTGTACCATTTCTCAAATTTATTTGGTAATAAAAAGATTTTAGAATGATCGTCCAGAATTACGATTTTAAGCAAATTACGATATCGAACGATATTGGTTAGGTTTGTAATGGTGTGATCTGCGCGTTTTCCGGTTGCCCAAACTACGTTTACAGCGGGAATTTTGCGGGCGATTAAATAATCAAAAGCTTTCTCTAAATCGGTTTTATCCTGATCTGGTGTGTGTACAATTTCGATAGGATATTGCGAGGTTTTGTAGATTTCAGGATCAAAACCATTATCAAAATCACCTAAAAGTACATCGACTTTTATATCAAGTTTTATAACTCTTTCAATAGCAGAATCCAGCACGATAACGAGTGGCGACCATTCGAGCAATTGTCCTAATAATTCCGGATTGCATGCTGCTCCGTTTGCAATAATTAATGCTGGTTCCTGGTCGTCGCGTACGATATGGTGTGATGACATTTAGATTTTTGATTTGAAATGTGCTGTAAATGTACGAAAGGATAAGATTTTAGAGGTTAGATTTTAGATTTTAGATTTTTTTTTACCATTAAGATATTAAGTTTCATACAGCATAAAACTTAATTTTTCTTAATCTCTTAATGGTTTAAAAATTACTTGCTTTAAAAGCGACGGCGTCTACTTCAATTAACATTCCATCGAGAGCTAGTTTAGAAACTGGAATTAAGGTACTTGCAGGGAAAGGTTTGTTTTTCCATACTTTGCTAATTTCTTCATTCCATATTTTTAGTTTTTCAGATGAATGGTCAACGATGAGAATTGTTATTTTCATGACATTCTCTGGCTTTAGATTGTAACTGTCCAGAATTGTTACGATATTTTTTAAGACAACTTGTGTTTGTTCTCTAAAGTTGCTGCTCAAGGTATGTTCTTTTCCTAATCCGCCGCTTTGTCCGGAAATGTAAACTAGTTCGCCTGTTGTATTTACGGAGGATGCGTGACTAAAACCATAAGGAGTTGGATCAAATAAAGAAGCGGGATTTTTGAAGGTTTGTGCTTTTGCAGTAAATGCAGAAAGAGATAATAAAATAAGAAGTAAATGTTTCATGTTTAGAATTTTGAATTAATTATAGCAAAGGTTGCTTAATTCTAATTTTTAAACATTTACATATGTTGAGGGTTTTTTAATAGTTTTCAGTTACAGTATTCAGTTACAGTATTCAGTATTCAGTCGCAGTTATAGTTACAGTATTCAGTCGCAGTCATAGTTTGCGGTGCTGAGTTAACTTTTAACTGTAAACTGAGACTGTAAACCGAGACTGAATACTGAGACTAAAAATCTTAAAATAACCTGCGGTGATAATTGATTTGTCCTAAATGATAGGCTAAATGTGTGGAAAGGTGAACCAAAAAGAAACCTGTTGTCATTTCTTTTTCGAATACAATTTGTGGATAAATGGCTTCTAAATCTTTTTCGGTTAAAGTATCAAGGGTATTATTTACAACCAAAATTGTATTGTCAATTTTGCTTAATAATTCTGATCTTGGAATATCTTTTAAAGAAAATTCTAAAGGACGATTTCGTATATAATCTATTTTTCCTAATTCAGCTCCAATGTAAGTATTGATGTTTCCAATTAAATGGAGGCAAAGATTTCCTCCTGAATTGGATATGTTTTTATCAATTACCCAGATTTGGCTTTCATTTTGATACGATTCTATTTCGAGTTTTAGTTTATTTAAATCCCTGTTGAAAAGGGATTTTAGTGTTTCTATTAGCATAATGTTTTGTTTTTTTAGCGACAGATTTAAAAGATTAATTCAAATTGTTTTTTACATATTCATTATTATAATCAAAAGACATTTTTTTAATCACTGAAATTTGTGGCAAAAAATTAAGCTTTATTAGTTATCGGAATCCAGATTTCTTCTTCAGATTCAGGATCTTCTTTTTTGTATTTATCTCCCATTACTGCAAAATGAGGCCTTTCATCAACAGTATATTCTGAATTGGGCAGCCATTCTACAAAAATGGAATGATAGGTTTTATGAGCTTCACTTTGTGGACCTTTATGAACAAAAACGGCATATAATCCGGTTGGAATTATGAGAGTTTCCATTTCAGAAGGAATCTCTTCAAAATCAAAAACTTCGACTGCTGCCCATTTTTGAAAACTATTATTTGGATCAAAATTATTAAAATGACCTTCAGGGAATACTTCAAGGGAATATAGATTAGAATCTACTGGGTTCTTGATTTCTTTTCGTCTTGGCATGAAAGAGCTCCATAATTGAAATGTTTTGTTTTCGATAAATGACATTACAATGTGTTTACCAATTAATTTTTTCTCGGATAAAATTTCAATTCTGGCTACCATATTAATTATTGAATTTTGTGTTTTTTTATATCGATTTCACTAAGCGAAAAATAACCTAACGGATAATTTTCTTTGTTAGTGATATTCATGATGTTTCCTTTTACTGTTGCCGGCGGAGATTGAAAGGGTCCTCCGGAATTGTTTCCTGCAATACTCACTAAAATGCTCATATAATTGTAGTATTGTTTTGAAATTCCGTAATGTGTAATTTCAACTTCATCGCCAATTTTTAGATCGTCATCATCTGATGAACTGAAGTATTCATTTCCCTGAAAAAATTTATCTTCACTTACATAATACGTTGAGGTAATTTTATTCGAGTAGACATATTTATACAAATAAAAATTATCTACATCAGGCGGATCGTTATAAAAAGCACGAACTTCGATTTCATCGCCTGTAATTCCGCCTTCGTCATTTTGTTCTATGCGTGTGATTGGAGCTACAGGTTTCATCATTTCAGTGGCATTATAAGTAATTCCGTTACTAATTACGGTTAAAATGTAGGTTTCGTCAATTACAGGCTTGAAGTTAGTACAAACATACCTGCCGGTTTTTGGAATTTCAGTAAAATTAAAGTGCTCGTTTTGGCTGTTTTGTATAAAAACTGTTGCTCCTGAAACCGTTGGAATTACATTTTCAAAATAACCGGTAGTTGTGCTTAATTTTATAGTTTGCTGATTTCCTGTTGTTCCTTTTTGCCAGTTTATGGCGGCTTCAATTACTAATTTTGGAGGTGCGGTATCGAGATCAACATCAACAACTTCCTCACAACTTGTAACGAAAATCGATATGAAAAGTACGATTAATAAGGTTGCTTTTTTCATGATATATCTTTTGTTTCTTTTTACAGAAATTGGTTTTTTAAAATTTAAAATTATAACTAACAGCAGGAACAATTCCGAAAATAGATGTTTGTACCGCTTCATTTGCGCCCGTATCAACATTTTGACGAAAATTGATTGAAGCTGCGTTATGGCGATTGTATAAGTTATAAATGCTAAAAACCCATTCGCCTTTCCAGTTTCTGTCCTTATTTGTTCTGGGTGTTAAAGTTGCCGAAACATCTAAGTGATGATAAGCCGGCAAACGGTTTTCATTTCTTTGTCCGTAATTAGGAACCGTGATTCCTAAATATTCATATTGACCGTTAGGATACGTTACGGGCTGACCGGATTGCAAAGCAAAGTTAGCTCCAAAAGACCATTTTTCGTTTAAATTATAAGCTGATGTAACGGCTAAATTATGTGTTTTATCATAAGCAGAACTGTACCATTGTCCGTTGTTGATTCCTGTTTCGTCTGCATTTCTTCCTGGAGTTTGTTGTTGTGATTTTGATAAGGTGTACGAAATCCATCCGTTTAATTTGCCTTCATTTTTCTTGATCATAAATTCGACACCATAGGCGCGCATACGTCCGTTCAGGATAACTTGTTCAATTGCGTCATTTGCAATTAAATCAGCACCATCGATATAATCCAATCGGTTTTGAATTTTCTTGTAGTAAGTTTCCACTTCTACAGAATAAGCGCCATTATTGATGTTTCTAAAATAACCCAAAGCAACCTGATCTGCAATTTGTGGCTTGATATAATTGTCACTTGGCATCCAGACATCTAATGGAGTAGGTGATGAGGTGTTCGAAATCAATTGAAGATATTGCGCCATTCTATTATAACTTGCTTTAATTGACTGATCATCATTTAATTGATACGCAACTGAAAAGCGTGGTTCTAAATTGTTATAATTCTGAATCTCTTTATTTTTGCCGAAATATTTTGTTGATGTTGGTGTAGCTTTTTCATAAATCTGCATATCAGTATTGAAAGTAACAGGTTCGTTATTCTCATAATAATTAATTGTAGACGAGCCTAAGCGATAAAATAAACTGTAACGCAATCCGTAAGAAACCGTAATTTTTTTCGAAAGTTGATTTTCTGCTTCGATATAAACAGACGGTTCAAAAGCATATTTTTTATCTAGTTGATCCGGATTAATTCCAGATGTGTCGTTACTTGGCTTAATAGTTCCGGGATTAAATTCATAATAAATTCCGTTTACGCCATAATTTAATTTGAATTTATCTGAAATGTAGTTTTTGAAATCGTACTTGATATTGTAATTTTTGATTCCGGAATCCCACTTGAAACCTACAAAATCCAGATCAAGTCCGTAATAATAGTCACTATAAATCAAGGATAAATTGGCAAATAATTTATCAGAATATAAATGATTCCAGCGCAAATTTAAAGTGGAATTTCCGTAAGTATTCGTAAAACTTTTATTGAGACTAAAAACATCACGACCAAAATAACCTGATAAATACAAGCTGTTATTGTCGTTTAATTTATAACTTAATTTTGTGTTTAAATCATAAAAATAAGCTGTGTTATCTTTTTGGTCTTCTGATAGTTTTAAGAATAAATGTGCATAAGATGCTCTTCCGCCAATTAGGAATGAACCTTTATCTTTTACGATTGGACCTTCGGCAAGAATTCGGCTTGAAATTAATCCAATTCCCCCATTTACATGAAATTCTTTACTGTTTCCGTCCTTCTGATAAATATCTAATACAGAAGAGGCTCTTCCGCCATAGCGAGCTGGAATTCCGCCTTTGTATAATTTTAAATCTTTTATAGCATCAGGATTAAAAACAGAAAAAAATCCAAATACGTGAGAGGAATTAAATATCGTAGCTTCATCTAATAATATTAAATTTTGATCAGCTCCGCCACCGCGTACATTAAATCCTGAAGCTCCTTCGCCGGCATTTGTAACTCCCGGAAGTAATAAAATAGATTTTAAAACATCGACTTCGCCCATAACAACAGGCATTTTTTTTATGGTGGCAATAGAAAGTTTATTGGCACTCATTTCCGGAGATTTGATATTAATTTTTCCTCGGTTATCTTTAATTACAACTTCCTGTAGGTCTTCGCCGCTTTCGTTGATTCCGAAATTCGTTTTTGTATTTTGATTTAAATTAACTGTTTTCTGAATGGTTTGATACCCAACATAACTGATTTCAATTTCATGTTCGCCTTTAGGAACGGTAAGGGAATAAAAACCATATTCGTTAGTTGTAGTTCCAATTTTTAGAGAGGGAATGTAAATATTAACACCAATTAGAGTTTCATTGTTTTTAAAGTCAGTAATTGTCCCGCTTAAAGTAAATTTTTCCTGAGAAAAGGAAGTTAAAGCAGTTAAAAGGAGTATAAAAAGAAGGCCGATTTTTTTTGTAATCATTGTCTTGTATTTGAAGCACATAGTTAATAATTCTTACTAAATATTAATGTAGAACTATTGTTAAACATTAGTTAAGAATCTTATTTTTCTGTTACAAAAAAAAAAGACAACCGTTTAAAGTTGTCTTTTTAATATTGATAAAAATTATCTTAAAGAAACACAACTGTGCCTCTTTTATTGATTATTTTATTTGAGCAATAATAGAGTTAAATGTTTCGCTAGGACGCATTGCTTTACTCATTAACTCAGGAGTTGGCTGGTAATAACCACCAAGAGTTTGAGGTTTTCCTTGCGCACCAATTAATTCAGCATCGATTTTTGTTTCGTTAGCTTCAAGTTCAGCTGCAACTGGAGTGAAAATAGCTTTCAAATCTGCATCTTTATTTTGAGCGGCTAAAGCTTGTGCCCAATATAAAGCAAGGTAAAAATGAGATCCACGATTATCAATTTGACCTACTTTACGAGCTGGAGATTTATCATTAGCTAAGAATTTATCATTAGCTTCGTCTAAAGTTTCAGATAAAACAATTGCTTTAGAGTTGTTTAAAGTTTGTCCTAAATGCTCTAATGAAGCACCAAGAGCTAAAAACTCTCCTAATGAATCCCAACGTAAATATCCTTCTTCAGTAAATTGTTCAACGTGTTTTGGAGCAGAACCTCCGGCACCAGTTTCAAACAATCCGCCACCATTCATTAAAGGAACGATAGATAACATCTTAGCTGAAGTTCCTAATTCTAAAATTGGGAATAAATCAGTTAAATAATCACGTAAAACGTTTCCTGTTACAGAGATAGTGTCTAAACCTTTGATAATTCTGTCTAAAGTAAATTCAGTTGCAGCAATAGGGTTTAAGATACGAATATCTAAGTTTGTTGTATTGTGGTCTTTTAAATATTTTTGAACTTTTACGATCAATTCTCTGTCGTGCGCTCTGTTTTCGTCTAACCAGAAAACAGCAGGAGTATCAGATAAACGAGCTCTGTTTACAGCAAGTTTAACCCAATCCTGAATAGGAGCGTCTTTTGCCTGACACATTCTAAAAATGTCATTAGCTTCAACTTCCTGCTCCATTAAAACAGTTCCTTCATTATCAACTACACGAACAACTCCGTCAGCTTTTAATTGGAAAGTTTTATCGTGAGACCCGTATTCTTCAGCTTTTTGAGCCATTAAACCTACGTTAGGAACACTTCCCATTGTTTTAGGATCAAAAGCACCGTGTTTTTTACAAAAATCGATTGTTGCAGTATAAATACCAGAATATGCACGATCCGGAATAACAGCGATTGTATCTTGTTGTTTTCCTTCTTTATTGTACATCTGTCCTGAAGTACGAATCATTGCCGGCATAGAAGCATCAACAATAACATCAGATGGAACGTGTAAGTTTGTAATTCCTTTATCAGAATTTACCATTGCTAAAGCTGGACCGTTTTCGATTGCTTTAGTAATGTCAGCTTCAACTTCAGCTTGTTCAGGTCTTCCTGCAATTTTTGCGTAGATATCACCTAAACCGTTTCTTGTATCAATATTTAATTCAGCAAATAAAGTTGCGTATTTTGTAAAAAGATCAGCAAAATATACTTCAACGATAGCGCCAAAGATAATTGGATCTGAAACTTTCATCATTGTAGCTTTTAAATGCACAGAAAGTAAAACACCTTCTTTTTTAGCATCAGCAATTGCATCAGCAACAAAGCTTTTTAACGCTTTTAAATGCATTACAGAACTGTCAATTATTTCACCTGCTTTTAGAGGAGTACTTGCTTTTAAAACAGTTGTTGTACCATCTTTAGCAATAAATTCAATTTTTACATCGTTAGCTTCTGTAACTGTAAGTGATTTTTCACTTCCGTAGAAGTCACCGTTTGGCATTGAAGCAACTTTAGTTTTTGAGTCAGCAGACCATGCACCCATCGAGTGTGGATTTGCTTTTGCAAAATTCTTTACTGCGCGAGGAGCTCTACGATCTGAGTTTCCTTCACGTAATACCGGATTTACAGCAGAACCTAAAACTTTAGCATATTTAGCTTTAATTTCTTTTTCGGCATCGTTTTGAGGATCTTCCGGAAAATTAGGAATTTTGTAACCGTGAGATTGTAATTCAGCAATAGCAGCTTTTAATTGCGGTACAGATGCAGAAATGTTAGGTAATTTGATGATGTTAGCTTCAGGTTGTGTAGCTAATTGCCCTAATTCAAGTAAAGCATCACCAGTTTTTTGAGCATCAGTCAAAAGTTCAGTAAAATTTGATAAAATTCTACCTGCCAAAGAGATGTCTCTAGTTTCAATTGCAATACCGGCAGTAGCAGTAAATGCCTGCACAATTGGTAAAAAAGAATAAGTCGCTAATAATGGCGCCTCATCAGTTAAGGTGTAATAAATTTTTGAATTCTGTGTCATTTTTTTTTTTTTTTTTTTATAATCGTATCGCCAAAGAGTAGCGATGTAAAAGGTATAGTCGGCTCAGAATGAGCGGAGCAAATATAATAAAAACAGTCCGAAAACGGTATAGTTTTCCTGAGAAATACCGAAATTATCAGATTGTTATTTCGAAGTCATTTAATTGTCAAATTGGTGATTTAGATATTAAAAATTTACAGTTTTGACATTTTGAAAATTAAGCATAAAAAAAAACTCGTTTCAAATTACTTGAAACGAGTTTTTTATAACAAAGAGATAAATGATTATCTTCTTTTATCTTTAATCTTAGCTTTTTTACCAGTAAGTTCTCTGAAGTAGAAAATTCTAGCTCTACGAACAGCTCCTTTTTTGTTGATTTCAATTTTCTGTAAAGCTGGTAAGTTTACTGGGAAGATACGCTCAACTCCAATAGCTCCTGACATTTTACGGATAGTAAAAGTTTCTGTGTTAGCAGAACCTCTTCTTTGAATAACAACTCCTTTAAAAAACTGAGTTCTTGTTTTTTCACCCTCTTTAATTTCGTAGTAAACTGTGATAGTATCTCCAGCTCCGAAAACAGGGAAATCGTTTTTAGCAACTAATTCGTCTTTAACGAATTTCATTAAATCTGCCATGATATCTTATAATTATGGTTTTTGTATAGAATAACATTCACGGATCTCGCCAGAGGTTAGTCTAATTCGGGTGCAAATGTAGAAAATAATTATGAATTATAAATTGTAAATTATAAATTATTTTAAGTTGAGGCTCAGTCTCAGTTTTTCAGTCTCAGTTTTTCAGTCTCAGTTTTTCGTCGCAGTCACAGTTTTCAGTCTCAGTATTAACCGCAATCAAATTCACTGAAAACTGAGACTGAGACTGAAAACTAATCTTGTTCTTCCAATAAATCCGGACGTCTGTTCTTCGTATGTTCATACGCCATGTCTTCACGCCATTTGTCAATTTTAGCAAAATGACCACTTGTTAAAACTTCAGGAACTTTCCATCCTTTATAATCTGCGGGTCTTGTATATATAG
Source organism: Flavobacterium psychroterrae (assembly GCF_018380615.1). Classification (GTDB taxonomy): domain Bacteria; phylum Bacteroidota; class Bacteroidia; order Flavobacteriales; family Flavobacteriaceae; genus Flavobacterium; species Flavobacterium psychroterrae. The sequence goes on along the minus strand of NZ_JAGYVZ010000005.1, from coordinate 140,202 downwards.
GTCCTGAAAGTAAATTGTCCTGAAAGCTATCGGTCAAAGCCGAAGTTTCATCACTTAAAACACCGGGAATTAATCTAATTAAGGCATCAGATAAAACCAAAGCGCCTAATTCTCCTCCTGATAAAACGTAATCGCCAATCGAAATTTCCTTCGTAATAAAATGATCCCGAACACGTTGATCCACACCTTTATAATGTCCGCATAAAATGATAATATTTTCATACATCGACATTGTATTCGCCATTTTTTGGTTCAGGGTTTCTCCATCCGGCGACATATAAATGATTTCGTCATATTCACGTTCGCTTTTTAAATGCGTAATACATGCATCAATTGGCTGAACTGTCATTACCATTCCGGCGCCTCCGCCAAAAGGATAATCGTCGACACTTTTTTGCTTGTTTGTGGTATAATCGCGTAAATTATGAAAATGTACTTCGACCAAACCTTTGTCTATGGCACGTTTCATAATTGAAGCCTCAAACGGACTTCTTAGTAATTCAGGTAAAATAGTTACAATGTCAATTCGCATTTTTTTTCTTCAATAGTTCTAAGTGGCAAAGATACAAAGTTAATATTTGTGAATTTTTAATGATTTTAGAAATGAAATAGTTGAGAAAAAATTATAACATTATTAACCTAATATGTAGGATTTATTTCAATTGATAAGAAATAAATCCCAGACTTAACAATTTGTTAAACAATTCAAAAAGTAGGAATTATGTAATGTGGAATTGTTTTGATGTAAATTTATAAAAGGTACTTACGCTTAATATTACATTTCATTATTTACTTAAAAATAACTCATAAATTGATTTGTCATGATAAAGAATATTCTGTTGCTAGTTACTATTTTAGTTTTGAATGCTTGTTCTTCAACTAAAAATTCAAGCGAAAATAATAAATGGATTGGGCAGTCTAAAAATAATATTATTAAAGCGTGGGGAACCCCAATACGTACTTTAAGCAATTCTGATCAGGGTGAAATACTTATATATGGAGAACAAATATATGCAAATGCCGGTAATGAAGAAGGCTCAAGAATCGCAGGTCCAAATTATTGGAATTACACTTATGTATATGTAGATAAAGATGATAAAATTTATTCTTATAAAACAGAAAAACAACAGCATACACCTCAGGAACTTGCGGTGAAATAGGTTATTACAAATTAGTGATATAGTTTTTATAATCGTTTTATTATTTTTTAGGTTTCTTAATTATAAAGATGCAGTTTATAACTATTGTATTCATTATTATAAAATTTCTTCAAGTAAGAATTTCGAAAATATTTGATTAGAAAAAATCAAAACATAAAATAAGAATAGTTGTTTTTTTGAATATATTTAACAAAAAGTATATGAAAAAAATAGCTATTCTTATTTTTGTAATATTTTGTTCCTGCAGTAAGGAAAAAACAAAAGAAAAAATACAGCAAACTTCAAAAGAAATTCCAGAAGAAGGACCATATTTTAAACAAATTAAAAGTAATGATGTTAAGATAGCTACACCTGTTTATGGAGATTGGTTATTCTCTCATAAAGAAAAAGGACAAACTTTTGAGCAATATTATATGTCTAAACATATTGTTCCAACGAAAGAGGCAAATGTCATCTATATTCAACCTATTGGAAAATTTAATTCTTTACAAAAGGAACAAGTTCAACTCACCAATGAATACTTAGAAATTTATTTTCAATTAAAAACAAAAACTTTAGACCCTATTTCTAATGATGTGATTCCAAATTCTGCGAGAAGAATGAATTTTGGACATGAACAGTTATTGGCAGGTTATATTTTAGATGATGTTTTGAAAGATGAAAAACCTTTAAACAGTATAGCTTTAATGGGGCTTACAGAACTGGATTTATATCCTAAGCCAGAATGGAATTATGTTTTTGGTTTGGCATCTTATCACGATAAAATAGGTGTAAGCTCAATTTATAGGTTTCAGGATGAGAAATTAACTTCGGAAAACTTTAATCTATGTTTATCAAGATTATTAAAAACAAGTTCACATGAAATTGGACACATGTTTGGTTTACATCATTGTATTACTACAAATTGTGTGATGAATGGAACCAACAGTTTATCTGAAACAGATAAAAGCTCAATAAGATTATGTTCTGTTTGTCAAAGGAAATTGAATTCATGTATAAAATATGATAATAAAAAGAGGTTAATTGATTTAGAAAATTATTTTAAAAAGAATAATTTAAATGACGAATTTGATTCGATGAAAAAGGACATTGTATTGTTCGATAAATAGAGATGAAAAAAACAAAAATACTTGCCATCATTGGCAGTACCAGAAAAAATTCAAGTAATTACAAAATTTTAAAATTTATTTCTGAGAATATAAAGCCTGAATTTGAGGTTAATATTTTTGAAGATTTAGCTGATATTCCACATTTTAATCCTGATTTAGATACTGAGAATCCGCCAGAAAAGGTCGAATTCTTCAGAAATAAAATCACTGAGGCAGACGGAGTTATAATTTGTACGCCTGAATATGTTTTTGGTTTGCCCGGAAGTTTAAAAAATACTTTAGAATGGTGTGTTTCGACTACTATTTTCTCAGATAAAAAAACCGGTTTAATAACAGCTTCGGCTTCAGGAGAAATGGCGCACCAACAACTTTTATTAATAATGAAAACGATTGGAGCTAAATTCGACGAAAATAAGCAGCTTTTAATACAAGGCATTCGCGGAAAAATTAATGAAGAGGGAAAAGTTATAGATCAGGAAACGGAAATTGCTCTTCAGTAATTCATAGATAATTTCGAAAATCAATTTTAGCGTTTTAAGATTGAATTAAAAGTTTAGATTTACATTTCTATTTTAAAATAAAAATGGTCACAAGAAGAAACTTTATTATAAATGCAAGTCTTGCCACAACAGCCGTTTTGGCTTTGCCATCATTAGCGTTTACTATGGATAAAAAAGAAATTGGTTTACAATTGTACACTTTAAGGGACGAACTTCCGAAAAATGTAAAAGCTACTTTAGAAAAAGTTGCCGCCGCAGGATTTACAACTGTAGAAACTTATGGCTATTCAATCAAAGATCAGTTTTGGGGATTTTCACCAATAGAATTAAAAAGAATTTTAGATATAAACGGACTCAAAGCCGTTAGCGGACATTATAATTTAGGAGGTTTTTTAGCTGATGGAAATACCACAGAACTTAAAGCTGCAATAAAAGCTGCTAAAATTCTAAAAAGTGAATATTTGACGGTTCCGTGGGTCGATGAACCTTTTAGAAAAAACATAAATGATTATAAAGTACTAGCTAAACGTTTAAATGATGCTGCAAAAATATGTGCAGATTCAGGCTTAAAATTAGCGTATCATAATCATGATTTCGAATTTCAAAAACATGATGGTATTACGGGTTATGAAATTTTATTAAGCGAAACGGATAAGAATCTGGTTTACTTTGAACTGGATTTATATTGGACAATTCACTCAGGAAATGATCCTGTTACATTCTTTAATCAAAATCCGGGTCGATTTAAAATGTGGCATGTGAAGGATATGGATAAAATTAACTCCGCTTTAAATACCGAAGTAGGTTCAGGGACAATAGATTTTAAAACTATTTTTAATCAGGTAAAACAATCCGGAATGAAACATTTTTTTGTAGAACAAGAGAATAATTATAATACAAACCCTTTTGAGTCAATTAAAAGAAGTTGTGATTTTATTGTTAAAAATTTAGTTTAAAATAAAACCACTTAAAAGATTATTTTTGTAAAAATTGAATTTAAAATAACAGATATGCAAAGTTTTGGCACAAGCAAAGAATTTATAAAAGGAGACGAAGTAGAGTGGGAAGTTGTAGGCGAAGGAATTAAACGTAAAATCCTAGCTTATGATGATCGCGTAATGTTGGTCAATGTTCATTTTGAAGTAGGAGCAATTGGCGTTCTCCACGAACATTATCATACACAAGTTACCTACATTTCAAGTGGTAAATTTGATGTTACAATTAGTGGAGTTACCCAAACCTTAAAAGAAGGGGATAGTTTTTATATTCCGCCTCACGCAATTCATGGTGTATTATGTTTAGAAAGCGGACTTTTAACTGATGTTTTCAGTCCAATTCGAGAAGATTTTATGAAATCATAAGGTTGTAAAAATCAGTAGAATTATTATAGAAAAGACTTGATTTGCTCGTAGATTTGAAAAATTTATACATTTTTTAAAGTTTTCGTACGAATTAGAATAGTATTTTTGCAAAATGAATTTATCCAAAACGAATGTCTTATTTATGGCAGCTTGCACTGGACTTATAGTTGCAAATCTGTATTACTGCCAACCTTTAATTGTTTTAATTGCCAACGAATTTAAAATTCCTGAAGCCAGCGCGGGAACAATCACATATCTCACTCAGGCTGGTTATGCTATTGGGTTGTTTTTTATGGTTCCTCTGGGAGATAAAATTGAACGCAAAAAGCAAATTTTAATCACGACTTTTGCTTCTGTAATCGCATTAATTCTTGCGGCTACAGCTAAAAGCTTTTTTCTTTTACAAATTGCTTCTCTGTTAATCGGAATTACTTCAATCGTTCCGCAACTTATTTTGCCTTTGGCAGCGTCACTAAGTGCGCCGGAACAAAGAGGGAAAGTTGTTGGAACTATTATGAGCGGATTGCTTGTGGGAATTTTGCTTTCAAGAACTTTAAGCGGATTCATTGGTCAGGTTTTGGGTTGGAGATCAATGTTTTATATTGCTTCCGGAATTTGTTTACTCATCTTTTTTGTGATTCAGAATAAATTCCCGGTCAATAAACCTCAGTTTCAGGGAAGTTATGGTCAATTAATCAAATCTCTTTTTACACTTATAAAAACACAACCCGTTTTACGTGAAGCAACTATAATAAATGTATTTAGTTTTGCACAATTTGGAGCTTTTTGGGTCACTATGGTTTTGTTGCTTTCTGGAGAACCTTTTCATTATAGCAGTGCTACAATTGGTTTGTTTGGGATTGTAGGGGCTTCAGGAGCTTTAGCAGCGCCTTTGGTTGGGAAATTGGGCGATAAAGGAGGTTCAAGAGTAGCAGTGGGTTATGGCTGTTTATTGATCTTAATTAGTTTCATAATCTTTTATTTTTCAGTAGAAAGTGTAATCGGGATCGCAATAGGAATTGTATTCATTGACGTAGGAATTCAAGGCGTTCACATCTCTAATCAAACCAGAGTTTATTCATTGCTTCCGGAAGCCAGAAACAGATTAAATACTGTATTTATGTCCTTTAGCTTTTTAGGAACTGCTGCAGGATCTGCTTACGGATTATTATTATGGAAATTAGGAGGATGGCATGCCGTAACTATAGGTTGTGTTGGTTTGTCAGCATTGGCATTTATAGTTTACGGTCTTACTTATAAATCAAAGTCTAAAAAATAGAAAGAACAAATTGATAAAAAATTAATTTGTAAATTTGCAATTAAATTAAAAATAACAAAAATGGAAAACGGAATATACGCTAAATTCAACACTAGCAAAGGTTCGATATTAGTAAAACTAACACACGATCTAACACCAGGAACCGTAGGGAATTTTGTAGCTCTTGCAGAAGGAAATATGGAAAATAAAGTAAAACCTCAGGGACAAAAATTCTATGACGGATTAACGTTTCACAGAGTTATTCCTGATTTTATGATTCAGGGTGGATGCCCAAAAGGAACAGGAACTGGAGATCCTGGTTATAAATTTGATGATGAATTTCACCCAAGTTTAAAACACGATCGTCCGGGAGTTTTAGCAATGGCAAATTCAGGACCTGCTAGTAACGGTTCTCAATTTTACATCACTCACGTTCCAACTTCTTGGTTAGACGGAAAACATACAGTTTTTGGTCATGTTGTAGAAGGTCAGGATATCGTTGATGCTGTTGCGCAAGGTGATGCTCTTGAAAATGTAGAAATCATCAGAGTTGGTGAAGAAGCTGAAAAATTTAATGCCATCGAAGCTTTTGTAGGTTTAAAAGGTGCTCGTTTGAAAAGAGATGCTGCTTTAAAAGCAGAATCTGAAGCTAAAATGGAGCAATTAGCTGCTGGATTTGAAAAAACTGAAAGCGGTTTACGTTACAAAATGATTCAAAAAGGAGACGGTAAAAAAGCGGAATCTGGTAAAACAGTTGCAGTTCATTACGAAGGATCTTTAGAAAGCGGAAAAGTTTTTGATTCTTCTTATCCACGTAAAAAACCAATCGAATTTAGATTAGGTCAAGGTCAGGTTATCGAAGGATGGGACGAAGGTGTTGCTTTATTACAAGTAGGTGACAAAGCTCGTTTTGTAATTCCATCTGATTTAGCTTACGGATCTGCAGGTGCAGGAGGAGTTATTCCACCAAACGCAACTTTGATTTTCGATGTTGAATTAATGGAAGTAAAATAATAAAATAAGAAGCAATTTAGTATTGTTTTAAATTAGAATCCCATTCGTCACGGCGAATGGGATTTTTTTATATTTACTTTCAAAATAAAAGAAAACAATGAAATTAAAAATTATAACTCTCACTTTTGTAACATTGCTTTTAGCTTCATGTGGTACTCAGAAAACTGCTTCAACAACAACTGCAGAAACTACTTTGCAAGTAAAAGAAACAGTTAAAAATATAGCATTAACGCCTGAATTAGCAGAAGGCAAAAACTTGTATGAAAACAGTTGTGCAAGATGTCATAAATTATATGACGCAAAGAAATTTACTCAGGAAGAATGGAAACCAATTTTAGCAAGAATGCAGAAAAAAGCGAAGTTAGATGATACTCAAATGGCTTCAATATCAAATTATATAACTTCACAATTGTAGGAAGTTGATTTTGTAGATTCATAAAACTATTCAGTGATTATTGGATAGTTTTTTTTGTTTAAAACAGAACATAAAAAAACACCTTCACAAATGAGGTGTTTAAAAAGTATTAATTGCTTACAGAAATATTATTAACAGCAATTATTTTTAAAGTTTTTATTCCAGCCGGTAATTCCCAATCTACTTCGTCATTTTCTTTAAAACCAATGATAGCAACGCTTAATGGAGCAAGAATTGAAATTTTACTTTGTTTTACATCTGCAAATGAAGGTAATACGATTTGAATTTTCATTTGTTTTTTTGCTTTTACATCTTCAATTGTTACATATGAATTGATTCTTACAATCGAGTTGTCTAACTCGGTTTCTTTGCTAATTATGGCACGGTCTAATTCTTGTGAAAGCTGATTGGCTTCTTTAGCATTTGTTGAATTTTTACTTTTTAAGATCAATTCTCTTAAAAAATTATAATCTGTTTTACAGAAAGTGGGTGTTGGTTTCATATTATGTTTTATTTATTATTGTTATTAATTTATTTGAATGACAGTGTTTTATGTGATTTCTTTCAGACTGATAAATGCATAATTTCTATTCCAAATTGCAATTGCAAATCAGAATTTTAATAATATACATTTTGGAAATTTTTGATTGAAAAAACCAAAAAATTATCTGAGAGAGAAATTTACTCTTTCAAATAAAATAAATGATTAAATCGTGGTATAAATCCTCCGCCTGAAAGAAGAAATTGAAATAGACGGAGGCCTAATTGATAAAGGCCTTACTATGTGAAATAAATACAGCAGTAAGTAGCCTTCCCGAAAGAGAAAACAACAACATAAAAACTGTAAATAGATTTATAGTGCTCACAATGAGTGTAATTAATTTGATCAGCAAAGATAGGTAATCTTTTTTAAATAGCTAAGATCTTTATTTCCATTTAATATTACAGCCCAGACTTGGCTTTTGAGGTTCTTTTAAACTTCTGTTGTAAATGAGTGCATCTATAGCGCTGCGCAAATCAGTTCCGCTTAACGGAATTCCGTTTCCGGGTCTTGAATCGTCAAGCTGACCTCGATAAAACAATCGGTTTTGCTCGTCAAATAAATAGAAATCCGGAGTACAGGCAGCATCAAAAGCTTTGGCAACTTCCTGACTTTCATCAAATAAATAAGGGAAATCAATTTTATTTTGAAAAGCAAATTCCGTCATAAGCTCAGGAGAATCCTGCGGAAATTTTTCAACGTCATTACTTGAAATAGCCATAACACCCATTCCCTGAACACGATAATCATTGGCAATCATCACAATTTCGTTAATAATATGAAGTACAAACGGACAATGATTGCAAATAAAAATAACTAATGTTCCTTTTGATCCTTTCAAATCTTCAAAAGAGTATTCATTATTAGAATTAGTGTCTTTCAGTTTGAAATTTGGAGCAATTGTTCCAAGCGGAAGCATATTTGAAGGAGTTCGTGCCATTTTTACAGAGATAAGTTTCTCAAAAATAACGCTAAAAATCTGTAAAAGAAAGTGTACACTATTAAAAAAAATATCCGCTGAAATCTTTTACTTCTAAAAGATTCCAGCGGATATGTAAATGCAAATAATGAATTTACGAATTTAGAAAATTCAATAAATCGTTATTCAATTTATCTTTATCTGTGTAGAATAATCCGTGTGGTGCGCCTTCATAAATAATATAAGTGTTTTCGCGAATGGCTTGTGCAGCTTTTGCTGATGTTAGGTCGATAGGAACAATTTTATCATCGTCGCCATGAATAATTAAGGTTGGAACTTTTATAAAATCTAATTCCTCTCTAAAGTCAGTATATGAAAATGCTTCGGCACATTTTAAAGTCGCACGAGGCGAAGCAAATGAACATAATGTTCTGTAATATTCTAATAGTGGTGTACTTAAGGGTTTATTGATAATATTAATTCCAAAGAATGTCTTTCCAAAATTATCCACAAACCCTATTCTGTCTTCTTTGATAGCAGCTGCCGTTGCTTCGCTTTTTTCTTTGGGATGTCCGTCAGGATTATCATTAGTTTGTAATAAAAAAGGAACAACCGAAGAAATAAGAGCGGCTTTTGTAACGCCTTTTCCACCATAACGACTAAAGTAACGCACTACTTCACCGCCACCCATTGAAAATCCTACAAGAGTTGCGTTTTCTAATTGAAGCTGATCGATAATTTCTTTTAAATCATCAGTTAAAGTATCATAATCATATCCGTCATAAGGTTGTGATGATTTACCAAATCCACGACGATCATAAGCAATAACTCTATAATTATTTTCAACTAAAAAATCAATTTGATATTCCCACATTTCGTTAGAAAGAGGCCAGCCATGAATTAAGATTACAGGTTTTCCTTTTCCATAATCTCTCACATAAAGCTTTACATTTTTAGAGGTTTTAATATATTTATCTGTATTTTGTTCATGTAAATTGAAATCAAAATCTCTTAAAGTTTGATCGGGGTTAAGAATTGTATTCTCCATTTTATATCTTTTTTAGTGTTAGCATAAGTATTTTATATGTAAATTTAGATGGAGAACTAAAAAAAGCGGTTATAGAATTAGTTTTAATAATTACAAAATTTATAGGTTTGTAGAAGTATAAAAAAAATGAACAAATGGATTTAACCTGGAATGAATTTGAAAGAACCGATATGCGTGTCGGAACCATTATAGAAGTAAGTGATTTTCCTGAAGCAAGAAAACCGGCTTACCAACTCACAATTGATTTTGGAGCTGAAATTGGTATCAGGAAGTCATCTGCACAAATAACAAAACGATACAAAAAAGAAGATTTACTGAATCGCCAAATAGTTTCGGTTGTAAATTTTCCAAAAAAACAAATTGGGAAATTTATGAGTGAATGTTTAGTTCTTGGCGCAGTAGGCGAGGAGGGAGACGTTATTTTACTTGCTCCGGATTTTAAAATAGAAAATGGGTTGAGGATAGGTTAATTAAATAGTAAATCAACAACAATAAAAATAGTTAAAGCGATTAACATTATTAAAAAAGCTGGAAGTAATAAGTTTAGAATTGCTTTACCTGTTGAAATTTTTTGCGCAACAGAAGTACCAATAACAAGAAGTACAACTGTCCAAATGATTAAAACTAAATCGGCAAAGTAAAAAAACCAATAAATAATGGTATGAAATAATCCGTAATAAAGGTCAAAAAAGCTGGATTGAAAAATAGCATTTCCGTAAATCAAAATTTGAAGGGAAAGAAAAAATAAAGAAGTAATTACAGGTAAACTTGAATAAGCAATCACTCTTAAAATAGCTTGTGTATCTCCACTGCCTTTAAGTAATCTTCCCGTCCAGCTTATTGAAAAAGCATATGTGAAATTTATTAGCCATCCGAAAGTTATTCCAATCAATATGCCATAAGTGATAACGCCCCAAAGAGGTAGGTTATTACCCATATCCTTAGATATAGCTTTGTCAAAAGAGCTAACAATGCCTGAAAGTATTAAAAATAAAGTTACATGCTTATTATATTTATAATCGTTTATAAATATAAAGGCTTCTTTTGGAGATGTTACTATTTTTGTTAAAATGTTTTTAGGATTAACTATAGCTTCTTGTTGATAGTTGTTTTCCTCAATCATTTTTATTTGTTTTAATATTTTGAATTAAATGTTCTAAAATCAACTGCCCTTCTTCCCAATATTTTAAATCAGAATCAGAGTTAATGTGTCCTTTTTGACCTACGTTTACAAAATCACTTCCCCACATTTCAGCAAAATATTGTTTTCTTTCAAAAGTAGCATAAGGATCATTTTCGCTTGCGACAACTATTGACGGAAACGGTAATTTGTTTAGAGGCATTGGCGAAAAATTTCTGATACTTTCCGGAGTATGTTGAGGTGAATCTACATCGGCAGGAGCCACTAATAAAGCGCCTACAATATTTTTATTGCTATTTGATGCTGCCCAATGTTGTACTAATGAAACCGCAAGACTATGAGCGACTAAAATAGTTGGCGCGTCAAGTTTTTCAACTTCTTCATTCAAGCGCTCTATCCATTCTTCACGAACGGGTTCATCCCAATTGTCCTGAACTAAGCGGGTTGAGTTTTTGAATTTTTTATTCCAAAAGGTCTGCCAGTGTTTAACACCTGAATTTCCTAGTCCGGGTAATATTAATAAGTTGGTTTCCATTGCCGTGGATTTATTAGGTTATTTTTTATTTTCTTTTATAATGCGATTGACTTCGTTGACAAGCAACGGAAAACCAGGTTCTGTCATTCCGTGTCCGTATCCGTCTAATTCATAAAGTTTAGTTTGTTTATGTCCTACTAATTTCATCATTCTTGCCAGATAGGCGTTTTCTTCATAACGTCCCAGCATTTCTAATTCACGATCTCCGGTAATCAATAAAAGTGGTGGAGCATCGGCACGAACATAATATAACGGAGCAAAAGTATCAATAGTTGGAGTTGTATCAGGAATTCCGTTTTCTTTTCTTATTTCAAAATGAGTAATGCATTGTCCGCTAAACGGAATTAATCCTGCAATTTTATTAGCATCAATTCCTTCTTTCTTTAAATATTCTTTATTTAAACCGATCATTAAACCTAAATATCCTCCGGCAGAATGTCCTGAAACAATAATTAAGGATTTATCTCCACCATAATTTTCAATATTATTAAATGCCCATGCAACTGCAGCGGCCGCATCATCTATAGATTTTGCTGCTTTTTCTTTTGGAGATAATCTGTAATTAACACCAATAATAGCAAAACCTTTATTTTTTAAAGCTTCCGGAATTTCTTTGTTTCCGCCAGTTAATCCGCCTCCATGAAACCAAACTATTGTGGCAAAACCTTTGGTTTTTTTAGGGTAATAAATATCAAGAACACATCTTTCATTAATGTAACTATCAGACTTATTGGTTGCTGAATTGTAATATTGAATATTTGATTTGGTTTCGTATTCTATTTTTTGGGCAAAACAAAATATGGAAAGCAAGAAGAAACCCAGTAAAAAAAATATTTTTTTCATTTTTATATTTTTAAAAAATGATAATGATATATAAGTTTTTCAAAGCTCCGGAGGAGCATAATATTTATAGCTAATATATGTTTTTTTCTTAAAGCTCCAGCGGAGCGAAATCTGGTTTTTATTTGTGATTATCAATATCTCACCCCAATGGGGTTTTGCAAAATAATTTTACAAATCTATAAATATAGCGTTCCGATGGAACTTGTTTAAATTAATTAAAATTGGCTTGATTTCGGACAACTTAGAGAAATCTAAAGTCTTAAATCTAAATAATTAATTAATATATAAAAAAAGTCCAAAATGCAGGACATATTGGACTCGTACTTTTTAAAAAGTTATATTGGACTAAATATCGTCAAAATCAATATCAGTAAAGCTAGATCTTTGTCCTTCAGGTTTATCAGAACCGTATTCTTTCTTAAAATCTTTTTGGTGTCTTTCAGAAATTACTTCTTCGCCCTTGTGGTTCAGGACATATGAAGTCATTTCTTCCAGTATTTCGGCAAAAGCACTAAAATCTTCTTTGTACAAGTAAATTTTGTGTTTTTTAAAATGAAACGAACCATCTTCTTCAGTAAATTTTTTGCTTTCGGTAATAGTGATATAATAATCATCAGCTTTAGTAGCTCTCACATCAAAGAAATAAGTTCTTCTTCCTGCTCGTAATACTTTAGAAAAAATCTCTTCTTTTTCTAACATGTCATTTTCTCTCATAATACGTTCTATCATTTTTTGGAATTAATAGTACTCAAAAATCATAAAAAATTATCTATTACGCAACATTTAAAGTAATTCTTTTTCCGAAAGTTGTTTTAAATATAACGATGCATAATAACCCTCCTGATTTATTAATTGATTATGAGAGCCTTGTTGAATGATTCTGCCATCTTCTAAAATGATTATTTTATCGGCATTTTTAGCTGATGATACTCGATGACTGACTATTATTGTAGTTTTATCCTTGCAAATTTCAAATAAATTATTCAAGATTGTTTCTTCGGTTTCTGTGTCAACTGCCGATAAACAATCGTCAAAAAGTAAAATAGCCGGGTTTTTAATAATTGCACGCGCAATAGATACACGCTGTTTTTGTCCGCCGGATAATGTGATTCCTCTTTCGCCCAAAATAGTATCATATTGCTTATTAAAAGCAATAATATTATCATGAACAACTGCATTTTTAGCCGCTTCAATCACTTCTTCGTCTGTAGCGTTTTGATTACCAAATTTGATGTTATTTTTAATACTATCCGAGAATAAAAAAGCATCCTGGGGAACAATCCCAATGTTGTTTCTTAAATCGTTTAAATTTAAAGAACTTATTTCGTTTTGATCAATTGTGATTTGTCCGTTTGTGACATCATACAATCGGGAAATTAAGGATAAAATAGTCGATTTTCCTGAACCGGTTTTTCCTAAAATAGCTAATGTTTCTCCCTTTTTTACTGTAAAAGTCACATTTTTCAGAGCTTTAATATTAGTGTCTTCATACGTATAACTTACATTTTCGAAAGCAATTGAACCTTGAATATCTGATGAATTTTCGTTTTTGTTTTTAATTTCAGGTTCAATTTTCAAAAACTCATTCAAACGTTTTTGAGACGCTTCGGCTTCCTGAACCATTGATGAAACCCATCCTAATGAAGCAACTGGCCAGGTTAGCATGTTTACATATAAAATAAACTCAGCGATTGTACCAATGTTGGCAATCGTTCCATTGATATACATAAGTCCTCCAAAATAAATCACAATTAAGTTACTAATCCCGATTAACGCAATCATTAAAGGACCAAATAACGATTGGACTTTGGCTAAATCCAAGCTCTTTTTTTTGCTTTCATCGGCAAGAGCCACCATGTTATTCTGATGTTGATTTTCTAAAGAATACGCTTTTATAACGCGGATACCTGAAAATATCTCTTGTGAAAAACTTGAAACTTTCGATAAATATTGCTGGAAAGTGGTGCTTCGTTTATTGATTTCTGAACTTAATTTAAAAATGCAATAGGAAAGAATTGGCAATGGTAAAATCGTATATAAGGTCAATAATGGCGAAACATTATACATATATATGATAACGATGGCAAAACGAATAAATGTATTGATGGTGTACATTACCGCGGGACCAACATACATGCGAACTTTTGAAACGTCTTCACTAATACGGTTCATTAAATCTCCCGTACGGTTTTGTTTGTAGAAATTTTGAGAAAGGTTTTCATATTGCCTGAAAACTTCATTTTTTAAATCAAACTCTATATGTCTCGACATTACAATTAAAGTCTGACGCATTAAAAAGGTTAAAAAACCAGCGACAATTGTAGTGGCTATGATTAACAGTACGTTATGAATTAAACCTTCACGATAAACATCAATAATTGTTTGTGATGCCTGGTCTGATTTTGGGAGCTTATCAAACTTTTCAATAGCGTTCAAAGACTTGCTAATTAGCTTTGGAGTGAATAAAGAGAATATTTGTGAGATTATAGTGATTAAAATTCCTAATGAGAAACTATATTTATATTTGATGAAATATTTGTTTAAATAGCTTAATTCTTTCATTTTTTTAAGAGATTCAATGACGAAATGTTTTGATTTTGTAGATTATCGTGAATTAAAATTAACGTAAAGTATAATTTAATCAAAACAAAACGATTGTTATATTGTTATTTTAAAGATAAAAAATTAGCACATGTACATTTTTTATATAAATTTGAGAAGTCTTTTTGACAAATTCACAATTTATAACTAAATAAAAACTAGCGCTATGGATGCAACTTTCGCAACTGCAAAGGAACTTCAAAAAATGGATCCTGTTTTTGGTCAACTTTCATTTGATGATCACGAACAAATTGTTTTTTGCAATGACAAAGATACAGGTTTAAAAGCAATTATTGGTATTCATAATTCAGTTATGGGTCCAGCTTTAGGCGGAACAAGAATGTGGAATTACAATACCGAATGGGAAGCTCTAAACGATGTTTTGCGTCTTTCAAGAGGTATGACATATAAATCAGCTATTACCGGATTAAATATTGGTGGAGGTAAAGCGGTAATTATTGGTGATGCTAAAACGCAAAAAACACCTGAATTAATGCGCAAGTTTGGTGAGTTTGTTCACTCTTTAGGAGGTAGATATATTACTGCTGAAGATGTTGGAATGGAAACGAAAGACATGGACACTGTTAGAGATGTAACGCCTTATGTTACGGGTATCTCTGAAGAAAGAGGTGGTTCAGGAAATCCTTCGCCAATAACTGCTTACGGTGTTTATTTAGGAATGAAAGCTGCTGCTAAAAGTCAGTTTGGTACTGATGCTTTAGACGGTAAAAAAGTTTTGGTTCAGGGAATTGGTCACGTTGGTGAAGCTTTAGTGGAGTATTTAACTAAAGAAGGAGCAATCGTTACTATTGCTGATATCAATGAAGAAAAATTATACGAAGTAGCTCAAAAATATAACGCAACAATATTTGCAGGAGACGATTTATACGCTGCCGATGTTGATATTTATGCGCCGTGTGCAATGGGAGCAACAATTAATAATGACACAGTAAACAAAATTAAAGCGAAAGTTATTGCTGGTGCTGCCAACAATCAATTAGCTGATGAAAATGTTCACGGTGCAAGATTACAGGAAAGAGGTATTCTTTATGCTCCGGATTTCTTGATCAACGCTGGTGGAATAATCAATGTTTATGCTGAATTAGAGCATTATGGTAAGGCTGAAATCATGACAAAAACCGAAAATATCTATAATACTACTTTAGAAATTATCGATTATGCTGTGAAAAACGGAATGACGACACATAAAGCTGCTCTTACAATCGCTCAAAATCGTATCGATTTGAGAAGAATTGAAAATGCTGCTAAGAAATAATTATTAGTTTACAGTTTACGGTCCCAGTATTCAGTCTCAGTTTGCAATGTAAACAGGGACTGAATACTGGGACTTTTTTTATTCGGTTTCCAAATCACTGAGTACTGCGACCGAAAACTGAGACTTAATTGAGTAATACTGAAACTGAGACTGAATACTGGGACTTTTTTTATTCGGTTTCCAAATCACTTCGTACTGCGACCGAAAACTGAGACTTAATTGAGTAATACTGAAACTGAGACTGAATACTGGGACTTTTTTTATTCGGTTTCCAAATCACTTCGTACTGCGACCGAAAACTGAGACTTAATTGAGTAATAGTACTGCGACCGAAAACTGAGACTTAATTGAGTAATACTGAAACTGAGACTGAATACTGGGACTTTTTTTATTCGGTTTCCAAATCACTTCGTACTGCGACCGAAAACTGAGACTTAATTGAGTAATACTGAAAACTGAGACTGAATACTGTGACTTTTTTACGAATTAATTTTAATATCAGGATTGAAATTCCTAATTTTGCAGACTAATTTTTAAATGTTCTTACAAGGTGGTAAATAGAAGACACATACGCGTTAAAGTAATGCAATCCATTTATGCAATGCATCAAAGCGGTTCTGATAATCTGGAAAAAGAAGAGAAATTCCTTTTTTACAGTATTGATAATATTCAGGACTTATATCTTATAATGCTTTCTTCATTGATTGAAATTTGCAAAAAAGAATCTGTTTTTTTACATCTATCAAGCAAAAAACATCTTGCAACTGCTGCAGAACGTAAACCGAACGAAAAGTTCATCAACAACAAAATTTTTCAACTTCTTGCCGAAAGTAATTCACTTAGTATTGCTTTAGAAAATCGTAAAATCAACAACTGGTCTTTGAATGATGATTATATCATTTTACTTTTAAATGATATTAAAGCAAGTGACTTGTATGCTAAATACATGAGTACTTCGGTAAATACTTTTGAAGAAGACAGACAATTTGTAATTGATTTATTTGCTGATGTAATTGTTCCTAATGAAAAATTATATGAGTATTTAGAAGATGATAAATTAACATGGGTTGATGATATTCCTGTTGTAAATACGCACATTGTTAAGCAACTTAAAGCGATTAAAACACAAGATCCGGACGATTTTAGAGTGCCAAAATTGTATAAAGATGTTGAGGATAAAGATTTTGCTAAAGATTTGTTCAGAAGAACAGTTTTAAACGAAACTATTTTTGCAAAAGAATACGACGATAAAACTCCAAATTGGGACAGTGAAAGGATTGCTGAAATTGATACTATTATTTTAAAAATGGCTATTTGCGAATTTTTAAAATTTCCATCGATTCCTGTAAAAGTAACTCTTAACGAATATTTAGAAATTGCAAAAGAATATTCTACGCCAAAAAGCAGTATTTTTATCAACGGAATTTTAGATAACCTTGTTAAGGAACTTACTGCTAATAAAAAGATGATTAAAGTTGGTAGAGGTTTAATGTAATTTTTGGGAAATCTCAAATTTTTAAATTACAAATTCCAATGATGTCACTCTGAGCTTAAGTCGAAGAGAAAAAATATTAATAACAAAAATAAAAAACTGAATACTATGCAAGATTTAATGAAATTTGCTCCTTATTTACTAATGTTTGTAGTACTGTATTTCTTCATGATCAGACCACAACAAAAAAGAGCGAAAAACGAAAAAGAATTTGAAAGCAGCCTAAAAGTAGGTGATAAGATAATTACTAAAAGTGGTTTTCACGGTAAAATTGTTGAACTTGCTGAAACAAGTGCAGTTATCGAAACAATGTCTGGAAAATTAAAAATTGAGCGTTCTGCAATTTCTATGGAAATGAGCGCAGCTTCGGTTAAAAAAGCGTAACTTTTTTTCAGAAATTCCAGATAAAAATATAAATCCCAAATTCCAATTAATTATTGGAGTTTGGGATTTTTTTATTCAATTTTTTATTTGGAAAAAGAGAAATAAAATTAGTTAATAGATAAAGTAGACACCTAAAATAATCACAAAGTATCTCATCATGAGTAACGAAGAATCTCCGCAAGTGACTCGATAAAAGTTGGTACACAATATATTCACAAAATGCTTTACTTATAAAGGAGTGATTAACCACAATTTATCATTTCTGCTCTATCGAAATGAGAATGCGAAAAAAAATCTTTGTCAAAGTTGTAAAACTTTGACAAAGATTCATAATTAAAATTGAGAATTTTTCCTCCCAAAATCTTAAATTTCTGAATTTATTTTTTTGTTATCTTTTTCTTTTAGGTTTTTCAGCAATATCAAAAATGCCTGGAATAGCAGTAAGTTCTGCAATTTTTACAATAACATCAGTTGCTTTTTGGATACTTTCTGCGGGAACATATTCGTATTTTCCGTGAAAGTTATGTCCGCCTGCAAAAATATTAGGGCAAGGTAATCCCATAAAAGACAATTGTGATCCATCAGTTCCGCCACGAATAGGTTTTATGATTGGCTTTATATCCAATTCTCTCATTGCTTTTTCGGCAATATCAACGATATGTTTTACAGGAAGTACTTTTTCTTTCATATTGTAATACTGATCTTTAATTTCAGCAATTACAATATCTTCGCCAAATTGTTTGGCAAATTTCTTGTTGATTTTTTTGGCAATTTTACCAATTAAATCTTTCCTTTTTTCGAATTTGATTTTGTTATGATCACGAATTATTAGTTCTAAAACCGTTTCTTCAATGCTTCCGGTTAAATGATGAACATGAAAAAATCCTTCGTAACCTTTAGTTTCCTGAGGTGTTTCATCTTTTGGAAGTTCATTTATAAAATGATTAGCAATCAACATTGAGTTGATCATTTTTCCTTTGGCATAACCAGGATGAACGCTTTTTCCTTTGAAAGTGATTTTTGCTCCCGCTGCATTAAAATTTTCATATTCTAGTTCTCCAATCTGGCTTCCGTCCATAGTATAAGCCCATTGTGCGCCAAATTTCTCTACATCAAAATGATGTGCTCCTCGACCAATTTCTTCATCAGGCGTAAAACCAATTCTGATTTTTCCGTGTTTGATTTCAGGATGCTGAACTAAATATTCCATTGCAGAAACAATTTCTGTAATTCCTGCCTTATCATCAGCACCTAACAAAGTAGTTCCGTCAGTTGTAATAATTGTTTGACCTTTATATTGAAGTAAATCTTTAAAATAATTTGGAGATAAGATAATGTTTTTCTCTGCATTTAAGACAATATCTTTTCCGTTGTAATTGGTAATAATTTGAGGTTTTACATTTGCTCCGCTAAAATCCGGTGATGTATCAAAATGTGAAACAAAACCAATTACAGGAACTTCATGATCTACATTACTTGGTAAAGTAGCCATGATATATGCTTTATCATCTATAGTAACATCTTCAAGACCAATTGTTTTTAATTCTTCGACTAATTTATTGGCAAGGTTCCATTGTTTCTCTGTACTTGGAGTTGTTTGCGAATTTGGATCTGATTCGGTATCAATAGTTACGTAACTGATAAAACGATCTATAATATGTTGCATTTGTTTAATTTTTAGCAAATATAAGCAAATAATCAGGCGTTTTACGGCTGTAAATTATGGAAAATTTAAAAAATGTTCCCTACGAATTTCACGAATTTCACAAATTTTGATTTAAATATTAAAATGGAATTTGTAAAATCTATCATTAATTTTAAATTGGTTATTAAAAAATTAGTGAAAATTTGTGCAATTCGTGGCTAAAAAAATCTTACTGAACACATCTAAAACCAATATGATTTGCCGGTGATTTATAATCTCCTTTTCCTCTGGTCCCTACCATATAGCGCGTGCAATATTGATCTGTACATAAAAATGATCCGCCACGCTGTACTTTTTTAGGCAAGTTTGGTTCTCCCGGATCGTATGATGATTCCGGACCTTGAGGATTTCTTGTTACTTTACCTTTCTCGCTTATTACAGTATAATAATCTGCGGTGTACCAATCGTTTGTCCATTCCCAAACATTCCCACCAATATCATAAAGTCCGTATGAATTGGGTTCAAATTTTGCTGTAGGGGCAATACCAATATAACCATCTTCGCCAGTGTCTCCTTTTTCAACCGGAAAATGTCCCTGATAGATATTAGCCTGAAATTTTCCTTTGGGTTTTAATGTATTTCCCCAGGCATACAATTGTCCTGATTTTCCGCCGCGAGCAGCAAATTCCCATTCTGCTTCAGTAGGTAATCTTTTACCCGCCCATTTTGCATAAGCGGCAGCATCGTCAAACGAAATTTGAACAACAGGATATTTTTCTCTGCCTTCTATAGAACTTCCGTCACCTTCAGGATGTCTCCAGTCTGCTCCTTTAATGTAAGTCCACCATTGCATATAATTATTTAAATTCACATCAGCAGGAGTAGGGGAAAACACAGCTGATCCGGCAACTAAATTTTCTAGTGGCGCATCAGGATATTCCTCATGAGTTGGTTTTATTTCGGCTAACGTTACATAGCCTGTGGCATTAACAAAAGCTTCAAATTGCTCGTTTGTCACTTCGGTTTGATCCATATAAAAACCATCAACATATACTTGATGAATTGGTGCCGCATCTTTTGTAACTCCTTTTATGCTGCATAAACTTTCATCTTCAACATTGCTTCCCATAGAAAATTCTCCACCGGGAATCCATACCATTCCTTTAGGTGTTTTATTTGCCGGAGGTCTGTTTTTATTTTCGATTGTAGGCTTAAATAACGAAGCATCAGATGCATTTGGAATTTCGGCGCAATCCATTGCGCTGAGCTTTTTGTCAGGAACAAATTTAGTATAACTATAAGCAATTGAAATAATGGAAATTGTGAGGATAGCGATAATCCAATATGTTTTATTTTTCATTGTAAATGATTTTAATCTAGTATTTTTTTTGAAAGAAAATTAATACGAATTTATAGAAAAATTACTTATTTCATAGCATGAATAGAGTTAAAAAAATCACTTTATTAAATCCTATTAGTTTGGTAAAGTTACTATAATTTATTTATCTTCTTCAACAAGTACAACTTCATATTTAGATTTGCCATCAACCTGAACGGGTTGATAGTAAGTTTCTCCAAATTTCACATATTTGACATCGCCAATAGTAACTTCTTCACCACCTTCGGGCAAATTATCCACTAATGTTCCAGCAGTTGGAGGTACAACTTTATAGGAACTTCCATCTTTTTCATAATAGGTTCCTCCGTAATAATAATTATTTACGGTTCCGGTATTGACTGTTTCTGCACCATTTGGGATATTATTGACTGTTCCTCCTACAGGTGCTGGAACGGCAGTATAGCCTCCGCTTGACGGTGCATACCAAACTCCCTGATCATAATGATATTGAGTACTTTCTACACTAACAACAATTGCTGTAACGGCTAAAGTGGCGGCAAAAAATCCCCAGGGATGCCAAACTGGTCCCCAATAATAGGGAGTGTAAGGATGAAAGTAATAAGGATGATATGCGTTGTATCTGTAACCGCCGTATCGATATGGCGGACGTGCATAAACAACTACTGTATTTCTTCGTACTACTGTGTTTCTGTTATTGTTTATAGTAATATCGCGACTTCTGTCTACATTTCGATTAATATTATTTCCGCTAATATTGGTATTTCGGTTTCCTGTGTTATTTCTGTTTACAGTATTTGAGTTTCTATTATTTGTTCGGTTTACAGTCGATGGTCTTGTGGCTTTATTACCGGTCGAAGCAGGTCTGGTTGTAGTGGCAGGTCTTTTTACTCCTGCACCATTAGAACCCGGTCTTGTTTGAGTGGCTGGTCTTGTTTGGTTCGCAGGTCTTGTCTGAACGGGTCTTGCCTGCGTTGCACCGCCTCTATGTGCTGCACCACCGCCACGACGTTGGGCGATACTATCAATTGAAATCAAAAAAAATGATCCCATTAAACATATAAGTGCTATTTGTCGAAGAGTTTTTTTTATGCTTTTCATTTTCAGTATTTTAAGTATATTAAAATTATAAAAAAAATAGGAATAATAGTAAAAAATAAAAATTCATTTTAGTTTATAATTGTCTGAAGTATTATAATTAAATTTGCAACCGAAAAAACACACACAACACTCTTATGTATAAATTGATAATTCGCCCTATACTTTTTTGGTTTGATCCGGAAGAAGTACATTATTTTACTTTTTCATTTGTTAAATTCATTTCAAAAATTCCCGGAGTTTCATCAATTATAAAATCCATATATGAGGTAAAAGATACTCGTTTAGAGCGTGAAGTTTTCGGTATTAAATTCAAAAATCCGGTTGGTCTTGCCGCAGGATTTGATAAAGATGCTAAATTATATAAAGAGCTTTCTGATTTTGGTTTTGGATTTATAGAAATAGGAACTGTAACACCGGTTGGTCAGGAAGGAAATCCTAAAAAACGTTTGTTTCGTTTAAAAGCAGATCAGGCAATTATTAACCGAATGGGCTTTAATAATGGAGGAGTCCTTGAAGCTGTAGAACGTTTAAAAAACAATTCTGGAGTTTTGATTGGAGGAAATATTGGAAAAAATAAAATTACTCCAAACGAAAATGCCGTAGACGATTATACAATTTGTTTTGATGCTTTATTTGATCACGTAGATTATTTTGTAGTGAATGTAAGTTCGCCCAATACACCAAATTTAAGGGCTTTGCAAGACAAGGAACCGTTAACAGCTTTGTTGCAAACGTTGCAAAACAGAAATGTAGAAAAGCAGAAAACAAGCACTCAAAAAATAAAACCAATACTTTTAAAAATTGCTCCGGATCTTACAGACGAGCAATTATTAGATATTATTGATATTGTAAAAACGACTCAAATTGCGGGTGTTATTGCAACAAACACGACGATTTCAAGAGACGGATTACAATCTGATAATAAGGCTGAAATGGGAGGTTTGTCCGGTAAACCATTGACAAAACGTTCGACTGAAGTTATTCGTTTTCTTTCGGAAAAAAGCAATAAAGCATTCCCAATTATTGGAGTAGGAGGAATACATTCTGCAGATGATGCTATCGAAAAGTTAAACGCAGGAGCAAGTCTGGTACAATTATATACAGGCTTTATTTATGAAGGTCCGGCTTTGATAAAAGCAATTAATAAAAAGATTCTAAAGCAATTGTAAAAGCAGCGCCTGAACAATTAATGCCGCGATAATTGCAGTTCCAAAACTGATTAAAGTACCAATTAAAACATATTCGGTAAGTTTTCTGTCTTTGGCTTCTTTTAAATCTCCAAATCTAAAAATAGATTTAGCGGCCAATAGAAATCCTATTGCTTCAAAATGTCCTGTTAGTATAAAACAGAATACAAATAAGCGTTCCAATATTCCAATATAATTTCCCGCAGTAGCGAGCGAATTATCATTGTGACTATTTTGGCTTTCCGGATTCCAGATCGAAATAATGGTTTTGATAAAAATCGAAGTTGGCTTAGTAATCAATAGAATACCGGTTATTAAAATCCAAAGCTGATTATTAAACCAAAGAAAGTTTAGAGGTTCATCCTTATAAAGTAATACGATTCCAATTAAAATTAAAATGTGTAAAATTTGGTCCACAATAAACCAGGTACGTTTTGTCTTTGTTTTCTGAAAATTCAGTTTAACCAAATCTACAATGCCATGCGTTACGGCAATTAAAATGGCGTAAGGTATAAACCGAATTTCTCCAGCCAAAATTGCCGCCAGAACTCCGTGCAAAAGAATATGAAAATATAAATAAATACTTTTATGTTTTTTAGCTTCCTTATCCGTCACCCAAGAGTTGGGCTGCCATATAAAATCGCCTAATAAATGTGCCAAAAGTAGTTTTATAAATAAAATCATAGCGTTGTAAGTTGTTTTATTTGTGTTCTGAAATAACGATCTAAATTCATTACCAATTCAAACTGCGCCCGCTTTTGTCTGCGGCTGACTGCGGCTTGATTAATGCCTAATTTTTGTCCCAATTCTTCTTGCGATAAAGTAGGATTTTCAATTGCAACGGCTACAAATTCGGCAGGTTGAGCAAGCCAATTGTTCATAAAAGTCAAAGCCAGTTGTAGCATCAAATTCAATTTTTCATCAACAATAGTATCTCCCGTTCTCAGTGCTAAAGTTACCTTTTGTTTTTTTAAAGTTTCAAAAAGTTCCCCTGAATTTATAAAAGCAGAACCATTACTTTCGGAAATTTTCTCGGCATTATGCGTTTTATCGCCAAAACCAATACTCATTCTGGCATCTAATTTTAAAGCTTTTAAATGTGCTTTTATTAAAATAGCCGACAGTAGTGCTTCTTCCGGATCTTTAATTTCAATCTGGAATTCATCGCCTCTGTAAACTTCCCATTGACTTGGTGTTTCCCCAAACGGAGACAAGATTTTTTTCAAATCTTCAACCCAATGTTTTGATGGCTGTTGTCTTGACCCAATAATATCACCAGTGATTACGCTTGTCATATTCAAATATAATTAAAAATAATTTAATTTTATATTACAAATATATGTAATAATTATTATAATTACGTTTTTATGTAATAATATATTTTATTACAATATGGTGTAATAGTATAATTAAGAAAATTATTAACTTTTATTTCTTTAAAAAAGAAACTAACTTAGCCTTCACTAAAGAATAAGCTTTGAATAAAGAAATCAAGATTATCGAATGCCCTCGTGATGCTATGCAAGGTATCAAAACTTTTATTCCCACTAAAAACAAGGTTACATATATACAAGCTTTGCTTAGAGTAGGGTTTGATACCATTGATTTTGGGAGTTTTGTATCTCCAAAAGCGATTCCGCAAATGCAGGATACGGCCGAGGTTTTGGCACAACTTGATTTATCGCAGACTACAAGTAAATTGTTAGCGATTATTGCCAATACACAAGGTGCAACGTTAGCAGCAGAACATCAGCAAATTCAATATTTAGGATTTCCTTTTTCCATTTCTGAAAATTTTCAGATGCGAAATACCCATAAAACCATAGCAGAATCTTTAATAACTTTAGAAGAAATTCTGGAAATCGCCGATAAAAAAAATAAAGAAGTCGTTACCTATCTTTCGATGGGTTTCGGGAATCCGTACGGAGATCCGTGGAATGTTGAAATCGTAGGCGAATGGACCCAAAAACTTGCCGGAATGGGAGTGAAAATATTGTCACTTTCAGATACCGTGGGCAGTTCAACGCCCGAAGTTATTACACATCTCTTTTCGAATTTAATTCCCAAATATCCAGAGATTGAGTTTGGAGCACATTTGCATACCACACCCAATAGTTGGTTTGAAAAAATAGATGCAGCATCAAAAGCAGGTTGTACCCGTTTTGATGGCGCAATTCAGGGTTTTGGCGGATGCCCAATGGCAACTGATAAGCTAACGGGAAATATGCCAACCGAAAAATTAATTTCTTATTTTACCTCTAATAAAAAATCAACAGGACTAAATTCCTTAAGTTTTGAAAGTGCTTATAACGAAGCTTCAAAATTGTTTGGTAAATTTCATTGATAAAACTAAGAAAATTACTATATTTACTATTGTGCAGATAATAAGTACTAACAAAATAACGTTGTTGTTATTTAGATACATATTAGCTATGAAAGTAAATTTTGTAAAGAGATTTTCTAAAATATTATTTTTATCAATCTTGTTTTTTTCGTGCTCAAGCGATCTGGATTTTGATCAGACTAAAGATCTAAAACTAGAACCTGTGTTTGTAGCAAATCTTGCTTATTTTAACGTGCCTGCGACTCAATTTGCAAATGGTGGCGACGGACAAATAGCATTTGATGAAGAGGAATTTGATGCTTTTAAAGAGAAATTTTTTAGAGATAATCTGGTAAAAGCCGAGCTTGATTTTGAAATTGAAAACACCATAATAAGAGCTTTTACTGTAGATATTGCGCTTATTGATGCTAACAATCAAATACTTGAAACGGACTCATATCCAATTCCTGCCTATTCCGGAAGCCCAAATACTATAAAATATCCTACCGAAGTATTTGAAAATCAAAGATTAGATCTTTTAAAAAGAACAGTTAAATTAGCCTTTTTTGTTAGAATGGCTCTAGGACCTCCATTAGATCAAAATAGTACAGGCAATTTAAAATTGCGTTCAGGTGCAACCGTTTATATGGAGATAGAATGAGAAAGATATATCTGATTTTAATCGTAGCTTTTCAACTTTCCTGTTTTTCTCAAAACAAAGAAGTGCTGTATAATTTCACATCCATTCCGCAATCGTCACTCGTAAATCCCGGAGCTGATGTTTCGTATAAATTCTATTTTGGTGTTCCCGTTTTATCAGGAGTTTCAGCAAATTTGGGTTCCAGCAGTTTTTCGGCTTATGATTTATTTGCTAATAATGGAGTTGATTTTAATGACAAAGTTCGCAATGTGATTAATAATTCTTCCAGCAAAGACAAAACTCAGGTCAATCAGCAACTTGAATTATTTTCTGGCGGATTTAGAGTAGGAGGAAAAGAAAGTCAATCCTATATTTCATTTGGTGCTTATCAGGAATTTGATTTTTTGATGTATGTTCCTAAAGATCTTGCAATATTAGCCTTAGACGGAAATCGCGATTATATAGGTAAATCATTCAATATAGCTGATTTAAACGTTAGAGCCGAAGTTCTTTCAGTATTTCATGTTGGATTTCATAAAAAACTAAATGAAAAACTAGTTTTAGGAGGTCGTGCAAAATTATATTCAAGTGGCGCAAATGCAACATCGACTAAAAATTCAGGATTTATTTATACAGGTCAAAACCCGGGAACGCCTAATGTTTATAATCAGGTGATTGCTTCAAATTTAGAACTTAAAACCTCAGGAATTGCCACTTTTACAAAAGACGAATACGACGGAAGTATTCCAAAAGATATCGTTCATAATACCTTCTTTAACGGAAGTTTAGGTCTTGGACTTGATGCCGGACTTACGTATTATTTCAAAGAAAACCTTCAATTTACGGCAAGTATTGTTGATCTTGGTTTTATCAGACATACCAAAGATATTGAAACATTAACGTATAAAGGAACCTATAATTATCAAGGTGTAAATCCTGGTTTTGATCCTTCAAATCAACCGGAAAATATCTTTGATGAATTTGATAAAGCCATTCTGCGAGACACACTTTACAATAAATACACCACTTGGCGACCAACAAAATTCTATTCTTCACTTCAATATTCATTTGGCGAATCACGTTATAACGGAGATTGCAACTGCAAAGGAAAAATCAATAGAAAATATGTAAACGCAGTTGGAGGACAATTGTTTATCACGTCAATGCCGGTACAACCTTTCGTTGCTTTAACCGCTTTTTACAAACGAAGCATTTTCGAGAAACTAGATGTTAAAGCCACTTATACATTTGATTCTTATTCAAATAAAAACATAGGTCTTGGAATTTCAGGTACACTGGGGAAACTCAATATGTATCTTCTCGTCGATAATGTCCTCGAATACAAAGATGTTTCGAAAGCCAATAGTATCGCATTTCAATTCGGCTTCAATTTTGTTTTTCAGGATTCTGAAGAGTAAATTTTCAAAATTCAAATAATAAATTCCAAATTCCAATTGTTGACGTTCGAATTGACTTGGAATTTGGAATTTAAAAAATTGGAATTTAATCTTTATTATATTTTGATAGACATTTCCTGTTAAGTTAATTTTATGAATAAGTTAGTAATCAAGTTTCCAATTTATTCACTATATTTGCACGCAATTCAACTACAAATTGCAACATGATAGCACACAACTCCAAGATTATCGGCGAAGGTTTAACTTACGACGATGTATTATTAGTACCTAACTACTCGAATGTGCTTCCTCGCGAAGTGAGTATCAAATCAAAATTTTCTAGAAATATAACATTAAACGTTCCAATAGTATCAGCTGCTATGGATACCGTTACCGAAAGTTCGATGGCAATTGCTATGGCACAGGAAGGCGGAATAGGCGTTTTACATAAAAATATGACGATCGAGCAACAAGCTGCGAAAGTTAGAAAAGTAAAACGTGCTGAATCAGGAATGATTATTGATCCGGTAACTTTACCAATGAATTCAACAATTGCAGATGCAAAAAATGCAATGAAAGAATTCGGAATTGGAGGAATCCCAATCGTTGACGAAAACAGAATCCTAAAAGGAATCGTTACAAATCGTGATTTACGTTTCGAAAAAAACGGAGCAAGACCAATCGCCGAGGTAATGACAAGTACAAACTTAGTTACTGTTGCCGAAGGAACTTCTTTAGAACAAGCCGAAGTAGTTTTACAAGGACATAAAATCGAAAAATTACCGGTAGTAAATGCTAACTATGAACTAGTTGGTTTAATTACTTTCAGAGATATTACAAAGCTGACTCAAAAACCAATCGCAAATAAAGATGTTTTTGGTCGTTTAAGAGTTGCTGCTGCAATTGGCGTAACTGGTGATGCTGTTGAAAGAGCAGAAGCATTAGTGGCGGCAGGAGTAGATGCAATCATTATTGATACAGCTCACGGACATACAGAAGGTGTTGTAAATACATTAAAACAAATAAAATCAAAATTTCCAAATATTGATGTAATTGTTGGAAACATTGCAACTCCGGAAGCAGCTAGATATTTAGTTGAAAATGGAGCAGATGGAGTAAAAGTAGGAATAGGACCTGGTTCTATTTGTACAACTCGTATAGTTGCAGGTGTTGGTTTCCCACAATTCTCAGCAGTTCTTGAAGTAGCTGCGGCTATCAAAGGAACCGGAGTTCCGGTTATTGCTGATGGTGGAATTCGTTACACAGGAGATATTCCTAAAGCAATCGCTGCAGGTGCTGACTGTGTAATGTTAGGTTCATTATTAGCAGGAACAAAAGAGTCTCCGGGTGAAACTATTATCTTCGAAGGAAGAAAATTCAAATCATACCGCGGAATGGGTTCTGTTGAAGCTATGCAAACCGGATCAAAAGATCGTTACTTTCAAGATGTTGAGGACGATGTTAAAAAATTAGTTCCTGAAGGAATCGTTGGTCGTGTTCCTTACAAAGGAGAATTGAACGAAAGTATGCTTCAGTTTGTTGGAGGTCTTCGCGCCGGAATGGGATATTGTGGTTCAAAAGATATTCCGACTTTACAAGAAACCGGGCGTTTTGTTAGAATCACGTCAAGCGGAATAACAGAAAGTCATCCACATAATGTTACAATTACAAAAGAAGCTCCAAATTATTCAAGATAATTTTTAGTTTTCAATATAAAACAAAAGGCATAAGATTTAGTTTCTTATGCCTTTTTTATTAATTGATTATAGCTGAAATACTGTTGTTTAATTCATCAATACTACTTTGGTTGAGTTCAATTGCTTCTGCCTGACCGCCGTATTGTATTTGTATCGAACCGCCTTTTCCATTACAAGTAAAACCTTGATATTTATATAAGTAATCATTGTATTCTAAATCACAAGTAAAATAATTAACCGTAATACCGTTGATTTTCTTTTTAAATATTTTCAGATTTTTAATTTCACCAACATCTTTGTATTGCTCTTCGATAGTGCTTTTTAAACTTTTATCAGTAATAAAATAATCATATTCGCTAAAATAAGCATTTACAACGTTGTATTTATCATGAAATTCCGCATCCCAATTAGTTGAAGGTTCTTCACTTTTTATCCAATGATCAAGATTGTATTTAATTTGATAAGTTTCTTTTCGGCTAACGTAAGTTTTTGACTTTGAGTCATTTTTTTTTTGCGCTGTCATAGCAAAGCTTGATAATACAAAAAGAAGAACTAATTTTTTTACCATTTTTTTTATTTTTAATTGCTTCTGCTGATGTACGAAGCTTCGGGGAACTAAAATATTAAAATAAAATTGACTAACGATACAATGGAAGTTGATTTTTTTAAAAAATTAGAATTAATTTTTAAGATTTGCATGATGTTAAACTCCACCGCGGCTGTTTAGGATTTTTTCGGTGGTAACATCAGAATGCAGTAATTCCTCCATTTGATATGTAGTACGTTGCGCTTCTAAAGCATAACCAAACATTTTTTGTTCATAATCATCAATTGCATCCTGAAGAGTTTTGAATTCGCCATTGGTTAGATTCTCGGTTAATTGATATGCATCCATCAGACCCATATTGACACCTTCGCCTGCAAACGGAGGCATAACATGCGCTGCATCACCTACAAGCGTGATATTTGAATGTTTTTTCCAAGGTTCTTCTAAAGAGAATAAACGCAATGGCAATCCTGTAAAATCAGTAGAAACGGCAAAGAATTTTTTATAATCTTCATTCCAATTTTTAAATTTTTCGTTTAAAAATGAAATAACCAAAGCATTATCTTCAAAGTCAATTCCGTTATTTAAAACCCAATTTTCATCTGCTTTAAATGAAACACCAAAGTGTACAGAACCGTCACGTAATGTATGAGAATAAAACATCTTTTGTTCGCCCATTGCCATTACATTTCCGTCACCATATTTAAGTTTATATTCAGGATAATCACGATCCGGATTTTCAATTTCTCCCTGAATAATATACGTTCCTGAAAGTTGAGGTTCTTTATCGGTAACGAATTTTCGGGCATTTGACCTTCCTCCATTGGCAACAATTACAAAGTCAACGGTTACTTTTGTACCATTTTTAAATTCTAAATAATATTGATCTTCTACTTTTTCAATAGTAGTCAATTGACTGTCCCAAACCACAGTATTTTGTTTAAGATTTTCGAGCATGATTTTTCTCAAATCATTTCTGTCAATTTCAGGTCTTGAATAAGCATTTTCTTCAGTAGGCATTTCTTCCGAAGTTATATTTCCGTGCATATCTGCCATTTTTTCTCCTGTTGGTCTTGCGTAGCGATAAAAATCATCCATTAAATCAGCTTTTTGAATTGCTTTTTGTCCTGAATCAGAATGAATATCAAGTGTTCCACCAGAAGTTCTGGCTTGTGCATTTAGGTCTCTTTCGTAAACTGTTACGTCAGCACCGTTAATTTGTAAAATTCTCGCTGTTGTCAAACCAACAGGTCCACCGCCAATGATAGCAATTTTTTTGTTTTTTATAAGTGAAGTATTCATATGATTTTATTTAATTGATATTGTAGTGATTAAATTCAAATTGTAATTGACATTGAATTTTGCAATTGCAATTGCCATTGATATTGAAATTGATTTTTTATGGGGTCAAAGCTTTTATAACCAGATTAAAAGCTTCATCTTGAATTTCCTGGGTAAGCACAAAAGGTTTTCCGGACATGGATTTTCCTTCTCTGTGGAGTTCTAAAAGCGAATAAAGTGATCCATAAGCAATACTCCAGAAAACTTCGAATGTAATAGGAAGAAGTTCTTTTTTTTCGATGGCATTAGTAATGAATAATGACATTTGCTGTTTAAAATCTGTTGTAATTTCTGCTAAAATTGCATCTCCGTAAGTAGAATGTTTCAGGAGTTCAAAACAAGTAGTTTGCAGAGAAAAAATAATAGCGAACTTAGAACGGTTTTCCCATTGTTTTCGTAAACCGTCTACAAAAGACATCTCAGAAGAAAATCCGACTAACATTTCTTCAAAAAAGTTTTTTCCAATTTCAATTCCAATTTTCCGAATTAGATCTTCTTTATCAGAATAATAGATATAAAGCGTCGCCACTGAAACTCCGGATTCTTTTGCTAACCTATTCATTCCAAAACCTTCAACACCTTGTGAAACCAGCATTTCAATTGCCTTTTGTTTTACAATTTCCTCTTTATTTGTATCTCTTGTTCTCATAATTACGATTAATTCTGATACAAATATATAATAAATAAATGAACGTTCGCTTACTTATTAAAAAAAAGTTTTAAGGTTTAAGGGTTTAAAGGAGCAAAGGTTCAAAGGTTCAAAGGAGCAAAGGAGCAAAGGTTCTGAGGTTAGATTGCATCAGGCTTTAACTCAATATCATTAAATCAAGCTTTTGACTAGCTCCCGCTTCAGTTGGAGGTGTTTCATAAGCACAATAAGATGGCTTTAGCCAAATCACGAATTTTTGGCTAAAACCATTCGGATTGATTTTATGTAAACTCCAGCTAAAGCTGGAGGCAATTCAAAACTGCACTTTGCTTGAAAATATAGTTTGAAAAATCTTAAATGACATTGAGTTTAGTTGGAGGTTACAATGAAAATAATGTAAAATAGCTTTAGCTAAATAACCTCGTTCCTCTGCACCTCTGAACCTTTGTAACTTTGAACCTTCAAAATAAAAAAGCTGCTAATACAATTCGTCAAAAATGTAATAGCAGCTTTTTTAGATAAAAATATATATGTTTATGGAGTCGCAGTAGTAGTTTGTTCTGCTTCCCTAACTTTTTGATTGTCTAGAATTTGTTGTATAAAAGGTTTGGCTTGGGTTTCTATTTCGTCTTCTGAAATATCTAACGCTTTAGGGTCTTTAACTAAAGCTAACCAAGGTTTTGCTTCACCAAAAGGATAACTTCCAAAAACAATAACCGGAGTTCCTTTTACTTTTACATTTTCCTTGTCTTTAAGAATCCATTCATCGGCAAATTTATAAAGATATTTTGCGTCGTTTTCCTGTAATCTTAAACATGAATGTGAAGCAGGATAACCAGGTAATTCATATTCGTGAAAACCAACGCCTAATTTATTTTCGATATTAAAATTCCATTTTAAGTCCCATTCGTCGTTGAAAGTACTTGTGGTTTTCTCCGCTTTCCAATTGGTAAAAAATAATCCGGTTGGAGTAGGATCTTTTTTTCTTCCCATGTTTGTAGGACCGGTATAAACTAATTCTCCATTTTCATAAGCAGCAAATGCCTGAGCGGGATAAGAGAAAATGATCACTTTCGAAACTTCTTCTAAAGCGGCTACATGTAAAGGAAACGGAAGATAATAAACTAAATCTCCGGTAAAATCTGCAGGAATTACTACAGAATCCATTTTTGCAAAATTCGCTTTATCAGTTCTGTTTAGTGCATAGGCAATATGAAGTTTTGCACTGTCAGATTCGTTTGCTTTTAGCCATTCTTTCGTTTTTTCAAAATGGTATGAAACCGATTTTGGCTTTGTATGTTCAATTGTTTTTTTTGGTTTTGCTTTTTCTTTAGTTTCAGTTGATTCATTTTTTTTACATGAACCTAATAAAACTAAGACTAATACTAGAATGATATTTGATGTGTAGTATAACTTTTTCATAAACTGGTTTTTTATTACTGTAAAGTTATTTTAATCATCACGAAAATTGCTTACACAATTTCTTGATTAGTTTGTTTGATTTTCATTTACTTCATTTGAAATAAAACATATCCAAACTGTCTATCCTTATTTTTATAAGATTCAGTCCAATTCATTATTGGAATTGTACCTCAACCAAACATCATATTCACATTTTTATTTTGCTAAATCAGGTTTTTTATTTTTGCATGCTGCAATAACATAATCGTTTTAGCATCTGTGATCTCACCGGATTCGATCATCGCATAAGCCTCATCAAAAGTATATTCGAGAACTTCAATATTTTCCTGTTCAGCATCTAATCCACCGCCCTCATTTACTTTCATGGTTTCGTCATATTCCCCAACAAAAAGATATAAAATCTCTGTAACAGATCCTGGAGACATATAAGTTTCAATCACTTTCTCCACTTTTTTTAATCTGTAACCAGTTTCTTCTTCCGTTTCGCGAATTACAGCTTGTTCTGCATTGTCCTGATCTAAAAGTCCTGCACAAACCTCGATCATCATTCCGGTTTTATTTCCGTTAAGATAAGTTGGCAATCTAAATTGTCTTGTTAAAACGACTGTTTTTTTAGAAGTGTTGTATAATAATATAGCAGCTCCGTTTCCGCGATCATAAACTTCGCGAATATGAGTTTCTACTTTACCATCTTTCTTTTGATAATCAAAAGTTACTTTGTTTAATATGTACCAGTTGTCTGATAATAACTTTGTATCAGTAACTTTAATTTCTGGATTTTTCATAATTAGAAATGTTTTGTATAAAAAAAAGCTCTGGTTATCAGAGCGTTTAGATGTATTATTTTGTTATTGTTTGCTTTCTGTCCGGGCCAACAGATACAATCTTAATTGGCACTCCAACTTCTGCTTCAATAAACTCAATATATTCTTTTAGCTCGATAGGTAATTGATCGTAAGTTGTCAATCCAGTTAAGTCAGCTTTCCATCCTTTAAATTCTTTATAAACAGGAGTTACGTTTTCCGGCTCGATGTTATAAGGAAAGTGAGAAATGTTTTGTCCTTTATAATTGTATTCAGTACAAACTTTCAAAGTTTCGAATCCTGAAAGAACATCGCCTTTCATCATCATTAACTGCGTTACTCCGTTTACCTGAACAGCATATTTTAACGCTACAAGGTCTAACCAACCGCAACGTCTTTGTCTTCCTGTAACAGATCCAAATTCGTTTCCAACTCTTGCCATAGTTGCACCAACTTCGTCAAAAAGTTCAGTAGGGAATGGTCCGCTACCAACACGTGTAACATAAGCTTTAAAAATTCCGTAAACTTCTTTGATTTTGTTAGGAGCAATTCCTAAACCAGTACAAGCTCCGGCAGCAGTAGTATTTGATGAAGTTACGAAAGGATAAGTTCCGAAATCAACATCTAATAAAGAACCTTGTGCGCCTTCGCATAAAATAGATTTACCTGCTTTTTGAGCTTGGTAGATATATTCTTCACTATCAATAAAATCTAATTTTTTTAATTCTTCGATAGCTTCAAAAAACTCTTTTTCAAGTTCTGCTAAGTTGTATTGAATTGCGACATCGTAAAAAGCAATCATTGCTTCATGTTTGTCTGCCAAAGCTCTGTAGCGTTCTTTAAAGTCTTCTAGTTCAATATCTCCAACACGTAAACCGTTTCTACCGGTTTTGTCCATATAAGTTGGTCCAATTCCTTTAAGAGTAGAACCAATTTTCGCTTTTCCTTTAGATGCTTCAGATGCTGCATCTAATAAACGGTGCGTTGGTAAAATTAAATGCGCTTTTCTTGAAATGATAAGTTTATTTTTGATGTCAAGATTAAACTTGGCTAAACCTTCAATTTCTTTTTGAAAAACTACCGGATCTATTACAACACCATTACCGATGATGTTTATTGAATTTTTATGAAAAATTCCAGAAGGAATGGTTCTTAATACATGTTTAATTCCGTCAAATTCTAATGTATGTCCTGCATTTGGTCCACCTTGAAAACGTGCAATAATGTCATAATTAGAGGTAAGAACGTCAACAATTTTCCCTTTACCTTCATCTCCCCATTGTAATCCTAGTAATAAATCTACGGTCATTCTGTTTTAATTTGCGTTTAGGCAATTTGAGTTGCCCTACTGATTAATGTAGTTAATTTTTTTTTTTTTATTTTGTAAAATAATGCCTTTTCGGGATTATATTTTTTGCTTTTTGTTTCCGTAGAAATACAATGAATGATTCGTTATTTCGATATCAAATATTTCTTCGATAGTTTTTTTGATGGTTTGAATTCTTGGATCGCAAAATTCGATAACCTCACCAGAATCAGTCATGATAATGTGATCATGCTGTTTATCAAAATATGATTTTTCGTAGTAAGCCTGATTTTGCCCAAATTGATGTTTTCTAACCAAAGCGCAGTCTAACAATAACTCGATCGTGTTGTATAAAGTAGCTCTACTCACACGGTAGTTTTTGTTTTTCATCTTGATATATAAATTTTCAATATCAAAATGCTCTTCGCTATCGTAAATTTCCTGAAGTATAGCATAACGCTCAGGAGTTTTGCGATGCCCTTTTTGCTCAAGATACATTGTAAAAACATTTTTTACAATTTCTTGATTCCTAGTGTTGTCAGTTGAAATGAGTGTCATATCCGGCAAAGATAAATTTTTATTTTTAATGAATAAAAGTTTCGGGTTTAAAGTTTAACGTTCAAGACTGTATTTGATTCGTAATAACGTATTATATACAGGCTTTTATCACATTAAAATTCAGAAAATTCATAAGAACTTAATTAACATAATTATTTTTATTTAGGATAAAACTAACAAACCCTTATTGAGTTTTTGTCATATACATGTACCAATTCCATTCCCAGGTTTTTCCTTTGTCATTAGACATTGCCTGACTCCAAACGGGGTTATTTTCCGCTCTCGCATCCCAGCGAAATACTTGTAAAACATCTTGACCTTCAAAAATATCTTTAGAAAAAAAATGTCCAATCTTATTTTCAAAAGAACCAATTACGGGTTTATCTAAAACTCCTGTATTCGAATCTGACCAATAAATGCTCCACAATTTTGTGCTGGGATTAAATAATCTAACCGTCATACCTTCAAAAGGTTCGCCGTCAAATGTGGCAAGAAAATTATCGATATTCCCAATTCCGTTTAAAATCTTGTACATTTCCTGAGTCGAAGCAAATTCGATCCATTCTGTACATTTTGCAAACCTCTTTTTTAATTTTTTGTTCTGAATATTAGATTTGCCCTGAAAAAAATCAAAATCATCTTTTGAAGAAGATTCAGAAGCACTAATTAAAAGTTCTCCATTTTCGTCAAAATGAACTATTGGAATTTCTAAATCATTATTATTCATAATTAAAAACTAGTTGTATTTCCGTTAAAAGGAAAAATTATAATGATTTAGGTTCTGTATTCTCTGGAAACTTTATCAACACCGTCAATTTTTTTAATGGCATTAATCATTTTCTTCAAAATGGTATTGTTTTGAACAATTACTGCAATCTGACCATGAAAAATACCTGCATCGGTACTCAAAGAAATACTCTGAATATTCACGCTCATATTGTTCGAAATTACCCTTGTCAATTGATTTGTAAGTCCTAAAACGTCCATTCCGGTAATATTGATAATCGCTTTAAATTCTTCTTGAGAAGAATCAATCCATTTTGCGCTCATGATACGATACGCATAGTTTGACTGCATCCCAATTGCGTTTGGACAATCTTTTTTATGAACTTTTATTCCTTCATTTATTGTTACAAAACCAAAAACATCATCGCCGGGAATTGGGTTACAACAAGGCGAAAGTTTATAATCGAGTTTATCATGTTCTGTCCCAAAAACCAACATATCATAATTGCTGCTCATCACAGGTTTATGAATATCTTCGGCAGCAGTTGGTTCCTTATTTCGTTTAATTTTATTTTTAAAGAAATTGATAAAACTGTTGCTTTTTTGTGCAGCGTAATCTTTTAATTGCTGATTTTCAATTGCTCCAAGTCCAACTCTGTAAAATAAATCTAAACTGGTTTTTAGTTTGAAAAAATTTACCAATTCATTGATAACCTGTTCGTTGATTGTTATTTTTAAATGCTTCAGTTTTCGGGTCAGCAATTCTTTTCCTTCTTCGGCAATTTTTTTAGTGTTTTCGTTCAGAACGTTTTTAATTTTATTTTTCGCTCTGGAAGTCGTTACATATTCTAACCAGTTTATGGTTGGTTTTTGATTTGCCGATGTAATAACTTCGACCTGATCGCCACTTTTTAGTTCATGATTTAGCGGAACCAAACGCCCGTTTACACGAGTTCCTCTGGTTTTAATTCCAATTTCTGAGTGAATACTAAAGGCAAAATCAAGCGAAGTAGCGCCTTTTGGCAATGATTTAATTTCTCCTTTTGGCGTAAATACGAAGATTTCCTTAGAATATAAATTCATTTTGAAATCTTCAACAAAATCAACCGCATTGGTTTCCTGATTTTCTAATGCTTCACGAAGTAAATTCAACCAGACATCTAAACCGCTTTCTTCAGTAGCGCCATTTTTGTATTTGTAATGTGCTGCGTAACCTTTTTCGGCAATTTCATCCATACGCTCGCTTCGAACCTGCACTTCAACCCAACGGCCTTTTGGTCCCATAACGGTAATGTGCAAAGCTTCGTAACCGGTTGATTTTGGAGATGAAATCCAGTCACGTAAACGGCTTGGGCTTGGTCTGTAATGATCTGTTACGATAGAATATATTTTCCAGGCAACGAATTTTTCATCGTGCGGATCTGATTTGTAGACAATTCTTAAGGCGAATTTGTCATAAACTTCGTCAAAACTCACATTTTGAGCGCGCATTTTTCGACGAATCGAATAAATAGATTTCGGTCGTCCTTTTATGATATAATCGATTGCTTCATTATCCAGAGATTTCTTCAATACATCAGATATATCTTTTATATAAGCATCTTGTTCTTCTTTTGTCTCGCGTATTTTGCTTACAATATCATTGTAAACAGCCGGTTCAGTATATTTTAAACCTAAATCTTCCAGTTTAGTTTTAATATTATAAAGTCCTAAACGGTGGGCGAGAGGAGCATAAATATAAAGCGTTTCTGAGGCAATTTTTGTCTGTTTATATTCCGCCATCGAATCCATAGTCTGCATATTATGCAAACGATCCGCGAGCTTAATCAAAATAACACGAACATCATCGTTCAGTGTCAGGATCATTTTTCTGAAATTCTCTGCTTGCATCGAAGCATTAAGATCCTTTTGAACCAGTGAAATCTTGGTTAAACCCTCAACTAATTGCGCCACTTTCGGGTTGAATAATCGCTCAATATCTTCAACAGTTATTGGCGTATCTTCAACAACATCGTGCAGTAAAGCCGCCGCAATAGAGGTCGCTCCCAAACCAATTTCAGAAGCTACAATTTTCGCAACTGCAATAGGATGAAAGATATACGCTTCGCCAGATTTGCGTCGTTGTTCTTTATGAGCATCAACGGCAACGTCAAAAGCTTTTCGGATTAATTTTTTGTCGGTTGGACTTAAAGTCTGATAACTGATTCGAAGTAATTCTTTATACTCTTGGGCAATTGCTTTATTTTCTTTTTCAATATCTATCTCTATCATAACGGCATGGTTCAAGTACTAAAAATAAGAATAAGTTTGAAGATATGCAAGGGAATCCATTGTTGATTTTAGAGTTTAGATTTCAGAATTTTGAAGTGCATAAAAGTTTAAATTTTAGATAGCTTTATTTGAAAAAATGACTTCAACTCCGCTCAGTCTGACATGCGAAAAGACTTTTTTAGATTGAAAATTAATTCGAAGAATTTAATTTTAAATCTAAAATCTAAAATCCTCTTTGTCTTTTCGCTTCAAAAATTAAAATTGCTGCGGCAACCGAAACATTCATGCTGTCGATTTCGCCTTGCATTGGGATTATGATATTCTGGGTTGCGGCATCGCGCCAATCCTGCGTAAGTCCCGTCGCTTCTGTACCAACAACTAAAGCGGTTGGAGTTGTAAAATCCTGAGTGTGATATGAAGTTGAATTTTGTAAAGTGGCGCAGTAAAAACTGATCTTTTTTTCTTGTAAAAATGCGATAATTTCTGCCGTTGTTCCTGTTGCGATTTGGTTCGTAAACAAACAGCCAACGCTTGATCGCACAATATTTGGATTGTATAAATCGCTTTTTGGGTTGGCGATTAATACAGCGTCAAGATTTGCGGCATCTGCGGTACGTAAAAGCGCACCGATATTTCCTGGTTTTTCAGGCGCTTCGGCAACTAAAATCAACGGATTATCTGATAATTTTAAATCAGATAATGACATCGATTTTGTTTTGGCTATAGCCAAAATTCCTTCGGTTGTATCGCGATACGCCAGTTTTTGGTAAACTTCTTTATTGATTTCGATAAATTCAACTTTAGAATTTACCAGTTTATTAATCTGATTTTCAGTAACCAATTCCGGTAAAAATAAAACCGTTTCAATTTCATAACCGCCTTTTATGGCTAATGAAATTTCGCGTAAACCTTCAATCAAAAATGTTCCGGTTTGTTTTCTGGCTTTTGCTTTTTCCTGCAGTAAAACGAGTGATTTTATATACGGATTTTGGATTGAAGTAATTTGTTTCATTTTTTTTAAAGGACTTAGTTTCTGAGGCGCTAAGGTACTGAGTTTTTTTTAAAATAGGAGCAGAGGTTCAGAGTTGCAAAGGTTCAGAGGTTTTTTTTCTGTAAGGCTTTAAACAATGAGATAAAAAGGTTGCTCCGAATTTCACTAATTTTCACGAATTTTTTTTCATAAACTTTGCGAGAAAAGTGTAGCCACAGATTAAGGGATTAAAATGATTTTTAATCTGTGAAAATCATTTTAATCTGTGGCTAAAAAAAAAATAATTCGTGAAAATTCGTGAAATTCGTGGCAAAAAAAAACTCTTATTTTTTAAACACTTCCGGAATTTCGTCTGCAACTGGATGAGATGTTGCAAATGTAAAGCCCATTATTTTTGCAATCGTTTGTGCTACTTGTTTTTGATACAATTGCGATACGGTTTTTATTTCGCCTTTTGGTGCAATTTCAGGTCCCATTGCAGCGAACCAAATTTGTGATGAGTCTTCAATACCAGAGCCATGACCCGTCCATTCTTTCTTTTTTTTATCGCCCCGACCGTGATCAACCGTGATTATTAAAGTCGTTTTGTTTTTATATTGCGGATCATTTTGTACAAAATCCCAGATTTCCTTAATCCATTTATCTACCTGATTTGCAGCATCA
The DNA here is from genome assembly GCF_018380615.1 of Flavobacterium psychroterrae. Taxonomy (GTDB): domain Bacteria; phylum Bacteroidota; class Bacteroidia; order Flavobacteriales; family Flavobacteriaceae; genus Flavobacterium; species Flavobacterium psychroterrae. The sequence continues at coordinate 99,981 of NZ_JAGYVZ010000005.1, read as the reverse complement.
AGATAATATCTGTATTTTCCGGCGTGTGCCCATTCATCTGTTTCTCCGTAAGCGATATAAAGCACTTTTGGTTTATTTGTTTTTAGCTCGTCAACAGCTTGATAATGAGTAAAAACATCCAGACATTCATCTTCATGAAAAGGTTTAAATGAATTGTCGCGCATTTCATTTAATAGTTTCTGAATTTCGGTAGGATGATTTCCGCCAATGCTGTCAAAAGCCGAAATTACAGGAAACCCGCTTCTTTTTTCGTTTAAAATTCGGTCAAAAGCATCCCAGGCACCAAACGCATTCACTTTTCCCATTAGATTGGGTTGGTGGTTCAGAAATTCCAAAACATTGATATTCGGATTTTCTTTGTGTTTGTTTGAATCTACGTCACGATCTACATTTCCGGTCATCATTTCGCTATATCCCGGATAACTAATCATGTAAGGATTAGAAACATCCATTTTATTACCTAAATCGCGATTGCCATAAATCTGACCTTTTGATGCAATTTCTGACCATAAAAAAGGCATTATTTTTTCACGGGATTTTTGAGCATCAGAACTTCCGTATTTTTTATAAATATAACTTCTTTCGTCCTGATTGAATTTTTTATTGTCGGCTATTTCAGAATCAACTCCTTTAAAAACTTCCTGCCATCTTAAACCGTCTGTGGTTATTATGATGATGTTTTCTGTTTTTTGTGCCTGAGACAAAAAGCTTGTAAAAAGTATCGTAAGTAAAATTAATTTTTTCATTTTTTTGAGTTAGAATGTTCAAAGAAAAAAGGTTCAAAGAAAAAGGTTCAAAGGGGCAAAGGAACAAAGGTTCAAAGATTTTTTAACTATTTTTAGTTGATAGTAAGAACTTGATGTTTTAATAATATTTAAAAAATGGCTTCATCATTTTTCTCCAAAACATTTTACACTTCTACAAAATCCCTCTCGCCTTAATTTCTAAGTATTTATTAATTGCATCCAAAGTCAGATTTTCAGGTTGTGTTAAAACCGAATGTATTCCGTATTTCTTGAGTTCGTTTGCGATTAAGCGTTTTTCGAACATGAATTTTTCGGCAATTACTTTATCGTAAATTTCCTGAATTGTATCTGTTTTTCTGTTGATGATTGCATTCAGTTCAGTATTGCTAAAGAAAACTACAACTAACAAATGGCTTTTTGCAATTCCTTTTAAATAAGGTAATTGACGATTTAAACCATCCATTGTTTCAAAATTAGTGTATAGGATAATCAAACTTCTCTGATTGATGTTTTTCTTGATATCAACATACAAACGACTATAATCACTTTCGAAAAAATCAGTTTTGATGTTGTATAATGTTTCGAGAATTTTTTGCATTTGCGAAGCTCTTTTTTCCGCAAAAACTCTGTTTTCTACTTTTTTAGAAAACGCAAAAACGCCCGCTTTATCTTGCTTTTTCAAAATTACATTGGATAAAACCAAAGTCGAATTAATAGCATAATCCAGCAAACTCAGTCCGTCAAAAGGCATTTGCATGACGCGACCTTTATCTATCGCCATATAAACCGATTGTGATTTTTCGTCCTGAAACTGGTTGACCATCAAAGCATTTTTCTTTGCTGTGGCTTTCCAGTTTAAAGTTCGTAAATCATCGCCCTGAACATATTCCTTAATTTGTTCAAATTCCATAGTGTGGCCAATTCGGCGGATTTTTTTGATTCCGTATTGATGCAGATTATTGGAAAACGCCAATAAATCGTATTTTCGTAACTGAATATACGACGGATAAGTGGGGACCATTTTATTTTTATCGAAAGCAAATCTTCTTGAAATTAATTTTAAAGGCGAAGAAACGTAGATATTCAGTGCTCCAAAATTATATTCGCCACGTTCTGTCGGACGCAATTCATAACCAAATTCTTTGTGTTCTGATGCCTTAATAGTCTTTAAAATCTGAAAATCCCGTACCTGAAACTGAAACGGAATTTCATCTATAATTTTAATTGAAATTTTAAAAGTATAATGATTTTTTACAGCAACACTCATGGGATTTAAATCACCGTTCGATAATTTTTCCGGAGTAATTCTTTCCGCTTCAATTCCTGTTTTAGTCAGATATAAAACTAAAATATCAAGTCCTGAAAAAGTGACTAAAATCAAAACTACAAACCAAACGGCATTGTATAAATTTGGAAAAATAAAAGCGAAAACAAATAATCCTATAATGCCTAAAAGCACATAAAAAAAGAAGTTATTGAGGTAAAGGCTTTTTATGAATTTCACGATTATTTTGTTTAAAAATTCTTATCAGTCACTGTTTTTAGTCACGGTTTGCAGTCTCAGTTTGCAGTCTCAGTTTTTAGTCTCAGTTTTCAGTCTCGGTATTCAGTCTCAGTTGATCACTGAAAACTGCGACTGCGACTTTTTACTCAAAATTGCGACTGAAAACTAAAAACTACCTCGGTATTTCAACTGTTTCAATAATTTGTTTGATAATTTCCGAGCTTGTAATTCCTTCCATTTCACGTTCAGGCGCTACGATAACGCGGTGTTGTAAAACCGGAATTGCGGCTTCTTTAATATCTTCCGGAGTAACGAAATCACGACCGCGAATTGCGGCGAAACCTTTTGATGCATTCAAAATTGCAATTGACGCGCGGGGAGAAGCACCAAGATATAAAAAGGCATTTTCACGCGTGTTTACTACAATTCGGGCAATATATTCCAATAGATTTTGTTCTACTCTGATTTGTTTTACCAAACCTTGATATTCTTTAATTTCTGATGCAGAAAGGATGGTTTTTATCGCTTCTAATTTTCCGTGATCCTGCAATAAATGCTCTCTTTGGATAATTAAAATCTCTTCGTTTAATTTAGGATAATCGATTGTGATTTTGAATAAAAAACGGTCTAATTGTGCTTCCGGCAAACGGTAAGTTCCTTCCTGCTCAATTGGATTTTGCGTTGCAATGACTAAAAACGGAGTTTCAAGCTGATAAGCAAATCCGTCAATGGTTATCTGGCGCTCTTCCATAACTTCAAAAAGCGCCGCTTGTGTTTTTGCAGGTGCACGATTAATCTCGTCAATTAAAATTAAATTAGAGAAAATTGGACCTTTTTTAAACTCAAATTCGGAGTTTTTAAGATTAAAAATTGAAGTTCCTAAAATATCCGATGGCATTAAATCCGGCGTAAACTGAATTCGGCTAAAGCCAATACTCAACGTTTTAGATAATAATTTAGCGGTAATTGTTTTGGCAACTCCCGGAACGCCTTCAAGCAAAACGTGACCATTTGATAAAATCGCGACCAAAAGCTGATCGATCATTTTATGTTGTCCCACAATGACAGTTTCAAGTTCTTTTTTGATGCTGTTTACGTGGTCTAAAAGTGGTCCAAGATTTATTCTGGTTTCAAAATTCACATTTTCGTTTGTGATTTCTGTTTTTGGTGTATTGATATCGTCCATATTTGGTATGTTTCTTTAATTTTTTTGCCACAGATTAAAATGATTCTCACAGATTAAAAATCATTCTAATCTGTAGCAAATTTATTTTTAATATTAATGTAAAATCTTTTCTATTGCATTGTTTATTCGGATTAAATCTTCTTCCAGACTTCCGTGATAACTATTTCGATGTTCGTTGATTAAAAATATAAGAGCCTGAATATCTGTTTGATTTTTTCCTGTTTTATGCTGCAATTTTTGAATAAAAGCGTCATCTAATTTTGTGGTATCAATCAAATAATCAGTTCGGATTTTTTCTAAAAAGTAAATGATTTTTTTATCGATAATATTTTTATGATCGCCTTCCTGATAATACAAGTTTCCGATTGTTTTTGTAAAATCAACCGTTGAATTTTGCAAAGGTTTGATTATTGGTACAATTCGCTGTTTTCGTTTGGCATTGAAAATCATAAAAATCAACATTCCGATTAAAAAGAAATACCACGCCCATTTTAATCCCGGCTGACTCATAATATAACGCAATGAGGATTGTGATATGTCCTCTTTTTGTTTGGTGTACCAAAAAATATCACCTTTTGGCAAATACGATAAAACACTTTCGGTATATTGATAATGATCTGCTTTTAGTAAATTATAATTCGTAAAAGCCACAGGTTGTGTATGTAAATAAAAATATCCTTGTCTGTACGGAACCTTAATATAATCAATATGTTTTTTAAGACTTGATTTTGTGCTCTGATATCCCAGAACGGTCGTATTTAAAGTGTCAATTTTTGAAAAATAATATTCTAATTGTTGTGAGAAAGTATATTTTTTAGGATTCGTTTTTTTATTGGCAAGCTCTACAATCGTATTATTTGCATTCAGAAAATCAGAACTTATTTCGACTTTTAAAGTGTCTAATAAATATTGCGGAAAGGTTTTCATGCTTAAAAAAGCATTGTTTCCGTGAGATACAAAATAAAAAATCTCTTTAATAGATTGTTCATCAATTGTATTATTTTCGGATATATTAATAAAGTTTCCTTTTATTTTATAGTTTTCTACAAGTGTATCTTCATCATATTTTGAATCTAAAAATTCATATGGTGTTACTGTTGAAATTCTTTCGACTTTATGATTTTTAAAAAAGCCATCGATTTCCTTATCAAAAACATATAATCCGTACGGGATTTTGTCATTGACAGAATAAGTGGGCTGCCAGTCAATTTGCTTGGGCTGATCGTGATCTATTAGTAGAATAATACCTAAAATAAAAACCAGAACAGCAATGTAAATTTTGATGCTTTTATCCATTACTAAAGGTTTTTATGGCATTCTTAAATCGGTTTTCGGCTTTTATAAACGAGGTTTCATCAATTTCAAATTCTCCGTACCAGATATAATTGTACAAATAAGATAAATAGGTAAAATCCTCTTTATGATTTGGGTTTTGAAGTTCGTATAAATAATCAGAATTGGTTTTTTCAATATCCCATTCAATGTAATGATTTTGCGCCATCACTTTTAATAACCAAAGATAATAGTAGCGAACGGCGACTCTTTTTTCGCCGGACTGAATACTTTCCTGAATCATTTTTTCGAAATCTAAAAGATGTATATTCTTTTCAATATCCGAATAATTGATGTTTCTTTTCTTTGAGTTTTTTCCAAAAATCCATTGTCCTTCCTTGTTAATTATGGCTTTTACAATTAAGTAAATCACAAATACAATTATTAAAACAGCTATAGCTTTTAGAAAAAGGTCGATGAAACCTACCGAAGTTTGGATGCTTCTTGCTCCAAAAATACTTCTATAAATATAAGCGAGCCATTCTATAAAACGTTGCCAAAAACTTTTTTCAGGCGCTTTTTGTTCATAAACAAAATCTGAGTCGGTATATTTTTTCTTGAAATTTTTAGAAAAAGTTTTGACTTCAACAGTATCTGAATCAATCTGAATATCTTTTTCAGTATATTTTATTGAATTTACTGAAAAAGGTTCGGCTGTAGCCAAAGAATCCTGAGCATGCGAAATGCCAAAGAATAGGAGAAACGATAAAATGATGAGAACTCTATTCATTATTGTTCCCTATTAAATCAATTTCAGCAGTTGAAATTGTATCATCTGCACTTAAACTGTAATATATAATTCCCTGATTAATGACTAACATATTATTAAAAATAGTGCTGATTACCAATATTAAAATAAAGATTAATGTTATGCCAATGATTAAAAAAGGCGAAGCGGCATCAAATGATTGATCATCAAAATTAGGATTTATTAAGGCTGTACCAATAACTAAAAATATTCCAGCAAAGTAAATAAACATTGTTATCGATCCCTGAACCATTTGAATAATGACCATTGCTAAAAAAGTAGCGCCTATGCTTGTCCAGAAATTGTCTTTTAGTAAAAGATAAGCATTATTTAACGATTGAAAAAAGCTTTTTTCTTCGGTTAAATAAATATAAAAACTAAAATGAATCCATGTAAACAACGTTGGAATTGCAAGTATCAATAACGGAATCCCGATTAAAACGAAACAAAGTAAAAACAATATAATGATGGTGATAAATAGTACCGGAAATATAATGAATATCACTCCAATTGTGAATTTAAATAATTTCCAAATGTTTTGTTTAAAGGCTGATAAGATGTCTTTTGTGGTGAAATTATTTGTGTTTTTTTGGGCTATCAGTTTGAGATATAAAACCGGATAGGAGGAATTGAATAGCGACACAATCAGGATTAAAAGAATTGAAATGGCTCCAAAACCAACCAAAGCGGGATCATTATCATTAAAATAATTTAATAGAGAACCTGGTTCAGTCTGGTCTAAATTATTGCGGACTAATGATTGAAAATTATGTTTTAAAAACCAATATACTAACGCGCCAACGACGAGCAACATACCTGTATTTATGAGAAAAAAAGTTTTGAAAAAGTGTTTTCCGTAACTTTTAAAAAAGGTAAATGTATCTACTAAATAGTCGCTCAGTTCTCGTTTTTTGAAAAGTTCAAACATTATAATGAATTTATTTTTTTGTGAACAATGAATGGATAGACTAAATAATAAAATGAAATTATTCCTAAAGTAAACAAGATAATAAAGCTGCTCAGCCAATTAGGCATATCTACGGAATATCGTGTAATGAAACCTTCCAGAAATCCTGCACTTATGGTGAACGGAAAGGTACTAAGAAATATCTTAAAACTGTTTTTGAAACCTATTTTAAGCGAATTTAATCGTGAATATGTTTTAGGAAATAATATTGATGCACCTAAAATAAATCCTGCTGCAGATTCAATTACAATGGCAAAGATCTCCATAGAACCGTGTATCCAGATCCCGCGAACGCTTTTCCAGAAAACATTCTGATCATAAAAAAAGTATTGAAATGCGCCCAACATCAATGAGTTTTGCAGGAAAATGTAAAACGTTCCAAGTCCGCCAAATATGCCGTAAATATAACATCTTGCGCCTACGTACAGGTTGTTCATGGTGATGCCAACAAAACTTCCCCAGTTGCTTCCGGAACCGTAAACCGCCATGGGATCTCCTTTTTTGATATTATCCAAAGTCATGTTTACATAACTGTCACCCAATATCAACCTAACGAAATTCTGATCGTATATTGCCGAAATTACGCCCATTGCAAGGGTTAAAAAGAATAAAATAAAGGCATACAGCAAATATCTCCTGTATTCATAAAGGAGTAAAGGAACTTCAGTTTTAAAGAATTCTACTAATCTGTTTTGTTCGGTTCGCTTGGTTTTGTAGATCTTTTGGTAAATCTGTGAAGCAAGATGATTTAAATACACAACAGTCTTACTTTTGGGATAATACGTTTGTGCATACGACAAGTCATTCATCATTTGAATGTACAAATTTGCTAACTCATCAGGATTTTTTTTAGCTTTACCAAAAATAGCGAGCTCAAACTCCAGCCATTTTTCTTTATTTTGTTTTATGAAGGCGACTTCTCTCATTATAGGCTAAAATATAAAATATGTCAGAATTATCTATTAATACAACACAAAATGTTAAAATAAATTTTATCGCCGCTTCAGCAGGGGAACGAATAGGATCTTATTTTATTGATCTGGCTATAAAACTAGCTTATGTGACGGTGATTTCTCTTGTTTTTTTTTATTGGTTAAATTTCGATAAATTATTTCAGAAATTAGACAATTGGTCAAAATTTGCGATTGTTTTAGTGCTTTATTTTCCTTTTTTTATTTATTCCCTGACTTTAGAAAGTATTTTTGAAGGTCAGACTATCGGGAAAAAATTAGTAAAAATAAAAGTGGTAAAAATAGATGGTTATCAAGCCGGATTTGGTGATTACTTGATGCGTTGGTTTTTTAGATTAATTGATATTACACTTTTGTACGGTATTGTTGCTCTTATAAGTGTGGTTTCAAGTAAAAAAGCACAGCGATTAGGCGATATGGTGGCAGGAACTGCGGTGATTACTTTAAAAAATAAAATCAATATCAGCCATACTATTCTGGAGGAAATAGGTGATGCTTATGTGCCAACCTATCCTTTGGTGATTAAATTATCTGATAATGATATGCGTATTATCAAGGAAACTTTTCAAAATGCAACAGCAAAACACGATCATGAGGTTATTTTAAAATTAGTGGCTAAAATTGAAAGTGTTACGGGAATTAAAAACCAATCCGGAAATAGCAGCGATTTTTTAAGAGTGGTTTTAAAAGATTATAATTTTTACACTCAAAACATGTAATTCTCTGAAGATTAGATGTCGATTTTCTACAATTTTTCATGAAATCCAAAAGTCCTAGCCCCGATAGGACTCTACCGTCTGGACACAAATGTTATTAATCAATTTTGAACACGAATTTCACGAATTTGCACAAATTTTAATAGGTTAATTTAGTTTGTGAAATTAATTCCACAAACTAAATTAGTGTCAATTAGTGAAATTCGTGTTTGTCTTGTACTTGTGTCCAGACGGTAGGATAGGACTGGCAATCCTTTTTGCTTTTTTCTTTAAAAAGCAAAAGATTGAAAGGGATAGCGGGATTAGCTTCTGAAAAAAAATGTCTTTATTTGAATAAAAAATAAGATATTTCGTAACTTAGTGTTTGTTTAATTTTATAAATTTAACAAACATAATTTTTACAAAAGGTGAATCCGAAAAGCCTAAGAGTCGGAGAATTTAATTAAATACCATGAACTTTAAAAAAATTATTTACGTAGTAATAATGTTGCTTATTTCTTTGTTTTCTTTCGCTCAGGGCGGAAAAAAATTAGACAAAATAATAAAAAGAGATTATCAGATAATTGAGTGTACGATTGCCAGAATGTCTGATAAAACGGTTGAATATTCGTTGCCTGGCGAAACAATGCAAATTTCGCTTGATGTGTCTCAAATTGCCAGAATTGATTTTGCAAGCGGACGCTCTCAAACTTTTGATGTTTCTGCAAATGCTTCAACACCAGCATCTGAAAACTCTGGTCAGGTTATAGCTTCGGCAGAAATGAAACCCAATACAATCGCTGTTTTGCCGGTTCCTTATGTAAATTCCGGTACGATGGAAAGCTCTGAGGAAATGGCGAAATTTGCGCAAAATGATCTTTATAATAAGTTATTAGATAAATCTGCGAATCTTTTTCCGTTAACCGTTCAGGATTTAAGAGTTACAAATAGTTTGTTGCACAAAGCGGGAATTGACTATAAAAATATTGACGAAACGCCAATTCAGGATCTTGAAAAAATTCTGGGAGTTGATAATATTGTTGCTGCAAAAGTTTCATTTACTCTAACCGAAGGTGCAACTTCGTCAACTTATAATAGCGGAAACGCAAAAGTAAGCGACAATAATAAAAAGGTAAAAACAAGCGATGTTTCAACTACAAACTCAAGTAATCTAACGTATTACAATTATATGGTTTATTTTGACATGTATAAAAATGCTACCAAAATTTACTCGCAAACCCGTAAGCCTTTCCTGAATATAAAAGACAGCTGGATGGATTCTATTACATATTTATTAAAAAGAAGTCCTATTTACGTGAAGAAATAAGATATTTCACGAAAAGATAAGAAGAAAAAAGGTTCAAAAAACGAAATAATTATTCGGTTTTTGAACCTTTGAACGTTTGTACCTCTTTACCTTTGCAACTTAAAAAAATAAGAATGTTTCATTTATTAGATCTTATCGGTACTATGGCTTTTGCAATGTCCGGCGCTTTAACGGCAATGCATAAAAAACTGGATCCGTTTGGTGTTTTTATCATTGCATTTGTTACTGCGGTTGGCGGCGGAACGCTTCGCGATGTTTTAATAGGCAGAACTCCGGTGGGGTGGATGCAGGATTTGCAATATGTATATGTAATTATTTTAGGATTTGGTTTTGCGATTCTTTTCCGTAAAAAGTTTGACAGATTAAGAACGTCTTTGTTTTTGTTTGATACTATTGGTTTGGGTGTTTTTACCTTAATAGGTCTTGAAAAAGGAATTATGATTGGTTTACATCCTGTAATTTGCATTGCTTTAGGTACAATGACGGCTTGTTTTGGTGGTGTAACGCGAGATATTTTGTGTACTGAAATTCCAACAATATTTAGAAGGGAAATTTATGCAACGATTTGTATTTTTGGCGGAATTGTATTTTTTGCGCTGAAAAAACTGAATCTAAACGATGATGTTTTGTATCTGGTAACTTCTATTGTAATTATCAGCGTGAGATTATTGGCTGTAAAATTCAAATGGTATTTACCTGCATTTGAGCACAAATAATTTTTTCGCCACGAATTTTATGGCTTAAAAAATGTGCATAATAATTAGTGTAAATTTGTGAAATTCGTGGCAAAAGAAATAAAAATGACAAAGTACAGCGTAAAAAAATACGATCAGAACGATTATACAATTTGGAATGAGTTTATAACTCAGGCAAAAAATGCTACGTTTTTATTTCATCGTGATTTTATGGAATATCACCAAGATCGTTTTGAGGATTTTTCGTTGTTAGTATTTGAAGATCAAAAATTAATTAGTGTTTTACCGGCGAACAAAGTTGGAGATTCTATTTATTCACATCAGGGATTAACTTACGGAGGTTTGGTTTATAAAGAACAAACAAAACTGGTGCAGGTGATTCAAATTTTTCAGGCAGTTTTACTATTTCTGAATGAGAATAAATTCGAAAAATTACAGTATAAAACGCTTCCATCCATTTATCATATAAAACCAGCCGAAGAAATTTTGTACAGTTTATTTTTAACCAATGCAAAATTAGTGCGTCGGGACTCACTTTCGGTAATCGATTTATCTCAGGAAAATGTCACTTCAAAAATCAGAAAAAGAGGTTTTCAGAAAGCAATTTCAAATCAGTTAGAAATTAGGGAAGAAACTGATTTTGAATCTTTTTGGAATAAAGTTTTGATTCCAAATTTAGATAAAAAACATCAGGCAAAACCGGTACATTCGGTAGAAGAAATGAATTATTTAAAATCTCATTTCCCTAAAAATATTCATCAGTTTAATGTCTATCAGGACAATAAAATTATTGCCGGAACTACTGTTTTTGAAACAGAAACGGTGGCACATTGCCAATACATTTCAAAAAATGAAAATCAGGAAAATTTAGGGAGTTTAGATTACTTATATTATTACCTGATTCAGGAAAGATTTGCGAATAAGAAATTTTTCGATTTCGGAATTTCAAATGAAAATCAGGGAAGAAATCTCAATGAGGGATTATCATACTGGAAAGAGAGTTTTGGCGCAAGTACGATAATTCATGATTATTACGAAGTTGAAACATCAAATTATAATAAGTTAAATGGTATTTTTGTTTAAATTTTAAAAAGTAAAATGATACCATTTCTAGATCTTAAAAAAATAAATGAGCCTTATGAAACTGCTTTTCAGGATAAACTGAAATTAGTTTTAAATAATGGCTGGTATATTTTAGGCAAAGAAGTGGAAACGTTTGAAAAGGCTTTCGCCGAATATTGTAATGCTCAATATTGCATAGGAGTAGGGAATGGTTTTGATGCTTTGGTGCTGATTTTTAAAGGATATATTGCATTAGGAAAACTCAAAAAAGGTGACGAAGTTATTGTTCCCGCAAATACTTATATTGCAAGTATTTTAGCAATTATGCAAGCCGATTTAATTCCGATTTTGGTCGAGCCAATATTAGAAACATACAATATAAATCCGGATTTAATTCAGGAAAAAATCACATCAAAAACAAAAGCTATTTTAGCCGTTCATTTATATGGTCAATTAGCTGAAATGGAAAAAATTACCGAAATTGCAATTCAAAATAATTTGCTAATTATTGAAGATTCGGCACAATCACATGGAGCAGAAAATAATCTACAATCTAAAATCTACAATCTAAAATCTGCTGTTGCCTACAGCTTTTATCCCGGAAAAAATTTAGGTGCTTTAGGCGATGGCGGAGCGATAACTACAAACGATCCTGCATTGGCAAAAGTTCTTTTTTCTCTTCGGAATTATGGTTCACAGAAAAAATATTATAATGAATTTATTGGCGTAAATTCAAGATTAGACGAAATTCAGGCAGCTTTTTTGAACGTCAAATTACCTAATTTAAATACTGATAATGATAAACGCAGAACGGTTGCAAAACGCTATTTATCTGAAATTAAAAATGATAAAATAATTCTTCCGCTTTGGGATTTTTCGAACAATCATGTTTTTCATTTGTTTGTTGTGAGAACTTCAAACCGGCAAGATTTACAAGAATATTTGGCTAAAAATAATATTCAGGGAATGATTCATTATCCGGTTCCTCCACACAAACAAAAGGCTTTTTCTTCAGAAACTTTAGGATGGGATGATTTATCTTTTCCTATCACAGAGAAAATTCATAATGAGGTTTTGAGTTTGCCTATGAGTCCAGTTTTGACTGAGGAAGAGGTTGGTTTTGTTATTGAGATTTTAAATAGGTATTAATGTCTACTAATAAGGCATATCAACAAATTTTAAAAACAGCTTCTATTTTTGGCGGAGTTCAGTTTTTTACCATAATTATTTCGATAATAAGAACTAAATTAATTGCAGTTTTTATAGGTCCGGCAGGTATGGGACTAATTGCATTATTGAATTCTACAATTAATATTTTAGGCGGAATTTCAGGTTTGGGAATTGAAACCAGCGCTATTAAAAATATTTCTGAAAATTATAAAGATGAAGATTTAAAAAGTGTTTCAAAAGTTGTTGCGCTGGTAAAAAAAATGATGCTGATTACGGGAATATTTGGAGCATTATTGACCCTCATTTTTTCAAAATGGCTCAGTATTTTTACTTTCGGAAACTCAGATCAAATGTATTCCTTTATTTTTTTGTCTGTCACTTTGTTATTTAAACAACTCACATCAGGACAATTAATTATTTTACAAGGATTACGAAAAATTAAATTTTTAGCCAAAGCCAATTTGTACGGAAATTTATTCGGTTTATTGTTTTCGATTCCGTTATATGTTTTTTTCAAAATTGACGCAATCGTACCAAGTATCATTATAAGTTTTTTATCGGCATTGATATTTTCATTTTATTTTTCAAATAAAATAAAAATTGAAAAAGAAAAAGTTGAGAAAGCTTATTTTGCAACAGAGGGAAAACTTATAATTAAACTGGGAATAATGTTGACAATAAGTGGTGTTTTGGCTTTATTATCTACATATCTTGTCCAGGTTTTTATTAGTAATGTGAGCAATATTGAGCAAGTTGGTTTTTATAATGCGGGATTCACGTTATTAAATACGTATGTAGGGATTGTTTTTACAGTTATGAGTACAGATTATTTTCCAAGATTGGCGGCAATAAATAATGATAGTGAAAAAATTAAAATAAGCGTAACACAACAATCGTTTATGTCAATTTTAATTATTACGCCCATAATTGTCTTATTCCTGACGTTTATTCCTTTGATCATAAAAATTGTTTATACTTCAAAATTTACTGCAATTATACCAATGGTTTGTTTTGGTATTTTAGGAATGTTGTTCAGAGCAGTTTCATGGTCGATGGGATACATTTTAATTGCTAAAGGAGATTCGAAAATGTTTATTAGAACGGCGGTTTTTTTTAATTTCCTATCACTTATAATGAATATTTGTGGTTATTATTTTTATGGTTTGGAAGGTTTAGGAATTAGCTTCCTTATTTATTACAGTCTGCATTTTTTGCTTTTAAAAATAATTACAAAAAAGCGATATGGATTTTATTTTGAAAAGGATTTTTACGCCATTTATTTTGTTTGTTTTTTAATATGTATTATTAGTTTTATGTGCAGATACATTGAGTTTGAATTGTTGAAATATAGTTTGATGGGATCAATGTGTTTAATATCATTAGTTTTTGTTTTATATCAAATTAATAAAGTGATGAATTTGAAAAATGTATTAATTTCGACTTTTAGAAAATAACAATAACATCGCGTTTTTATGTACAATAAATTGAGAGTAGTTTATTATCGATTTAAATTTTATAATTCAGTAAATTGGACTAAAACGCTGTATTTTAATTTTAAAAAATTCCCTTTTAGTATTGCGAAAAAGCTTCCCGTTTTTTTTTATGGTAAGGTTCATTTTCAAAATATAAGCGGTGATATAACAATAAATGGCCCTATTAAAACGGCGATGATTGGGTACGGACAAAAATTTGAAACAGGAGTTAAATCAAAAGGAATTGCGGAGATTTCGCTTTACGGAAAGTTAACATTTAACGGATACGCACATTTTGGTAAAGATGTGATTTTATATATTGGTAAAAATGCATCTTGTGAATTTGGTTATATGTCTTGCCTGGGATCAGATGTTAAACTTGTTTGTACAAAGGAAATAAGCATTGGTGATTGGTCCGGAATTGGTTATGAATCTCAAATAATAGATACCAATTCACATCCTATGATAAATACAGAAACGGGTGAATTATATCCTTTAAACGGTCCAATTCATATTGGGAGCCATAATGCTTTTTCAAACAGGATTTCTATAATGGCAGGTACGCAAACGCCTGATTATTGTGTAATTGCTTCAAATACATTGTGTAATAAAGATTATACAAGTTTAGGAAATAACATATTAATAGGAGGAATTCCTGCAAAGCTTTTAAAAAATAATTATAGCAGAGATTGGGAAAATGAAAAAGAACTTTTGATAAAATATAAAGTAATAACTCTTTAGTTATTTCTGTAAATGAACTTCATTTTCGATTGTAGTGTTTGTATTTATCCTTTGAAATTTTGCTGGATTTCCAAACCAAACTTCATTTTCAGGAACATTTTTATTAACAAATGACAATGAACCAAGTATACTATTGTCGCCAATTTTGATACCATGTTGTAATACGCAGTTTGTCCCAATAAAAACATTGCTTCCAATTTCAGCACCTCCAATTTGATGTATATTCGTGTCTAAATTATTAGACATCATTTTAGGAGAAATATAAGTGTTATCTCCAATTTTCACTCCTTTGGCTATAATACTATCATAACGAATCGTAACATTATTACCAATTTTGCAATTTCCGGAGGAAGAAATTCTCGAATCAATGTAGCAATTTTCACCAATAATAGTACCTTCTCTTAATTCTACATAATTCTTAATAATGGTATTGTCGCCAATAGTCACATTGTCTTCTATTATACAAAAATGACCTATTTCGACATTCTTACCAATTGTAGATTTGCTGGATATTATACTGGTTTCCATTTTTAAATTTTGTTTTCAAAATTAGCAATATTTTTATAGAATATCTTAACACTTCTTAGATTATATGTTTTAATTTTTAATTGTAGAAAAATTAATTTCTATTCCAAACATCCATATATTTCTGGGCAATGTTTATATAATCATGTTCTTTTTTAATAAATAATCTTGCACGTTTTCCCATTGCTATTATTTCTTCGGGATTTTCAATTAACAATGATAATTCTCTAACCAGATAATCAACATCCGGAATCGCATTTATGCAGACTTTTTCGGTTAGGTTATAATAGTCTATAAACTCAGTTTCGGCACCGGTAAAAACTACTTTTCCTTTTGCCATTGCTTCCAATGCATTATAGCCCTGATCATAAGAATACAACTGATCTAATAAAATATGAGCTTTGTTATAAAGATTTATATATTCATTATAAGGAATATTTTCTACCGAAATAATCTCAATTTTATCACTATATTTTTGTGCAATAATTGCTAATGCTTTTTCGAAAAAATGAGTTCCTTTTTTTATATAACTGCTTTTGTTAATCCCTATAAAAATTATAATTTTTTCGGATATTACTAAGTTATCAAAACTAATTTTATTGGTGTTGACTGGATTTGGAATTAAAATTTTTTCAGGTAAAGGAATTTTATAATCGAGGTCTGATACTATTAATTGTGATACATTCAAACTAATAAAATTAAATAAATCGCGATAATTTTTTTGCACATATTTTAATGAAAACCAATATTCTGATTTTAAATTGCTATCATTTAAATACGGAGTCAGAATCGAATATTTCAATTGATCCTTTAACATAAAATCGATAATTGGAGTGTCTTCTCCACAAACTAAAAGGAAACTTTTTTTGTTTTGATTAAAAAGCTTCTTCAATAAATATTTTGAGAAAAACGGATAAGTTTCAATTGCATTTGAATTGATTAACTGAACAACATCATAATTCTTTAGTTTTGGTAAAAAAAGCCAAAAGCGAATTCCTTTCTCCGCCAATTGTAAATCCAATTTAAAAATACGGAATAAGATTTTATTTAAAAGTATTAAAATCCGATTCTGTAAAAAATACTTCGGAAAGATGCAGTAATCAACTGGATATTTTTTAAAATTATCACCGGTTCCTATAATAGTGACTTCATGTTGCAAGGCTTCCAGTCCTTCTTTTAAGGAATTATGTAATCTGCTATATTCTCCTACCAAGAGTATTCTCATTTTGTCCCGGAAATATTTATATTTACGTAAATATATATGAAAATGTTAAATGTTTTTTCCGAAAATGACTTTGAAATTTTAATTGCTACAAAAAATCGATGCAATTTAGATTTTTTACTGCCAATGTTTCCGTTTGAACATTTTTCAATTTTTAATTTAGTGATCATAAATCAATCTTCAGATAAAATTTTAATTTCTGATTTTTATACTGTTAAGGTTATTAATGTTGCTGAAACAGGATTGTCAAAAAGCAGAAATAAAGCAATTGAAAATGCATCAAAAAAAATATGTCTGATTGCTGACGACGATGTTGTTTTTGCCGAAAATTTTCAAAAAATCATTATTGAGGCTTTTCAAAATATACAGGATGCAGCTATTATAACATTCAATCATAAAAGAATTGGTGATTCGCAGCCACAAAAAAAAGGCAATACATCTTTTAAACATGATAATAAAAGCATCTGGAACGTTAGTTCAATTGAAATTGCATTCAAATTAGATGAGATTAAAAAAAATAGTATCACATTTGACGAAGATTTTGGACTTGGTTCTTATTTTGAAACCGCGGAGGAATTTTTATTTTTAAAAGAAGCTTTAAATCAAAATCTGAAAGTTTATTTTAGCCCTGAAATTATTGTTTCACATCCGCAGTTTTCATCCGGTAAAAGCGCAGGTTCAGCTGTTTTGATTTATGGACGAGCGGCTTTATTTTATAAATTAAAAGGGAAATTAGCTCCAATATGGCTTTCAAAATATATCTTTTTTTTAATTAGAAATAAGTACATAAGATTATCTGAAGTCAGAAAAAAATATAATATTGGATTATCCGGAATTGCAAAATTCAAAGAATTAACCAAAAACAAACTATGATTACAAATGCTGATATTCAGTTAATAGAAATTCCAAAAATTGAAGACAGACGCGGCAATCTTTCAGTTATAGAAGGAACAACAATTCCATTTGCTTCAAAACGAGTGTATTATTTATACGATGTGCCAAGCGGAAGCAAACGTGGCGGTCATGCACACAAAAAACAGAAGGAATTTTTGATTGCTTTAAGCGGAAGTTTTGATGTGATTTTGAAAGATGGAAAATCATCTCAAACTGTTACACTCAATAAACCGAATTTTGGATTGTTAATTGTAGAAGGAATTTGGCGTGAACTGCAAAATTTTTCTTCTGGAGCAGTTTGTTTGGTTTTAGCATCAGATGAATTTGATGAAGAAGATTATATCAGGGAATATAAAAATTTCAGACTATTTAAAAACGGATGATCCAAAACCTAAATTGACTAATTTGAGTTTTACCTGAATCAGAATTTTAAGTAAATAAGAAGGTAAACTCAATAAGAATCTTTTCTTGAAACCTATTTTGTTTAAATCAATTCCGTTATAATAATAATCAAAAAGAGTTTTATTTGATATCAACTTACTTTTTATAGCAAGTGAAAACCGATTTAAATCTAAGAAGTATTTTAAATCAGAATTTGTTTTTTCAAGCTCGGTAAATTTATTGAAATCCATTTTAGAATGCATCAAATCTGGTCTTTTTGAAAGGCTGTTTTCATCATGAATATAACGAACTAAGATTTTCCAAATAAATAAAATGGGATATTCAAGCCCAATTCTAATCCATAAATCAGTGTCTTGTCCGCTTTTTATTTTTGGATCAAAAACACCAATTTTAGTGAAAATTTTTTTATTGAAAACTGCACTTGAAGTTAAAATCGCAGATTCTTTTATACTGGCTTTAAAGTAATTTACAAACTCAAAATCGAATTCTTTACTTATAGAATATTCAGCAGGAAAAGTTTTTTTTGTAGTTTCAATTTCAATTGCCGATGCAAATATTTTTTGTTCAGGAAAGCGAGTACAATATTCAAACATTACTTTTAAAAAATCTGGATACCAATAATCGTCTGCATCCAGAAACGATATAAAATCAGCGTTTGCTAAAGTAATTCCCAAGTTTCGGGTAAGCGAAACACCCTCGTTTTTTTTATTGTAATATCGAATTCTTTTATCTTGAATGTTTAAAATTTTTTCTTCACTTTTATCTGTAGATCCATCATTAATTACAATAACTTCAAAGTCTGTAAAAGTTTGCTGCAAGACACTTTGTATCGTATTTTCGATAAAGTTTTCTTTATTATATAACGGAATTATTACGGAGAAAAACGCCATTTTATTTAGATTTTAAAGTGCAATAATAACCCAATCGATACAAATCAAAAAGTAAAAGTGAGGGTTTTTTACTTAACAATTGTTTTCTAACGAAAGGCTTGAAAATTTTGAATAGAAAAGCAACTAAATTTTGAAGATAATATTTTTTTAAAACCTGAAAATAATGCGATAGCTTAACATAATCTGAAGAAATTAAATTAGAATCGACTAAGTTTTTTAATCCAACAACAGATTCTTCGGATTTCTTTATAAACGTTACACTATTTTCTAATCCTAAATGATAAACGGGATTGTCTATATGAATAATTTCAATTTTATTTAGCATTAATTCATAGGAGAATAAAGTGTCTTCGTGCCTCAAATTTGGAATTTTTTCATTGAAACTTACTTTAGAAAAAATACTTTTTTTTATCAAAAAATTGAGTGTAAGAAATGAAATATAAGGATTTTTACTTCGATCAAAACGCGATAAAGCTTCACGTTTATTTCCATAAAACCAGCGTAAAAGTTTCTCTTTTGATGGTTTGCTATTTTGGTAAAGAATGCCTCCATAAACTATTTTTTCGCTATTATTTATTTGTAAAATATAGTTAGACAAAAAGTTTTCATGAACAGGAATTGTATCAGCATCTAAAAAAAGCAAGTTTTCATAAGTGGCTTTCTGAGCTAATAAATTCCTGATAGCGCTTCGACCAGTATTTTTTTCTAAAATAGAAAATGTGCTGTTTTTTAAGTGGTTAATGTTTTGGTTTTCATCTGATAAAATTTTAGATGCATCATCCAAACAAATGATTTCAAATACAATGTTAAGTTTTGAAGCTTGATTACACAAAGTTTCAACAAGCGGAAAAACATTATAATTATAAACCGGAACAAGTATAGAAAGCATTGCACGTTTTTTTTTGAATATATTTGTAAAGAAAATGTTTTTATTGAACAATTTCTTATGTTACTATAATTTGATTCCAAATTTCTTTAAAATATATAAAAAGTCAAAATGAATTTAAGAGCTATTTATTATGCTATTTCGCCAAAATCAAGATTTTTAGTTAGAAAGATATATTATTTTCCTGTTGATTTTTTAAATGCTATTACCAAGCCAAAAAACAAAAATGTTCCTAACAAAGGAGATATTTTTATTGGCGGAGGAGATTTTTCTGAACAAGGAAACCATCTTTTCAGCATCTTAAAACAATATGCTTCTTTAAAGCCGGAGCATACTGTTCTTGATATTGGTTGCGGCATCGGTAGAGTTGCTGTTCCTTTAACTAAATATTTGTCACATTCAGGTAAATATGAAGGTTTTGATGTGGTAAAAAAAGGAATTGTATGGTGTCAAAATCATATTGCAAAAGATTTTCCTAATTTTAAATTTCAATATATTCCTTTAAATAATGATCTGTATCATTTAACCGAAAAAAGGGCTGAAAGTTTTGTGTTCCCTTATGAGGATAATACTTTTGATACGGTTTTTTTATTTTCGGTTTTTACGCATATGCAACCGCTTGAAGTGCAAAATTACCTGAAAGAAATTTACAGGGTTTTAAAACCAGGCGGAAAATGTCTTTCTACGTTTTTTTTATATGATGAAGCTATCGAAAATGAAATTTCGCAAAAAAGCAGATCATTTTCATTTCCGTATAATAAAGGGAATTACAGATTAATGAACGAAAAGGTTCCTTCGGCTAATATTGCATTTAGTGAGGTTTATCTCCATGCAATGATCGAAGAAAGTCAGTTGAAATTAGAAAATAAAATATACGGACGCTGGGCTAATAGGGAAGCCAACGACTTATATGATTTTCAGGATATTTTGGTTTTAGAAAAAGCCGATTGATTAAATTACACGCTTCTTTGCACCACTTCAAAAATTCTCTCGTCTTCACATTTTAATGTTTTAGACGGGAATTTCATCAATAAAGCATAATCATGAGTTGCCATGATAACTGTTTTTCCGTTAGCATTAATTTTTTTCAATACTTCAAGAACCTCAGAGCTTGTTTGTGGATCTAAATTTCCTGTTGGTTCATCGGCAAGGATAAATTCAGGATCATTTAATAATGCTCTTGCAATGGCAACACGTTGTTGTTCACCACCGGAAAGCTGATGTGGCATTTTATTCACATATTCTTTCATGCCAACTTTGTCCAGAACTTCATCGATTTTGCGTTCCATTCCTTCTTTATCAACCCATCCTGTAGCTCTTAAAACAAAAAGCATATTGTTTTTTACAGAACGGTCCGGAAGCAATTTAAAATCCTGAAATACGATTCCGATTTTACGTCTCAAATACGGAATATCCTTCTCTTTTAAAGATGCTAAATCAAACTCAACTATATGACCTTCACCTTCTGATAAGGGCAAATCAGCATATAAAGTTTTTAAAAAACTACTTTTTCCAGATCCTGTTTTTCCAATGATGTAGATAAATTCACCATGGTTAACATCTAAATTAATATGAGATAAAATTTTTCTTCCTTCCTGATATATAGTGACTTCTTTGAGAGATAGTACGGTTTGTGACATAATAAATTGATTTGATTGGTAAAAGTAGTAAGATAACGCTTGGATTCAAAATAAATTTGAATCATTTCTGCTGAAAATATTAAAATGAAATTTGAAACCATATAAGTTATATAAGTTCATTTTAGTAAATTATATTGCAATGCTTTTTATTTGTAATAACATAACGCTGAATTCGGTTAAGGTAAGTTAGCAAAGAACCTAACTTATAATTACTTATATAACTTATATGGTTTGATTTATTTTTTATATTAGTTACAAATATTACTTGGTTAAAATAATGTTCATAATAAAAGCCTGAAACGTTTCGTTATAAACGGTATAAAATGATACATTTGAATACTAAATATAATTAAAATGCGTAAACTTTCCTGGTTCTTTTTATTACCAATTATCCTTATTTCGACCATAGTTTCGGCACAAAAATCAGCTATTTACACTTACGACTTAAAGGAATTTGACAAAGCACTGGCTTTATATAATGACAAACAATATGCTTCGGCACAACTTATTTTTGAGCATGTAAAAAACAATGCAAAGACCGAAGAAGTTCAGTCAGATTGTGCGTATTACATTGCCAACTGCGCCATTAGAACCAACAAAGCAAATGCTGATGCTTTGATGGAAAAATTCGTCACCGATTATCCAACTAGCACCAAACAAAATCAGGCTTACATTGAAGTTGCCCAGTTTTTCTTTGAACAGGGAAATTATCCAAAAGCGTTGCAATGGTTTGATAAAGTGGATGAAAGCTACATGAGCAAATCAGATTCGGATAAATTTAATTTCCAAAAAGGTTACAGTTATTTCAATGCTAAAAAGAAAAAAGAAGCTACAACGTATTTTAATAAAGTTGTAAACTCCCCGGAATTTGGTTCTCAAGCCAAGTATTATCTAGGATTCATGGCTTATGAAGGCGATGATTATAAAGAAGCAACCAAATATTTTGATGAAGTTTCTGGCGAGGAAAAGTACAAAGAGAAACTTTCGTATTACCAGGCTGATATGAACTTTAAATTAGGAAATTTTCAGAAAGCAATTGATTTGGGAAAAACTGCAATGGCAAAATCAAATGAACTTGAAAAATCTGAACTTAATAAAATCATTGGAGAAAGTTATTTCAACTTAAAACAATACGATAAAGCGATTCCGTTTTTAGAGCAATATGCCGGAAAAAAAGGAAAGTGGAACAATACAGATTTCTACCAATTGGGTTACGCCTATTATGAGCAAAAAGAATATGAAAAGGCAATTTCCCAATTCAATAAAATTATAGAAGGAAAAGATTTCGTAGCTCAAAATGCCTATTATCATTTAGGTTTGAGTTATTTGAATACAGGCAAAAAACAAGAAGCTTTAAACGCTTTTAAAAACGCTTCAGAAATGGATTTCAATACGCAAATTCAGGAAGATGCAGCTTTAAATTATGCTAAAGTGAGTTATGATATTGGGAACGCATATCAAACTGTTCCCGGAATTTTACTTGATTTCTTAAAAAAATATCCAAACAATTCAAGCCGATCTGAAATAGAAAAATTATTGGTTGATTCTTATATTTCGACTAAAAACTACAAAGAAGCTCTGAGTTTATTAGAGAAAAACAGATCTGCAGAAAATAAGGCGGCGTATCAAAAAGTACTTTTTTACAGAGGTTTAGAGTTGTATAACGAATCAAATTATCAGGAAGCAGGAAAAATGTTCAAAAGTGCAATCAGCGAACAAAAAACTCCTGAATATACTGCACGTGCGGCTTTTTGGAAAGCAGAAACCGAATATGTTACAGGTGATTTCCAAAATGCATTATTAAGTTACAAACAGTTTGCAGGTCAGGCTGCTGCCAAAACTACAGACGAGTATAAAAACATCAATTATAATATAGCTTATACTTATTTTAAATTGAAGGAATATGATCAGGCTGCAAATTCTTTTCAGGCACAAATCGATACTTCAAAAGAAGATAAAGTTCGTTTAAACGATTCGTATTTGCGTTTAGGAGATTGTCGTTTTGTGAGTGCAAAATATACTGCGGCAAATGAAGCTTATGCAAAAGCAATTGAAGGTAAAGGCGTTGATGCCGATTATGCTCAGTTTCAAAAAGCGATTTCTTACGGATTTATGTCTAAAAATGATAAGAAAGTTGACGAGTTGAATAATTTTCTTCAGATGTATAAAAAATCTGAATATCGTGACGATGCTTTATATGAATTAGGAAATACGTATGTGGCGGAGAAAAAAAATGATCAGGCGCTTAAAACATACGATCAGTTAATCGCTGAATATAAAAACGGAGCGTTTACTTCAAAATCAATTTTAAAACAAGGTTTGATTTACTACAATTCAGATCGTGACGATCAGGCATTAGTTAAATTCAAAAAAGTAGCGGCAGAATTCCCAAAAACTCCCGAAGCTTTAGAAGCAGTTTCAACGGCAAGATTGATTTATGTTGATTCAGGAAAAGTAGATGAATATGCAACATGGGTTCGTACTTTAGACTTTGTGGCCGTTACAGATGCTGAACTTGACAATGATACTTATGATGCAGCTTACAAACAATACAGCCAGAATAACAGTAAACTGGCGATAACAGGTTTTACGGGTTATATCAATAAATTTTCGACGGGACTTCATACATTAGAAGCTAATTTTTACCTGGCACAATTGTATTATGCCGAAGGTTCAGAAACTAAATCGATCGCTAATTATCAATATGTAATTGCTCAGGCAGGAAACGAATTTACAGAACAATCTTTAATGAAATTGTCTCAGATTTTCCTGAAAGCAAAAGATTGTGATAAATCGGTTCCGGTTTTAACAAGATTAGAAAATGAATCTGAGTCGGCTCAAAATAAAAGTTTTGCTCAGGCTAATTTGATGAAATGTCATTATGACAAAAAAGATTATGATAACTCGGTTAAATATGCAGATAAAGTGCTGCAGAATGTAAAAGCCGATGCAAACGTAAAAGCCGATGCGCAAATTATCGTAGCGCGTGCAGCCATGCAAACTGGTGATGAAGATAAAGCAAAAGCAGCTTACGCCAAATTATCAGCAACTTCAAAAGGAGAATTAGCAGCAGAAGCATTGTATTATGATGCTTATTTTAAAACGAAAGAAGGCAAGTTTGATGCATCGAATGTTTCGGTTCAAAAATTAGCTAAGAACTATTCGGCTTATAAATATTACGGCGCGAAAAGTTTAGTTTTAATGGCAAAAAACTTCTACGGATTAAAAGACAGTTATCAGGCAACTTATATTTTAGATAACGTAATCAATAATTTCACGGATTATCCGGACGTTGTTGAAGAGGCTAAAAAAGAACTTGGCGCTATAAAAGTAGAAGAGTCTAAAACAAATTCGTCGATTAATAAGTAAGATTTAAGAAGAGACAAGAGCTAAGAAAATAGAGGCAAGAGTATAGAGGCAAGAGTATAGAGGCAAGAGTGTAGAGGCAAGAGTAAAGAATTAAAAAAAGCATTACATAATAAAACTTTAGATTAAAACGTCAAGTCTTTCTTCTATAATCTTGACTCCTTCTTCTCAAAAAAAAAATAAAGAAAAAAAATGAGTTTACCTTTTTATATAATTGATGTTTTTGCGGATAAAAAATATGCCGGTAATCAATTGGCAGTTTTTTTAGATGCAGGAAAATTAAGTTCAGCAGAAATGCAGCAAATTGCGCGCGAAATTAATTTCGCCGAAAGTACGTTTATCACCAAACTTGACAAAGAAAATAATAAAGCCGAGATAAAAATATTTACCCCATCACAGGAGATGCAATTTGCGGGACATCCCATAATTGGGACTTCATGGGTTTTGATGAATAAAGTATTTGATAATTCGCCGGAGAATATAAAATTAAATGTTCCAATTGGACCCATTGCAATTCATCAATCGGAAGGTTTGATTTGGTTAAAAGCGGCGCAACCGAAATTCTGGGATATTTTTTCGAAAGAAGATATTACAGTATTTAGTAATCTCGAAAATCATGATTTTGAAAATCAATTTCCTATTCAGGAAGTAACAACCGGAAGTGCCTTTGTAATGGTTGGATTAAGTAGCAAAAGAGCATTGGAAAATTTAGTTTTAGACAAAGATAAAACGGATGAATGGCTTAAAAAAAATTGCAAAACAAGTCATAGGGGTTTATATTTTTATTATTTAGAAGGTTCGAAACTGTTTAGCAGAATGTTGTGTATTGAACACAATCAATTGGTTGAAGATGCTGCAACGGGAAGCGCGAGTACTTGTTTACAGGCTTTTTTGTTAAAATACAATAAACCGGAAATTGATTTAATTAATTATCAGGGAGATTACATAGGTCGTCCGTCTCAGATTTATTTTAAAGGAAGTTTAAACGATAATGAGTTTGACATACAAATAGGAGGAAACGCTCAGTTTGTTGCAAAAGGAGATTGGGAAGCTTAGTTTAATAGAAGAAAGAAGTGAGACAATAGAAGAAAGAAGCAAGAGAATAGAAGCAAGAGAATAGATATTAGACAATAGAATAAAAAATATAGAGAAAATTGAGAAACAAAGAGAAGTCTTTCTTCTTTACTCTTTCATCTTTTCTCTCAAAAAAAATAAATATGAAAATAAATTGCCAGAATAAAACCATCATTATACTAGTATTGTTTGTTGTGCAGCTTTCGTTTTCGCAAAAGAAAAAAGAGGAAAGTATTGGCACTGAAACTGTAAACGTGGTAAAACCTTATTCGCCAACAATTTCAGATGCTTTTAAGGTGAAGGAAACTCCTTCGCTAGACGATACAGGAAATCAGCCTAAAGAAACTATTAAATACAGTATTTTGTCAGTTCCTGTGGCTTCTACATTTACACCTTCAAAAGGAAAAGCAGAAGGTGTTGAGAAATCAAAAAGAGAAAAATTATTTAATAATTATGCGACTTTAGGAGTTGGAAATTATGGAACTTTAAATGCTGAATTGTTCGTAAATCAGGATTTAGGGAATAACGATTATGTGGCAGGAATGTTTCGTCACCATTCGTCTCAAGGCGGGATTAAAGGTGTAGACCTTAATGATGAGTTTTATGATACAGCATTAAATGTGGCTTACGGTGTAAATAATCGTGATATGGCCTGGAATGTTGAGTTGGGATATCAAAATCAATTGTACAATTGGTATGGTTTACCGGCTGAATTTGGTTTGAATTTAGCAGGACAAACGCGTGATGATTTAATTAGAGGAATCAATCCAAATCACTCTTATAATACTATTTCGGTAGGTGGAAATATAGAATTTAATGAAGGGATTTTTAGTAAAATAGCGACTAAGTTTACGCATTTTTCGGATAGTTTTTCTTCTTCAGAAAATCGTTTTTATGTAAAACCTACTTTTAAAGTAGAGGTAATGGATCAATCGATAAACACCAATATTATTGTTGATCATGTCAGCGGATCTTTTGAGCATAATTATGCCCGTAATAATACAGAACCTTTAAAATATAGTTTGACAAATTTCGGGATTGAGCCTAGTTTTGTAATTCTTGAAAACGACTGGACTTTAGAATTAGGAGCTGGATTGTTCTACGGTTTAGATTCTGAAAACAGCGGAAACAAGTTTTATATTTATCCAAAAGTAAATGCTTCGTATAAATTAGTAGGCGATTTGATGATTTTTTACACGGGTGTAAATGGTGGTTTAGAACAAAATTCTTATGCTGATTTTGTCACAGAGAATCCGTTTTTATCTCCAACTTTAAATATGAAACCTACCAATAATCAATATACAGTTTTTGCAGGTTTGAAAGGGAAATTGGCAAACAATATCAATTATAACTTAACGGGTTCATATTTGAATGAAAAAGACAAAGCTTTATATAAAGGAAATGATTATACAGAGGATTTTTCAAATCAAAATTATGCTTTCGGAAACTCTTTTGGAGTTGTTTATGATGATGTAAGAACCTTCCGTTTTTACGGAGAATTAAAAGCTGATTTTTCAAGAAATGTATCTTTTGGAATCAACGGAACTTTCAACAGTTATAAATATGACGGACTTGAAGCATGGAATTTACCATCGATGAAATTAAGTTCAAATCTGGATGTAAATATTACAAAACAATGGTACGCCGGTTTGAATATTTTCTATGTAGGAGAACGTAAAGACATGCAATCGAATCTGGATTTAGGAACTGATCCGGTGATTCTTACTTTAAAAAGTTATTTTGATGCCAATGCACATTTAGGATACAAATACAACGAACGTTTGACTTTCTTCTTGAAATTAAACAATATTGGAAATCAGGCTTACGAGAAATGGCTTAATTATCCTGTACAAGGATTTCAGGTGTTAGTTGGAGCAAATTATAAATTCGATTTTTAAGAGATTTTTGCCACGAAGGCGCTAAGGCACAAATTTTTATGTAAAGTTTTACGCCACGAATTCACGAATAATTAAGCATTCGTGAATTCGTGGCTAATTTTTTTTTTACGATCTTTGTGGCTTAGCGCCTTCGTGGCAGACAAACTATGGAATTCAAACAAAAAATACATTCACATTACCTACAAATGGTTCAGGACCGAATAGATGTTTTCAGAGACATGATTTCGGCTTTGACCGAAGATTCTAAAAACGATGCCAAAGGTTCCGCCGGAGATAAACATGAAACGGCTTTATCAATGATGCATATCGAACAGGAAAAACTAACCAATAAACTAAAAGAAGCTATAACTCAAAAAGCTATTTTAGACAAAATTGACGCCTCAAAAACCACCGAAAATATTATTTCGGGAAGTTTGGTAAAAGCAAACGGAATTCATTTGTATTTGAGTGTAGCGCTTCCTAAAATTGCAATTGACGGAATTAATGTTATTGCGCTTTCGCCACAATCTCCGCTTGGTTCTCATTTAATGGGAAATAAAGTTGGGTTTGCTTTTGAGATAAATAAAACACATTATACTATTGAGAGTGTTTTGTGATTTATTTCACGCAGATTTCACAGATTTAAGCAGATTAAAAGGATTTATTCGCAATTTTGTCAGACTGAGCGTCCCGAAGTCTCGGGAGAAGTCTGGCAAAGATTCTATAATGTTAAAGACCTTGTCAAATCATAAAAGAATAACTCATTTTTGTATGATTTCTACCTTCGTCGAAATGAAAAGATTAATCAAAACAACATTTACGATACCGCTTTTCTTCTTCTCTTTAAGAATCTTTCACTCAATTTGGAATATCACAATATTTAATTCAAAGTTTTCTTTAAAATGCTAATTTTTATACTTGATTTATCCCTGAAATTGAAATCTTCAAGTTTAGGGCTTTTTTTTGGTTTAAAATTTTACATTTTACATGTAAAAATGGAATTATGGTTTAAAATTGTAACTGATTTATGTGTTTACGTTTTTCAATCGTAACCTTTAATGCATCTTTGCCTTATCAAAATGAAATTTAAAAATAAAAATATATAGTTATGTGTGGAATCGTATGTGCCTTTGATCTAAAGCAAAAAGCTGAAACATTAAGACCTCAAGTGTTAGAAATGTCTAAAATCATTCGTCACCGTGGGCCAGACTGGAGCGGAATTTACAGCAATGATAAAGCAATTATGTCTCATGAGCGTTTGGCGATTGTAGATCCGGCTTCAGGAAAACAACCTTTATTTACAGAAGATAAAAAATTAGTTTTAGCTGCAAATGGTGAAATTTACAACCACAGAGAATTGCGTAAACAATTTGAAGGAAAATATAACTTTCAAACTGAAAGTGACTGCGAAGTTATCTTAGCACTTTATAAAGAAAAAGGCCCTCATTTTGTGGATGAAATGAACGGAATCTTCGGATTTGCAATTTATGATGTGGAGAAAGATGAGTATTTTATCGCTCGTGATCACATGGGGATTATTCCACTTTATATTGGTTGGGATCAGGACGGAACTTTCTATGTAGCTTCAGAATTGAAAGCTTTAGAAGGATATTGTACAAAAATCCAATTGTTTCCTCCGGGACATTATATGACAAGTAAAGATGGTGAATTTGTACAATGGTACAAAAGAGACTGGACAGATTATGATGCTGTAAAAGATAACGAAACAAGTATTCCTGAAATCAAAAAAGCATTAGAAGCAGCGGTTCATAGACAATTAATGAGTGATGTTCCTTATGGAGTTTTACTTTCGGGAGGTTTAGATTCTTCTATTACTTCGGCTGTAGCCAAAAAATATGCGCAAAAACGTATAGAATCTGATGATACAACAGATGCCTGGTATCCGCAATTGCACTCTTTTTCAGTAGGACTTGAAGGTTCTCCAGATTTAGCAGCGGCTCAGATTGTTGCAAAACATATTGGTACAATTCACCATGAAATTAAATTCACAATTCAGGAAGGTTTAGATGCCGTACGTGATGTAATTTACAACCTTGAAACGTATGATGTAACTACGGTTAGAGCTTCAACACCAATGTGGTTAATGGCGAGAGTTATCAAATCAATGGGAATTAAAATGGTGCTGTCTGGTGAAGGTGCAGATGAGTTATTTGGAGGGTATTTATACTTTCATAAAGCGCCAAATGCAAGAGAATTTCACGAAGAAAACGTTCGTAAATTAGGTAAACTTCACATGTACGATTGTTTACGTGCCAACAAAAGTTTAGCGGCGTGGGGAATTGAGGGTCGTGTACCGTTTTTAGACAAAGAATTTATGGATGTTGCGATGCGCATCAACCCACAAGATAAGATGATCAACGAGGAACATCCAATGGAAAAATGGGTAGTTCGTAAAGCTTTTGAAGATATGTTGCCGGCAAGTGTAGCATGGAGACAAAAAGAACAATTCTCAGACGGAGTAGGATACAGCTGGATTGATACTTTGAAGGAAGTAGTTGGCGAAGCAGTTTCGGATGAGCAATTGGCAAATGCGAAATATAAATTTCCATTACAAACACCAACTTCTAAAGAAGAATATTACTATCGTTCCATCTTTGCAGAACATTTTCCTAGTGATGCCGCAGCATTATGTGTGCCTCAGGAAGCAAGTGTGGCTTGTAGTACAAAAATTGCATTGGAGTGGGATGAAGCTTTCAAAAACATGAATGATCCTTCAGGAAGAGCTGTAGCAAGCGTTCATGATGATGCTTACGCGAAAGCATAAACAAGAATTATTAGAATTAGTATATATTATTTTCTGAAGACGTTCTCATTTTTGA
This sequence comes from Flavobacterium psychroterrae, assembly GCF_018380615.1. Taxonomy (GTDB): domain Bacteria; phylum Bacteroidota; class Bacteroidia; order Flavobacteriales; family Flavobacteriaceae; genus Flavobacterium; species Flavobacterium psychroterrae. Next base: position 69,749 of record NZ_JAGYVZ010000005.1, on the reverse strand, counting down.
GGACGTTTTTCTTGTCTAATATTGTTAAATTATATTATTTCAGTTACTTAAATTGTATTTTCCGATAATTATTTGACTTTCTTTTTTATATTTGGCATTAGCTGAAAATAAAATAAAATTCATAATATTGTAATTGTATTATTACAGAAAAGCAGAAAATGATATTTAGTTCAGCTGAAAATTTATAAATCATAATACATTATTTGGTTGCTAGATTTGATAGCGACTAAAAATAAAATAAATAAAAAATATAGAATAGTATGTCTGGATTATTAGCCGTTATAGGTAAAGGAAAAGACCCGCAACTCGTAAAAGAGCTTTCTACAAGAATGTCGCATCGTGGTCCTGATGAAAGTGATTTGCATATTATGGAAAATGGCAGTATTATTTGTCATGAAAGTTTGTCGATTATCGATCTTAAATCGGGCAAACAGCCTATTCAGGGAACTGATAAAGCGTGGATGGTGCATGATGGAGAAATTTATAACTATCAGGAATTAAAAGATACGGTTTTAAAAGATCACACTTTTAGAACAAAATCAGACTCTGAAGTTATCGTGCATTTGTATGAAGAATTTGGATATAAGTTTTGTAATATGCTTGATGGCGATTTTGCTTTTGTAATTATTGATGGTGATAATTATATTGCGGCCAGAGATGCCGTCGGGGTTAAGCCTTTATATTACGGATTAGACGAAAGAGGCAGAATTTATTTTTCTTCGGAAATGAAATCAATTGCCGATCAGTGTAAATCATTTTCAACTTTTCCTCCCGGACATTATTATACAGGCAAAACAGGTTTTGTAAAATATTATAATCCCGAATATGAAGATCATTCAAATGCTAATAAATTATTAGATCTTGATTTAGTTCGCGATTCATTAATTGAAGCAACCCGTAAACGTTTAATGAGCGAAGTGCCTATTGGGGTTTTGCTTTCAGGAGGTTTAGATTCGTCTTTATTATCTTCAATTGCTTCCCGATTATTTGCCGAAAGAGGCGAAAAATTACATTCTTTTTCTATTGGTTTAGATGCAGATTCACCTGATAATATAGCGGCAAGAAAAGCAGCTGAGTTTTTAGGTACGGAGCATCATGAAATTCATTTTACTGTTGAAGAAGGTGTTTCTATTTTAGAAAAAGTAATTTATCATATTGAGACTTACGATATTATATCGGTAAGAGCCGCAGTTCCTTTGTATTTGTTGTCTAAAGAAATTGCAGATCAGGGAATTAAAGCTATCCTTTCAGGAGAAGGTGCTGATGAGGTTTTTGGAGGACATTTGTATTTTAGAAATGCACCATCAGCTCAAGAATTTCAGGATGAGACAATTGAAAGAGTTCAGAAATTGTTTACTGCCGATTTATTGCGCGCAGATAAAGCAACAATGGCACATGGATTAGAAGTCAGAATTCCGTTTTTAGATAAGGATTTTTTAGATGTTTCCATCAGAATCAGAACAGAAGAAAAACAGCCAAAAACGTATGATGGAATTGAAAAATATATTTTAAGAAAAGCATTTGATACGCCAGAAAATCCGTATTTGCCAACTGAAATTTTATGGAGACAAAAAGAACAGTTTTCAGATGGAGTTGGATACAATTGGATCGATGAACTAATTGAATATTGTGCAACACAGGTTTCTGATGAGAAATTAGCGGGAGCTAGTGCCGAATTTCCATACAATTCGCCAACAACAAAAGAAGCTTATTTTTACAGATCTATTTTCCATAAATTTTACCCACAAGTGAGTGCGGCACAAACAGTACGAAAATGGATCCCGAAATGGCAGGAAAATCAAGATCCAAGCGGAAGAGCAAATGCAGCTCACGTAAAAGCGGGGATTGAAATTTCAAAAGCCGGAGTTACAGTTTAGGGTTAAATTCCAATTTTGAAATTCCAATAGACGAATTTCAAATTCTAAATTGAAGACTGAGTAATTTATTAAAAAATCCGAAATAACATTTCAAGTGTTAGATTCGGATTTTTTTATTTACAGATTTGGAATTTGGAATTTCAAAATTGGGATTTAGTTTATTTTTTTTGGATTTAAAATTAAAATTTCTTCGTCAAAGAGGATAATTTTTGGAATTTGGAATTTATTTTTTGATTTTTCACACAATTGTGTTAATAACTTAAGTGCTTTAAATCGTATTTTAACGGATATATAATTTGCGTTTTTATATATTTGCGTGTTAGACAATAATTACATTTTTTAGAATAAATTATATGAGCGAAGAAATCAAGAAGAACAATTATTCAGCAGATAGTATTCAGGCATTAGAAGGAATGGAGCACGTAAGAATGCGTCCATCGATGTATATTGGAGATGTGGGAGTTCGAGGGCTACATCATTTGGTTTATGAGGTTGTTGATAACTCTATTGATGAGGCGATGGGAGGACATTGTGATACTATTGGTGTTGCAATTAACGAAGACGGTTCAGTAACAGTTGAAGATAACGGTCGTGGTATTCCAGTTGATTTACATAAAAAAGAAGGTGTTTCGGCACTTGAGGTAGTAATGACTAAAATTGGTGCCGGAGGTAAATTCGATAAAGATTCTTATAAAGTTTCCGGAGGTTTACACGGTGTTGGAGTTTCGGTTGTAAATGCCCTTTCGGTTCATATGAAATCTACTGTTTTCAGAGACGGTAAAATCTACGAACAAGAATATGAAAGAGGTAAAGCTGTTTATCCTGTTAAACAAGTTGGAGAAACAGATAAAAGAGGTACACGTCAGACTTTTTACCCGGACAATACCATCTTTACACAAACTACAGAGTTCTCTTATGATACTTTATCTGCTCGTATGCGTGAGTTGTCTTACCTGAATAAAGGAATCACAATTACATTTACAGACAAAAGAGAAGTTGATGATAAAGGTGAATTCAAAGTAGAAGTTTTTCACTCTGATGAGGGGCTTAAAGAATATATTCGCTATTTAGATGGTAACCGTGAGCCAATTATTTCTCACGTTATCAGCATGGATCACGAAAAAGGTGAAATTCCGGTTGAGGTTGCCTTGATTTATAATACAAGTTATACAGAGAATATTTTCTCTTACGTAAATAATATTAATACACACGAAGGAGGAACGCATTTACAAGGTTTTAGAAGTGGTTTGACAAGAACCCTTAAAAAATACGCAGATGCATCCGGAATGTTGGATAAATTGAAATTCGAAATTGCGGGAGATGACTTCCGTGAAGGATTAACTGCTATTATTTCGGTAAAAGTACAAGAACCACAATTCGAAGGACAGACAAAAACTAAACTAGGAAACAGAGAAGTAGTTTCTCCGGTTTCTCAGGCAGTTGGAGAAATGTTAGAGAATTATTTGGAAGAAAATCCAAATGATGCCCGTATCATTATCCAAAAAGTAATTCTTGCTGCACAAGCCCGTCACGCTGCTAAAAAAGCACGTGAAATGGTACAGCGTAAAACCGTTATGGGCGGTGGTGGATTGCCAGGAAAACTTTCAGATTGTTCTGAGCAGGATCCTGCAAGATGTGAGGTTTATCTTGTCGAGGGAGATTCGGCTGGTGGAACAGCAAAACAAGGTCGAGATCGTGCTTTTCAGGCGATTTTACCATTACGTGGTAAGATTTTGAATGTTGAAAAAGCGATGCATCATAAAGTATTCGAAAACGAAGAGATTCGTAACATCTTTACCGCTTTAGGAGTTACAGTAGGTACTGCAGAAGATAGTAAAGCCTTGAATCTTGAAAAACTAAGATATCATAAAGTAATCATCATGTGTGATGCCGATGTCGATGGTAGTCACATTTCTACCTTAATATTAACGTTCTTCTTCCGTTTCATGAAAGAATTGATCGAAGAAGGTCACGTTTATATCGCAGCGCCACCTTTATACTTAGTTAAAAAAGGAAATAAAAAAGAATATGCATGGAATGACGTTCAACGTGATCAGGCAAATGAAAGAATGGGCGGAAGTGCTGCTATTCAACGTTATAAAGGTCTTGGGGAGATGAATGCAGAACAATTGTGGGAAACTACAATGGATCCGAGCTTTAGAACTTTACGTCAGGTAAATATTGATAGTCTGGCTGAAGCCGATAGAGTTTTCTCAATGTTAATGGGCGATGAAGTTCCGCCACGTAGAGAATTTATCGAGAAAAATGCAGTCTACGCTAATATCGATGCATAATAAATTTTAATCATCAATTCGTTTAATTGTTTAAATTTACTTAGACGATTAAACGAATTGTTGATTTACAAAACAAACAAATTAATTAATAACCGATAAAGTATAAAATATGAAAGTTACCATTGTAGGAGCAGGAAATGTTGGAGCTACATGTGCAGATGTTATTTCTTATAGAGGAATTGCAAGCGAAGTAGTGTTGTTGGATATTAAAGAAGGTTTTGCCGAAGGGAAAGCGTTGGATATTATGCAATGTGCGACAAATACAGGTTTTAATACCAAAGTATCTGGCGTGACCAACGATTATTCTAAAACCGCTGGAAGTGATGTAGTAGTAATTACATCAGGAATTCCAAGAAAACCAGGAATGACTCGTGAGGAATTAATAGGTATAAATGCAGGAATTGTAAAAACAGTTGCTGAGAATGTATTGAAATTTTCTCCGGATACTATAATTGTTGTAGTTTCAAATCCTATGGATACTATGACTTATTTAGCACTAAAATCTACAGGATTACCTAAAAACAGGATTATTGGTATGGGTGGAGCGTTAGACAGTTCTCGTTTCAGAACGTATCTTTCTTTAGCTTTGGATAAACCTGCAAATGATATTTCAGCAATGGTTATAGGCGGACATGGTGATACTACTATGATTCCTTTAACGCGTCTGGCATCTTATAACGGAATTCCGGTAACAGAATTTCTTTCAGAAGAAGTATTGCAAAAAGTAGCTGCTGATACAATGGTGGGTGGAGCTACACTTACAGGACTTTTAGGAACTTCAGCCTGGTATGCGCCGGGAGCTTCTGTTGCATTCCTTGTAGACAGTATTTTAAACGATCAGAAGAAAATGATTGCATGCTCTGTTTTTGTTGAAGGAGAATACGGACAAAATGATATATGTATAGGTGTACCATGCATAATTGGTAAAAACGGAGTAGAAGAAATCTTAGACATCAAATTAAATGACCAGGAAAAAACCTTATTTGCTAAAAGTGCAGATGCGGTTCGTGGTATGAATGATGCTCTAAAATCGATTTTAGTATAAGGATTTTCGAAAAAAAAGGAAAAGACTGCACTTTTGCAGTCTTTTTTTTAAGATTAATTAATAAATAAATTGGTTAATCTTTTCGTTAATTATATATTTGCTCGGTTTAAAAAAAATGTGGTAATTCGTGATCTGGAATTTTTAGTTTTAAAAAATCATGTCGGGGCTTATTTTATGGTACTTTAAAACAAAAACAAACAATAAAACATAATTAATTTTTAGTAATAATGCAGAATAAAGGACTTATTAAATTTTTCGCAATTCTATTTGCATTGGTAAGTATTTACCAACTCTCTTTCACTTTTGTGGCAAATAATGTCAAAAGTGAAGCTAAAGCTTTTGCAGGAGATAATCCTGACAAAGAATTAAAATACTTGGATTCTATTGGTAAAGAAAAAGTGTTAAACCTTGGTTTTTCGGATTTTACTTATAATGAAGTAAAAAACAAACAACTAAATAAAGGTCTTGACTTAGAAGGAGGAATCAACGTGATTCTTCAAATTTCTATTAAAGATGTTTTAAAAGGTTTGTCAAACAATTCTAAAAATCCGGTATTTAATAAATCATTAGCTGATGCAAGTGCAAATTTAGAAGGAAACAAAACCTATTTAAATAAGTTTTTTGAAGCTTTTGAAGCGAATTCAAACGGAACTGTAAAATTAGCTTCACCTGATATCTTTGCAAACAGAAGTTTACAAGGAGAAGGTGGAATCGATTTTCAAATGTCTGATTCACAAGTTCAAAAAGTAATCAAAAGAAAAGTTGATGAGTCTGTTGAAAGTGCTTACAAAGTATTAAGAGAGCGTATCGACAAATTTGGAGTTACACAACCAAACATCCAAAAATTAGGAGAAACAGGAAGAATCTTAGTAGAACTTCCGGGTGCTAAAGATGTTGACAGAATTAAAAAATTATTAGGTGGAAAAGCTCAATTAGAGTTTTGGGAAACTTATAAGGTAGAAGAAATAGGAAACTTTTTAGTTGCTGCTAACGAATCTTTAAAAAAGACTGAAGTTAAAAAAACAGAAACTAAAACTGTTGCTAAAGATTCATTGAATGCTTTATTGACTGACACTAAAGATTCAGTAGATACTAAAAAAGGAAACAACCCATTATTTGACAAAATGTTAGGTCAGGGTGGCGGACCAGTTTTAGGTTATTTTGCTACAAAAGATACTGCTACTGTAAATGCTTACTTTAAAAGAGCAGACATCAGAATTTTATTGGCTGCTGACCAACACAATGCGAAATTTGTTTGGAGTAAACCAACTTCTATTAAAGATGCAAAAGGAAAAGATCTTGAAGCTGTTGAATTATATGCTTTAAAAGGTAACAGAGACAACGTTCCTGCTATGAGCGGTGGTGTTGTAACTGATGCAAAAGATACTTTTGACCAATTAGGAAAACCAGCTGTTTCTATGCAAATGAACAGTCAGGGTGCTAAAGTTTGGGAAGAATTAACAGGAAGAGCTTTTTCTCAAAAAGGATATATTGCTATTGTTTTAGATAATATTGTTTATTCTGCTCCTGGTGTTACTAGTGGGCCAATTGCAGGTGGAAGATCTGAAATTACAGGTTCATTTGATGTAGCGGAAACTAAAGATTTAGCTAACGTATTAAATGCAGGTAAATTACCGGCTTCTGCTGATATTGTTCAATCAACTGTTGTAGGACCATCTTTAGGTCAGGCTGCAATTGATGCAGGTACAATTTCATCTGTATTAGGATTTTTATTAGTTTGTTTATGGATGGTATTCTATTATGGTAAAGCAGGTTGGTATGCTAATCTTGCATTATTATTAAACTTACTTTTCTTATTCGGAATTATGGCAAGTTTTGGTTTTGTATTAACATTGCCAGGTATTGCAGGTATCGTACTTACATTAGGTACAGCGGTAGATGCGAATATTATTATATTTGAAAGAGCAAAAGAGGAATTACGTGAAGGTAAATCTTTATCAGAAGCAGTGGCTACATCTTACGGATGGCACGGTGCAATGCGTTCTATTATTGATGCAAACGTAACACACGTTTTAACTGGAGCTATCTTATTTATCTTTGGAACAGGACCAATTAAAGGTTTTGCTTTAACTTTACTTATTGGTATCGTAACTTCAATGTTTACATCTATTTTTATCGCTAGAATTTTTATCGACAGAAATATTGCCGGAAAAGCTGATTTAACTTTCTCTACAAATATTACTAAAAACTGGTTTACTAATTTCCACTTTGACTTTATTAAAATCAAGAAATTTACATACATCTTCTCTTCAATTGTAGTTGTAGTAAGTTTAGTATCTATCTTCTTCGTTAACGGATTAGATGAAGGTGTTGATTTTGTTGGAGGAAGAACTTTCCAGGTTAAATTTGAAAAACCAATTGACGCTACTGTAATTTCAGATGAATTATCTGCTGCGTTTGGTACTCCGGTTGAAGCTAAAATTTTAGGTGATGATGACCAATTAAAAATCACTACAAAATATAAGATTAAAGAGGACGGTGTTGCTATCGACGAAGAAGTAAATCAAAAATTATATACGGCATTACAGAAATATTTCCCTAATGTTACTTATGATAAATTCACAAATACTTTTGACGGTAAAAAAGTTGGTGTTTTACAATCTTCTAAAGTTGGAGCTTCTATCTCTGAAGATATTAAAACAAACTCATATTGGGCAGTTTTAGGTGCAATGGCAGCGATCTTTTTATACTTAATGGTTTCTTTCCGTAAATGGCAATATTCATTAGGTGCGATTGCAGCTGTAGCGCATGACGTTATCTTTGTATTAGGAATCTACTCTTTATGTTATAAATTCATGCCTTTCCACATGGAAATGGATCAGCATTTTATCGCTGCAATTCTAACAGTTATTGGTTATTCTATGAATGATACTGTAATTGTATTTGACAGGGTTAGAGAGTTTATCATCGGAAACCGTAAAGGTAGTTTTGAAGATATCGTAAACGCTTCTATTAATACTACATTATCAAGAACATTGAATACGTCATTAATGATGATCATTGTATTGTTAACGATGTTTATCTTTGGTGGAGAATCTATCAGAGGATTTATCTTCGCAATGTTAGTTGGTATTGTTGTAGGAACTTATTCTTCATTATTTATAGCTACACCAGTATTGGTAGACACGATTTCTAAAGATGAAAAACATACTATCGAAGAAAAACACAAACAAGCATAATTGCAAGTTTATATAAATCAAAAAAGATCCAGCGAAAGTTGGATCTTTTTTTTTATGTACTACACCTGTCTATGTAGATTTTACGTTGTTTATTTTTATAATACCCTACAGGATATTTTATTGCGTGGTTATAACTTCTACGAATATTAAATTCATGACCGAGTAAATTGTGTATTGATTTTATGAGAAATGAAATTAGAATCTTTGATGTGATTCCAACTTGATATTTAATATGTGGTGCTTGAATATTATCGATTGGAAGTGTCAATTATAAATCCAAACGTGACAATATTCTCTTTATTATTGTAGCATATTAGAAGAAAGTAATTACTATATCAATGATCCCTTGATCATGAAATAAGCTATCTCTTCTTCATTTCTTATTAGATTGTCCAATCGTAAAAATCCGGCTTTTTGCAGTACATTCTGTGATCCGCTATTGTTGATATCGGTTATAGCGACAACTTCTTTTGTAGTTGTATTTGCAAAACTATATTGCACTATCGCCTTGCATACTTCTGTAGCAATACCTTTTCCCCAATATTTCCTGCTAAGTACATACCCAATTTCTATCTGGTTTGTGTTGTACGCAAAAATACGAGCAACACATATTCCGATAAAATCATTATTTGAAGTATCGAATATAGCCCATCGGCTTAGATTTTTATTTTTATAATTTTCAAGTAATTCGTTGAACATCTCCACATATCTTTCTGGTGTGGCATCCGGAAGGTATTTTGTAACTTGTGTATCTTTAAATAGGTCTAAAAAAGTTTGTTGTTCTCTAGGTAAAAATTCACGAATAATTATTTTTGGGCTTTGGTAAAGAATTGACATTACTAATAATTTTAAGGTAAATAATTTTGAATTTATCCAAGGTTGCTGCAATAAGAACAGTTTTTTTTTATTTTTATGTTCAACCGAATTTAAAGAAAATAAATTAGTAAATCAAAGTCTTTTTTTAAATTTCAGTGCGCTAGATTATTAGAAGCTTTTCTTTTCCCTGATAATGATTAATCTTCAAAGTAAATTAAGCGTAAACTCTTATGGAAAATACATTTCTAAATTAGCCCCGATGGAAACGATATCCTTTTTCCTGCTCCTTTAGCAGGGAAAAGATATAGTGTACAGCGGGACTCAGGGTTATGGTGAAAACGGTAAGTTGTGCTCTTTAAAAAACAAAAAATTAATGGCTATTTAGTGTGATAATTTCTCATTGATAATTTCGGGATGTGGGTAATGGTTTAATAAAGAAAACGCCCAATACAATTAAGTTTTGGGCGTTTTTTTATATTAAAAATAAATAAAATTTAAGATGCTGCTAAAGGATTTCTTTGTGCTCTGATGATAAAGAAAAGTCCGATAATGATAAAAGGGATACTTAACCATTGTCCCGTTGAGAAAATGCCTAATTCGTTCTCAAAACCGCCTTGGCTTTCTTTTACAAATTCAACGATAAAACGTACTACAAATAAAAGAACAAGGAACAATCCGAATAATAATCCTGATTTAAGCCTTGCATTTGTTTTCCAGTATAAAAAGAACAGAATTGCAAAAACAAAAATATAAGCAATACCTTCATACAATTGAGTTGGGTGTTTTACAGGAACCTGAGCCAATAAATCGGCAAATTTAGGATCTGTTGCGATTGCATTATAAGCAGCTTTTGGATCTGCGATTTGAGTTGCATTTACAGCTTCAGATTTACTGAACTGATCGTGTAAAAAACGAATTCCAAAAGCAGAATCAGTTTCTTTTCCTATGATTTCAGAATTAAAGAAGTTTCCTAAACGAACAAAGATTGCGCCGCTTGCCACCGGAATTACTACACGATCCAATATCCATAATAACGGACGTTTTAAGATCATTTTACTATAATAGTACATGGCAATGATAATTGCAATTGCGGCACCATGACTGGCTAATCCCTGAAAGCCTGTAAATTCAAATTTTGGTTCGAATCTAAAAGGTAAAAAGATTTCAAGTAAATGATTTCTAAAATATTCCCAATCATAAAATAATACATGACCTAAACGAGCTCCTATTAATGTAGCTAAGACGGTCCATACAAATAAAGAATCTAACTTGTCGATTGATTCATTTTCACGCTCGAAAATGTTTTTCATTATAAACCAGCCTAAACCAAAAGCGATTACGAACATTAAACTGTAATAACGAATCATAAAAAATCCTAAATCGATTCCTTCTGAAGGATTCCAAATGACATTTAAGGAGTGTGACATATATTAAATTGTTTTTTGAGTTGTAAAAATAAATATTTAAAGCAGAGTAAGTCTTTATTTAAAGTTAATGTTTGTGAGAACACTTCTTTTCAGGAACAGGATCGTAGCCTGTTCTTCCCCAGGGATGACAGCTCAATATTCGTTTTATTCCTAAATATCCGCCATAAAATAATCCATGAGTTTGCAGGGCTTGAATCATATATGTCGAACACGTAGGTTCGAACCTGCAGCTTGCCGGTGTAAAAGGCGAAATTGCAGTTTGATAAAAGCGAACTAATAAAACAAACGGAGTAGTTACTTTCATGATTTATTAGAAAATGAATTGGTTATATTGAAAAGCTGGTTCCTTCTTTCCCGTCTTTCAACTGAATTCCTAAATCAATTAATTGGTCACGAATCTGATCAGAAAGGGCAAAGTTCTTATCGGCTCTAGCCTGATTTCTCATTTGAATTAATAGTTCAATTGCTCCATTTAATTTTTCAGTTGTATCTGCCGTATTTTGAGAAACTTTATTATTCACTCCTAAAACGTCAAACAAGAAATTAGAAAACGTAGTAGATAATAATTCAATATCTTCCGCTGTCAATCTTTCAGTTCCGTCATTTACGACATTAATATAGCGTGCTCCTTCAAATAATTGTGCAATTAAAATAGGAGTATTAAAATCGTCGTTCATGGCATCATAACAATTCTGTCTCCATGCAGCAACATCTAAGGATGATGAATTGCTTGACTTTAATGATGAAGCTAATTTATATGATTCCATTAAGCGGTGATATCCTTTTTCGCTTGCTACCATTGCATCATTAGAAATGTCTAAAACACTTCGATAATGCGCCTGTAGAAAACAGAAACGAACAATATTAGGTTCAAATGATTTTTCGAAAAAAGGATTATCACCTTTAACCAATTCTAAAGGTAAAATATAATTTCCGGTAGATTTACTCATTCGTAATCCGTTCATAGTAAGCATATTGGTGTGCATCCAGTAATTTACCGGTGATTCTCCATTGCATGCTTTTCCTTGCGCAACTTCACATTCGTGGTGTGGGAATTTTAAATCCATTCCGCCGCCGTGAATATCAAATTTTTCTCCCAGATATTTAGTACTCATAGCGGTACACTCTAAATGCCAGCCAGGGAAACCTTCGCCCCAAGGCGAATTCCAACGCATTATATGTGCTGGTGAAGCCTTTTTCCAGAGCGCAAAGTCTTGTGGATTCTTTTTCTCATTTTGTCCGTCTAAATCTCTCGTATTAGCAAAAAGCTCATCAATATTACGATTGCTTAATTCGCCATATTTCATTCCTCTCTTGTTGTATTCAAAGACGTCAAAATAAACAGATCCGTTACTTTCGTATGCGAAACCTGAATCAATTAATTTTTGGGTTAATTCTATTTGCTCTAAAATATGACCCGTAGCCGTTGGTTCAATAGTAGGAGGAAGGAAATTAAAGGTGTCTAGCACTTTATGAAAATCCACAGTATATTTCTGTACAATTTCCATAGGTTCTAATTTCTCTAATCGGGATTGTTTTACGAAACGATCGTTATCAATATCCCCATCATCTGTTAAATGTCCTGCATCAGTAATATTTCGAACATAACGTACTTTATAATCAAGGTGCAAAAGATACCTGAAAATTACGTCAAATGACATAAAAGTCCTAACGTTTCCAAGATGTACATTACTGTAAACTGTAGGTCCGCAAACATACATTCCAATACTTCCCTCATGAATTGGATTGAAATTTTCTTTCTCGCCCGAAAGCGTGTTATGTACTTTTAAAGATTGACTTTTATATAAAGGCATAATCGTTTTACTGTTTATTCGTTTAACTGTTAATTTGTTTAATCTTGTAAACGTGCATTGTTTATTGCTTAAATGTTTTATTCTTTTGAAAGATAATACTTTTTAAGACTATTAATCTGATTGCAGATTTTCTCAATTTTCTCACGAGATGCTATATACTCAATCTCAGATAAATAATCTAAATCTTTTGAAATAATCAAATGGTTTAAAGTTTCCATTGCTGATGAATATGAAATAGTTAAAAAATGAGCTTTATCTTTATTCGTATTTCTCGAAGTTCCTTCTGCAATATTTGTAGCAATTGAACTGGAGCTTCTTTTTATCTGAGAAGTTATTCCGAATATTTCATTTGATGGAAATTTACTAGTTAATTTATAAATATCCAAAACAAACATTCTGGAGTTTTGCCAGACTTCTAACTTTTCAAACGAAAAAACATGCATGTGTTTTTTGTTTAATTGTTCAAACGTTTATTTGTTTAACTGCTTTCGATTAAACGACTTAACAAATAAACGATTAACCCGATATTTAAAATTGTGTATCCAATTTTATGTAATCTAAAAATTCTCTTTTTGTTTGAGGATCTTTGAATTTTCCGCCAAATTCAGATGTTACGGTGCTGCTTTCTATATCTTTAATACCTCTTGAATTTACGCAAAGGTGTTTTGCATCGATCACGCAGGCAACATCTTCAGTTCCTAAAGCTATTTGTAATTCCTGAACAATCTGCATTGTCAAACGCTCCTGAACCTGAGGTCTTTTAGCATAATATTCAACAATTCGGTTCATTTTTGATAAACCAATAACTCTTCCACTGGAAATATAAGCCACATGAGCTCGTCCTATAATGGGTAATAAATGGTGTTCGCAGGTAGAATAAACAGTGATGTTTTTTTCAACTAACATTTCACCGTATTTGTAATTATTGTCAAAAGTTGACGCTTTTGGCTTTTTTGTAGGGTTAAGACCTCCAAAAATTTCCTTTACAAACATTTTTGCAACACGGTTTGGAGTACCTTTTATGCTATCATCAGTCAAATCCATTCCTAAAGTCTGTAGGATGTTTTCAACATCTTTTTTTATTTTTTCTATTTTCTCTTCATCACTTAAGTCAAAAGCATCCTGTCTAACAGGGTTTTGAGCATTGCTGCTAAAATGATTGTCTCCTATTTCGTCTAAAAAATCTTCGTTATTTATCATTAAAAACTACTATTAGTATGGGTATATCTTTTTAAGGCGGTAAAGATAATTAATAAAAAGGAAACCTTTTCTATCGTTTTTACTATTTAATCGTTCCTTTTTAGATATAATTTAAATTAAAATCAAAATGGCGTTTTCTAAAAATACAAAAGACAATAACATAGCGTGTTATTGTCTTTTTGAAGGTGTTTATTTATTTTGAAATTATTTCTTATTGTAAACTAAAAGAGCTTCTTTTAAAATGTTTACAGCAGTAATTAAATCTTTTTTATTTATAACATAGGCAATTCTAACCTGATTTAATCCCATTCCCGGAGTCGAATAAAATCCGGCAGCGGGAGCAACCATTACAGTTTCTCCGTTAAGGTCATAAGTTTCAAGAAGCCATTGCGCAAAATCATCAGCATTTTCTATTGGCAATTGTGCAATGCAATAAAAAGCGCCTTTGGGTTTAGTCACAATTACGCCTTCAATTTTATTCAATTCGGTAATTAAAGTATCGCGACGACTTTTATATTCTGAAATCACTTCATCAAAATAACTTTGCGGTGTATCTATCGCGGCTTCACAAGCAATTTGCTCAATTGTAGGCGGACTCAAACGTGCCTGAGCAAATTTCATAACCGTTGCCAGAACATCTTTATTTTTAGTCACTAAACAACCAATTCTTGCGCCACACATACTGTAACGTTTTGAAACCGAATCGACCATGATTACGTTTTGCTGCACATCTTCAAGATTCATTACAGAATAATGAACATCATCTCCATCATATAAAAACTCACGATAAACCTCGTCTGCAATTAAATATAAATCGTGTTTTTTAATTAAACCCGCTAATTGTTTTATTTCGGCTTCAGAATACAAATATCCTGTTGGATTACCGGGATTACAAATCAATATGGCTTTCGTTCTTGGTGTAATTAATTTTTCGACAGCATCAATACTTGGTAAAGCAAATCCTGTTTCAATTGTTGAAATTACAGGAATTACAGTTGCACTTGTTGAGGATGCAAACGCGTGATAATTAGCATAAAAAGGTTCAGGAATAATAATTTCATCGCCCGGATCTGTAATTGTGGCCAGTGCAAACAACAAGGCTTCAGATCCACCAGTAGTAATAATGATGTCTTCTGAGTTAACATTTACGTTTTGACGTTGGTAAAATTGAGCTAATTTTTTTCTATAACTTTCATATCCGGCAGACGGACTGTATTCTATAAGAGTTAAATCAATATTTTTTACCGCCTCCATGGCCACTTCGGGTGTCTTGATATCCGGTTGACCAATGTTTAAATGATACACTTTTTTTCCTTTTTCCTTTGCAGCATCTGCAAAAGGAGCAAGTTTACGTATCGGAGATTCGGGCATGTTTCTGCCTTTGTGAGAAATTGTTGGCATGAGTTTTATTATTGAAGTGCAAATTTGCATATTTTTTTCGAATTTAACGTAAACATTACGGGTACTTATTAAAATGTAACAATTATCAATATTTTTAGTAATTTTATCATAAAATTTTATCAATGAAAAAATATTTCATGTTGTTTTTTGGGCTTTTGGCATCTTTGACGCTTCAGGCTCAAGGTGATTTTTTGATTGAAAAGCATAGCAAGAGGGTTACTATACCGTTTAAATTGATCAATAACCTTGTTTTTATTCCTATAAAAGTAAATGGTGTCGAGCTGAATCTCTTACTGGATTCAGGAGTCGAAGAAACTATTTTGTTTAGTATGGAAGACAAACAGGAAGTTACTTTTAATAACGTACAAAAAATTAAACTCAAAGGATTAGGAAGCGAGGAGGAAATTGAAGGACTAAAATCGACAAACAATACGTTAGAAACGCATGGACTAAAATCAATCAATCACTTGGTTTATATTATTTTAGATCAAAATTTTAATTTATCCTCACATATTGGGATTCCTGTAAATGGTATTATTGGATATAAATTTTTTAAAAATAATATCGTAGAAATCAATTATCAGCGAAAGAAATTAATTGTTCATTCCAATAATGAAGAAACGCGCAAAAAACTGGAGAAAAAGTTTAAAATGTTACCAATAACGATAGAAAAATCCAAACCTTATATTTATACAACAGCAATAGTTGATAGTATTAAAGTGCCGGCAAAGCTGCTTATTGATATTGGTAATAGTGATGCTTTTTGGATTTTTGAGAATAGTAAAATCAAATTACCTAAAAAGAATTTTCCGGATTTTTTAGGGAAAGGATTTAGTGGTGATATTGAAGGTCATAGAGCCAAAATTGATAATTTTTTAATCGAAGATTTTAATTTTAAAAAACCAATAGTTTCCTTTCCGGATTCAAGTTCTATTAAAAACGTAAAAATGGTTCCTGATAGGATTGGTTCTATTGGAGGAGAAGTTTTAAAACGATTTACCGTGGTTTTAGATTATGCAGATAAGAAGCTATATCTTAAAAAAAACAACAAATTTTCAGATCCCTTCAGTTATAACAAAAGCGGAATAACTGTTCAGCATAACGGGCTTCAATGGGTACAGGAAACGGTGCATTTAGAAACCGTAAAAGTAGCTACATCTATAGAAGAATCAGGTTATAATGATAAAAAAGACGGCAATTTTAAATACAAATTTTCATTAAAACCGGTTTATGAAATTGTAAATATTCGTAAAAAATCAGCTGCCGAAAAATGCGGACTGCAAAAAGGTGATATTATTGTGAGCATCAATAATAATATTCCTTATAAATATACACTGCAGCAAATTAATACACTTTTAAAATCAGAAGAAGATATCTGGATTACGCTAGAAGTAGAAAGAAATAGTCTCCTTTTAAAATTCAGATTTAAGCTTGAAGATGAACTGTAAATGTATGATCTGCAATTCAATAAAAAATTAAACTAAATTAAATCGTATAACCACATATTTGCAATTACTTTAAATTTTGTGAAAATTTAACTATTAAATCTCTTTTTTTGTTCTATGAACGTTATAATTTTATTATGTTTATAAAAAAATAGGAGTTTATGGTTAAAAAATACGCTAATTTCTTACAATTTGTATTGTTTTTTATATTTTTATCGGTTTTGCCTTCACAAATGTATGCACAATGTGCGGGAATTGATGCTAGTAAAGTAATTTGTGATATTGAACTTCCAGTTAATACATCAATATCACTATTTGATTTATTAGGTGGTTCACCAACTCCTGGCGGAACATGGAAAGATGACAATAATTCAAGAGGTTTAAATACTGCCACAGGAGTATTAAACGGACAACTTATACGTCGCGGAGGTACTTACAAATATACGTATACCGTTCTGGGTGTTGGAGGATGTACAGATAATACATCTACTGTAACATTAACGATTGGCGCATATCCTGGAGTTCCGGCTCCATTTGCTACCGTATGTAGTTCTGCTAATACTTTTAATCTTTTCACAGCATTTAATAGTACCGTAATGGGACCGCATTCAAATGGAAGCTGGACAAATAGTTCAGGCGGATCTGTAGATGCAGTAATTCCAATTACAGGATTACAGGGGTCATTTGATTTTACTTATACCGTTCCTCCGGTACTTCCTTGTGATACAGCACCTCTCTCGGTTACAGTTACAGTGACCATTTTTAGAGCACCTGAACCTGGAACAGCAACTGATTTAGAATTATGCGGAGATACTGATTTAGGCTCTTATACAGATTTAGACCTCCATACTTTACTTGCCGGTGAAGATATGGGAGGAGAATGGAATGGTGCAGGATTAACCTCATTAACAGATCATAATGTAAATCTTCAGGAAGTATTTGATGATTTAGGACCTGGAGAATATATTTATACCTATACAGTTCGATCTTTTCCTAATACTAGAATTTGTCCGGATCAAACTGTACCTATAACCATTACACTCGAAAAACGACTCGATTTTACAGGCGCCCAAATCGTAGTAAGCTCAGATATTTGTGAGGATAAAATTCCTACAGCAACTTATTCGGCAACAATTACCCAAGGACCTGAAGCAATTCCGGATGGAGAGTACAAAGTCACTTTTAACGTTTCCGGTCCCAATGGAGGATCAACAACTGTCACCGCAAATTTTGTAAATGGTATCATTAGTTTTCCTGTCGATGCTGCTTATTTTAGACAAGTAGGTTTATATACAATTCGCGTTACTAATATTGCAGCAACAACTGGTAAACAAACCTGTGTGAATATTATTGATAATTTATTTGATGAATTAAATATTTATCCGCTGCCACATTTAGATGGCGCTGTAATGACAACATTCCCAACATGCCAGAATAAGGATTCAGTTGTACAAATTTCAAATGCCGCTCAATTAGCTAATGGCAATTATAACATTGTTTATAATATAACAGGCGATAATTTTGCAACAGGACAAACTGCCAATATTAACTCATTTGGCGGAAGTTTTAATTTTAGAATTCCCGGAACTTTAAATGTAAACAGTGGCGTTTCAAATATAACGATTATTAAAATTACCAATAACGTAACAGGTTGTACAAATGTGGCTAATATTCAGGGAAACTTGGTAATTAATCCTTTGCCAAATGCAGCAACCGTGAGAGTTGCAATTAATGATGTTTGTTTAAACGATCCCGTTTCTGTATCAGTTTCCGGCTTAGGAAATTTAACAGATGCTACATTATCGTACACACTTTCAGATAGTAATTCCTCAACATTACAAACCGCGGTTTTGACTGTTTTAAACGGAAACGCGACTTTTATAATTCCCGCAGGTTTACTTTTAAACATTGGCTCTACAACAATTTTAGCTACTAATTTAAAAAATAATAGTACCAATTGTGACAGTAACTTAAGCAATGTATCCGATGGTTTTTCTATAAATTCAATTCCGTTAGCGCCAATTGCAGAAAACCAGATATTTTGTAAAGTAGATAGAGCAACAGTTACAAATTTATTTCCACGCGGACCTCAATATAAATGGTATACTTCGGCTACGTCAACAACGGCACTTGCAGGAACATATGTTTTAAAGTCAGAAGATCTGTATGTAAGAGAAACTTCTCTTTCAAATTGTACATCAGCTCCCACAATGATTTCAGTTATTGTTAATGATACACCCGCTCCTGTATTGAATCCCGGAGGAGCAGATTTTTGTGGTTTGGCAAATCCAACCATTGCTGATTTGTCCCGAGTTACCAATGTACCATCGACAGTTGCGTGGTACGATGCAGAAAATAACGGAAATTTACTCGCTTCATCACGTTTATTGGTTCATAAAGCCAAATATTACGGATTTGATCTTTCAACTGTAACTGATTGTATTTCTGATACTAATTTAGAAGTAACCGTTTCATTAATTGATTGTGATGTCTCGCAATATGCATTTTTTATTCCTGACGGATTTTCGCCAAATGGTGACAATATAAATGATACTTTCAGAATTCCTGATATTGAATTTTTATATCCGGATTATACGCTTGAAATTTTCAATAGATATGGAAACGTAATGTTTAAAGGAAATGTAAATAAACCAAATTGGGACGGAAGAAATTCTGAATCAGCTGGTTTTGGTGACGGAATAGCGCCAAACGGTGTCTACTTTTATATTATCAATTTTAATAAGGATAATAGAAAAGCGCAACAAGGCCGACTTTACCTTAACCGATAATTTCTTTTTTATATTATTAAATATAATTTTCAAATGAAAAAAATAATACTTTTTATATCTTTTCTCTTTTATATCACCTCCGCCACAGCGCAACAAGATCCTGAATACACACATTATATGTATAATATGAGTGTTGTAAATCCGGCGTATGCAACAGGAGTTCCTGCAATGCTAAATCTGGGAGGATTGTACAGAACGCAATGGGTTGGAGCTGTTGGTGCGCCTAAAACTTTTACCTTTTTCGGTCATACCGCTGTTACGGATAAAGTCGAAGTTGGTCTTTCATTAATTTCAGATGATATTGGCGACGGCGCAAAAAAGGAAAATAACTTTTATGCTGATTTTGCCTATGTTTTAAATCTTGGAGGAAAAAATAAACTTTCATTAGGATTAAAAGCAGGTTTTACTTCGCTGCAAACTAGTTTTAACGGATTCAAATTTAGCGATCCCGAAACAGATCTGGCTTTCGCCGAAAATATAAACGTAACCAAACCCAATATTGGAGTAGGAGCGTATTATTTTAGAGATAATTTTTATGTGGGATTATCAGCGCCAAATTTATTGAGTTCAAAACACATCGAAGAAAAATCCGGAATTAATGCTTACGGGTCTGAAGCGATTCATACATTTTTAACAGCCGGATATGTTTTTGAAATCAATGATATGGTCAAAATAAAACCAGCATTTATGTCAAAATTTGTAACAGGATCACCAATTTCTGTAGACTTGACGGCGAATGTTTTGTACGATAATAAATTTGAATTAGGTGCAGCGTATAGAATAAATGATGCCGTAAGTGCTTTGGTCAATATAAATGTTACGCCAACTTTAAGAGTGGGTTACGCTTATGATCATACACTTTCGAATATGGGTCAGTTCAATTCCGGTACGCACGAAATTATGCTCCTTTTTAATTTGGATTTATTAGGAAAAGGATATGATAAATCACCAAGATTCTTCTAAAATGAAAAATATGAAAAAACTACTCGTTATTATATTCGTATTTTCAATACAGTTTATAAATGCACAAGATCTTGAATTGGCAAGAGCAAAAAGATTTTTTGATAAAACATATTACAGCGAAGCAATTGTTCTTTATGAAAAATTAGCCGAAAAGAAACCTTCGCAGGAAGTTATAAAAAATCTTGCCGATTCTTATTTTTATACCAATGATTTAATAAAAGCGCAACGTTATTACAGACTTTTGGTTCAGAATTATAGTAACGATTTAGATCGAAATTATTATTACAGATATGCACAGACTTTAAAAGCGAGCAATAGTTATGATGATGCAAATGCTGCTTTAAAGGAATATTATTCAAAATCTGCCAATACTGAAGATAGCGCCAATTTTGAAAAAGAAATTAAAACTTTAGAAAATGTTACGGCAATTGGAGCGCGATTTGATATTAAAAACTTAGCAATAAATACGCCTAATTCTGAATTTGGAGCCGTAGAATATAAGGATAATTTGGTTTTTGCAGGCGTAAAACTAAAACCGGGATTGTTTGATAAAAAGTATAAATGGGACAATGAAACGTATTTAAATTTTGTCGAAATTCCTCTAAAAAATATTAATTCAGCCGATTCTACTGGATATTATTTTGCAAAAGAATTAAAAACCGGAATGCACGAATCGAATATTATTTTCACAAAAGATGGAAAAACGATTTATTTCACCCGTAATAATTCTAAAAAAGGAAGTAAAAAAACAGACGATAAAAAAATCTCCAACCTTCAAATTTTTAAAGCCGAACTAGTTGATGGAAAATGGAGCAATATAACGTCGCTCCCGTTTAATAGTGCCAACTATTCAGTAGAACATCCTGCTCTTAGTGCCGATGAAAAAGTATTGTACTTTGCTTCGGATATGCCGGGAACATTCGGTTCTTTTGATATTTATTCGGTAAACATCAATAAAGGCGCATTTGATACACCAAAAAATTTAGGTCCAATTATTAATACCGATAAAAGAGAACAATTTCCTTTTGCATCAGATGATAATAAACTTTATTTTTCATCAGATGGACATTTAGGCTATGGATCGCTTGATGTTTTTGTTTCGGATATAAGCGGAAATGAATATTCAAAACCTGTAAATGTTGGTTTACCATTAAACTCAAATCTGGACGATTTCTCCTTTAATATAAATTCAAATACAAAAGAAGGATATTTTGCATCCAACAGAGAAGGTGGAAAAGGAAGCGATGATATTTATCAGTTTAAAGAAATTAAGGATTTAATTGTAGAAGATTGCAAACAGTTTATTGCCGGAACAATTACAGATGTTGACACGAAATTAGCTTTAGAAAATGCAATTGTAACATTACAGGATGCAGATAAAAAGACATTAAATACAGTAACGACAAATGCAGACGGAAAATTTAGTTTTACAGTTCCTTGTGAAAGTTCATTTATAGTTTTAGCATCCAAAGAAAAATACACAAGCGAATCAAGATCATTATCTTCAGGAAAAACCAGAGATGCAATTAATGATGCTTCGATGGCATTAAAATCTTTAGAAGTAATTAAGCAGGAAGAACAGCAAATTGCCGAAACGAAAAAGAAAGAAGAAGAAATTGAAACAGTTCGTAAAAAAGAGAGAGAAGCTCTGGCAGTTATCGCTTTAAAAGAAGCGGAGCAAAAAGCAAAAAAAGATCAGATTGTTGCTGCTGAAATCAAGAAAAAAGAAAAAGTAGCTGAAATTGCCGCCAAAGAAGTTAAGAAAAAGGAAAAAATAAAACAGATTTTAATTGACGAAAAAGATATTGTAAGAGATAAAGACAGATTGATTATCAAAACTGATCCTATTTATTTTGATTACAATATGTGGTACATCAGGAAAGAATCAAAAGTGGTTTTAGGTCGCGTTGTAGAGTTGATGAAGAAATATCCTGATATGGTAATTGAAATTGGATCACATACAGATTCAAGAGGAAATGCAAAATTCAATGAAGATTTATCTCAAAAAAGAGCCAATTCAACCAGAGAATTTATAATTCAATCCGGTATCAATGCAAAAAGAGTTCATTCAAAAGGTTACGGAGAATCAGTTCCAATTATAAAATGTAAAACAGATGAAGCCTGTTCAGAAGAAGAACACGAACTAAACAGAAGAAGCGAGTTTGTCATTGAGAATTTATAAATATAATATTCGAATAAGATTTATTCCAAAACTTTCATACGTTTAATTTTAAATAACAATTTTAAAAAAGAAGCTTTTTTTTAGCTTCTTTTTTATTTAACTTTATAAGATAACAATCATCCTAAAAATATCTAATTATGAAAAATCTCGTAATATCTTGTTTGCTTTTGTCTTGCATTGGACTTCAAAGTTGTAAAAAAAATGAAGAAAAAAAAGAAGCGGTTCAAACCGATGCTGAAAAAATTGTAAGTACTCAATGTTATAAAGCAGTATATGAAAAAGATACTATTGATTTGAAATTGAATACTTTAAAAAACGGCAAATTATCAGGAAACATGGTCATGAAAGTGGCAACTGCTACTGAAAGAACCGGAGAAATTACGGGAGAATTTCGTGGAGATACCTTATTTGCAGATTACACTTTTGTTGAAGTCACCAATAAAACTAAAACATTCAAAAATCCTATGGCATTTTTAAAACGAGATAACCAATTGATTTTAGGAAACGGAACCATGCAAACTACAATGGGAGTAACTTATTTAGTTAAAGATAAACCAATCGATTTTGATCGTGTAAAATATAAATTTTCAACTTTGGAATGTAAATAATTAAAAAACTAAACACGACTATCTTTGTCAAAGTTTTAACAATCAAAATTTTCATCTCATTCAACGACAAAGCTTACAGTCCCGAAGCTTCGGGATAAAACCCGACAGGTTTACTTCAAAATAATATTAAAAAAAGCCGTTTCTTAAATTAAGAAACGGCTTTTACTATTTTTGGAGTTTTATTTTTTTTACAACACTTCGCCTTTAATTTTTAAGGCAATTCTACCTTCAGGATAGTTTACAGCATTTGTTTCAACCGTAATTGTTTTACGAATAGGACCTGCGGCCATATTGTATTTTACATCAATTTTACCTTTTTTACCTGGCATAACTGCTGCTGCGGGCTTTGTAACAACTATTGAACTAACAGTAGATTCTGCGCCGGTAATTAAAAGTGGAGCATCGCCGGTGTTTGTAAATTCAAAAGAGCGAAGTCCATTGTCGCTTTTTGAAATTTTTCCGTAGTCAATTGTATTGTCCGGGGCTGCAAATTCAATTTTTGGGCCATTTTGTGCATAACCTATTGCGCTAAACAATATGACAGCAATAAAAGAGGCTACATTTTTCATTTTGAAATTGTTTTAAAGTTGTAAGTAAATATACATTCTTTTAATTAACACACAAATTAATAATTCGCTTTTTATAATGTACTTAATTATTTACTTTTGTTGTCAATGTAATTACAAAAATTGAACCAATTTTTTTACTGTTAATTTGTATAAACTGTTTAATCGTTTATTTGATAAATGAAATTACGGTTAAAAAAATAAAAACAAATCAACAATTGTACACATGAAAGGATCAACAATAAAACAATAAAACAAATCAACGATTAAAACATATCTACAATAAATGACAATTCCCGCACAATTTGACGCTAAAACGATCGAGAATAAATGGTATGATTACTGGATGAAAAATAACTATTTTCATTCAGAACCAGATCATAGAACACCTTATACAATTGTAATTCCGCCACCAAACGTGACAGGAGTCTTGCACATGGGGCATATGTTGAACAATACAATTCAGGATGTTTTAATTCGTAGAGCGCGTCTTAAAGGTTTTAATGCTTGTTGGGTTCCGGGAACGGATCACGCATCTATTGCAACCGAAGCAAAAGTTGTAGCAAAATTAAAAGCAGAAGGAATCAATAAAAATGATTTAACACGCGAAGAATTTTTAGCACACGCCTGGGAATGGACAGATAAATACGGTGGAGTAATCCTTGATCAGCTTAAAAAACTTGGTGCATCTTGCGATTGGGAAAGAACCAAATTTACAATGGATCCTGATATGTCAGCTTCTGTAATAAAATCATTTGTTGATTTATATAACAAAGGATTAATTTACAGAGGATACCGAATGGTAAACTGGGATCCTGAAGCAAAAACAACTTTATCTGACGAAGAAGTTATTTATGAAGAACAACAAGGAAAATTATTTTTCTTAAAATATAAAATCGAAGGTTCAGAAGATTTCCTGACAATTGCAACAACACGTCCTGAGACTATCTTTGGCGATACTGCGATTTGTATCAACCCAAATGACGAACGTTTTACCCATTTAAAAGGGAAAAAAGCAATCGTTCCTATTTGTGGAAGAGTGATTCCTATTATTGAAGATGAATATGTAGATGTAGAATTCGGAACCGGATGCTTGAAAGTTACTCCGGCACACGACATGAATGACAAAACGTTAGGAGAAAAACACAATCTTGAAATCATTGATATTTTTAATGAAGATGCTACATTAAATAGTTTCGGATTACATTATCAGGGAAAAGATCGTTTTGTAGTTCGTACCGAAATTGCAAAAGAATTAGAAGAAAACGGAGCTTTGGCAAAAACCGAAATCCATTTGAATAAAGTAGGAACATCAGAAAGAACCAAAGCCGTAATCGAACCAAGATTATCAGATCAATGGTTTTTGAAAATGGAAGATTTAGTAAAACCTGCAATTCAATCTGTTTTGGTTGATGGCGATATTAAATTACACCCAAAACGTTTCGAGAATACTTACGCGCATTGGTTAAACAATATTCGCGATTGGAATATCTCTCGTCAATTATGGTGGGGACAACAAATTCCTGCGTATTATTACGGAGACGGAAAAGAAGATTTCGTAGTTGCAGAAAACATAGAAGATGCTTTAAAACTTGCACAAGAAAGAACTAACAATCAACAACTAACAATTAACAATTTAACACAAGATGTTGATGCGTTAGACACTTGGTTTTCTTCGTGGTTATGGCCAATGTCAGTT
The DNA here is from genome assembly GCF_018380615.1 of Flavobacterium psychroterrae. GTDB lineage: Bacteria > Bacteroidota > Bacteroidia > Flavobacteriales > Flavobacteriaceae > Flavobacterium > Flavobacterium psychroterrae. The sequence goes on along the minus strand of NZ_JAGYVZ010000005.1, from coordinate 44,423 downwards.
TTTGGCGGAATAATGGATCCGGAAAGTGAAGACTTTAAATATTATTATCCAACAAACGACTTGGTTACAGGTCCGGATATTTTATTTTTCTGGGTTGCGAGAATGATTATTGCAGGTTACGAATATGCTGGAGAAAAACCATTTACAAATGTGTATTTAACCGGTTTAGTTCGTGATAAACAACGCCGTAAAATGTCTAAATCATTAGGGAATTCTCCTGATCCTTTAGACTTGATCGAAAAATTTGGTGCAGATGGTGTTCGTGTAGGATTGCTTTTAAGTGCTTCTGCAGGAAACGATATTATGTTTGATGAAGAATTATGTAATCAAGGAAAAGCGTTTACAAACAAGATTTGGAATGCCTTTAAATTGATTAAAGGTTGGGAAGTTTCAGAAACTATTCCACAGCCGGAATCGTCAAAAGTAGCGATCGAATGGTACGAAGCTAAATTGCAGCAAACATTGGTTGATATTGAAGATAATTTTGAAAAATACAGAATTTCAGATTCATTAATGGCGATCTACAAATTAGTTTGGGATGATTTCTGTTCTTGGTTTTTAGAGATGATTAAGCCAGCGTATCAACAACCAATTGATAAAGCAACTTTTGATAAAGCAATCGAAATGCTGGAAAGTAATTTGAAATTGCTTCATCCTTTCATGCCTTTCTTAACAGAAGAAATTTGGCATTTAATTGCTGACAGAACTCCGGAAGAAGCTTTAATTGTTTCGACATGGCCTGAATTAAAATCTTTCGATGCTAATTTAATTGCTGATTTTGATAGTACGATCGAAGTAATTTCAGGAATTAGAACCATTCGTAAAGACAAAAATATTCCGTTTAAAGATGCTATTGAATTAAAAGCAATCAATAGCGAGAATCTTTCAACTTATTTTGATACCATCGTAACGAAACTAGGAAACATTTCAGCTTTTGAATATGTATCGGCTAAAGTAGATGGAGCGTTATCTTTCCGTGTAAAATCAAATGAATATTTCATTCCTATTTCAGGAGGAAATATCGATGTTGAAGCTGAAATTGCAAAACTATCGGCAGAGTTGGTTTATACACAAGGTTTCTTGAAATCTGTTCAGGCAAAATTATCCAATGAAAAATTTGTTGGCGGAGCACCTGAAAAAGTATTGGCAAACGAAAGACAAAAAGAAGCCGATGCTTTAGCAAAAATCGCTACAATCGAGCAAAGTATTGCTGGTTTGAAATAAGAGAATTAAAATTTAATTTTGAAATACGAGAGGCTTTCCGAAAAGGATAGCCTCTTTTTTTTTACACAATATTTCTCCTTGCTTCTCCGCAAGTAGCTCGACAAAGACTGTGTCTTTTCTTTGCAGAGTTACTTGCGAAGATTCTTCGTTCCTCAGAATAACAATAGGAGCGTGAAGGATTGCTTTTCGATGTCCACTAAACACCTGTCGGGTTTTTAGATAATATTGTCATCTCGACGAAGGAGAGATCACACAAGTAGCTCGACAAAGATTGACGACATTCTATGCGGAATTCCTAGTGTGATTTCTCTCTTCTATCGAAATGACAAAAAAAAATAATTCGTGAATTCGTGGCTATAAAAAAGCCTTAATTATTTCTTCTTCTTTCTCAAAACCAAAAATAAAGGATAAGAAATCAGCGTGATTATAATAATAATTAAAAAGCTTTTAGGGTCGCTGTAAACAAACCCTATAAGTAATGCAATCGAAGCAATAATAGCGATTATAGTTGTCCACGGATACCAAAGAGAGCGATAAGGTCTTGGTAAATTGGGTTCGGAAATTCTTAGTTTTAAAAGAGAGCAATAGGCTAATCCCCAAACGATAATAGAGGTAAAGGCGGCAAATGAAAATAAGACTTCGAATGATCCAATGCAAATTAAAAATAAACTGAAAAATGATGAAACCAGAAGTGCCACAATTGGAGTTCCGCCTTTATTAACCGTTGTTCCTTTTTCGATAAAAAAACCATCACGACTTAATCCGTACAAGATTCTGGGCGGAATCATCATAAAAGCATTCAGAATACTGATTAATGAAAAAATTGAAATTACGGTTACGATTATAGCACCGTTTTTTCCGAATATAATATTTGCAACATCGGCAGCAGCCAGACTTGATTTTGCAATGTTTTCAACTGGCAGAATATAGAAAAATGCAACGTTTATTAAAACATAAATTGCGATTACTAGTAAAACTCCGCTATATAATGATTTCGGAATGTTCTTGCTTGGATCATCATTTTCTTCGGCAAAAAAGCAAACGGCATTCCATCCATTATAAGTTCCGATGATCAGTTGAAGTGATTTGAAAAATCCAAATAATAAACCAATCTGAACCAGAGAATTATCTTTGGGAATTGGAGCCAGTTTAACGCCCGAATACATAAAACAAGCCACAACTAGAGCGAAAAAACAAATCACTTTTAATAAACTTGTAATTTGCTGAATTGTACTTCCGTTTTTCACTCCGCTTAAATGCAATAATACAAATGCAATTAATAGTGAAATCGCCATTTCGGTCGAATAATTTTTGAGATCCGGAAACAAAATAATAATATATTCACTTATTACAATACAGTAAAAAGCGGGCGGAATTGCATTGGTAATATAATCAAACCATCCGGAAAGAAAACCGGCATAATTGCCAAAAGCTCTTTTGATATAATTATAAGAGCCTCCGGCTTTAGGCAGCATTGTAGCAAGTTCAGCATATGAATTAGCACCAATTAAAACAAATATTCCTCCAAAAAGCCATGAAGCAATAATAAGCCAGTAATTATCTAAAAGTGATGCAATTGATCCTGGAGTTCTTAAAATTCCAACTCCTATAGTTCCTCCAATTAATACGGCAATATTAAAACTAAAGCCTAAGGTTTTTTGTAATTGGTTTTTCTTGGAATCTGTCATGTTTGGAATTTTTGTTTTGATGCGATAAAAAGTATCTGCGACAAAAGTAAATATAATTAGAGCATTTTCTTTTGTGAAAATAAAAAACCTCATTTATTGCTAAACGAGGTTTGGCATAAAAACCAAAAGCTTCTTCTGATTTTCAGATGAAAATGCAGAAAAAGCTTTGGAAAAAAAATCTAATTCAAATTTTTAAAACTTGTATTTCAGGCTTGTCATGATTTGACGCGGGGCAATTGGATTCACACTATAATTTTCGTGAACCGTATAATTCAATTCGTTTGTGATATTTGATAATCGGCATAAAATCGAGAACTTTCTCCATTCATATCCTAACGAAGCATCAACAGTTGTATATCCTTCTAACGGAATATCTCTGTCTCTGATTGTGATCGTGTAAGCCGGATTTGGATTAGGGTTAGCAGGCGTAGGTTTAACCGCTGTCCATAAATAATCATCATTCCATCCACCTGTACGATCTCCCACATAATTTGCAATTGCTCCAAAAGTCAATCCTTTTAATAAACCTTCAGGCAATTTGTAGAAAAAGCTCAAATTTGCTGTGTTTTTTGGCGTTCTTGCTAATACATCACCAACTACAAGACTTCCGTTTGTGCCTGATGATTTAGATACTTTGGTTTCATTAAAACTATAACCCGCCATAATGTTCAATCCTTCAACTGGAGTGGCTGTAATATCTATTTCAACACCTTTACCTTTTGTTGCACCTACTAATTCTTTTATGGTAGTTGTAGCATTTTGTGTAACACCATCGGCTAAAAACTGAGCTGTTTGGGCTAAATTATTATTTGATATTTGATATAAGGTTACGTTTGTACTCAAAAGACCTTTCCAGAAATCTTTTTTAATTCCCACTTCATATTGATCTATAATAGAAGGATCTAAAGGTTTTAAATCTACAGTTGTTCCTGTATTAGGCGTAAAAGAGTTAGAGTAACTTGCAAACAAAGACAAATCTTTAGTAGGCTGAATTACCAACCCTGCTTTAGGCGAATACGCTCTGTTTAAGGTTTTAGCTCCCGTAACTGGTATCGCGTTGTCAAGAGTTGTTGTAATCACGTTTTTCTCTATTATTTCCTTTGAGGTTGTAACTTCACTTTCCTGCCAAGACCATCTTAAACCTGCCAAAACTTTTACATAATCAGTAACCGAAATTAAATCCTGAGCATAAGCACCAAAACGTTGTGTATTTGTAGTGGCTAATTGAGTTGCTCTTGTTGGATAAGGTACATTTAAACTTTGTGTGCTATAGTCGTAATTATAAAGATTAATTGCTGTAGCTTCTGTAGTGATCGCGACAGCACCATTTGGAGTTGCATAAAAACCATAAGTATAACTTGGAGCGATAGAATTTTCATAATCAACTCCTGTAAAAATCTGGTGTTTAATACTTCCTGTATTAAAAGTTCCCTGTAAGCTTAACTGATCACCAAAAATATGTTCAGCACCATCAGATTTTGTTAGTCCGCGTTTCCAGTTTCCGTTAGCTTCAATTGTACTTAATTGTGCTGTAGAAGTTTGTGTTCTGCGGTAAGATTGATAAGAAGAATTAAAATTTAATTTCCAGTTTTTATTGAAATCATGATTCAGCAATACCGAAGCACTCGCCGATTTAGTATTTGCAGTTGACCAAAGCGCTCCGAAATATTCGTTACGAGGTAAATCTAAAATTGTTTTTTCGTAGATTCCCGTACCAAAATCAGGCGTCCAGTCAGCACTTAAATAATCTCCCTGAACCGTAATTTGTGTTTTATCTGAAACATGAAATAAAAACGAAGGATTGATATAGATGCGTTCGTTTTTTACATAATCCCTAAAGCTTTCTGAGTTTTCATATGAAGCGGTAAAACGGTATGCTATAGATTTGTTTAAAGGTCCGTAAAAGTCAATAGTTGGTTTATAAAAAGAATAGCTTCCTATTTGCATAGAAATTTCACCGCCTTTTGTGAATTTTGGAGTTTTGGTTACCAAATTCATGATTCCGCCAGGAGCGACATTTCCATATAATAAAGCAGAACCACCTTTTAAGAATTCAACTTTTTCTAAAGATGAAACCTCCGGAATTGAACCGGCATTGTAACGGAAACCATTTTTAAACATATTATTAGCAGACATATCATAACCTCTTGAGAAAAAAGATTCCTGAGCGCCACCACGAGCTGATCCTACATAAACTCCGTTAAGGTTTTTTACTACTTCACTTAATCGTATTGCTTGTTGTTCTGAGATTATTTCGCTGCCAATAATTTGAACACTTTGAGGCAAGTCCATTACTTTAATTCCTGAACGTGCTGCTTCAATAGGCTTTTTAGGCTTATTTGCTGTGATTAAAACTTCATTAAGCGCTTCTCCTTTTTTGTTTTTTACAGTATCATTTGCAGTTGAGGTACTTTCTGCGCTTGTATACTGCTGACTATAAGATGCAAAACTTATTAAGGATAAAACAAGAAGTAAATTATATTTCATGGTATTTATTTAGATTTAATAAAAATAACTTTTGCAAATATAACGTCTCACAAAGGCTTTAACAAAATATTTAGATAGAATTTATTACTTAAATTTTAATTAATTTTTACTTAAGATTAGCTTAAGATTTTGTGAAATTCAATATAATTTTCTATTAATTAGAGTTATTCTAAATAGTGTAATTGTCAATTAAGCATAAAAAAAACCTTGCTCAAAAGAGCAAGGTTTTATGTAATTTAAAAATGAAATAATGTTTTTGAATTATTTAACCGAAATTAAATAAGTTGCCATTTTCCAGATTTCGTCATATTTTTTACCGTTGTGATCACCGGAAGCTTTTTCAGTATAAGCAAATTCTACCATATAGTTACCTGACCAGATTGGTGTAAAAGAGATTTCTCCTTTGTCATTACTCCATAATTCTTTTTCCCATCCGTTTGGAGCAATTACTTTCATTTTTTGTTTTGTTGCAATTTTCCCGTCGTACAATGCATTTACATTTACTGTAGTTTTTTGTTTTGCAGTTGCTGCATCTTTAGAAAATAAACTAATAACATTAGAGTTTGCAACAGCTTCATTTCCTTTTTCAGCACTACCAACAATAACTGTAGCACTTGAATTATAATCCAGCACCATAGTTCCATAAACATCTTTTACTTTGTGGTGCATCACAACAGTATAAACGCCATCTTCATCCGGAGTAAAAAATGCCTGATATTTATTATCTAAAGCTTTTGAAGTAAGTTTTGTTTCTTTTTTTGAAGGAGAAATTAATACTAATGAAAAATCTTTTAAATCAGAAAACCATTTGTCTGCTTTTGTAATGTCATTATCTGAAAATTCTCCGAAGAAAACTGAAATTTCCTGTGCTTTTCCTTTAGTTCCGGTTGCTTTAGTTTCAATCCAAAGAGCGTGAGCAAATAATTGTGGCGTTGCAACTAACATTAAAAGTAAAAATGTTATCGTTTTTAAAGTCTTAGATTTCATAATATGAATTTTAATTTTTATTTCTACAAACTTAAGGCTTATTTAGAATAATTAAAAATAAAATTTACAAAATTAATGTCTTTTTGATTATTAACATTCTATATTTAGTTTATCCACACTTTTCGAAGTTTCATTTTAAATGCAACAAAGTTAGGGCAATTTGTTTTTACAGAAGAAAGTTAAAAGAGATGAATTTGGTTTTAAAAGCCTTAATTTTGCGCCTTTAATTGCAAAACTTCATGATTTTACCCTTCTTTAAAAAACTTCAAAATACTCCCAGAGGATTCCGTATAGCAAATACTGTATTTTTTTTCCTTTCCGGATTTGGATATTCTTCGTGGGTTTCCCGAATTCCGCATATAAAAGCGCAGCTTAATTTATCTGAAGCTGAATTTGGAACTGTTTTATTCGCGTTTCCAATAGGTTTAATGCTGACAATGCCTTTTACAGGAAAGTTATTAAATAAATACAGCAGCCGGTACATCATGCTGTTAGGAGCAGTTATGTTTAATATTGTTTTGGCTTTGCCTGGTCTGGCTGGTTTTGTCTGGCAGTTGGTTATCATACTTTTAATTTTTGGGGCTTCTCGAAATATTTTTAATTTGTCTATTAACGCACAATCGCTGGAGGTTCAAAAGTTATATCCGCAATCAATCATAACCCGTTTTCATGCCGTTTGGAGTATAGCGGTTTTTACAGGCGCAGGATTGGGTTATGTTATGGTATCAAGGCATATTGCACCATCGCATCATTTATTAGGTGTAAGTGTTTTTATGATGGGGCTTACGGCTTGTTTTTATCCATTGAGTATCCATAATCAGCCTGTACCTGTAAAAAAGAAGTTCTTTTCGATGCCGGAAAAAAACCTGATTAAGTTTGCCATAATTTGTTTTGTCTCTATGGCTTGCGAAAATACAATGTATGACTGGAGCGGTATTTATTTTGAAAATATATTGCACGCTTCTCCTAAATTAACCAGTGCTGCATTTGTGTTTTTTGCAACAGCAGTAACTTTAGGACGTTTGTTTGGAGATTACGGTGTAATGAAATTTGGCACGAAACGAATCCTCCTTTACAGCGGAATTTTGATCACAGTAGGATTTTTAATTTGTTTTTTGTTGCCTTTTATTTATCCAACAATTTTTGGTTATGTATTAATTGGAGTTGGGGTTTCCTGCGTCGTTCCGTTAGTATTTGGTATTGCCGGAAGATCATCAAAATTAAGCAGTGGTTCTGCATTAACATCCATATCTACAATTGGTTACCTGGGGTTTTTACTTGTTCCGCCAATGGTGGGCTTTATCTCTGAATATTTAAGTATGAAATGGGCGTTTTTAGTAATGGCACTTTTAGGAATTCTGATGATTTTTATGGTGAATAAAATCGGGGAGAAGGAGTAGGTTTTTGTGAAGTTGTTGAGATTCTGAGTTTTTTTTATTTTTGACGTTGGCACGAGCATCTTGCTCGTGAACGTAATGTTTCTAAACTGGACTAAAGTCCAGCTCTACAAAATTGGTCGAACCTATGGTTCTTTTCTCATCAAACTGAAGGTATTGTGAATTTAAAATTCCGAAGGAATGATCCATATTGTAGGGCTGGACTTTAGTCCAGTCTAAACAAGCAGTTTTCATAATTATTTCTTCAACATAACAAACTTCTCCGAACTCACTTTTCCATTTAATTTCCCAGAAATCTCAGCAATCAAAGTATTATCAGCACCTTTTGTGTAAGTGATTTTTTGAGGATAATCATGTTTAGGATTTTCGAAAACCAATTGTTTATCTGATTCTGCAGTTGAAGGAAATGCAACAGGTTTATCATCATTTTGACCTTTTACTGTTGCGAAATATGTTAAGGTTTCTCCTTTTTGTGCGAGAACAATACTTTCGAAATGCAAAGTGTCTTTTCCTTTTATAAAATAAGAAGAGGCGCTAAAAGTACTATCGTTTAGTTTTATCCAATTTTCAGAAAGTACGCCATCTGGTGAAGCATTTTCCCAGTTTCCAATCAGCCAATCGGCTATTTTGATTTTGTCCTTTTCGATAGATTCCTTTTTTTGACAAGAAACAACGGCTACTAAAAGCATTAAAAGAGTAATTTTCTGAAACATATATTTCGGTTTTGGTGTTAATGTAATTGTGCTAAAGTATGAAAAAAAAGTTTGCCACGAATTGCACTAATTTTCACGAATTGATTTATGTAAATTGGAAGGTAAAAAACTGCCACAGATTAAAGGATTAAAATGATTTTGTTCACGCAGATTTAAAAAGATTTAAGCAGATGCTCGCAGATTTTAATAAATAAAAATCAAATAAAATCTGCCTTAATCTGCAGAATCTGCGTGAAAACAATTTGTGTAAATTCGTGTAATTCGTGGCAAAAACTAAAAGGAAAAATCATTTTAATTCTTTAATCTGTGGCAAAAAAATTAAACGCTTTCGTTCAAAATAGAATAAACCAATTCCTTAGTTGGTTTTTGATCTTTTAGTTTTGCTCGTACATCATCAAAAGTAACTTTAAAATCGCAACCCAGCTTATAATCGCCACAACCATAAGCGGTTTTTCCTTTCATGATTGTTCCTTTTCTACATTTTGGGCACGTTAATGAATCTGCTGTTGTATTTGATGCTGTTTCTGATTTTGCTTTTGGAGCTGTTTTCTTTGTTTCTAGTTTAAGCTTGTAATTTTCTTCAAACCTGATCAAACCTTCAACATTTCCTTCTTCGGTTTTAAAGCCTTTTATATTAACTGTTGATCCTTTTTGGACTAATCGTAAATATTGGTTTTCAGATATTTTTTTGTCGGCATAAGTATAGGGTAATAAAAAATCACAACCCGCTTTATAATTGCCACAACCGTAAGCCGATTTTCCTTTTATCAAGGTTGCTTTTTTACATTTCGGACAAGTTTCGGCTAAAATTCCTGCGGCTTTCTTTTTTTCGACCTTTAGAACTTCTTTTTGAACGCTTTGTGCGTGCGAAATATTGGCGTGTCTGGTTTCACTTCGAACTTCGGTTACCAAAGCTTCAACCATTCGTTTCATGTTTTTAATAAACGCTCCAGCCGTAAAAGTGCCTTTTTCGATATCCTTCAATTGCTTTTCCCAAGAACCCGTTAATTCTGCCGATTTTATCAGTTCATTTTGAATTGTATCAATAAGCTGAATCCCGGTTGGAGTAGGTAAAACCTGTTTTTTATTTCGAACAATGTATTGACGTTTAAAAAGCGTTTCGATAATATTTGCTCGTGTTGACGGACGACCAATACCGTTTTCTTTCATCAATTCGCGTAAATCTTCGTCATCGACTTGTTTTCCTGCGGTTTCCATAGCGCGCAGTAAAGTTGCCTCTGTAAACTGATTGGGCGGTTTGGTTTCTTTTTCTAAAAACGAAGGTTCGTGCGGACCTTTTTCTCCTACAACAAAACTCGGCAATAAATCGGCTTCTTTTTCTTTAGCGTTAGGGTCTTCGAAAACCACCCTAAATCCTTTTTTCAGGATTTCCTTTCCTGTGGTTTTAAACATTACATCGGCTGCTTTTCCTATTACTGTAGTATTGGCAACCAGACAATCGTCATAAAATACAGCAATGAATCGGCGTGTAATAATATCATAGACTTGCTGCTGATTGTATTGCAAATTAGACTCAATTCCGGTTGGAATAATCGCGTGGTGATCCGTAACTTTTTTATCATTGAAAACCTTCGGCGATTTTTTTATTTTTTTTCCTAAAAGCGGTTGCGTTAACTCGGCGTATTTAGATAATTTTTGCAGGATTCCCGGTACTTTCGGATAAATATCATTGGGTAAAAAAGTCGTATCAACTCTGGGATATGTAACTACTTTTTGTTCGTACAAAGTCTGGACGATTTTAAGCGTTTCATCTGCCGAAAATCCAAATTTTGTATTGCAATAAACCTGTAATCCCGTTAAATCAAATAGTTTAGGTGCAAACTCATTTCCGTTTTTCTTTTCGACCGAAACAATTTCGAATTCGCTTTCTTTGACTTTATTGGCTAAAAGTTGTCCATCTTCTTTTTTCAAAAAACGACCTTCTTCATAACTAAAAAGCGTTTCTCTGTACAAAGTCTGCAATTCCCAATAGGGTTGAGGTTTAAAATTTTCGATTTCTTTCCAGCGATCTACAACCATCGCTAATGTTGGCGTTTGCACGCGCCCAATAGACAATACTTGTTTGTAACCGCCATGTTTTACGGTGTATAAACGTGTGGCATTCATACCTAATAACCAATCACCAATGGCTCTGGAAAATCCGGCGTAGAATAAATTATCGTAGTTTTCAGAAGGTTTCAAATTGTCAAAACCTTCTTTTATGGCTTCGGTTGTTAAGGACGAAATCCATAAACGCTGCACTTCGCCTTTGTAGTTTGCTTCGTTCATGACCCAACGCTGAATCAATTCTCCTTCTTGCCCGGCATCCCCGCAATTGATCACCAATTCGGCTTTATCGAATAAGCTTTTTACAATTTTAAATTGTTTTTGAATGCCTGAATTCTCAACTACTTTGGTTTCAAATTTATCAGGAAGCATGGGTAAGTTGTTCAAATCCCAGCTTTTCCAGTGCGGTTTGTAATCGTTAGGTTCTTTTAAAGTGCATAAATGACCAAATGTGTAAGTAACCGCATAACCGTTGCCTTCATAATATCCATCATGCTTGGTATTGGCTCCCAAAACGGATGCGATTTCGCGTGCTACACTTGGTTTCTCAGCAATACAGACCTTCATTTTTCTCCTTCTAATTTAAATGCGAAATTAGGGATTTAGAATTTGGTATTGAAATTATAAAGGGACAAAGGTTTTTTTTAATCGCGCAAAGGCGCAGGAGTCGCAAAGTTTTTTTCACGCAGATTTAATTTTGATTTTATAAATCTGCTACCATCTGCTTAAATCTTTTTTAATCTGCGTGAAAAAAAACTTTAATCAGTATTGTAAATAAAAAATTTACGTCTTTGCGACTTTGCCGAAATATATTTTAAATCTTTTTTCTCCTATCCGTAAGATATTTTCTAATTGGGATATCATAAAAAACCATCGTCAAATAAGCGATACCCAATAAAAACAATGTTCCTGCAAACATAATCAAAGCCAGTTGACCCGTTTCCGGTTTGTATTTGGTGTAATAATTTGCAAATATCCACATGGCTGCGTAATGCGTCATGTATAGCGGGTACGATATTTTTCCGAAGAAGATACACAGTTTTCTGAATATTGGTTTTAGAGTTGCTCCGGCACCTAATACAATCAATATTGGGAAATAGAGTAAAACCACTAAAGGTTCTGTGAGCCAATTATAATCAGAAAAAGGGATAAAGAAAGTTAAAAGCAATAAAACCGATAAACCAATAAAGCCCAGTTTTGATTTAATAATCCAATTGGAGCGGTAAATAAGCATTCCTGCCAAAAAAGAATACGAAATGCGAGCAAAACCATCCCAAAAGGTTTCTCCACTCCATCCGCCCATTAACGAACCTCCAGCGTGATAACTTGTAAAACAAATTCCTGCTCCAGCCAAAACAGTCAATAAAAATAGAGAACGACGGCCTAATTTGTAAAGGAAAAGCGCATACAGAATATTGGCAACATATTCCCAAAACAAAGACCATCCGGGCGCATTTAAACCAAATAAATTAAAATAACGATCTGCCATTACCGGAAAAGGAATCAGAAATGCCGAGGCCAAAAATATCAAGATCACTTTGCCTGTTTCGTAGGTTTCAGAATGTTCGCCAAACGGATCAAATAGAAAAGCCAATAAACCCAATACAGAGCCAAAAACAACCAAAGGATGCAACCTGATTAATCGTAACGTAAAAAAGTCGGTAAGTTTCATTTTGCCAATTCGGTCATTATAGGCGTAGGCAATCACAAATCCGGAAAGGCAAAAGAAAAAATCAACGGCTAAAAAACCATGCGCTATAAAATTATCTTTAGGCGGATAAACTATTTCCATAAAATGAAAAAACACAATCGCCAAAGCGGCTATTCCTCTTAATCCGTCGAGAATTTCAAAATGTTGTTTTGGTTTTAAGGGTTCGGTGGAGGTTTGTGTCATGTTTTTTTAGTTGTTTAATAGCATGGTTATCAATTAGACTATAATCTTTTTTCGTATTTAACGTCTATAATTTTTCCGCTACTGTCATAAGTAGTTTCTTTTTTTTCTTTTTCTGAAGAATAATCAATCTCTTGGCGTATAGTTCCGTCAGCGAAAAAGTATTTCCAAATTCCTATTTCGTTTGAGTCGTTTGAATAAGTTCCTTCACCTATCAAAATTTCATTCTTAGAATAAATACTGAACTTACCAATTTGGTTATTATGTAGATAATTCTCTTTGGATTTTATTTTTCCGTTTTCCCAATAAACAATTACTTCACCTTCTTTTTTTCCATTGATATAGTTTGTTTCAGAAATTAGTGTTCCGCTTTCATAATAATATTTTTGTAAAGCTTTCTTCCCATTAATGTAGTTTGCGGTTTTCATTATTTTCCCGCTCTCGTAAAATTCTTTCCAAATACCTATTTCTCGATCATTTTCAAAATTCCCTGTTATTCCCAGCACACCATTTTTTGTATACCGGTTCCATAAACCCTCTTTAGTGCCTATGTCAGACATGAAACCTTTAACTTTAATTACCGAACTGTTCTCATAATATTCTTTATAAACTGTACTACTTTTATTTTGAGCAAAAAGAAATGAAAAGTTAAAGAGAAGGAACAAAAGTATTTTCATTCGTATATTTTTAAAATTATAGTTATTTGTTTTTTAGATAGTAAAACTTATAATCCGTTTTGACAAAGATTGATTTTTTCTATTTATAAAAAAAGCCACAAAAAATATTTTCTTGTGGCATTTTTATATTTTGTGCTCTAGTATGTTATAAGTGCAAAGTTAAAGGTGTCACACTTTAAAAACATCAATTCGTTGCATCCAGAAAATTCCTGAGGCAATAAACGCAAGTCTTGTTTTAACGATTTGATCGGTTTTGTTTCTTGGGTTTTTAGTTATAAATCTTGCCGTAGATTTATTAAAATTCAAGGTATATTTTTCATCAAAATCTTCGTTTTTATTTGCCGAAAAAGTAATCAGATTGTCTTTTGCAGTCCATTTTCCTTTTCCGTATTTGTTCACTTCCGGAGGAGTTCCGCCTTGCATTTTTGTATAGGAATGAAACAGGAATGTCCCGTTTTGATTTAAGGTTAGTTTATATTCTATGATATGGTTTCCTTCTTCGCTGAGTGAACGCGAATAATCACCAATAAAATTGTCTGATTGTGCAGATAAAGTCAGGTTGAAAATTAAAATAACGAGTTTAATTATGAGTTTCATCAGAATGTTTTTTATTGGTTTTAAACAGATAAAAATTATTTTTCCAAAATTAACTCGTTTAGTATTAATTACCTTACGTAAAGCCGTAAATCCAGATTTAAAAAATTATAAATTAAATTCTCCTTCTAATACTGTTACCGCTTCGCCTAAAATAAAAACTTTATCAGCTACAAGTTCCGTGCTCATTGTTCCTGTTCTTGACGAAGACTGATAAGCATTGAATTTTGTTTTGTTCAGTCTTTCTGACCAGTATTTAGTCAAAAAAGTTTGAACGCCGCCAGTTACAGGATCTTCATTTGTGCCGGACCAAGGCCAAAAATAACGGTAATGAAAATCGAAATTTGCGGTGTCTGAAACTGCGGTTACTAAAACGCCATTAATTCCGGAATATGAATTTACTAAAGCCGTAAAATCAGGTTTTAAATTGGCAAGTTCAATCGCACATTTAATTTCAATTAAAATTATTTTGTTTTTAGGACTGTATCTTTTATTCGAAATTTCAGAAATTCCAAGTGCGTCTGTCATTTCCTGAGGAACTTCGGTTTCTTGAGTGTTGTAAACAGGAAATTGCATTTTGATTTTATTTCCTACTTTGGCAATAGGCAACTCAACATTTTCAGCGTTGATAAATTTTATATTTTCGAATGAAGTTGTATCGAAAACTATTTTTGATGAAGCCAATGTTGCGTGCCCACATAATGGAATTTCTGTTTTTGGCGAAAAAAACCGAATGCTATAATTGTTATCTGAGATTTGCTTTATAAAGGCAGTTTCCGAAAATCCAATTTCTGTAGCAATATTTTGCATTGTTTCGCTGTCTAGTTCTGTGTTAGGTAAACAAACTGCAGCCGGATTTCCTTTAAATTTTTCGTTCGTAAACGAGTCTACAAAATAAGTCTTCATTTTTTAAATTTTATATAAGTTTTAGAACTATCTCAAATAGCAATCAAATTAAAGAATTTACTTGTTTAAAGTTGTAGTTATTTTGTGGTTTATTGTTGAATTTGTACTTGCTATCTAGATTTTAATTTGTGGTAGCTTTTTATAATTCATTACGTTGGTTTTCTGATTTGTTTTTTAAAATTAGTAGAATTATGATAAGCGGTATAAGAGAAAAATAAGAATATATTCCTCCGCCTGCATTCGTTTTTTCACGACTAATGTAGTTTTTACCTCCTAAAAAAACTTCGTCATTAATTGTATTTCGCCATACTTTTATAACTTTTATTTTTTCATTGAAATTATAATTTTCATCTATTAAGATTATATTTCTATAACTGCAACTTAACTCTTTTTTGTTTTTTGAATTGATTAAATTGCCCTTAATTATAGTGTTTTTTCTTCTAGAACTACCATCAGATGTTATTTCAATATAGGCGGTGTCTACAACAAAATAATCTTTTTTTAAGTATTGTTCCGGATTGTCAAATGCTTTATAGTTTTCAAAACGTTTTTGAAAATTTCCAAGAATATTTCCATCAATAACACCATGAATGAGCTCTGAAGTAAAAATAAGCAGTGAAAATGCCAGATGGATTAATAATATATATTTAAGAATTCTATATTTTTTGAAAAACTTGTGGTTTTTTAGTTTCATTTATTATTATAATCTGATTACACTTGATTCAATCTTCGAAACACAAAAAAGCATTTTATAAAATGTAAAAGTTATAAAAGATATTTTCGTGTAATTTTTATGTTTCGAATAATACTTTATTTTTTAAATATTATGTCTTACTGCGACAACAATTTCCAGATAATTGTCATAGTCGGGGTCAATACATAATTCAGTACCATTTTCAAGAAGTATTGTACTTTCAAAATAACCCGTAGTAATTTGTCCTCCCTTGCTATAAGATGCTGAAATGCGTTTTGTTTGAATATTTACAATAGACGAAAATGGAATAAATTCTACCTTACCTGAAAGTAAAGTTGTTTTTTGTAACCCATCTTCCAAAACAATAATTTCATTAACCGTACGAAGATGAAGAATGTGGAGAAATAGACTCAATGCTAAAAATAGTACCGATTCTAAAATCATCATATAATCTTGATTTTTAAAACCATTGAAAAGGTAATAAATACAAAACGAATCAATTATGAAAAAAAGTATGTTTACTTTAAGTAAAAATAAAGTTCTAAATTTTGAATGTATTTTCATTTGATGCAAAGAAATATTTCGAGTTACAAATCTTTAATTAAATCACTTGGAGATATTTTTAAAGATTGAGCTATTTTAAACAAAGTACTTATTTTCATTTCCTGTTTGCCTTTAATGTATTTTCTTAAGTTTTCTACATCCATTTCAGCATCATGCGCAACTTCTCTTTGCTTTAACTTATTTTCCTCAATTACATCTTTTATCCTGATTCCTAATTGTGTAACAACTTCTGGAATTTCACTTTTTCTTGTTCTATTCATGAGAATGAAATTACAAGTAATAGATTGTTTTTAAGTAATTGTAAAAAACCGATTGTTTTCAACCGATAATTTTGTAAGTTTGTTCTTTAATAAATAAACAGAATCTCATTAAACATGGAAATAAAAGATACAAAACAAGCCGCAGATTTTTTTGAATTAATGAATAAAACAAAAGATTTCAGAAAACTAAAACATGAAAATAATAGTGAAAATTCGTTTAGCATAAAGCTAAAAGTTTCCGGTTATAACGAACTTAATTTGATGGTCTCGGATTTGCTCAAAGCGAGTATTATTTTGTTAAATGATGAAGCAAAAAGTCTGTCAAGTATTACCGCAAATACAGATATTAATGTAATGACTTTCCTTGAAATTGCATTGCAACTTTTACCAGAACAAGAAATGGAATTGTTGGATGATTTGCACAAGATTTATTTACAATCAAATGCAATATAGACTTTCTTCACAGCAATATTAAAATGTGATAAATGACTCTTTTTATTACCTCTATGTTTTTGTAAGAAAAAAGCGTATCTTGCAACAAGAATAAAACACAATGGAAACTTCAAATTTTTATTTAGTAAATAGCTGTTTAATGTGCCTGATGTGCACATTATCGTATTTGCATGATGATACTTTCTTAAAAAGCTCAAAAGAGTTTATTAATTCTGCCCTGTCGCAACTCTAGGCAGGGATCCTTTTATTATATATAGTCATTTATTTAATCTTCAATTTTTATTTAGGATGTGATATCATTGAATTTGCCCTGGCTGCAAGATATTCAGTGAAGAGTGTATGTCGCAATCTATTTAAAATGAAGCAAACAAGAAAGTCATGTCAGAAAATATTATATTAACAACAGGAACATACGATTTAATTAAAGATCACGTAAGACGTAAAAAAGTAACACCACAAGAAGAAGAGTTGCTATTAGGTCAGTTAAAAAAAGCAACGCAGGTATTGCGAAAGAATCTGCCGGAAGATATAGTTTCAATAAACCGAAAAATAACTTATAAAGACCACAGCAGTAACGAACAAAAAACAATTTTACTTGTTGGTCCTGAAAAAGCAAAAACAAGCAAAAACAAAATTTCGGTTCTTTCAGATGAAGGTATTGCAATGGTTGGCTACAAAGTAGGTGATATTATAGAATGGCCTGCTAAAAAAGGTAATTTGAAATTAGAAATTTTAAAAGTAGAAGAGGAAGTGTAAATCTCTTTTCTGATTATAGTTAATAAAAACATCCCAAAAGAGTTTTCTTTTGGGATGTTTTTTTGTTTTTATAGATTCTTTGTGAATTGGTTATTTATCAAGTAATTTATAGCATCGCTAGGAGTTGAAGACCTTTATGAAAGATACTTTTTATTTGATTTTCTTTTCAAATCTTCTTTTTGAACGGTCAAAAGCAGTTTTTTCCCAAGAACTATCAAAGCCTTTCCAAAATAGTCTAATTGTGTAATTTTGGGAAGATGAATAAATTAAAACATCAATATCATCATATTTAAAAAAAATATTATTGTTATCAGCCTGATCGTTTATAAATTTTTTATTGTCTTCAATAGCAGTTTGTATCTTGTTTAAAAATTCGATTGCTTCGTTTTTTTCAAAATTTTTAAAAGCGTAACCTTGATAAAGAACGCCAGCATCGTTCCAATAATTCCCATAAAACCCTAATACTAAACCTTCTTTTTGTTTACTTTCACATTTATACAGCAAAGTTGTTAATTCTCCAGAACTTGCAGCTGCAAGGGGAATTATTTCAAATTGTACGATTTCGGTTGTCGAGCCTAAAACATCTTTAAATAAGAAATTTTTTGAATTATAAAGTGCAACATCTTTACTGTATTCTTTTGCAACCCAAACATTATTATTAGTTGTTTTTACTTGTGAAAAAAGTAAATTATTAACTAAAATAATAAATCCAAGCAAGTATTGTAGTTTCATTTTTTAGTTTTTTATGATTACCTTTTTATGTGTTTTTAATGTTACTCAAGCTACATTATTATTCGTATAATTCCCAATACTCATCATCAATAAATTGCATAAAAGATTCACTTGTAAAAATTTCGCTAAAATCTCCATCTTCGTCTAAAAGGTAAAAACTATTCCCTTTTTTGATTACAGCACTATAACTCATACTTGCTTTGTATGGAGTAGCAAAATGATAAAGTTTGTCTTGTTCCGTACAAACTTTATTAAAAACTGAATAAAGAAACAAAAGACGAGTTTGACGTAATATTTCAGTAATATCGTCAATAGTTTTCAAGTATTGTTGAGGTGTTTTTATTTCATTAATATCAAAATCTTCTTTGAGTAACTTTATATTGTCTGTAAACGGTTTAAGTTGAAAATTAGTCGAAACATTTTCAATTTTTTGTGATAGTTTGTTTAGTTCCTCTTTTGTCATTGTTGTTTTTTTAGTGTGTTTTTTTGTTTATTCCAGCATTTTTATCAGATATCGCAGATTTGCAATCCTTGCCCAAAAAGATTAGATTTTTAATATTATGTGAACGTTAATCTTCGCGCCATCGAACTTATTTAGAAGTTTTTGGTGCTGACGGTTTAGAAGGGGGACTTGGCGGATTGTTTCCTCTTCCTGGTCCGGATGGGTTTCCTGTTTTACTTGGTCCGTTGGGTGGCTTTTGATTGCTCATATTTATGAAATTTTAAAAGTTAAATATTCAAAATTGTTATTTTATATTGTATTATTTTTCGCCGTTGCTGGTACGGATTGTAAATCAGCGCGATCTAACATGAAGATATATCCGCGATCGGGTTTTAAGAAAGAAAACTTCACACAGTGATAGTAACTTATATTTTCCATACCATTTTTGCTTGTTCATATAAATCGTCTGCTCGTTCTTCTATTGTATTTTCATTCCATTCTGGAAGGTGTAAATATTTTGAAATTGTCTCAAGTCCACTTGAATATTGAAGTAAACCTTTTTTATCTGCTTTACCTTTTTTCTTTGTCGTCCAACTTGAATCCCTAATAGTTGCATTTAAAGATTGTGTTATAATAGTTAAATTTCCGAGGGTTAAAAGTTTTCTATTTCTTTTAATTCGGTCTTCTTGATTTGATAATTTCCCCCAATGATTTTCCCATTTTTTTGGCATTAAATGTTCTAAACTATATTTGCTTATTCCTAATACTTGTGTTGATTGTAAACTTCTATTTCTAATTTTTGATTCAATTAAATATAAAATTCCTGCTGATTGTTTATTGACTAAAATCTCAGAATGAAAACCTTTTTTTAATTCTTCATCAGTTGGAAGAAAGTTAATTTTATCAGATTGTGTTTCCAAAAAGTCTGTGAATTGTTGCTTAGATAAAATTTGATGCGAAATCAATCTGTCTGTAAATAATTGATTGTAGTTTTTGGTATTTGCATGAACTGTCATTCTTCGCATTATGAAACTTTCTAAAAACTCAAACAATTCTTTTTTTGTTTGAATATCAGTAACGTTTTTGAGAATATAAAGAACATAAGGAATTAGGGTTGAAGTTTCAAGACCAAATATAATTGCATTAATTCTTTCTACACCATACTGGTTAGTTAATTCATTTTCAATAATATCAAAATTAAAATTTTCTTGAAAGAGCAAAGCATATTCTTTAATTTCAGCAAGAATTAAATTCTTGTCATTACTCAAGTATTCTTTTATGAATTTTTTATACGATTCAAAAAGTTGTTCAACTTTTGAAAATTCAATTTTATCATCTGTTTTTACAGAAAATGTATTTTCTTGAATTTTAATTTGTAAATAGGAGTAGAAAAATAAATCTATAAAAGTTCTTTTTAAACGACCTGTTGTTATTTCTCGATCCCAATAATTTTTAGTTTCATCATCTTTTTCGAAAACATTTTTCCAATAAATGTTATATGAATTTATTTCGTTTCTATTAAAAAAGTAATTTTTTAATAATTCAGCTGTTGTAAGTTTGACTCCTAAGGAATTTATTGTGTCAAAAATTTGCTGTTCGTCTTCGTTTTCATCAAGATCAATACCAACAAATAAAATTTTTGAAAGTATATTTTGAAAATTAAGTTTGGTTGGGTCAATGCTCTTTTTAAAAAATGTGTAAGCTTTCGTAATATTGTCTTCTCCAATCAAATCTTTTTCCTCTGTTAAATTCAGAATAATTTCGAATGCTTGAATGTCGTTGTGATTATGTTTTAAAGCGATGTCGTTACTAATAAGTTTAAAAATTCTCTCAAAAGTTGAATTTTGATTTGTTTTTAAACATAAAACTTTAAAAAAAATATTTAGTGTTGTTAAACGCTGTTGTCCATCAATTAAAGTTCTAATGTCACCAACTTGGTTTGCTGTATTTGTCGGCTGTTGTTTTAAAATTACTGAGCCTAAAAAATATGGTTTGTTTGATAAACTTACGTTTTCCATATCTTCCAAAAGTCTTTCCCATTGATCATCTCCCCAAACATATGCTCGTTGAAAAAATGGAATTTCTAAAATTCTATTTCCGTTAAAAATGTCATTAATTGTTCTTTTTCCTGCGTCCATATTTTTTTTAATGTTGTTTTCTTTATTTTTTAGTCGTATTCACATGTATTTGGTTGCTCTTTTATATCTTTTTGGTTTGTTTTACCCGTACTTATAGCACCTGATAGTAAATGATTTTCAATCTATGGTCACAAAAAATTAATTTTTTATATTAGTATTGTGTTTTATTGAGGGCACGGATTTATATTTCACGAAAATTGTTTTAAGTCTCGCACAACATTTTGCCAAATTTATGGAGTTAGCCAGTCGTCATCTGGTTTTGTAATTAATCTAGCATCTATATATGCCATATCCATAGTTAAAATTGTCTTTCCTCTATAAATATTGCGTTGTTTATCCTTATCTATTACGAAAGCAAGTTCTGCTAAGTTTTCCTCATTTGTCAATACAAGTGGTAGTAATAATTGTATTTTTCCTTCATACCAATGAGGTATAGCAATTTTATAATTACGTTTAACTTTTTCTTTCAAAGCTTGAATTGAACCAAGTATAATGTTTTCCGCCATTTTAGCATTTCCTTGTAAAATTGAGGGAAACCTAGTAATATTTTGTTCAACTATATGAGTCAAATTTGTATCAATTTCTAGTTTAGTATCAAAAACTAAATCATTTGCGTCATCAATATATGTTGCTATTTCAGGTGTAGGAGAATAAAACTGCATTTTTTCTGAATAACTGTCAATAAATGCGTAAAATGTCCAGTCGCATTGATTCCTGTCTTTTGCTTGACCATTTTTAAAAAAAGTTGCAAAAATATCTTTACCTCTTTTCGTTTGAAGACCAGTATTAAAACAGCATTTGTCTTTTTCTTTTGAATAAACAATTTTATTTTGTTCTACAACTCTCAAAAAAGTGTAATTCAAATAATTAGTAAGAATAGGATAATTTTGATTTGGATATTTATTTCTGAATTCTTCTGTCTTAAAGTTCCATTCTTCTTGATTTCTTGTCATTTTGGATAAATAAGAGAATGGAGTTTCCCAAGTTTGTCCTTCTTCTCCATTAAATGGAAAATGTGCAAAGTATTTTCTAGGACTTTGATCTTTATATTTTTTTGTTAAACTTTCGTACATCTTAATTTTTTTTATAAAATGGGTTCATATTAGTTATTGAGTTAAATTGAAAACAAACATCGTCTTTAATTTAAACTAAACACCAAGTAAAAACACCTGATTTTTTGTTTGGAAAAACTTCGCAATTAAGTTTATTTACTTTAGTTATACGATGTTATAATTCCATCATCTCCACCGTAAAAACATGAAGGGCTAATATCATCCCAACACCATTGCCATTCTGTTCCGTTTCCGTAGTTTGAAGGATTTGCACTATTTGGTTTTCCATTCATATACTGCAACATATCAATAGACATTCCTATCCATATTTTATTATTGACAATCTTTTCGCAGTCTTCCTTTGACCAGATAGGATGTTTTATTTGAAGTTTTCCGGCTTTGGTTTTTTTCCAATTAATTTCTTCTTGAACGGTTTGTTTTATTTTTTTCTGATCTAATTCTTTATTCATTTCAAGTATTCGATTATCAACTCTTTCTTGTTCTATTTTCGCATTTTGAGATATTGAATTGATTTTCTTAGAAAACTCTATTTTATCTGTATTTTTTAAAGTATTATAAATTGTCAATAATGAATCTGTATTGATTGGCCAAGCGATGGTACTTAGATAGCTTATTGATTCATTCAGAACTTTGTCCGAATTTTTTAATTCTAGTTGTTCTTTTTTTTGAATGTCAGATTTGCATGAAAATAAGAATGTAACAACTATTATGAATGTAATTTTTTTCATATTTTTAATTTTAGTTTTATCTTATTTCAAAATTAACTCCTTACAAACCAACTATTTTACGGAAATCCATAAAAGCCAATTAAAAACCTGAAATACTTAGCCCTGATAAAAGCGGCATCCTTTTTAGGCAAACGAAAATTTCTAAATCAAACGAAAAATATTCTGCATAAAAAGATACAGCGGATAGCAGGAAAAAGCTCCAAAAAACAACGACAATTAAACTAAATCTAACCCTTAAAAAACTCAAAAGGTTAATGATAGAATTTTAAACAAAAATTTCGTAAATTTGCACTCCAATAAAAGGAATTAGAAAATGTTAGATAGACTTCAAATAGTAAAACAACGTTTTGACGAGATTTCGGATTTGATTATCCAGCCGGATGTTATTTCTGATCAAAAACGTTATGTGCAATTGAATCAAGAGTACAAAAACCTGAAAGCATTAGCTGGAAAGCGTGATGAATATGTGCTTTTGATGGCTAATATAGACGAGGCAAACGAAATTATTGCTGATGGAAGTGATGCAGATATGACCGAAATGGCCAAAATGCAATTAGATGAAGCAAAAGACAGATTGCCTGAACTTGAGGAAGAAATCAAGTTTATGTTGATCCCTAAAGATCCTGAAGATGCTAAAAACGTTATGGTCGAGATTCGTGCCGGAACGGGTGGTGATGAAGCGAGTATTTTTGCGGGTGACTTATTCAGAATGTACACTAAATATTGTGAAAATCAAGGTTGGAGAACTTCTGTAGTTGATATGAACGAGGGAACTTCCGGAGGTTTCAAAGAGGTTATTTTTGAGGTTTCGGGCGAGGATGTTTACGGAACTTTGAAGTTTGAAGCTGGTGTTCACCGTGTACAACGTGTTCCTCAAACAGAAACTCAGGGTCGTGTGCATACATCTGCAGCTACGGTTATGGTTTTACCGGAAGCGGAAGAGTTTGATGTTCAAATTGATATGAATGATGTTCGTGTGGATTTCTTTTGTTCATCAGGACCTGGAGGACAATCTGTAAATACTACGAAATCTGCGGTACGTTTAACGCACATTCCTACGGGATTAGTGGCGCAATGTCAGGATCAGAAATCACAACATAAAAACAAGGATAAGGCATTAGGCGTATTACGTTCTCGTTTATACGAACAGGAATTAGCTAAAAAAGAAGCCGAAGATGCTACAAAACGTACTTCTCAGGTGAGTTCTGGTGACAGATCGGCTAAGATTCGTACTTACAATTACGCACAAGGTCGTGTTACAGATCACAGAGTTGGTTTGACTTTATACGATTTAGGAAATATCATGAATGGCGACATTCACAAAATTGTTTCCGAATTGCAATTGGTGAACAATATGGAGAAATTGAAGGAAGCTTCGGAGGTATTTTAATCTGAGGTACTAAGGTTCTGAGTTGCTAAGTTGCTGAGTTTTCTTTTAAGTCTCAAAGGTTCATAGTTACAAAGGGACAAAGGTTTCTTTTAGAAAGGCATAGGAAAATGTCTTCTGGGATTTTCTCAAATTATATAAAAAAATGCCTGTTTCAATTATTTGAAACAGGCATTTTTTTTATTTGAATATTCTGATTTGTTTGATCAGATTAATCTTATTTAAACCTGCAAAGAAAACCTTTGTCCCTTTGAACCTCAAAACTTTGCATCTCAAAAAAAAAAGAGACTGTTTCACCAATGTGTGACAGTCTCTTTTTTGGTTCATATTAAAGTATAAACACATGCAAAGTTAAAACCTCTGCACCTTTGTACCTCAAAACCTTTGAACCTTAGATGAAAAAATATAGTGAAGGATATTAACTGTTTAACCGTTTGTTTATAAAACGTATAAAGCAAGTTAGATACCTAGAAATACTCTCGAAAATTCAAAACATTTATATAGATTCGAGTAAACGTATACACCATTTTTTAATACTATTTCGCTTAACTTTTCCATAATACATAATTTATAGTTAGACAATTACTCTCTTGATGATTCGTATTGTGATGATCCGTCGCTTGCGGTGTCATGATGTGGTTTTGAAACTAAATTAGTTACGACCAGTTGTAATAGTGATCCGGCAATGCCTTTGAACATCGAGGTACTTTTACCAACTATAAATCGTTTTGCGAGATAACCAATCCCTATGCTTATTGCAGACTGGGCTATATTGCTTTTAAAGCCTACTGTTTCGTTGATTTCCTCAACCGTATTACGGATAAGGTTAAGAGGTTTTAAATTCTCTTTGATATCTTCAATTTCGTCCTTAATAGAGCACCATTCGGCATCCTGTCGCAGTTCTAATTGTTTTATTTGCTGATCTAATGAATCAAGTGTGTAAATAGTTTCCATAACAGTCTTTTTTAGTTTTTTGATTGATTTAAATCAGTTTCATCTTCCTTTTTAGTTTCTTTTAAAATACTGGTAACAATCATGTTGCCAATAGGTGTTTTAATAATCTTATGTTGCATTGTATGCATTACAATTGCAACAATAAGATAAAATAGAGCTACGATAAAAAAACCGTAATAATACTCTCCAAGCACTTTTCCAAGCCATAAACTAATCCCTATATTAAGGAACAAGGTAAAAAATGCAACAACAGCTCCAACTGCTATTCTTGATGTTAATGTTGATAAAACATCTGCTACTGCTGATACCGTTTTAAGTTTAATTAATTCTAAACTTGTTTTGGCATAGTTTTCAGCTTTTTCATAAAGATTTAAGTTCTCGTTTGTTGTTGCATTTGATTCCATGATATAGGGTATTTATGGTTTAAAAATTTCACTTTTTAGTAGTTCGTTTTTACACTTTTTGCTTCATCTTTAATAGAATTGAAGTCTTCTTTTGCCTGGTTGAATTTTGCTTTTCCTTCGTCAAGAATATCTTTTCCGTTTGAAGTAATTGTGCTTACAACTCCGTCAAATTTTGTTTTTAAATTATCTCCGTAATCTTTTGATTTATCTGAGATTTTTTTTCTTGTGTTTGATCCTTTGTCCGGTGCAAACAATACTCCTAAAAATGCTCCTGCAGCTGCAGCTCCTAAAATTCCTAAAATTGTGTTACTTGTTTTCATAATATTTGATTTAGTGATTAATATATTTAATTTATAATGTTGATTTTTAAATTTCTCGACCTTTGATAAGTCTGAATAATATTGCGATAATTGCAATTACTAGTAAGATATGGATGATACTACCTAAGCTGTAAACAAAGAAGCCTAAAGCCCATAGAATAACCAGTATAACTGCGATTGTATATAATAAATTTGACATGGTTTTTATATTAAGGGGTTAATGAAATGTTTTATGTTTTTTAGTTTAACTTATATGATAAGTATAAAGATAAATTGCTGTTTTTTGCATCTGGGAATGTATAAGTTTGTCCTAAAACAGTTCTTTCTTTACCAATAGTTGTTAAACCATAGTTGTAACGTAAACCAATACTTATAGGGCTAAAGTCAACTCCAACACCTGCTACAATACCTGCATCAAATTTGTTTAAGTTATCTGTATCAATATCCTCATTAAATTCAGCAGCTCCATCTCCCGTAAATTTAGAACTAACTAGGTAAGAGGCATATCCACCTGCCTGAAGGTTAAAGTTTTTAGTAATATTAACTCTTACTAATAAAGGAACTTCGATATAGTTTAATTTAAATTTTGCATCTCCTGAAGCTATATCACTGTTGTATTCTAACTTTGAACCTCTTGTAGTAAACAAGATCTCTGGTTGAATAGCGACAAAATCAGATATTGGTAATGTTGCATAAACTCCGGCGTTAAAACCATATAAGATATTTTCGTCAGTTGCTTCATCATTATCTGATAAAAAGTTAGACATGTTGAATCCTCCCTTTACACCAAACTCGGTAGTTACATTAGTGTCTTGAGCGTGCAGCATTCCAAAAGAAGCTGTTAAAAAAAGTGTTAAGGCGCATAAAAAATTTGATTGCATTTTCATAGTTAAAAAAAATTTAGTTAATAATATTTAGGCATTTAAATAATCTCATAATTAATCCTCTGCATTTCGCGTAGGATCTGGTATTGTTCAGGTAAATATTGTAACACTAATTTTAATATCGTTTTGTCATTTGTTTGTTTTGAAATTGATTCTAATAATCCAATTTGTTCTTTTAAGGATTCTGTCATTGCATTCAAATACGTTTTATTAAAATCAGTATTATTTGCATCAATCAAATCGTATAAATCTCGCTTATTATGTGTTGCATCAATTTCTGTAATTATAATGAGCTTTTTTGTAGCCATTTTTGAAATATCATGTAACAATTGATTCTGATTAATTTCTATTTTTTTACTCAACTCCCGTATTGTAAAATCTGAACTTTTTTGTTGTGCAATTTGACTTTTTGAAATAATTGACTTCGTAACATTTGCCGTTGCTATGAAAAAAAAAGCTTCGATTTCTTCTTTTTCCGTTTTATTAAAAGTTTCACTTTTTAATGAGCTTTCTACCGGATTATTTTTCTTGCATGATGCTAAAGAAATCATAATTATCAATAAAAAAATTAGTCTAAAAAATGTCGCTTTCAATTGGGGCGCTGCTTTCATTATTACTTCATAAAGTATTACATTACAAAGATGCTAACGAAACAAACATTTTGCTTTACAGCATAAAAATGAATCGTTATATAATTCCCATAACTCAATTGTTTGCTGGGTTTATGCTCTAATTTTCAAGTATTTATTGCTTTAAAGTTTATAGCAAAAAAAAAGAAACCATAGAATTAACTATGGTTTCTTTTAATATATAAGTATATTTTATTTTCCTACTTTTTTAAGTCTCAGTTTTCAGTCTCAGTTTTCAGTCTCAGTATTCAGTCTCGGTTTTCAGTCTCGGTTTTCAGTCTCAGTTTTCAGTCTCGGTTTTCAGTCTCAGTATTCAGTCTCGGTTTTCAGTCTCAGTTTTCAGTCTCAGTTTTCAGTCTCAGTTTTCAGTCTCAGTATTCAGTCTCAGTATTCAGTCTCGGTTTTCAGTCTCAGTTTTCAGTCTCAGTTTTCAGTCTCAGTTTTCAGTCTCAGTATTCAGTCTCGGTATTCAGTCTCGGTTTTCAGTCTCGGTTTTCAGTCTCAGTATTCAGTCTCAGTATTCAGTCTCAGTATTCAGTCTCAGTATTCAGTCTCAGTATTCAGTCTCGGTTTTTCTGTAAACTGTCACTGCGACTGAAAACTGAAAACTGCGACTGAAAACTGAAAACTATCACTCCGGTAGAAAAACGGTAAAAACAGATCCTTCGTTTGGAGTACTGTCGGCTATGATATGACCTTTATGATTGTCTACTATTTTTTTGCAAATGGCAAGACCAATTCCTGTTCCTGGATAATCTGTTTTAGAATGCAAACGCTGAAACAAAACAAAAATGGTTTCTTTGAATTGAGGATCAAATCCCATTCCGTTATCTGTGAAAGTGATCTTATAGAATTTTTTTACATTTGGTTCTAATAAATCAGGATAATCGCTTGAATTTACTTTTTCGGTTTCAATTGTAATTTCGGGCGTAATATCAGGCTGACTATATTTTAGAGAGTTTCCGATAAGGTTGATGAAAAGTTGTTCTATTTGATACGGAATAACCGCCAGCTTCGGCAATTTTGTAACCGTAATAATTGCTCCCTTTTCTTCGATGATTTCTGCTAATTCAGATTCGGCATTTTCCAGTAATTCTTTTAAGTTTAATTTGATGAATTCCTTTTTCGTGGTATTTGTTCTTGAGAATAAAAGTAAGTCGTCAATTAAAACACGCATTCTTTTAGCCGAAACTTCAATTTTAGATATATAAGCTTTTGCACTTTCAGATAAAACGGCTTTATCTGCTTCAGAAATTCTGGAAACAAAAGTCTGAATTTTTCTTAAAGGTTCCTGTAAATCGTGACTTGCAACATGATTGAACGAAGCCAGCTCTTTATTGCTTTTCTCTAATTCTCTATTACGTTCCTGAAGTTCTATATTCAGTAAATGCTCGTCGGTAATATCAAAATTAATTCCCAGTAAAATTTTACTTCCCTGTTGATCTGTGAGTAATTTTCCGGTCGTTTTAAAATATCTTATTTCGTAATCCGGACGTGTGATTTTATAATAAACAAAAGGCAATTGCTTTTTCTCAACAATAACTTCCATTGATTTTGCGACCTTAGCTTTATCATCAGGATGTACAAATTCCAGAATAGTATCTTTTACCGGAACAAATGCATTAGGCTCAAAACCTAACAAACGAAATTGATTGTCTGAGTAATCGATTTTATCAGTATCTAAATCCCATTGCCACGTACTAAATTTACCAATACTTTCAGATTCAGCCATTAGTCCGCTTGAAATTAAAAGTTTTTTATTGTAAATTTTCAAACGTTCAAAATCTCTGCTGATTTGTCTGTAGGCTAATAAAATAAAAAGCAATGCTGCTAAAAATAATGAAATAGAAAATAGGGGACTTAAGGAGATTTCGGCAGCGTAGATTTTTAGCCTTTTTTCAAGATAATTTTTCTCGATGTCGTTCATTTCGTCTACTTGAAAACGAATGTTCTCCATCAGGATTCGACCGCCAAACATATGATTGTCGAGTTTTCGCTTATCATATGTTTTAGGATCGCTGTATTTTAAACAATTTTCAAAAGAAACAAAACGCTGAATTATCAGCTTAAATAATTTTTGAAGATTTTTTTGCTGTTTTGGATTATTAGCAGTTAATTTTTTTAGCGTAATAAATGATGTGTTTACCTTGTCGCGCGAATAAATATAAGGCGTTAAAAACCTGGAATTTCGTGTAATTATATATCCACGCTGTCCAGTTTCAGCATCCTTAATGGCCGACATTAATCGCTCTAATTGAATGTTTATTTCATACGTATGCATTACAACTTTACTGGATTCGTCTATATCCTTGTTGTGTTTGTAAGCAATTGATGAGAGAAATAACAGAATGAAAACCGCGATTACAAAAATAACTCTCAAAGAGTTTGAAGAATTAAAATTTGGGATCCACTTCATTGATATGCTATTATTTTAGTCGAAGCAGGAAATTATCACGGTTCAAACCAGAGGTATGATAATGCCAGTTTACGGTCACGACTTCATTAATTATTTTTTTAAGCGTATTAAAATCGCTTGGTTTTTTAATATAAATATTGGCTCCCTGAATAAAAGTATCTTCAATATCTTCCTCAGATGATGAAGTAGAATATATTGCAATAATAATATTTTTAAGATGTTCTGTTTTTTTAATCTCGATCAAACATTCTTTACCGGTTTTTTTAGGCATGTTCAAATCCAGAAATAAAATATCCGGTAATTTAGTTTCAGGATCCATTAAATGATCCATCAATTGCATTCCGTCGTGAACAAAATCAACTTTTGTCTGAATTTTTATTTCCTCAAAAGCATCCTTAAAAAAAAGACGATCGTCTTCATCATCATCAGCCAATAAAATGTATAATGCGTTTTTTTGCATTTTAGTATGGTATTATGGGTTTTATTTTAAATTTTCTCTACGTTTCTTAATTATTCTCTGAAATGCCGATGGCGTAATTCCCGTAGTATTCTTAAACTGAGTACTCAAATGCGCAACACTTGAATAGTTTAGTAAAAAGGCAATTTCGGTCAGACTCATTTCATTAATAATAATTAATTGCTTAGCTCTTTCAATTTTCTGTAAAATAATAAAATTTTCAATAGAAGAATAAGTTACTTCTGAGAAAACATTTGATAAATAACCGTAACTATGGTTTAATTTCTCTGCTAAAAACACAGAACTCTTATAATTATTGCTGTCTTCCATGAAAACAAGCTCAATTATGGCGTCTTTAATCTTTTGGACTAATACACTTTTCTGGTTTTCAACAACTTCAAAACCGCACGGTAACAAATTATTTTTTAAAGATTCGAGCGCATCAGCATCCAGATTGTCAGCAATTTCAATTTCGCCAAATCCCAGAGTTGTAAAATTTATATTTTGTTGGTCCAGGTTATGTTTCAAAAAAAGCGAGCAAATAGTGTTGATGTCGAACTTTATAAATAGTTTCATTTTATAGAAATTTTGTTAAAGATAATTAATTTATTTTTGGTTACAGAGTTTTATGCTTGATAGCGATTTGAAATATTGAAAAATTTAAATAAAATTCTCAAAAAAACACCGTCTAATATGTTTTATTAGACGGTGTTTTTTATTGATTTAGAACGTTTTACAAATCAGCAATGATTTTGCGAACCTCATCTTTTGTCTTACCTAATTTTTGTTGAAGTTTTCCGTACATTTCGTCTTCTTTTCCTTCATCGTATAATAAATCGTCATCAGTTAAATCAGCATATTGTTGTTTCAATTTACCTTTTAACTCGTTCCAGTTTCCTTTTATCTCTGTAGTATTCATGATATTGTTTTTTTGTATTTATAATATTGTAAAATTCCGAATTCTATACTGTTTACTCGTTATATGAATTTTAAAAAGCGTTTCATAATTCACATTTCATCATTTTTAAACCTGATAACGACGTAAAATCCACGCCATTTTTTCATGCTCTTTCAATAAACCGGTCACAAAATCAGCAGAACCAAAATCATTATTATCAGCATTTTCAAAAAGCGGAATATAATCTCTGAATTCGGTTACCAATTGCTCATGATTTTCTAAAAGTTCCTCAAGCATGTGTTTTTGAGAAGTATATTCTTTAGGAGATTCTTTTAAGGTAGAGTTTTCTATAAACTCGTTCATGGTTCCAATAGTTTTTTCTCCAAGTTGGCTAATGCGTTCTGCAACCTCGTCAATTTGAGCTTCTAAAATTCGGTATTGATCTTCAAACAATTTATGCAATTCCATAAAGCTATTTCCTGAAATATTCCAGTGAAATTTTCTTGTTTTTACATAAAGGGTCATTTCATTTGATAAAATTGTGGCTAATATATTGGTACTTTTTTTTAAGTTTTTTGGAGTTATCCCTATATGTGGAGTCATAATTAATGTTCATTATCAAAAATAAATCATAGCTATTTATTTTTTCTTACATAATTTGTTGAAGATGTTACATGAATTCAATGTTTTGGTAACCTCATTGTAAATCTAAAAGTGTAGTTTTGCCCCGAATTTATCTAAAAACCAAATTTTAATGAAAAGAACTCTACTTAGTTTAATACTTATTGCAATTACATTTTCGGCAAAAGCGCAATCATATCTGGGTTATACTCATGATAATTACGCAGGTGTACAAAGTGTATTATTTAACCCGGCTTCTATTGCCGATTCTCGTTTTAAAACCGATATTAATTTGTTTTCCATCAGCGGTTCAGTAGGAAATGATTTATACGGAGTTAAACTTTTTGATACTTATAAAAAAGGTTATGATTTTGACAGCCAGTCTGTAATGACTCCAAAAAATGCTAACAGCGGTATTGCAAATTTTGATATCATGGGCCCATCTTTCATGTTTAATATTGCTCCTAAACATACTATTGCTGTATTTACAAGAGTAAGATCTGTTACTAATTTAAGAAATATCAACGGAAATCTTGTAGATCAGGTTAAAGAAGGTCTTGATAAAGCAAGTGACTTTAATTTTAATGCAGGAAACGCAAACGGTGCCTCAAATACCTGGGCTGAACTTGGAATTTCATACGCAGCAGTTTTATATCAAAAAGACCAACACTTTTTAAAAGGAGGTTTGACTGCTAAATATTTACAAGGTGGTGTAAACGGATATATTAAAGGACAAGATGTTCAGGTTGCCTACAATGAAAACACAATAAATCCTGATAAAGGAACTCTTACTTCAAGCGGAACAATTACTGTGGGTACAAGTCAGGATTTTGAAGCAAAAGAAGATTATGAATTTGACTCTAATTCAAACGGATTTGGTTTTGATCTTGGACTTGTTTACGAATGGAGACCGGATTATGATAAATATGATTTAAGTAAAGCAAAACCAGCTGATAATAATTTCAGAGATTTAAATAAATACAAATTGCGTTTCGGATTATCTGTAACTGATATTGGATCAATTAACTATAAAAATTCAAGACAGGATACTTATAATGTAAATGGTACAATCACGCAGGAAATGATCAATGATGCTGATAATTTCTATGATTTCCTTGAGGAACATTATACAAAAACATCATCGACTAAAGGAATGAAAACCAATTTGCCAACGGCACTTCATGCTGATGTTGACTGGAATATGTACAGAAAATTCTATTTGAATCTTAACGGAGATATCAATATGGTTTCTGATAATAAAATAAATGGTTATGGCATCGCTGATCGTGTAACTTTAACGCCTCGTTACGAATCAAGATGGTTTAGTTTTTATGTTCCAATGACTTACATGGAATATAGCAAAATGCAGGTTGGTTCAGGAATACGTGTTGGAGCTTTTTTCATTGGTTCAGGTTCTGTGTTGACTAATTTAGTTTCGAAAGAATCAAAAGCTGCTGATTTTCATCTTGGGATAAAAATTCCGGTTTATGAAAAGAAATTCAAAGATACAGACGAAGATGGTGTTATCGATAAAGAAGATGCTTGTAGAAAAGTAGCAGGTCCGGCAGAAAATAAAGGTTGTCCTTGGCCAGATACAGATAAAGATGGAGTTTTTGATAAAGATGATGCATGTCCGGATGTTTCGGGTCCTGTAGAAAATAAAGGCTGCCCATGGAAAGATTCTGATGGAGATACTTTATTAGACAATGTAGATGCTTGTCCTGCAATTGCTGGTCCGGTAGAAAACAAAGGTTGTCCTTGGCCGGATACAGATCAGGATGGCGTTTTAGACAAAGATGATGCCTGCCCAACTGTTGCCGGTTTAGCCGAAAATAAAGGTTGTCCGGTTTTAGATGCTGACAAAGACGGAGTTCCTGATAATGTTGATGATTGTCCTTTAATTTACGGTCCGGCTGATAATAAAGGTTGTCCTAAAGTGACTAAAGCTACATTAGATAAATTAAAAGTAGAAGCTAAATCTATCTTTTTCGTAACAGGAAAAGCAACATTAAGCGATGCTAAAAAAGGAGTAACTTCAGGCAGATTAGACGCTATCAAAGAAATCCTGAAAAATTATCCAAATGCTAAATTTGCCATCAACGGACATACTGATAATGTAGGGAATGCAAAAGCAAACCAAAAATTATCTGAAGCAAGAGCAAAAGTAGTTATGGATGCATTAATTGCAAAAGGAATCAATCCTGATAATTTAAGTTCACAAGGATTTGGAGCTACAAAACCAGTTGCAACTAATAAAACTGCTTCAGGAAGAGCAGAAAACAGAAGAACAGAAATTGTTTATTTAGGTAATTTATAAGCCTGAACTGAATATAAAACTAAAAAGCCATTCTTAATTGAATGGCTTTTTTTATTTTTG
The DNA here is from genome assembly GCF_018380615.1 of Flavobacterium psychroterrae. Taxonomy (GTDB): domain Bacteria; phylum Bacteroidota; class Bacteroidia; order Flavobacteriales; family Flavobacteriaceae; genus Flavobacterium; species Flavobacterium psychroterrae. Next base: position 10,605 of record NZ_JAGYVZ010000005.1, on the reverse strand, counting down.
CGTACTTTCTAAAAAAGAACTATTTCTGATGCATTAGAAGAGCTAAAAAATCAAGAATGACAACACAACAACTACACGAACAAATCCTTTTAAAAAAATCTTTTTTATGCGTTGGACTCGATCCCGATCTAACCAAAATCCCACCTCACTTATTAGAAACCGAAGATCCTATTTTCGAATTCAATAAAGCCATAATTGATGCAACGCACGATTTAACCGTGGGCTACAAACCAAATACTGCTTTTTTTGAAGCATATGGAATAAAAGGATGGATGTCTTTGCAAAAAACAATCAATTACATCAACGATAATTATCCTGAAATTTTTACTATTGCCGATGCTAAACGTGGCGATATAGGCAATACGTCAAGCATGTATGCAAAAGCTTTTTTTGAAGATTTAAATTTTGATAGTGTAACCGTTGCGCCTTATATGGGGAAAGATTCGGTTGAGCCATTTTTAGCTTTCGAAAACAAACATACCATCATGTTGGCATTGACATCTAACGAAGGTGCTTTTGATTTCCAGACATTAACCACAAACGGAAAAGAATTATACAAGCAAGTTTTAGAAACTTCTAAAACATGGAAAAACAGCCACAATTTAATGTACGTTGTTGGCGCTACTAAAGCCGAATATTTTACCGAAATTAGAAAAATTGTTCCGGATAGTTTCTTGTTAGTTCCCGGAATTGGCGCTCAGGGCGGAAGTTTATCCGAAGTTTGCAAATACGGAATGAATGATAAAATAGGTTTATTGGTGAACTCTGCAAGAGCGATTATCTACGCTTCAAATGGAACTGACTTCGCAGAAAAGGCAAGGGAAGAAGCTTTGAAAGTACAACAGGAAATGGAAGAAATTATTAGTTTAAAGTTTCAAGGTTAAAGTTTGCTTTACTTTAAGCTTAATTATACCACAGAGTTACACAAAGATTTTCCAGAGTTTCGCAAAGTTTTTTGCTTTATTTCTTTGTGTATCTCTGTGAAAAACTTTGTGTAACTCTGTGGTAGAAAAACACAATCCAATAACTTGAAACAATAAAAACCTGAAACTTGAAACAACTAACAGATCAACTCGGTACTTCACATTCTTTTGAGAATTCTCCTAAACGAATCATTTCGTTAGTACCTTCTCAAACCGAATTATTATACGATTTAGGTTTAGAAGAAAAAATCATCGGAATCACCAAGTTTTGTGTGCATCCGTATCATTTTAAATCAACTAAAAAGATTGTTGGCGGAACCAAGAAAATTCATTTTGAAAAGATAAAATTATTGCAGCCTGATATTATCATTTGCAATAAAGAAGAAAACACTCAGGAAATCGTAGATCAATTAAGTGCTATTTGTCCGGTTTGGGTAACGAATATTATTACTATTGAAGATAATTTTCAGATGATTTCAGATTTTGGTCATCTTTTTAATTGCAGAACCGAATCTCAAAAATGGAATGATAAACTGGCTTTTGCTTTAAGCGATTTCAAAAAATATATTGCAGATATTCCAGTACAAAAAGCAGCCTATTTTATCTGGAAAAATCCATTTATGGTTGCCGGAAATGATACATATATCAATGAATTATTAAAGCTAAATCACTTTGAAAACATTTACGAAGACAAAGGCAGATATCCAGAAATAGAACTCAAAAAAATGCGTCTTGAAGGCGATCCTGATTTGGTTTTACTGTCATCAGAACCGTATCCTTTTAAAGAAGAAGATGCTTTTGAAATAGGAAGATTCACGCATCACGCCAAAACTGTTTTTGTCGATGGCGAAATGTTTTCCTGGCATGGGAGTAGATTATTAAAAGCTTTTGCGTATTTCAAAATACTGCACGAAAGATTGAAAAATTAGTTTCAGGTTTCATGTTTTCTTTGTTTCAAGTTGCTATACTTGGAGCATAATTTTACCACAGAGGGCGCTAAGTTTTTCACAGAGTTTCATAAAGCTTTGTGTAAAATCTTGTAGACAATATTCTATAAAAAATCTTTGTGAAACTCTGTGGTAAAATATCCCGCTTATATTTAAAAATTAATTAAACGAGCTCCTGAATTCTAAAGGCGAAACATTGGTTTTACTTTTAAATAATTTATTAAACGATTGCGGATATTCAAAACCCAGTTGATACGCCATTTCGCTCACGCTTAATGAAGTGGTTGTAAGTAATTCTTTTGCTTTTTCAATGATTTTATTATGAATATGATGCTGTGTACTTTGCCCTGTTAAAGAGCGTAATAAATCACTTAGATAATTAGGAGAAACATTCAATTCATCCGAGATATAAGCAACAGTTGGTAACCCGAATCGCTGTACTTTATCACTTTCAAAATAATCAGAAAGCAAAATTTCCAGTTGAGTTAGAATCGTATTATTAGCACTTTTTCTGGTAAGAAACTGGCGGTTGTAAAATCTGTTACAATAGTTAAGAAGTAATTCAATATGCGAAACCATCACATCCTGACTAAAGGCATCAATTGCAGAACAATATTCCTGCTCGATGTTTCTCATAATTCCGGTAATCATTTCCTGTTCCTTTTCTGAAAGATGTAACGCTTCACTAACAGCATATGAAAAATAGCCATAATCTTTAATGTTTTTAGCCAAAGCATAATTCTGAATAAAATCAGGATGAATCACCAACATGGCTCCATAAACGGCAGAATCAACAGAAACCTCTGTAGAAATAACCTGTCCCGGCGACATAAAAGTCATTACACCTTCGTCAAAATCATAATAATTTTGACCGTATTTCATTTTTCCTGTAAACCCTTTTTTAATACAAACCGTATAAAAATCGTAAACTACACTTTTTAAATTGTCATCAAAATGGCAGGTAATTTTACTTAAATCTACAAAACTAACTAATGGATGTTGCGGTTTTGGAATTCTCAATAATGAATGCATTTCTGAAATCGAGCGAATCAAGTACGGAATATGAGCTTCTTTTTTCATGATAAAATAATAGAATATTTAGAGAAATATAGAACTAAGGAAAAGCTATCGTAAAGATAACTTTTCTTTAGCAATTATGATTTGGTTTCATCGTTACTTTCCATAAGATTAGACTTCGCTTCAAATGACGTTTTCACTTTGTTTTAAATTATTTGCAAAGTTAAGGGTCATTTATATTGTATTTTTTGAAAACCTCAGGATAGTAGGATTGTGTTTACATTGCGGGCTTCGACTTCGCTCAGCCTGACATATGCAAACACAAAACTTATTATAAAAAACCCACATAAATCCGCGATTTCGCTTTAGCGAATCCGTATTATCCGTGTACTATCTCGAAGTCTTATTGATCAATCGAAGCCATATTAGCGGCATCATAACGATCTCCGGTTGGAGTCCCGAGCGGAATAATCTTTTCCAATCGGTTCATTTCCTCTGTTGTTAGAATTGTTTGCGCTGCGGCAATATTTTCTTCAACATATTTTACACGTTTCGTTCCTGGAATTGGTAAGATGTTTTTCGAAGAAATCCACGAAATTGCCAATTGCGAAGCAGTCATTTGTTTCTCTTCTGCCATTTTTTTAATTTCATTTACTAGCTGAATATTTTTCTGAAATTGTTCACCCTGAAAACGAGGCAAAGCTTTTCTGAAATCATTCTCAGGAAAATCATCCGGACTTTTAATATCTCCCGAAAGAAAACCTCTCCCAAGTGGAGAATAAGCCACAAAGCCAATTCCGAGTTCATTTAATGTATCTAATATCCCATCTTCTTCTGCACTTCTTTCAAATAAAGAATATTCGGTTTGAATAGCCGTTAAAGGATGGATTGCATGTGCTTTGCGAATCGTTTGTGATGAAACCTCAGATAAGCCTATGTAGCCCACTTTTCCTTCTTGAATCAATTCTGCCATAGCGGCAACAGTTTCTTCGATTGGTGTATTAGGATCAAGTCTGTGCAGGTAATACAAATCGATATAATCAGTTCCTAAGTTTTTTAGAGAACGTTCGACCGCTTTTTTTACATACTCTTTTTTGCCGTTGAATTTCCAGGTAAGTTGTTCGTTATCATCAATTTCATAACCAAATTTAGTTGCAATGCTATAAGCGTTTCTATTTCCTTTTATTGCTTTTGCAATTAAGCGTTCGTTGTGTAAAGGTCCGTATAAATCTGCAGTATCTAAAAAGTTCCCGCCTAATTCAAGCGAGCGGTGAATGGTTGCAATAGCTTCTTTTTCATCGGCTTTGCCATAAATATCAGCACCGGCAATTTGCGTCATTCCCATACAGCCTAAACCAATATTGGGAACAATAAACCCCTGATTTCCTAATTTAATTTTATTGATAGTACTCATGATTTCTGTTTTTAGATTTTTAGTTTGAAATTCTAGAGCAAAGATCCGTCAGTATTACTTTTATAAAGTATCTAAATCTCGTGTAGTTGTATCCAAAATGAGGAGAAGGGAAAAAGGTTTCAGGTTTTGTTTGTTTCAGGTTTCAGTTTTGATTTAACCGCAGATTTTTTTACCACAGAGGCACACAAAGATTCACGCAGAGTTTCACAAAGCTCTGTGTATAAAGTGCAAACTATAATTTACAATAAAAAATTTTGTGAAACTCTGTGAAAAAACTCTGCGAATCTTTGTGGTATAACTCTGCTCAAAGTAAATTAACCTGAAACAAAGAAAGCATGAAACGAAAAACCAAACCTGAAGTAAAAAAAGAATGCCGGCATCTCGAAGACGCCGGCATCATTTAACTAACCAAAACCAAAATAATAAATAACCAGTTTATTACACTACAAAGATCTTATATATATGAATGTTTTGCTGTTAAGGTTTTGTTATTACTTTGTTGGACATAAGTTAAGATTTTTTAATTGCTGTTTCTGAGCTTTGTGTAATGTTAAATAAATTTTGATTATTAAAATATAATAACAATCAATTTTGTTTATGAATATCGTAAAGATTAGTTTGTATATTTGATAAAACATTAAAAATCAGCATTATGGATTTGAACAAAAAATTAACAACTGCAACAGGAACTCCTGTTCCAGACAATCAGAATATTCAAACTGCAGGACCTCGTGGACCTGTTTTATTGCAAGATTTCTGGTTCTTAGAAAAAATGGCGCATTTTGACCGCGAGGTAATTCCGGAACGAAGAATGCATGCGAAAGGGTCTGGAGCTTACGGAACTTTTACGGTTACTCATGATATTACAAAATATACCAGAGCCGACTTATTCTCGGAAATTGGAAAACAAACAGAAATGTTTGTACGTTTTTCAACCGTTGCAGGAGAAAGAGGTGCAGCTGATGCCGAAAGAGATATTCGTGGGTTTGCCATGAAATTTTATACAAACGAAGGAAACTGGGATTTAGTAGGTAATAATACGCCTGTTTTCTTTTTTCGTGATCCAATGAAATTTCCTGATTTAAATCACGCTGTAAAACGTGATCCAAAAACCAATTTAAGAAGTGCTGATAACAATTGGGATTTTTGGACATTATTGCCAGAAGCTCTGCATCAGGTTACGATCGTAATGAGCGATAGAGGGATTCCGAAAACATACAGACAAATGCACGGATTTGGAAGCCATACTTTTAGTTTCCTAAATGCTCAAAATGAGAGAAATTATGTGAAATTTCACTTTGTTTCACAACAAGGAATCGAAAATTTATCTGATGAAGAAGCTGCTTTATTAGTTGGTGGAGACAGAGAAAGTCATCAAAGAGATTTGTTTGATGCTATTGAAGAAGGAAACTTCCCAAAATGGAAAATGTTTGTTCAGATCATGAGTGAAGAACAAGCGTCTACATATCGTTTCCATCCTTTTGATTTGACTAAAGTTTGGTTAAAAGGAGATTTTCCGCTAATACCTGTTGGAGAATTTGAATTAAATAAGAATCCTGAAAATTATTTTGCCGAAGTAGAACAAGCAGCATTTAATCCTGCACATGTACCGCCGGGAATTAGTTTTTCACCAGATAAAATGTTACAGGCGCGTTTGTTCTCTTACGGAGATGCACACCGTTACCGTTTAGGAGTAAACAACTTTCAAATTCCTGTAAACTCACCAAGATGTCCTTATAATACATTCCACAGAGATGGAGCAATGCGAGTAGACGGAAATAATGGCGGACGTAAACATTATGAGCCAAATAGTTTTGGAGAATGGCAGGAACAACCTGAATTTAAAGAACCGCCATTAGCACTTCATGGTGATGCGTATGCACATAATTTCAGAGACGACGATAATGATTATTTCACTCAGCCAGGTTTATTATTCCGATTATTAACCGATGAGAAAAAACAATTATTGTTCAAAAATACCGCCGGACAAGTAGGAGGAGCTCAAAAATTTATTCAGGTGCGTCACATTCGCAATTGTTATAAAGCTGATCCAGCCTATGGAACCGGAGTAGCAAATGCATTGGGAATGACAATGGATGAAGTAAATAATTTTTCTGATCCAAGATTGTTGATCGAAGTAAGGTAAAATAAGTTTCTGAGCTGCTGAGTTACTAAGATTCTAAGCTTTCAGGTTAAATAGTAAACCCGACAGGATTTTAATAAAAACCTGTCGGGTTTTTTATTTGATATTTATAGAAAATAAACCAGTGAAAACCAGTTTAAATCCGTCTAATCCGTGGACAAAAAATACAGACAAAGCTTTGCGATCTTCAAAATGTAATATATAATCTCCACTCAAAAACTTAGCGACCTTTGCGTAAAAACTCTGCGGACTTTGCGGTAAAAAAACTCAGCGTTTAAGAAAACACAACAGTCTTATTACTATAAACCATTGTTTTACGTTCTGCATGCAATTTAATAGCGCGAGCCAGAACAATACGTTCCAAATCCCTTCCTTTCATAATAAAATCATCTACGGAGTGTATGTGCGAAACTCTTGCAATATCCTGTTCAATAATTGGACCTTCGTCTAATTCTGCCGTAACATAATGACTTGTAGCACCAATAATTTTCACCCCACGTTTAAAAGCTGAATGATACGGTTTTGCACCCGGAAAAGCAGGTAAAAACGAATGATGGATATTGATAATTTTGTTTTCGTAAAGAGCAATTAAATTTGGTGTGATAATTTGCATATAACGCGCCAAAACAATAAAATTAATATGATATCTATTTAGCAATTCAATTTGCTTGGCTTCCCCTTCGTCCTTATTGTCTTTTGTAAAAGGAACACAATGAAACGGGATATCAAAACGTTCTGCAATTGATCTTAAATCGTTATGATTACTAATAATTACCGGAATTTCAACATTTAATTCCCCGGCACTGTAACGTCCTAAAATATCAAACAGGCAATGGTCGTATTTAGAGACAAATAAAGCCATTTTTGGCTTTTGTTCCTGATTATACAAATCCCATGACATATTAAAATCAGTTGCAATAGTTTGATCAAAATCTGCTTTTAAACCTTCAATAGTAATAGTATGATTGGTTAATTCGCATTCTAATCGCATAAAAAATACATTTTGCTCCACATCAACATGTTGATCGATATAGATAATATTTCCTTCTACTTTAGCAATAAAAGTTGTCACTGCGGCTATAATTCCTTTTCGGTCTTTGCAATGAATAAGAATGGTTATTTTTTGCATTTGGTTAATTGGTTAATCGGTTAGTTGTTGATTTTTTAATCGTTTTATTGTTTTCGATTAAACAACAAAACGATTAAACATTTAACTACAAAAAAATTATTTTTTGTCCTGCATTGCAAAAACTTTTTTCAGTAAAGGCGAAGTTCTGGCATTTATATTAGTACGTATATCTTTTTCTTCAACAGCAATCATTTTAAAAACACCCGCAAGAGCCTGATTTGTTGTATAATCTGTCAAGTCCGGATTTACTTTTTTCACTAACGGAATCGTGTTGTATTTGTTGATAATTTTTGTCCAAACGACATCAGCGCCTACTTTTTCAAAAGAAGTTTTAATTACAGGATTAAATTTACTGTACAAGGACGAAGTAGTACTTCCTTGTAAATAGCTTGTTGCAGCACTTTCATTTCCTAACAAAATGTTTTTAGCATCCGTGAACGACATATTTTTTACAGCCGAAACAAATATGGGCGTTGCCTCTTTTACAGCATCTTCCGCAGCACGATTCAATACTTTTATTCCTTCATCAGCTAGAGATGATAACCCGACTTTACGTAACGTAGCGTCAACCTTTTGTAATTCAGCCGGCATTAAGATTTTTACAGCTTCATTTTTATAAAAACCATCAACAGCGGTTAATTTGCTCACTTGTTCAGTAATTCCTTTGTTTAAAGCCTCTTTTAATCCGGATGCAATATCCACACCGCCAACTCCGGAAAGTTGAGTAGATAATTTTGCTAGTTTTTGAGCAAAAGTTTCTTTTACCTGAGCTTTACAACTAAGAGAAAATATAAGAGCTAAAATTAAAATCTTTTTCATTAGGTAGTTTTTATATAAGTTTCAAAAATACTACTTATTCAAAAATAAAGCCACAATTTTTTTTGGGAGCAGAAACAATTTGTTTTATAATTAACATTCGTCCCGCTGTTCGTTTCAATCTTTTGCTTTTTAAAGGAAAAAGCAAAAGGATTTCCACTTCCATCGGGGCTAAATTAGAAGATTTTGTTTTTTAAGAAGTACAGGTTTCTTGAAATTATTTAACATTGTCAATTTTGATAAATAATTTGGAGTGTTTTTTAATTGCCATAAATTCAGCGACTTAGAATCTTAGTAACTCAGCATCTCAGAACCTTAAAAATCACGGCCAATACATTCTAACATTATAATCCCAGTACATTTTGCTTGAGATATAAGTAGGCTGAAATTCCTTAATAGGCAAATTATTCTGATCGAATAATTCTACTCTTATGATTTTTTCGTTGGTATCATCTTTTAAGTCAATGTTTCCTTCGGCATCGTCTATGAGTTTCTTTTTCTTTAAATAAAGAGTTGGCTTTTCGATAATAAATGCCACCGCAGCTTCATTTTTAGATTCTCTTTCTACGGCTAAATTTCCGGAACCATCAAATGTTTCAATTCTTTGCAGGTAATTATTATTGTAATAAAAAAGCTGATAAGCAACACCGCCATGAAGAATCTGTAGTTTTTTATTTTGTACGCGAAACCGTAGAATTTGTTTTTTAGCATTTGTAAATTCAATAGGGCCATTTCCTTCTTTATCAATATAATTAGATAAAACTCTCACAGGTTTTGAGAATTGCTTTATTCTATTACTATAAATATGATATTTAGCATCAGATTGTGCGAATGTAAACATACATTGCAGAAAACTACAATATAAAAAGAATAATTTCATTTGCTTCTTGCTAATCATTCTAGTTATATTCACCATTAATATTTTTACGGTCTATTTGTTTAATACCGTTTTTTGTGAAAGAATAATTAGATTCTTCCTGCCATTTCCATGTATTTTGTTTTTCTGAATCTTCACCAATTGCGCTGTAAATAATTTTGATGGTTTCCTTAGTCGTAATCATTTTTATTTCAGAAAAACGATCCTGAATTTTTGCAGAGGATTCTGTTTTTTGACAATATTGTAATCTCTCTAATACTTTTGGATCTTCTTTAAACCATTTTCTTAAAAATGATAAATGAGTATCAGAGCATTGGTAACCTAAATTAAGCGCTGAAAGAAATCTACATTTTAAATTACTTCCATCTTCTTTTTTATCTCCATCCCAATGACAGTCATTACTAACATCCATTGCAATGTAGCCCAAAGCTGCTCGTTGAGGATCTGTTAATGTTTTAATGTAATTAGTATTGAGTTGAAGCGAGCCGTTTTGGTCCAGCCACAATATTTTTATATAAATATCCTGTGCTGCATTATCTGTAGAGGATTTGTTTGTTGCTATATTAGTTGTTGCGATTGTTTGAGAAAATACTGAAGAACAAAAATTAAAAAGAAATAATAAAGTAAATAGGCGGATAGTCATGATTGAAAAATATGAAAATTTATTATCGATAAAGATACTCTATCTATTTTCATTTTGTACAATAAAAAAAGGCAGAAATCTTTTTAAGAAACCTGCCTGAATTTTCGTGTAATTATTTTTTTAATACATCAATTTCTTCTTTAGTAGCTTTTATAAAAACTGATATTTCGCTATATTTCCACGTTCCTCTTTTTTCTGCCACTACAAATAAGGTTCCTTTTCCTTTTGGTCCTTTTATCGGGATTTGTAAGTCGCAATTTCCTCCATCATTGTTTGTTGTATGTATGCTGCCGGAAGTCATTCCGTCATCTTCAATTGGGCTTCCAAGTTTTTCGATAACCAGTTGGTTGTGTTGTACCTGATTCATGGCGCCTTTATAAGCATCAGAATTTGTCATCATAGAGGTAACTCCAAAGAAAATCCCGCCTATAAATAAAACAAAAATCAATAAAATACTCACACATCCGGTAGGTACAAACCATTTCCAGTTTCTATCCCACCAACTTCTTCTAACTTCAATGTAATCATCTTCCATAATTGAAATTTAAATTTAGATGAGAAAGATACTATTAACCCGTTGGGTGTAATTATTTCAAGTAAAAAATACGGACTAGATATTGTTCAAGATACTGAAATTCAGTATCTTGATGTCGCCAAACAAAACAATATCTATGTCAAATATAATAAAAAATTATC
>NZ_JAGYVZ010000058.1 GCF_018380615.1 Flavobacterium psychroterrae | reverse complement strand
TAGATAATTTTTTATTATATTTGACATAGATATTGTTTTGTTTGGCGACATCAAGATACTGAATTTCAGTATCTTGAACAATATCTAGTCCGTATTTTTTACTTGAAATAATTACACCCAACGGGTTTAATATAGTAAAAGAGCGTACAAAAAGAAACACGTTTCGTTCACATAGCAAACTATGTGTATTTTAAATAAGTGAAACGCCTTTTTTTGAGTTTACAAAATCTATGTTTCTATGTGTTTAAATTAATTTTCGGTAAAAAGTTATGCTTAACAATAACTCTTATTCAATTTCAAAAATTGCCTGAATTTCTACAGCCGAATTTATCGGTAACGAAGCCGCCCCAATAGTTGCTCTGGCATGTTTTCCTTTCTCACCAAAAACCAAAGCCGTCAAATTCGAAGCCGAATTCATAAGTCCTGCATGTTGCGTATATTCTGGAGTGGTATTAAAATATCCTGTAAGTTGCACACATTGTTTTACTTTGTTCAAATCGCCTCCGCAAGCTTCTTTCAAAACAGCAATTACATTTAGCATGGTTTGGTACGTTGCTTCTTTCGCCTGATCTTCTGTAACTGTTGCGCCAACTTTACCTGGATTTAGAATTTTTCCATCTTTTAAAGCCACTTGATTGATATACACTTTATGATCTGAAATCGTAAACGGAACATAATTTCCAACTGGTTTTGGTGCTTCGGGAAGTACAATATTATTGTCTTTTAATGTTTTATTGATGTCGATTTTTGTTTCTGCCGAAGTTGTTTTTACAGACTTTATATTCTCTGTATTTCTCAATCCAGAAGCCACTCTTGCCAAAGCTTTTCCTTGTTCTTTAGCCAGATTCAATTCACTTTGCGACGGACGAGTTCCTGTAGATCCTGCCAGTGAAGTCGCTCCAAAAGGCGTATTTCCCTGAGGAATTGTTTTGTCTAAAGTAGCCGTTCCCATAATTCCCGTTGGTACAATCACCATTCCATGAGAAGCCAGGATATTCCAAAAAGATAAAATCGCAGCTTCTTTTCCTGCCCCAGATCCTGCCGACATGAATACAGTTGCAGGTTTTCCTTCAAGAGTTCTCGAAGTCCAAAGCGGAATACTCTGACTGAAAAAATAATTCATATCAGCACTGATATTCGCAAAATGCACCGGACTTCCAAAAGCGATTCCGTCATAATTGGCCAATTCTTCTATGGTCGCAATTGGTAATTTCTCTACATCAGCATTTAGTTTTTCTTTTGTGTTTATTGAGGGAACACGTTTTATTGTTGCTTTTGTATTTGGATAATCCTGAATTCCTTCGGCAATTGCTTTTGCCATTTTGTAAGTTCCGCCGTTTTGAGAATAGATCAAAACCAGCACATTTGTTTCAGATGATTTTGTTTGCGCGTTTGTGCCAAAACCTATAAAAATTGCGATTAATAATACGAGTAGTTGCTTTTTCATGAAGGTGATTTTAAATAATTTGTAATGAATAATCTCAATTAAGAAGCTTGTTTTATTTCAAAAACCAAGTTCTTTTTTTTGGACTGCAAAATTACTTCTTACAATCCCGAAAAGCGTTATTATTATGTTAATCGTGTTTTTATTTAAAACAATGAGAGCAGAGATTAAAAATTAAAATCTGCTCAATCTGCAAAATCTGCGAGAGGAAAAAAAATAAACACATAGAAACATAGGATTTAGGAATGAACAAAAAAGAATTAAATACAAATCAAGATTTGACACATAGCTATGTGTGTTTTAAGCAAATGAAATGTCTTTTCCTAAACTGCTAGAATCTATGTTTCTATATGTTTTTAAAAAAAAATAGATAATATAGATTAGTAATAAATCTGCAAAATCTGCGAGAGACAAAAAAATAAACACATAGAAACATAGGATTTAGGAATGAACAAAAGAGAATTAAATACAAATCAAGATTTGACACATAGCTATGTGTGTTTTAAATAAATGAAATGCCTTTTTTAAGTTTACAAATCCTATGTTTCTATGTGTTTAAAAAAATCAGCCCAAAAAGTTTATTTATAAAGTAAACCGATAATTTTCTAACTTCGAGGAAACAAATCGCCTTATTATGAAAAAAGCAATTGTCTACGGAGCAAGCGGGTTAGTAGGATCTTATATTCTCGAAACGTTATTGAATAATACAAATTATGAACAAATTATAATTGTAGTCAGGAAAGAGATTAACATTCAGCATCCAAAACTAAAAACAATAATAGGAGATTTTAATTCATTGCCCGAAGTTGTAAAAGACATCGAAGTAGATGAAGTTTTTATCTCACTTGGAACCACAAAAAAGAAAACGCCTGACGAAAAACTATATTACCAAATCGATCATGATTATCCGGTATTAGCTGCAAAACTGGCAAAAGCAAACGGAGCAAAGGCAGTTTTTCTAGTTTCGGCAATTGGAGCAAATGCAAAGTCGTCTATATTTTATACCAGGACAAAAGGAGAAACCGAACAAGATATTATCAAGCAAAATTTCGATCACACTTATATCTTTCGTCCTTCGATGATTTTAGGCGACAGAAAAGAAAGCCGGCCTATTGAAAAAGTGTTCATAGGAATATTTAAATTTGTCAATCGGTTATTTATGGGAGGAATGAGTAAATATAAAGGAATCGAAGCGCGGGATATTGCAAAATCAATGGTAAATAGTTCTGATAAACCAAGCGAGAAAGTTAAAATATTACATTGGGAAGAAATGACCAATTTGCTAAAATAAAAAATGGCATTATCTTAATTAGAGATAATGCCATTTTTTATTTTGATGCTATATAAATTAATGCGCTTTCTGTTTTTCGAAAGTCGTAGTAAGTGATTTTTTTGCTTTGGCAAGAGCACCGCTAAAAGCTTTTTCAAGCGTATCTGCGTGGTCTGTTACGGTTAAAGGTTGTAAATTAGCTACACGAACTTCAATAACGCATTTTTTATCGTTTAAACTGAATTTTTCTCCGTTTTCATCGCCAAAATGTACTTCAACGCGGGTTATTTTTTCCTCGAAACGCGCTAAACCTTTTTCTAATTCTTCAGAAAAGTAAGTAGCTAATCTTTCGTGTCCTTCGATGTTCTTGTCTGTATTGATTTGAATTTTCATATGGTTTTATATTTAATGATTGTTTCTCAAAGCTATTTTATTTAAGATGAAAAGCCAAATGAGTTAATAAAACATTATGAAAAAATGTTGGAAAATTTCAAGGCCCTTTTTTTGTTAGACTTGGCGATTTTGAAATGTTATTATCGAACGCGGATTTAACGGATTCACTTCGTGAAAACGCGGATAAAAACAGATTTTTTATTGTGTTTTTTGTTAGGTTGAGCGGAGTTGAACCCCCCCACGCTCGAATATGCAAACCAAAATCTACAAACATTTTATATTCATAACGAAAATCCACACAAATCATAAGGCTTTTTGGTATCTTCGCAGTCCTAAAATGCAAGAAATTATGAACTCAGAAAAACTTTGTGCCCGTGTGGTATGGTGGCGGTATTGGAAACAACTGCAACGCTCTTGCAGCGTAGGACACCTAACCTACGCGGGTTTTATATTTCCTAAAATGCAAGATTATGAGTGTAAACACCCTTTCAAAAGAAACCGAATTGCGGTTAAATGAATTTTTCAACCAGGCAACAGATCCTAAAAGTTTCGCAAAAGCAATCCGAAAAGTAAATTATCTTCTCGCCATGTCTCTACTGCGAGAATGCGAAACCCTGCAAATTGATACAAAATCAGTCGAAGATGGTTATTATTGGCTCAATGAATTAGCAGAAATTCTAAATCCTTATTTGGATGTTGAATAAGGTTTGAATAGACTAAAAGCCACTGAAAAGTGGCTTTTTTTATTTTGTGGTTTGTTTGAAAGTATTTTATGTTTAAGAAAAAAAAACAGCAGTTCCCGCCCGTTTTGTCATTCTGAGGAACGAAGAATCTCCGTAAGTAACTCCGCTACAATCGTCAAGTAAGCCACATTTTAAATTTTCTTAATTTTAAATTTTGTTATATGTTCGCATCCATCGCATTTAACAAAACTATTATCATCTACAAACATATCTATTTCAATTTCGTAATCACAAACAGGACAATTGTAAATAATATCTATAAGTTTAATAGGCGGATTAAGTACAGTTGGAATTTCTAGGATTGAATATTCTATCATGTTTTTTACATTAACCTACCGACATTTTCGCAGACTCTTTCCATAGATAATTTGGCATTGGCTCATTTAACTCCCATTTAATGTTCATTGGTTTTTGGTCTTCATATTCTTTGAAATTGCCTTCTCCAATAAAAACATATCCCATTGTATTTCCCTTTTCATCATTTGCTTTTTCTCTGATAAAAAGTAAAATTTTCTTATCATTTTCTTGTTGTTTAATATAGGATAAACCTCTACCAATATCGGGTCTTGAAGAATTTTGAGGATCAAGAACAAAACCTGGGGAGGAATGTCAAAATAAAATCAGAAATTTGCAATCTAAGAATTTGATATGACTCCTATAGATCTTTTAAAATTTATGCTTCCTGATTTTTTAGTAGAACATTTTGA